>JAHRYW010000011.1 GCA_020621865.1 Betaproteobacteria bacterium | reverse complement strand
AGAGATACAGATTTTCGTTCAACTCGTCGGTGATGACCAGAAGATTGCCCTCAAGGCCCATGCTCTTCAGCTTCTGCGAGAACAGCTTGGTCTTGGGAGCCTCTACAGCCAAATCGTCGACAACAACGAGACGGCCTTGACGGGCCAACTCGGAGAGAATCGCAGCCATACCGGCGCGGAACATCTTCTTGTTAACCTTCTGGCTGAAATTTTCTTCCGGAGAGTTCGGGAAAATCCGACCACCCCCACGCCACAGCGGGCTGCCATTGCTACCGGCACGAGCACGACCAGTGCCCTTCTGGCGCCACGGCTTGGTGGTGGTGTGGCGAACTTCGGAGCGATCCTTTTGCTGACGGTCAGCAGAACGAGCATTCGCTTGATAAGCGACGACGATCTGATGCACCAGAGCCTCATTGAAATCGCGACCGAACAACACATCGGAAGCCTGCAGCACAGCCGCTTCCTGACCCTGTTCGTTGATAACCTTCAGTTCCATGTCGCCCCCTTAAGCCTTGACCGCCGGACGCACAACGACGTCGGAACCCTTGGCACCAGGAACGGCACCCTTGACCAGCAACAGCTGGCGATCGGCGTCAACACGGACAATAGTCAGCCCCTGCATGGTGGACTGAACATCACCCAGATGCCCAGCCATGCGCTTACCCGGAAAAACACGACCAGGATCTTGCGCCATACCAATGGAACCCGGCGCATTATGCGACACGGAGTTACCATGGGAAGCACGATTGGAACTGAAGTTGTGGCGCTTGATACCACCTTGGAACCCCTTACCGATCGAGGTACCCGTCACGTCAACCTTTTGCCCTTCGGCAAAAATGGTAACCGCGACCTGATCGCCCGCCTTGAAACTGGCCAGCTGATCGGCTTCGATCTGGAACTCCTTGAGCACATGCCCGGCTTCCACGCCTGCCTTGGCCAGATGGCCAGCAAGAGGCTTGGAAACACGCGAGGCACGGCGCTTGCCGAATGCGACCTGAATGGCTGCGTAGCCATCGATCTCCGGCGTTTTGACTTGGGTCACTCGGTTGTTTGACACGTCAAGCACAGTTACCGGAATGGACGCGCCATCCTCGGCAAAAATGCGAGTCATGCCAACCTTGCGACCAACAAGGCCTAGACTCATGGTTATTCTCCTCACCGCCGGCTGCGATTGGCCGGTCGATGTAAAACAACAAATGGGCAACCGTCGCCGGCCACCCCCGAAAGGCGCGGATTATATCCGCGAACTGCTATTACTGCAACTTGATTTCGACGTCGACACCAGCCGGAAGATCCAGCTTCATCAGAGCATCAACCGTCTTGTCGGTCGGATCAACAATGTCCATCAAGCGCAGATGGGTACGAATTTCAAGTTGATCACGGGAAGCCTTGTTGACGTGCGGCGAGCGCAGGATATCGAAACGCTGCTTGCGAGTCGGCAGCGGAACGGGACCACGCACGACAGCACCGGTACGCTTGGCGGTTTCGACGATTTCCTGAGCGGATTGATCAATCAGGCGATAATCGAAGGCCTTGAGACGGATACGGATTTTTTGGCTTTGCATTTTTGGCTTCCAAAGAACAATGGGGCGAACATCCGCTCGCCCCGGTTTTCAAAAAGAGCGATTACTCGATGATCTTGGCGACGACGCCGGCGCCGACGGTACGACCGCCTTCGCGGATGGCGAAGCGCAGACCTTCTTCCATGGCGATCGGAGCGATCAGCTTGACGGTCATCGAGATGTTGTCACCCGGCATGACCATTTCGGTACCTTCCGGCAGGGAGATAGCACCGGTCACGTCGGTCGTACGGAAGTAGAACTGCGGACGGTAGTTGTTGAAGAACGGGGTGTGACGACCACCTTCGTCCTTCGACAGAACGTAAACTTCGCCCGTGAAGTGGGTGTGCGGGGTGATGGAACCCGGCTTGCACAACACTTGACCACGCTCGACGTCTTCGCGCTTGGTGCCGCGCAGCAGGGCGCCGATGTTGTCGCCAGCCTGACCTTGGTCGAGCAGCTTGCGGAACATTTCAACACCGGTACAGGTGGTCTTGACAGTCGGACGGATGCCGACGATTTCGATTTCTTCGCCAACCTTGACGATACCGCGTTCGACACGGCCGGTTACAACAGTGCCGCGACCGGAGATCGAGAAGACATCTTCAACCGGCATCAGGAAGGGCTGGTCAATAGCACGTTCCGGAGTCGGAATGTAGGAGTCGAGGGCATCGGCCAGACGGAAGATCGACGGTTCGCCGATTTCGGATTGGTCGCCTTCGAGGGCCTTCAGCGCGGAGCCGTGGATGATCGGGGTGTCATCGCCCGGGAAGTCGTACTTGGAGAGCAGTTCGCGCAGTTCCATTTCGACGAGCTCAAGCAGCTCAGCATCGTCAACCATGTCGCACTTGTTCATGAACACCAGCACGTACGGCACACCAACCTGGCGAGCCAGGAGAATGTGTTCGCGGGTTTGCGGCATCGGGCCGTCAGCAGCGGAACAGACGAGGATGGCGCCGTCCATCTGGGCAGCACCGGTAATCATGTTCTTGACGTAGTCGGCGTGGCCCGGGCAATCGACGTGGGCGTAGTGACGGTTGGCGGTTTCGTATTCGACGTGGGCGGTGTTAATGGTGATACCGCGGGCCTTTTCTTCCGGCGCAGCGTCGATTTCATCGTACTTCTTGGCGGCGCCGCCGAACTTGGCAGACAGCACAGTGGTGATCGCAGCGGTCAGCGTGGTCTTGCCGTGGTCAACGTGACCAATCGTGCCAACGTTTACGTGCGGCTTCGTACGCTCGAATTTTTCCTTAGCCATTATCGGTTCTCCAATAAGGTGTTACTTCTTGTTGATGACAGCGTCAGCGACGTTCTTCGGCGCTTCCGTATAGTGCTTGAATTCCATCGAGTAGGTCGCACGACCTTGCGACAGGGAGCGCAGCGAAGTGGCGTAGCCGAACATCTCGGACAGCGGCACTTCAGCCTTGACGACCTTGATGCCACCAACCTGGTCTTCCATACCCTGGACAATGCCACGACGGGAAGACAGGTCGCCCATGACGTTACCCATGTAGTCTTCCGGGGTCTCGACTTCTACCGCCATCATCGGCTCGAGCAGCGTCGGACTGGCCTTCTTCATGCCTTCCTTGAATGCCATGGAAGCCGCCATGCGGAACGCATTTTCGTTCGAGTCAACATCGTGGTAGGAACCGTCGAACAGCGTGAACTTGACATCCACAACCGGGAAGCCAGCCAACACGCCGCTGGTAACTGCATCTTGCAAGCCCTTGTCGACCGCCGGAATGAATTCGCGCGGCACGACACCGCCCTTGATGGCATCGACGAACTCGTAACCCTTGCCGGCTTCATTCGGCTCGATCTTGAGCCAGACGTGACCAAACTGGCCGCGACCGCCGGACTGCTTGACGAACTTGCCTTCCTGTTCAACGGCCTTCTTGATGCATTCGCGGTAAGCAACCTGCGGCGCACCAACAGCGGCCTCAACGTTGAATTCACGACGCATACGATCAACGATGATATCGAGGTGCAGTTCGCCCATACCGGAAATAATCGTCTGGCCAGACTCTTCATCGGTACGCACACGGAAGGACGGATCTTCGGCAGCCAGGCGGCCCAGCGCGATACCCATCTTTTCCTGGTCAGCCTTAGTTTTCGGCTCGACGGCAACGTGGATAACCGGGTCCGGGAACACCATGCGCTCGAGAATAATCGGAGCATCCGGGTCGCACAGGGTTTCACCAGTGGTCACATCCTTCATGCCGACGCAAGCCGCGATATCGCCAGCCAGAACTTCCTTGATTTCTTCGCGGTTGTTGGCGTGCATCTGCAGAATACGACCGACACGCTCTTTCTTGCCCTTGACAGAGTTGTACACGGTAGCACCAGAAGCCAGCACGCCCGAATAAACGCGGATGAAGGTAAGCTGACCGACGAACGGGTCGGTCATCAGCTTGAAGGCCAGTGCAGAGAACTTCTCGGCGTCGTCAGCCTTGCGGGAAATCTCGTTCTCGCGCTCATCGACACCGGTGACCGGCGGAATATCAACCGGCGACGGCAACAGTTCGACGACAGCGTCGAGCATGCGCTGCACACCCTTGTTCTTGAACGCGGTACCGCACAGCATCGGCTGGATTTCACAAGCCAAGGTGCGCAGACGTAGACCTTCCCGAACCTTCTCCTCGGACAGTTCACCGTTCTCGAGGTATTCATTCATAAGTTCTTCAGAGGCTTCGGCAGCCGCTTCGACCATCTGCTCCCGCCACGTTTGAGCGGTTTCAAGCAGATCAGCCGGGACTTCTTGGTACTCGAACTTCATACCCTGGGAGGCCTCGTCCCAAATAATAGCCTTCATCTTCAGCAGGTCGACAACACCAGAGAACGTATCTTCAGCGCCGATAGGAATGACGATGGGCACGGGATTGGCCTTGAGGCGCGTCTTCATCATCTCGACGACCTTGAAGAAGTTGGCACCGGAACGGTCCATCTTGTTCACGAAGGCCAGACGTGGCACCTTGTACTTGGTAGCCTGACGCCAAACGGTTTCAGACTGTGGCTGTACGCCGCCGACCGCACAGTACACCATGCAGGCGCCGTCCAGAACACGCATCGAGCGCTCGACTTCAATGGTGAAATCGACGTGCCCCGGGGTATCGATAATATTGAAACGATGTTCGGGGAACGAGCTGTCCATACCCTTCCAGAAACAGGTCGTTGCAGCGGAGGTGATGGTGATACCACGCTCCTGCTCCTGCTCCATCCAGTCCATGGTGGCGGCGCCATCATGCACTTCACCGATCTTGTGGTTCACACCGGTGTAGTACAGGATACGCTCGGTGACGGTCGTCTTACCGGCATCAATGTGGGCGCTGATACCGATATTGCGGTAGCGCTCGATGGGAGTTTTACGTGCCACGTTAAGCCCTTTGAAAATTAGAAGCGGAAGTGAGCAAAAGCCTTATTGGCCTCAGCCATGCGGTGAACTTCGTCACGCTTCTTGACTGCACCACCACGATTTTCGGAGGCTTCCAGCATTTCGGCGGCCAGACGCTGCCCCATGGACTTCTCGGAACGCTTGCGGGCAGATTCACGCAGCCAGCGCATGGCGAGCGCAGCGCGACGAGCCGGACGCACTTCAACCGGCACCTGATAGTTGGCACCGCCAACACGACGGGACTTCACTTCAACCATCGGCTTGACGTTACCCATGGCGGAGCCGAACACCTCCAGCGGATCTTTGCCGGACTTGGTCGTGATGATATCGAACGCGCCATAGACGATGCGCTCGGCAACGGACTTCTTGCCGCTCTGCATGATGGCGTTGATGAACTTGGAAACTTCGACATTACCGAACTTCGGATCCGGCAGAATGTCACGCTTGGGTACTTCGCGACGACGGGGCATATTAACCTCTAATAAACACGATTCAGTTGAAAAGCCGGGAAGGGATATTCACCCACCCGGCTCTCTCGGCCACCCAAAAGAGCGACCACTTACTCAAGCCACTTAATGAATTAAGCAGCCTTCGGACGCTTGGCCCCGTACTTGGAACGGGACTGCTTACGATCTTTAACGCCTTGCGTATCCAGGGAGCCACGCACGGTGTGGTAACGCACACCCGGCAAGTCCTTGACACGGCCACCGCGGATCAGAACAACGGAGTGTTCCTGCAGGTTATGGCCTTCACCGCCGATATAAGAAATGACCTCAAAGCCATTTGTCAGACGAACCTTGCAAACCTTACGCAATGCGGAGTTCGGCTTCTTCGGGGTCGTGGTGTAGACACGGGTGCAGACGCCACGCTTCTGCGGGCACTTTTCCAGAGCAGGAACCTTACTCTTGGCCTTTTCGGCTACGCGCGGCTTGCGCACGAGCTGGTTGATGGTCGGCATATCAAACTTCCTTCAACAGCCGGGCACCGAAAAGTGGTGCGCGACGGCAATTTTGTTATCCAAAGCGGAGACAATGATTAGCCTCCGCCGACAAAGACCATAAATTCTATGGCTGATCAACCCCCGTGTCAACGCGACACAGGGGTTTCAAAACGACTCAGAGGCCTTGATCGGCTTCCTGTGTTGCGTTTTCGGCAGTTGCATCCTCGATCGGGTGCGCCGCCGCGATGTCCTCGCCTGCCTGCTGGGCCTTGCGGCTGCGGTGATAGGCTAGACCGGTACCAGCCGGAATGAGGCGACCGACAATAACGTTTTCCTTGAGGCCACGCAGTTCGTCGCGCTTGCCCATGATGGCGGCTTCAGTCAGAACGCGCGTGGTTTCCTGGAAGGACGCGGCAGAAATAAACGAGTCGGTCGACAGCGATGCTTTGGTTATACCCAGCAGCATGTGTTCGATCGTCGCCGGGAGCTTGCCCTCGGCAACAACGCGGTCATTTTCGGCTAACAACTCGGCGCGCTCGACCTGTTCGGACTTGATGAACTTGGTATCACCCGGCTCGACGATGGTCACGCGACGCAACATCTGGCGAACAATCACCTCGATGTGCTTGTCGTTGATCTTCACGCCCTGCAGACGATAGACGTCCTGAACTTCGTCGGTGATGTAGCGGGCCAACGCTTCGATGCCCTGCAGACGCAGGATATCGTGCGGGTCCGGTTCGCCTTCGACGATCTTCTCGCCCTTGTTCACCACCTGACCGTCGTGCACCAGCACATGCTTGTCCTTCGGAATCAGGAATTCATGCACCGAACCGTCGAGATCAGTGATGACCAGGCGCTGCTTACCCTTGGTGTCCTTACCGAAGCTGATCGTACCGGTCGTCTCGGCCAGCACGGAAGCATCCTTCGGGGTGCGCGCTTCGAACAACTCGGCGACCCGAGGCAGACCCCCGGTGATGTCACGGGTCTTGGCGGATTCCTGAGGCATACGGGCGAGAACGTCACCGACCCCAACCTGCTGACCATCGAGCACCGAGATGATGGAGCCGACCTGGAATGCGATCGAAACCGTGTGGTCGCTGCCATGAACGCGCACTTCCTGACCGTTCTCGTCGAGCAGCTTGACCACCGGACGAAGGCCCTTGACGGCAGCCTTGCCGCCGCGCTTGTGGTCGATAACAACAAGCGTGGACAAGCCGGTCACATCATCGACCTGCTTGGCGACGGTAACGCCTTCCTCGACATTCTCGAAGCGAACGGTACCGGCGTATTCGGTAATGATCGGACGGGTGTGCGGGTCCCAAGTCGCCAGCTTGGCACCGGCCTTGACCGCTTTGCCTTCATCAACCGCCAGCATGGCGCCATACGGCACCTTGTGTCGCTCACGCTCACGACCATGATCGTCAGTGATCAAGACTTCGCCGGAACGGGAAATGACGACCTTCTCGCCCTTGGCGCTGGTGACATAGCGCATGTTGGAGGTATAGCGCACGGTACCGGCCGACTTGCCCTCGACCTTGTCGGCAACCGCGGCCCGGGAGGCCGCACCACCAACGTGGAAGGTCCGCATGGTCAGCTGGGTACCGGGTTCGCCGATCGACTGGGCAGCGATAACGCCAACCGCTTCGCCGGCATTAACCATCGTGCCGCGGCCGAGATCCCGGCCGTAACACTGGGCACACAGGCCATAGCGCGTATCGCAAGTCAGCGGCGTACGAACTTTGACTTCGTCAACACCGAGCTTGTCGATCAGGTCAACCAGATCTTCGTCCAGCATGGTACCGGCGAAGATCACCGTTTCCTGGGTTTCCGGGTCAACCAGGTCGTCGACCGTAACACGGCCAAGGATACGCTCACGCAACGCCTCAATCACCTCACCACCTTCAACCAGCGCCTTGACGACGAAGCCGTTCTTGGTACCGCAGTCGTCTTCGGTGATTACCAAATCCTGGGTCACATCGACCAGACGACGGGTCAGGTAACCCGAGTTGGCAGTCTTCAGCGCGGTATCGGCCAGACCCTTACGGGCGCCGTGGGTCGAGATGAAGTACTGGAGAACGTTCAGGCCTTCACGGAAGTTGGTGGTGATTGGCGTCTCGATGATCGAGCCGTCCGGCTTCGCCATCAGGCCGCGCATACCGGCGAGCTGACGGATCTGGGCAGCGGAGCCACGGGCGCCAGAGTCGGCCATCATGTAGATCGAGTTGAAGGAGTCCTGCTTGACCTTCTTGCCGTGACGGTCGACGACTTCCTCGTGACCGAGTTCGTCCATCATGACCTTGGCAACCTGATCGCCGGTGCGACCCCAGATATCGACCACCTTGTTGTAGCGTTCGCCCTGGGTCACCAGACCGTTGGTGTATTGGGTTTCGATTTCCTTAACTTCAGCCTCGGCTGACGAAATGATCTCGTATTTCTTGGCCGGGACCAGCATGTCGTCCGAGCAGAAGGAGATACCGGCACGGGTGGCCAGTGCATAGCCGTTCTGCATCAACTTGTCGGCAAAGACCACCGTTTCCTTGAGGCCGCAGCGACGGAAGGATTCGTCGATCAGCTTAGAAATTTCCTTTTTCTTCAGCGCCTTGTCGATCGCCTTGAAGGGCAGACCCTTTGGCAGAATCTTGGCTAGCAGCGCACGACCAGCAGTCGTTTCGATGCGGACCATTTTCTCGACAAACTCCCCGTCGACCGCAGCGGGCTCGTACTGTTTCAGACGCACGGAGATTCGGGCATGAACATCCAGTTCCTTGGCTGCCATGGCACGTTCGATTTCGGCCACGTCGGCAAAGTACATCCCCTCGCCCTTGGCGTTGATACGCTCACGGGTGGCGTAGTACAGACCGAGAACGATATCTTGCGACGGAACAATGATCGGCTGGCCGTTGGCGGGCGACAACACGTTATTGGAGGCCAGCATCAGGGTGCGGGCTTCCATCTGCGCTTCCAGTGACAGCGGGACGTGGACGGCCATCTGGTCACCGTCGAAGTCGGCGTTGAAGGCCGCGCAGACGAGCGGGTGTAGCTGGATGGCCTTGCCTTCGATCAGGGTCGGCTCGAAGGCCTGGATACCCAGACGGTGCAGAGTCGGCGCGCGGTTCAGCATCACCGGATGTTCGCGGATGACGTCTTCCAGGATGTCCCAGACCACCGGCTCCTGCCCCTCAACCATCTTCTTGGCCTGCTTGATGGTGGTGGCGTAACCGAGCACTTCCAGCTTGTGGAAAATAAAGGGCTTGAACAGTTCCAGGGCCATCAGCTTGGGCAGGCCGCACTGATGCAGCTTGAGCTGCGGACCAACCACGATGACCGAACGGCCGGAGTAGTCGACGCGCTTGCCCAGCAAGTTCTGACGGAAACGACCGCCCTTGCCCTTGATCATGTCGGCTAGCGACTTCAGCGGACGCTTGTTGGCACCGGTCATAGCCTTGCCGCGACGGCCGTTGTCGAGCAGCGAGTCGACGGCTTCCTGCAGCATGCGCTTTTCGTTGCGCACGATGATTTCCGGGGCCTTCAGTTCGAGCAGGCGCTTCAGACGGTTGTTACGGTTGATGACGCGACGGTACAGGTCGTTCAGGTCGGAGGTCGCAAAGCGGCCGCCATCCAGCGGCACCAGCGGACGCAGGTCCGGCGGCAGAACCGGCAGGACTTCGAGGATCATCCAGTCCGGCTTGATGCCCGACTTCTGGAATCCTTCGAGAATCTTCAGGCGCTTGGCCAGCTTTTTGTTCTTGGCTTCGGAACCGGTGACTTCCAATTCGGCCCGCAGAGACTCGACTTCGCTGTTCAGCTCCAGGTTGCGCAGCAATTCGCGGATACCCTCGGCGCCCATCAGCGCTTGGAAGTCGTCGCCGTGCTCTTCGACCATTTCCAGATACTGATCCTCGGTCAGCAACTGGCTGCGCTGCAGGTTGGAGACCATGCCCGGGTCGGTGACGACATAGGCTTCGAAGTAGAGGACGCGCTCGATATCGCGCAGGGTCATGTCGAGCACCATGCCTAGACGGGACGGCAGCGACTTCAGGAACCAGATATGGGCTGTCGGTGATGCCAGTTCGATGTGACCCATGCGGTCACGACGAACCTTGGCCAGCGTCACTTCGACGCCGCACTTCTCGCAGATCACGCCACGGTGCTTGAGGCGCTTGTACTTGCCGCACAGGCACTCATAGTCCTTGATCGGGCCAAAGATTTTGGCGCAGAACAAGCCGTCACGTTCCGGCTTGAAGGTACGATAGTTGATGGTTTCCGGCTTCTTGACTTCACCATAGGACCAGGAACGGATCTTCTCGGGCGAGGCGAGGCCAATGGTAATCGCGTCGAATTCCTCTTCGGCGGTTACCTGCTTGAACAGATCGAGCAATGCTTTCATCGTTTAACTCCTGAGCCCTGAATCAGTAACGTTCCAGATCGATATCGATCGCCAGCGAACGAATTTCCTTGACCAGCACATTGAAGGATTCCGGCATGCCGGCATCGATACGGTGCTCGCCCTTGACAATGTTCTCGTACACCTTGGTACGGCCATTCACGTCATCGGACTTGACGGTCAACATTTCCTGCAGCACGTAGGAAGCGCCGTAAGCTTCCAGCGCCCACACTTCCATTTCACCGAAGCGCTGACCGCCGAACTGCGCCTTGCCGCCCAATGGCTGCTGGGTGACCAGCGAGTATGGACCGGTCGAACGGGCGTGCATCTTGTCATCAACCAGGTGATGCAGCTTCAGGTAGTGCATGTAGCCAACCGTCACCTTGCGCTCGAAAGGCTCACCAGTGCGGCCGTCGAACAGCGTCATCTGACCCGACGAGGGCATGCCTGCCAAGGCCAGCATGGCCTTGATTTCCTCTTCCTTGGCGCCATCGAACACCGGCGTCGCGAACGGCACGCCGCTCTTCAGGTTCTCGGACATCTCCAGCACTTCTGCATCGCTCAATTCATCGAGGTTTTCCGACTTGCCACTGGAGTTGTAGATCTTGTCCAGGAAGGCACGCATTTCCTTGGCGCTGGATTGGGCGCGCAACATGGCGCCGATCTTGTGGCCAAGCCCCTTGGCCGCCAGGCCAAGGTGGACTTCGAGAATCTGCCCGACGTTCATCCGCGACGGCACGCCGAGCGGGTTCAACACGATATCGACCGGGCTGCCGTCTTCCATGTGCGGCATGTCCTCGACCGGAAGGATGCGGGAGACCACACCCTTGTTCCCGTGGCGACCGGCCATCTTGTCACCGGGCTGCAGACGACGCTTGACGGCGACGTAGACCTTGACCATCTTCTGGACACCTGGCGGCAATTCGTCGCCCTGGGTCAGCTTCTTGCGCTTGCCTTCGAAAGCGATATCGAAGTCTTTGCGCGCCTGCTCCAAACCGTCCTTGACTTGCTCGAGTTGCTGGGCGGCTTCGTCATCGGCCAGACGAATGTCGAACCAATGGTGCGGATCCATGCCGTCCAGATAGGACTGTTCGATGACCGAACCCTTGGTCAGCTTCTTCGGGCCGCCGTTGGCCTTCTTGCCAAGGATCAGACGACCGACGCGCTCGAAGGCGTCGCGTTCGACGATACGCATCTGGTCGGCAAGGTCCAGTTTGTAGTGACGCAGGTGCTCGTCGATGATCGACTGGGCGCGCTTGTCACGCTCAATGCCTTCGCGGGTGAACACCTGGACGTCGATGACGGTACCTGCGATGCCAGACGGCACGCGCAGCGAGGTGTCCTTCACGTCGGACGCCTTCTCCCCGAAGATGGCGCGCAGCAGCTTCTCTTCTGGCGTCAGCTGGGTTTCGCCCTTCGGCGTCACCTTGCCGACCAGCACGTCGCCGGCTTCGACTTCGGCACCGATGTACACGATGCCGGAATCGTCCAGGCGGGAGAGCTGGGCTTCGCCGAGGGAGGCGATGTCGCGGGTAATTTCTTCAGGTCCGAGCTTGGTGTCGCGGGCGACGACCGTCAGCTCCTCAATGTGGATCGAGGTGTAGCGGTCTTCGGCAACGACGCGTTCGGAGATCAGGATCGAGTCTTCGAAGTTGTAGCCGTTCCACGGCATGAAGGCGATCAGCATGTTCTGACCGAGAGCGAGTTCGCCCTTGTCGGTCGAGGCACCGTCGGCCACCACGTCGCCCTTGGCAATCACGTCACCAACCTTGACCATCGGACGCTGGTTGATATTGGTGTTCTGGTTGGAACGGGTGTACTTGACCAGGTTGTAGATGTCGACACCGACTTCGCCGGCGATGGTTTCGTCGTCATTGACGCGGACCACGACACGGCCGGCATCGACATAGTCGACCTTGCCGCCGCGCAGGGCGACGACGGCTGTACCCGAGTCGACGGCGACGGTACGCTCGATACCGGTCCCGACCAGCGGCTTTTCCGGACGCAGGCAGGGAACGGCCTGGCGCTGCATGTTGGCGCCCATCAACGCGCGGTTCGCGTCGTCGTGCTCGAGGAACGGGATCAGCGACGCGGCAACGGAAACGATCTGGCCGGGCGCCACGTCCATGTACTGGACGCGGGCCGGCTCGGCCAGGATGGTTTCACCCTTTTCGCGGCAGGTGACCAGATCGTCGGACAGGCGGCCTTCCGCATTCAGCGCGGCATTGGCCTGGGCTACGACGTAGTTACCCTCTTCGATTGCGGACAGGTATTCGATCTCGTTGGTCACCTGACCGTCATTGACCTTGCGGTAGGCGGTCTCGATGAAGCCGTAGCTATTCACTCGGGCAAAGAGAGCCAGCGAGTTGATCAGGCCGATGTTCGGACCTTCCGGCGTTTCAATCGGGCAGACGCGGCCGTAGTGAGTCGGGTGCACGTCGCGCACTTCGAAACCGGCACGCTCACGGGTCAGACCGCCCGGGCCAAGAGCAGAAACGCGGCGCTTGTGGGTGATTTCCGACAGCGGGTTGGTCTGGTCCATGAACTGCGACAGCTGGCTGGAGCCGAAGAATTCCTTGATCGCGGCGCTGATCGGCTTGGCATTGATCAGGTCGTGCGGCATCAGATTGTCGGATTCAGCCTGCGACAGGCGCTCCTTGACGGCGCGCTCGACGCGCACCAAGCCGGCGCGGAACTGATTCTCGGCCAGCTCGCCAACGGAACGGACCCGACGATTGCCGAGGTGATCGATGTCGTCGATTTCACCGCGACCGTTGCGCAGTTCAACCAGGATCTTGATCACTTCGACGATATCGCGGGGCGACAGGGTCAGCTGTTCGCGTACTTCGATATTGGCACCCAGCGGTTTGATCTTCGCCGCCAGCGCCTCAGCCTCGGCCAGCGTAGTGTTCTCGATCATGGCACGCGCACCGTAGGGCAACAGGCCGACCAGATCCTGGATCGCCGACAGGGCGAATCCGGATGCCTCGGCAAGGTTCTTCAGCGCAGCCTCCGCCTTCGAGGCCAGCCCCTTGACCATCAGCTTGTATTCAATGACGTCCTGCCGGGCCAGGCGGCGATTGAACTTCATGCGGCCGACGCCGGAAAGGTCGTAACGCTCGTCGGAATAGAACAAGCCGTTGAACAGAATCTCGACCGCTTCTTCCGTCGGCGGTTCACCCGGACGCATCATGCGGTAGATGGCGACGCGAGCAGCCTGGCGGCTTGCCGTTTCATCGGCACGCAGGGTGTTGGAAATGAAGGCACCGCGGTCGAGTTCGTTGGTGTAGAGCGTTTCGACGGTAGCGATTTCTGCCTCGCGGAGCTTGGCCAGCAAGGTTTCCGTGATTTCGTCGTTGGCGTTGGCGACCACTTCGCCGGTCGCCTTGTCTACGATATTGGTGGCGACGACGCGGCCGATCAGGAAGTCCTCGGGAACCACGATCTGCTTGATGGAAGCCGCGGCGATATCGCGAATGTGCTTTGCGGTAATGCGCTTGTCCTTGGGGACGATCAACTTGCCATCCGGACCAACGAAATCAAAACGAGCCACTTCACCGCGCAGACGCTCGGGAACTAGTGCAAACTCAACCTTGTCCTTGGCGAGCAGGAAGGTGTCGAAATCAAAGAACTGGGCCAGAATCTCTTCCGACGACATGCCGATCGCCTTGAGCAGCGTGGTGACCGGCATCTTGCGACGGCGGTCGACGCGGAAGAACAGCGTATCCTTGGGATCAAATTCGAAATCCAGCCAAGAGCCGCGATAGGGAATGACGCGAGCGGAAAACAGCAGCTTGCCCGAACTGTGAGTCTTGCCACGGTCGTGTTCGAAGAAAACGCCAGGCGAGCGGTGCAACTGGGAAACGATGACCCGTTCGGTACCATTGATGACGAAGGAGCCATTGGTCGTCATCAGCGGGATTTCGCCCATGTAGACTTCCTGCTCCTTGACCTCCTTCACGGTGTCCGGTGCTTCGCGGTCCATGATCACCAAACGAACCTTGGCGCGCAACGACGAGGCGAAAGTCAGACCGCGCTGTTGGCATTCGGTCACGTCGAACGCCGGCTCGCCCAGCATGTAGCTGACGAACTCGAGGCGGGCATTGCCGGAATGCGAAACGATCGGGAATATCGAGGTAAACGCTGCCTGCAGGCCTTCATTCTTCCGCTTCTCGGGAGCAACCTCGTCTTGCAGGAAATCCTTGAACGACTGCAGTTGGGTCGCCAACAAGTAGGGAACGTCGAGCACGCTGGCGCGCTTGGCGAAGCTCTTGCGGATGCGTTTCTTCTCGGTGAAGGAGTAAGTCATGGTAACTCCGTGAGGATAAAATCAAACGTAGAACCTGTCGAAACAGGCAAACGCAAACAGGCTCGCCCTCCTTTTTGGGGAGAGATAAGCACAGTTTGCGTTTGCCGGTTGGCTTTATTCAAGTTCGTTTCTTGGCTCGGTAAACCTGTCGTACAAAGCACAAAAGGGCTGGCGACTTTGCCGCCAGCCCAGATACCAAAAGTCGATTACTTGACTTCGACCTTAGCGCCTGCGTCTTCCAGTTGCTTCTTGAGGGCTTCCGCATCGGCCTTGGAAATGCCTTCCTTGACCGGCTTCGGAGCACCGTCAACCAGATCCTTGGCTTCCTTGAGGCCCAGACCGGTCACTGCACGAACGACCTTAATGACCTCAACCTTCTTGTCGCCAGCGCCAGCCAGGACAACGGTAAACTCGGTCTGTTCTTCAGCAGCGGCGGCAGCGCCACCAGCCGGGCCGGCGACGGCGACGGCAGCGGCGGAAACGCCAAATTTCTCTTCGAAGGCCTTGACCAGGTCATTCAGTTCCATAACGGTCAGGGCGCCAACGGCTTCCAGAATGTCTTCTTTGCTAATTGCCATTTCAAATAACTCCTAAATCAGTTCGTATGCGGTACGGTTAAGCAGTGGCTTCTTCGCGCTGTTTGGCCAGAGCGTCCAGGGCGCGGACAAAACCGGCGACCGGAGCTTGCATAACGTACAGCAGCTTGGAGAGCAGCTCTTCGCGGCTCGGCACGGAGGCAAGCGCCTGCACACCGGCTTTGTCGAGCACCTTGCCGGCGTAGGAACCGGCCTTCAGCACGAGCTTGTCGTTGGTTTTTGCGAAGTCGTTGAGAACCTTCGCGGCAGCCACCGGATCGTTGGAAACGCTATAAATCAGCGGCCCGACCATTTGGTCTGCCAGGCCAGCGAACGAAGTGTCCGCGACCGCGCGACGTACCAAGGTATTCTTCAACACGCGCAGATACACACCAGACTCGCGCGCCTTCTTGCGCAGCACGGTGAGGTCGGTAACCTCGATGCCACGGTATTCGGCAATCACGATGGTCTGTGCGTTGGCTACTTGTGCCGACACCTCAGCTACAACCGCTTTTTTGTCGTTCAGATTGAGACCCACGGGTCTTTCCTCCTTTCAAGTCATAACACGATGGAAACATTCCATCGCACCTACGGCGACCTGAACCAGAAGCTATGCCAGCCGTTTTGGTGGATGGCAGAAAATCTTGTTCTGGGACACCGTCTGCGCAGGGTGCTTTCGCGATTAAGCCTCGTCGCCGAGGCGCCTGCGGTCTTTGACGATCTGCCGGCAAGCACCGGAGCGCCCGCCAACAGCCCAAAGTTCTATTACGCCACCACCGAAGACTGATCGACGCGAACGCCGGGACCCATCGTGGCAGATACTGCGATCTTCTTCAGGTACTGACCCTTGGACGAGGCCGGCTTGGCCTTGTTCAACGCATCGATCAGCGCCTTCAGGTTGGTTTCGAGGTTCTCGACCGAGAAGGAAGCGCGGCCGATCGTGGCGTGCACGATGCCGGCCTTGTCGGTACGGTACTGAACCTGACCAGCCTTAGCGTTCTTGACGGCGGTCGCGACATCCATGGTCACGGTGCCGACCTTCGGGTTCGGCATCAGGCCGCGCGGACCGAGGATCTGGCCGAGTTGGCCGACGATCTTCATGGCATCCGGAGTGGCGATGACAATATCGAAATTCAGGTTACCGGCCTTGACTTCGGCAGCCAGATCGTCGAAACCGACGACTTCGGCACCGGCAGCCTTGGCGGCTTCAGCCTTCTCGCCCTGGGCGAAGACGGCCACGCGAACGGACTTGCCAGTACCGGCCGGAAGAACCACGGAACCGCGCACGACTTGGTCGGACTTGCGTGCGTCAACACCGAGGTTGACTGCCACGTCGATCGACTCGTCGAACTTGGCGGTTGCCGTTTCCTTGGCCAGGTTCAGGGCTTCCTGCAGCGGATACAGCTTCTGCGGAACAACCTTGCTGGCAAGGGCTTTTTGTTTCTTCGTGAGCTTGGCCATGATTACAGACCCTCCACCGTGATACCCATCGAACGGGCGGAACCGGCGATGGTACGAATAGCTGCTTCCATATCGGCAGCGGTCAGGTCAGGCATCTTGGTCGTGGCGATTTCCTGGCACTGGGCACGGGTGATCTTTCCGACCTTGTCGGTATGCGGCTTGGCCGAACCGGACTTGATGCCGGCAGCCTTCTTGATCAGAATGGTCGCCGGCGGGGTCTTCATCACGAAGGTGAAGGACTTGTCCGCGAAGGCGGTGATCACGACGGGAATCGGCAAACCCGGTTCGACACCCTGAGTCTGGGCATTGAAGGCCTTGCAGAACTCCATGATGTTCAGGCCGCGCTGACCCAGTGCTGGACCGATCGGGGGAGACGGATTTGCTTTGCCAGCCGGCACTTGCAGCTTGATGTAGCCAATAATTTTTTTGGCCATAATTTACTCCTGAAAAATGAGTCTTAACGCGCGTTGACCGTAGGATTAACGGCTAGTGACGCTCCTCTTGCCGAAATCCGGGCCTTCGGCGAGCCCTGAAACCTAGATCAGGCCTTCTCGACCTGTCCGAACTCCAACTCGACCGGCGTTGCGCGACCAAATATGGTCACCGAAACGCGCAGGCGATTCTTTTCGTAATTGACGTCCTCGACCGAGCCATGGAAATCGGTGAACGGACCTTCCTTGACCCGAACGACTTCGCCAACCTCGAACAGCACCTTGGGACGGGGCTTTTCAACACCCTCCTGCATCTGCTGCATGATTTTTTCGACTTCCTTTTCGGAAATCGGGGTCGGCTTGGTTGCAGTCCCGCCGACAAAGCCGGTCACTTTCGGCGTGTTCTTCACCAAGTGCCAGGAATCGTCATCCATCTCCATTTCGCACAGGACATAGCCCGGAAAAAACTTGCGCTCGGAGATGGCCTTCTGGCCACCTTTCATTTCGATGACTTCTTCAACCGGAACGAGAATCCGGCCAAATTTTTCTTCCATGCCCAAGCGTGTAATGCGCTCCTGAATGGCGCGCATTACACTCTTTTCGAAGCCGGAGTAGGCGTGTACGACGTACCAGCGTTTGCTCATGATTTCTTCCAGCCCAGCACCAGGTCGTAGAGAACCCATTCGAGGCTCTTGTCAGTCAGATACAGGAAGACCGCCATAACCACGACAAAGGCAAAAACAGCCCCGGTGGTCTGCATGGTTTCCTTGCGGCTCGGCCAAACTACTTTCTTGGCCTCAACCACAGCCTCGTTGGCAAACGTGAAGAAACGCTGACCCGGCTCGGTTTTCCAAGCCACAGCAACTGCCAGCGCCAGCCCAACGAGAACCGCCAGGACGCGCAAAATCATTGCCTGCTCGGAGAGCAGGTAGAAGCCAGCCACGCCAGCAGCCAGAATAACCAGCGCCAGCGCAAACTTGATCTTGTCAGCCATGACGTTCGCGATCTTTAAAGAGAGTGGCAGGGGCGGAGGGAATCGAACCCCCGACCTTCGGTTTTGGAAACCGGCGCTCTACCAATTGAGCTACACCCCTGCTGCAGAAACATCAAAGCGCTTCGGTTGCCCGAAGCGCCTTGATTACAAAAACTACGTATTACTCGATGATCTTGGCGACGACGCCGGCGCCGACGGTACGACCGCCTTCGCGGATGGCGAAGCGCAGACCTTCTTCCATGGCGATCGGAGCGATCAGCTTGACGGTCATCGAGATGTTGTCACCCGGCATGACCATTTCGGTACCTTCCGGCAGGGAGATAGCACCGGTCACGTCGGTCGTACGGAAGTAGAACTGCGGACGGTAGTTGTTGAAGAACGGGGTGTGACGACCACCTTCGTCCTTCGACAGAACGTAAACTTCGCCCGTGAAGTGGGTGTGCGGGGTGATGGAACCCGGCTTGCACAACACTTGACCACGCTCGACGTCTTCGCGCTTGGTGCCGCGCAGCAGGGCGCCGATGTTGTCGCCAGCCTGACCTTGGTCGAGCAGCTTGCGGAACATTTCAACACCGGTACAGGTGGTCTTGACAGTCGGACGGATGCCGACGATTTCGATTTCTTCGCCAACCTTGACGATACCGCGTTCGACACGGCCGGTTACAACAGTGCCGCGACCGGAGATCGAGAAGACATCTTCAACCGGCATCAGGAAGGGCTGGTCAATAGCACGTTCCGGAGTCGGAATGTAGGAGTCGAGGGCATCGGCCAGACGGAAGATCGACGGTTCGCCGATTTCGGATTGGTCGCCTTCGAGGGCCTTCAGCGCGGAGCCGTGGATGATCGGGGTGTCATCGCCCGGGAAGTCGTACTTGGAGAGCAGTTCGCGCAGTTCCATTTCGACGAGCTCAAGCAGCTCAGCATCGTCAACCATGTCGCACTTGTTCATGAACACCAGCACGTACGGCACACCAACCTGGCGAGCCAGGAGAATGTGTTCGCGGGTTTGCGGCATCGGGCCGTCAGCAGCGGAACAGACGAGGATGGCGCCGTCCATCTGGGCAGCACCGGTAATCATGTTCTTGACGTAGTCGGCGTGGCCCGGGCAATCGACGTGGGCGTAGTGACGGTTGGCGGTTTCGTATTCGACGTGGGCGGTGTTAATGGTGATACCGCGGGCCTTTTCTTCCGGCGCAGCGTCGATTTCATCGTACTTCTTGGCGGCGCCGCCGAACTTGGCAGACAGCACAGTGGTGATCGCAGCGGTCAGCGTGGTCTTGCCGTGGTCAACGTGACCAATCGTGCCAACGTTTACGTGCGGCTTCGTACGCTCGAATTTTTCCTTAGCCATTCTAGTTCCTCAATAATCAGATAAATAAAAATCCAGAATCCAAGCTAATCGGTGGTGCCCATGGGCAGGATCGAACTGCCGACCTCTCCCTTACCAAGGGAGTGCTCTACCACTGAGCCACATGGGCCTACCTTAAAACTCCAGCCGTACCGTGTGGTGGAGCGGGTGAAGGGAATCGAACCCTCGTCTTAAGCTTGGAAGGCTTCAGCTCTACCATTGAGCTACACCCGCAAAACCCTACGCCCGCAGCACTGGCCGCTACAGCATTCAATCTGGTGGAGGGGGAAGGATTCGAACCTTCGAAGGCAGAGCCGACAGATTTACAGTCTGTTCCCGTTGACCGCTTGGGTACCCCTCCGGGAGAACCCGAGATTATCCGGATGACACCAAGGACTGTCAACACCTAAAAACAGAAAAGCCGGCATATAGCCGGCTTTCGAGTGCTTTTGAGCAAATTATTTCTGGGAGAGAACCCAGGCAACCAGCTTCTTGGCTTCGTCTTCGGTAACGTTATTGGGGGGCATCGGAATCTGGCCCCAGGTACCCTTGCCGCCGGCCTTGACCTTGGCGGCCAGCATTGCCGGCGCTTTGGCGTCGCCCTTGTACTTGGCGGCAACATCCTTGTAAGACGGGCCGACCAGCTTCTTGTCGATGGCGTGGCAGGACATGCAGTTCTTGGCCTTGGCCAGCGCCTCGTCAGCCTGGGCTTGACCGGCCATCACGATACCTGCGGCGGCCATCATGGCAACATAAACAGCTTTCATTTTCTCGCTCCGTTTTTTGCGGGTTGGTAGGTACATCGGCTAAGGATGATAAAACCCTTTTCCATGCCTTGCAAACGGGGAATTCAGCCCGACCGGGCTTTGCATCCACGCACCGTTAACGCACACCTCCAAGCGTACGTTGACAGCAAGCCTATCGGCGCCCCGGAACAGATGAAATCCAGAAAGATTTCACCGCCCCAGGACCTAAAGGTCACTTCCGACGCTGAAGCTGCGTAATATCGCGCACGGCGCCCTTGTCAGCAGAGGTGGTCATCAACGCGTAGGCCTGTAGCGCAGCCGAGACGACACGTTGGCGATCGACGGGCTTCCAGGCGCTCTCCCCCTTCGCGTTCATTGCAGCGCGGCGGCCAGCCAGCTCCTCGTCGGAAATCGTCAGATGAATACGACGATTCGGGATATCGATCTCGATGGTATCGCCTTCTTCAACCAGGCCAATTGCCCCACCGTCAGCCGCCTCGGGCGAGGCGTGACCAATGGACAGGCCCGAGGTGCCACCGGAGAAGCGCCCATCGGTCAGCAGGGCGCATTCTTTGCCCAGCCCCATCGATTTCAGATAGGAGGTCGGATAGAGCATCTCCTGCATGCCAGGACCGCCCTTCGGCCCCTCGTAGCGAATGACGACCACGTCGCCGGCCACAATTTTTCCCGCCAAAATGCCATCGACCGCAGCATCCTGGCTTTCGAAGACACGTGCGCGCCCGGTAAATTTCCAGATCGATTCATCAACACCGGCGGTCTTGACGATACAGCCATCGAGCGCAATGTTGCCGTAGAGCACAGCCAGGCCGCCATCCTGCGAATAGGCGTTGGCCTTGTTGCGGATACAGCCCTTGGTGCGATCAAGATCCAGTTCGTTGAAACGGCGATCCTGCGAAAAAGCCACCTGAGTCGGTACGCCACCCGGCGCAGCCTTGAAGAATTCGTGCACCTTGACGTCGTGCTCACGCACAATATCCCAGCGATCGATCGCTTCGCCGAGGTTCTTCGCATGGATGTTCGGCACGTCGCGCTGAAGCAGGCCGGCACGATCGAGTTCGCCGAGAATACCCATGATGCCGCCGGCACGGTGAACGTCTTCGATGTGATATTTATCGGTCATCGGCGCCACCTTGCACAGACAGGGGACCGAGCGCGAAATGCGGTCGATGTCAGCCATCGTAAAATCGACACCAGCCTCCTGAGCGGTGGCCAGGATGTGCAGCACGGTATTGGTCGAGCCGCCCATCGCTACGTCAAGGGTCATAGCGTTTTCAAAAGCCGCCTTGGTGGCAATTGAGCGCGGCAGCACCGAGGCGTCATCCTGCTCGTAATAGCGCTTGCACAGTTCGACGATCTGACGCCCGGCGCGCAGAAAAAGCTGTTTGCGGTCAGCATGGGTGGCAACGACCGTGCCGTTGCCCGGCAGACTCAAGCCAAGCGCCTCGGTCAGGCAGTTCATCGAATTGGCCGTAAACATGCCGGAGCACGAACCGCAGGTCGGACAGGCCGAGCGTTCGATTTCGTCCAGATCGCTCTGCGACACCGCAGCATCGGCCGCCTTGACCATCGCATCGACGAGATCAAGATGAACCACCTGGCCCTGGATCTTGACCTTGCCGGCTTCCATCGGGCCGCCGGACACGAAGATGACCGGGATGTTCAGGCGCATGGCAGCCATCAGCATGCCCGGGGTGATCTTGTCGCAGTTGGAGATGCAGACCATCGCATCGGCGCAATGCGCATTGACCATGTATTCGACCGAGTCGGCAATCAGGTCGCGGCTGGGCAGCGAATAGAGCATGCCGCTGTGACCCATGGCGATGCCGTCGTCGATGGCGATGGTATTGAATTCCTTGGCAACGCCGCCGGCCGCCTCGATCTCGCGGGCGACCAACTGCCCCATATCCTTGAGATGCACGTGACCCGGCACGAACTGGGTAAAGCTGTTGACCACGGCAATGATCGGCTTGCCGAAATCGCCATCCTTCATCCCTGTGGCTCGCCACAGGGAGCGGGCGCCGGCCATGTTGCGGCCATGGGTGGAAGTATGGGAACGATACTGAGGCATGGAAATCTCCGTCTGAATCTGAGCGCCGAAATCCTGTTGCAAAAGGCGCGAACTATAATCGGCTAATTCTAGCCCACTCTGCGCCTTCGATGCTTCTTCACCCACAGTTCGACCCTGTCGCCTTTTCTGTCGGCCCACTCTCCGTGCGCTGGTATGGTTTGATGTATCTGGTGGCTTTCGTTCAATTCATTTTGCTCGGCCGTTACCGGATCAGAAATCGACCGGGATTTCTGAGCGTCGAGCAACTCGACGACCTGCTGTTCTACGGCATGCTGGGCGTCATTCTCGGCGGCCGCCTGGGCCAGGTACTGTTCTATGAGCCGGCGTATTTTCTGGCACATCCGCTGGAAATTTTTGCTGTCTGGAAGGGTGGCATGAGCTTCCACGGCGGCTTTCTTGGCGTGCTGGTCGCCATGGGGCTGTGGTCGCATAAATACCGACTGAACTGGTGGGATGTCACCGATTTCATCGCGCCCCTGGTGCCGCTGGGTCTCGCAGCCGGCCGGATTGGCAATTTCATCAATGGCGAACTTTGGGGCCGGGTAACCGATACCGGCCTGCCCTGGGCGATGATTTTCCCGCAGTCCGGCGACATGCAGCCACGCCATCCATCGCAGCTTTACCACGTCGGGCTGGAGGGGCTGCTGCTGTTCGCCTTTCTTTGGCTATTCACCACCCAGGCCAAGCCACGAGGCGCGACTTCCGGGGTTTTCCTGATCGGTTACGGCGCCTTCCGTTTCATTACGGAATTCTTCCGCGAGCCGGATGCCGGCATTTTCGGCCAGTCGTACACGATCAGCATGGGGCAGTGGCTATCGCTTCCGATGATCCTGATCGGCATCAGCTTGCTGGTGTTCGCCTACCGGAAGAAATCTCTATAATTATGGATTACGTCTTTCATCCAACGACAGGAATCCAGTCATGACACGTCCGTTCAAGGTTCTCGGCATTCAGCAAATCGCCATTGGCGGCCCCTCCAAGGCCAAGCTGCGCACCCTGTGGGTCGACATGTTCGGCCTGGAAGTCAGCAGCACCTTCGTTTCCGAGCGCGAGAATGTCGACGAGGACATCTGCGCCATGGGCAGCGGCCCGTTCAAGGTCGAAGTCGATCTGATGCAGCCGCTCGATCCAGAAAAAAAACCAGCGGTTCATGCCACGCCGCTCAATCACGTCGGCTTGTGGATAGACGACCTGCCCAAGGCGGTCGAATGGCTGTCGGCCAATGGCGTTCGCTTCGCTCCGGGCGGCATCCGCAAGGGTGCGGCGGGCTTCGACATCACCTTCCTGCACCCCAAGGGCAACGAGGAATTCCCGATCGGCGGCGAAGGCGTGCTGATCGAACTGGTTCAGGCGCCGCCGGAAGTCGTCTCCGCTTTTGCCAGGATGGCTGCCCAGTAAACTGTCCATGGCCGATATCCCCGAAGACGATCTCGAGGAAACCCGCGCGGCGCTCGCCCCAACCCTAGAGGCGACCGCCGCAATCCTGCCCTGGGTCGCCAAACCCAAGGCGCTGCGCTTCGATGCCAAGCTCAACGAGCGCTGGATAGCCGCCGGAAAGCACCTAGCGCAAACCTGGTCGGAGCGCCACAACGCGGGCAGCGACGCTATTCGGCCAGCCATTTTCAATATCTACGCCATCGCCCTTGAAACAGCCGACAGCGATTGCCTGCGCCTGGGTGAGGCATTGGCCGGCGCCGCCGACCGCCTGGAGGAAGCACCTCCCGGTCCGCGACTGATTGCCGCCCTGAGCAGCACCATCGAATGCCTGAGCGAACCCGGCGGACTGGAGCACGAAGCTTTCGCCGAGCGGGCCAGGCATTTCGCCGGACGCCTCGAAGCGACGGCCAACGCAGGCGAGAATGCCCTTCGCTCAACGGTCCTCGACCACTTGTTCGTCAATGAAGCCAGGGAAAGCATCGAATTGATGCACGATGCCCTGGCGGCCTTGCCACCCGACGCCTACGCCTTGGCAACGGAGTCGAACAAACTCGCCCACCAGGCGGAATTGCTGGAAATCTGGGGAGTCATGCACCTCGCCCGGCGGATTGCCGAGACGGTCACCCACAATGCAGCCGACCTGGATTCGATGGATTGCCGCCGGGAACTCGAAGAACTGTTAATGACGCTGACAGAAGCAATTGCTACGGTCGATGCCTAAAACGGGCGAAAAATGCTCAAGGCCAAACGGCGCCCGTCGCCGAGATCGGCCA
This sequence comes from Betaproteobacteria bacterium, assembly GCA_020621865.1. GTDB lineage: Bacteria > Pseudomonadota > Gammaproteobacteria > Burkholderiales > Rhodocyclaceae > Azonexus. The sequence goes on along the minus strand of JAHRYW010000011.1, from coordinate 100,560 downwards.
CTTCCGCAGTCACTTCCACCGGCAGCCGGCGCCCCTCCCGGTGACGTATCTCGGTAACCAGTGCCCAGGGCGAGGCCCCATCCAGCAAGCGACGAAATTCCCCGGCTGCCCGTTGCTGCTGCTCGGGCGGATACAGCGCCCCCTGAGGCAGACCAAGCAACTCCTTGCGCTCGCGCCCAACCAGAATTTCGGCTTGCCGATTCATATCGAGTATCTCGCCGCTATCGCCGTCCGCCAGGAAAAGCGCATCCCGCGAGGCATCAAACACTGCCCGTAGGCGCTCGTTGGCAGCCTGCGCCTGACGGCGCGCCTCCTCTGCCTCGTATTCAACCAGGGCCAGCGTCACCAGATTGGCCACGGCCTGGGCAAAAATCCGCTGGGCCGGCGCCCATGGCTGGCGCGTGCCCACCTGTTCAAGACAGAGCACCCCCTGCAGTTCGCCCCGGATATGAATCGGCGTGTCGAGCATTGCCGTGACGTTGTGCTGGAGCAGGTAATCGCCTGCAAATTCGGCGGTATCCGAATGCAGAAAGGCGTCGTCGGCAGCGATGCAACTGCCTGTATGCAAGGCCTGGAAATAGCGGGGATAGCGATCGGCGGCAAGGCTGCCCCCCTTGCTGTGCCGGCCCGAAGTGCGCTCGTAGAGTTCCAGGCAGCGAAGCTCCTGGTGATCGTCAGTCAGCGCCCAGATGCTGACGCGTTCGACGCCAGACATCTGCGCCGCCGACTCGGTCAGGATGCTGAGCATCATTTCCAGGGAGGCCTCCCGGAAATAAGTACCACGCGACAGGCTAGCGATGCCTTCCTGTAACTCTGCCGGCGACATCAAGAGATGTCCTGGCCCGGGGGTGAGCAGATTTTCCATGAAATTCCAGACAACTTTCGCCCTTCGGGGCTGAAGAACGTTTGGTCATTTTAGGAAAATCCGTCCCCATTTACTGTGAAATACTCCTCACATAACAAAAATATCAATTCACCAGCAACATCACTCCGGACCCACCGTCTTGAAAATGAAGGCAGCCTTCTCGACGTCGGTCATCCAGACCAGACCATCGCCGTAGTGGCCGGTCTTCGCGACTTCGGTAATCCGCTGGAAGATGCTCTCCGCCACGTCATCCGGCGCGACGATCTCGATACGCACCTTGGGCGAGTAGTCGGTCAGTTCCTCCTTGATCGTGTGCTTGGCCAGATGGCGGGAGGGTGCGCCGCAGCCCTCGACCTTGCTCACCGTCATGCCCGGAAAGCCAGGCAGGGCGATCATCGCGTCGCGCAGCGCGGCCAGCTTGTTGGGGCGGATGACCGCCTTGATTTCCTTCATGCTTCGACCTCTTCTTCATCAAACCAGCGATAAATGGTCGGCAAGACGACCAGCGTCAACAACGTCGAGGTGATCAGCCCGCCGATGACCACGATGGCCAGCGGCCGCTGCACCTCCGAACCCGGCCCGCTCGAGAACAGGAAGGGAATCAGGCCGAGCATGGCGACCGTCGCCGTCATCATGACCGGCCGGAAACGCAAGGTTGCCCCCTCGACCACCGCCTCGCGTACACTGCGCCCTTCCTCTCGCAAGCCGCGAATGTAGGAGACGAGCACGACACCGTTGAGCACGGCGATGCCCCACAGGGCGATGAACCCGACCGAGGCCGGCACCGACAGATATTCGCCGGCGACGAACAGGCCGACGATACCGCCAATCGACGCGAAGGGCAGCACGGTGATGATCAGCGTGGCGAAACGCAGCGAGTTGAAGAGCAGGAAGAGCAGGAAGAAGATTGCCGCGATGGTGATCGGGATAATCACCATCAGGTGGCCGAGCGCCCGCTCCATGTTCTGGAACTGGCCGCCCCACTCCAGGTAATAACCTTCCGGCAGCTTGATCTGGGCATCGACCTTCTGCTGCAGTTCGGCGACGAAACTGCCAAGGTCGCGGTCCTTGACGTTGACGCCAACGACGATCCGCCGCTTGCCCAGTTCGCGCGAAATCTGGGCCGGACCGTCCATGACCCGGATGTTGGCGACATCAGCCAGCCGCACCTGGGCGCCGCGCGGCGAGGTGATCAGCACGTTGGAAATCGCCTCGACGTTGTTGCGGAAATGCTCGGGCAGACGGACCACGCCAGGGAAGCGGCGTTCGCCCTCGAAAATCTCGGTCGCCACCTTGCCGCCGATGGCTGTTTCCAGCACGTCGTTAACGTCCGAGACGTTGAGGCCGAGGCGGGCGATGGACTGGCGGTCGATCTCGATCGACAGGTACTGTTGCCCACTGACCTTCTCAATCCGCAAGTCCTGCGCCCCCTGCAAAGCCTGGGCAACCTTGCCGATTTGTCCAGCCAGTTTCTTCAGTTGATCAATATCGTCGCCGAAGATCTTGACCGCGATATCCGAACGGACGCCGGTGACCATCTCGTCAACCCGGTCGGAAATCGGCTGGGCCATGACCACCTGCACGCCCGGCAAGCCTTTCAGCTTGTCGCGCATGGCGTCCTGGATATCGTCCTGGGTCCAGCCGGCAGGCCATTCGCTGCGCGGCTTCAGGCTGACGATCGGGGTCGATTCGTTCGGCCCCTGCGGGTCGGCCGGCGATTCGCCGCGCCCGACGCCTGAGACGGCCGATTTGACGCCGGGGACCTGCATGACCAGACGCATGGCCTCCATTTCCATCTTGATCGACTCCTCCAGCGAAATGTTCGGCACGCGGTTGATGCCGGGCACCACCGAGCCTTCCTTCATTTCCGGAATGAACGCCGTGCCGAGCAAAGGCAGCACCGCCACGGTCAGGGCGAAGGCACCGACGGCGGCGGTCACCGTCTTTTTCTCGTTGCCCAGCGCCCAGTGCAACATCTTCAGGTAGCGCTGCTTCATCGCGGCGATCAGCTTGGTGTCGTGATCGCCGTCGTGGGCTGGGGGCTTCAGCAGATAGGTCGACATCACCGGGGTCAGCGTCATCGACAGGATCAGCGAAATGCCCAGCGCGATGGCGATGGTGTAGGCGAGCGGCGCGAACATCTTGCCTTCCATGCCCTGCAGGGTCATCAGCGGCAGGAAGACGAGGATGATGATGCCGACGCCGAAGATGACCGGCGTCGCCACCTCGACCACTGCGTGCAGGATCACCCGCAACGGGCTTTCGCCCTTGTTGGCATTCCGCCCGAGCTGCAGGAAGGCGTTTTCGACCACCACCACCGAGCCGTCGACCATTAGGCCGATGGCGATGGCCAGGCCGCCGAGCGACATCAGGTTGGCTGAAATGCCCAGCTTGTTCATTGCCGTGAAAGTCAGCAAAGGGGTCAGCACCAGGGTCGCGACGACGATCAGCGACGAGCGCACATCGCCGAGGAACAGGAAGAGCACGACGACGACCAGCAGGACGCCTTCGAGCAGTACCTTGGTGACGGTCCACAGCGCCGCATCGACCAGTTCCGAGCGGTCGTAATAGGCGGCGATTTTCAGGCCGTCGGGCAGCATCCCCTTGGCATTGATCTGATCGACCCGCTCCTTGATCCGGCTGACCACTTCCTTGGCATTGCCGCCGGCGATCATCATGACCACGCCACCGACCGCTTCCGTCGTGCCGTTCTTGATCACCGCGCCCTGGCGCACCTCGTGGCCGATCTCGACCTCGGCCACGTCGCGGACGTAGACCGGCACGCCGTCCCTTTCCTTGAGCACGATGGCGCGCAGATCGTCCAGATCACGAACCAGGCCGACGCCGCGGATCAGGTATTGCTCGGCATACTGCGGCAGCACGCCGCCGCCGGCATTGGCGTTGTTGCGACCGACCGCCTGGTAGACATCGGCGATGCTCAAGCCGTAATGCCGCAATTTGTCGGGATTGACCAGCACCTGGTACTGCTTGGCGTAGCCACCCTGCGAATTGATTTCAGCAACGCCGGGAATCGAGCGCAGCAGGGGACGAACCACCCAGTCCTGGGCGATCCGCCGCTTCATCAGCTCCTCTTCGCTGAGCGCCCGGTCGCCATCATCGGCACGCTCCAGCGTGTACTGGTAGACCTCGCCGAGACCGGTGGACACTGGGCCAAGCACCGGCGTGATACCGGCCGGCAGGCGCGAGCCAACTTCGAGCAGGCGCTCCATGACCAGTTGGCGGGCGAAATAGACATCGGTCTTGTCGCTGAAAACCAGCGTGATCAGCGACAGGCCCGGCTTGTTCAGCGAACGCATTTCCTCCAGCCCGGGCAGGCCGGTCATCGCCACCTCCAGCGGCACGGTGGCAAAGCGCTCAACCTCCTCCGGCGAACGGCCCGGCGCCTCGGTGGCAATCTGGACCTGAACGTTGGTGACGTCGGGGAAGGCATCGACCGACAGCTTGCGCGCCGCATCGAGCCCAAAGAAAAAGAGGACGGCGGCAATCACCGCGACGACCAGGCGCTGCTTGAGCGCCCCACGGACGAGAGACTCGATCACGATCCCTCCATTTCCTTGCGGTTACGCTCGTTGTTCAGGTGGAAGGCACCGTCGACGACCAGCTTCTCGCCGCCCTTCAGGCCGGCCTGCAGCACGCGGACACCACCCTGCTCTGGCCCCAGCTTGACCTTGACCAGTCGGAAAGCGCCATCACCTTCGCCGACGAAGACATGATCCTCATCGTTTTCGCGGACCACGGCGCTGGCCGGAACGACCAGGCGCTCGACCGGCTTGGCCTCGATCAGCATCGAGGCCAGCATGGCCGGCTTGAGGCGTCCGTCGCGGTTGTCCAGCTCGGTGCGGACCAGCACGGTGCGCGTCTCGGGGTCGATGGTCTGGCCGACGAAGATCAGCTTGCCGACCAGTTTCTCGTTGCCCAGCGCCGGCACTTCGATGCTCACCGACTGCCCGGTCTTGACCTGGCTGACCTGCTGTTCCGGCACCTGGGCAACGGCCCACAGGCGCGACAGGTCGGCGACGACGAACAACGCGTCGGCCGGCTGGACGACCTGGCCCTGGGCCAGCTTGCGCTCGACGACGACGCCGTTCATGGTGGCGACCACCGGGGTCACCGAATCGACCGCGCCCTGCTTGGCGAGCCGATCGATGGCGGCCGGACTGACGCCGAGCAATTGCAGCTGGTCGGACGCGGCCCGCGTCTCGGCCAGCGAAATCTGGAACTCGCTTTCCCGACGCTGCAATTCCGCCGCACCGATCACGTCGGCCTCGAACAAGGCCTTGGCCCGTTCGGCGTTGCGTCGATTCAGTTCCAGCTGGGCGCGTGCCTTCAGGTAAGCCAGTTGCTGGCTGGAAAGTTCGCTGCTGTTCAGCCGGGCGAGCACCTCGCCCTTGCCGACCGACTGGCCGAGCAGGGCGTCGATCTGCGTTACCCGGCCGGTGACGGTTGCCCCGATCCGGGCCAGGCGCTGCTCGTCAAAGTCGATGCGCCCGGCGACACGTAGCGTTTCTGCCACCGCCGCACGCCCGACCTCGGCCAGCTTGAGCTGGGCCAGCAGTTCGCTCGACGGCGCGACCAGGGTCGGGTCCTGCACCCGCTGGTCGGCTGATTGAGTATTCTCCTGATTGCAGCCGAGCAGGAATGCTACGGTCAGCGCCAAAAAAAGGCTTTTTTTCATTTTTATTTTCCTTCGGGGATCGCCCGCAGTCTTTCAATTTCAACCCAGGCCGCCGCCAATTCGTAGCGCCCGGCAATCAGTTCGGCCCGCGCCGCGCGATAAACGCGCTGCGCATCGAGAACTTCGAGAAACCCTCGCTCGCCGAAACGATAGGCGGCCTCGGCTACCTTCAGGGCAGACTCGGCCTGCCTGACGATGCCCGACTCCAGCGCCGTCACCTGCGCCTCGGCAATTTCGTATTGCTGGACGGCCACTTCCAGTTGCTGGCCGAGCGCAAACTCCTGGGCCTCCAGTTCATAGCGAGCCCGCGTCAGCTGGGCCGCCGCTTCACCGACCGGACCACTACGGCGATCCCAGAGCGGCACCGAAACGACCAGGCCGAATTTGGAACTGCGCACATCGGGGTCCTCGTCGACGCTCGCCTTCAAGGCCAGACTTGGCCAGCGCTGGCGGCGTTCGAGATCGAGCTGATGCTGGGCGCGCACCATTTCGGCCCGCACGCGCGCCAAATCGGGGCTGGTTTCCTGCAACTGGCGGCGCAAGCCCTCCATCGGCGGCAGCCCCGGCACATCGCGCAACTGCCCGCGCAGCGCAAACTCGGCCGGCAAGCCGCCACCGACCGCCTGGCGCAGCGCCGAGCGCGCCTGCTCGACGCGGAATCCGGCCGCCTGCGCCGTCTTCTGGGCGTTGAGCATTTCCGCATCGGCCTTGATCAGCTCGAAACGCGGCGCATCGCCGGTCTCAACCCGAAGCGCAATACGTGAGCGCACACTTTCCATGACCGCCATGTCTTCGCGAGCATTTTTCAGTTCGGCCTCACGGCGCAACACATCGAAATAACGCAGCCGCAGGCGGGCGATGGTGTCGGCCTCGAAGGCCCGAACCGCTGCCCCGGTTGCATCCAGCCCGGCCTCCGCCGCGGCGATACGCGCCGAACGCCGCCAGGGCAGGTCGAGCGGCTGGGTCAGGGCGACACTGCGGGCATTGCCCGGATTGCCGCCCGGCCCGCGCGCCCGTTGCGTGCCGCTCAGATACTCCAGTTCGGGATTGGGAAAGGCCCCGGCGCTGACTACCGCGTGGCGCGCCGCGCTGATCTGCTCACGCGCCGCCAGCACCGATCGACTGGACTCCAGCGCCGCCGCCTCCAGCTTGGCGAGGTCGAATTCGGGCTGCGCGACGGCCAGCGTCGCGCTCATGCCCAGGATGAAAATCAAAGGTTTCGTGCGTTGCATCATGTACTCGATTCAGCAAACCGCATGCCATCTACCGGCAAGGGTCAGCGCCCTCCCAATGCGGCAATCCGCTCTTCCAGCGGCGGATGGGTGGCGAACAGCGACATGAAGCCACCGCCACCGCCGGCGATGCCGGAAGCCGCCATGTTCTGCGGCAACGGTTCGGTATGCAGGTTGCCAAGGCGGCGCAGGGCATTCTGCATCGGCACCGGCGAACCCATCAGGCCGGCAGCACCGGCGTCGGCGCGGAATTCGCGCTGGCGCGAGAACCAGGCGACGATGATGCTGGCCAGCAGGCCAAAAACGACTTCGCAGACCATGCTGGTCACCATGTAGCCGATGCCCGGACCGCTGCTTTCGCTGTCGCCGCGGCGCAGGAAGCCATCGACCACATAGCCGACGATACGCGACAGGAAGACGACGAAGGTATTGACCACCCCCTGGATCAGCGTCAGGGTCACCATGTCGCCATTGGCGATGTGCGCCACTTCGTGAGCCAGCACGGCTTCGGCTTCGTCACGGGTCATGCTTTGCAGCAGACCGGTCGAGACCGCGACCAGCGAACTGTTCTTGGTGGCGCCGGTCGCGAAGGCATTCGGCTCGCCGTCGTAGATCGCCACTTCCGGCATCGGCAGATTGGCGCGCTTGGCTAGTTTGGCGACGGTATCGACCAGCCAGACCTCGGTCGAAGAACTCGGCGACACGATAACCTGGGCGCCGGTGCTCCACTTGGCCATGGTCTTCGACATCAGCAGCGAAATGAAGGCGCCGCCGAAGCCGATCACCGCCGCAAAGACGAACAACATGCCGACATTCAGGCCATTGGCGGTCAGGAACTTGTTAACCCCAAGCAAGCTGGTCGCGACGCTCAACACCAGCATCACCGCCAGGTTGGTCGCCAGGAAAAGGACAATACGTTTCATGTTGAACTCCTCGTTAGAGAAACGGCGCGATGATATTGCGTTGCAACAAAGAGAAAAATCGGAGCAAAATTGAACAACTCTTCGATTTTTCCTGAGAACCCCATGACCCACCTCAACTACAAACACCTCCACTACTTCTGGGTCGTCGCCCAGGAAGGCAGCATCACCCGCGCCGCCGAGCGGCTGGACGTCGCGGTGCAGACGATCAGCGGCCAGCTTTCCCTGCTCGAACGGCAGATCGGCAAGGCGCTGTTCAACGCCCAGGGGCGCGGCCTGGTGCTCAGCGAAGCCGGGCGCATCGCCCTTGGTTACGCCGACCAGATTTTCCAGCTCGGCGACGCCTTGATTGATGCGGTCCAGCACAGCGACAGCGAGTCCACACTTCGCCTGCGGGCCGGAATTTCCGACGGCATCCCCAAGCTGTTGGCCTATCGGCTGCTATCGACAGTGACCAGCATGCCGGCCGACGTTCGGCTGATCTGCGACGAAGGCGAATTCGAAACCCTGCTCGCCGACCTCGCCCTGCACCGGCTCGATGTCGTGCTGACCGACCGCCCGGCACCGGTCGGCGGCAACCTGAAAGTCTTCAGCACCCGGCTCGGCGAATTCGCCACCGGCCTGTTCGCTACCAAGGCTTTGGCCGATCTTCACCGCGGCGAGTTCCCGGCCAGCCTGAATGGCGCGCCGATGTTGCTGCCGACCCGCCACAACGCACTGCGTGGCCGCATCGACCGCTGGCTGGAACAGACCGGCATCCGGCCGAAGATCGTCGGCGAATTTGAAGACAGCGCGCTGCTGACTACCTTCGGCCGCGGCGGTCTGGGCATTTTCCCGGCTCCGCTCGCCCTCGCCGAGCAGGTTGCCGCCCAACTCGATGCCCTGCCGCTCGGCGCCATGACCGGCGTCAGCGAGCAGATCTACGCCATTTCCAGCGAACGGCGCATCCGCCATCCGGCCGTCGAGGCGCTCTGCGCCGCAGCCCCGCAGGCCACCCCGGAGCCGAGGGTATAATGGGCGCCCCCAACGCAATTCAAAGATCAAATAACATGTCGCTCCTCCGCAAGACCGCTTTCGCCCTCCTCGGCCTGCTCGCCGCCGGCCAGGCAATGGCCCAGCAACTCCCGATACCGCCCTCGCTGGCCGCCAAGTCCTGGCTGCTGCTGGAAATGGGCTCCAACCAGGTGCTGACCACCGAAAAGCCCGACGAGCGCCTCGAACCGGCCTCGTTGACCAAGCTGATGACGGCCTACCTGACCTTCGCGGCCGTCCGCAACAAGACCATCGCCCTCGCCCAGCCCCTGCCGGTTTCCGAAAAGGCCTGGCGCACCGGCGGTTCCAAGATGTTCGTCCGGGTCGACACGCAGGTGCCGACCGAAGACCTGATCAAGGGCATGATCGTCCAGTCCGGCAACGACGCCTGCGTCACGCTGGCCGAAGCGATTGCCGGAAGCGAAGAGAACTTCGCCCAGATGATGAACCGCGAGGCGCAGCGCCTGGGCATGAAGAACAGCCACTTCATGAACTCGACCGGCCTGCCCGACCCGCAGCACTACACCACGGCGCGCGACCTGTCGCTGCTCGCCTCGGCGCTGATCCGAGACTTCCCCGAGGAGTACAAGAAGTATTACTCGATGAAGGAATACACCTACAACAACATCACGCAGCCGAACCGTAACCGCCTGCTCTACATCGACCCGACCGTGGACGGCGTCAAGACCGGCCATACCGAAGCCGCCGGCTATTGCCTGATCTCCTCGGCCCTGCGCGACAAGCGCCGGCTATTGTCGGTCGTTCTCGGTACCGTTTCCGACAGCGCCCGGGCCAGCGAATCGCAGAAGCTGCTCAACTGGGGCTACATCTCCTACGATGCCGTCTCGCTGTTCACCAAGGAGCAGCCGGTCGCCACGCTGCGCGTCTGGAAGGGGACCCAGAACGAGGTCAAGGCCGGTTTCGCCAGCGACCTGTCGATTGCCGTACCCAAGGGCTACGCCGAGAAAGTCAGCAAGGACTTCATCGCCGAACCGCGCCTGATCGCACCGATCGAAGCCGGCCAGAAGCTCGGCACGCTGAAAGTCGTCATCGACGGCCAGGCTTATGGCGAATATCCGGTCATCGCTCTTGAAAAAGTCGAACTCGGCAATATCTTCGTCCGTATCTTCGACACCATCCGCTTGTGGTTTGCCTAAGTTCGTTTGCCTAAAACCGTGACTCCCTACGTCGCCGATCCCGTCTATCTCAACGGCCGCTTCCTGCCCCTGGCGGAGGCGGGTGTTTCCCCGCTCGACCGCGGCTTTTTATACGGCGACGGTGTCTATGAGGTGATCCCGGTCTACTCGCGGCGCGCTTTCCGGCTCGACGAGCACCTGACGCGCCTGCAGGCGACGCTGGACGGCATCCGCCTGGCCAACCCGCTGCCGCTTGAGGGCTGGAAGGCCGTCGTCCTGCAGTTGATCGAAGCCGCCCCCTGGGACGACCAGTCGATCTACCTTCAGGTCACCCGCGGCGCCGACGATAAGCGCGACCACGCCTTTCCGCCGGCCAGCGTGCCGCCGACCGCCTTTGCCTTCGCTTCGCCGCTGGTCACCACGCCGGCCGAAGTGCGCGCCACCGGCGTCGCGGCGATCACCGTCCCCGACCTGCGCTGGGCGCGCTGCGACCTCAAGGTCATTTCCCTGCTGGCCAACGTGCTGGCCCGCCAGCAGGCGGTCGACCAGGGCTGCGCCGAAGCGATCCTGATCCGCGACGGGCTGATGAAGGAAGGCGCCGCCTCAAACATTTTCGTGGTCAAGGACGGCGTGCTGCTCGCCCCGCCCAAGACCCACCTGATGCTGCCCGGCATCACCTACGACGTGATCCTCGAACTGGCCGAATGCTACGGTCAGCCGGTAAAAATCGCCGAAATCGAAGAATCTGAACTTCGCCGCGCCGACGAGGTCTGGATGACCTCATCAACCAAGGAAATCCTGGCAATCACCACCCTCGACGGCCAGCCGGTTGGAAACGGGCCCAATGCGGGCAAACCCGGCCCGCTCGCCGGGCAGATGTGGCAGTGGTATCAGGATTTCAAGAACACCGTAATGCGCAAAGGCTGACATGGCTTCGTACAAGGACACGCTCCTCGAATTCCCCTGCGAATTCCCGCTCAAGATCATGGGCAAGGCTGACGACAGCCTGGCACAGGTCGTCCTTCAAATCGTCACCACGCACGCCCCGGATTTCGATGGCGCCACCATGGAAATGCGTGCCAGCTCGGGCGGCAACTACCTGAGCCTAACCTGCACCGTGATTGCCCGCTCCAAGCCGCAACTCGACGCGCTGTACACCGATCTCAGTGGTCATCCAATGATCAAAGTGGTGCTGTGACACCTGTCGTCAAACGCCTGGGCCGGGTCGACTACGCCCCGACCTTCCAGGCCATGCAGGATTTCACGGCCACCCGCACGGCCGAGACGCCGGACGAGCTGTGGATCGTCGAGCACCCACCCGTCTATACGCTGGGCCAGGCCGGCAAGCCCGAGCACATCCTGCGCGACGTCGGCATCCCACTAGTCAAGATCGACCGCGGCGGCCAGGTCACCTACCACGGCCCCGGCCAGGTCGTGATCTACCTGCTGCTCGACCTGCCGCGCCTGAAGATCAAGGTCCGCGAACTGGTCAGCGCCATCGAACAGGCCGTCATCGACCTGCTGGCCGACCATGGCTTGACCGCCGAACGGCGCGACGGCGCGCCCGGCGTCTATGTCGGCGAAGCCAAGATCGCCGCCCTCGGCCTGCGCATCCGCAACGGCTGCAGCTACCACGGCGTGTCGCTCAACGTCGATATGGATCTTTCCCCCTTTGCCGCAATCAATCCCTGCGGCTATGCTGGACTCAAGGTCATCCAGACCAAAGACCTGAACCTGCCGCTCACCGCTCACGAGGCGGGCGAGCAACTTTCACAACACTTGCTACAGCAACTGGACTCACAACATGGCTGAAAAAGGCGTCAAACAAAAAGGCGAACTGAAAACCGCGCGCATCCCGATCAAGATCGTCCCGGTCGATGCACCGCTGCGCAAACCCGAATGGATCCGCGTCAAGGCCGGCAACAGCGCCGGGCGCTTCGGCGAAATCAAGACCATGCTGCGCGAAAAGAAGCTGCACACCGTCTGCGAGGAAGCCGCCTGCCCGAACATCGGCGAATGTTTCGGCCGCGGCACGGCCACCTTCATGATCCTCGGCGACATCTGCACCCGCCGCTGCCCCTTCTGCGACGTCGGCCACGGCCAGCCGCTGCCCCCCAATCCGAACGAACCGGCCGAACTGGCCGATTCCGTCTCCTCGCTGAAGTTGCAGTACGTGGTGATCACCAGCGTCGACCGCGACGACCTGCGCGACGGCGGTGCCCAGCACTTCGTCGATGTCGTCCGCGCCGTGCGCGAGGCCTCGCCGAAGACCACCATCGAAACCCTGGTCCCCGACTTCCGCGGCCGCATGGACATCGCCATCGACATCCTTGGCGCCAGCCTGCCCGACGTGCTCAACCACAACATGGAAACGGTGCCCCGCCTCTACAAGCAGGCCCGCCCGGGTGCCGATTACGCCCACTCGCTGGCCCTGATGAAGCAGTTCAAGGCGCGCTATCCGCAGGTCAAGACCAAGTCCGGCCTGATGGTCGGCCTCGGTGAAACCGACGAGGAAATCCTCGAAGTGATGCGCGACCTGCGCGCCAACGACGTCGAGATGCTGACCATCGGCCAGTACCTCGCCCCCTCCGGGCATCACCTGCCGGTCAGCCGCTACGTCCATCCCGACACCTTCAAGATGTTCGAAACTGAAGCGCTGAAGATGGGCTTCTCCGGCGCCGCCTGCGCCCCGATGGTCCGCTCCAGCTACTGGGCCGACCAGCAGGCGCACAGCGCTGGCGTCGCCTGAAATCGGGGCTGACCGGGGCAAATGCTACGGTCGGCCGTAAAAAACGGCCAAAAATGAAAAATGCCCGGCGAGCTGCCGGGCATTTTTCATTAAGCCCTATCTGCTAGGCGGTGGAGGCGGTGGAGGCGGCGGCGACCCCGGCGGCGGTGGCGGAATCCCTGCATCCGGCGCCCGCACTGCCCGCGAAGTTGAAGTCGGCGAGGAGGTCATGCCCCCCGGCACCGGCACGCGATGGCCCTTGGTATACATGCACTGGATATAGGCGTTGTCGTATTGGCGCTGCGTCCCGATACCCGAGGCGCGCCCGGCATCCGAACCCACCGCGCTGCCCATCAGCAGGCCGACGCCGGCACCAGTGGCCGCACCGCGTCCGCCGCCGCCAATCGCTGCGCCGGCCACGGCACCTACCACCGTACCCACGGCAGCGCTGGTCACCGCCGACTCCTTGGCCGAATCGGTCGCCGTCTTGCCGCCAATCTGCATGAACGCATAGTCACGGCACTGATAATCATCGTTACGGAAGCTGTCGATGCTGTGCCCGCTTCCCGGCAGAACCATCACACTCGGCCCGTTCGGCAAAACCACGCAGGCGCCCAGCAACAGCGCACCGGCGATGATCGCACCACGCTGCACAAAGACATTTCGCTCAGTCATTTTTCACTTCTCCGGTTGCGGCAGCACCTTCTGCCAGCCCTCTGGACATTCCTTGATGTAGGGGTAGTAGCCCTTGGCGCTCTTGCAGAAATACCAGTACTGCTGCGCCTCGGAATGCGGCACCGCCTCGTCCTGCCGTTCGATATACACCGGCGGTTGCGACGGCGGCACCACAACGACCTGCGGCGGGTAGTAATAGGGCGGCGGATACCACCAGCCCGGCCCCCAGACGGGGCCAAGATAGACACCGACATGGCCGCGCACGCCATGCGCCCAGGCTGCGCCGCTAGCAGCCAGCAGCAGGGCCAGCAGCACGGCCAGGAATTTTCGGGATTTCATCGTCACACCTGCTCTGCAATAGCTCACTTACACGATAGCGAATTATCGGCAAAGCAGCCGGACAAAATTGCTACAGTTTGTAAGCAAGCCTCACAGGAGCTTCATGCGCCGGGCGGCATCCTTCAGCTCTGCCCGGAAATCCGGATGGGCGATGTTGATCAGCGCCAGGCAGCGCTGCTTGGCCGTCTTGCCGCGCAGTTGCGCGACGCCGAATTCGGTGACCACGTAATTGACGTCGTTCTTGCTGGTCGTCACGTGGGTGCCGGCCGAAAGGGTCGGCACGATGCGCGAGATGGTGTCGTCCTTGGCCGTGGATGGCAGGACGATAATGGACTTGCCGCCATTCGAGCGGTTGGCGGCGCGGACGAAGTCGGCCTGCCCCCCGGTGCCGGAGTACGGCGCGAAACCGAGGCTTTCCGAACCGCACTGACCGAGAAAATCGACCTGCATGGTGCCGTTGATCGCGTGCAGGTTGTCGTTCTGGCCAGCCAGATAAGGGTCGTTGGTGAAATCGACCGGGTGCATTTCGAGCGCCGGGTTGCGGTGCATGAACTGGTAGAGCTTCTTCGAACCCAGCGCGAAGGTGGCCAGCATCTTGCCGTGGTGGTAGTTCTTCTTGCGGTTGGTGATGACACCGGCTTCAACCAGGGTCATGATGCCGTCGCCGACCATCTCGGTGTGGATGCCGAGGTCGCGCTTGTCGGTCAGCTGCATGACCACTGCGTCGGGAATGCCGCCGTAGCCGATCTGCAGCGTCGCGCCGTCGGGAATCATCTCGGCGACGTACTTGCCGATCGCCTCCTGGACCGGGCCGATCTTGGGCAGGCTGACTTCGAGGATGGGTGCATCGCTCTCGGTCAGCGCCGTCACCTGCGAGACGTGCACGTGGCAGTCGCCGTTGGCGAAGGGCACGTTGGGATTGATTTCGAGCACGATGGCGCGCGCCTTTTCAACGGCGGCCATGGTGTAGTCAGCGGCCAGCGCCAGCGAGAAGTAACCGTGCTCGTCCATCGGCGAGGCGATGCTGAAGACGACGTCGGCCGGGATCAGGTCGCGCTTGATCAGCATCGGCAGTTCGGCGAAATAGGCCGGCAGGTAGTCGATCCAGCCCTCCAGCCCGCCCGGGCGCGAGGTGCCGCTGAAGAAATAGGCGGTGTGGCGGACGTGCTCGGCCGTTTCGGCGTCGAAATAGCCGTATTTGCGGACCGGCAGCAGTTGCGCCACGGTGACGTCGCGAAAATCCCGGCGCGCCTCGCCGAGCGCAGCAAGCAAGCTGGGCGGCTCGCCGACGCCGGTCGGCACGACGACGGTTTCACCATTGCGGACGACGCGGATGGCATCGGCAGCGGACATGCGCTTTTGCAGATACAAGGCCTGAACGGACACCGGAACTCTCCCTGAGCTAGCTATTTTTTAAACGAACGATCATTCGGCAACAAGCATGATCCCACGGCCGTTTCGCGGCGGCAATCACCCCTTGCGATTGCTCCCGGCGACCATGCGGATTTCGAACAGCCGGCACTCCAGCGGGCCGTTGAACAGCGGCGTCTTGCGGCTCGGCTTGAGGCCGACCAGCTTGGGCAGACGCAGGTCGGCGGTGAAAAAGAAGCAGTTCCAGCCGGCCCAGTGCTTTTTCAGTGCCGAACCGAGCTGCGGATAGAAGGCGGCCAGCTCGTCCTGCTCGCCGATCCGCTCGCCGTAGGGCGGATTGGTGACCAGGATGCCGTGGTCGGTCAGCGGCTGGGTTTCCAGCAGGTCGCTCTGGTCGACCGTGACGACGTTGCCGAAACCGGCTTCCTGCAGGTTGCGCCGGGTGGCGCGCACGGCCTTGTCGTCGAGGTCGTAGCCGCGGATGTCGAGCGGCTCGGCCGGCTTCACACGGGCTTCGGCAGCGGCGCGGATATTCGCCCAGTCGAGCGCCGCGAAGTTCTTCAGCATTTCGAAGGCGAAGCCCCGGTCCAGCCCCGGCGCCCGGTCGAGCGCCATCTGCACCGCTTCGAGCAGGAAGGTACCGCTGCCGCACATCGGGTCGATCAAGGGCGTACCCGGCTGCCAGCCGGTCATCTTCAGGATGCCGGCGGCGAGGTTTTCCTTCAGCGGCGCATCGACGCTGGCCTTGCGGAAGCCGCGCTGCCACAGCGGCTGGCCGGAAGTGTCGAGGTACAGCGTGCATTCGTTCTCGGTCAGGAAGACGTGAACACTGACGTCGGGATTGCGCGTCTCGATGTTCGGCCGCTCGCCAAGATCCTCGCGGAAACGGTCGCAGACGGCGTCCTTGACGCGCAGGGTAACGAAATCGAGCGACTTCAGCGGGCACTTGATCGCCGTCGTCACGACACGCATCGTCCGGCTGACGGCAAAGTGGTTCGGCCACAACTGGCGCACGGCCAGGCGGTAAATATCCTCCTCCTTGGCGTACGGCCCCTTGACGATGTGCCAGAGGATGCGGGTGGCGATCCGCGATTCGAGATTGGCGCGGTAGCAGACCGACCACTCGCCCGAGAAGAAGACGCCGCCGTGGGTCGCCCGCAACTCCTCGCCGCCGACGCTACGCAGCTCTTCGAGCAGCAGTTCTTCCAGCCCGCGCGGGCAGATTGCAAAGTATTTATTCATGTCAGAAAGGCTTGAGGACGACGAGGAAAAGGACGATCAGCAGGACCAGCACCGGCAGTTCGTTGTAGAAACGGAACCAGACGTGGGATTTGCTGCAGGTGCCGCGCTGGAACTGCCCGAGCAGGCGGCCGCAATGCCAGTGATAGCCGGCCAGCACAGCGACCAGTGTGGTCTTGGCATGCAGCCAGCCGCCGGAGAAACCGTAGCCGAACCACAGCCAGAGGCCCAGCGCGATGGCCAGCACGCCGAGCGGGGTCATGAACTTGTACAGCTTGCCGGCCATCAGCAGCAGGCGGTCGCGCTCGGCAACGCTGCCGGCCGGCACCATGGCCAGGTTGACGAAGATGCGGGGCAGGTAGAACAGGCCGGCAAACCAGGAAATGACCATCCAGATATGCAGCGTTTTCACGACGAGCATGGGTTTCTCCTTGCAGCCGCAATCCCGGCCTCCACGGTCGGGTAGGCGAGACTGAGTTTCAGTTCGTTTTTCAGGCGGCGGTTGCCGATCCGCCGAGATTCGCGCAGGAAGGACATCTGCACCGGCGACAGCTGCTTGGCGGCCTCTTCACGCGTAAGGCGCGGCGGCCGGGGCAGCGCGAAGGCCTCAGCGACCTTGTCGAAATAGGCGGCCATTTTCAGGTCGGAATCGTCGACGGCGTTATAGATGCGGTTGGCGCCGCCATGGCGCAGCGCGGCCAGACAGGCGGCGGCGAGGTCGTCGGCGTGGATGTGGTTGGTGTAGACGTCGTCGGCCTCGGCCAGCGCCGGCAGGCCCTTGTGCAGGCGCTCCAGCGGCAGGCGGTCGGCGGCGTAGATACCCGGCGCGCGCAGGATGGAGACGGCGACGCCGCAGCGCTTGCCCCAGGCGCGCAATTGGCGCTCGGCATCGACCCGGCGGCCGGCGCGGGCGCTTTCCGGATTCAGGTGGCGCATTTCATCGATTTGAGCGCCGCCACAGTCGCCGTAAACCCCTGTCGTGCTTACGTAAATGAGCTGCCGTGGTAAACTTTTCGCCTTGCCCAGCGCCGCCAGCAGGTTGCGGGTTCGCGTGTCGCAGCGCCCTTCGCCGGGCGGTGGCGCCAGATGCAGCACGAGGTCGGCCAGACCGGCGATGCGTTGCAGGCTGGACCGGTCGTCGAGGTCAGCCAGCACCGGCGTCGCGCCGGCCGCGCGCCACGCGGCCGCCTTGGCGGCATCGCGCAGCACGGCATAGACGCGAGCGCGGGGGGCAAGGCGGGAGAGGATGCGGCGGGCGACGTCCCCGCTGCCGACAATCAGGATTTTTTGCACGCCGGCATTGTAGCCGACGACCAAGGGGAATTTATGAGCCACCAGATCACCGTCCAGCCGAGCGGCCGCCAGTTTGCTGCGGAAGCCGGAGAAACCCTGCTCGACGCCGCGCTGCGCCACGGCCTGACGCTGCCCTACGGCTGCAAGGATGGCGCCTGCGGCGCCTGCAAGGGCAAGGTCGTCGAAGGCACGGTCGATCACGGCAAAGCCCAGCCGCATGCGCTTAAGGATGACGAAAAGGCAGCCGGCCTGACGCTCTATTGCTGCGCCACCGCCCAAACCGACCTGGTCATCGAATGCAAGCAGATGACTTCGGCCAACGACATCCCGGTCAAGACCCTGCCCTCGCGCATCGAGAAACTGGAAAAACTGGCGCCCGACGTCATCGAGATGCACCTCCGCCTGCCGGCCAGCGAGCGCCTGCAGTTCTGGGCCGGCCAGTACATCGACATCCTGCTCAAGGACGGCAAGAAGCGCAGCTTCTCGCTGGCCAATGCGCCGCATGACGACGCAGTGCTCCAGCTGCACATCCGTCACGTCCCCGGCGGCCTATTTACCGAGCAGGTGTTCTCGACCATAAAGGTCCGCGACATCCTGCGTTTCAACGGCCCGCACGGCACCTTCTACCTGCGCGAGGAGTCGACCAAGCCGATGATCCTGGTCGCCGGCGGCACCGGCTTCGCGCCGATCAAGGCCATCGTCGAGCACGCCATCGCCGAGGAATGCCAGCGCCCGATGTTCATCTACTGGGGCGCCAAGGCGCGCGTCGACCTGTACCAGAACGCACTGCCGGAACAGTGGACGGCGGCCCATGCCAACATAACCTACGTGCCAGTCCTCTCGGAACCGGCAGCCGACGACGCGTGGACCGGCCGCACCGGCTTCGTCCACCAGGCCGTGCTGGCCGATTTCCCGGATCTCTCCGGCTACCAGGCCTATGCCTGCGGCGCGCCAGTGATGATTGACGTCGCCAAGCGTGACTTCATGGCGCAAGGCCTGCCGGAAGAAGAGTTCTTCGCCGACGCCTTCAGCTTCTCAACAAACTGATACATTGGTCACTGGCCGAAAAATCATGAACCAAGAACGATGCCGTCAGCACCCGACGCCAATCCACTCCCGCTGACCGACGACTCCCGCCAAGGGCTCCCCCCGCTGGTCAGTATCTGCTGCGCCACCTACAACCACGAGCCCTTCATCGCCGAGGCGATCGAAGGTTTCCTGATGCAGCGGACCAGCTTCCCGGTCGAGATCCTGATCCACGACGATGCCTCGACCGACTGCACGGCCGCCATCGTCCGCAGCTACGAGGCTCGCCATCCCGGGCTGATCCGAACGATCTACCAGTCCGAGAACCAGTACTCGAAGAATGTTCATATCGCCCACCTGAACTATACCCGGGCGCGCGGCAGCTACATCGCCCTATGCGAGGGCGACGATGCCTGGACCGACCCGCTCAAGCTGGAAAAACAGATCGCGCTGATGCGCCAGCACCCGGAATGCCAGCTCTCGTTTCACTGTGCGCCGCGCATCGACTACACGCGTAACCGACTGCGCAAGATGGTCGGGGTCTACGGTGACGCGAACCGCGTCATCACGACCGAAGAAGTGATCGTCAAAAAACACGGCGCCATCCCGACCGCTTCTTGCGTCGCGAAAATAGAAGCGATCCGGCGCTTTACCGAGTTTGCCTGCGCCCGTCCCTATCTGACACTGGGCGACATCTACCTGCAGATCATTTCATCGCTGAACGGCGGGGCGCTCTACATCAACGATCCGATGTCGATCTACCGGACGCGAACCGAGGGTTCTTGGACATGGCGCGCCGAGAACGATGGTGCCTTCCTGGCAAAACATGCGCGTGCCGTCGCCCGCTCTTTCGTCGAACTCGACGCGCTGACCGAACACCGTTTCAGCAAGGCATTTCGCCAGGCCACGCGAAAACGCGTCAACGGCGTCATTCGCTCGCGAAACGTTGACGCCGATGAGAAAGCACGGCTCTACGGCGAGCTCCGAGGGGTGCTGAGAGCCACCGACCGGCTGGCCTACATGCTCCGTTCGCTAGTGGCCGCCCGGCGCCCGTCCGGAACGAAGGCGTCCGGGCGATGAGCGAAAAACCGATCTACGTCACCCGTCCCCACCTGCCGCCACTCAGCGAGTTCATTCCCTATCTGGAAAGCATCTGGGCCAGCGGGATGCTGAGCAATGGCGGCCCGATGCACCGCCAACTCGAACAGGCTCTCGGCGACTATCTCGGCGTCAACCATGTGGCCCTCGTCGCCAACGGTACTATCGGGCTGATCACCGCCCTGCAGGCACTGCGGATTTCCGGCGAGGTCATCACCACCCCCTACTCCTTCGTCGCAACTGCCCACGCCCTTCTTTGGAATGGACTTCGCCCGGTCTTCGCTGACGTCGAGCCAGGCAGTTTCAACCTCGACCCGATGCGGATCGAGGCCGCCATCACGCCAGCGACCACCGCGATCATGCCGGTCCATTGCTATGGCAATCCCTGCGCTGTCGAGGCAATTGAACGCATCGCCGACCGCCACGGACTTAAGGTGATCTACGATGCCGCCCATGCGTTCGGCGTCCGTCACCGCGGGCAGAGCGTCCTTGGCCACGGCGATCTGAGCGTTCTCAGCTTTCACGCGACCAAAGCTTTCCACACCTTCGAGGGTGGCGCCATCGTCTGTCCGGATGCCGCCACAAAATCCTATATCGACCAGCTGAAGAACTTCGGCATCGTCGATGAAACGACGGTCGCCACAGCCGGCATCAACGGCAAGATGAGCGAAATCAACGCTGCCTTCGGCCTGCTTGAACTGCAGCATATCGAGGGGGCTCTGGCCCGGCGCCGGGCGATTGACCACCTTTACCGGGAACTGCTCGCCAACGCTCCCGGCATCGTCTGTCCGCCAGTCGCCGCCGGCAGCGAGGGCAATTGCTCTTATTTCCCCATTCTCGTTAACGAGCAGCGTCAGCAGGACAGGGATGCCCTCTACCACCTGCTCAAGCAGCACGAGATCTATGCCCGGCGCTATTTCTATCCACTGATTTCCGACCTGCCGATGTACCGCGACCTGCCATCCGCTTCGCCCGAACACCTGCCGGAAGCCAGCCGGCTGGCCCGCACGGTGCTCTGCCTGCCAATCTACCCGGCGCTGACCGATGCAGACGTGGAGCGCATCGCCGGCCTGATCGCCAACACCCGATGAATCCGCCATTCCGGAGCAAAATCGCTTGAACACCGACCGCCCCATCATCGTCTTCGGCGCCGGCAGCTTTGCCAGCCTGAGCGCCCACGTCCTGACCCACGACGCGCAGCGGCGGGTACTTGGCTTCACCGTCGACAGCGCCCACCTGCATTCGGCCACGCACGACGGTCTGCCGGTCTACCCGTTCGAGACGCTGGACGAGCATGTCCGACCCGCCGACTGCGAAATCCTGGTTGCCCTCGGCTACCTGCGGATCAACGGGCTGCGCGAGGCGCGCTGCGCTCAGGCCGAGACCATGGGCTACGACCTGGCCAGCTACGTTTCCCGTTACGCCAGGGTCGCCGCTGGCACGCCAATCGGCCGCAACGGGCAGATCTATGAAAACGCCATCCTGCAGCCCCATGCCCGGCTTGGCGCCGACGTAATCGTCCGGGCCGGGGCCAACATAGGCCACCATAGCTCGGTCGGCGACCATAGCTTCATTGCCTCGGGCGTCGTCACCGGCGGCAACGTCGCGATTGGCCAACGCTGTTTCATCGGTCTCGGCGCGATCATCCGCGATGGCGTCCGCCTCGGTGATCGCTGCTTCATCGGTGCCGGCACCGTCGTCACCGGCAATGTTGAGGCCGATGCCGTTTACGTCGGCAATCCGGCTCGCCGCCTCGGAAAAACCTCCCTGGAAGTCACGCAATGAACGAACTGATCATCAACCTGGCCTGCACCGGGGTTATCCCGACCCGAGCGATGAACCCACACGTTCCGTTGCAGCATGACGAAATCGTCGCAGACGTCGCAGCCGCGCTGGAACAGGGCGTTCAGATGTTCCACCTGCACGCCCGCGACGCCGATGGTCAGCAGGTTTCCGATCCGGAGCCTTACGGCCGGCTGATCGAAGCCATCCGCCGGCTGCCCGGTGGTCGCGAGGCGGTGCTCGGGGTGACCACCAGTGGCCGGAAGCAGGCCGACTTTGAATCCCGCGCCCGGGTCCTCGATCTCGACGGCGACATGAAGCCGGACATGGCGAGCCTGACGCTCAGCTCGCTGAATTTCGTCCAGTCAGCCAGCGTCAACGCGCCCGACACCATTCGCCGCCTGGCCGCGCGGATGCAGGAACGCGGCATCCGTCCAGAACTCGAAATCTTCGATATCGGCATGGCCAACTTCGCCCGCGTGCTACAGCGCGAGGGTCTGCTCAGTGGGCCGCTGTACGCCAACGTTCTGCTCGGCAACATCGCTGGCGCCCAGGCCTCCGCCCTCGACCTCGCTGCGACACAGTCGGCGATTCCCGAGGGCACGATCGTCGCGCTTGCCGGCATCGGTCGTCACCAGCTCGGTGCCAACCTGCTCGGCCTGCTCTACGGAGATGGCGTACGCACCGGCCTTGAAGACAATCTCTGGTACGACAATGAGCGTACGGTACCGGCCAGCAACCGCAGTCTGGTTGAACGGATCAAGCGCCTGGCCACTGAACTAGGCCGCCCCCTGGCTGCCCGGACTCAACTGCGCTCTCGTCTTGGCCTGGCCGGCATCTGTACCGGGTAAACAAACTGATTTTGGGCACTTTTTGCCGCCGACCGTAGCATTTGAGAAAAATGCGCCCGGTCAGCGCTGCCAGGCGCAGCCCTTGAGCGACTGGCCGTTGAGGTCGATCGCCGCGGTCCATGCGAAGACCGCGTTGGCTTCGGTATCGCGGCACAAGGACTGTTCGAGGCGCACCGCCAGCTTGTTGCCGCCCTGCGCTGCATCGTAGCGGCGAACCTTGCCCTCCGCCTTGAACTCGGCGTAAGGCAGCGCGACTTCCGGCTTGCCGTAGCGCTGCAACTGGACGTACTCGCCGCCCGCCGCCAGCGCCCAGGCCGGGTCGTTACCGGCGGCGCGCCACGACTCTTCCTTGCCGCCCGGCATCTGGCAGCGCCCTTCGACGCGCACCATGTTGAAGTCCGAGGCTTTCAGGGTGCCGTTATCCAGCACGCCGAGCAGTTCGACATAGAGCCGCTTGCCATTGCTCAGTCCCATTTCGTCCAGTAAGCGGGTCACGCTACGGTCGGCCGAGACATCGTCGAAATTGGCATAGCTGCGGTCGCGGCAGGGCGCGAACAGCACCTTGTCGCCCTGTTTCATCATCAGGCCGTAGGCGAGCTTGGGCGTGTTGTCGACCGGCTTGGTTTCTTCGGCGTGCAGGGCGGTGGCGAACAGGACGGCCAGCAGGGCAGGCAGGGAACGACGTAGGCGCATGGCGACGGAATCCGGAAAAGACAATGCCGGCATTGTCACCTGCCGGCATGGCAAAACGTTTGATGCATCTCAGCAAACGAAACCGGGTGCCGCAGCACCGGATTTCGTTGCCGGATGCCTTAGCCTTTCTCGGGCAGCACGATATTGACTTCGAGCACCTCGTAGCGATCCTGCTTTTCCAGCGACACACGGATGTCGTCGGGATTGACCTTGACGTACTTGGAGATCACGGCGATCAGCTCGCGCTGCAGGTCGGGCAGGAAATTGACGCTGCTGCCGCCGCCATCGCGCTCGTGGGCGATGATCAGTTGCAGGCGTTCCTTGGCCATCTGGGCGGTTTTCGGCTGGTTGCCGAAGAGTTTCTGGAGCCAGGACATCTTACTTGCCTCCGAACAGGCGCTTCAACAGGCCCGGCTTGATGTAGTCGACGAAGCGCAGCGGCTTGTCCTCGCCGAGGAAGCGGCCGATCACGTCATGGTAGGCCTCGGCGGCGTCGGTTTCCTTCTGGTGGATGACCGGCGCGCCCTGGTTGGAGGCCTGCAGCACTTCTTCGGACTCGGGGATGACGCCGATGATGGGCACCCGCAGGATTTCCTGGATGTCCTTGTACGACAGCATTTCGCCGGCTTCGACGCGGGTCGGGTTGTAGCGGGTGATCAGCAGGTGTTCCTTGACCGGCTCGCGGCCCTCGATGGCGCGGCGCGACTTGGCCTGCAGGATGCCGAGGATGCGGTCGGAGTCGCGCACCGAGGAGACTTCCGGATTGGTCACGACCAGCGCCTCGTCGGCGAAGGTCAGCGCCATCACGGCGCCGGACTCGATGCCGGCCGGCGAATCGCAGACGATGTAGTCGAAGCCCTGGTGCTCCAGCTCCTTGATCACCTTCTCGACGCCCTCTTCGGACAGCGCATCCTTGTCGCGCGTCTGCGAGGCGGGCAGCACGTAGAGGTTGTCGGTGTGCTTGTCCTTGATCAGCGCCTGGGTCAGCGTCGCTTCGCCGTTGATGACGTTGATCAGGTCGTACACGACGCGGCGTTCGCAGCCCATGATCAGGTCGAGGTTGCGCAGGCCGACGTCGAAGTCGATAACGGCCGTCTTGAAGCCGCGCATCGCGAGGCCGGTGGAGAAACTGGCGCTGGTGGTGGTCTTGCCGACCCCGCCTTTGCCGGAAGTTACGACGACGATTCTGGTCATGGGGATTTCTCGTTGGGGAGGTTGTTAAGTTTTAGGAATGAGTTTTAACGCAATGCCAGCGGCAGGATGCTCAGGCCGTCCGCGACCAGGCTGACGGTGGCCGGCTGGCGCAGCAGTTCGGCCGGCACGCCGGCGTCGAAAGTCCGGTAGAGGCCGGCGATGGATAGCAGCTCTGCCTCCAGGCTGGTGGTGAAGATGCGCGCCGCCCGATCGCCGCTGGCGCCGGCCAGGGCGCGGCCGCGCAAGGGGGCATAGACATGGATGTGGCCGTCGGCGATCACTTCGGCGCCGGCGCTGACCATGGCGGTGACGATCAAGTCGCAATCCCGGGCGTAGAAACGCTGGCCGGAACGCAGCGGCTTGTCGAGGACGACGGTGCGCGGCGCCGGCTCTGGCGCAGGCGGCGGGGTGGGTACGGGTGCAGGCTCGGGAGCGACCGCCGGCGGCGCCTTGGGCGCTTCGTCCACTGCCTTGGCGCGCTGGCGGCCCAGGGCATCGGCACTGACCGTGGGCAGGCCGGCCGCGGCGGCCGAGGCCGCCAGGGTTTCAGGCAGGCCGCAGGCGGCCACGGCGTGCAGGCCGGACTGGCGGAGCAGATCGACGATCCCGGCCCAGTCGGCCGTCTCGGGCAGATCCTGGGCGTGGCTGAAATCGAGGACGGCCAGCTCGTTCTCGAAAAAGTCCGGGGCGTTCCCGGTCAATTCAGTGAGGGCCTGATGCAGCGTGGCGTGGTCGGTGGTGCGGAGTTGCGTCTGGATGATCTTGAGCGTGGTGCCCTTGAACTGGATCGGTGAATCTTTTGCCATGCCTGCTACGTGTTGCGAAAGGGTGCCAATTATCCCACAGGCGCGTGTCGCCAAGATGAGGCTTGCATGACAGCAAGCCGGCGCGTTACTCGCCGAGGTAAGCGGCGCGCACCTTCGGGTCGTCGAGCAGTTGTGCCGAGTCGCCGTGCAGCGAGATTTCGCCACTTTCCATGACATAGCCGCGCTGGCTGCATTGCAGCGCCAGCCGGGCGTTCTGCTCGATCAGCAGGATGGTCATGCCGTCGGCGGCGACGGCACGGACGACTTCGAAGATCTTCTGGACCATGATCGGCGCCAGGCCCATCGACGGTTCGTCGAGCAGCAGCATCTTGGGCCGGCTCATCAGGGCGCGACCGATGGCCAGCATCTGCTGCTCGCCGCCGGACAGGGTGCCGGCCAGTTGGTCTTCGCGCTCTTTCAAGCGGGGGAAGTAGTCAAAAACCATTTTTAGGTCTTTTTTTGCTTCGACCGTAGCATTCCGGATATAGGCGCCCATTTCCAGGTTTTCCAGCACGCTCAGCCGGGGAAAGACGCCCCGCCCTTCCGGAACCAGCGCAATGCCCTTGCGGATGATGTCGTGCGGGGCGATGCGGCTGATCTTCTCGCCGCAAAAATGGACGTCGCCACCGACCGCGTCGATGACCCGGGCGATGGCCTTCAGTGTGCTGCTTTTGCCAGCGCCGTTGGCACCGATCAGCGCCACCGTCTCGCCCTGGTTGACGTGGAAGGTGATGCTGCGCACCGCCTGGATGCCGCCGTAGGCGACGTGGAGTCCGGTTACTTCAAGCACCTAGGTAAGCCTCGATGACACGTTGATCCTTCTGGACGACGGCCGGCACATCCTCAATGACCAGCGCACCGTAGTCGAGCACCGCGACCCGGTCGCACAGGCCCATGACCAGTTTGACGTCGTGCTCGATCAGCAGCACGGTCGTCCCGTCGCGGCGGATGCCGTCGATCAGCTCGCGCAACTCGGCGGTTTCGGTGGCGTTCATGCCGGCCGCCGGTTCGTCCAGACAAAGCAGTTGCGGTTCGGTGGCCAAGGCGCGGGCGATTTCCAGGCGGCGCTGGTCGCCGTAGGAGAGGTTCTTGGCCAGATCGTCGGCCCGATCCTCGATCCGCACGTAGTGCAGCAGGTCGATGGCGCGCTGGCGGATCGCCGCTTCCTCGGCCCGCGTCGCCGCGTTCTGGAACATCGCGCCGAGCACGCCGGCCTTGGTCCGCACATGGCGGCCGACCATGACGTTCTCCAAGGCCGTCATGTTGCCGAACAGGCGGATGTTCTGGAAGGTCCGGGCGATGCCACGCTCGGCCGCCTGATGCGGCGCATCGGCGACCAGCGGCGTACCGGAAAAGCTGAAGCCGCCACCGTCCGGCACGTAGAGGCCGGTCATGCAGTTGAAGAAAGTCGTCTTGCCGGCACCGTTGGGGCCGATCAGGCCGTAGATTTCGCCACGGCGGATGCTCAGCGACACATCGCGTAGCGCCTTGACGCCGCCGAAATGCTTGGCGACCGCCTTTGCCTCAAGCAGAACCTCGCTCATGGCGCCGCCTCCTGCAACTCGCGCTTGCGCTCCGGCGACGGCCACAACCCGGCCGGCTTGAAGCGCATGACGAGCACCAGGGCCAGGCCGAAAACCAGCATGCGCAGGCTTTCCGGATCGACCAGCATCTTGCCGAACAGCGCCATCTGCAAGGGCCCGACGCCGTAGCGCAGCACCTCCGGCAGCACGGTCAGCAGCACGGCGCCGAGGATGACGCCGGGAATATGGCCCATGCCGCCGAGGACGACCATGGCCAGGATCATGATCGACTCGATCAGCGAGAAGCTTTCCGGCGACACGAAGCCTTGCATGGCCGAGAAAATGCCGCCGGCGATGCCACCGAACGAGGCGCCCATCGCGAAGGCGAGCAGCTTCAGGTTGCGGGTGTTGATGCCGACCGCCTTGGCGGCGATCTCGTCTTCGCGGATCGCCTGCCAGGCGCGGCCGATGCGCGAATTCTGCAGACGCAGGTTGACGATGATGACCAGGATGGCCAGCGCGACGAGCAGGAAATAGTATTTCTGCGGCCCACTCAGCGATAACCCGAAAATCTGCGTCGTTCCGGAGAACTTGAAGGCACCGAAGGATACCGGGTCAATCAGCGTGATGCCCTGCGGCCCGTTGGTGATGTTGATCGGGGCGTTCAGGTTGTTCATGAAGATGCGGACGATTTCGCCGAAACCGAGCGTCACGATGGCCAGGTAATCACCGCGCAGTTTCAGCGTCGGCGAGCCGAGCAGCACGCCGGCAAAACAGGCGAGCCCGGCGCCGAGCGGCAGGATCGCCCAGATCGGCCAGTGCAGCCCGAAATGCGGGCTGGCCAGCAAGGCCCAGGTGTAGGCGCCGACCGCATAGAAGGCGATGTAGCCGAGATCGAGCAGGCCGGCCAGGCCGACGACGATGTTCAGGCCAAGCGCCAGGAAGGCGTAGAGAATGGCGAAATCGAGGATGCGCACCCAGGCCTGGCCACCGAGTGCGGCAACGAAGGGCAAGGCGACCAAAACGGTGGCGAGCAGGCCAATGCTTACGGTCGGGCGGAAAAATTGGCCATTTTTCATCAGGCTCTATCCCCTGTCTTCTCACCAAACAACCCCGAGGGTTTGAACATCAACACGACGATCAGCACGACGAAGGCGAAGATGTCCTGGTAATGGCTGCCGAGGAAGCCGCCGGTCAGGTCGCCGATATAGCCGGCACCAAGCGCCTCGATCAGGCCGAGCAGCACGCCGCCGAGCATGGCGCCGGCGAGGTTGCCGATGCCGCCAAGCACGGCCGCCGTAAACGCCTTCAGGCCGAGCATGAAGCCCATCTGGTAATGGGCGATTTCGTAATAGGTGCCGACCATCACCCCGGCCAGCGCGCCGAGCGCCGAGCCGATCACGAAGGCGGCGGCGATCACGCGATTGATATTGACCCCCATCAGGCTGGCCACCGCCGGGTTCTGCGCCGTCGCCCGCATCGCCATGCCGAGCTTGGTGCGATAGACGAGCAGCAGCAGGCCGCCCATGGTCGCCGCCGAAACGAGCACGATGATGATCTGGATGGCCGTGAAATTGGCGCCAGCGAGCTCGAAATCGACCTTCGGCAACAGCGAAGGAAAGGTCATGTAATTCCGCCCCCAGAGCATCATCGCCAGGTTCTGCAGCACGATCGACATGCCGATCGCCGTGATCAGCGGGGTCAGCCGCGGCGCATGACGCAAGGGCCGGTAGGCCACCCGCTCCAAGGCCCAGCCGAGCGCCATGCAGACCAGCACCGCCGCCATCAGCCCGGCCATCCCGGCCAGCGCCACCGGCATGCCGGCTTTGAGCAGTGTGCCGGCAACGGTAATGGTCACCAGGGTGCCGATCATCACCACCTCGCCATGGGCGAAATTGATCAGCCCCATGATCCCGTAGACCATCGTGTAGCCCAGCGCGACCAGCGCGTAGATGCTGCCCTGGACCAGGCCATTGATGATCTGCTGGAGGAAAATATCCATTTAGTCTTTTTCTTCTGGGGCATAAGGAAACGGCACCTTGCGGTGCCGTTTCGGTTCAGCTTTTCAGCCGATCATTTCTTCTCAACGGCCGCCTTGGTGGCGTCGGCCGCGTTCTTGACCGCCTCGGCGCCAGCCTTTACTGCATCCTTGCCGGCCTCAGTGGCAGCCTTCGCCGCATCCTTGGCTTCGGCCGCCACTTCCTTACCGACCGCGGTTGCAGCGCCGGCCACCGCCTTGGCAGCATCCTTCACCTCGACCACGGCTTCCTTGACTTCGGCCTTGGCCGTCTCGATCGGGGTGCCACCCAGCGTCTCGACATATTCGAGCTTGCCGCCCTTGTACTGGTAGATCGAAATGGCGCCGCCCTTCAGGTCGCCCAGTTCGTCGAACTGGATCTGGGCGGTGACGCCGTCGTAGTTGGTCTTGCCGACTTCTGGCAGGAACTTGGCCGGATCGACCGAGTCGGCTCGCTTCATCGAGTCGGCCATGACCATCACTGCATCATAAACATACGGGGCGTAAAGCTGGATCTCGGTGTTGAATTTCTTGGTGAACTTGTCCTTGAAGGCCGGCCCCTTGGCCAGCTTCTCGAGCGGCATGCCCGGCAGCGAGCAGAAATTGCCTTCAGTCGCCTCGCCGCCCAGCTTCATGAACTCCGGCGTACAGACACCATCACCGCCGAGGAACTTGGCCTTGATGCCCAGTTCCTTCATCTGCTTGGCCATCGGACCGCCCTGGGCGTCCATGCCGCCGTAGAAGACCAGCTCCGCCTTGGTCGACTTGATCTTGGTCAGGATGGCCTTGAAGTCGGTCGCCTTGTCGTTGGTGTATTCGGTAGCGACGACCTTCAGGCCGGAGGCTTCGGCGGCCTTGCGGAATTCGTCGGCCAGGCCCTGGCCGTAGGCGGTGCGGTCATCGACGATGGCCACCGTCTTGACGCCCTGCTTGACGGCGAATTCGCCGAGGATCTTGCCTTGCTGAACGTCGTTGGCCATCACACGGAAAGCCGTCTTGAAGCCCTGCTGCGTGTATTTCGGATTGGTCGCCGAACCCGAAATCTGCGGGACGCCGGCGTCGGAATAGAGCTTCGAGGCCGGAATGGTGGTCCCGGAATTGAGATGGCCGATGACGCCGTTGACCTTGGCGTCGACCAGCTTCTGGGCAACGATGGCACCCTGCTTCGGGTCGGCCGCATCGTCTTCGTTGATCAATTCGAACTTGACCTTGGCGCCGCCGATTTCCATCCCCTTGGCGTTGAGTTCCTCGACGGCCAGCACGGCGCCGTTTTCGTTATCCTTGCCGAGATGGGCCTGCGGGCCGGTCATCGGCGCGACATGGCCGAGCTTGACAACCACTTCTGGCTTGCCGGCCGGCACCGCGGGAGCGGCTGCCTTCGGCTCCTCCTTCTGGCCGCATCCGGCAAGGGCGAAGGCGGCAGCAACGGAAAAAGCAATTGCGGAAAGCTTGGCTTGCATCGGTATTTCTCCTGGATTTCGAAGGAAAAAAGTAACGGCCCGATTGTCCGGAGGCGCCGATTGCATGTCAATCATTAGGTGCTATGATCATCGAATAGACATTTCTCCTGAGTGCGCCTGATGCCGGCTCTCGCCAAGTTGCGGTTTCTCATTAACCAGACTGCTCGCAAGCTGTTCTCAATGCTGCCGCAGAAGAGCCGGCATAACGTCTATCGCTCGCTGGTCGACTGCGATCCCGACCCCAACAAGCGCCTGGTCCTCAAGATTGCCGACACCAAGGAAGAACTGGAAGCCTGCTTCAAGCTGCTGCACGACGCCTATGTCAGCAGCGGTTTCATGACCCCGGACCCCTCCGGCATGCGGGTCACGATCTATCATGCGCTGCCGACGACGACCACCCTGTGCGCCAAGTTCGACGACCAGGTAGTCGGCACCCTGTCGCTGATCCGCGAAAGCGCCATCGGCTTCCCACTGCAGCGCATCTTCGACCTGACTGGGGTCCGCGAGAAGGAAGGCAACATCGCCGAGGTTTCGGCATTGGCCGTGCACCCGCGCTTCCGGCGCACCGGCGGGACCATTCTCTTCCCGTTGATGAAGTTCATGTACGAATACTGCACGACCTTCTTCGACACCCGCCATCTGGTCATCGCGGTCAATCCACGCCACATCGAGATGTACGAGTCGCTGCTTTTCTTCAAGCGGCTGACCGCCAACGTCGTCGAGAACTACGATTTCGTGAACGGCGCACCGGCCGTCGGCGCGACGCTGGACCTTAAGTACGCCCCCGAAACGATGCGCCGGGCCTACGCCGGCAAACCCTTGAACCGCAACCTGCACCATTACTTCATCGAAACCAAGCTGGCCAACATCCAGATTCCGCATCGTCGCTTCTTCACGACCAACGATCCGGTGCTGACGCCGGACCTGATCGACTATTTCTTCAACCAGAAAACCAATGTCTTCGCCGAACTGAGCGATCGCAAGAAAGCGCTGCTGCACCTGATCTACGATCTGCCGGAATACCAGAAGATCCTGCCAGCGCTACCCGACCAGGGCGTAGCCCGGCAGATCCGCCAGCATCGGCGCTTCTCGGTCAAATGCCCGGCCAGCCTCAGCAATACGGCCGGCGAGGGTGAGAAGAACATCACCATCGAGGTCAACGAAGTCTCCCGCTATGGATTCCGGGCTCGCATCGCCCGCCAGATCCCGGCCAATGTCTGGCTCAATGCCACCGTTCAACTTGGCCTCAATGACGTTTCCCGCTTGACCGTCCAGGCCGTTCAGGAAACCGACGTCGACGATCACCGCTACTGCGGTTTTCGGATCGGCGAGCCGGATCTCGTCTGGCGCAAGTTCGTCACCGCGCTGTACGAAGGCCACACCCACAGCGACCTCGACCAGGCCACCCGCTTCCTGCCGTAAGCTGCCGGGGAAGGGCGAGAAGCGCCCCGATGACATAGAATCGCGGGATGTCCTCACCGCCGATCCGTCAGCTAGCCCTGCAAGGCGCCGCCGTCATTCTTGTCCTATCGATCGCCTGGCCCTATTACGGCTTCCAGGCCACCGCCATGCCCTGGCGGGAGACAAGCCTGGCTATCGGCGCCGCCGCCCTGCTCTTCGCCACCCTGTCGCGCCAGCCCTGGTGGTGGCGTGCCATCCACGCCGCCTTCATGCCGCTGGTGTGGTTCACTCACAAGCTGGCCATCGACCCCGGCTGGTTCCTGTTCGCCGCCATCCTGCTGCTGCTCGTCTATCGTGGCGCGTTGACCGGCCAGGTGCCGCTCTACCTGTCCAATCGGCAAACCGTAGGCACACTGGCCGAACTGCTCGCCGAACGCGGCCCAAGCCGCTTTCTCGACCTCGGGGCCGGCATCGGTAGCACGACGGTGCCGCTGGCCGACCAGTTTCCCGACAGCCATTTCACCGGCTACGAAAATGCACCGCTGACCTGGTTGGCCGGTTTTCTGCTCAGCCGCGGCCGGCCGAATATCCGCTGGCGCTGTGACGATCTCTGGCAGGCCGGGCTGGAAGATTACGATGTGGTTTACGCCTTCCTGTCGCCGGCACCGATGCCCCGCCTGTGGGACAAAGTCTGCGCCGAAATGAAACCCGGCAGCCTGTTCGTCAGCAACAGCTTTCCGGTTCCCGGCCGGGCGCCCGACCGGGTGATCGAAGTCGATTGCACGCCCCCACGCCCGCTTTACTGTTACCAGCTATAAAGCAGGCATGACCAGGAAAAAACCCGAAACCCTGGCCCTGATCGTCGCCCTGGCCGGCACGCTGACCATCCTGATCGTCTTCCTGGGCGACCTGACACTGGCCAGGCACCGCGACCTGGCCGCCGGTGAGCGACGCCTGCAACATTTCGGGATCATGATGGCCGAACACACGGCGCGCACATTCGAAGCGCTCGACGTGCTGCTCCGCGAAACATCGACCGATCTCAGCCAGAACCAGCGCGACTGGGAGAAATGGGACGAGTCGAAGGGCTGGCAGTACATTGCCCAGCGCCATTCGCGGGCGATGCCGCAACTGCGCGACCTGATCATTTTCGACCGTCTCGGCAACCAGCGCCATATCTCGACCTACCTCCCGGCACCCAAGATCAACGTTCGCGACCGTCCCTATTTCCGGGCACTGGAAGGCGGGGCCGAAGCCGCCACGTTCGGCCCCTACATCGGGCGCAACTCCGGCCGCTACACCTACGCGATTGCCCGACGCGTCAGCAGCGATAGCGGCAGGTTCGCCGGCGCCGTTTTTGCCGCCGTCGAACCCGACTACCTGCAGGATTTCTGCTGGTCAAACCGCCTCTCCGACGACTTCGAGGCGGTCCTGACCAATGCCAAGGGAGAGATCATCGCTTCCTGCCGGCCGACCGATCTCAGCCGGCAATCGCCGATCATCGGCGCGGCGGCGGCAAGCGTGCTGTTCGACGGCAAGTTGCAGGGCTATATACCGGCGACCGGATTGGCCAGCAGCAACGGCCTGCTGATCTCGGTGTCGCCGATCCCCGGCTTCAGCGACCTGCGCATCCTGACCGCCATCCCGGAGTCCACCCTGCTCGCCAGTTGGCGCAGCCGGATGTTCGAACTGGGCACGCTCGGCCTGCTGGTCACCGTCGTCCTGCTCGTCGGCGCCTGGCTGATCCGGCGACAGGTTCGCGAAATGGCGGACATGACCAGCGAACTGGCGGCCAGCCACGAGCACCTGGAAGAGCGCATCCGCGCCGCGACGCTCGAACTGGCCGGCCAAAAGGACACTGCCGAACGGGCCAACAAGGCGAAGAGCCGCTTCCTGGCAGCGGCCAGTCACGACTTGCGCCAGCCGCTGCACGCGCTGTCGCTGTTCGCCACCGATCTTCAGCGCCAGGTCCGTAACGGCAATATCCAGGAACTTCCCCGCCTGGCCGAGCAGATTGGCGCATCGACGGCGGTACTCGGCGAGCTGCTCGATTCGCTGCTCGATATTTCCCGCCTGGACGTCGCCGGCATCAAGCCCGACATCCGGCCCTGCCCGCTGCAACCGATGCTCGACCGCCTGGCCGCCTCTTTCCGCCGGGCGGCGGCCGATCGCCGGATCAGGCTGCGGTTTCGCCCGACCAGACACTGGGTCGAAACCGATCCGGTCATGCTCGAACGGATCATTGCCAACCTGGTCTCCAATGCCCTGCGTTACACAGCCACCGGGGGGACCGTGCTGGTTGCCGTTCGCCGTCGCGGGAAAGACCTGGCCATCGAAGTCAGGGACAACGGCATCGGCATCGCCGCAGAGCATCAGGCGGCCATCTTTGCCGAGTTCTACCAGGTCGGGAACACTGCGCGCGAACAAACCAAGGGGCTGGGGCTGGGACTGTCGATCGTCGACCGTTTGGCCAAGGCCTTGAACATTGAAGTGGCGCTACGTTCGCAGCTCGGCGTCGGCACCAGTTTTTCGTTGCGGGTCGCCCCCTGCCAGCCGGTTGCCCAAAACCCGACGAGCAGCCAGGCAACGCCGCCGGCCGGCCGGGTGCATTGCATCGGCAGTTCGGAAGACTTGCTGGCCTGTATCAAGCTGGTCAGCGACTGGCACTACATGGTCACTGGCGACGATGGCGACGAGGCCGAGCGACCGCCGGAAAACGCCTTGCTGATCACCGATGCCGAACTGGCCGAAAAAGTCAGTGCCGGACTGGCGCCCGGCACGCCCTTGATCGTTCTGGTCCGCGATCCCGAGCGCAAACTGCCGGCCGGCATCCACGCCCTGCCGGCGCCGGTGCGGCCGGCCAAGCTAAGGGCGCTGATCAACCAGCTTCAGAAGACGCTCTCGAAATCGACGCCGTAGCGGGCGACGGCCACCAGTGCCTGGGTCCGGCTATTGACGCCCAGCGTCTTGAAGACAGCCGTCGCGTGAATCTTGACCGTCCCCTCGGACAGACCAAGCTGGTCGGCGATATCGCGATTCGACAGGCCGCGCACCATCAGGGCGAGCACCTGCGCCTGACGATCGGTCAGGCCGATCTCGTCCGGCCGAACCCCGGCCCGCGACGGTGGCGGCACCGGCGTCGCATCGTCGAGCCGCGCCCCGCCCTGGCTGCCGGGCTGGAAGATGTTGCCGGCCAGCACTTCGCGGACGGCAGCGAGCAGCGCCTCGCCGGAAAAAGCCTTGGGAATGAATCCGGAAGCCCCGAGATGCATCACGCGCTTCATCGTCGGCCCGTCGTCGAAGGCCGAGACAACCGCCACCGGCATCGACGGATAGCGCTTGCGCAGGATGTCGAGGCCGGCAAAGCCGTCGATCCCCGGCAAGGCGAGGTCGAGCAGCACCAGATCGAATTCGCCCTCGTTGTCGAGCACGCTCAGCGCCGATTCGAAGTCGGCGCTCTCGCGGACTTCGGCCCCCGCCTCGATCTGGCCCAGCAAACGCACCAAACCTTCGCGAACCAGCGCATGGTCTTCCACCACCAACAGCTTCAGCATAAGCCCCTCTCTTTCGACAGGCCGTTAATTTAGCATTTTGCATTACGAGTTGGTTTAAGATGATGCGATACAACCGGAGGAAGACGACATGGCCGACGAACAGGTACACGATCCGCTCAATTTCATGCGCAACATGTGGGGCAACATGGGTTTCTCGCTGCCCGGCATGGTCGCCCCGACCTTTGATGTCGACGAACTCGACAAGCGCATCAAGGACATGAAAGCGGTTGAGGGCTGGCTGCGCATGAATCTGTCGATGCTGCAGATGACCATCCAGGGCCTGGAGATGCAGCGCTCGACCGTTGGCGCCGTGCAGGCGATGAGCCAGATGGCGCAGGACGCCGCCAAGTCGATGACGCCGGAAACCCCGCCCGAGGCACCGCCGGTCGCCGACCCAGCCGCCAATCCGGCGCTCTCCGAAGCGGCGATGTGGCCGTGGCAGATGATGCAGCAGATGCGCGAGCAGATGCAGCACAACGCCGAGGCGGCCGCTCAGGCGGCGGCCGGGGAAGCCACTGCGGCCAAGCCGAAGGCCAAGCGGGCGCCGGCCAAGAAGTAGCAGTAGTTATCGCCCAGCCAGCCACGCTGCCCACAGCGGCAGCGTGAGCATCGACCCCAGGGTCGTTGCCGAAATCAGCCAGGCGACGCTGCGTCCGTCGCCCCCCATGCGCATGGCCAGGATATAGGCCGATGAAGCGGTCGGCAGCGCTGCAAACAACACGACCACCTGAAAGTTGAGGCCGGACAGGCCAAGCAGCGATCCGACGACGATCGCCACCAGCGGCAGGGCGAGCAGCTTGACCGCAACCAGCCACAGCGAAAAACCGCGCACGCCCGGCGTGCTTTCCAGACGCAGGGCGGCGCCGACGGTAATCAGACCGAGCGCAATCGAGGCGTCGGCCAGCCGGCCGAGGAAGGCCTGCAGCGGCGCCGGCGGCACGAAACCGGCGAGATTTAGCAGAAAGCCGGTGGCCGTTCCCCAGATCAGCGGATTGCGCATCACTTCGCGCCACACCCCGACTTCGCCATGGCGGGCGAGCATCCAGACCGAGACCAGGTTGACCAGCGGCACGGCGGCACCGACGATCAGGCCCATCGTGGCGATGCCCGGCGCCCCGAACAGCATGCCGGCGACGGCCAGCGCGATGTAGGAATTGAAGCGGTAGGCGCACTGGAACATCGAGGCGTAGGTCAGTGCCGGCAGGCGGCTGAACAGCTTCGGGACGATACCGAGCAGCATGCCGGCGACGATCGCGGCACCGGCGGCGGCGAGCAGCGGCAGCGCGGCGCCGAGGTCGAGCCGGGTCTTGACGATGGCGTTGATCAGCAGGGCCGGGAAGAGGATGAAATAGACCAGCTTCTCGACACCGTTCCAGAAATGGTCGCCGAGATGCATCCAGCGCCGGATGGCGGTGCCGAGCATGATCAGCGCAAAGTCGGGAAGCAGCAGCAGGGCGGTATTCATCGAAGCATTCTAAATGCTACGGTAAGCCGGAAAAATAGGCGAAAACCACATTCCGCCTTGACCCTGTCACGCAAACCCGAAATACTCGATGCGACAAGGAGAGAGCTATGAATCCCGAATGGTGGCACTGGATCGTCGGCGGCATCGTGCTGGTCCTGGCCGAACTGGTCATCCCCTCGTTTTTCATCGTCTGGTTCGGCCTTGGCGCGCTGCTTGTCGGCCTGCTGGCGCTGGCCTTCGACCTCTCGCTGACCGCCCAACTGGCGACCTGGACACTGGCTTCGCTGGCCATGGTCGGACTGTGGTTCCGCGTTTTCAAGCAGAGTTTTGTCAAGACCCGGGCCGGCACGGCCAGCGGCGAGGCCATCGGCGAAATCGGGCTGCTGGTCGGCGCCGTCGCCCCCTTCGAGCGCGGCAAGGTGCGTTTCCAGCGCCCGGTGCTCGGTTCGGATGAATGGGTCTGCCTGGCCGACACGGCGATCGCCGCCGGCGACCGGGTCAAGGTGGTCGCCATCGAAGGCAGTTTCCTGAAAGTCAGCAAGCTTTAGCGAGGTCGCAACATGGATATCAACGCAGGTTTCATCGTTACCCTGACCGTCCTGGTCTTTGTCGTGGTGACCATCGCCAAGGGCGTGCGCATCGTGCCGCAGGGCGAGGAATGGATCGTCGAACGGCTGGGCAAGTATCACGGCACGCTGAAGCCCGGCCTGAATATCGTCATCCCCTATCTCGACAAGATTGCCTATCAACTGGTCACCAAGGACATCATCCTCGACGTCCAGGAGCAGGAAGTGATCACCCGCGACAATGCGGTGATCCTGACCAACGCCATCGCCTTCATCAAGGTCACCGACCCGGTCAAGGCAGTTTATGGCGTCACCGATTTCTCGGAGGCGATCCGCAACCTGATCATGACCACGCTGCGTTCCATCGTCGGCGAAATGGAGCTCGACGAGGCACTGTCCTCGCGCGACAAGATCAAGGCCCGGCTGCGCGAGAGCATCGCCGACGAGGCGGTGGACTGGGGCCTGACCGTCAAGTCGGTCGAAATCCAGGACATCAAGCCCTCACAGTCGATGCAGAAGGCGATGGAAATGCAGGCCGCGGCCGAGCGGGAAAGAAAGGCCGTCGTCACCCGCTCGGAAGGCGCCAAGCAGTCGGCCATCCTCGAAGCCGAGGCCCGGCTGGAGTCGGCCAAGCGCGACGCCAACGCCCAGGTCATGCTGGCCGAGGCGTCAGCCGAGGCAATCCGCCGCATCGCGGCGGCGATCGGCGACCAGACCGTACCGATGTCCTACATGCTGGGCGAAAAATACATCAAGGCGCTGGAACGCATGGGCGAGACCGACAACGCCAAGCTGGTCGTGCTGCCGGCCGACTTGCAGGAGGCGGTGCGCGGCCTGTTCGGGCGCAAGAGCGGATGAAACCCTGGCACAGCGCCTGCCGATGGCCGGCCCTGGCCCTCGGGGCGCTGCTCGCCTGCACCCGGCCGGCGCTGGCCGGCGAGGAAGACGGTGAGATATCGCCCTGGCGCATTTCCGGCTACGGCACGCTGAGCTACAGCTGGGACGACCGGAGCGATCTGGCCGCGATCCGCGACTTCACCCAGCGCCCGGCCCAGCTT
Organism: Betaproteobacteria bacterium; assembly: GCA_020621865.1. Lineage (GTDB taxonomy): Bacteria > Pseudomonadota > Gammaproteobacteria > Burkholderiales > Rhodocyclaceae > Azonexus. Next base: position 62,540 of record JAHRYW010000011.1, on the reverse strand, counting down.
TATCACGGCGGCCCCAGCTGGCGGATGGATACGCGGCTCGGCGTGCAACTGGCCTATCGCTTCAGTCCGCAGGTCGAAGGGGTGATCCAGGCCATCGCCCGCGACCAGATCGAGAGCAATCTGGGAAGTTCCATCGATCTCGCCTACCTGGATATCCAGCTCGCTCCCGACCAGGCATTGCGCCTCGGGCGCATCGGCTATGCGCCTTTCCTGATGAGCGATCACCGCAACCTGGGCTATGCCTACCCCTGGGTGCGGCCGCCCCGCGAGTTCTACAGCTGGATTCCGATCTTTTCCCTCGACGGCGGCGAATTCAGCCACGATTTTTTCCAGGGCGACGCCCGCTGGCGCTTCCGCGCCCAGTTCGGCCGCAGCGGCTTCGACATCCCGATGGGCCAGTCGACTTTCGCTTTCCAGGCAGCCGATCTGTGGAGCCTGTCCCTGTCGCGCCAGGCCGGCCCCTGGCGGCTGCAGGCCGGCCTTTCCGGTTTCCGCAGCACGGCGGAAGCGGCCCCGCTGGCCGGCCTGCACGCCGGCCTCGAACAACTGGCCGCCTTGAACCTTCCCGGCATCAGCGACGAGGCGGCGCAGTTGCGCGGCGAAACCGCCTTCAAAAACGCCCGCATTCGCTATTTCACGCTGGGCGCTGCCTACGACGACGGTCAGTGGCTGGCCCAGGCCGAACTGGGCTATTCGGCGACCAACAGGGCCATCGCACCGTCGAGCCGCACTGGCTACGTGGCCCTGGCCCGCCGCCTGGGCGAGTTCACGCCGTACGCGATGCTCAGCCTGAGCCGGCCCGACAAATCGGCGCGGGCCCCGATCAACGACTGGAGTAGCATCGGCCAGGCGGCCTTCCAGCAAACGGCTTACTTCGTCACCAACAGCACCCGCCAGGACCAGGACACACTGTCGCTGGGCAGCCGCTGGGATTTCCACTCGCAAGCCGCTCTCAAGTTGCAGTGGGATCATTCCCGCATCCATCGGCAGGGCTACGCCCTGTGGTTCCGCAGCCCGGAAACCAATGCGCGGAACAGTTCGGTCAATTTGTTCACGGTCAGCCTGGATTTCGTTTTCTGATGCGCAGCCGCCTGCTCGCCCTCCTGCTGATCATCAGTTGCCTGAGCCAGGCGGCCCGGGCCGACATCGTGGTCGTCGTCCACCCGGAGAGCCCCTTGCGGCAACTGAGCCAGCAGGAAGTTTCCGATCTCTACCTGGGCCGCATCCGCTCGATCCAGGGCAGCGAGCGCCTGCTGGTGCTCGACCAGCCGCGCGACAGCGAGTTGCGCAGCCGCTTCTTCCTGGCGCTGAACGGCATGAGCCTGCGCAGCGTCAATGCCTACTGGGCCCGCCTGCAGTTCAGCGGCGTCAGCCAACCGCCCCTCCCCTTGCCAGACAGCCAGGCCGTGATCAAACTGGTACACCACAACCGGCTGGCCATCGGCTACGTCGAGGCGCCTGCCGTCACCGGCGACGTCCGCCCCCTGCTGACCCTCAAGGAATGATGCGCCCGCGCCACACCATCCAGCACCGCCTGGTCCTCTACGTCAGTCTGTGCCTGCTCGCGCTGTCGGTACTGAGCAGCGGCGTTTCCTATCGCCTGTCCTTCGACCGGGAGCTGGACAACGCCATCGCGCTTGAAAGGCAATTGGTCAAAACCATCCAGGCCCAGGCCGAGGTTGCCGTCTATGCCAGCAACACGGCCATCGCCGAAGGTGTTATCGAGGGCCTGCTGGCCAATCCAGGCATTCTCGCCGTCCAGATCGTCGGCAAGTCCTCGCGCCATTTCCAGGTCGGCGCCACCCCGGAAAATACCAGCTACGTCACCAGCGTGACCGAATACCCGCTGTTCTCGCCGGTGGACGGCACCGAGCGTATCGGCTCGATCAGCATTTTCCGCAACGAAACGATGATCCGGACCGACGCCACCAGCAACGCCCAGCACCAGACCGTGTTGCTGCTGCTTCATGTGCTGGTCACCGCCCTGCTGATCATCCTTTTTTCCCGTCATCTGGTCGGCAAGCCGGTCGCACAACTGGCAGAGACGCTGGCCACGATCAAACCGGGCAGCGGCAAGCGGGTGCATGTCCCGGCCAGGCACGCCAATACCGAGATCGGTTCACTGGGCGAAAGCGCCAACGCCCTGATCCAGGCGGCCGAAGAAGCCCTGGCCGAAGTCGAGGCGCTGGCCACCACCGATGCGCTGACCGGGTTGCTCAACCGGCGCGCCTTCATGGCCAAACTGGCCGACGAACAGGCCCGCCTGCAACGGCACGAACTGCGCCGGACCTGCGTCTTGATGCTCGATCTCGATCACTTCAAGGATATCAACGACCGCCACGGGCATGCGGCCGGTGACGCCGTGCTGCAGTATTTCGGCCACCTGCTAAGCCATGAACTGCGCAAGATCGACAGCGCCGGGCGGATCGGCGGCGAGGAATTCGCCATCCTGCTCCCCGACACCCATCCCCAGTCGGCCTTCACCTTTGCCGAGCGCCTGCGCAGCCTGCTCGAAAGCGCGGCGATTCCTTATGGCGACAAGAATCTCGGCATCACGGTCAGCATCGGCATCGGCCGCCTCGACCCGAGCGAGCCCGAGGCCGGCCTGGCCCTGCGCCGGGCCGACCACGCCCTCTATCGCGCCAAGCACGAAGGACGCAATCGCGTCCTGATCGATTAGGACAGCGGGACTAGCTGGCGTCGTCGTACTGCCGGCGGAGCCGATTCAGGCCCTGGCGAAAGGCCTCGCCGTCACCGTAGTCGAAGAAATCCGGATAGCGGTCATGCGCCGCCTTGACCCGGCGGGCGTGCTTGATCGGGCACCAGTACTGCTCGGTGCGGGCCGCCACTTCGCGGGTGTAGGCAGCCACGCCATTGCCGTAGGAGCAATAGAAGCAGTTGAATTTCTCGATCAGGTTCAGGTAAGGCAGATCCTCGCGGTCGAAGACCAGGTAGTCGCTGCGCCGGACCTTGGGAATGCGGTAGATCGGGAAGCACACGCTCTGGTAGAGGGTGACGAAGAGATCCATCAACAGGAAGGGAATCCAGCCGGCGTAGATGATCGGCGCGGTCAGCGCGACGAGCAGCCGGGTGCGCAGCAAGAAGCGGAACAGGCCGGTCTTGTAGCGGCGCTGCTGGCGCAGGAACTCCTCGGCCAGTTCGACCTTTTTCTGCGTCCATTCGTCGCGTCGCCGGCGGTATTCCTCTTCCAGCTCGTCCTGCAGTGCGTGGATTCTGGCCAGCAGGTCGTCGACGTTCTTGTTCATGATCCCTGATCCTTGGTTGGTTCAGGGAGTGTGCACCAATGAAGGCCGGGCGTCACGCCCCGCCGGTCAGCGCTCGCAAACGGAGAGAAGATCGGCTTCGAGCTCGATCTCCATGCCTTTTTCCAGCTTGCGGTCGACGAACATGCCGCGATAGAGGCGGCCGGCATTGGCCGCCCTGACGGCGTACGGCGTCTCCCAGTCGGTGACGCGCAGGCGGACGACGCCGATCTGCTCGTCGCGCTCGGCCGCCGCCTGGCTGACGCAGGGGAAGGCCCGGGCGTGGCGGTTGAATTCATCGCGGCTGTATTGCTCGATATTCTTGCCGGGCACCACCGGACAGAGGCCGAGATGGCGCGTCTGCACTTCGCTGGCCAGCACCTCGCCCTTCAGGTAATAGACCGGATCGGTGGCCACCCAGCCGGCACCGCCCTCCTCGTAGCGGACGCAACTGCCGGCCCGGAGCATTTCCGGCTGTTTGAACAGGAGTTGGGCGGACGGCCGCAGGGCGGGTTCGACGGCCAGTGCCGGAAGGGTCAGGCAGGCCAGCGCAAGAGGAAGGATTCGCATGATCGGTCACAGGTCGGTGAATCCGCTTATCTTCGGTCACCCGGGGGGCTTCCGGCAAGCCCTGCCGATCAAATCCGACGAAATGCTACGGTCGGCCGGGAAATTTGGCCAAATTTGAAATTTCCCCGGCTTACTTCAGGTAGCCCCAGGCCTGCAGGCGGCTGTAGGCGTGTTCCGCTGCCTTGCCCTTCTGCACCCGCTTCAAGTAGGACTGGTAGAGCGTGGCCGCTTCCTGGCGCCGGTCCATGCCTTCGAGCGAAATCCCTTTCAGGAAGGTGACGCCGGCATCGCCGGGCAACAGGCGGTCGTACTGGCCGAGATGCTCGTAGGCCGCCGCCGGCTCGCCCTGGGCCAGGTGCAGCACGCCGACCAGCTTGTGCGCCTGGCCTTCCTGCGGGTAGATCCGGGTCGCCGCCCGGGCGTATTCCAGCGCCTGCGGGCCCTTGTTCTGCGCGGCCAGGCACTTGGCCAGCAAGAAGTTGGCTGCGTAGTCCTGCGGCGTCGCCTTGATCGCGCTGCGCAGGCGCTCCTCGGCCTTGGTGTATTCCTTGCCGGCCATCGCCTCTTCGCCTTTCTGGCAGGCCTCGATGGTCGGCTTGATGCGGCGCAGCGCCGCCGTGTTGTCCATGAAGCGCTCGCGGCCCGGGTCGCGCTGGTTGCTCGCCGCGTATTTCTCTTCGGCCAGTTGGCGGGCCGTATCGCGCCGCTCGCGGCTCATCGGGTGGGTCGAAAACATGGTCTGGACCATGCCGGGCGACGCCTTTTCCTGATCGACCAGCAGTTGCTGCAGACCGACCATGCCGCTGGCCGGATAGCCGGCACGGACCATGTATTCCTGGCCGAGCGCATCGGCCTCACGCTCGTTGTCGCGGGAGTAGCTGGAGAGCAGCGCGCTAGCGCCGAGCTGGCTGCCGACGTCGGCCAAGCCGCCGAGGCCGACCGCCGAGCCGACGATGCTGGCGCCGCTGATCGCCACCTGGGCGACCATCGCCTGCCCCTGGCGGCGGGCGGCATGGCGGGCGTTGACGTGGCCCAGTTCGTGGCCGAGCAGGGCGGCCAGTTCGGCCTCGTTGTCGAGTTCGACCAGGATGCCTCGGGTGATGCCCATCGCCCCGCCGGGGAAGGTGTAGGCATTGACGTAATTGGCGTTGAGCACGCGGTAGGAATAAGGCATTTGCGGCCGATGCACCTTGGCGTCGAGCCGCTGGCCGACCTCGCCGAGATAGCGATTGAGCGCCTCATCCTGCACCGCGCCGAGATCCTGCGAGAACTGGCGCGGCGCGACTTCGCGGTCGACCTGCTTCTCCTCTTCCTCGCTCATGCCGACCAGGATCGAGCCGCCGCCGACCGGCGAAGCCGCGCAGCCCGACAGGGCGCTGGCGCCTAGCAGCCAGAGCACCTGGCGGCGGGTGATGCGCCGGCGCTGCAGGCTGAGCGCCAGGTCGTCGTGGAAAGCCATGTCAGTCTCCAGATCAATGCCGATGATGATGGAATTTTGCGTCAATTCATGCCCGGGATAAAGGCGGCAGCACAAATGCTACGGTCAGCCCGAAAAATGGGCCAAATTCAGGAAACCGGCGATGCGTCCAGCCAGCGCAGCAGCGTGGCGTACAACACCTCCGGATCGACCGGCTTGCCGATATGGTCGTTCATGCCGGCGGCGATACAGGCCAGCCGGTCCTCCTCGAAGGCGTTGGCGGTCATCGCGATGATCGGCAGCGTGGCGCCGCCGGCCAGGGCGCGAATCCGCTGCGTCGCCTCGATACCGCCCATGACCGGCATCTGGATGTCCATCACCACCAGGTCGATGCCGCCGGCCGCCATGCGTTCGACCGCCTCGGCGCCATTGCCGGCAAGCTCGACGCAAAGGCCGGCCATTTCGAGCAGGGCGCCGGCCACTTCCTGGTTGATCGGTTCGTCCTCGACCAGCAGGATAGTCCGGCCGCCATGGCGTTCGGCGATGACCTGTTCGAGCGGCCGCCCTGCCTCGACTTCGGCCGACGGGGCTGGCGCTTCGGCTTTAGCCAGCCAGGCGGTGATCCAGAAACTGCTGCCGACACCGGGCGTGCTGTCGACGCCGACATCGCCGCCCATCATCCGCGCCAGATGCCGGTTGATCGCCAGGCCGAGGCCGCTGCCGCCATACTTGCGCGTCGTCGACCCGTCGGCCTGGGTAAAAGCCTGGAACAGGCGCCCCTGCTGCTCTGCCGTCATGCCGATGCCCTGGTCCTCGACCTCCATCCGCAGCAGCACCCGGCTCCCCTCGTCGGCCGCTATGCCGACCCGCACGGAGATTTCGCCATGCTCCGAAAACTTGATCGCATTACCGACGAAATTGAGCAGGGTCTGCTCCAGGCGCACCGAATCGCCGCGCAGGAAGGCCGGCACCTCGGGCGCCAGCACCGCACTCAAGCGCAATCCTTTCTCGGTCGCCTTGTCGCCCAGCATGCTCAACACCTGGGCGAGCACCTCCTGCGGGGCGAACAGATGCTCTTCCAGCACCAGCCGGCCGGCCTCGATCTTGGAAATGTCGAGGATGTCGTTGATCACGGCGAGCAGGTGGTGGGCCGAATCGTCGATCTTGCCCAGACGCTGGCGTTCCGTGGCGCCAAGATCGCCCTTTTCGAGCAGATGGGTCAGGCCGATGATGGCATTCATCGGCGTCCGGATTTCGTGGCTCATGTTGGCCAGGAAGGAACTCTTGGCCCGGCTTGCCGACTCGGCCGCCTCCTTGGCCTCGGCCAGTTCCGAGGTACGCGACATGACCAGCTTTTCGAGGTCCGCCCGGTAGCCCTCCAGTTCCGCCTCCTGCTGCTTGCGCAGCGTGATGTCGGTCGAAATGCCACACAGGGCGTAGATCCGGCCATCAGCGTCGCGCAACGGGATCTTGGCCGCCAGAAAGGCGCTCTTGATCCGCCCGTCCGCCGTCGTCGTCAGTTCCTCGGCGGTCACCCGCCGGCCCTCCTCGATGACTTGCCGGTCGTTGCTGCGGATCGATTCGAGACTGTCGGCGGAGAAAAAGGCCGAGTCGTCCTTGCCGATGATTTCCTCGGGCGGCTTGCCGAACAACTCACAGACCCGGCGATTGGCATACTGGTAGGTGTAATCGGCGCCCTTGATGAAAATATAGGCCTCGACACCGTCGAGGATGGCCGCCAGCTTGTCCTCGCTGGCCCGCAGCGCATTGCGCTGGGCCTCGCTCTGCCGGTGGTAGGCGACGAACAGGCGGTTGGACCAGCGCGAAAACAGCAACGAGGCGAGCAGGCCCAGCGCCAGTGCCGCCAGGGCCGGCAGCAGCAGCTTGCCCAGCCCGGTCAGTTCCCCGCTGTGGCCACGGGCCAGCTCATTACTGACGGCTAGCTGGATGTCGCTGTCGTCAACGGTCGCCACCAACGTCCATTCCCACGGCGCCACCCGGGCGACCACCGCCGTCCGCCGAACCCGGTCGCCGGAGGCGGCGTCTTCCCGCTCCAGGCTCTGGAACCCCCCGCCCTGCGCGGCCAGCGCCTGCGCCTGTTCGAACATCCGGCGCGCCTCGGCCGGCAGGTCGGCAACGCGTGCGCCCTCCTGCGTCGGCTGCTCCGGCCAGGACAACAGGCGCCCGTCGCGGTCGACCACAGCGATCGCCCCGCTACCGCCAAAACGCAGGGAGCGCAGATACTCCAGGGCCTCGATCTGCTGCATCTGCTCCCACTTGTAGAGATAGTCGCCGCTGCCGATGAACCAGTCATAGGGCGCAAAATGGCGCACATAGGAGAGCTTGTCGGAGATTTGCTTCTGGTCGCCGGGGATGTACCAGCGATAGTGGACAAAGCCATCCTGGCGACCGGCCCCGGCCTCGGCAACCATCCGGCGCACGAAGCGATTGCCGGTGTCGTCTTCAAGTTCACCGATGTTCTGCCCCTCGAACTGCGAGGACAAAGGATGCAGCACGAAGCGCCCATCCATCTGGCCGATGAAGTAGTAGCCGCCGCCCCGGAAGAAGCGGACCGGGCGAAGCGCCTCGACGATCATCCGCTTGACCTCGGCCGGTGGCCGGCGCGGCGATTCCTGGCGATGAATCGCGTCGGCAAGCTGGACGGCACTGTCGACCTGTTCGACCAGCGCCTGCCGCAATCGCGCCTCGGTGCGCTGGCGCGAAAAGTCAATGAAGCCGAGGGCGCTGTTCATTTCGACCTGCAAGCGGCCGCGCATCTGCTGCTTCGTCACCTGCTCGATACGGGCGAGCGCCTCGCGCTCCTCCTGGACGTGCTGCCAGGAGAAAAAGCTGCCCAGACCCAGGGTCAACAGCAGGACGATGACCAGCGTGCCGATCAGATGAATACGCGGAACGGTCTTCTCGTCGACAGTCAGTCGCAAGGTGGGATTGTCTCCAGACGCAGCTTTTGGCGGTTCTACTTTTTTTGCCGATTCTACCTTGCCGGGCGCGCCGGCAGGCAAGCGATTGACAGCCCTCGCCGCCACCGCCGGAGCGGCGTATATTTCGCCCTCCGCCACCGGCCGCCGCCCCCTCGGCGCAGCCACGAATCGACCAATAGCCGCCATGCCCCTGCCCGTCTACGACCCCGCGCACTACCCCGACCAGCTCGCCGCCAAGGCCGCTGGCTTCGCGCAACGCTTCGCCCCGCTCGGTGTCGCCGATGTCGCCATCCATGCCTCCGCCCCGCTGCATTACCGGATGCGTGCCGAGTTCCGCATCTGGCACGATGGCGATGCGCTCGACTACGCGATGTTCGACCCGGAAAACCCGAAGCAGCCGATCACGCTGGACACCTTCCCGCCCGCCGCCGAGGCGATCTGCGCGCTGATGCCCGCGCTGCGCGACCGCCTGCGCGGCAACGAAATCTTGCGCCGCAGCCTGTTCCAGATCGATTTCCTGGCTACCCTGAGCGGCGAAATGCTGGTCACCCTGATCTACCATCGCCGCCTTGGCGACGACTGGGAGGCCGCCGCCCGCGCCCTGGCCGACGAACTCGGCATCCGCCTGATCGGGCGCAGCAAGGGCCAGAAGATCGTCCTCGACCGCGACTGGCTGCTCGAAGAACTGGAGATCGACGGCCGCCACCTGCGCTACCAGCAGAGCGAAGGCAGCTTCACCCAGCCCAACGCCGGGGTGAATCGCCAGATGCTGGCCTGGGCGTGCGCCCAGGCTGCCGGCTTCGGCGGCAATCTGGTCGAACTGTATTGCGGCAACGGCAATTTCACCTTTGCGCTGGCGCCGCTGTTCGAGCAGGTGCTGGCCACCGAAGTCAGCAAGTCCTCGGTCAACGCCGCGCGCTACGGGATGGAGGCCAACGCTATCGATAACGTGGCGCTGGTTCGCATGTCGAGCGAGGAATTCAGCGCCGCGCTGGCTGGCCGCGAAAGCTTCCAGCGTTTGAAGGACATCGACCTCGACGCCTTCCGCCACGCTACGCTGTTCGTGGACCCGCCGCGCAGCGGGCTGGATGACACGACCCTCGATCTGGCCCGCGGCTTCGACCGCATCCTGTACATTTCCTGCAACCAGGAGACGCTGTTCGACAACGCCACGGCGCTGCAAGCCACGCACCGCATCGCCGCCGCCGCCGTTTTCGACCAGTTCCCCTACACCCACCACCTGGAGTGCGGGCTGGTCCTGATTCGGCGCTGAGCCATTCGCGTCGGGGTAAAATGGCGGCCCTGCCCGCCTCCGGATCCCCCATGACCTTCTCCGCCCTCGGCCTCGCCGCTCCGCTGCTGCAAGCCCTCGAAACGCTCGGCTATAAAACGCCGACGCCGGTCCAGGCCCAGGCCATCCCGGCCGTGCTGGCCGGCCGCGACCTGATGGCGGCGGCGCAGACCGGCACCGGCAAGACCGCCGGCTTCGCGCTGCCGCTGCTGCAACGCCTGGCCGACAGCGAAGAGAAGGTCGGCAGTAACTGCATCCGTGCCCTAGTCCTGGTGCCGACCCGCGAACTGGCCGAGCAGGTCAATGCCAGCTTCCGGCAATATGGTGAGCATCTGGCGGTCAGCAGTTACGCCGTCTATGGCGGCGTCAGCATCAATCCGCAGATGATGCGCCTGCGCCGCGGCGTCGATGTGCTGGTCGCCACGCCCGGCCGCTTGATCGACCTGTTCAGCCAGAACGCTGTCAAGTTCAAGCAGGTGCAGACGCTGGTGCTCGACGAGGCCGACCGCATGCTCGACCTCGGCTTCGCCCACGAACTCGACACCCTGTTCGCCGCGCTGCCGAAAAAGCGGCAGACCCTGCTCTTCTCGGCCACCTTCTCCGACGAGATCCGCAGCCTGGCCAAGGGCCGCCTGCGCGATCCGCTGAGCATCGAGGTGGCGCCGCGCAACAGCACCGTCAAGGCGATCAAGCAATGGGTCGTGCCTGTGGACAAGAAGCGCAAGGCCGAACTCTTCCTGTTCATGCGCAAGGATCGCAACTGGGGCCAGGTGCTGGTCTTCGTCAAGACCAAGCGCGGCGCCGACGAGCTGGTCGGCCTGTTGCAGGCCAAGCGGATCAAGGCCGACGCCATCCACGGCGACAAGCCGCAGGCCTCCCGCCTGCGCGCCCTGGAAAGCTTCAAGACCGGCGAAGTGCAGATCCTCGTCGCCACCGACGTGGCCGCCCGCGGCCTGGACATCGACGACCTGCCGCAGGTGGTCAATTACGACCTGCCGATCGTCGCCGAGGACTACATCCACCGCATCGGCCGCACCGGCCGGGCCGGCGCCACCGGCGAGGCGATCTCACTGGTCTGCGCCGACGAGGCGCCGCTGCTCGGTGCCATCGAGGCGCTGATCAAGCAGACACTGAGCCGTGACGAGGAACCCGGTTTCGAACCGGATCACCGCGTACCGCTGACCGGCGGCGCTGCGCAGGCACCGAAGAAGCCGAAAAAACCGAAGGTGGCCGGCGGTCGCGGCAAGGGCGTGCCGAGTAACTGGGAGGGTTTTGACGACGCGCCGGCCCGCTCCGCGCCTCGCCGCCCCGGCGGCGCTGGCAAGCCAGGAGGCGGCGGCAAAGGCGGAATGCTACGGTCGGCCGGAAAAAATGGCCAAAAACCAAAAACCGCTGGCACTGGAAAACCACGCAGCCGCTAACACCCCAAGCCGGCAACACCATGCAAAACGCCCCGATACCGGGGCGTTTTTTGTTGCAGCGGCACTCGCTCAGTCGGCGCCGAACTCGCGGGCGTAGGGTTCGCGCAGATCGACCGGCTTGGCCGCCTTCTTGCGCATCCGGATATTCAGCATCTCGACGCCGACCGAGAAGGCCATCGCGAAGTAGATGTAGCCCTTCGGCACGTGGTGGCCGAAACCGTCGGCGATCAGCACGACGCCGACGACGACCAAGAAGGACAGGGCCAGCATCTTGATCGTCGGATGGTTGGAGACGAATTCGCCGATGTGGCGGGCGAACAGCATCATCAGGCCGACCGAGGCGACGACGGCGGCGATCATCACGCCAACCTGGCTGACCATGCCGACCGCGGTGATGATCGAGTCGAGCGAGAAGACGAGGTCGATGACGATGATCTGGGCGATGACCCCGGCGAAGCTCGACGCGACCTTGGCCGATTCGCTGCCCTCCTCGCCTTCGAGCAGCTGGTGCACCTCGCCGGTGCTCTTCCAGATCAGGAACAGGCCGCCGGCGATCAGGATGATGTCGCGCCCGGAAATGCCGACGCCGAACAGCGTCAGTACCGGCTCGGTCAGGCCGACGATCCACGACAGCACCAGCAGCAGCGCGATACGCATGAACATGGCGAGAAACAGGCCGATACGGCGGGCCAGTTCCTGCTGCTCGCGGGGCAGCTTGTCGACCAGGATCGAGATGAAAATGATGTTGTCGATACCGAGCACCAGCTCCAGCGCGGTCAGCGTGAAAAAGGCGATCCAGATTTCGGGGGAGAGCAGGAATTCGGGCATGGGGGCATCCGGGCAAACAAACAGGCGCCCATTTTATGGGTCCTCGCATTATCGAACCACCCCGCCGATCTTCAGGGAATCATCGAAAAAGGCGAAGTATCGGCCGCCAAGCGGCTATCCTTGGCGCCTTATCACCGGCATCCGAGGACAGCGCAGATGGACAGCAACCTGTTGGGCCAGGAATGGCAAACCCTGCAGAACAACCATGAGCAGCACGAGAAGAACGCCCTGCTCATCAAGCTGGCCGGCCTGACCCTCTGCATCGGCGGACTGGCGTTTAGCCTGCCCCTGCTCTGGATCGCTTTCGCAGTGCTGCTCTGCTGGGGGCTGGAGGGCATTTTCAAGACCTATCAGGCACGCTTGAGTGAGCGCTTGCTCCGCGTCGAATCCATGCTTGGCAAGCTGCAACCCTCAAACATGCCGATGCAACTGCACACCGAATGGACCGCCGGCCGGCCCGGCGGCGGCGCGCTGATCGCCGCCTATGTCCTCAGCGCCTGCCGTCCGACGGTGGCTTTTCCCTACCTGCCGATCCTGCTGATGCTCGGCATCGACTACTGGCAGTTCTGGATCTGAGCCGCCAATGCCAACAAGAGGCCTTTGAATGAGCCACGCAAAATCCCGCGAAGTCACGCTGGCCGTGAGGATCACCGACGACCTGGCCAAGGCGCTCGACGCCCTGCGCCAAACCTGGAAGAGCGACCCGGCCGGCGTACCCAAGGGCCTGTCCTGTTCCGAATCGAAGGAAGGCCAGTTCGTGCTGGTCGCCGCCGAATCGGCCTTTGTCACGCTACCCGGCGCCTGTGTCATCAAGGGGATCGGCGCCATCGAACTGCTCGGTGAAGAGCCGGCTTTCGAGGACGGCGCCAACTCGAAGTCGCTGCTCCTCAAGGCGACGGCCGACGGCTGGCGCTTCTCGGTCAAGTTCGTGCCGCCCATCGTGCGCGAGCGAAACGCCAAATAAGCCAGATTGGGTCTGGCCGGCCAAATGCTACGACCATAGAAACAAAGGCTGGCCCCAGGGTCGATGGCAAACAACAGCAAAAACGGGCGCCGGCCTTTCGGCGGGGCGCCCGTTTTGGCGGAGCCGGTTCGGCTTAGCGGATGTCCAGCACGCTGTCGTCCCAGGCGGCGTGCTTTTCCAGCCCGAGCAGGTTGGCGACGGTGGCGGCGATGTTCGACAGGCCGGCCGTTTCGGTCTGCTTCAGGCCCAGCTTGCCGCCGCTGACGTTGTCGTAGAGGATCAGCGGCACCGGGTTCAGCGTGTGTGCCGTCTTGGCCTTGAAGGAGCCGTCGGGATTCTGCGCCGGCTGCTTGGTCTTCTTGTCCAGTTCGAACATCTCGTCGGCGTTGCCGTGGTCGGCCGTGATCAGCGCCACGCCGCCGGCCGCATCGACCGCCTGCAGCACGCGAGCCAGCGACAGGTCGACCGCCTCGACAGCGATCCGCGCCGCCTCGAAATTGCCGGTGTGACCGACCATGTCGCCATTGGCGAAGTTGCAGCGCAAGGTCTTGTACTGGCCGGACTGCAGCGCGGCGATCATCGCATCGGCGATTTCGGCCGCCTTCATCCACGGCCGCTGCTCGAAGGGCACCACGTCACTCGGCACCTCCAGCCAGGTTTCGCCATCGAACTTGGCGGAACGGTTGCCATTCCAGAAATAGGTGACGTGGCCGAACTTCTGCGTTTCCGAGCAGGCGAACTGGGCAATGCCGGACTTGGCGAACCATTCGCCGCTGGTGTCCTTGATCGCTGGCGGGGCGACCAGGAAGCGGGCCGGCAGCTTCAGGTCGCCGTCGTATTGCAGCATGCCGGCGTAGATCACCTTCGGCATGCGGACGCGGTCGAACTTGTCGAAGGCCGCTTCCTCGAAGGCGCGGCTGATCTCGATGGCGCGGTCGCCGCGGAAATTGAAGAAGACGACCGAATCGCCGTCCTCGATGGTGCCGATCGGCTCGCCCTCGTCGGCGATGACGAATTCCGGCAGATCCTGGTCGATGGTGCCCGGGTGGCGTTCGCGCAGACCATTGACCGCCTCGGTGGCGTTGGCGAACTGCGGGCCGCGGCCGAGCACATGCGTCTGCCAGCCTTTCTCGACCATCGCCCAGTTGGCGTCGTAGCGGTCCATCGTGATGAACTGCCGGCCGCCGCCGGAGGCGATGCGGGCATCGAAACCGGCGTCGCTGATCCCAGCCAGAAAGGCCTCGAAGGGCACGACGTAGTCCAGCGCGCTGGTTTCCGGCACGTCGCGACCGTCGAGCAGGGCGTGGATACGCACCGTCTTGACGCCCTCGGCCTTGGCCTGGACGACCATCGCCCGCAGGTGATCGATGTGGCTGTGCACATTGCCGTCGGAAAAGAGGCCGATGAAATGGACGACGCCGCGTCCAGCCTTGGCGCCGGCGACGATCTGCCGCCAGGCCTCGCCCTGCCAGATCGCCCCTTCGGCGATGGCGTTGGCGACCAGCGCCGCGCCCTGGCTGTACACCTGGCCGGCGCCGATGGCGTTGTGGCCGACTTCCGAATTGCCCATGTCGTCGTCGGACGGCATGCCGACCGCCGTACCGTGGGCACGCAGGCGGATGTTCGGGTAATCGGCGAACAGGCGGTCGAGCGTCGGTTTACGGGCGGCGGCGATGGCGCTGCCGACGTCGGTCTTGGGCAGGCCGTAGCCGTCCATCACGATGGTGACGACTGGCCCCTGAATTCCCGGGAAATTGGTGAGTTTCTGCAGCATGATGGGTACCGGCGGCGGAGAAAGCGGCATTTTACCTTCCGGGCCGGATGTTGCCATCCGAAATGCGGCGTTTAGAACAACTCCGGCTCGATATAGCTCGTTTCCTCGAAAACACCGGCCTGGACGAGATGTTGAAAATTGTAGACGCGGTTGCGGCCATCTTCCTTGGCCTGGTAAAGCGCGCGGTCCGCCCGGCTCAATACCTCGACCGGCAGCAGGTCGGTGGCAATCTGGCTGTAACCGAGACTGACCGTCAGTTTCTCGACACGCGGGAAGTGGTAAGCCTCTATCGACGAACGCAAGCGCTCGAAAATTGCCTTGGCAATCACCTCGTCGGCTGCCGAGACGATGGCGACAAATTCCTCACCGCCATAGCGATAGAGAAGATCCGTGGCCCGGAAGGTGAGCCCCATCAGGCGCGAGGCAAGCAGCAGAACCTCGTCGCCGACCATATGGCCGAATTCATCGTTAACTTTTTTGAAGTTATCAATATCGATGACCGCCAACCAATAGCGAGTCGGTTGCGAGCTACGCCGGTCACCGTGTTTTTCGTTGACCGGGCCGGGATGGTTCAATGCATTCCAGATGCGGTCGAAACTCCCCTCCAGCGCCTGTCGATTGAGCAAGCCGGTCAGACGATCGCGCTGGCTGACATCCAGCAAGGTGTAGTAATTGGAAAAGACCTCCAGCACGCCGCGAATGATCGTGTCCTCGGTCGGCGACACCTCGCGGTCACGCTGAAAGACAAAGTAGCCGCAGATTTCGCCGTCGCCGAACATCGGGTAGGCAATCAACATCTCGGTACCCAACTTGCGGGTGCAAGGTTTGCCCAGCAAGCCCACGCTCGCCACCAGAGACATCGCCTCCGGCATCCCTTCCGCAAGGTTGGTCAGCACTTCGGTGCGTTCGACCAGACGCGCCACACCACTGACGTCGATCACCTGCGAGCGGTGATGATGAATTACCCGGGCGATCGTCGTCCCGTCATCCGTCCGATAAAGCGCCGTATCGAGGACACCGAGCAAGGGCCCCAAAGTCCGCAGCAAGCTTTGTTCGAGCAATTCCGTATCGCGGATTGAGGTCAGTTTCCCCAACTTGCCGAGCAAGCCGGGGACGCCGTTCGATGGGTTCGTCTGCATCTGCCTTCCTTAAACTTCACCAACGCCCGGCTCACGGGCGCACATGACACGCCATGGGCAAGCCCGGCAAAAATATCATCATAAATGATAACCGCATGATTATATTGTTAAATAATTCATATTTTTTAAATCATCCACAAGTCATAAACAACGGCACGGGGTTTCACTGGCGAAATGTCATCGAGGCGACTAGCATCCTGAGATTCGGCAAACCCCGGAGACTCCGATGCCCGCCCAGTTAAAGCCCAGTCAAATCGTCCAGCGCCTCGATGAACACGTAATTGGTCAGGAGGCTGCCAAGCGCACGCTGGCCGTCGCCGTCTATGCCCATTTCCGGCGCATGACGGCCAACGCGGCCATCAATTCCGTCGAACTGACCAAAAGCAACATCCTGCTGATCGGCCCGACCGGCACCGGCAAAACGCTGCTCTGCGAAACCCTGGCCCGCATTCTCGACCTGCCCTTCGTCACCGTCGACGCCACTTCGCTGGCCCAGACGCAGTTTGTCGGCGACGAGATCGAGGCCATCCTGCACCGCCTGGTCGACCGGGCCAACGGCGACCTGGCCCGCGCCCAGCGCGGCATCGTCTTCGTCGACGAGGTCGACAAACTGAAGGCTATCGGCGGGCAAGCCCGCGCCACTTCCGGCGAAAGCGTCCAGCACGCGCTGCTCAAGATCATGGAGGGCGCCCCGGTCAAGCTCAAGGACGGCCGCCTGATCGACACCACGCAGATCCTGTTCATCTGCGGCGGCGCTTTTGTCGGGCTCGACCACATCCTGACCAAAACGCACACCTTCGGCTTCATCTCGACCACCGCCGGCGACGACCAGAAAATCCTCGAACGCCTGAACGCCCGCGTCAAACCGACCGACTTGCTGGAGTTCGGCCTGATCCCTGAATTCGCCGGCCGCCTGCCGGTCGTCACCCGCCTGCATGAGCTTTCCGAAGACATGCTGGTGCGCATACTGACCGAACCGAAGAACGCCATCTACCGGCAGTTCCGGGCCATGCTGGCTGCCGACGGGGTCGAACTTCAGATCGAGCCCAGGGTCTTTCACCAGATGGCCGAACTGGCGATCGAGTACAAAGCGGGCGCACGCAGCCTGCGCGGCATTTTTGAGGAGATGATGACCGACGTGATGTACGCGGTACCGGACCATCCGGAAATCCGCCGGGTCGTCATCCGTTCGCTGTTCGAGCCGGCCGAAATTGGCCGGGCCGCGGAAGGCGCGGCGAAGAACGCCTGAAATCAAATCACCAAATCAGTAATCAAAATTAACAATTTTGCCAAAATATTATATCTTTAGTAATACCCCTTTCAATCTAAGGCATTCGGGCCAGATAGCATGCGCGACAACGGGACCGTAAGCGGCCGCGAAATCGAGTTGCGGGATGGACAGGTCATCATTTCCCGCGCCGACCGTCATGGTCGGATCGTCGATGTAAACACCGATTTCATCGAAATCAGCGGCTACTCGCGGGAAGAGTTGATCGGCCAGCAGCACAATATCCTGCGCCATCCGGACATGCCGGCCGAAGTCTTCGCCGATTTGTGGGACGACCTGTACGCCGAACGCCCGTGGATAGGCGTCATCCAGAACCGCTGCAAAAATGGCGATGCCTACTGGATCGAGGCGCACGTCGCGCCGATCTGGGAACACGGCGAAGTCTGCGGCTACATGTCGATGCGCTGGAAGCCGACCGATGCGCAGATTGCCGAGGCTAAAAAGACCTATGCCGAGATCCGCAGCGGCGGTCAGGGCGTGGTCGTTTTTCGCCACGGAGCCAATGCCCCGGCCGGCCCCTGGGCAAGCCTGCGCCACGCCTTCGCCGAGGCGCCGATCCAATTCAAGCTGATCCTCAGCTCGCTGCTTGCTGCGCTGCTCATCCTCGGCATTTGCTCCTGGCTACTCGCCGACAACCTGTCACGCACGCTCGGTGACGAGGCTCGCGAACGGGTTCGTCACGACGTCGGCCTGGTCCGCGCGGCCGTTGCTTCGACTATCGAAAGCGCCCGGGGCGATGCCATCGATCACGCCAACCTGCTGGCGCACCGGATTGAGCAGGCACTGGGCGGCTCGCACAAGGCAACGCCGGCCGCCATCGAGGCCCTGACCGGACAGCCCCGACCCAAGTTGGGCAACCCGATCGAAACCTTCCTGACCGACCTGCGCGGCGCGGCCACTATATTCGTCCGCACGCCCGCCGGCCTGAAGCGCGTGATGACCACCGCCCATGTCGAAAACGGGGAATCGGCGGTCGGCACCTTGCTTGCTGCCGACCATCCCGCCTTGCGCGAACTGCTGGCCGGTCGGAGTTATGTCGGCCCGGCGCGAGTGTTCGGGCACGAATACATGACCAACTACACCCCCATCCTCGACGCCAAAGGACGAGTAGTGGGTGCCACGGTCATCGGCATCGACCTCGGTGAAAAGTTGGCTGGGCTGAAATCCCAGTTGCGCGCGATGAAGATCGGCAGCTCCGGCTATTACTACATCGTCAATGCCACGCCCGGGCCTGAGTTCGGGCGACTGATCCTGCACCCGTACAAGGAAGACCAGAAAATCGATACCCTACTTGACCTCGGTGGCAGAAGCCTGGTCGCCGAGATGGGCGCCCGGTCCTCCGGCGAGATTGCCTACTTCTGGAAAAATATCGAGGCCGGCGAAACCGTCGACCAGAAAAAGCTGGTCATTTTCGAGACCATCAAGACGCCCCACTGGGTCGTTGCCGGCGGTTCGACCATCGACGAACTCACCGCCTTCTCCCGCCGCGTCGTCTGGCTGATGCTGGCCGGCGGACTGGCCATGGCGACGGCCATCTTCATCGTCATCCTGGTCCTGGTCCGCAACTTCGTCATCCGCCCCTTGCGCCAACAGGTGTTGCCGACAATCCAGAAAATGTCGGCGGGTAATTTTGAATCCCATCTCGATGTCCGGGGCAACGACGAAATCGGCAAGCTGGTTCAGGGACTAGAGTGCATGCAGACCCGCCTCGCCTTCGAATCGGAACGCGAGCGCAACTTGGCGATGATGCGCGAGGATGCCCGCCAGGAAGCCGAATCCCTGTCGCGGACCCGAGCCGACTTCCTGGCCAACATGAGCCACGAAATCCGCACGCCGCTCAATGCGGTGATCGGTCTGGCCTACCTGTTGACGCAGAGCAAGCTCAGCCCGCGCGAACAGGAATACGTCCGCCGCATCGAAGGGGCCGGCAAGTTGCTGCTGGCCGTGGTCAACGACGTGCTCGACTTCTCGAAGATCGACGCCGGCCAGATGCCGATCGAGGATGCCCCCTTCCGTCTCGACGACGTGCTGGACAATCTCTCCAACCTGGTCCGTACCCGCGTCCAGGAGAAAAACCTGATCCTCGAATACGTCGTCTCGCCGGATGTCCCGCCGGCCTTGCGCGGCGACGCCCTGCGCCTGTCGCAGGTGCTGATCAACCTGGTCAGCAATGCCATCAAGTTCACCGCCGCGGGTTCGGTCACCGTTTTCGTCAACGCCAAGCTACCCGAGGAAGGGCGCGTCGAACTTGAATTCGGGGTCCAGGATACCGGGATCGGCATGACCTCCGAACAACTGGCCAACCTGTTCCAGGCCTTCTCGCAGGGCGACAGTTCGGTGACCCGCAAATTTGGCGGCACCGGCCTCGGCCTGGTTATCTGCAAGCGCCTGATCGAACTGATGGGCGGCGACATCCGGGTCGAGAGCCGGCCCCAGGCCGGGTCCACCTTCGCCTTCCACGTCGTTCTCGGCGTCGAGAACAGCCCGCCGGCTTTCCCCGCCCTGCCCGGCTATCGGGTGCTGGTGGTCGACGACAACGACCTGGCGCGCAGCGTCCTGGAGCGCCTGCTTGCCAAGAACGGCTGCCTGGTCCGCACCGTCGATTCCGGCGAGGCGGCGCTGGCCGCGCTGCGCGACTCGGCCGGCGCCCCGTTCGACTGCATCATGGTAGACCTCAACATGCCGGGCATGGATGGCCTGGCCCTTGCCCAACACATCCGCTCAGGCCAGAACCAGGCGACCAAGCTGATCATGGTGACCGCCGAAAACATCCACACGGCGCGCTTCCGCCATGCCCTGGACGACTTCGACGACGTCATGGAAAAGCCGGTCACCGCCGCCCGCATCAGCGAGGTGCTGGCCAATCTCCAGCATCGCGCCACGGTGAAATCGGCCGAGCCGGCCAAGTCGGCACCACTGGCCGGCGTGCGCCTGCTGGTTGCCGAGGACGTGCCGACCAACCAGCTGATCATGCGCGACCTGCTCGAATCGCTGGGCGCCACGGTCGAGGTCGCCGACAACGGCGCGCTGGCGCTGCAGCTGCTGGAAAACCACCGCGACGAAATCGACCTGATCCTGATGGACATCCAGATGCCCGAAATGGACGGCCTGCAGGCGGCGCGCCGCATCCGCGCCGGCCAGGTGCGGGCCGACATCCCGATCATCGCGCTGACCGCCCACGCCTTCGAGGAAGAGCGCCAGCGAGCCTTGGCCGCCGGCATGAACGACTTCCTGACCAAGCCGATCGAACCGCCGCAGCTGATCGCCATCATCCAGCGCTACCGCCCGGCACGGCCGGCGGCCGACGAGGCCGCGGGCGCGCCGGTGCCGACAACGCCGACAGCGGCCGCCACGGGCATTCCGGACATTCCCGGCATCGACGTCGCCGACGGCCTGCGCCGCATGCTCAACCGGCAAGCCTTATACGAAAAGGTGCTGCGCGACTTCCATGCCCGCTTTGTCGGCGAAGCCGGACGCATCCGCCAGGCGCTCGCCGTCGGCGACAGCGATGCAGCCGCCCGCCAGGCGCACAGCCTGAAAGGCACGGGCGGCATGGTCGGCGCCAAAGGCGTCGCCGAGCAGGCGGCGCTGCTGGAACAGGCGATCAAGACCGGCAGCCCGGAGGCCAACGAGCGGCTGGCGCAATTTGAAAGCGAGCTGAATCAGGTGCTCGACGGGATCAAGGCCGCCCTGGGACAGAACTGATCCCGGATTTCGACAGCAATGAAAAAGGGCCGAATTTCAATTTCGGCCCTTTTTTGCCTTCGACCGTAGCATTCGGTCGATTCCTGGCGCTTTACTCGTCTTCGTCGTGCAACTGGAACTTGCTGGCCAGCTGCTGCTGGATGTTCGGCGGCACGGCGGCGTAACGGGCGAACTCGATGGTGTAGCTGCCCTGGCCGCCGGTCAGCGACTTCAGCCGTGACTGGTAGTCGTTCAACTCGGCCAGCGGCACTTCCCCGGTAATCGCCGCCATGCCGTGACCGCGCCCGTCAGTGCCGGTGATGTGACCGCGCCGGCTGGACAAATCACCGGTCAGGTCGCCGATGGCGCCTTCCGGCAGGACGATCTCGATGTTGACGATCGGCTCCAGCACGATCGGTTTGGCGCCGCGAATGGCCTCGATCACCGCCTTGCGCCCGGCGATGGTGAAGGCGACCTCCTTGCCGTCGACGGCGTGGGTCTTGCCGTCGAATACCGTCACCTTCAGATCGTCGACCGCATAGCCGGCGACGACGCCGCCTTCCAGCGCCTGACGCACGCCCTTCTCGACCGCCGGCATGAAGACGCCGGGGATGACGCCGCCCTTCACCGCATCGACGAACTCGAAGCCCTCGCCGCGCCCCTTCGGCTCGATGCGCAGGTGCACCTCGCCAAACTGGCCGGCGCCGCCCGACTGCTTCTTGTGCCGGTACATCGCCTCGGCCGGCGCGGTGATCGTCTCGCAGTAGGGAATGCGCGGCGGCTTGGTATCAACTTCCAGCTTGTACTGGCCGGCCATGCGCGCCAGCTTGGCCTTCAGGTGGATTTCGCCCAGGCCGCGGATGACCGTCTCGTTGCTGGTCGGGTGGCGTTCGACGACGAAGGTCGGGTCTTCCATGGCCAGCTTGCCGAGGATGTCGAACAGGCGCTGTTCGTCGCCTTTCTTCTTCGTCTCGACGGCCAGCCCAGCCATCGGCTTGGGAAATTCGAGCGGCACCAGGTGGATATGGTCCTCGTCGTGCGAGTCGTGCAGCACGCAGTCGAACTCGATTTCATCGACCTTGGCAATGGCGCCGATGTCGCCCGGCAGCAGTTCGTCGACTTCGACCGTGTCCTTGCCCTGCAACTGGTAGAGATGGGCGACCTTGAACGGTCGCTTGCCGTCGCCGACGAACAACTGCGCGTCCTTCCTGACCGTGCCCTGATGGACGCGGAAGATGCCGATCTTGCCCATGTAAGGGTCGGCAACGACCTTGAAGACGTGGGCCAGCACATGCTTGGCAGCATCCGGCTCGGCGTCGAAAGGCTCCGTCTTGTCGCCCGGCTCGCCCTTGTAGAACGGCGGCGGGTTGCCCTCGGCCGGGTTCGGGGCCAGCGAGGCCAGCACGTGCAGCAACTCTTTGATCCCGGCGCCAGTGCGCGCCGAGGTGAACAGGATGGGGATCAGGTGGCCTTCGCGCAGCGCCTTCTCGAACGGCGCATGCAGCGCGGTGGCGCTCGGGTCGGCGCCGTCTTCGAGGTACTGGGCGAGCATGTCCTCGTCCTCCTCGACGATCTGGTCGATCAGCGCCCGGTGGGCGGCGGCCACCGACTCGAAATCGGCATCGCCGGCGTCATGTTCAAGCACTTCGACGACATCGGCCGCATCATGGGCCGGCAGGTCGAGCAGCATGCACTGCTTGCCGAAGCGCTCGCGGATGTCGGCAACCAGGCCGGGCAGATCGAGGTTGTCGGCATCGATCTTGTTGATCACGATCATCCGGCACAGCTTGCGCTCGGCGGCGTGGCGCATCATGCGCTCGGTCATCAGCTCAACACCGGTCTGGGCGTTGATGACGATCAGCGCGGTATCGACGCCGGCCAGCGCGGCGATGGCCTGGCCGGAAAAATCCGGGTAGCCCGGGGTATCGATCAGGTGAACGTGCGTGTCTTCGTAGCCGAAATTGACCACGGCTGAAGTCAGGGAGTGGCCGGCTTCCTTTTCCTGGGCGTCGAAATCGGCAACGGTGTTGCCCTTGTCGACACTGCCCTTGGCGGGAATCGTGCCGGTCGCGAACAGCAGCGCCTCGGCCAGGCTGGTCTTGCCGGCGGCGCCATGGCCAACCAATGCAACGGAACGGAGCGTCTCGGTGGTGTACTTGGACATCTTCTTCTCCCTGAGCAATAAATCAGCAGCGAATCAACGGTTTTTTTCAGCCTCGATCATTTCGGCCACCATCTTCTCGGCAAAATGCGGCCCCAACCCGGCGATCAGCCCACCGGCCAGCGCCACCAGCGCCAGTCCGGCAATCAGCTGGACCGCGGCGCGGCGAAATTCCGGGCCATGGCTCAACGCGAACCACACCGGCCCGATGACCGGCAGCAGCAGCACGGGCAACCCCGTCTTCAGGCCGAAACTGAAGGCGGCGGGAATGGTGGCGATGTAGCCGATCAGCAAGAGCAAGCCGCCGGCCGCCAGCGACACGGTCGACACGACCGCGAAGATGATGAAGCCCCAGTCCATTACTTTTTCACCTTTTGCGGGCGGGCCCAGCCGGGCAAGGTCAATTGCCTGGCCCGCGATACGGTCAGCGCATCGGGCGGCGCATTCTTGGTCAGCGTCGTCCCGGCGCCCAGCGTCGCCCCGCGACCGACCGTGACCGGCGCCACCAGTTGCGTGTCGGAACCGATGAACACGTCGTCCTCGATGATCGTCTTGTGCTTGTTGGCGCCGTCGTAGTTGCAGGTGATCGTGCCGGCGCCGACATTGACGCGCTGGCCGATCTCGGCGTCGCCGATGTAGGCCAGGTGGTTGGCCTTGGACTGGGCGGAGATCTTGCTGTTCTTGACCTCGACGAAGTTGCCGATATGGACCTCTGGCCCGAGTT
This sequence comes from Betaproteobacteria bacterium, assembly GCA_020621865.1. Lineage (GTDB taxonomy): Bacteria > Pseudomonadota > Gammaproteobacteria > Burkholderiales > Rhodocyclaceae > Azonexus. Next base: position 39,074 of record JAHRYW010000011.1, on the reverse strand, counting down.
CGCTCCCCGGACGCAGGCGGGCGTAGGGGCCGAGCACGCCGTCCGGCCCGATCACTGCATCCTCGAAATGGCAGAAGGCGGCAATCCGTGTCCCGGCGCCGACCTTGACGTTCTTCAGCACACAGTAGGGACCGACTTCGACGGCATCGCCCAGTTCGACCCCACCCTCGAAGACGCAGCCGACATCGATGGCGACGTCGCGGCCATGGGCCAGCGTGCCACGGATGTCGATCCGTGCCGGATCGGCCAGACGGACGCCGGCGACCAGCAACTGGTCGGCCAGGTTACGCTGGTGCTGGCGTTCCAGTTCGGCCAGCTGGACCTTGCTGTTGACGCCGAGCACTTCCCATTCACCCTCGGGCTGCGCCGTGCGCACCGGCAGGCCCTCGGCCACCGCCAGCGCGACGATGTCGGTCAGATAGTACTCGCCCTGCGCGTTGTCGTTCTTCAATTTGCCCAGCCAGTCGGCCAAACGTGCTGTCGGAATCGCCATGATGCCGGTATTGACCTCGCGAATCGTCTTCTGTTCGGCCGTCGCATCCTTTTCCTCAACGATGCTGACCATGTTGCCCGCCGCATCGCGCACAATCCGGCCGTAGCCGGTCGGGTTGGCCAGGTCGACGGTCAGCACCGACAGGCCGTCCTTGCCGGCCTGCAGCAGGCGCTTCAGCGTCGCCACGGTGGTCAGCGGCACGTCGCCGTAGAGAACCAGCGTCTGCGCCGCCGCGCCAAGTTCCGGCACGGCCTGGGCGACGGCGTGGCCGGTGCCCAGTTGCTGCGCCTGCTCGGCCCAGGCAAGGTCGGCGGCGGCCAGCGTCGAGCGGACCATGTCACCGCCGTGGCCATAGACGACGATCAGCTTTTCCGGGGAGAGTTGGCGGGCGGTGTCGATGACATGCTGGGCCAGCGGCTTGCCGGCGATCGGGTGGAGCACCTTGGGCAGGTTGGAATGCATGCGCTTGCCTTGGCCGGCAGCGAGAATGACGATGTTCATGGCGATTTCTTCAAATTGATGTCGGCCGTTCGGCCGGTGGGGTTCAGGCGATCTTTTTCTGCTCCTGTCCGCCGAGAATATCGTTGAGCACGGCCTTGCCGCGCGCCGAAACGATCCAATGGAGGACATTCTTGTCGTTGATGCGGGTTTCGATGACCCCCATCGCCTTCATGATGGTCAGGCGCTGGCTGACGAAATCGCGGGCCAGGCCGGTGCTCTCGCAAATGGCGACCAGATTGCCGTAGACAAAGCTTTCCTCGGCTAGCGCCCGAAGGATCTCGACGTCGTTGTAGGAAAGCACTTCCTTGGGGTCCAGCTCGGCCAGCCTGATCGGCTCTGGCTCCGCTTTGGCCGCAATGACGGGTTCTTCACGCTTCTGCTGCTTCAAGTGGCCAACATCGCGACGAACCTGGTCGATCTGACCCATCAGGCGCTGCACCATATTCTCAAATAAGCGACGCGAGGCAACGACGTAGATCAGGCAGAAGCCGGCGAAGACGTAGAAATCGACCGGCTTGGTCCGCGCCCCTTCGAGCAGGGTACTGGAAATCATGTTCAGGAACAGCGGCACGGTCAGCGCGGCGACGACGCCAAACACCGGGTACTTGACCCAGTCGCGGCGGACCGGTTCGCCGTGCCGGTCGGCCAGGAAGTAGTTGGCGATGCCGCCGAGAACGCCAGCGACAACCATGATGGCCAGAATGAGCAGCATGTGCCCGTCGAGCGTTCCGCTCGGAGTCGTCACCTGCAGCGCAGGTTGCAGATCAGCCGACATATGTCCCCCTTGTGATCATTTATGCATTTTCACACGATTGGCGCGGGCTGTCGAAGCCTGAACGCTGCCCCCGGCGGCCGAATGCTACGGTCGGCGGCTTTTTTTGGCCAAAATTGAAAAACCCCGCGGGCCTCTCGGCCGGCGGGGTTTTTCGGAGTCGCTTGCGGTTTAACGCGGCAGCGTCGTCGAACCCATCAGGAAGGCATCGACCTCGCGGGCTGCCTGGCGACCTTCACGGATCGCCCAGACGACCAGCGACTGGCCACGACGCACGTCACCGGCGGCATACACCTTGTCGACGTTGGTCTTGTAGCAACCTTCGCCATCGGTCGTTGCCTTGGCGTTCTGGCGCGCATCCTTCTCGACACCGAAGGCGTCAAGCAGGCTGCCAACCGGGTTGGTGAAGCCCATGGCCAGGAAGGCGGCATCGCACGGCAGCTCGAATTCCGAACCAGCCACTTCGCTCATCTTGCCACCCTGCCATTCCAGACGGACGGCCTTCAGTGCCTTGACGTTGCCCTTGCCGTCATCGACGAAGCCCTTGGTGGCGACGGCGAATTCGCGGACGGTTTCACCTTCCTTGTGCGACGACGAAGTACGCATCTTCAGCGGCCAGTACGGCCAGACAAGCGGCTTGTCTTCCTCGGCCGGCGGAGCCGGCATCAGCTCAAACTGTGTCACCGAGGCAGCGCCATGGCGGTAGCTGGTGCCGACGCAGTCGGAACCGGTATCACCGCCGCCGATGACGACGACGTGCTTGCCCTTGACGTTGATCGGGTTCTTGATCCCCTGCTGGACTTCCTTGTTCTGCGGAATCAGGAATTCCAGCGCGGCGTGGATGCCCTTGAACTCACGACCCGGCACCGGCAGATCGCGCGGCACTTCGGAACCGGCGGCGAGGATCACGGCGTCGAAATCCTTCTTCAACTGTTCGGCCGAAACGGTTTCGGTCGCATCGTTGTTGATGCCTGCCGGGATGTTCTTGTCGCCCACGATGACCTTGGTCTTGAAGACCACGCCTTCGGCTTCCATCTGGGCGACGCGGCGGTCGATCACCGACTTGTTCATCTTGAAGTCGGGGATGCCAAAGCCGAGCAGGCCGCCGATCCGGCTGGACTTCTCGAACACGGTGACGTCATGGCCGACGCGCGCCAGTTGCTGGGCGGCAGCCATGCCGGCCGGGCCGGAACCGACGACGGCGATCTTCTTGCCGGTCTTGACGGCGGCCGGTTGCGGCACGACCCAGCCCATTTCCCAGCCCTTGTCGATGATGAAGTGTTCGATCGACTTGATGCCCACCGGCGCCGCGTTGATGCCCAACGTACAGGCAGCTTCGCACGGAGCCGGACAGATGCGGCCGGTGAAATCCGGGAAATTGTTGGTGGAATGCAGCACTTCCAGCGCCTGCTTCCAGTTGCCGCGGTAAACCAGATCGTTCCAGTCCGGAATGATGTTGTTCACCGGGCAGCCGTTGTTGCAGAACGGAATGCCGCAGTCCATGCAGCGCGCGCCCTGGGTCTTGGCCTGATCGTCAGACAGGGTCTGGACGAATTCCTTGTAGTGCGTCAGGCGCTTTTCGACCGGTTCGTAGCCCTCTTCGAGGCGCTCGAACTCCATGAATCCAGTCGGCTTGCCCATTATGCGGCCTCCTTCTGTGCAGCAGCGGCCATCTCGGTGAGCGCCCGCTTGTACTCGTGCGGATAAACTTTGACGAACTTCTCGCGATAGGTATCCCAGTTGGCGAGAATCTTCTTGGCGGTGGCGCTGCCGGTGTACTCGGCATGACGGGTGATCATGTCCTTGAGCTGCGTTTCGTCGGCAATGCCGCGATGCAGGGGCTCGCCAGCGGCGTGACGATTAGCCGGCAAGACCTTTTCCAGCGCGACCTGAGCGAGGTTGCAACGGTGCTTGAAGCCGCCGTCTTCGTCCAGCACGTAGGAAATGCCGCCCGACATGCCGGCCGCGTAGTTGCGCCCGGTCATGCCGAGGACGACCACGGTACCGCCGGTCATGTATTCACAGCCATGGTCGCCCACGCCTTCGACAACCGCCGTGGCGCCCGAATTGCGGACGCAGAAGCGCTCGCCGCCGACACCAGCGAAGAACGATTCACCCTCGGTCGCACCGTACATCACGGTGTTGCCGCAGATGATGTTCTGTTGCGTATCGCCGCGGAAATCCGGGCTCGGTTTGATGATGATCCGACCGCCCGACAGGCCCTTGCCAACGTAGTCGTTGCCTTCGCCGGTCAGCTCCAGCGTCACGCCCTTGGCCAGGAAGGCACCGAAGGCCTGACCTGCGGTGCCGGTCAGCTTGACGTGGATGGTGTCGTCAGGCAAGCCGGCGTGGCCATAGCGGCGGGCGACTTCGCCCGACAGCATGGTGCCGCAGGTACGGTTGACGTTGATGATCGAGGTTTCGATCTGGACCTTCTGACCCTTTTCCAGGGCCGGCTTGGCCTGTTCGATCAGCTTGTGATCGAGCGCCTTTTCGAGGCCGTGATCCTGGCCTTCGGTATGCAGGCGCGGCACGTCGGCAGGCACGTTCGGCTGGTAGAAGATCTTGCTGAAATCAAGACCCTTGGCCTTCCAGTGCTCGATGCCGGCGCGGGTGTCGAGCAGATCGGCGCGGCCGACCAGGTCGTCGAACTTGCGGATACCGAGTTGGGCCATGATTTCGCGGACCTCTTCGGCAACGAAGAAGAAGAAATTTACGACATGCTCAGGCTGCCCCGAGAAGCGCTGACGCAGCACCGGATCCTGGGTGGCAACGCCAACCGGGCAAGTGTTCAGGTGGCACTTGCGCATCATGATGCAGCCTTCGACCACCAGCGGAGCCGTAGCGAAGCCGAACTCATCGGCACCAAGCAGCGCGCCGACAACGACGTCACGGCCGGTTTTCATCTGGCCGTCGACCTGGACGCGGATGCGCGAACGCAGACGATTCAGGACCAGCGTCTGCTGGGTTTCGGAGAGGCCGAGTTCCCACGGCGTACCAGCGTGCTTGATCGAGGACTGCGGCGAAGCGCCCGTGCCGCCATCGAAGCCAGCGATCACGACGTGATCGGCCTTGGCCTTGGCAACACCGGCAGCAACCGTGCCGACACCGACTTCCGACACCAGCTTGACCGAGATCGAAGCACGCGAATTGGCGTTCTTCAGGTCATGAATCAGCTGAGCCAAGTCTTCGATCGAGTAGATGTCGTGGTGCGGCGGCGGCGAAATCAGGCCAACGCCCGGCACCGAGTGGCGCAGGAAGCCGATGTATTCGGACACCTTGTGGCCCGGCAACTGGCCGCCTTCGCCCGGCTTGGCGCCCTGGGCCATCTTGATCTGGATCTGGTCGGCATTGACCAGATATTCGGTGGTCACACCAAAGCGGCCGGAAGCGACCTGCTTGATCGCCGAACGCAACGAGTCGCCTTCCTGGAAAGTGTAATCGCGTTCGATACGCGAGGCACCGACGATATCGGACAGCTTCTGGCCGGCCTTCAGGGGCTGGAAGCGCTTGGCATCCTCGCCACCTTCGCCGGTGTTCGACTTGCCGCCGATGCGGTTCATCGCGATGGCCAGCGTGGTGTGCGCCTCGGTCGAGATGGAGCCGAGCGACATGGCGCCGGTGGCGAAACGCTTGACGATCTCCTTGGCCGGCTCGACTTCGTCGAGCGCAATTGGCGCGCCTTGCGGCTTGAATTCAAACAGGCCGCGCAAGGTCAGGTGGCGCTTGGTCTGATCGTTGATCAGCTTGGCGTATTCCTTGTAGGTCTCGTACTTGCCGGAGCGGGTCGAATGCTGCAGCTTGGCAATCGAATCCGGCGTCCACACGTGCTCTTCGCCGCGGATGCGGTAGGCGTAGTCGCCACCGGCATCGAGCATGGTGGCGAGCACCGGATCGGCCGAGAAGGCCTCGTTGTGCAAGCGAATGGCTTCTTCGGCGACTTCGAAGACGCCGATGCCCTCGATGTTGGACGGCGTGCCGGTGAAGTACTTCTCGATGAAGTCCTTCTGCAGGCCGATCGCTTCGAAGATCTGGGCGCCGGTGTAGGACATGTAGGTCGAGATGCCCATCTTGGACATGACCTTGTTCAGACCCTTGCCGATCGCCTTGATGAAATTCTTGACGTACTTCTCGGCCTTTTCGGCATCGCCCTTGGCAAAACCCTCAATGGTTTCGAGGGCCAGGTAGGGATGCACCGCCTCGGCGCCATAACCGCCGAGCAGGGCGAAGTGGTGAACCTCGCGCGCCGAGCCGGTTTCGACGACCAGGCCGGCGCTGGTGCGCAGACCCTTCTTGACCAGATGCTGGTGGATTGCCGAGGTGGCGAGCAGGGCCGGGATGGCGACATGCTCGGCGTCGACCTTGCGGTCGGAGACGATCAGGATGTTGGCGCCCGAACGCACGGCATCCTCTGCGTCAGCCGCCAGAGAGGCCAGGCGCGCTTCGATGCCGTCCTTGCCCCAGGCGACCGGGTAGCAGATATCCAGTTCGAAGGAACGGAACTTGTTCGAGGTGTACTTCCCGATGTTGCGCAGCTTCTCGATGTCGGCGCAAGACAGCACCGGCTGCGATACTTCGAGACGGATCGGCGGGTTAATGTCGTTGGTGTTGAGCAGGTTCGGCTTCGGCCCGATGAAGGAGACCAGCGACATGACCAGTTCTTCGCGGATCGGGTCGATCGGCGGGTTGGTCACCTGGGCGAACAACTGCTTGAAGTAAGCGTAGAGCGTCTTGTTCTTGCTCGACAGGACCGGCAAGGCTGAATCGGTACCCATGGAACCGGTGGCTTCTTCACCGTTCTGGACCATCGGCTCAAGAATGACCTTGACGTCTTCCTGGGTGTAGCCAAAAGCCTGCTGGCGGTCGAGCAGGGAAGCCGTCGAAGCGGCGCACTTTTCCTGCGGCGCCGGCACTTCGTCGAGCTTGATGCGGATCTTTTCGATCCACTCGCGGTAAGGCTTGGCATTGGCCAGGGAATTCTTCAATTCCTGATCGTCGATGATGCGGCCCTGTTCCATATCAATCAGGAACATCTTGCCCGGCTGCAGACGCCACTTTTTGACGATCTTCTTTTCCGGGATCGGCAGCACGCCGGATTCGGAAGCCATGACGACGAGGTCGTCATCGGTGACCAAGTAACGGGCCGGACGCAGGCCGTTACGGTCGAGCGTCGCGCCGATCTGGCGACCATCGGTGAAGGCCACGGCGGCGGGACCGTCCCACGGCTCCATCATGGCGGCATGGTATTCGTAGAAGGCGCGACGGTTCTCGTCCATCTGCGTGTGCTTTTCCCAGGCTTCCGGGATCATCAGCATGACGGCCTGGGCCAGCGAGTAGCCACCGCCCATGACGAGCAGTTCGAGCGCATTGTCGAACGACGCCGAGTCGGATTGACCGGGATAATGCAGCGGCCAGACCTTCTTCAGGTCGTCGCCGAGAATCGGCGAGGAAATCGCCTGCTCGCGGGCCTTGAACCAATTGACGTTGCCGCGCACGGTGTTGATTTCGCCGTTGTGAGCGATGTAGCGGAACGGGTGGGCCAGATCCCAGGTCGGGAAGGTGTTGGTCGAGAACCGCTGATGCACCAGGGCCAGGGCGGAAACCGTGCGCTTGTCCTGGAGGTCGTGGTAATAAACACCAACCTGATCGGCGAGCAGCAGGCCCTTGTAGTTGACAGTGCGCGCCGAGAAGGACGGCACGTAGAATTCCTGGCCGTGCTTGAGCTTCAGCGACTTGATGGCATTGGCGGCGCGGCGGCGAATGATGTACAGCTTGCGCTCGAGTGCGTCGGTGACGAAGACATCGGGGCCACGACCGACGAAAACCTGCTTGATCACCGGTTCCTTGGCACGAACGGTCGGCGACATCGGCATGTCGGCATTGACCGGCACATCGCGCCAACCGAGAATAACTTGCCCTTCGGCCGTAACCGAGCGCTCGATTTCTTCAATACAGGCGTGACGAGAAGCAGCTTCCTGCGGCAGGAACACCATGCCGACGCCGTATTCACCGGCAGGCGGCAATTCGACGCCCTGCTTGGCCATTTCCTCGCGATAGAACTGGTCCGGAATCTGGATCAGGATACCGGCACCGTCGCCTTGCAACGGGTCGGCACCGACAGCACCGCGGTGATCGAGATTTTTCAGGATCAACAAACCCTGCTCGACGATGCTATGACTTTTCTGGCCCTTGAAGTGGGCAACAAAGCCCACGCCGCAAGCGTCGTGCTCGTTAGCGGGGTCGTACAAACCCTGCTGCTCAGGTACTGCCGGTTCCATCACACGCGTTCCTTCAAATAACTTGGCCGGTGATTACGGGCCAATGATCAAAAAAGCCGAGCGTCATATTTTCCGCTGCGGCCTGTACGAAAATTAGAGGCAACCATCAAATATACCGGCAAACCCCTGTCAATTCAAGATGCTGCGATGCACCAATCCCGCCCAATGCGGCTCAAATTTTCCCCGTTTGGGTGCATCTGGCCTCAATGGCTGCGGCAATCTGCGCCGTCGAGGCAGCATCGGAAACCACCGCCTTGCCAATGCCACGCAGCAGAACCAGTCGCAACTTGCCGTCCTGCACCTTCTTGTCGTGGCTCATCAATTCGAGGTATCGATCTACACCAAGAGCCGGACTGACGGTCGGCAAACCTGCGCGAACAAATATCTGTTCGATACGCGCAACATCGCCGGCATCGATCCAGCCCATACGGCACGATAATTCGGAGGCAATTAGCGTGCCGGCAGCGACCGCTTCGCCATGCAGCCATTCGCCGTACCCCATGCCAGTCTCGATCGCGTGACCGAAGGTGTGGCCGAGATTGAGCAGTGCCCGTTCGCCGCTTTCACGCTCGTCCGCGGCAACCACCTCGGCCTTGTTGGCACATGAGCGATGCACGGCATAGGTCAGCGCCTCCTTATCCCTGGCCAGCAACTTGTCCATGTTGGCATCGAGCCAATCGTGGAACTCGGGATCGCGAATCAGTCCATATTTAATGACTTCCGCCAAACCCGCTCTCAGTTCGCGATCCGGCAAGGTATCCAGCGTCGAGAGGTCGGCCAGCACCAACTTCGGCTGATAGAAGGCACCAATCATATTCTTGCCCAAGGGATGGTTAATGGCTGTTTTTCCACCAACGGAGGAATCCACCTGGGAAAGCAAGGTTGTCGGCACCTGGATGAAGGGCATACCCCGCTGATAGCACGCCGCGGCAAACCCACCCATATCGCCGATCACACCACCGCCCAAGGCAATGAGCGTCGTATTCCGCTCGCACTTGGCGCCGAGCAATGCATCAAATACAAGGCTCAGCGTTTCCCAGGTCTTGTATTGCTCACCATCCGGCAAAATCACCGGCAAAACTGAAATTCCGCCTTTTTCAAGGGCTGACCGTAGCATTTCCAGGTAGAGCGGCGCCACCGTGCTGTTGGTCACGATGACAGCCTTCTTTTGCTTGATATGGGGCACGATCAAATCGACTCGAGAGAGTATCCCGCAGCCAATATGGATGGGATAAGAACGCTCTCCCAGGGCAACATTGAGTGTTTGGGTCATTGTTTGCATAAGCGGTTAAATTCTCTCAGTAGGTGCTGGACGATGCCTGACGCAACCAGATGCGAACCATCGACCACGATGTGCGCAATCTCCCGATATAGAGGATCACGCGCCGCGTAGAGTTCCTCCAGCCGCGCCATGGGGTCGGGCACATTGAGCAAGGGGCGATTACGATCATGACGAGTTCGCTCATAGAGCAGCGCAGGCGGCACATCCAGATAGACCACCCATCCTGTCTCATGCAGGCGCCGGCGGTTATCAGGATTGATCACGACTCCGCCGCCAGTGGCAAGCACTATGCCTCTCGCCTCAGTGACTTCAACAATCGTTTGCGCTTCACGGCGACGAAAGCCTTCTTCGCCCTCGATTTCAAAGATGGTCGGGATTGGCACACCCGTCCGCGCAACGATCTCATGATCCGAATCCAGAAATGAGCGGCCCAGACGCTTGGCAAGCTGACGCCCAACCGTCGTCTTTCCCGCCCCCATCAGTCCGACGAGGTAAATATTTCGACATTTTTCCACGAGTGGATTTTAGCTGACTCTTAATGAGGGACAAAAAAATGGGGCCGGCATCGCCGGCCCCATTAACTTACCCGAGCAAATAATCAATCAAAGCGCATCTTGTCAGACATCAAGCGCGGAGTAATAAATATCAATAGTTCGCGGCGATCAATAGCCTCGCTCTTGGTCTTAAATAACCAACCAAGGACCGGAATATCGCCCAACATAGGGATCTTGCTGACCGTGTCACTGCTCTTGGTTACAAATACGCCACCAATTACGACGGTACCTCCATTTTCGACAACAACACTGGTTTCCACAATCGAACTCTTGATTGGTGGATTTCTGAAGCCTCCAACCTCAATCGCCCGCTCCCAATCCGGCTCCTCTTTTTTAACAACCAGAATCATTCTAACGGTGCCCTCAGGGGTAATTTGAGGCGTGGCCTCCAAAGACAACTTGGCGGGCTTGAAATTGACTGTATATGTAGGAGCCCCCCCTGAGCCAGACTGAATTGTGACATAAGGAATTTCTGTGCCGTCTTCAATTTTCGCCTTGACGTTATTGGCAGTGATCACCCGCGGACTGGAAATAATTTTCCCAACCCCATCCTTTTCCAAAGCAGTCAATTCAAGCTGAAGGATGCGGGACACGGAAGCATTAAAGAGTGAAAGCGCCAACGTACCACCGCTAGTCGCTGTCGTCGGAAGATTCACACCGAGCATGGGATTTTGAATCAACGTTGCGGGCGTAGTAGAGGTTGTGGTGGTTACGGCCGGGGTCATCTTCCCACCGGCCAGATAGACGCCGCTTCCGCCCAACTGAGATGCTTGCGAATTGATAAAGCCAAGCTTTACACCCAGGTCACGATTGAAGGAATCATTTGCCTCAACAACTCGAGCCTCGATGAGAACCTGGCGCGCTCCAATATCAATCGCAGCAATAAAGGAACGAATCTCTTCGAGCTTAGAGGGAATATCGTTTACAAACAGGATGTTCGACATGGGATCAGCAACGGCACTCCCTCGCTTGCTGAGAATGCGCTGAGCCGCAATGGTCGCTGCCATATTCACACCGGGCACAGGAGCTGCAGCAGCGGAACCAGCCGTACCTGCAGGGGGAAGCCCCGCAAGCAACCTAGCAACATCAGCAGCTTTCTGGTAATTCATCTGGAATTGCTCAAGCTTCAGCGGTTCCAGTTCGCTGATTTGTTGCTTCGACTCAAATTCCAGTTTTTCGCGGGTAGCAATTTCATCGCGGGGGGCAATCATGATGATATTGCCCTTTTTGCGCATATCCAATCCCTTTTGCTGGAAGATGATGTCTATCACCTGATCGGCTGGCACATCTTTCAAGACCAGTGTCGTCGTTCCCGTCACCGTCTCGCTGATTACCGCGTTAAGACCCAGTTCCTCAGCCATTAGTCGCAACAAGGCACGGACGTCACCATTCTGGTAGTTGATGCTGACACGCGGCCCCTGGTATCCAACCTTCGACCCCTGAACCAGCTTATTTGGATCCTCTATCACCCGTTTTACTTCCACGATGAACTGATTGTCGCTCTGGTAAGCGTTATGCTCCCACAATCCCTTGGGAGAGATAATCATCCGGACGTTATCGCCAAATGCTTTGGTCTCAACGGACATCACAGGAGTTGCAAAATCGGTGACATCAAGCTTGCGACGCAAGCGGTCCGGCACAGTTGCCTTCATGAAGTCAACAATCAGGTTAGCCCCCTGTTGCCGAATATCGATACCAGTTCCGCTATCGCTCAAATCAACAACAATGCGGCCCTCTCCATCCTTACCGCGACGGAATACCACATCATTGACGGCATGCCTGGAGCCTACCAAGCTTTCTTCTGCAAACCGTGTCGTATGCTGTGCCGCCGAATCAGTTAGACGCTCAATCGGCGAGAGCGTAACGTAGAGAGCCTTGCCATCCAGGCGCGTCTTATAGTTCATGTTCCGAACAAGGTTCAAAACAACACGCGTACGATCACCGACCTGAACTACATTCATGCTGCGCAGATCACCTTGATTGAACACTTGGCTATTTTTACCCAAGCCATTAGCAGTCGATTGAAAATCCAGCGCAATTTTTGCAGGATTGGCAACACTGAAGCCAGGAGGAGGCGAGGCAAGGGGCTCTTTAAAATCAATGCGAAGCGCCACTTCGTTTCCTTGCTGAGCCACATTGACCGACTCAATAGCATTCGCAGGCACCGTCGACTCGGCGCGCACAAAAGAAGTTGCTGCCACACAAAGCAAGGCAGTCGCCAGCACGTAATTATAGAATTTCATTTCTTGCTTCCCTCCTTGCTCTGCAGGTAGAGCGAACTCTTACGTTCGGTCCAGTCCCCGGCAGAATCCTGAATCAATTCGCGCAACTGCACTTCCGTATCGGAAACCTGCGTGACCATACCGAAATCCAGCCCGATGTAGTCGCCAACCTTGACCTGCTTGACCTTATCCTCCACCTGAATAACGGCCATCGGTCGCCTATTGACGTTCATATAGCCAATCATTTTCAACGATTCGATCGGGTATTTCTCCAAGAGGCTGTTGCGTACTTCGCGGGCCTCAAAATCTGGCTGAAAAGCCCCACCTTTGCCGGCAAGCTGCTTGTATTTCGACTCAGGCTCAATCTTGCCGGGCTTGAATGGATCGAGAACCCCCTCCGCCTCATAAGGCACCGGCGCATAAGGCTTCACCTCCGGAAGCTTGGGGATATGCCCCCGCATGTCCTTGGTGTTTTCTGCCATCCATTGCTTCAGATCATCGTGGTCACCGCCGGAGCAAGCCCCCAGGCAACCACACAGGGCGACGAGCAGTATCCGTTTCACTTCTTCGCTCCTTGCTCTGCCTTCTTCTTCTGCTCAGCCTTTTTCTGGGCTGCGACTTCCTCTTCGTCCAGATAGCGGAAGGTCTTTGTCGTCGCATCCATGGACAACAGACCGCCTTCCTTGGTCGGAGCGATCGAGATATTGTTCAGCGTCACGATTCGGGGAAGCTTGGCGATATCCGCTGCAAATGCGCCAAAATCATGGTATCCCCCATTGATCTTCACCGTAATTGGCAACTCTGCGTAAAAGTCCTTGATCTGCTCCTGGCCAGGCTTGAACAATTCGAATTGCAATCCACGCCCCAAGCCTGCCTGGTTCACCTCGATCAGGAGCGCCTCTATTTCGGACTTATCGGGCAACTGCTTGAGCAAAGCACCAAATGAACGGTCGATTTCCGCCAGTTGCTGGACATAGAGGTCCAGATTGACCGCCTGACGCTTCTTGTCGAGATATTGCTGCTTCAGGGTCTCTTCTTCGCGTTGCTTGGACTCCAGTTCAGCAAATTGATCGCTCCAGACAAACCACCAACCGGCCACCAGAATTGCGATGAACAATCCAACCAGGACCGCCACCTTGGGTATCAGTGGCCAAGCCCCCGGGTCATTCGGATTCATGAAGCGGAAATCATCCGCAATCGACTGAAAATCGATCTTGGGCATGGAGATGGACTTGGCGCTCACTTTTTCTCCTTCCCTTCTTCCGGCTTGACCCGAGTCAGAACGAAGTTCATGCCAAACTCATTCATTCGGCGACCATTCTGAACAATCGCCTTACTCTCGATCAACTGTGGCTGCTCGAGCCACGGCGAGGCTTCAAGATTGCGCATCAGTGCTGAAATTCGGGCATTGGACTGAGCGTATCCGGAAATATTTATCCTCAACCCGTCCTGCTTCAGCGATTTCAGATAAATACCTTCCGGAACCTGATTGACCAGCTCACTGAGGAGATAGACGGTCTCGCCTCGATCACGCTGCAGATTCTCGATCACTTGTTTGCGCGACAACAAAGCCTGAGTTTGTTCCTTCAGCCGCTTGATCTGGTCCAATTGCTTATCGAGTACAGCAATTTCACCCTTCAGGAAATTATTCGAACTATCCTGACTGCTGATCGCCGAACCGATGAATGTATAGACGGCGAACACGATCAGGGCACCCAATGTCGCGATCAACCCACCCAGGACATAAAACTGCTCCCGCCGGGCCTTTTTTGCCTCTTCGCGATGAGGAAGGAGGTTAATTCGAATCATGACGGGTCGAACCTCCGCAAGGCCAGTCCGCAGGCAACCATCAACGAGGACGCGTCAGCCAGCAGGCTTTTCGCTCTGACACGATCTGACAGCACCATATTGGCAAACGGATTTGCAATCAAGGTATTGACCTGGGTGCGGGTCGCCACAACCTCATCGATCCCCGGAATCACCGCACAGCCGCCAGCCAGGACGATGTGATCCACCTGGTTGTATTGGGTTGACGTGAAAAAGAACTGCAAGGCACGAGATACTTCCAGCGCCAGATTCTCCATAAATGGATTCAGCAGCTCGACTTCGTAACCTTCCGGTAGATTGCCGGCTCGCTTGGCCGCCTCGGCGTCCTCGAAATTCATACCGTAGTGCCGCGCGATATCCTGAGTCAGCTGTCCGCCGCCAAATGCCTGCTCACGGGCATAGACCTGGACGCCGTTACGCAGCACCGTCAGGTTCATCACGTTGGCACCGGCATCGATCAAGGCGACAACCTGATTCTTTCCCGATTCAGGTAACTGCCGTTCGATCAACTCAAATGCGGCCAGCGATGCAAAGGACTCGACATCGACGACCAGCGCCTTCAGGCCGGCCGCATCGGCAACTGCGACACGATCCTCGACCCGCTCCTTCTTTGAAGCGGCAATCAGAACCTCAAGTTCGTCAGGGACCGCCGGAGCCGGGCCGATCACCTGATAATCGAGATTCACTTCGTCAATCGCGAACGGAATGTACTGATTGGCCTCGGTCTCGACCTGCATCTCAAGCTCTTCATCCCGCAACCCTGCCGGAACGATGATTTTCTTCGTAATAACCGCAGAACCCGGGAGAGCCATGGCCACATTGCGCGTAGACGTGCCCATGCGTTTCCAGGCACGCTTGACGCAGTCAACCACCCCATCCAAGTTGGCGATATTGCCATCGGAAACCGCATCTTTGGGCAACACCTCAATGGTGTAGCGCTCAACGCGATAGCCGTCCTTCCCGTTGGCGGTCAGCTCGACCATCTTGACGGCGGACGAACTGATGTCCAAACCGAACAAGGAGCGTGCCTTGGGATTTAACAACGCTGAGATATCGAAGCCCACCAGACCCCCAAAAAGTCCTTACGGATTACGAAGTTACAAAAATAACCAATAATTCACTTCAGATGCTAACAACAAGCTCTAGCCGTGTAAAGCATTTTTACGGGCGCAAATTTGCAAAGCGTATAATCCGTGCAACGCCCTTTTTAGCCCTTAAATTTACGTGCTTTCACTCCCCCCGGCACTGCGCCTGATACTTTACCCTGTCATATTTCTGTTCGGCCTGATCGCCATGGGCATCGCCATGGCCTTGATAGTACTGGTACTGACCTATCCGAACTTGCCGTCGCTGGAAGTCCTGACCGACTATCGACCGAAGATTCCGTTGCGGGTATACACGGCTGACGGATTCCTGATCGGCGAATTCGGTGAAGAGCGACGGGCCGTGGTCGCCATCGGCGAGGTCCCCGCAGTGATGAAGCAGGCCATCCTGGCCGCCGAGGATGACCGCTTTTACCAACATGGCGGGATCGACTACACCGGGATACTCCGTGCCGCCGGCGCTAACCTGCTGGGCGGCGGCAAGCGTCAGGGGGCATCGACCATCACCCAGCAGGTTGCCCGCAACTTCTTCCTGACCGGCGAAAAAACCTATACCCGCAAACTGTACGAGGCACTGCTCTCGTTCAAGATCGAGAAAAATCTGACCAAGGACCAGATTTTCGAGCTCTATATCAACCAGATTTTCCTCGGCCAGCGCGCCTACGGCTTTGCTGCCGCCGCCCAGATCTACTTCGGCAAGCCGCTGAAGGATATTTCAATTGCCGAAGCCGCAATGCTGGCCGGCCTGCCCAAGGCCCCCTCGGCCTATAACCCGGTAGTCAACCCCAACCGTGCCAGGCTCCGGCAACACTACGTGCTGCGCCGGATGCATGAATTGGGCTACATCTCCGACACCCAGCATGCTGCAGCACTCAAGGAGCCGCTGATCGTCAAGCGCGAGCTTTCCGGCTACGCGGTCCATGCCGAGCACGCTGCCGAAATGGCCCGCCAGATTGCTGCCGAACGGTTTCCGGAAGATGTTTACTCGCGCGGCATGAAGGTCTACACCACCCTGATCAAGGCCGAGCAAGAGGCCGCCTACAACAGCCTGCGCAAGGGGGTGATGGATTACGACCGGCGGCATGGTTATCGCGGCGCCGAATCCTATCTGGACATGAAGGAAATCAAGACGGATCAGGACGAAGCGATCGACGAGGCCCTGCAGGACATCCCCGATGCCGGCGACCTAATCCCCGCCCTGGTACTGGCTGCTGACGCCAAACAGATCAAGGCTTACCGCAAAGGTGGAGAAGTCGTCACCCTGACCGGCGAGGCCATGAAATTCGCCCTCAAGATGCTCGACGACAAGGCGCCACCCAACAAGCGCCTGCGGCGTAGCGCCATCATCCGTCTGCAGAAGGATGACAAGGGCGCCTGGCAGATCAGCCAACTGCCGGAAGTCGAATCGGCCTTCGTCGCGGTCGACCCGAAGGATGGCGCGATTCGCGCGCTGGTCGGCGGCTTCGATTTCAACCGCAACAAGTTCAATCATGCCACCCAGGCCTGGCGCCAGCCCGGCTCCAGTTTCAAGCCCTTTATTTATTCTGCGTCGCTGGAAAAGGGTTATAGCCCGGGTAGCGTGATCGCCGACGAACCGATCGTCATCCCGGCCAGCGAGACTGGGTCACAGTCCTGGGAGCCGCACAACTACGATGGCAAATACGAAGGCCCGATGCCGATGCGTACGGCGCTGGCAAAGTCCAAGAACATGGTATCGATCCGCATCCTGCAGTCCATCGGCACCCAATATGCCCAGGACTATGCCGGCCGTTTCGGTTTCGATCCCGAGAAGCACCCGCCTTACCTGACCATGGCCCTCGGCGCTGGCTCGGTCACACCGTGGCAGATGGTCACCGGCTACGCCGTGTTCGCCAACGGCGGCTACAAGATCAATCCGTTCATCGTTCGCGAGATCCGTGGCGAGGGCAATCAGGTGCTGGCGCTCTCGGCGCAGACCGAGGCCGGCGACGAGAGTACCCGCGCCATAGATCCGCGCAACGCCTTCCTGATGGACATGATGCTGCGCGATGTCACCATCTACGGCACTGCGGCCAAGGCCTCGGCCATCCTCAAGCGGCACGATCTGGCCGGCAAGACGGGGACGACCAACGAGTACGTCGATGCCTGGTTCTGCGGCTACCAAGTGACCGTTGCCGGCTGCGCCTGGATTGGTTTCGACCAGCCGAAAAAGCTGGGCGACAAGGAAACGGGCGGTGCGGCGGCGTTGCCGATCTGGATCGGTTACATGAGCCGCGCGCTGAAGGACGTACCAGTGCAGTTGCCGCAGGCTCCCGAGGGACTGGTCGCCGTGGGTGAGGGCCGCGAGCGGAGCTATATCTACTCCGAAAACGTCAAGGAACACCCGGCCGACGAAGCGGCGCAGGAATCGGCACCGCTACCCAAGCCCGACCTCAACCTGCCGCCTACCGACTGATCAGCGCAGATCGACGGGCTCGCCAGCCTGCTGGCTGGCGAGCGCCGACAGTTTCTCCATCAATTCGGCATTGTCGCGGGTATCGCGCCAGGCAGCGCCATCCCAGCGAAAATGAAAACCGCCGGCGCGCGCCGCGATCCAGATTTCCTTGGCCACCGCGTGGCGATTGACGATGATCTTGCTGCCGTCGGCAAACTCGATCTCCAGTACGCCGCCTGCCGCCAGTTCGAAGTCGAGATCGGCCTCGCTAGCTTCCAGGGCCGCGTCGATCCGGGCCAATGTCTGGCCGGCCAGGGTGTTGAATTCGCTGTCATCCATCGTGTGCTACCATCCCGCTCTTCGCCGACCACGCCCAGAACATGTCCAGAATCGCCGCCCTGCTGATCATCCTCGGCCTTGCCGCCTGTGGCATGAAAGGCCCGCTTGAAAGGCCGTCCGGCCCGGCGCCGGAACCGCTGCTCGGCAGCGGGAAATCGACCGCCAAGGATGTTAGCACGACCACTCAACGCCCAGCCCAATGACCGCATTTACCCTGAAGAACGGCGTCCTGCACGCCGAATCCGTCGCCCTGCCCGCCCTCGCCGACCAGTTCGGCACGCCGGCCTATGTCTATTCCCGCGCCGCGCTGGAAGCCTCGCTGCGCGAATTCCATGACGTTCTCGGCGGCCACCCGGCCGGCCGGGGGGCGCTGGTCTGCTATGCCGTCAAGGCCAATTCCAACCTCGCCATCCTGAACGTTTTCGCCCGCCTTGGCGCTGGCTTCGACATCGTTTCCGGCGGCGAACTGCAGCGCGTGCTGGCCGCCGGCGCCGATCCGAAGAAAGTCGTTTTCTCGGGCGTCGGCAAGACGGCCGAGGAAATGAAGCTGGCGCTGGACGTCGGCATCTTCTGCTTCAACGTCGAATCCGCCCCCGAACTGGAGCGCCTGAACGAAGTGGCCGGCCAGTGCGGCAAAAAGGCGCCGATCAGCCTGCGCGTCAATCCGAACGTCGATCCGAAGACCCACCCCTACATTTCCACCGGCCTCAAGGGCGCCAAGTTCGGCGTCGCCTACGACCAGGCACTGGATCTCTATCGCCGCGCTGCCGCGCTGCCCAACATCGAAGTGGCCGGCATCGACTGCCACATCGGTTCGCAACTGCTCGACCCCTCGCCCTTCGTCGAGGCACTCGACCGCATCCTGGCCCTGGTCGACCAGATGGCCGCCGAAGGCATCAAGATTCACCACCTCGACCTCGGCGGCGGCCTCGGCATCAAGTACAACGCCGAGCAGGTCCAGCCGACCGTCGCGTCCTACCTGACGCCCTTGCTCGACAAGTTGGCCAGCCGCGGCCTGCAGGTCGTGCTCGAACCGGGTCGCCGACTGGTCGGCAACGCCGGCCTGCTGCTGACCAAAATCGAATTCCTGAAGCAGGGCGAAGCCAAGAATTTCGCCATCATCGACGCCGCGATGAACGACCTGATGCGCCCGGCGCTCTACGAAGCCTGGCACGACATCCTGCCGGTCGTGCCGCGCAGCGGCGAAGCCCATGCCTACGATGTCGTCGGTCCGGTCTGCGAAACCGGCGACTTCCTCGGCCAGGACCGGTCGCTCTGCGTGCAGCCGGGCGACCTGCTGGCCGTGATGTCGGCCGGCGCCTACGGCATGGCGATGGCATCCAACTACAACACCCGGCCGCGGGCGGTCGAGGTGATGGTCGATGGCGAGCAGATTCACGTCATCCGCCAGCGCGAAACCGTCGAGCAACTCTACGCCGGCGAGTCCATCCTGCCGCAGTGAGCCTGCGCGTCGACAAATGGCTATGGGCAGCGCGTTTTTTCAAGACGCGCTCGCTAGCCAGCGATGCGATCAGTGGTGGCAAGGTCAAGCTCAATGGTGCCGCGACCAAGCCGGCGCGGGACATTAAAATCGGTGACAAGCTGGAGATCGCCAACGGCGAAACGCGCTGGACGGTAACGGTCCAGGCACTCTCCGACAAGCGCGGCCCGGCGCCGGAAGCCCGCCTGCTCTACGAGGAAACGCCAGAGAGCATCGCTGCCCGCGAAGCCGAGCGGGACAGCCGCAAGTTCGTCCAGGATCCAGCGGCCGACCTGCACGGCCGGCCGACCAAGCGCGACCGGCGGCAGATGGACCGTTACGGCCGCTAAACGGCCAAATGCTACGGTCGGCCCGAAAAAACGGCCAAAATTACAAAACGTAAGCCAGTGCCAGCGGCAGGAAAAGCAGTGCGGCCAGGTTGCCGATCAGCACGATCGAAGCGACACGTTGCGGCTCCTGCTTGTAGCGCTCGGCAAACAAGAAATTGAGCACGGCCGGCGGCAGTGCACCGAACACGAACAGCATCGCCGCGTCGCGCCCCTGCAGGCCCAGCAACTGGATGACACCGAGCGCGATCAGCATGCCAGCCAACGGCCGCAGTAGCGCGCTGCCGACCGCCACCTTCCATTCGCTGAACGTCACGTCAGTCATCCGCACGCCAAGCGCAAAGAGCAGCAGCGGCACCGAGACGTCGCCGAGCATCTTGATGGCGATAACCAACGGCGTCCACACCGGGATCTTGAGCAAAGCCACGGCCAGCCCGGCAATCGCGGCAAACACGACCGGGATGCGCCACAAAGTCAGCAGGCGCGTCGTCGGATCGAGCAGGCGGGCGCCGAAGGAAAAGTGCAGCGTATTCTCGACCATGAACAGGATCACCGCCGCCGGCAGGGCGCTGTCGCCCCAGGCCAGCACGGCCAGCGGCAGGCCGATGTTGCCGGAGTTGTTGAACAGCATCGGCGGCACCAGCGTCTTCGGCTGGATACCGGCCAGTTTGGCCAGCGGCCAGGCAAGCAGGCCACAGGCGGCAAGGACCAGGAAGCCGCCCAGGGCCAGCGGCGCATAGGCGGCCAGATCGAAGGACTTGCCGGCCATCGCCGCGAAGACCAGGGCCGGCACGAAAACGTCCATGTTCAGCCGGTTGGCGACGGCCATTTCCGGCTTGTGCTGACGGGCGTAGAAAAAACCAGCGGCAACGATCCCGAAAATCGGGAACAGAATGGCCAGCAGGCGGAAACTCAGGCTTTGCTCGTCCACGCGGACCCTTTGCCAATGCGGAAATCAGAGATTGTGCCGAAGGGCCGCCGCCGGGCAATCGGGGATGTCCCTGATGCCCGGCGCCTTGGCGGCTTACAGCACGTAGCGCGACAGGTCTTCGTCGGCGGCGACTTCACCCAGCTTGTCGTTGACGTAGGCGGCATCGATCCGGACCTTGTCGAAGCCGATCTTGCCGGCATCGAAGGACACCTCTTCGAGCAGCTTTTCCATGACCGTATGCAGGCGACGGGCGCCGATGTTCTCGGTCCGCTCATTCACCTGGAAAGCGATTTCGGCCATCCGGCGGATGCCGTCGTCGACAAATTCCAGCGCCACCCCCTCGGTTTCGAGCAGGGCCTGGTATTGCCGGGTCAGGCAGGCGTCGGTCTGGGTCAGGATGCACTCAAAATCAGCCACCGAAAGCGAATCGAGTTCGACGCGGATCGGGAAACGGCCCTGCAACTCGGGAATCAGGTCGGACGGCTTGGACAGGTGGAAAGCGCCGGAAGCGATGAACAGGATGTGGTCGGTCTTGATCATGCCGTACTTGGTCGACACCGTGGTGCCTTCGACCAGTGGCAGCAGGTCACGCTGCACGCCCTGGCGCGAGACGTCGGCGCCCTGCATCTCGGAACGGCTGGCGATCTTGTCCAGTTCGTCGAGGAAGACGATGCCGTTCTGCTCGACGGCCTTGACCGCCTCAAGCTTGACGTCCTCGTCATTGACCAGCCTGGCGGCCTCCTCGTCGGTCAGCAGCTTCAGCGCCTCCTTGACCGGCAGCTTGCGCGACTTCTTCTTGCCGCCGCCGATGTTCTGGAACATGCCCTGGATCTGCTGGGTCAGCTCCTCCATGCCGGGCGGCGCGAAGATTTCGGCCTGCATGCCCGGGGCGGCAAGCTCGATGTCGATTTCCTTGTCGTCCAACTCGCCCTCGCGCAGCTTCTTGCGGAATTTCTGGCGAGTCGTGCCTTCTGCTACGGTCGCCTCCGAATTTTCGGCAAAAAAGCCGGGGCTGCGTGCCGGCGGCAGCAGCACGTCGAGGATGCGTTCCTCGGCGGCATCTTCGGCACGGGCGCGCATCGATTTCATCGCCCGCTCGCGGTGCGACTTGATGGCCATCTCGACCAGGTCGCGGATGATCGTCTCGACATCGCGGCCGACGTAGCCGACCTCGGTGAACTTGGTCGCCTCGATCTTGATGAATGGCGCGTTGGCCAGGCGGGCCAGGCGACGGGCGATCTCCGTCTTGCCGACGCCGGTCGGGCCGATCATCAGGATGTTCTTCGGCGTGATCTCCTGGCGCAGCGGCTCGGCCACCTGAGAGCGCCGCCAGCGGTTGCGCAGCGCAATGGCGACCGCCTTCTTGGCGGCGTTCTGGCCGACGATGTGTTTGTCGAGTTCGGAAACGATTTCCTGCGGGGTCATCGCGGTCATTCGAGGGCCTCGATCGTGAAATTACGGTTGGTGTAGATGCAGATATCGCCGGCAATCTCCAGCGACTTGGTGACGATGTCGCGCGGCGCCAGCTCGGTATTTTCGAGCAGGGCGCGCGCCGCGCTCTGGGCGTAGGAGCCGCCTGAGCCGATGGCGACGATGCCCTGTTCCGGCTCCAGCACGTCACCATTGCCGGTGATGATCAACGACACCTCGCGATCGGCGACCGACAGCATCGCCTCCAGCCGGCGCAAGGCGCGGTCGGAACGCCAGTCCTTGGCCAGTTCGACGGCCGAACGCAGCAGATTGCCCTGGTGTTTTTCCAGCTTGGCCTCGAAACGCTCGAACAGCGTGAAGGCGTCGGCCGTGCCGCCAGCAAAACCGGCCAGGATGCGGCCCTGGTAAAGGCGGCGCACCTTGCGCGCCGTGGCCTTGATGACGACATTGCCGAGCGTGACCTGGCCGTCGCCGCCCATGGCGACGACATTGCCCCGGCGCACCGACAGGATTGTCGTGCCGTGATATTGCTCCATGATTTTTCCTAATTAAGACTTGGGAACGACGATGCGCGCCATCTTGTTCAGGCCGACCACCGCCATCAACTCGGCAACCAGGTGATTCGGGCTGCGGATGATGATTTCACGGCCAGCCGCCTTGAACGGGGCCAGTCGGTTGACCAACTGCCCGGCCGAAACGAAATCCAGCCGGCGAACACCGGAGAAGTCGAGGATCGGTTGCTCGCTGGCTTCGATCACCGGGAGCAGGTCCTCGAAACGGCAGCCCTTCAGCTCGCCGCTCAAAAAGTAGGCATCGTCGGCAGAGCGGTTTGCCTCAACTGCCGCCGGCGCCACGCCAGCCGGCCGGGCCTCCCAGGAAGGCGGCGACAGCTCGAAGGTGACCGCGTAATCGACGGCTCGCTCTTCAAACTGCTCTTGGGTGCCATGGCGTTGCAGCATTTCCAGCAACAGGCGCCAGGCCTCTTCATGCACCGCCTCGCCGGCGACCAGACGGCCGTTCAGGCGCTCAGTGAATACCTCGGCACCGAGCACCGTGACCGACAGGCGGCCCTTGCGCGCCCGCGCCAGCAACTCGGCCAGTTGCCCGGCCACCTCGTCGTCGCAACCGATCAGCTTGCTGCAATCGACCACCGCCTGCGCCTTCTGGGCGATCAATTTGGCCAGCTCGGTGACCGGCAAGGCGCCTTCGGTGGTCAGCACACCCTGCAGAAAGATCTTGCCGGGACCGACGCCACCGGCGGCGGCAGGCTTTAGCGAGCTGTCGTCACGCCAGGTCGGCGGCGAAGTTTCGCAGGCCTCGGCGTAGTCGACACCGAGTTTGTCGAAAGCGGCCCGATCGCCGGAAACCTGCAGCAGATCGAACAATAGCAGCCAGAAACGCTTGCCTTCGCTGCCGTGGTAGGAGCGGACGAAGGTTTCCAGCAATGAGCGGGCAGCGCCATCCTGGCCATTGGCAAAGAGGACGACGACCTGCTCGACGCAGGCCTGGAGCGGGTCGACATCGTTATCGACGTCGATGCCCATGACGCTGGATTCGGTGAAATCGCGATCGAAATCGTCGATGCTGAAATCGAGATCGCCGGTCGGCGCCGCTTTTGCCGGCTCGCGCGCTGCAGCGGGCTGGTTCAGGGCGGCCATCGGGATCGATTCGAGCAACTTGGCCGGCACGAATTCCAGATCGGGCAGGGGTTCCGGCGCCGGCTTTGCAGCGTCGGCTTGCGCCGGCGGGGCGACCTTTACGTCAACCGGCGGCGGTTCCGCGAAACGCGGACGCGCAGCCGGCCGTTCCGGCATCTTGTTATCCTGCTTCTTGAAAAACGAAAAAACCATGACCACTCCACGTGCAGGAGTTGAGTTTTAGCACGCCACCGGCATTCATGCAACGATCAAGCCGAGCATGACAAGCAGGATGGTCAGCACCGGGCCGAAGGGTTGGTCCAGCGCCAGGGCCAGCGCAAAAGCGCCGAGATAGCCGAGAGCCCCGATGGCCAAGGCAAGGCGCAGACCGGCGCGCCAGTTCGCGGCCCGGCGGAAGGCCAGCCAGGGTGGAATGAAGACCAGCGAGAAGGCGCCCATGACGCCGAGGATCATCGTCGCCAAAGCCAGGCACAGGGCGGCCAGCAGATCGAAGCCGACGGCGATCGGCCAGGCCTGTACGCCGCGCAGGCGGAAGAAATCGGGATAGATCCGGGCCAGCAGCAAATGCCGGCTCAGACGCCGCAACGCGAACAAGGCCAGCGCCCCGCCACCGACGGCCAGCCCGAGCTGCCCGGCGTCGGCAAAATAGAGCTGGCCGTCGAACAGCGCGTGCCCCAAGCGCTCGGCCAGCGGATGATTGGCCGCCAGCAGCACGGCCAGCGCCCAGCCGCCGCTCAGCAGCAGGGCATCGGCGGCGCCGCCGCTCAGCCGGCGGGAGAACAGGCGGCGCGTCGCCCCGGCCAGGCCAGCCGCGGCCAGGCCGCCCAGCGCCGGGGCCAGGCCGGCGACCAGCGCCAGCAGCGCGCCCGCCGCCGCGACATGCGAGTAAGCCAGCGCCGCCAGCCATTCGTCGCGCAGGCGCAGGTAGCTGCCCAGGACCGGGAGCAGCACGGCCAGCGCCAGGCCGGTCAGGAAGGGGGTCAGGAACAGTTCATGCCACATCGCCGGCTCCCAGTTCGATCACGCGGTCGCAGACAGCTCCGACGAAGGCGGCGTCGTGGCTGACCACGAGCAGACCGCTGCCGTTTTCCGCCCGTTCGCGCAGGTGCGCCGTCAGGTGGGCAACACCGGCCTGATCGAGGTTGTTGGTCGGCTCGTCGAGCAGCAACAGGTCGGCCGGCGCCTGCAGCACGGCCCACAGCGTCAGGTAGTGGCGCTGACCGCCGGACAGGCAGTCGAGCCGGATGTCGAGCCTGTCGGCCAGCCAGGGCGGTAGGCCCGTCGGCGTGGCGTCGGTCAGGGCGAGCAGTTCGCGGCCGGAAATCGGCATGCCGACGACCGGCGGCACGTCCTGCGTCTGCAGGCCGAGGCGGATGCCCGGGGCGCGTTCGAGGCGGCCGGCGAAGACCTTGGCCCGGCCGGCGATCGCCGCCAGCACCGTGCTTTTGCCGACACCGTTGGGGCCGGTCAGGCCGACGACCTCGCCGGCCGTGATCGTCAGGTCGAGCGGCTGGGTGGCCGGCTGTTGCCAACCGGCGACCAGCCCCTGCGCGCGCAACAGGCAAGTCATCGCAGCCCCTTGAGCAGGCGGTTCAGCGTGTCGTCGAACAGGCCGACCAGGTCGCCGGCCTCCGGCGTGCCGCCGACGGTGTAGGGCAGCAGCACGGCCGGTATCCCGCTCTTGCCGGCCAGCCACTGGCTCGGCCCTTCCGGCTGGTAGGCGGTGCGGAGGATCATCCGGGGCGGTGTCGTCTGCTGACGGGCGAGCAGCGCATTGAGCTGACTGCTGGTCGGTTCGATGCCCGGTTTCGGTTCGAGCGCGGCGACTTCGCTCATGCCCAGCCAGCGCGTCAGATAGACGAAGGATTGGTGATGGACGACGACCGGCACGCCCTTGAGCGGCGCCGCGGTCTTTTCCCAGCGCCCCATGGCAGCCTGCCATTTGCCGGCGAAGGCGGTGAAGCCGGCCTGGTAGGTTGCGGCATTGGGCGCATCGAGCTCGGCCATCCGCTTGGCCAGGGCCTCGCCGACTTTCAGCACGTTGCGCGGATCGAGATGGATGTGCGGATTGCCGGCCGGGTGCACGTCGCCGTGCGCACGGTCGACCGAGGTCGGGACGTCCAGACGATTGACCACCGAGGCCGCCTCGAAGTAGCCGGGCCGGCCGGCCTGGATCGCCGGGTTGCCGGAATCGCGCAGGACCAGCGGCAGCCAGCCGACTTCCAGGTCGGCCCCGACGGCGACCAGCAAGTTGGCCTGCCGCGCCTGGGCGAGCAAGGAGGGCTTGGCCTCGATCCGGTGCGGGTCCTGGAAGGCGTTGGTCGCCGTGTAGACGCGTACCTTGTCACCTCCGATTTCCTTGGCCAGCGCGCCCCATTCGGGGACCGTGGCGAAGACTTTCAGGTCGGCATGGGCAAATGCTACGGTCAGCGCCAAAAAAGCGCCAAAAATGAATTTTTTCATCGCTGCCTCCTCAGAACCTGTGGGCGCCGTGGGCGCCCAGGCTCATGATGTACTGCAGGGTCCACTGGTTGTCGGTGACGCCCTGCATCGACTTGTCCTGCGCGAACTGCAGGCGCATCCGGGAGAACTCACTCCAGTTGTAGTCGACCATTGCCGTCGCCTTCTTCGGCCTGTAGCTATCGACGGCGAGCAGGCTGCCGATGGCGCCGAAGTCGCGCGTGCCGCTGTCGAGCTGCTCGTAGCGCAGGCCGGCCCGCCAGTTGGGGGTGAATTGATAGACGCCCTGGGCGTACCAGCCGGACTGGCGCGTCCGGTAGGCAGCGGTCGGCTCGGCGGCGCAGGCATTGCCGACGGCTTCCTCGTCGAGGCAGCTCAGGTTGCCGGTTTCGCGACGCTGGAAGTACTCGCCCTGGAACTTGAAATTACGCTGCTGCGGGTTGCCGTTCGGCGCCCATTTCCAGACGAAATCGGCGATCCAGGTCGACGAACGGCCGGTGAACAGGCCCTGCGCCTCCAGGCCGCCGACATCCTCGAAATGGCCCTCGCGCTCACTGGCCCGGGTCCGCAGGTAGGACAGGCCAGCTCGCCAGCTATGGGCGATGCCGACATCGCCGCCGACATGGGCAAAGGCGGCGACCGCTCCCGCCCCGTTGCCGTTACGGTCAGTGCCGGGAAAATTCGCACCGCGCCCCAGTTCGGCGCCGATTTCGACGAACAGGTCGGTCGGTGCCAGCCATTTCAGCTGCACGCCGTCCTGGCCGTAGTTGGCATGTGTCCCGAACAGCGCCTGGTACATCAGCGGCGCGTCGGCAAAATCCCATGCATGCGGGTGCTGCTCGTTCAGGTAGCCGATACCGGAAAAGAAACGCCCGCCCTTGAGGCCGAGGCCGTTGCCCAGACCGAGCGACTGGAACCACGCCTCCTCGACCTCGACTTCGCCGTCGGCCAGCCCGAGGATGGCCTGGGCGCGCCAGTTGGGATCGACGTTGGCGGCAAAGACCAGCTCGGTGTGATCGACCGAGAAGCCGCGCTTGTTGATGCCCTCGATCGCGCCATCGCCATGAGCGTGGCCGCCGGCCGGGAAGAAGCCGGTGATGCCGCGCTCGGCGACGCTCTTCATCTGCCTGTACTGGCCCTGGACAATCAGCGAGACCTCGGGGTTGAAGGCGCTGGCGGAAGTGGCAGCCGAGCGGGGCGATGGGCTGGCCGGCGAGTTATCGGCCGGTGGCGCCGCCGGCGCGACAGCCCCGCTCTGCGCCTCGGCCTGGGCCAGCTTCTGCTCCAGCGCGGCGATGCGCTGCTCGTAACTCTGCTTCATGTCGGCGATCTGTGCCCTGATCGCGGCCAGATCGGTGTCGTCGGCCGCCTGCGCGCCGAACGCGGCGGCCAGCATGGCGGCCGCAGCAAATTGCTTGTGCATTGAATGCTCCTGAAAATGCGTCAAATCGGCCGGCAGCGGCAAATGCCACGGCCGGCCCGAAAAAAGCAGCAAATTTCAAAAGCGGGGTGGCGCCCCCTGGCGGGTAGCCGGCGGCGGCAAGGCACCGCGGCCTTCCTCCGGCAATGATTCGGGAACGAACTGGTGCGCCACCACCGGTGGCAAGACAGCCAGCGACGGCAGCGCCGCGCCCAGGTCCTGGGCCGCCAGGCAAAGCTGGCAAACGTGCGTCGGCAGGCCATCGTCGCCACCGGCCGCATGCTCGACGGCATGCGCCCCCGCCGCCAGTTGGGCGAAGAGGAAAACGGCAACGAGAAGAAGATGGCGCAGCGGATTCACGCGGGCAGTTTAATCGACCTGGACGAGCAGGCCTTTGAGGTACTCGCCTTCCGGAAAGTTCAGCGCCACCGGATGGTCGGCCGAGCCGGACAGGCGGCGAACGATGCGCGCCGGCCGCCCGGCATCCTGCGCGGCGCCGGCGACGATCTTCTGGAACAGCTCCAGCCCGACCCCGCCGGAGCAGGAATAAGTCATCAGCAGGCCACCCGGCTTGAGCAGCCTGAAGCCGAGCAGGTTGATATCCTTGTAGGCCTTGGCAGCCCGGTCGGCGTGAGCGGCCGAAGGGGCGAACTTGGGCGGATCGAGGACGATCAGGTCGAACGTCCGCCCGGCCTTGCGGAAATCGCGCAAGGCCTGGAAAACGTCAGCCTCCAGCCATTCGGCGCGCTCGGCCGGCAAAGCGGGATTGAGTGCCAGATTGGCCTGGGCCTGAGCCAAGGCCGGGCCGGAGGAATCGATCGACAGCACGCCGACCGCACCGCCGGCCAGCGCCTGCAGCGAAAAACCGCCGGTATAGCAGAAGCAGTTCAGGACCTCCTTGCCGGGCGACAACTGGCCGAGCAGGGCGCGATTGTCACGCTGGTCGAGGTAGAAGCCGGTCTTGTGGCCGCCGGCGATATCGATCGCCAGGCGCACCCCGTTTTCCTCGATGGACAGTGGCGTTTCCGGTGCTTCGCCGTAAATCCAGCCGGTCGTCGGGCCGAGCCCTTCGAGGCCGCGCACGTCGGAATCGGAACGCTCATAGATGCGGGCGCAGCCGGTGGCCTTGACCAGTCCGGCAACGATGGCGTTGCGCCACTTGTCAGCGCCGGCCGAGGTCAGCTGGACGACCACCGTGTCGCCGTACTGGTCGGCGATGACGCCGGGCAGACCGTCGGATTCGGCATGGATCAGACGTAAGCCCTGCTGACCGCGCAATTCCGGCAGCGCCTGACGACTGGCCACGGCCGCCGCGATACGCCGCTTGAAGAAGGCATCGTCCACCGACTCGTCGGCATCGAAAGTCCAGAAGCGCGCCCGGATCTGCGACTTCGGGCTGTAGGCGGCGCGCCCCAGCGGCTTCAGATTGTCGGCCAGCACCTCGACCGTATCGCCCGGCCGGGCACGCCCTTCAAGCCGGCCAACCGAGCCGGCGAACAACCAGGGGTGATGCTTGAAGGCCGAACGTTCCTTGCCCGGCAGCAGAATCAGCTGAGCCATGTTTTTCCCGATCTATAAAGCAAGAAGCCCCGGTCACCTTGCGGCAACCGGGGCTTGGAATACTGGCTAAAGCTTAGGCGCCCAGGGCCTTGCGGTTACGCTGATGGCACTCGGCGGCGTACATGACCTTGAACATGGTCTTGCCGGTGCTCTTGAACAGACGCTTGGTGGACTTGGAAACGCAGCGGCGTTCCAGGGAAGAACGGCGGTTACGGTTGATGGCCATGACTAACTCCTTGAATCCGGCAGTTTTTCAAAACCGTGAATCATAGTGGCTGCGAGCTATATCGTCAACGAAGCCTTGATTTTTGGCCTTTTTTGCCGCTTACCGTAGCTATTTGGCCTTGGCCCGCGGGTGCGCGGCGTCGTACACCTCGGCCAGATGCTGGAAGTCGAGATGGGTATAAACCTGCGTCGAAGCGATGCTGGAATGGCCGAGCATTTCCTGCACTGCCCGCAGGTCGCCGGAGGACTGCAACACGTGCGAGGCAAAGGAATGACGCAGCATGTGCGGATGGACATGGGTCGGCAGGCCGAGCAGCACGGCCCGCCGGGCCAGCCGCGACTCGACCATGCGTGGACTGATGCGGGCGCCGCGCTGGCCGACGAACAGGGCTTTCTCGTCCGGTCGGGCCAGTTCGCCGCGCACGGCCGACCAGGCAGCCAGCGCCTCGCGCGCTTTGCTGCCGACCGGAACCAGGCGCAATTTGTTGCGCTTGCCCAGCACACGCACTTCGCCCTGGTCGGCGATGCCGTCCAGCGCTTCGCAATCGAGGGCCACCAGTTCGGCCAGGCGCAGACCGGAGGAGTAGAACAGTTCGAACATCGCCAGATCGCGCGCCGCCTGTATCGGGTCATCGTCATCGACGGGCGCCAGCAGGCGTGCCGTCTCGTCGACCGATAGCGCCTTGGGCAACAGACGCGGCGATTTTGGCGGCCGGATGCCGTCACAGGGATTGGCCTTGATCAGGCCGCGCGCGCCCAGCCAGCCGAAGAAACTGCGCCAGGCCGACAGCAACCTGGCCAGCGAACGCCCGCTCAGCCCCTGGCCGTGCAACTGGGCAACGAAGCGCCGAACATGATGGACCTGCAGGGCGGCCAGCGGGGTTTCGCCAGCAGCCGCCAGCAGCTTGCCGAGGTCGCGTCGATAATTTGAAACGGTATGCGGCGACAGCCGGCGCTGGTCGGCCAGTTCAGCCAACCAGGCAGCAGTCGCCGTCGCCGGCGTCACAGTACGCTCTTGGTCACCCGGGCCAGCGCAGCGGACACCATTTCGCCGAGCCGTTCGAGGTAAAGCGTGCCCATCTCGGTATAAAAACGCTGCGTATCCTCGCTGCCCAGCGCGATCAGGCCAATCGTGCCGCCGCCGTTACGCAGGGCGATCAGCGCCTGCGAGCGGATGTGCGACGCATGCTCGCCGAACCACGAGGCGGTGCCGAAACCAGCCGTCGAACCACAGTACGGGCGGGCCAGCGTTTCGGCAAACACCTGCAGTTCCTCGCTGACCGCCGCGAATTCCGGCAGGCCTTCGATGCCTTCCGGCTTGTCCCACAGGCGCAGGGCGACGTGCGGCACGGAAAAGTCGTCGCGCAGGTGGAAATTGAGCAGATGAATGACCGCCTGGAAGGTCTCGGCGGCGATCAAAGCCACCGCCAGACGATGCACCTTTTCGCTGATCAGGTCGTTTTCCTCGCCGAAGGCGATCAACTCGGCAAGCTTGCTCTCGGTCGTCCGGTTCTTCTCGCGCAGCGTCAGCATCTGACGCTCGGCCAGCGAGACCGCCTGGCCGCCATGCGGATGCGGCACGAAAATCTGCGCCATCAAGTCGGCGTACTGCTCGAAAAAACCCGGGTTGTTCTTCAGGTAGTCCGCGATCTCGTCGGGGAACATGGCGCTCATAATTCAATTTCTCCAGTGAATACGGTGACGGCCGGCCCGGTCATCAGCACCGGCCGATCGCTGCCCCCCCAGGCGATGCTCAGGTCGCCGCCGCGCGTCGTCACGCGCACCGGCGAATCGAGCAGGCCGCGCCGGATGCCGGCAACGACCGCCGCACAGGCCCCCGTGCCGCAAGCCATCGTCTCGCCCGAGCCACGCTCGTAGACGCGCAGCTTGATCGCATGACGATCGACGATCTGCATGAAACCGGCGTTGACCCGCTGCGGAAAACGCGGATGGCGCTCGATCAGCGGCCCATGCTCACCGACCGGCGCGGTGTCGACGCTGTCGACGACCTGCACGGCATGCGGATTGCCCATCGAGACGACGCTGGTTTCCAGCGTTTCGTCGGCGACGTCGAGCAGATGGATGATCACGTCGTCGTCGGCAAGAAAAGGGATGTCGGCCGGCAGAAAACGGGGAACGCCCATGTCGACGGTGACGTTGCCATCGCCTTCAAGGCGTGGCGCAATCAGGCCCTTCAAGGTTTCGACACGGATCTCGCGCTTGTCGGTCAGCCCCTGTTCGTGGACGAAACGAACGAAACAGCGCGCCCCGTTGCCGCACTGCTCAACCTCGCCACCGTCGGCGTTGAAGATCCGGTAACGGAAATCGACACCCGGCTGGGTCGGCTTTTCAACCAGCAGAATCTGGTCGCAGCCAACGCCGAAGTGGCGGTCGGCCAGGTAACACAGCTGTTCTGGCGTCAGCGAAACCGGCTGGCGAACACCGTCGAGGACGACGAAATCGTTGCCCAAACCATGCATTTTCGAGAATTTGAGCTTCACAAGCCGCTCCGCAGATAAATTACAAAAAGGATAGCAGAGACAGTATCTTGTCTCAAATTCCTAAAGCTTTTTCTCCATCACGAAATCGTCCATCACGTAGCCATGGCCGATATCGTCGACGGTCGCGTCACGCACCACGAAACCGTATTTCTTGTACGAGTTGATGGCATTCACGTTGCGCTTGTTGACCTGCAGGATCACGCAGGGATAGCCCTCGCGCCTGGCCCGGGCAGCAACGTGCTCGATCAACTGGCCGCCAACCCCCTGGCGCTGGACGTCCGGGTGGATGTACAGCTTATCGAGCTTGAATTCGCCCTTGTAGATTTCGCTGAACGCGAAGCCGATCCGGCGCCCCTCGTAGAAGGCCTGGTCGAGCCACTTGTGCAGGTCTTCCAGGTCATCGTACAGGCGCTCGTGGCCGTAGCGCTGCTCGAGCATGAAATCGATCTGCTCCTGGGTGATGATACCGGGATAGGTGGCCTGCCAGATTTCGCGAGCCAGCGCCGAGATGGCGGGAACCTCGGGCGGGGTGACAGAACGGATTTCGATGTTCAGCTTGTTCATTGGTAAAACCTCTGCTCTCCGGGCGGCCGGGTCTTGAAGCGCTTGTGCACCCAGTAGTACTGCTCCGGCATGCGCAGTACCTGGCTTTCGATGAAACGGTTCATGAATTCGGTATCGGCTTCGACGCTCTCACCGGGAAAATTATCCCATGCCGGCATCACTTCGACCTCGTAGCCATCCGCCACCTGGCGCGTAATGCAGGCGACGACACGAGCGCCGGTCAGCCGGACCAGCCGCGACAAAGCCGGAATAGTCGCCGCCTGGACGCCAAAGAACGGAACGAATATCGACTCCTTGCGACCGAAATCCATGTCCGGCAGGTAGTAAAAACGATAGCCATCCTTCATCGCCTTGATGATCTTGCGCATCCCGTCCTTGCGCGACAGCAACACGGTATCCGAGAAGCGGCCGCGGCCGTCATAGAGCAACTTGTCGAGCACCAGGTTCTTCTGGCGCGAATACACGGTACAGCCCGGCACATACATCGAGATGCGGGTTGCGCCAGCGTCAAGCCCGACGAAATGCGGCGACAGCAGGATGATCGGCCGCCCCTCCGGGTCAGTAAGGTTTTCCACACCCTGGATACGGATCAGGCGCTGCAGGCGCTCCTTCGAGGCCCACCAGCCAAGCGTGCGATCCAGAAAGGCCTTGGCAAAAACGATGAAATGCTGGCGCGCCATCGCTTCCCGCTCGGCCTCGCTGCGCTCCGGGAAGCACAGGCGCATATTGGTCCGCACGACCATACAGCGCTCACGGGCAAACCGGTAGAACAGTCGCCCCAGGCCGCCGCCCAAAGCCCGCAGAACAGACAATGGCAGCCAGTGCAGGAGCCAGAGGAAGCCGACAAGAAGGTAGGAAAGCAAATTTTTCAAAATTTCACGCGAATCCCGGTCTCGGCGAGCAGATTGGACTGCGGCAAACGAACGGCGAAGAGAAAGACCATGAGACCCCGGGGGTTGTATCCCCGTGAGAAAAGATTAATATTATCCGTTCGCCGAGTTAAACAGACAACTTGCGGGGCGACTAATAAATACTGCTAAAGCGTCACCTGCTCGTGGTCCGAAGCCGGTAACGCCGGACAAAAGGACCATTGGAGCTTCGCATGAGCGAATATTTCTTCACTTCCGAATCAGTTGGCGAAGGCCACCCGGACAAGGTCGCCGACCAGATTTCCGACGCCATTCTCGACGCCATCCTGTCCCAGGACAAGCATTCCCGCGTTGCCGCCGAAACCCTGTGCAACACCGGCCTGGTCGTGCTGGCCGGTGAAATCACCACCAACGCCAACGTCGATTACATCCAGGTCGCCCGCGACACGATCAAGCGCATCGGCTACGACAACACCGACTACGGCATCGACTACAAGGGCTGCGCCGTGCTGGTCGCCTATGACAAGCAGAGCCCGGACATCGCCCAGGGCGTCAACAAGGCCTACGACGACGATCTCGGCCAGGGCGCCGGCGACCAGGGCCTGATGTTCGGCTACGCCTGCGACGAAACGCCGTCGCTGATGCCGCTGCCGATCTACCTGTCGCACCGACTGGTCGAGCGCCAGGCCATGCTGCGCAAGGATGGCCGCCTGCCCTGGGCGCGCCCGGACGCCAAGTCGCAGGTCACCATCAAGTACGTCGACGGCAAGCCCCACTGCATCGATACCGTCGTGCTGTCCACCCAACATTCGCCAGACATCAGCCTGGAAGACCTGCGCGAAGCGACCATCGAGCAGATCATCAAGCCGGTGCTGCCCAAGGAACTGATCAAGGGCGACATCAAATACCTGGTCAACCCGACCGGCCGTTTCGTCGTCGGTGGCCCGCAGGGCGACTGCGGCCTGACCGGTCGCAAGATCATCGTCGATACCTACGGCGGAGCTGCCCCGCACGGCGGCGGCGCCTTCTCGGGCAAGGACCCGTCCAAGGTCGACCGCTCGGCCGCCTATGCCGGCCGCTATGTCGCCAAGAACATCGTTGCCGCCGGCCTGGCCAGCAAGTGCCTGGTCCAGGTTTCCTACGCCATCGGCGTCGCCGAGCCGACCTCGATCATGGTCGAGACCTTCGGCACCGGCAGAGTCAGCAACGAAATCCTGACCGCGCTGGTCAAGAAGCATTTCGACCTGCGCCCCAAGGGCATCGTCAACATGCTCGACCTGCTTCGCCCGATCTACCAGAAGACCGCCGCCTACGGCCATTTCGGCCGCGACGAGCCGGAATTCACCTGGGAAGCCACCGATCGCGCCAATCTATTGAAGTCTGACGCCGGGCTGTAAAACGCATTTTTGCAAAAAAGAGGAGCCACAGGGCTCCTCTTTTTTCGCTAAAATCGCCAAATATGCTTAAAAAGATATCTGTCCAGCAACTCTCCCTGGGCATGCACCTCAAGGCGTTCTGCGGCGCCTGGCTGGATCATCCGTTCTGGCGGACCCAGTTCGTCCTGAGCGATCCCAACGACATCACCCTGATCCTCGAAAGCCCGATCACCGAAGTCTGGATCGACATTTCAAAGGGCATTGATGTCGCCCCCAGCGCCACGGAAGATGCTGCCCCGATGGTCATTGCCGAGGAAATCCCCGAGCCTGCACCGGTCGTTCAGGAAAAAACCTCGTTCAACGACGAGGTCAAGCGCGCCGCCAAGATTTGCGCCAAAGGTAAGGAAGCCGTCGTTTCGATGTTCCAGGAAGCCCGCATGGGCAAGGCCATCGAAGCGGAAGCCGCGGCGCCACTGGTCGAGGAAATTTCCAATTCGGTGATGCGCAATCCGGGCGCGCTGATCAGCCTGGCCCGCCTGAAAACGGCAGACGACTACACCTTCATGCACTCGGTTGCGGTCTGCGCCCTGATGATCGCCCTCGCCCGCCAGCTCGGCCTCGACGAGCAGCAGGTGCGCGATGCCGGCATGGCCGGCCTGCTGCACGATCTGGGCAAGGCGATGATTCCGCTGGAAATTCTCAACAAGCCCAGCAAGCTGACCGACGAGGAATTCGCACTGGTCAAGACGCATCCCGAGGAAGGCCACAAGCTGCTGCTCGAAGGCAAAGGCATCAATGAAATTACTCGCGACGTCTGCCTGCACCATCACGAAAAGATCGACGGTAGCGGCTACCCCAAGGGTCTGAGCAGCGAAACGATGAGTCTGTTCGCCAAGATGGGCGCCGTTTGCGACGTTTACGACGCCGTGACTTCAAACCGCCCTTACAAGGCCGGCTGGGATCCGGCCGAGTCGATCAAGCGGATGGCCGAATGGAAAGGGCACTTCGACCCGGCCGTCTTCCAGGCCTTCGTCAAGAGCCTGGGCATCTATCCGATCGGCTCGCTGGTCCGTCTTGAATCCGGGAAACTGGGCGTCGTCACCGAGCAAGGCGAGCAGTCGCTGCTCAAACCCAAGGTCAAGGTCTTCTTCTCAACCAAATCGCAGGCCTATATCAAGCCCGAGATCATCGACCTGGCGCGCAGTCCGGAAAAGATCGCCGGCCGCGAGGATGCCGCGAAATGGGGGATCAAGGACGTCGACCGCTACTGGGCCGGTGACAAGGCCTGAAATCGGTTTATAATCCGCAACCTACCGAGGGGCGCTGCAGGAGCAAGGTGGTCAACATCGCTCCCAGGCTCGGTTTTCAACGGCGCTCACTGATCAACCCTGCCGGGCGCAGGGGGCCGGTGAGCAAATAACCGTACTCCCCTCCCCGTCACAGTTATTTTGGAGCTTACTGTGGCTGAATTCAAAGACTACGTCATCGCCGACATCAACCTTGCCGACTGGGGTCGCAAGGAAATCCGCATCGCCGAAACCGAAATGCCCGGCCTGATGGCCATCCGCGAGGAATTCGCCAAGAGCCAGCCGCTCAAGGGGGCCCGCATCACCGGTTCGCTGCACATGACCATCCAGACCGCCGTGCTGATCGAGACGCTGACCGCGCTCGGCGCCGAAGTCCGCTGGGCCTCGTGCAACATCTTCTCGACTCAGGATCATGCCGCGGCCGCCATCGCTGCCCAGAACATCCCGGTCTTCGCGGTCAAGGGCGAGACGCTGGTCGATTACTGGGATTACACCCACCGCATCTTCGAATGGGCCGATGGCGGTTATTCGAACATGATCCTCGACGACGGCGGCGATGCGACGCTGCTGCTGCACCTTGGCGCCCGTGCCGAGCAGGACATTTCGGTGCTGGCCAAGCCGGGCTCGGAAGAGGAAACCATCCTGTTCGCCGCGATCAAGGCCAAGCTGGCCCTCGACCCGACCTGGTACTCGGTGCGTCTGGCCCAGATCAAGGGCGTCACCGAGGAAACCACCACCGGCGTCCATCGCCTGTACCAGATGCACGCCCGCGGCGAACTGAAGTTCCCGGGCATCAACGTCAATGACTCGGTGACCAAGTCGAAGTTCGACAACCTCTACGGCTGCCGCGAATCGCTGGTCGACGGCATCAAGCGCGCCACCGACGTGATGATCGCCGGCAAGGTCGCCGTCATCGCCGGCTATGGCGACGTCGGCAAGGGCTCGGCCCAGGCCATGCGCGCCCTGTCGGCCCAGGTCTGGGTCACCGAGATCGACCCGATCTGCGCCCTGCAGGCGGCGATGGAAGGCTACCGCGTGGTGACCATGGAATACGCCGCCGACAAGGGCGATATTTTCGTGACCACGACCGGCAACTTCCACGTCATCACCCATGACCACATGGCGGCGATGAAGGATCAGGCCATCGTCTGCAACATCGGCCACTTCGACAACGAAATCGACGTCGCGTCGATCGAAAAGTACCAGTGGGAAGAGATCAAGCCGCAGGTCGACCACGTGATCTTCCCGGACGGCAAGCGCATCATCCTGCTCGCCAAGGGCCGCTTGGTCAATCTCGGTTGCGGCACAGGCCATCCGTCCTACGTGATGAGCTCCAGCTTCGCCAACCAGACCATCGCCCAGATCGAGTTGTGGAGCGAGGCGCAGAAGGGTTCCAACAAGTACCCGGTCGGCGTCTACACCCTGCCCAAGCACCTCGACGAGAAGGTCGCCCGTCTGCAGTTGAAGAAGCTCAATGCCCAGTTGTCGGAACTGACCGACGAACAGGCCGCTTACATCAACGTCCCGAAGGAAGGCCCGTACAAGGCCGAGCACTACCGCTACTAAGGAGCCGCCATGCTGAACCTGCTCGCCCTCTGGATCGTCAATGCGCTGGCCCTGCTGGCGCTGCCCTATGTCGTACCGACGATCCAGGTGGCCGGGTTCGGCACCGCGCTGCTGGTCGCCGTCGTGCTCGGGCTGATCAACGCCCTGCTCCGCCCCCTGCTGGTGCTGCTGACCCTGCCGGTCACGCTGCTGACGCTGGGCCTGTTCATTTTCGTGATCAATGCCCTGCTCTTCCAGCTGGCCGGCGCGCTGGTCGATGGCTTTCACGTTGGCGGCTTTGCCGCGGCGCTGCTGGGTTCGATCGGCTACAGCGTGATCTCCTGGCTACTCAGCGCGATCCTGCTGCGCAAAAACTAGGCTTGCCGACGATGAGCATGAACTCCTTCCACGCCCGGCAGAAGAAGCCGCGCCCCGCCGCCCAGCCTGCCCACGAACGGCCGGCCGGAATGTTGCGGGCGGATGCCCTGCTCGTCGCCCAGAAGCTCGCCCCCTCACGCACCGCGGCGCAATGGATGATCAAGTCCGGCCGCGTCAGCTGGGCGGGCGGCGCGATCGGCAAGCCGGCGCAGGAGCTGCCGGAAGACACGCCGCTGACCGTCGCCGCCGACCCCGAGGCACATTACGTCTCGCGCGGCGGCAACAAGCTGGCCGGCGCGCTGGCCCAGACCGGCCTTCAGGTTGCCGGCAAAGTCTGCCTCGACGTCGGCCAGTCCACCGGCGGCTTCACCGACTGCCTGTTGCAGGCCGGGGCAAAGCATGTCGTCGGCGTTGACGTCGGCCACGGCCAGTTGCACAGCCAACTGCGCGCCGATCCGGCAGTCACCGCACTGGAAGGCATCAACTGCCGCGCCCTGACCGCCGCCGATCTCGGCGAGGCTTTTCCGGCCGGCGGCTTCGAGCTGATCGTCGGCGACGTTTCCTTCATCTCCATGACCCTGATCCTGCCCCAACTGCCGCCCCTGCTTGCCGCGCATGGCGACCTGCTGCTGCTCGTCAAGCCGCAGTTCGAAGTCGGCCCGGCCAATCTCGGCAAAGGCGGCATCGTCCGCGACACCCACCTGTACGCCGAAGTCGAACGCAAATTTCGCGATTTTGCGCAAAATTTGGGGCTGACCGTAGCATCGTGGCTGGACAGCCCAATCACCGGCGGCGATGGCAACCGCGAATTCTTCATCTGGTTGAAAAAATGAACACCGAAATCTCCATCGAGTTTTTCCCGCCGCAAACGCCCGAGGGCGTCGAAAAGCTGCGGGCTACCCGCCAGGAACTGGCCAAACTGAATCCGGAATTTTTCTCCGTCACCTACGGCGCCGGCGGCTCGACCCGCGAACGCACCTTCTCGGTCGTCAAGGAAATCGCCGCCGAAGGCCACGATGCCGCGCCGCACCTGTCGTGCATCGGCTCCAGCCGCGACTCGATCCGCGAAATCCTCGCCGAATACAAGGCGGCCGGCATCAAGCGCACGGTCGCCCTGCGCGGCGACCTGCCCTCCGGCATGGCCGAGACCGGCGAATTCCGCTACGCCAACGAACTGGTCGACTTCATCCGGGCCGAAACCGGCGACTGGTTCAGCATCGAAGTCGCCGCCTACCCGG
>JAHRYW010000010.1:111008-161957 GCA_020621865.1 Betaproteobacteria bacterium | reverse complement strand
TGTCCAAGTTTTTAAAGATCAGTCGCCGCGCCGTTTCGTTTGATTCGTCAGCAGCGACGGGGGGCGAATTATGAACATAAAGAACATCCACGTCAACCGAATATTTGCTTTGTGCAACTACCAGGAATCAACCTGCAGAAATACATAGATGCTTGGCATGCGACCACCAAGGTCAGATTTTTCTAGGTTAGACCGCCTTCCACCGCTCGTAGTCACCTGCTGCAAACTGATGCATTGCTGGCGTTACTCAATTAGGCCTTCAGAATGCTGAACTCCAATGAAGGATGAGAAAAGCTGCGCAGAGGCGATTACTGTCTCAGCCGGATTAGGCACCAAGGTCAACTAAGGGCACGAAATGCGCATTCGTCCGATAGGCATGTTGCCGTTCGCGCCCCCGAAAAACCGAACGGCAGGAAAGCGGCGGATTGCCGCTTGAATGACCACCTAAGGCCAACGATCATTATGGCCGAACAGTTGCCGGACATACCGGCATACTTAATGCAACATTTTTTAGTGCACTACCATCCCAGGTTTCCGCCACGGCATTGATCAACTCTTTGTTCGAACAAACTGCCTCCGCAGTTACTCCTCCTTCAAGTTTTTCAGCGTGGAGGCAGACTTCCTCGGCCAGCTTGGTTGCACGCCCCCTCTCCTTTGAGGTTTCGGCTAATTTGAGGCTGGCTTGCCCCAACAATTTCGGCAACCTCCGATTGGCTAATCTCTCTTTCCCGAAAGATTGTGGCCGCACGCAGCACACGAGCCTTGGTCACGGTACCGATCAATTGAATTTTTTCTTTTCCAAAGTAATTCTTTGCTAGCCGCCCAGTAGGGACTCAGTTTGTGGTAGGCAGTTTTCGACTTTAATTGCCTGGAACACGAGTCCGATCGCGAGAAACTTTTTTTCGCCTTAGCACTCTTAGGCGTCGAGTGCTAAAATAATTTTGTAACCAGAAGGAGGACACTACGCTATGACCCACGCACTGGCGCTTCCCATCCCCTCGTCAGTCGGTAACATTGATGCCTACATCCAGGCAGCGAACCGTTATCCGATGCTGTCTGAGGCCGAGGAGACCCGGCTGGCCGAGCGTTTCCACAGCGAAGGCGATGTGGAGGCGGCGCGTCAGCTCGTTCTCTCGCATCTTCGCCTGGTCATCTCCATCGCCCGCGGCTACCTCGGTTATGGCCTGCCGCACGCCGACCTGATCCAGGAAGGCAATATCGGCCTGATGAAAGCCGTCAAGCGCTTCGACCCGACGCGCGGCGTGCGTCTGGTTTCGTTCGCCATGCACTGGATCAAGGCCGAGATTCACGAGTACATCCTGAAGAACTGGCGTCTGGTCAAAGTGGCGACGACCAAGGCGCAGCGCAAGCTATTCTTCAACCTTCGCAGCCTGAAGAACGACTACGAAGGCGTCGATACGCTGTCCGGCACGCAGGCCGCCGAAGTCGCCGCCCGTCTTGGCGTCAAGCCG
Organism: Betaproteobacteria bacterium; assembly: GCA_020621865.1. GTDB lineage: Bacteria > Pseudomonadota > Gammaproteobacteria > Burkholderiales > Rhodocyclaceae > Azonexus. The sequence goes on along the minus strand of JAHRYW010000010.1, from coordinate 160,485 downwards.
GAAGAAGTGGTCGAGATGGAAACCCGTCTCAGTGGCCGTGACCTGGCGCTGGAAGGCAACCCGGACGATGGCGACGAGGCCTTCGCGCCGATCGACTACCTGGCCGATTCGCGCTACGAACCGACCCGCATGCTGGAAAACAAGGCACTGGCCCGTCTGCAGAACGAAGGCCTGCACGACGCGCTGGATAGCCTGGACCCGCGTAGCCGTCGCATCGTCGAGGCACGCTGGCTGGCCGAAGGCGAAGCGGCAACGCTGCATGAACTGGCCGCCGAGTTCGACGTTTCGGCCGAGCGTATCCGGCAGATCGAAGTCAAGGCGCTGCAGAAAATGCGCGGCGTGCTGGCCGCGGCTTAATGGCCGTAACGGCTGGCGCAAGAATTTCGATTTTGGCCAAAATTTCCGGCCGACCGTAGCATTTGGTCGCCGGCGGCCGGTACAGAAGACAAGGGAGCCCATGGCTCCCTTCTTCGTATGGACCCCGCCCCTCAGTTCTTTTTCTTGGCCGGCTTGGCGACCTTGCTGGCGGCGACTTCGCCCTTGAAGTCGTTTTCGACCAGCGGCGGTGCATCCACCTGCGGCACATGGCACTGCACGCAGTTGTGGCGTAGCGCGGAGGTTTCTGCCAACACCTTGCCCTCACGGTCGCGGAAATGGCTATCGCCGATCTTGGGCGCCTTTTTCTTCTGGTAATTTGCCGCGCTGTGGCAGGTCAGGCACTGGTTCTCCTCCAGCGTGATCTCGTCGAAATTCTCGACGGCATGCGGGATGACCGGCGGCTGGCTGCTAAAGGTACGCGCCACTTTCTCCTGGCCGCCCGGCTTGCCGCCCAGGTATTTTTTGGCCTCCGGAGCCTGGTCCACCGCCGCCACGTCGGCACCGCGCATTGGCTTGGGCGCCTCCTGCGCAAAACCCGGCGACGCGAAGCTCCAGAACACAGTGGAAGCCAGAATGGCCAGGCTCGTCTTAAGTGCTTGTTTCATGATGGGCGCTCCTCCTCAAGAACTCGATCATCACTTCGATTCGGACTGCGCCGCGGAAAGCGGCGCAGCAGATGCGGAATTGTTGAAACGCAGGCCGAAGGTAAAGACCTCCTTCGAGCAGACATCGATGCAGCGGCCGCAATTGGTGCAATCGGCCGCCAGAATGACCGGCCCGACGCCCTTGTCCTCGCCCTTCAGCGCCGGGCGAATGACCTGCGGTTCGGGACAGACTTCGAAGCAGTCCATGCAGTCGTTGCAGGCACGACGTTGCGGCGCCGACACCCGGACCGGGCTCCAGCGCCCGAGCAAGCCGTAGAAGGCGCCAACCGGGCACAGACGGCCACACCAGCCGCGGCTCATCACGAACAAATCGAACAGGAAGATGGCGAGCACGACGCTCCACGCCGCCCCCAGGCCAAAGATCAACCCGCGGTGCAGCATCGAGATCGGGTTGATCAACTCCCACAACACAACCCCGGTCAGCGCCGAGCCGATCAGCGTCATCCCCAGCACCCAGTAGCGCGTCTGGCGCGACAGATGGACGCTGCCTTTGATGCCGAGGCGGTCGCGCAGCCAACCAGCGACGTCGGTGACGACATTAACCGGGCAGACCCAGCTGCAATAGACACGCCCGCCGACCACCAGATAGAAACCGGCGACAATCGCCACACCGATCAGGCCGAGCGTTTCCGGCAGATGCCCGGCGGCCAGCGACTGCAAGGCGACGTAAGGATCGGTCAGCGGCAGCACGCCGAGCGTGTAGCTGAAGTTGAGGTTGCCCTTGACGATCCAGATGCCGGCCAGCGGCCCGAGCAGGAAGAGGGCAAGGATGCCGAATTGCGAAACCCTCCGCAGGATCAGCCACTTGTGTGCCGCCAGCCAGCCTTTTTCGGCCACCGCCTCGGCGCCGATACGTTTTTTGTGCAGGGCGGCGCTCATGGCTTGCCCCCCAGACCCGGCGGCAAACTGGGAATGGCACCCGCCTCGCTGCCCGGCATGCCGCGCGCCGCCGCGGTATTGCCGGAAGCCGGGTCGTAGTGCCCGGGCAGGCTGGCTCCCTCGGGCAGACGGTCGGGCAGGTCGACCATCTTCGATTCGTCGATCAGCGAGTGGCCCGCCTTCTTCTGCTCATCCCAGCCGATCCGGTAATGCTTGCCGAGCTCGCCCTTGGCCAGCTTGGGCGGCAGGACGCGAATCGCCGCCTCTTCGAGCACACAGGATTTCTCGCACTTGCCGCAGCCGGTGCAGTGTTCGGAATGGACGGTCGGCAGGAACATGGCGTGTCGGCCGGTGCGCGTATTGGGCACCATGTCGAGCGTGATCGCCTTGTCGATGACCGGGCAGACCCGGTAGCAGACATCGCAGCGCAGGCCGAGGAAATTCAGGCAGGTTTCGTGGTCGATCAGCACCGCGACGCCCATCTTGGCCTTGTTGATGTCAGTCAGACCGTGGTCGAGGGCCTTGGTCGGGCAAGCCTTGACGCAGGGAATGTCGTCGCACATCTCGCAGGGGATGTTGCGCGCCGTGAAGTACGGAGTGCCGGTCGTTACCGGCGCCTCCGGCTTGGCCAGTTCCAGCGTGTTGTAGGGGCAGTCGCGAACGCACAGGCCACAACGGATGCAGGCGCCAAGGAAGTCGTCCTCGGGCAGCGCGCCCGGCGGCCGCAGGGCGAGTGCCGGCAAGGCCTTCGACTGCTTGGCGTAAAGTCCCAGACCGAGGCCGAGCATGCCGACACCGCAGGCCATGCGTGCGGAATCGAACATGAACTGGCGGCGGGCCGCGTTCGTTTTTGGGGTGTTGCTTTTCATTGCTCTCTCATTTTTCGGTCAGGCCGTTGCAGGTGGGCCCCTTTCCCACCCGCTTCCGGCGCTCCCTGATTGTCTTGTTGTGCGTGCTTAAGCCTTGACCACCTTGCAGGCGCATTTCTTGAAGTCGGTCTCTTTCGAGATCGGGCAAGTGGCATCCAGCGTCAGCTTGTTGACCAGCCGGTGTTCGTCGAAGAAAGGCACGAAGACCAGCCCGACCGGCGGCTTGTTGCGGCCCTTGGTCTCGACGCGCAACTGGATTTCGCCGCGCCGGGTCGCCACCTTGACCACGTCGTTGCGGGCCAGGCCGCGCTTCTTGGCATCTTCGGGATGCATGTAGATCATCGCGTCGGGAACCGCCTTGTAGAGTTCCGGCACCCGGCGAGTCATCGACCCGGTATGCCAATGCTCCAGCACCCGACCGGTGCACAGCCAGAGGTCGTACTCGGCATCGGGCATCTCGGCCGCCGGCTGGTAGGGCAGCGCGAAGGCGATGGCCTTGCCGTCCGGATAGCCGTAGAAACGCACCCCTTCGCCCTTCGGCACATAGGTGTCGTACCCCTCGCGGAAACGCCACAGCGTTTCCTTGCCGTCGACCACCGGCCAGCGCAGGCCGCGCGCCTTGTGATAGACGTCGAACAGCGCCAGGTCGTGCGCCTTGCCGCGACCGAAGCTGGCGTATTCCTCGAACAGGCCCTTCTGGACGTAGTAGCCGAAAGCCTGCGACTCGTCGTTCATGTAGTCCTTGATGGCATGGGCGTTGACGCTCTTGACCTCATCCAGGCCGAACTTGTTGACCTGGCCGTTGGCATAGAGCACGTCGTACAGCGTCTTGCCCTTGTATTCCGGATTCTTGTCGAGCAACTCGGCCGGCCACACTTCCTCGACCTTGAAGCGCTTCGAAAACTCCATGTACTGCCACAGATCGGACCTGCCCTCGCCCGGCGCCTTGACCTGCTGGCGCCACATCTGGCCGCGCCGTTCGGCGTTGCCGTACATGCCTTCCTTTTCCATCCACATCGCGCAGGGCAGGATCAGGTCCGAGGACATCGCCGACACCGTCGGATAGACATCGGAAACGACGACGAAGGCCTTGGGATTGCGCCAGCCCGGGTAGATTTCGTCATTGACGTTCGGCCCGGCCTGCATGTTGTTGGTCGTCGAGGTCCAGTAGAAGCCGAGCTTGCCGTCCTTCAGCGCGCGGCTCTGGGCGACGGCGTGCAGGCCGATCCAGTCGGGGATGGTGCCGGCCGGCAGCTTCCAGATTTTTTCCGACATTTCGCGATGCTTCGGATTCATCACCACCATGTCGGCCGGCAGACGATGGGCGAAGGTACCGACCTCGCGCGCCGTACCGCAGGCCGACGGCTGGCCGGTCAGCGAGAACGGCCCGTTGCCCGGCTCGGAAATCTTGCCGACCAGCAGGTGCACGTTGTAAATCATGTTGTTCACCCAAGTACCGCGGGTGTGCTGGTTGAAGCCCATGGTCCAGTAGGAAACGACCTTGACCTTCGGGTCGGCGTAGGCCTTGGCCAAGGCTTCCAGGTTTTCCTTGGGCACGCCGGAAATCTCGTGCGCCTTGTCCAGCGTGTATTCGGACACAAAGGCGGCGAACTCGTCGAACGTCATCGGCGTCGAGTTGTTCGGGTTACCCTTCGGCTTGCCATCCTCGCCCGGGTAGCCGTTGTTCATCGCCACCTTTTCCAGCGGGTGGTTCGGCCGCAAGCCATAGCCGATGTCGGTCACGCCCTTGGCGAACTTGACGTGCTTGGCGACGAAATCCTTGTTCACCGCGCCGGTCGTGATGATGTGGTTGCAGATGTAGTTGAGGATCGCCAGGTCGGACTGCGGCTTGAAGATCAGTGTGTTGTCGGCCAGTTCGCAGGAGCGGTGGCTGAAGGTGGACAGCACATGAACCTTGACGTGCTTGGCGGTCAGCCGGCGGTCGGTGATGCGCGACCAGAGGATCGGGTGCATCTCGGCCATGTTCGCGCCCCATAGCGCGAAGACATCGGCGTGCTCGGCATCATCGTAGCAACCCATCGGTTCGTCGATACCGAAGGTGCGCATGAAGCCGGCAACGGCCGAAGCCATGCAGTGGCGGGCATTGGGGTCGATGTTGTTGGTGCGGAAGCCGGCCTTCATCAGCTTGGCGGCAGCGTAGCCCTCCCAGACCGTCCACTGGCCGGAGCCAAACATCGCGATGTTCCTCGGCCCGCCTTCCTTGAGCGCGGCCTTGCACTTCTCTTCCATGATGTCGAAGGCCTGCGTCCAGGAAATCGGCTTGAAATCGCCGTTCTTGTCGTACTTGCCATCCTTCATGCGGAGCATCGGCGTCGTCAGGCGATCCTTCGCGTACATGATCTTGGAGAGGAAATACCCCTTGATGCAGTTCAGGCCGCGATTGACCGGTGCGTCCGGGTCGCCCTGGGTGGCCACCACGCGGCCGTCCTTGACGCCGACCAGCACGCCGCAACCGGTACCGCAGTAGCGACAGACCCCCTTGTCCCAGCGCACGCCATCGCTGCCTTTCTGTTGCGCCTGAGCCAGGCCGGGGACGGAAATGCCCGCCGTTGCGGCAGCTGCTGCCACCGCATTGCTCTTGATGAAATCACGCCGGGTCAGTTTTACTTGCATCATCTCAGGCCTCCTCGTCTGGATCGGATTCGTACTGGTGATACACCAGCGATGCCGAGAGCACTCCCGGCACGCGGCGCATCGCCTCAAAGGTATCGACCGTGGCGCCTTCCGAGGCACTTTCGATGGAGACGATCATGCGTCCATCCTCGGCTACGGCATGAACCTCAACGCCGTCGAGTGCCTGTAACTCACCCCGCACCCGCTCCGCATCCACGGGAAGTACCCCAAGGATGACGCTGGAGATGTTGATCCCCGTGGCAGCTTTCATGTCCATTCAACGCCCAGTCAATTCGAATTCAGCGAGGGCAATCTACGCCCATCAGAAGTCGCTTCTTTAGCGCAGATCAAATTGGAGAAATACCCCTGAATTTTTTACTGGAATGTTGACGCTGATCAAAGGCCGACAATTACGCGGCGAGCGTTCGCGCCGGTCATGGCGATCACTTCGGCACGGGAGGTGCCGCGCAGTTCGGCCAGGACGTCGGCGATGCGCGGGAGTTCGGCCGGGGAATTCCGGCCGCCGTTGAGCCAGGCCGGCGGGATATCGGGCGCATCGGTTTCGAGAACGATGGCTTCGGCCGGGAGGCTCCTCGCCAGTTCGCGGATGCGCGTCGAACCGCTGAAGGTCATCGCCCCGCCAAAGCCGAGCGCAAAGCCTAGCTTGATGAACTCGTCGGCCTGCTGGCGACTGCCGTTGAAGGCATGGGCGATGCCGCCGCGCGGCCGGAAGCGCCGCAATTGCTTAAGCACCGCATCAACGGCACGCCGCACATGCAGGATGACCGGCAGATCGAATTCGCGCGCCAGCTTCAATTGTTCGACGAAAAAGAATTCCTGGCGTACCGGATCGACATCGGTCACATAAAAGTCGAGCCCGACCTCGCCGACGGCCACTGGCTTTTCGCGGCCGAGCCAGTCGCGCAAAATGGCCAGATCGCCATCTGGCGCCTGCATCACGTACAAGGGATGAATACCGTAGGCCGCGACGCAGCCCGCGTAACGCTCGACCGTGGTTTTTGCCGCTTTTAAGGTGCCGACCGTAACATTCGGCACGACGATCCGCTCCACCCCGGCCGCTAGCGCCGCCACATGCACCTCGTCGCGGTCGGCATCGAATTCGGCCGCATCGAGGTGACAGTGGGTGTCGATCAGCATTCCCGGAACGGAAAATCCGGTTCGGGCAGCCGACCGCTGATCATTTCGGCCAGCGATGCCGCCGAGCCGCAGGCCATCGTCCAGCCCAGCGTACCGTGGCCGGTGTTCACCCACAGATTGCGGTAGCCCGTCCGGCCAATAATCGGCACATTCGACGGGGTAGCCGGTCGCAAACCGCACCAGAAGGCCGGTTCGCCAACGATTTCCAGACGCGGGAACAACTGGCGCGTACGCTCGACCAGCGCCTGGCAGCGCACTGGATTCAAGTCGAGGTTGTAGCCGTTGAATTCGGCCGTACCGGCCACCCGCAGACGATTGCCGAGACGCGAGAACACCAGTTTTCGCTCGTCATCAGTCAGACTGACCGTAGGCGCCGGGCTGCCCTCGGCCAAGGTCAGGGTCGCCGAATAGCCCTTGGCCGGATAGACCGGCAGATTGATGCCGATTTGCCTCAACAACAACGGTGAATAGCTGCCAAGGGCGACCACGTACGCATCGGCGGTCAGCAATTCGGCGCCGTTTTCATCACGCGCCACGACACCGGCAATCTTGCTGCCACCATTGGCGATGCGCTCCACCGTGACACCGAAGCGAAAATCGACGCCCAGTCCCCGCGCGTGTTCGGCCAGGGCCAGGGTAAATTTGTGGGCATCACCGGATTCGTCGGAGCGCGTATAGTCGCCGCCGACCAGCAACTGCCGTGCATCAGCCAGCGCGGGCTCAATTTGCAGACATTTGTCGACATCGACCGTATCGCGATCCAGCCCGAATCCGCGCATGACACGCGCCGCCTTGACCGCCGCCGAAAACTCCCGGGGTTCGGTATAAATGTGCAGGATGCCGCGCTCCAGCTGGTCGTATTGCAGACCCAGTTCCTCGCGCAAGGCACGCAAGCACCCACGGCTGTAAAGCGCCATGGCAACGATGGCCGAGATGTTGTCACGCGTCCGCCCGGGCAGACATTCACCGAGAAAATGCAGCCCCCAGGCCAACTGGGCCGGATCGGCCCGCCACCGCCAGAGTAGCGGGGCATCCTCGCGCCCCATCCATTTCAGGACCTGCGGCAAAACATGCGGATTGGCCCACGGCTCGGCATGGGAAACCGAAATCTGGCCGCCATTGGCGAAGCTGGTTTCATTGCCGGCCAGCGGCTGGCGATCGATCACCGTGACCTGGTGCCCGGCCCGGGCGAGATACCATGCGCTCGTGGTGCCGACCACACCGGCCCCCAGGACGAGAACCCTCAACTATCGCCTCCCCTTTCCCGGGTGATCCGGGTGACTTCGGGGATATGGCGCATGCCGCGCATCACGGCCGCCAGGTGATTGCGGTGCGCGACCTGAATGGTAAAGCGGAGCAGCGTGAACAAGCGTTCCGGATCGGCATCCATGGCGACATGCTCGATATTCGAACCGGCCTCGGCGATTGCCGAAGCCACTTGCGCCAGCACGCCGCGGGTGTTCTTGACCTCGACCTTGATACGAATATCGAACAGCTTGCCTTCTTCCGGCTCCCATTCGACATCGATCCACTTCTGCGGCTCGGTCGAGCGCGATTTGCGGATGGTCGGGCAGTCGTGGGTGTGAATGACCAGCCCGCTGCCTTTCTTGATCGACCCGATGATGGGATCGCCTGGTATCGGCTGGCAGCAGCGCGCCAACTGGATGGCCATCCCCTCGGTGCCGTGAATGGCCAGCGTCATGCTGCTCGGCGAATCGTGCGACATGTCCTCGCGCGCCAACAGGCGTCGGGCCACGACCGAAGGCAGGCGCTTGCCGAGACCGATTTCGGTATACAACTCCTCGATTGACTTCTGCCCCCCCGACTTGACCATGGCATCCCAGGCTTCGGTCGGAATCGAGATTGGCACCACTCCCAAGGACAGCAATTCCTGGCGCAGCAGGCGCTCGCCAAGGCGGGCCGACTCTTCGTTCTGCATGGTACGCAGGAAATGGCGAATCTTGCTGCGCGCCCGCCCGGTCTTGACGTAAGTCAGCCAGACCGGATTGGGACTGGCCTGGTTGGAAGTCACGATCTCGACCAGGTCGCCGTTTCGCAGTTCGGTACGCAAAGGCGAAAGCTCGTGATTGACCCGGGCGGCCGAACAGTGATGGCCGACATCGGTATGCACCGCGTAGGCGAAATCGACGACCGTCGCGCCGCGCGGCATGGCCATGATCTTGCCTTTGGGCGTGAAGACATAGACCTCGTCGGGGAAGAGGTCGATCTTGACGTTTTCGAAAAACTCCGACGAATCGCTGGTCTGCATGTCGAGCAAGGACTGCAGCCATTTGTGCGTCTTGATCTGCAGGTCGGCGCTGCTTTCGTCCATGTCCTTGTACAGCCAGTGCGCCGCCACACCTTCCTGCGCGACGTTGTGCATTTCGCGAGTCCGGATCTGGACCTCGACCGGTGTGCCATAGGGACCGATCAGCGTCGTATGCAGCGACTGGTAACCATTGGCCTTGGGAATCGCAATGTAGTCCTTGAACTTGCCGGGCACCGGCTTGAACAGGCTATGCAAGGCACCCAGCGCCAGATAGCAGGTCGGCACGTTGTCGACGACAACGCGGAAGCCATAAATGTCGAGCACCTGCGAGAAGGACAACTGCTTGTCCTTCATCTTGCGGAAGATCGAATAAAGACTCTTCTCGCGACCGAAAACCTCGGATTTCAAGCCGGCGTGTTCAAGCTTTTCGTTAATGCCGTTGAGGATCTGGGTCAGCAATTCCTTGCGATTGCCTCGCGCCGCGCTGAGCGCCTTGGCCAGCACCTCGGCCCGATGCGGGTGAATCAGCTGGAACGACGTATCCTGCAACTCGCGGTAGAGCTTGTTCAAACCCAGGCGCAGTGCAATCGGCGCGTAGATTTCAAGCGTCTCGCGGGCAATCCGGGCCCGCTTGTCGGCACGCATTGCCGACATGGTCTGCAAATTGTGCTGGCGGTCAGCCAGCTTGATCAGCACGACGCGCAAATCACGCGCCATCGCCATCAGCATCTTGCGGAAATTTTCCGCCTGCGCCTCCTGATAGGAAGCGAACTCCATCTTGTCCAGCTTGGACAAGCCGTCGACCAGTTCGGCGACTTCCTTGCCGAATTTCTCGGCCAGTTCGTGCTTGGTGGCGCCGGTATCTTCCAGCACATCGTGCAGCAATGCGGCGCAGACCGCATCGGCATCCATTCGCCACTCGACCACCGCACCGGCCACGGCCAGCGGATGCGTAATGTAGGGCTCGCCGGACATGCGCCGCTGATTGGCATGCGCACGGCCTGCGTATGCATACGCAGCCTTGATTCTTGTTACGTCAGCAGGGGAAAGATATTCGAGACTATCGAGGAAAACCCGGTAAGCGGGTTCCTCATAGGCAGGCGGCTGAGGTGACGGCGCGGAATCCATCAGTCTTCACCGCCCCAACCTTCAGGCCTGGCCGCGATTCAGGACTTCCAGACCGACTTTGCCGGCGCCCATTTCCTTCAGTGCGACGACGGTCGGCTTGTGCTTCTCGGCATCGACCAGCGGCGTTGCGCCATTGGCCAATTGGCGGGCGCGATGAGCGGCAGCCAGGGTCATCTGGAAACGGTTCGGAATTCTTTTCAGGCAGTCATCAACGGTAACGCGGGCCATGGTAAACCTCAAAAATCAGATCAATCTTTCAAACAGGGGCGCGTGACGCGCACGCTGCGCCCCGAAGCTCAGACGGGAAGCGCGTACAACCGCACGCAGATCATCCAGCGCCTGCACTAACTGGTCGTTAATAATAACATAGTCGAATTCCCCGACATGACGCATTTCCGCATGCGCCACGGCCAGGCGGCGGGCAATGACATCGGCGCTGTCGGTACCGCGACCGGTCAGACGGCGAGTCAACTCCTCCATCGATGGCGGCAGAATGAAAACGCCGATCGCTTGCGGAAAAAGCGATCGAACTTGTTGAGCCCCCTGCCAGTCAATCTCGAGCAGGACATCGCACCCAGTGGCGAGACGGTCAGCGATCCACTTCTTCGAAGTGCCGTAAAAATTGCCATGCACCTCAGCCCACTCAAGGAATTCCTGGCGAGCGATCATGGCCTGGAACTCTGTGGTATCGACGAAATGATATTCGCGGCCGTTCTCTTCCCCCGGCCTCGGCTGCCGCGTCGTAAACGAAATCGACAGATTGACTCCTGGCTCCTGCTCAAGGAGCAAGCGCACCAGCGTTGTCTTTCCGGCACCGGAGGGCGCCGCCACCACATACAAATTTCCGGCCATCTGATCACTCCCTACTAACGCAGTCCGCTATTGTAACGGCCAGATGCCTTGCCTACGACCTCACCACCAGCGCCCACCTTTGAGTGCAATGCTGCCCGGAGCGCCCCCTCCTGCATCGCCCCACCGTCAATCTCTGTCGCTGCGACACACCCCACGCGACTCGCCCTACCAGAAAACCCAAAAACGGGGCCTTCAACCCGAATTATCCTGCTCCCGCCTCTCAACGGAACGAAACTTGATGCTCCCCCCTAGACTGAGGGCTTATAGTCGCCACGGAGCAGGGGGTTTTCTATAAAATGCAGCAGGTACAACACCAATGAACCCGTTGGACGGCACGTCAATAAATCATTTCAGGTAACCCCGATTGAAAATTAGCGTCATATTTACCACCTACAACTCCCCGGAGTGGTTACAGAAGGTTTTGTGGGGCTTTCATTGCCAGGCAGACACAAATTTTGAAGTGGTGGTTGCAGACGATGGATCCACCGACGAAACCCGGCAGCTCATTGATCGTATGCGTGACGAAACCCATCTGGAAATACAACATGTCTGGCATGAGGACAAAGGATTTCAAAAGTGTCGAATCCTGAACAAAGCGCTCCTCGCCGCCAAAGGCGACTACATCATCATGACCGATGGCGACTGTATTCCAAGAAATGATTTCGTCGCAGTTCATCGTGCGAATGCGAAACCCGGGTTCTTTCTCTCCGGAGGCTATTTTAAGTTGCCAATGGATATAAGCAAGGCAATTACCCGGGAAGACATAACGCAAGGAAACTGTTTCCGGACATCTTGGCTAATTGAACGCGGTATGAAGCGCAGTCTCAAGTTCATGAAATTGAACGCGAGGACCGCAAGAGCGCTCCTGTACAACAAATTGACGTTTACGAAACCCACTTGGAACGGACATAACGCATCTTGTTACAGAACCGATGCCTTGCGCGTAAACGGCTTTGACGAACGAATGCGCTACGGCGGACAAGATCGTGAATTTGGTGAACGTCTGACTAATATTGGCCTGAAAGCGAAGCAAATACGTTACAGCGCCATTTGCGTTCATCTCGACCATGCTCGCGGTTATGAGAACAAAGCAGATTGGGAAATAAACCGTAACATTCGAGAAACCACGGTCAGAGAGCGCATCACGGAAACACCCTGCGGAATTAAACAACTCTCCGAACCAACACCCCAATCTTGATTTCGTTTACTTTCCGTAATAGCAAGATTCAACCGTGCTTGATATAAGACTTCTGTGACAGAGAATTCAACACCGGTTGACGCCGTCATTACTTGGGTGGATGGATCTGATCCCAGGCACGCCCAGAAGCTGAGTGAATGCCTCAAGCAGCAGGGAATCAAACGCCCGACGACTGTCAGCCAATCTCGCCTCAACGACTCCGGAGAATTGGATTGTTGCATTACGTCAATATTTCGCTTCGCTCCATGGATTCGCACGATATTCATCGTCAGCGACGAGCAAACGCCTTCACTAATCACAAAACTACTCGACACCCCCTTCCAAGACCGCGTCAAGGTCATTGACCACAAAGAGATATTTCGAGGACACCCCTCCGCACTGCCGTTATTCAATATACGCTCCCTGACCACCGCACTCTGGCGCATTGAAGACCTATCGAACCGCTTTATTTTCTTCAACGATGATTTCTTTCTTTTGCGTCCAGTTGACGAGCGCGACTTCTTCCGCGAAGAGAAGATGGTGGTCAGAGGCCGCCATACTCAATTCAAGCACTTAAGCACACATGGGCAATTTCTGTCCCGGTTGAGAGCGCTTTTTACCAAGCGAAGATCAGGCAGAGCCAGCCATCTTCTGGGACAGGAAAAAGCAGCGAAACTGGCAGGCATGGAAAAACGCTATCTCCGCCTAGATCACAATCCTCACCCTTACCTGAAGCACACGCTTGCCAACTTCTACTCCGCACACCCCAATCTTTTTGAAGAAAATATTCACTACCGGTTTCGATCTGAAAAGCAATTTGTTGGCGAAGCATTGGCAACCTACGTTGCAATGGCTGCGGGCCTAGCCATTGTGGATAACACTTTAAAGACTTTGCAGATAAAACCAGCAGATCAGAGTGCGTTTCGCATCAGACAGCAAATACAAGTTGCCAATGAATCCAAGCAATATGCGTTTGCGTGTGTGCAAGGGCTGGATACAGGCACTGAAGAAACACAATCCATCGTCAAAGCATGGATGCATCAACGCGTCGGCACCTTGGAACAGTTCCTGTCGTCTTTGGATGCTAACAAGACGATATATCCGTGAAGCACCTTTATACGGCGGTTAGTTGATTCATGGCCATTGAGCTGATTTTGGGAAACGCCAATCCCCGTTTTTCCGGGGTGACCTCAACCATGCTGCAAGTTCTGCACGAGCAGCAGAAATACCTCAAATTGGCAGTAATGGGCAAACACAACCTGCCCGCCGATGTACCAAGACTGACCTTTTGCGAAGTTGCAAAACTGGCACGACGGCCTCTACCAGATGGATCTTGGCGAGTATTTCATGCACGCCGCAACAACGAAATGATCCAGGCGTTAATACTCAAGCATGTTTTTAAGGCGAAAATAAAAATTGTTTTTACGTCAACTGCCCAGCGCCATCATAGTACTTTTACCAAATGGCTAATGGGCAAAATGGATGCAGTGATCTCCACTTGTTCGGCTGCTGCAAGCTACTTACAAACACCGCCAGCAGCCATTATTCCTCATGGTATTGACAAGAATTTTTATCACCCACCGCCCGACCGTGCCGCCGCTTGGAAAGCACTAAACCTACCAGGCAAGTACGGCATAGGCATTTTTGGCCGCGTCCGCGAACAAAAGGGCGTAGACATATTGATCGAGGCCAGTTTACCGCTGTTATCAATTTATCCTGATTTCACATTAATTATTGTCGGAGAGATAACCTCGGACAACGAGCAGTTTGTCACCCGGCAAAAACAAATTCTTTCGGCAGCAGGCCTGAGCGAGCGCGTTGTCTTTTTGGGCAAGCAGCCATTTTCACGCATACCCAAGTTATTTCAAGCCGTCTCGATTGTTGCAGCACTTAGCCGCAATGAAGGCTTCGGCTTAACAGTATTAGAAGCAATGGGCTGCGGGGCGGCCGTTCTTGCCAGCCAAGCGGGCGCATGGCCTGAAATTATTGAAGAGGGTAGAGAAGGATATATCGTACCGTGTGGCGACGTCACGGCAACGCGAGCACAACTGGAAACACTAATGCGCGCCCCGGAATTGCTAACGATAATGGGCGAGCGCGGGAGAAGAAAAATCGAACAGTTTTATACCGTTGAACGCGAAGCAAAAGAGCTATGCGATTTCTTTAAAACTTTGATCTAGGAGGACGTAAGAATTTTTGTGCAACCGGTCATTTGGCAAAAAACTGCCGCACCACAATAAACGACGGCAACTTTAGAGAAGAAGGCAGTACCGAAAGAATTGTTGGACAGACCGCTGGCTGCCCCTGCAAAAATCAGCAAAAAAAGCAAAGCCAATTCGTGACCTGAAGACAAACCCGCCTGCTTTTATATTTAATTTGAATACCCGATAAATAGCTCTCAACCGAAATCAGGTTCACACAAAATGCCGGACATCCTCTTGATATAGCCAGACCTGAAACTCATTCGCTCGTCGCAGCCAAGGTCATGCCGTAATAACGGCATATGTCATCAAGCTGAACCCGGTTCATGTCAAGTTTAACGTTGCTATCGCCCAAAGAAATATCTGAAAAGAGGGGGCAAGGAAGGGGTACCTCAGTGGGCATAACAGAACTGCAGGCCATCACACCTTGCCGCACTGCCATCACCTTGAACCATAGATCATCAGCCCTTGGAGCTAAGCGCATGTAGAGCGTTTCATCCAACACATCAGGGTGCAAACTACCCGGGGGATACAATACTCCTCCAACGCCGATTGGCAGAATTTCCGGACCGCAGGCTCCAGGGCTAGCATATTTCCAATACTTGTACGGTAACAATTCCCCACTGGCTGTATAGGCAATTACGCGGCAGGTATGCCCAATCACGCACCCCGGTTTAGCTTGATGCTCCACATACAAACGACTCAACCAGTCTTGCGGGTACATTACATCGTCGTCGCAAGTAACGATAGTCGCATCAGGCATCTCTCGCAACGTCAAAACCAATTTCCGATGAGATGAAGTACCGGGAGCAAAACGAATCTCGAAGCACTCACCCTGTAATCCGGTCAAGCGCCGAGGCAGGCGCCCCTGCAATGACTCGTTCAGCCACAGAATTATTTTAGCAGGCCGAACAGGAGCACTCAGAATACTCAAGATTGTCAGATGCAATATTCCAAGGCGGGACGGAATAGAGGTCAGCGAAACCACCACAGGCAACACAACCCCCTTTCTCTGAACCTCAGGAAGATTGCCGTGTGAAATCCATAACTGGACTGAACGCCATAAGACCGCAGGCAATTCTTTAATTTTCATTTGACCCGCCAATAAACCACACTAACCATCCTTTTATAACAAAACAGCATCACACCCACTTCCTTAATTGGACTGCGAAGCGAACTCCATTGATCAGATAGTCGTCCTATCTCATCTTCGAAATCCCTCACCACCAAGCCTTAGGGGTGCAAAGAGTGCATTGCGAAAGTTTTAGAGATAATATCGAGTCCTTATCCAACAATCGGCCCCTCCCTAAGGTGTAAGCAAATTTACATCTTTCCGGCACTTAAAAAACCTCAAACCCAAGCAAGAACGATATGACAGATGCTGTATTTTTGTGGGTCGACGGAAACGACCCCAAACACCAAACAAAACGTTATCAATACGAGAACGGCGAACTTAGCACGACACTGCACAAAAATGCGATGCTACCCACTCGCTACAAAGATAACAACGAAATATGGTATTCAATCAATTGCGTTAGAACAAATGCAAGCTGGGTTAATAGGATATTTTTGGTTACGGACGAGCAGCGACCGGCATGGCTTAGTGAAGCAACTGCAAAGCGACTAGATATAAGCATAGTTGATCACACTACGCTATTTCGCAACCACCTAGAACATCTCCCAACATTTAACTCTAGCACCATTGAAACGACTATCCACAAAATACCAGATATATCAAACGAATTCATTTATCTTAATGATGATTTCTTCATCATCAACCCAACGACAAAAAATGACTATTTTTCCGCTGAAACACCCATTTTCCAAGGGGAGCCGAGAAGCACAAAAAAACAAAACGCATTAATCAGGAATATAAAAAAAATATTCAACCGGCCGGAAACCCCCGGAAGCCTAGGCCCCCGAGCAGAACGCAAAATATTTTACCCAGAAAAAATAGTACGACTTTTCCATACTCCGTATCCGATCAACAAAACCCTTTACGCCAGCTATATCAATAGCATACTAGAAAACAACATAAAATACCGATTTCGCGACAATCAACAAATGCGTCCAATCTCCTACTACGCCAACATGGCAATCAGAGACGAAAAAGCAATTCTCAAAGCACCGGATTTACTCTATATCGATCCAAAACTAACGCACAAACGTATTACCAGAAAAGAACTTGATGAGGCACAGTCGCATACAAAAACAAAACATCTTTGCATACAAAGCCTAGAGCAATTCGACCCTCAATCACAAAAAAACGCAGAGTCATTCCTGAATCAGTTCATTTATTAAACATTTATCTAAATACCTTTCTGAAAAAATCTCCTACAACAACATCTGCCCCCCCTCTTCTTTTCAGGGCAGTCATCAAGCAAAGAACCGCCTCTGGTCTTACATCGGACAGTAAGCGCAACCCAGTGGCAATACGCTCCCGGTGCGGCTCTAATTCTGAGGCAGAAGCAATCTGATAACATCGAAAATTAAATTGAACGCTAAAATACATGTCTACATACTCAACTAAATCAGTAGCGCTCTTTGGCAGATATTTCAAGCATAAACAATAAGCCAAAAACAAATTTGCAAACGCTTCGGCATTACTCGCCGCCCCCGTAGAGCCGTTAGGGTTCTGTCGATATTTATAGAGCACCTCTGCCAAAATTGAAACGGACTGTGCGCGGGCGAATGCACAAAAATTAATTAATATATCCTCACCAAGATCAAGGCGTACGCCAATATTGAAGGAAGAGGCGTCAAATATCACCCTCCTCCGATAAAGCTTGTTGCAAAGATAAGCACTTCCAAGATTTCTGCCAGCAAATTGTGCCAACCCATTTTCTATCACGCAATCCTTCTTGAACCGGAAATGCTTTTTTGCCTGAGCACCATTTTCGAGGAGATATGAAACACCGCAAATGGCAATATCCGAATTATCAGCCTGTAATTGACAAACCATTCTGGAAAACATTGACGGTTCAACCAGATCATCCGCATCAACAAACCCAATAAATTCGCCACCACAGAGACGAACACCAGTGGCTCTTGCCACCATTACCCCTTTATTGTTCTCCAAGGTAAAACAGCGAAACCTTGGATCGGTTTTGGCAAATTCTCTGGCAATCCGAACGCTGGCGTCCTCGGAACCATCATCAACCACCAGAACTTCAATATCCGGAAAATCTTGCTCAGCAATCGACGATAAACAAGTGAGCAAATGCTTTTCGGCATTATAAGTAGGGACAATTATTGAAACGAGTGCCAATTTTTCGTTACACCCCAGTCAAGCAGTTCGTTTATTCACTACAAAAAACTTCCTTGGCCCGAAGAATACGAATCTTCTTCCCCTACCCACTTCAAAATCCATTTTCCCCTGGGGCGTTTCAAGCGAAATGCAAGCCCTCCATCGCCCGGATCCATTGCCTCTTTTTTCCGGCACCTCGTGGGAAAGCGCTTCAAAAATCTGGTGGCACAGATTTGTATCTACGCCCCCCAGATAGTCGGCCAACGATCGCTTTATCTCCATGTAGCAACGATTAATATCTTGCTGCAAAAACCTATCTCTGTTTTCATGGAATGCCGTACGCTCTTCGTCACTGTGAGGAATACCTCTCGAGTATTTTTCGGGAAAAACATCCTCGACCAGTCCGGCGCTCCTTAGGCGGAAATAGAGCTCATCATCCTCCCCTCCCCAACCCCGTATAACTTCGTCATACCCCCCTACGGTCAGGAAAGCCGACCTCGGACAAATACAGGTCCCCCACGCATTCCGATCTCGCTCGCCCTCTACCTCTTCTACCCGATAAAAACAGCCATTTTGCAGAGATTCACGCATCCAGCCCCCCCACCCCGGGTCGACAAGCATATCGGCATCAACAAAGCAGAGCCACTCACTATCGACCACAGCCGCGCCTTCGTTTCTCGCTCTGGCAAGGCAAAAGTACGGATCATCGTTGACTCTAACCACCCGAACTCCGGGAAAATTTTCCTCAACCCAATTACCAGACTCATCAGGGCAACCATAATCTACAACAACAATTTCATCCGGCGCACAGGCAACAAACCGAGGTAAGGTCTGCATTAAATGATGTAAGCGTCCCTTACACGTCGTGACGAAAGCAATACTCCTCATACAATTCCAATTCTCATCGATGAGCTTCTAGACGCCACTACCCAGTCGGTCGATGTGCCCCCTAGAGGAAGGCAAATCGTACCGGTAGGATAATCAGCCTGTGCAACACCTAGCTTTGACAAAGCAAGACCGCAGTCTAGAGTGGATAGTCAACAAAAATAGTGACCTACCTCTTATTACGTCATCCGGAAAGGCCCTTGGCTATGATTGCTTATGAATCAGGACGTTCCCAGGTAAGGAAAGGCTAAAAACGGCTGAGAGCTTTCCGTAGTTGTTATCGATTATCTCGGTCGATACCCCCAGTAGCGCGGAAGGCAGCGCAATATGCAAGCGATCTGTCACCACATGTCCTGCACGTTGCAAACAACGAAACAAATCGAGTGCGACTTGGTCGCACCCTGCCCGCCCTCCATGCTTGACCTTGAAATAATCTGGCAGATCTAGAACGTCATCACGTCGCCCCACGTGCGCACCAACTTCACGATCTGTCCTGAGGATAGTTAGAGTTCCGCTTTCGTCGGGACAGCAAATCGCCAATGCTCGCCGCCATTGACGGCTACTCTTTTGCCAATCCCTGTCAAACAACAGTCTGATTTTATGGAGCAATGTCACGCAGCGTCTCTCCAAAGCACGTATATCCATCGAGAACGCCATGTCATCCGCCAAGATCGCCTTCGCATGCGGAGCGTGACGCACAACATGCTCAAAACTGGGCCTATCCCTGCAACAGATCGTAAACCTATCGTCAAGTTTGGACAGCAATAACTCGTGGCCACGAATAGTGTGGGGCAAAAGGATACAACGCTCGACCCCGGCATCCAGGCAGCGCTCCAGAGCTCGCCGCGTATCCGAGTATAAGGGTACCAAATTCCCCCCCCCGCCCAGAATGACCGCGATTCCCTGCTTGAATTCAGGCGGCTTTGATATCGAAGGAGAAATGCCCAAGTTGTCAAACACCTGCCAGGTTGCAGCTGCAATCAACGCATCTCCGGAATTCCCTGGATTTGGGCAAAAACGAAGCCTCTGTCCAGGCACAATCCACCCCCGGAGTACATCTTCGATTTTCTGCTTCACCTCCTCAGTTTCTCCTCGGAGCGCATAACAAGATCACGGAGAACAGAATCGAGTCCAGGATTTTCGCTACCCAGTAGCTCACGCCAGTAATTCAACACCAACTTGTCGGCACACGGAGCCAAAGATCTGACGGCGTCGAGCAAACCAACGTCATCGGGCATGGTTTCCAGTTTAAATCCGGGATCACACACCTCCAAAGACGCACGCAACAACGTACATTTCCTACATCTTCCGCAATTGCCCGATTTGTTGGGTGCGACCCAGCAAACACGCATGTGACGCTGCACATATTTTCTTGCCACGGGATGACTTATCAAGCGCTTAAGCTTTTCCAGACGAGATACGTCATCCCCGAAATGCCGGATGCGTAGCGCACTGCTGGACCATAGTGGATCGAGGTCAGGATGCGAGCCCCACGGACCAAGCTTCCCCTGTTCAAAGGAAGAAGAAATAATGAAAGTGCCGCAGCGGTCCACAAACAAATGCCCAAGCATTGCAACTGCTCCACCGTGGACGTATTCCCACGGCGACTGACGGAACAGCCGGTGTTTGCGCAAATTGGTTTCAACCAGAGACCACTGAGCGCCAGTCGCTTCGGCTATCTCGGCAACCGAACGGCACATCGCATCAAGGATATCCTGGCGCTCTAAAGGGACATCGAATCCAGCCGCCAACACCAAAAAATCTGGCGCGGGATCTGCAAAAAAACAGGAGTAAAAAGAGTCGACTCCCAAACTGAATGCTAAACCAAGCCCTTTTGCCCGAGTAGACGAAAGTCGGGGGTAAAAACGCGGACTACCCGCGCGCCATCCCCACCAATCATCTGCCTTCCGTAGTATCTGCACGGCGCCATCCAGCCATTGCTGGTCAACAGCAGCCCCAGAAAGGTGCCGCCCAACAGATGCCGCAGGAAGCAAAAAGGCGGCCCCCAGGGCTTCTGATGAAACGTTTAGATCGCAGTGTTTACTTCTGACAAAGAAATCGTCTCCGGCAACCCGAAAGGGTTCACGATGCGAATGCGAAGGAACTGTCGGCAATATGACTGGCACTTCCATCCAGCCAAGAAATCGGTCACGCACTGAAACTTTCCGAGTTCGCAGGCTCACATCGACTCCCTCAATGCCGAAAAAATTATTCCAGATTCTGGATCTGTTCCCGCATCTGCTCGATCAGCAGCTTGAGGTCCATCGATGCCTGCGAAACTTCGGTAATCGCCGACTTCGAACCCAGAGTATTCGCTTCGCGATTGAGCTCCTGCATCAGGAAATCGAGGCGCTTGCCGCAGGCGCCGCCCTGTTTCAGCACGCGCTCGACTTCGTCGAGATGGGTGGTCAGGCGGGTCAGTTCTTCGGCAACATCGATGCGCGTGGCAAAGACGGCGACTTCCTGCAGGATGCGGTCGTCGCTGGCATTGCCGAGCGCTTCAGTCAGACGCTGGCGGAGCTTTTCGGTGAACAGCGCCTGGGCTTCCGGGATGCGGGGCACGACCCGGCGGACGATGTCGCGCATGGCGTTGACACGGTCAACGATCATCTCCGCCAGTTTTTGCCCCTCGCGACCGCGCGTTGCGGTGAAGTCCTCAAGGGCCTCGCGGGCCAGTGCCATGACTTCTGGGCCAAGCAACGAAAAATCCATGCCCTGGTCGCCGAACATGCCCGGCCAGCGCAGCGTTTCGTTGACCGACAGCGGCGCTGCTTCGGGCATTTCGTGACGAACCAGCGCACTGAGGGCTTTCAGCGAGGCGAGCAGTTCAGCATTGAGCTGCAACTGATCGGCGCGGGCGGCCGCAGCATTGAAGGACAAGCGACATTCCACCTTGCCGCGGTTAAGTCGGGCGGCAAGCAACTCGCGCAGCGGCATTTCCAGCGCACGCAGTTCTTCAGTAATGCGAAAATGAAAATCGAGATAGCGGGAATTGACGCTTTTTAGCTCAATTTGCAGCGTGCCGCGCTCGATGTCTCGCGTTTTGACTGCATAACCGGTCATACTACAAATCATTGCTGGGAAGTCTCCACCTTTACAGGCCGGACAACACGCCCGAAAATGCCTGAAACTGCATCATAACCGCGAGATACATGGCGCAACAAGCCAACCAGCCCTTACCTAACGGCTACTCCCTCGAAGAGTACGTTATCGACCGCCAGCTTTCGCTTGGCGGTTTTTCGATCGTCTATCTGGCGACCGACCCCGAGGGCCGCCAAGTGGCGATCAAGGAATATCTGCCGAACAGCCTGGCCCTGCGCACCCGCGGCGACATCAAACCGGTGATCACGGCCGAACACCTCGGCGCCTTCCGCTACGGCATGAAGTGTTTCTTCGAGGAAGGTCGGGCGCTGGCGCGCTTGTCGCATCCGAACGTGATCCGCGTGCTGAACTTCTTCCGTGCCAACGACACCGTTTACATGGTCATGGAGTACGAGCACGGCCGGACGTTGCAGGAGTTTATCCAGAAGCACCAGGGACATATTTCCGAGCGCTTCATTCGCGGCGTTTTCACGCGCATGCTCAACGGTCTGCGCGAGGTTCATTCGAACAAGTTGCTGCACCTCGATTTGAAGCCCTCCAATATTTATTTGCGTAGCGACAACACACCGGTACTGATCGACTTTGGCGCTGCCCGCCAGACGCTGATCACCGACCAGCCGGTACTCAAGCCGATGTACACCCCGGGTTTCGCCTCGCCGGAGCATTACGGCACGCGCCGGGACCTCGGGCCGTGGAGCGACATCTACAGCGTCGGCGCCTCGATGTACGCCTGCCTGGCCGGCGTCGCCCCACAGGCTGCCGACCAGCGGCTGAAGAAGGACACCCTGGCGCCGGCCATGCTGCGCTGGGACGGCCAGTTCTCGGACCGCTTGCTGGAGATCATCGACTGGTGCCTGAACCTGAACCATCTTTACCGTCCGCAAAGCGTCTTCGCCCTGCAAAAGGCGCTGGTCGAGACCATCACCCCGCCGCGCCCAAAGGTTAATCCCAACTGGATTGGCCGCTTCGTCGACAAAATCAGGAAGCCGATGCGATGAGATTCACCATTTACCAGGAAAGCCGCCAGGGCGGCCGCAACAACAACGAGGACCGGACGACCTACTGCTATTCCCGCGACGCCTTGCTGATGGTGGTCGCCGACGGCATGGGCGGCCATCACTATGGCGAGATCGCTGCCCAGATCGCCGTCCAGACGCTGGCCGACGCCTTCCAGCGCGAAGCACGTCCGCTGCTCAACGACCCCTTCCGCTTCCTGCAGAAGAGCATGACCAATGCGCACCACGCGATCCTCGACTACACCGCCCAGCATCGCCTGAAGGACACGCCGCGCACCACCTGCGTCGCCTGCATCGTTCAGGACAATGTCGCCTACTGGGCGCATGCCGGCGATTCGCGCCTGTTCCTGATGCGTGACGGCAAGATCACCGCCCAGACCAAGGACCACTCGCGCATCCGCCTGCTGGTCGAAGAGGGCATGATCAGCGAGGCACAGGCCGCCTTTCACCCGGACCGCAACAAGATCTACAGCTGCCTGGGTAGCCCGCACCCGCCGGAAATCGAGTTTTCGCGCAAGACGCCGCTCGATCATGGCGATATCCTGCTGCTCTGTACCGATGGCCTGTGGGGCGAACTTTCCGGCGAGTTGATGGCCGTTGCCCTGAAGGGGGCCAACCTGCTGCAGGCCGTGCCGATGCTGCTCAACCAGGCCGAGCTGAAAGGCGGCGCCCACGGCGACAATCTGTCGGTGGTCGCCGTGCGCTGGGAAGATGCCTATGTCGAGGACGCCAGCAGCGCCATTTCGACGCAGACCATGAGCCAGCACGAAGTCACCACCCGCCTCGATGAATTCGGCCGCAATCCGGCCTACAAGAGCGATCTCAGCGACGACGAAATCGAGAAGGCGATCGAGGAAATCCGCTCCGCCATCGACAAATACAACCCGAAAAAATAAGGAAGACCATGCGCCCCAGCCAACGCCAACCGGACCAGCTCCGCGCCATCCGCATCACCCGCAATTTCACCCGCCACGCCGAAGGCTCGGTGCTGATCGAAATGGGCGACACTCGCGTGCTGTGTACTGCCAGCGTCGAGGAAAACGTCCCGCCCTTCCTGCGCGGCAAGGGCCAGGGCTGGGTCACCGCCGAGTACGGCATGCTGCCGCGGGCGACGCACACCCGCACCGCCCGCGAAGCGGCCAAGGGCAAGCAGACCGGCCGGACGCAGGAAATCCAGCGCCTGATCGGCCGCGCCCTGCGCGCCGTGGTTGACCTCAAGGCCCTGGGCGAGCGCCAGATCACCCTCGACTGCGACGTCCTGCAGGCCGATGGCGGCACCCGCTGCGCCTCGATCACCGGCGCATGGGTCGCCTTGTATGAAGCCTGCGACAAGCTGGTCAAGGCCGGCAAGCTGGCCGCCAACCCGGTGCGCGACCACGTTGCCGCCATTTCGGTCGGCATCTACCAGGGCGCCCCGGTCCTCGACTTGGACTACCCGGAAGATTCCGGCTGCGATACCGACATGAACGTCGTGATGACCGGCAACGGCGGCATCGTCGAAATCCAGGGAACCGCCGAGGGCGAACCGTTCTCCCGCGAACAGATGAGCGTGCTGGTCGATCTCGCCACGCTCGGGGTCCGCCACCTCGTCGCAGCCCAGCAAAGCGCGCTCGCCGCATGAAAAAGCTCGTCCTCGCCTCGAACAACGCCAAGAAGATGAAGGAGCTGAACGCGCTGCTGGCGCCGCTCGGCTTCGAAGTCATCCCGCAAGGCCAGCTGGGTATCCCGGAAGCCGAGGAGCCGCACTGCACCTTCGTCGAAAACGCCCTGGCCAAGGCCCGCCATGCCGCCGCGCAGAGCGGCCTGCCGGCGCTGGCCGACGATTCCGGGCTGTGCGTCGCCGCCCTTGGCGGAGCGCCCGGCGTCTATTCCGCCCGCTATGCCGGCGAACCGAAATCGGATGCCCGCAACAACGAAAAGCTGCTGGCCGATCTGGCCGGGCAACCCGACCGCCGCGCCCATTTCGCCTGCGTGCTGGTTCTGGTGCGTTCGGCCGACGACCCGCAACCGATCATCGCCGAAGGCGAATGGCACGGTGAAATCCTCGACGCCCAGCGCGGCGCCGAAGGCTTTGGTTACGACCCGCTGTTCTACGTGCCGACCCACTGCCAGACCGCTGCCGAACTAGATGCCATTATCAAGAACCAGCTCTCGCATCGCGGCCAGGCCATGCAGAAACTGATCGCCCGCCTGCCGGCGCTGTAAATCCGTGGCCCGTACGATTCCCATTTTTGCCCAAAAAAAGGGGCCGACCGTAGCATCGGCGGAATTCCGCGTCTCGCCCCCGCTGGCGCTCTACGTGCACGTGCCGTGGTGCGTGCAGAAATGTCCGTACTGCGATTTCAACTCGCACGAGGCCGGCGAGACGATTCCCGAACGCGAATACGTCGACGCCCTGATCGCCGACCTGCAATCGGCGCTGCCGCTGATCTGGGGCCGGCCGGTGGTCAGCGTCTTCTTCGGTGGCGGCACGCCCAGCCTGCTCTCGCCGGCCGCCATTGACGAACTGATCGCAGCCTTCCGGGCGCTGGCCATGCTGGCGCCGGATGCCGAGATCACCCTCGAAGCCAACCCGGGCACGGTCGAAGCGGAGAAATTTGCCGGCTTCCGCGCCGCCGGCGTCAATCGCCTGTCGCTCGGCATCCAGAGCTTCAACGACGAGCATCTCAAGGCGCTGGGTCGCATCCACGGCGCCGCCGAAGCCAAGCGCGCCGCGCAACTGGCCGGCCAGTATTTCGACTCCTTCAACCTCGACCTGATGTACGGCCTACCTGGCCAGACGCATGAGCAAGCGCTCACCGACATCGAAACCGCGCTGAGCTTCGCGCCCTCGCACCTTTCCTGCTACCAGCTGACCCTGGAACCGAACACCCGCTTCGCCGCCTTTCCGCCGGAACTGCCCGAGGGCGACATCTGCGCCGACATGCAGGAGGCCATCGAGGCTCGCCTAGCAGCCGCCGACTTCGCCAACTACGAAACCTCGGCCTTTGCCCAACCCGGCAAGCAGTGCAAGCACAACCTGAATTACTGGTATTTCGGTGACTACCTCGGCATCGGCGCCGGCGCCCACTCCAAGCTGACGCTGCACGACCGCGTGCTTCGCCAGATGCGCCACAAGCACCCGAAGGCCTATCTGGAAAGCATCCGCAGCGGCAGCGCCGTCCAGGAAGACAACCAGGTCGAAATGACCAGCCTGCCCTTCGAATTCCTGATGAACGCCCTACGCCTGGCCGACGGCTTTCACCCCGGACTATTCGAGGCGCGCACCGCGCAGTCGCTGAACGTCGTCCTGCCGCAACTGAAAGCCGCCGAGGCCGACGGCCTGCTGATCGTCGGCCCGGAAAAAATTGCGCCGACCACGAAGGGCCGGCGCTTCCTGAACGTGCTGCTCGAACGCTTCCTTTAGCCGAACAAGCCGCCCTTCTTAAGCATATCCATGCCCTGGGCCAGCAGGTCGCCGCCCTGCGGCAACTGACCGCCTGGCGTCAGCTTGTCGACCACCTGCGGCAACAGCTCGGCCAGGCTGCCCGAAGCCTGCTCCGGCGACACCCCAAGCTGTGCCGCGATGTTCTGCAATTGCCCGCCACCGAGGACAGCCTGCAGTTGCTCAGCCGACACTGGCAGGTTCTGCCCGGTCGACACCCAGGAATTGACCACCTCGCCCAGCCCACCCTGCTGGAAAGACTGAACCAGCCCACCCAAGCCGCCCGGCTGGCTATTGATCAACTGCATGACGACATCGACCAAACCGTTGTTGCCGCCACCTTGCCCGCCGCCCAAAGCGCCGACGACCGAATCGAGAAGACCCATGATTGCTGCTCCGATGAAATTGGAATACCCATCCTAGACCATGGGCGCGAAAGGTGTATGAAGAATTACGTACCCTGCGATAAGAGGGATAAGGTTTTCTTATCGCAAGATGTTCAATTATCGCGCCCGACCGGCAAATGCTATAGTCATTCAACAATCAGGGGATTAATCATTCTGTTCGCGGGAAACCGACATTCGGGAATAGGTTTGAATCCGAATCCAGTTTAGCCCGTGCCATTCGCCAAATCTTGTTTGAAGAAAGGCAGAGGCCCATGAACCAAGCATCAGTAAGAACTTTCGCTTGCCCTGTTCATAAGACGGCTTTTGTCGACGGCCTGTTCTGCCCTTCGTGCAACAAAGCGTATCCTGAAGCCAACGGCATACCCGTGCTTATCAACGAAGCAAACAGCGTATTCCTGATTTCGGATTACCTGACTAAAAAGGCATACGGTGGTGCCAGTTCATACGCTGGGAGCCTGGACAATATAACGGGCTTGAGAAAGATCTATCGGCGTGCCATGCGCTATTTGAGTGAGTCGGCCCCGATGAAGGAATTCAGCATCAACGACGCCGTTGAAGCCGTCCTCTCTGCCAAAGCAGATGCCGAAATACTAGTCATCGGCGCCGGCGACACCTCCATTCGAGGAAACGCGACCTACACCGACGTCGCTTTTGGCGCCAATGTACACTGCATAGCCGATGCCCACGACCTGCCTTTCCCCGAGCGAAGTTTTGATGCCTGCATCGCAGTCGCGGTGCTCGAACATGTTGCCGCCCCCTACCGCTGCGTTGACGAAATCATGCGAGTTCTCCGGCCCGGCGGCTACGTATACGCGGAAACCCCGTTCATGCAGCCGGTTCATATGGGCGCATACGATTTCACACGATTCACCTATTTGGGCCATCGACGGCTGTTCCGTTATTTCGAGGAAATCCACAGCGGCATATCAGGCGGGCCGGGAACCAGTGCAGGACAACTAATACGCTATGCGCTAACGTCCGTCTCGGATAAGCCGAGCATCAAAAAGTGGTTGAAACTTGTCGGCCTGGTGTCCACCGTTCCATTTCGCTGGCTCGACAAGATCTCTGATTCAAATATCAGCGCTTACGACTCGGCATCGGGTTTCTATTTCTTTGGGACATTGAGTCAGGAACCGATATCTGATCGTCAGTTACTGGGCTATTTCCGGGGTGGATAGCCCCCTTCCGGCAACATAAATCATTCCGGCTTTCCAGAGGACGCGCCAACCGAATGCTACGGTCAGCCTGAAATTTCGGCCAAAATTGAAATTTTGCCGGCCATTCAGGCCAGCATGTCGCCGTCGACGTAGTACCAGCGGCCGTCTTCGCGGACGAAGCGGCTCAGTTCGTGCAGCCGGTGGCCGCGGCCGGCGATGCGGTAGCGGGCCACGAATTCGACGGTAGCGTGGCTATCGTCCTGCACCGCGTGGCGCTTGACCTCCAGGACTAACCATTTGCTGTCGTCGGCGGAGAGATCGAGTTCGCTGGGCCGCGTCGTCGGGTGCCAGGTGGCGAGCAGGTATTCGTCCAGCTTCAACCCGTAGGCACTGTAGCGCGAGCGCATCAGGGCCTCGGCGCTGCCGGCCGGCGCGGCGCCGGCGTGCAGCGGGCCGCAGCAGGCGGCGTATTTGGCGCCGCTGCCGCAGGGGCAGGAATCGCCCGGTTTCATGCCTCCCAGGGCGGCGTGCTGCCGCTGGCGGCAGGGGTGGCTGCTTCTGCTGCCCCGGTTTTCTCGCCGCCCAGCGCTTCGAGCAGTTGCGGCAGGAAGCGGATCAGTTCGCCGGTCATCAGCGCGAAATCGGCGTCGAACTGTTCGTCGGCGTGCTCGGCGTTCTTCTCAGCCTCCTCCTTCAACAGGTCGAGGAAGGCGAGGCGCTTGATTTCCAGTTTTTCGGACAGCACGAAGGAAATCCGTTCGTCCCAAGTCAGCGCCAGGCGGGTCGGCAGCTTGCCGGCCGCCAGGTGGGCCTTGATTTCGCCGCCGACTTCGTCGCCGAGCGGGTGGCGGACGTAGCGGACGGCGGCCTTTTCCTCGCCGACCGATTTCAGTTCGCAGTCGCGGTCGATGGTGAAGCCGGCCGGGGCGTCGCCGCCGGCCAGCCAGTCGGCCATCGCCGATTGCGGCGAGAGTTCGGTGTGCAGCGGGGTCAGCGGGAATTCGTCGAGACAGTGGCGCAGGTGCTCGATGACTTCCTCGGCCTTGGCCGGGCTGCCGGCATCGACGACGAACCAGCCGTTCTGCGGGTCGATCCAGACGAAGGAGGTACGCTTCTTGGTGAAGGCGCGCGGCATCAGTTCCTCGGTGACGCGCTCCTTCAGTTCGCGCAGCGCCTTGCGGCCCGGCGCGTAGCCTTGCTCGTCGGTCAGCTTGTCGGCGCGTTCGCGGACTTCGTCATTGACCACCGACGAAGGCAGCAGGCGCTGTTCGACGGCCAAGGCGATCAGCCACTGGCGATTGCTGGCATAGACCAGCGCGCCATCCTTGCGCGGCGCGACCCAGCCGCGGCTGATCGGCTCGTGGCTGGCGCAGCGGGCGAAGGTGCCGCGGGCGAGCTGCTCGTCGAGCTTGGCGAGGTCGATGTTCCACGGTGTGGGCAGGCGATAGAGTTGCAGGTTCTTGAACCACATGCGATGAATTCCTTGGTGCGCCGGTCAGCGCTTGATGAAAACGAGATCCCAGACGCCGTGACCGAGGCGCAGGCCGCGGTTTTCGAACTTGGTCAGCGGCCGGTATTCGGGGCGCGGCGCAAAACCGGCCAGGCCGGCGGCGCTATCGGCTTCGAGCGCTGCCGCCAGGGCGGCGGGCGACGGGTTGGCAACGCTGTTGTCCAGGCTGGCTTCGCTGCCGAGCACATCGAGCATCTGCAGCGCGTAGTTTTCCCAGTCGGTGGCGCAGTGGAAATAGCCGCCCGGCTTCAGGCGCGAGGCGAGCAGCGCGACGAAGGACGGCTGGATCAGCCGGCGCTTCTTGTGGCGGGTCTTGTGCCAGGGGTCGGGGAAGAAGACGTGGATGCCGTCCAGCGAACCTTCGGGCAGCATGTCGCGCACCACTTCGACGGCGTCGTGGTGGCCGATGCGCAGGTTGGACAGGCTTTTCTCGGCGATCAGCTTGCACAGCGCGCCAACGCCCGGCACGTGCACTTCGAGGCCTAAATAGTCGTTTTCCGGATGCGCTTCGGCGATCCTGGCCGTCGTTTCGCCCATGCCGCAGCCGATTTCGAGGATCTTGGTGTTCGGCCGGCCGAAGACGGCATTCAGGTCGATGTTTTCCGGACGATATTCGATGCCGATCTTCGGCATCATCTCGGCGAAGTAGCGCTGCTGCGCCTCCGACATGCGGCCGGCGCGGCGGACGAAGCTCTTGATATGGCCGTGGCCTTCGCGACCTTCTTCGTAGACGCCGTCGGCAGCCGATTCGATCAACGGGGCGCCGCTCATGAGCCGATCAATCCGGAAGTCGGCGACGACGGGTCGGCCGAGTACAGTTTGCGCGGCATGCGGCCGGCCAGGAAAGCCTCGCGGCCGGATTCGACGCCCTTCTTCATGGCGCTGGCCATCAGCACCGGGTCGCGGGCGTGGGCAATGGCGGTGTTCATCAGCACACCGTCGCAACCCAGTTCCATGGCGATGGCGGCATCCGAGGCGGTGCCGACGCCGGCATCAACGATCACCGGCACCTTGGCGTTGTCGATGATCAAGCGCAGGTTCCACGGATTCAGGATGCCCATGCCGGAGCCGATCAGGGACGCCAGCGGCATCACCGCGACGCAGCCGATCTCTTCGAGCATCTTGGCCTGGATCGGGTCATCGGAGCAGTAGACCATCACCTGGAAGCCGTCCTTGACCAGCGTTTCGGCGGCCTTCAGGGTTTCCGGCATGTTCGGGAACAGGCTCTTCGGATCGCCGAGCACTTCCAGCTTGCACAGCGGGTGACCGTCGAGCAGTTCGCGGGCCAGGCGCAGCGTGCGCACGGCGTCGTCGGCGCTGTAGCAGCCAGCGGTGTTGGGCAGGATGGTGAATTTCGACGGCGGAATGGCGTCCAGCAGGTTGGGCTGGCTGGCATCCTGGCCGATGTTGGTGCGGCGGATCGCCACGGTGACGATCTCGGCGCCCGAGGCGTCGATGGCGGCGCGGGTTTCGACGAAATCCTTGTACTTGCCGGTGCCGACCAGCAAACGGGAACGATACGCCTTGCCGGCGATAGTCAGTTGATGCATGGAGCTTTCTCCGGATTAACCGCCGCCGACGGCGACGACGATTTCAAGTTGATCGCCCGTCGCGAGCGCGGTCGTCGCGTGCAGGCTCTTGGGCACGATTTCGCCATTGCGTTCGATGGCGATGCGCTTGCCGGCGTAACCGAGGGATTCGATCAGCCCGGCGACGGTCAGCGCGGCAGGAAACTGGCGGGTTTCGCCATTGATTTTGAGTTCGAGCATCGGGTTATTTTAACAAGCCGCGCGGCTTTCTCGGGGCGCTGGTGAACAGACGATCGTAGAGCCAGTTGGGCAGGGCGCGCAGCAGCTTGGCGACAATGCCCATCGGCCACGGGATCACCGTGTAGCTGACGCCGCGCGCGATGGCCGCGGCAAAACGCTCGGCCGCCTGGTCCACCGGCAGCAGGAAAGGCATCTTGTAGGGGTTGATCTCGGTCATCGGCGTCTCGATGTAGCCCGGCGCAATGGTCACCACCTTGATGCCGTAGGGCCGCATTTCCAGGCGCAGACTTTCCAGGTAGGCGATGGCCGCCGCCTTCGAGGCCGAATAGGCTTCCGCCCCCGGCAAGCCGCGGATGCCGGCGACCGAGGCGATGCCGACCAGGCGCTTTTCACCGCCCTCAGCCTTGATTGCCGGAACAAAGGGCGCGAAGGTCGCCGCCATGCCGAAGACGTTGATGTCCATGACCCGCCGGAAAACCGCCAGGTCTTCCTCGTGTTCGGTCAGCGTGCCAGCCGAGACGCCGGCATTGGCGATGACGATGTCCGGCGCGCCGAAGCGGCCGATGAAATCGACCGCCGCGGCATGCAGGGCCGGCGCATCGGTGACGTCCAGCGGGTAGCAGGCATGGCGCCCGCCGAGGCGCTGATTCAGCGCTGCCAGCGTGTCGCCGCGCCGTGCCGCCAGGCCGAGCGTGGCGCCCTGTGCGGCATAGTAAACGGCAAGCGCCTCGCCGATACCCGACGAGGCGCCCGTGATGAAGACCTTGAGCGTCAATTACTTCTTGGCGCCCTTGCCCGCCTTTTCGCTGCGCGCCTGGGCAATCAGCTTGTCGGCCGTAGCCAGCGTCTCGTTGAAATCCTTGCCGCCGACCAGGAACTTGCCCTCGACCGCAATGGCCGGCACGCCCTGGATCTTGTAGGCCTGCGCCATCTGGTCGCCACGGCGGACCTTGCTCATGACGCCGAAGGAATTGAAGGTTTCGCTGAATTTCTTCGGATCGACGCCCTTCTTGACGGCCCACTCGGTCAGCGCCTTTTCCTCGAACAGGTTCTGGCGCTCGCCGTGAATGGCCTTGAACACGTCGGATTCCAGACGATGCAGGTCGCCGGTCACTTCCAGCGTGTAGTAGAGCTTGGCGATGCCGGTCCAGGCGGCACGGCCAAAGGTGATCGGCACCTTCTTGACGACCACGTCACCCGACTGCTTGGCAACCCAGGCAGCCAGGATCGGGTTGAATTCAGCGCAATGCGGACAGCCGTAGCTGAAGAATTCGAGCACTTCGATCTTGGCGGCATCCTCGGTCGGCTGCGGCGGGGTGATCGACGTGTAAGCCTGGGCGAAAGCCGGCAATGCTACGGTCAGCGCCGAAAAAAGGGCAAAAACACCGGTGACGAAACTGCGACGGGCAAACTTCATTCGCGACTCCTATTTGGCTAGCTGGGCTTCGATGCCGGACTTGGCGAGTTCAGCCCGGACTTTGTTCAACTCATCGATCTTCGTGTAAGGACCGACACGAACCCGGTAGAAGGTTTTTTCCTGGATCATCACCTGCTGGACGACCGCCTCCAATCCCATAAACGCAAGCTTGGCCTTTTGGTTGTCAGCATCCTGCGCCGTGCTGAACGAACCGGCCTGCAGGAACAGCGGCGTCTTCGATTCCTTCGCCGGCTCTTCCTTCTTTTCCTCTTTCTTCGGCTCTTCCTTCTTGGCGTCCGGCTTCGGCGCCTTGTCCGGCACCGCGTCGGCCTTGCCGGGCA
This sequence comes from Betaproteobacteria bacterium, assembly GCA_020621865.1. Classification (GTDB taxonomy): domain Bacteria; phylum Pseudomonadota; class Gammaproteobacteria; order Burkholderiales; family Rhodocyclaceae; genus Azonexus. Next base: position 128,000 of record JAHRYW010000010.1, on the reverse strand, counting down.
GGATATCGTAGAACTGGAAGCGCTTCTCCGGCACCGGGTCGCCCGGCTTGCCGGGCAGGGCCAGCGGCTGGCCGTTGGCGGCGGACTGGCTTTCGGGCTTGGCCGGCGGCTGCGCCCGTTCGACGAAGGGCAGCGGCGACTTGTTGAGGTAGAAAACAACGCCGGCAGCGATCGCCACACCGATCACCAGGCCGATGAACATGCCGACCAGCGTGCCGCCGGCCGCTTTTTTCTTCGCCGGCTGGGTCTTGCGGGGTTTCATATCGCGACTCATGGCGTTTCCTTACATGGATTCCGGACAGCCGACGCCCAGGATCGCCATGCCGTTGCGGATGGTCTGGCGCACCGCGGCAGCCAGCGCGACGCGAGCATCGCGCAGGGCGGCATCGTCGACCAGCATGCGTTCGGCGTTGTACCAGCCGTGGAACTCGCCGGCCAGGTCCTTCAGGTAGAAGGCGATCATGTGCGGCGCCAGGTCGCGTGCCGCGCTCTCGATCACTTCGCGGAACTGGGCCAGCTGGTTGGCGATGGCCAGTTCGCGCGGGTTGCTCAGCAGCGACAGGTCGGCCCCGGCCAGGTCGGCTAGGTTGCCGTTCCACTGGTTGAGCACCGAGCAGACGCGGGCGTGGGCGTACTGGATGTAATAGACCGGATTCTCGTTGGTCTGGCTCTTCGCCAGGTCAAGGTCGAAATCGAGGTGCTGGTCCGACTTGCGCAGCGCGTAGAAGAAGCGGCAGGCGTCGTTGCCGACCTCGCCGCGCAACTCGCGCAGCGTGACGAACTCGCCGGAACGCGTCGACATCGAGGCCTTCTGGCCGTTGCGGTAAAGCACCGCGAACTGGACCAGGGCCACCTGAAGTTTGTCCGAATCGAGTTCCAGCGCCTTGATGGCACCGGTGACGCGCGGGATGTAGCCGTGGTGGTCAGCGCCCCAGATGTTGATGACCTTGTCGAAACCACGCTCGAATTTGTTCAGGTGGTAGGCGATGTCGGAGGCGAAGTACGTAAACAGGCCGTTCTCGCGCTGGACGACACGGTCCTTCTCGTCGCCAAAGGCGGTCGACTTGAACCACTTGGCACCGTTCTGGACGTAGATGTGACCCTTTTCTTCGAGCAGCGCGACGCAACGGGCGACCAGCCCGGTGTCGTAGAGCGCCTTCTCGGAGAACCAGACGTCGAAATGGACGCCGAACTGTTCCAGGTCGTCGCGGCAGTCGGCCAGCTGTTCGTTCAGCGCGTGCTGATGCACGTAGTCCCAGTCAGGGCCGAGGCTGGCCTTGGCATTGGCGATCAGCGCATCGAGATGCAGTTCGCGCTGCTGCTTGGCCTCGTCGTCGGCGCGACCGGCTTCCGGCAGGCCCGGCGCGCCGGCCAGTACGGCTTCGGCCGTGCGCACATACTTGTCGCCATGGGCGTGCTTCAGCTGCTCGGCCATGTCACGGACGTAGCCGCCCTGGTAGCCGTTGGGCGGGAAGGGAACGCTGACGCCATGCTGATCGAGGTAGCGCAGCCAGGTCGACAGGCCGAGGATGTCCATCTGCCGGCCGGCGTCATTGACGTAGTACTCGCGGGTCACATCCCAGCCGGCAAAGGCCAGCAGGCTGGACAACGAAGCGCCGTAGGCGGCGCCGCGGCCGTGGCCGACGTGCAGCGGGCCGGTCGGGTTGGCCGAGACGAATTCGACCTGCACCTTCTGCGCACCGCCGAGGCGCGAGCGGCCGAAGTCGGCGCCCTCGGCCAGCACGGCCTTGACGACGTCGGTCTTGGTACCGGCATCGAGCGTGAAATTGATGAAGCCGGCGCCGGCCACTTCCGCCTTGGTCACCAGCGTGGAGGGCGGCAGTTCGGCCAGCAGCTGGTTGGCGATCTCGCGCGGATTCTTCTTCAGCGCCTTGGCCAGTTGCATCGCCAGGTTGGTCGCGAAGTCGCCGTGCGTCGGATCGCGCGGCCGTTCGAGATGGATGGGGGTTTCGGTTGCCGTCGGGGCAACGCTGGCCAGCGCCTGTTGCAACAGGGCGGTCAGCTGGGTTTTGACGTCTTGGGCCATTGATTCGCGGCAAATAAATGCAAAACGGCGATTATACGCTGTCGATGCTCGATTATTTGGCGATGATTACCGACCAGGCAGCCAGCTTCTCGGCATAGCCGCGCGCCGCATGGGCCGGGCTGGTCGACGGCAGGCGCTGCAGTTGCAGGTCGACGCCGGCCAGGCCGGGCAGCACCTGGCGACGGAAAGTGGCCTCGGCGGTGCCGCCATTGAAGAAAACCCGCCGAATGCTACGGTGAGCGGCAAAAAAGGCCGAAAAATCGTTTTCGCGGATACTGGAATTGACGATGTCCGAATCCAGGCTGCCGTAGCGCTCGCAGGCGGCAATCACGTCCCACAGCGCGATACCGGCCCCCTGCAGCTTTTCCAGCCGCTGTTCGTAGGGCAGCGCCGGCCCGGCGCCGATCAGGTCGCCCATGATGCGCCAGAATACATTGCGGTCATTGGCGTAATACTGCCCGGCGCGCAGCGACGCCTCGCCGGGCATGCTGCCCAGGATCAGCACCCGGGCCGCCGCATCGGCAACCGGTGGAAAGCTCTGTTTCAGCGCCAGGGAAGAGGTGCCGTTCAAGCGCTCATCACCCGATTCTTGCCGGCGCGCTTGGCCAGGTACATGGCCTGGTCGGCGCGACGCAGCGCATCGGTGCCGGATTCCTCGTCCGGCGCCAACTGGGTGACGCCGGCGCTGAAAGTGATCAGGATGCGCTCGCTGCCGGTCAGGTAGATCGCCTTGGTCAGCTCGCGCTGCAAGCGGGTCATCGCCTCGACCCCCTGCTCCACCGAGGTATCGGGCATCAGGATCACGAACTCCTCGCCGCCGTAACGGGCCAGCGTGTCGCTCGGCCGCAGGTTGGCGCGCACGACATTGGCCAGATGGACCAGCGCCCCGTCACCCGCTTCGTGGCCGAAACTGTCGTTGAGCTTCTTGAAATTGTCGATATCAAGCAGGCTGAGCGACAGCGCCGTCGACTTGCGCCGCATGCTGGCGATCTCGCGGACCAGCACCTCGTCCAGTCCCTTGCGATTCAGGGCATCGGTCAGCGGGTCGTGGCGCGCCAGCGCGCTGGCATTGTCGAGTTCCTTGTGCAACTGGATCAACTCGGCCTCGGTGGCGACCACCTTGTCCTGCAGCGCCTTCAGCTGGTTCCGCGAACTGGCCGCATCGTCGGCCATGGCGTGGGCGGCCGAGACCATTTCCGAGAGCAGCGGGCGCAGTTCCTCGATACTCTCGACCTGCTCGACGCGTTCGGCGCTGCTGATCAACTGCCCCTCGAATGCCGTGCTGGAAGCACTCATCGCCGCCAGGCGGCCGACGAATTCGCCCAGCATCTGACGCATCTCGACCTGCGCCTCGACGGTGCGCGCCTTGGCGCGGGCCTGCTTTTCGATGACATCGCGCAGGCGGCGCTCCATTTCGTCGAGGTGCCGCAGATCGAGCGGCGGCGCAATGCTGGCCAGCAGACCGTCGATCTGCCCGCGCAGCCAGCTGTCGTCGATGCTCAGTTCGCCAATGTTCTCGACGATCAGGTGCAGCAACTTGAGCAACGCCCCCTTGATCTCCACCTGCTCCTCGGCCGCGTGGCTGACCTGCTGCGCCAGGCGGGCAATGCCGCCCTGGACTTCCGCTGCGGGTGGCGCAGGCTGACTCAGTGTGGCGCCCAGTTCGCCAGCCAGGGCAATGACCCGCCCGTCTTCATCGCCGAGCGCAGGCAACACGCTTTCGACGAAGCGTGCCAGACCCTGCGCCAATTCACCGGACAACGCACCGTCGACGGGTGCGCCGGCCGCGGCAAACAACGCCAGCGCCTCGCGCACGCCCTGCCAGCTGCGCTGGCCAATGGCCGCCGTCAGCGCATCAAGCGCCGCTTCCTGCGCCGGGCTGCGGGCAACCAGCTCGCCGGCCAATTCGCGCAGCGGCACATCGGGGAAGGCCGGATAGTTGGGCAGTCCGGCGATTTCGTTGTAGCACGACTGGTAATTGATCGGGGTCGGGGCCAGATGACGGTCGACCAGGCGCATGAATGCTTCCCGCGCGATATCGGAGGGAGATCGCAGTTTTTTCATGGCAACGGATGAGCGGAAGACCACATGGTTGCAACGAGTTTAACCCATTGGCACACCCGCCACGCAAGCCCGGAATAGCTCCCGGCGACAAATAGGAGGGCGCCTATCGGCGAGCGCGTGTTAACATGTCCGATTCCGTTAACCGCCCGTTGCGGCCTGCCTGCCTTTTTCATGCGCCTCCTTCGCCTGCTCAAGATCGCCTCGGTCGCCAGCCGTTTCGGCCTCGACGAAATGGTGCTCGAACACGAGCCGAGCGGCCGCCTGGTCCGCCTCGCCAACGCCTTGCAGTTCTGGCGCGACCTGTCGACACCGCGCGCCGTCCGCCTGCGCCTGGCCCTCGAAGCGCTCGGCCCGATCTTCGTCAAGTTCGGCCAGGTGCTGTCCACCCGCCGCGACCTGATGCCGACCGATATCGCCGACGAACTGGCCAAGCTGCAGGATCGCGTGCCGCCATTCGACTCGCAACTGGCCCTGGCGGAAATCGAGAAAGCCTACGGCCGCCCGGCCAGCGAAGTCTTCGCTGAGTTCGACCCGACGCCGATCGCCTCGGCCTCGATCGCCCAGGTGCATTTCGCGACGCTGCGCGCCGAGGACGGCAGCCACGAAGTCGCCGTCAAGATCCTGCGCCCCAACATGCTCTCGGTCATCGAACACGACCTGGCGCTGATGGACAACCTGGCCATGCTGCTCGAAAAGCTGTGGTCGGACGGCAAGCGCCTGAAGCCGCGCGAAGTGGTCGCCGAGTTCGGCAAATACCTGCGCGACGAGCTGGACCTGATGCGCGAGGCGGCCAATGCCTCGCAACTGCGCCGCAATTTCACCGACTCGACACTGCTGATCGTCCCCGAGGTGCATTGGGATTTCTGCACCTCGACGGTGATGGTCATGGAGCGCATGAAAGGCACGCCGATCTCGCAGATCGACCGCCTGCGCGCCGATGGCATCGACCTCTCCAAACTGTCGGCAGCCGGCGTCGAGATCTTCTTCACCCAGGTCTTCCGCGACGGTTTCTTCCATGCCGACATGCACCCTGGCAACATCTTCGTCGCTCCGGACGGCCGCTACATCGCGCTCGATTTCGGCATCGTCGGCACGCTGACCGACTCCGACAAGAACTACCTGGCGCAGAATTTCCTCGCCTTCTTCCGCCGCGACTACAAGCGCGTCGCCGAAGCGCACATCGAGTCCGGCTGGGCGCCCAAGGACACCCGCGTCGACGAGTTCGAGGCGGCCATCCGCGCCGTCTGCGAGCCGATCTTCGACCGGCCGCTGAAGGACATTTCCTTCGGCAAGGTGCTGCTCCGCCTGTTCCAGACCTCGCGCCGCTTCAACGTCGAGATCCAGCCGCAGCTGGTCATGCTGCAAAAGACCCTGCTCAACATCGAAGGCCTGGGCCGCCAGCTCGACCCAGAACTCGACCTGTGGACGACCGCCAAACCCTTCCTCGAACGCTGGATGAGCGAACAGATCGGCTGGCGCGGCCTGCTCAGGACTTTCAAACAGGAAGCGCCCTACCTGGCGCGAACCATTCCGCAACTGCCGCGCCTCGTCCACCAGGTGCTGGCCCAGCCGGCCAAGGCCGACCTGCAGCCGCAGCTCGACCGCCTGATTGCCGCCCAGAATCGGCAGAACCGCTGGCTGGCCGTGATCGCCCTGCTGCTCGCCCTGCTGCTCGGCGCACTTTTCATCTGAACGCCGATGGCTGTCGTCACACTCGCCACCTTTAACGAGGAAAACATCGCCGACTGGTTCGCCAGCCGCGACATCACCAAGGCCCGCCCCTACGTCGACCTGGTCCGCGACCTCGAAATCAACGGCAGCCAGATCAGCGCTGTTGTCCCCGGCACAGCCAAGCAGCCCTACACCGTCCAGGCCTACCTGAGCCAGGCGCAGAGCGGCGAGATGATGGTGGTCAGCCGCTGCACCTGCAATGTCGGCCGCCACTGCAAGCACGTCGCGGCAATGCTGCTCAAGGCCATCGAGGAGCGCAACCCGAAGGAGCGGGTCAGCGGCAGCGTGCTGTCCTGGGTCGAGGACCTGCGCCGGACCTCGATCGCCGTCGCCAAGAAGAAGGCCCGCCCGGCCAGCGCCCGGCAGCAACTGTTCTACATCCTGAAATGGACGGCTGACAAGCGTCAGTTCGGCGTCGAGATCCGCAAGGGCAAGTACCCGGAAAGTGCCGAGGAATGGTGGAAGGTCGACCGCGCGCTGGTCACGCCGCCGCAATTCGTCACCGAGGAAGACCTCGGCATCCTGCGCCTGATCTGGGCCGACCGCGGCCACGAAACCGGCCTGCGCGCCTTCGGTCTAGGCCCGGCCAACGGGGCCGAAATCCTGCAGCGGATGGCAGCCAGCCATCGCCTCTACCCGGAAGACGACCTCGGCCTGCCGCTCAACGCCGGCGCGCCCCGCCCGGCTAGCATCGGCTGGCACATTGACGGCCAGGGCTTCCAGCGCCCCTACCTGAAGCCTGAACCGTCGGCCGAGATGATCGTTGCCGTCGATCCGCCCTGGTACGTCGATCTTGGCGAGGGCGAAGCCGGGCCGCTGGAAGTCACCGGCAACCCCGACGTGGTCAGCCGCCTGTTCTCGCTGCCGCCGCTGTCGGCCAAGGAAGCGGCGCTGGTCGCCGAGGCGCTGTCCGAGCTCGCTCCCGACCTGCCCCTGCCCGGCAAGGATGCCGGCGCCCGCCTGCGCCTGGTCGATGCGCCACTGATTCCCATCCTCCAGCTGGAAACCCTGCACACCCACGGCCATCGGGCTTGGCGCGGCTATCCGCAGAATTTCGGCGGCGGCCCCTTCGACGTCGCCAAGGTCGTTTTCCGCTATGCCGATGCCGAAATCCGGCCCGAGGAAAAGAACGAATTCATCACCCTGCAGGAAGGCGAGACGATCCGCCTGCAGCGTCGCCCGGAAGCCGAGGCCAAAGCCCTGCAGGCGCTGGCCGGCAGCGGCCTGGAGAAGATTCCCGGCCACACGCTGCACACCTTCGGCAGCCCGCCGGAAGGCGTCTATGGCCTGGCCGACGAAACGCTGTGGGTGTCTTTCATGCAGGACGGGATCCTGCACTTGAAGGAAGCCGGCTGGCAGGTCGAATTCCCCGAAGATTTCCGCCACCACGTGATTGAGGTGGACGGCTGGGAGGCCGAGCTGTTCGAGGCCGACAACGGCTGGTTCAACCTCGACATGGGCATCATGGTCGAGGGCGAGCGCCTGCCGCTGGCACCGCTGCTGGCTAACCTGTTCCGCAGCGACCCGCGCTGGCTGGAAGCGGCCGAACTCGAACGCGTGCCGGACACCGAGGGCATCGACCTGTACACCGCCAGCGGCAAGCGCCTGCGCGTGCCGGCCGGCCGCATCAAGCCGCTGGCCGCGACGCTGATTGACCTGTTCGACGGCTTCACCGGCGGCAACGTGCTGCGCCTGTCGCGCTTCGACGCGCCGCGCCTGGCGGAGTTGTCCGACCTCAGCCGCTGGCAGTTCCGCGGCCAGAGCGACATCATGGCCTTGGCCGAACGCCTGCTCGACGCCCAGGGCATCGGCGACGTCGCGCCGCCGACCGGTTTCCATCTCGAATTGCGGCCCTACCAGAAGGAAGGTTTGGCCTGGCTGCAGTTCCTGCGCGAGCACGACCTGTCCGGTATCCTGGCCGACGACATGGGCCTCGGCAAGACGGCCCAGACGCTGGCCCACCTGCTGCTGGAAAAGGAAGGCGGCCGCCTCGACAAGCCGGCCCTGATCATCCTGCCGACCTCGCTGATCTTCAACTGGAAGAACGAGGCGGCGCGCTTCGCCCCCGACCTCAAGGTGCTCTCGCTGCACGGCCCGGAGCGCAAGAGCCGCTTCGCCGAGATCGCCGAGCACGACGTGATCCTGACCACCTACCCGCTGCTCTGGCGCGACGCCGACGAATTGATGCAGCACAGCTACCACCTGCTGATCCTCGACGAGGCGCAGACGGTCAAGAACGCCCAGAGCCAGAGCGCCGAAGCAGTGCGCAAGATCGACGCGCGGCATCGCCTGTGCCTGACCGGCACGCCGCTGGAAAACCATCTCGGCGAGCTGTGGAGCCAGTTCGACTTCCTGCTGCCCGGCTTCCTCGGCACCAGCAAGCAATTCACCCGCCACTGGCGGACACCGATCGAGAAGCAGGGCGACATCGCCCGCCGCGGCCTGCTGGCCCGCCGCATCCGCCCCTTCATCCTGCGCCGCAAGAAGGAAGACGTCGCGCAGGAACTGCCGCCGAAGACGATCATCGTGCGCAGCGTCGAACTCGAAGGCGCCCAGCGCGACCTTTACGAAACGGTGCGCGCCGCGATGGACGCCAAGGTGCGCGACGAGATCGCCAGCCGCGGCTTCGCACGCAGCCAGATCGTCATCCTCGACGCCCTGCTCAAGCTGCGTCAGGTCTGCTGCGATCCACGCCTGGTCAAGGCCGGCGCCGCCCGCAAGGTGCCGGAAAGGGCCAAGCTCGACCTCTTGATGGCGATGCTGCCGGAACTGGTCGACGAAGGTCGCCGGGTACTGGTCTTCTCGCAATTCACCAGCATGCTGGCGCTGATCGAGCACGAGCTGGACAAGGTCGGTATCCCCTACGTCACGCTGACCGGCGACACGGTCGACCGCGAGGTGCCGATCCGCAACTTCCAGGAAGGCGACGTGCCGATTTTCCTGATCAGCCTGAAGGCTGGCGGCGTCGGTCTCAACCTGACCGCGGCCGACACGGTGATTCACTACGACCCGTGGTGGAACCCGGCCGTCGAGAACCAGGCCACCGACCGCGCCCACCGCCTCGGCCAGGACAAGCCGGTGTTCGTCTACAAGCTGATCGTTTCCGGCAGTATCGAGGAAAAGATCCTCGCCCTGCAGGAACGCAAGGCCGAACTGGCCGCTGGCATTCTCTCCGACGACCATCGCGTCGACGTCAAGTTCGGCTCCGACGACCTGGCGGCGCTGTTCGAGCCGCTACCGGACTGATTTCGCTTTTGGCCTTTTTTTCGGCCTGACCGTAGCATTTGGCCCGGCCGGCGCCTCAGGCCGTCCCGCCATCCAGCCAGCGCAGCAACGCGGTATAGAGCAAGGCCGGATTGACCGGCTTGCTGACAAAATCGTTCATGCCCACCGCGAAGCATTGCTCCCGGTCCTCGGCGAAGGCATTGGCGGTCATTGCCAGGATCGGCAGCGCCTGGCGTCCGGCCAGCTGGCGAATCCGCCGCGTTGCCTCAAGGCCGTCCATGCGCGGCATCTGCATGTCCATCAGGACCAGCGCGTAGTCGTTGTGCTCGACCCGGTCCACGGCCTGCGCGCCATCGCGGGCCAGATCGACCGCCAGGCCGACGTCTTCGAGCAGCATCTGGGCAACTTCGCAATTGATCGGATCGTCCTCGACGAGCAGGATGCGGGTGCCGGCATGGCGTGCGATCAGCCGGTCCTCGATCGCCGCCCCGGCCGCCTGCGCGGCTGAAGGCGCCACCGCCGACGGCGCCCGCTTCAGGCGCACCGATATCCAGAACGTACTGCCCTCGCCCGGACTGCTCTCGACATTGGCCTCGCCACCCATCAGATGCGCCAGGTGGCGGGTGATCGCCAGGCCGAGGCCGGTGCCGCCATATTTGCGCGTGGTCGACGAATCGGCCTGTTCAAAGGGCGTAAACAACCGGGCCACGGCCTCCGGTTCGATGCCGATGCCGGTATCGACCACCTCCAGCCGGACGACGACGCTGTGCTCGTCCTCCTCGACCACCCCGGCCCGCAGCCGGATGGTTCCGCGCTCGGTGAACTTGATCGCGTTGTTGGCATAGTTGATCAGCGCCTGGCGTATCCGCGTCGCATCGCCGAGCAGCAGGCCCGGCAACACGGTCGATTCGACATGCACTGCCAGCCCTTTCTCGCTCGCCCGGCCACTGAGCATCTCGGCCACTTCGTTCATCAGGCGCGACAACATCAACGGCGCTTCTTCCAGTTCCAGTCGTCCGGCCTCGATCTTCGACAGATCAAGAATGTCGTCGATGATACCGAGCAAATGCTGGCCGGCCGCCTCGATGCGGTCGAGCGGCTCGCCCAGCCCGGGCGGCACGCCGCCCCGCCGGATCTGATACACCGAACCGAGAATGGCGTTCATCGGCGTCCTGATCTCGTGGCTCATGTTGGCCAGGAAGGCGCTCTTCGCACGCGTCGCCTGCTCGGCGGCCTCCTTCGCCTCGCGCAGCTCCTGTTCGGCGCGCTTGCGCTCGCTGATGTCGCTGACAAAAGTGATGTAGCGCGCCGGTTCGCCATCGGCTTCAGGCCGGCAGAAAATATTCAGGCTGACCGGGATCAGGTGTCCGTCACGGTGGCGATTCTCGGCGTCCAACCGGACACTTTCCATTCGGCGCATCTCGGCCGCCCGTTCGGTGAAGGTTCCGGGCGGAACGGCAGGATCGATATCCGACACGCCCAGCGCCAGCATCTCGTCCACCGTGTAGCCAAGAATGCTCGCTGCAACCTGATTTACATAGACAAAACGCCCCTCGGCATCCACCCAATGGATACCGATCCCCACCCGATCCATCGCAAACTGCGTCTGCTCCAGCCGGGCGTAGGCCTTCGCCAACTCGCTGGTCCGCTCGGCGACCAGGCTTTCCAGATGCTGGCGATGCCTGGCCAGCTCGGTTTCGCTGGCCCGCAGCGCCTCCTCGACCCGCCGGCGTTCGGTAATGTCCCGGGCGACACCGAGAATGCCGACCAGATGCCCATCCCGGTCACGCATCGGGGTTTTCACGGTTTCGTACAAGCCCTGATGGCTGCCGTCCCCGAAATTGAGCCACTCCTCGTTCATCGACGGCTTGCCGGCCGCCATCGCCGCCCGATCGTGATCGCGGAAGAAATCGGCAAGCTCCTTGCTGGCAAAATCGTAGTCGGTGCGCCCGACGATTTCGCTTTCCGGGGCATTGTAAAAGCGCGAGAACACCCGGTTGCAGGACAGGTACACGCCCTCCGGATCCTTGACCCAGACCAGGTCAGGAATGGTGTCGTGCAGACAATCCAGGTAAGCGCGCTCACGCTCGCTCTGGCTTAGCGCCACGGCCAGTTCCGCCCGGGCGTCGTCGCGGTCACCGGCCAGACTGATTAAATGTTCGTTGTTGCGACAAAGCAGCAGCGCCTTGGCCAGATTCGCCAGGACCGGCTGAAAAAGCGCCTGCAAAGGCAGATCAGTGCTGGGCGGCAGCGGTGACAGCAACAGGATCGTGCATTGCGCGTCGACCGGCAAACGCAGCCCCCAGGCGTAGCCCTGATCCTGCGACAGCGGCTGCAGCAACAGCGGATTGTCCAGCAACTCGACCTGGGCGCCAAGCAAGCCGGCCGGGCAATTGATACGGCTGCCAACATGCTCGCCGAGCCGGTGATCACCGACCGCCATCTCAAGCCTGACTGAGACGCCGAACTCGGAATCCTGCAGCTCGTCCAGAACGACAGCCGCCGGCAAGGCCGTATGAAAAAGCAGGCGTTGCAGGGTCTTCTCAAGCAGAGCGTCGACCTTGACCTCGCCGCCGATCGTCAGCGCCAAGTCGTACAGCACACCCAGTATCCGCTCGCGGTTCATTGGTTTCCCCGCATTGGACAGCGCGGAGCATGCCCATGGCACTGCAGGCCGGCGCCAATGAAGCCCCCCGGCGCGAAATCGTAAACGGTCCGCACTCCATCGATGGCTTCTGCATTCAGCGCTACGTGCCGCATTCGCCCAACCCGCTAACGATTGTATGGATTTTTTTATTTTTGTTGATTGTGCGCCAGATTCAGGCGGTGATCAAGCCAGGCTGACCGCTGTCGCCAGACGCTCCAGCAAGCCGTTCAAGGCCCGGGCAACCGCCTGCTCGCGAACGCCAGTCCGGTCGCCGGCAAAGCAGTAGGTCATCGCTTCGCAACCGCCGTCCTTTCGAGCCCAGGCGAAGCAAACGGTTCCGACCGGCTTCTCCGGCGTACCGCCGCTGGGCCCGGCAATGCCGGTAATCGCCACCGACCAGTCGGCCCGGCTATGAACCAGAACCCCCTGCGCCATGGCCCGCGCCGTCGCTTCAGAAACGGCGCCGTGGCGTTCCAGCGTGGATTCGGGAACGCCAAGCATGTCGACCTTGGCGGCGTTGGAATAGGTGACGAAACCACGGTCGAACCACGCCGAACTACCGGCGATCGCAGTCACCGACTCGGCCAGCCAGCCACCGGTGCATGACTCGGCGACGGCCAGCCACTCTCCCCGCGACAACAACGCGGCTCCCAGGCGTTCGGCAAGCATTTCCAGTTCGGACATGGCTGGCATCCTAGCGGCCCGCCGCCCCCAGAACAATGCTGCGACGCAGCATAACTTGGCTATACTTGGCCGGCAGGGACAAAAATTACCCATGAAAGGGAACAGCCATGAATGTCAAAATCCACTATCGCATCACCCATGATGGCACCGGTCTGCCCCAGGCCTACACAGGTGCCCGCCATTTTGTCGTGCGCGAGGGCGAGGCGGTTGAAGATACTGCAAAGAACCAACTGGCCAGCGATTACCAGGTGCCGAAAAGCGCCGTCGAGATCTGCCGGATCGAACACTGAGCACCGCTCGGCAAATTGCCGGCCGCTACTCCTGGCGCGATTGGCCGCCGCGAATCCGGAGCAGTGAAATATTTTTGTGCGCAGCACAAAAAATATCCGCAAATATCGCCAACAACATTCGGTTACAGAAAGCTACGAAAGGACGACAGACGCGAGGCAGGGCTATCACTACACTGCAATTGTGCATTGAACCCCTCCTCTCGAAATTCCCCCTTTCGAGAATTTTCAACCCCGCCTCCGGCGGGGTTTTTTTTGGCTGAGCGGCGCCGGGCCGTTATAATCGCGGTTTTATTTATCGCATTGGGGTCTTCGGCATGGCTGAACAACACTCTTCCAAGGGCATCATGTGGAAAACGATCGGCGTTGCAGCCGTCCTGATTGCCATCGTTTATCCGCTCACCAACAAATCTTTCAACAGCGCCGCCAACTCCGGTGCCGGTGCCGACGAAGCCGAGGCCCGCATCCAGCCGGTGGCCAAGGTTGAACTGGCCAAGGCCGAAGCTGCGCCGACCGGTGCGCCGAAGGATGGCCCGACCGTTTTCAACACCGTCTGCGGCGCTTGCCACAACACTGGTGCCGCCGGCGCACCGAAGCTCGACGACAAGGGCGCCTGGGCGCCGCGCGTTGCCTTGGGCAAGGATGCGCTGTACAAGAGCGCGCTGGCCGGCAAGGGCGCAATGCCGCCGAAGGGTGGCTCGACGCTGTCCGACGACGAAATCAAGGGTGCCGTCGATTACATCCTGGGCAAGGTCAAGTAAGCGACCACCCAAGCGGAAAAAGGAGGCTGCGGCCTCCTTTTTTTGTGTACAAAAAAGGCGCCTCGCGGGCGCCCCTGCCGGCGTGGCCTTGCTCAGGCCGCTGCGGACTTCCTGCCGGGATTCCTTACTTCTTGGCCGGTTCAACAGCCTTCACGGCCTCGGTCTTTGCCGGTTCGCCCTTGGCGGCTTCCGGCGCCGCTTCCTTGGCGTGCTCCTTCGCCTTCTTGACCTTCTTGTCGACCGGCTTGGCAGCTTCCGGAGCGACCGCCGGCTTTGCTTCCGGTGCCTTGACCGCTTCGGCGGCCTTCGGCGCTTCGGCCTTGGCGGCGGCGACCGGGGCGGCGGGTTTCACTTCAGCAGCGGCCGGTTTGACATCGGCAGCGTGAGCGATACCGAAAGCGGCGGCAAAGGCGATGGCGATGAGTTGCTTGGTCATTTTGATTCTCCTGAGTGGTTGATTCGGTTTTGGTCCGGCTTTGCAAAATTGCGCTGCCTTGTGCCGAATAACGCGGCCAGTAACGGCCCGGATGTCATAAGGAGAGTAACCCGCTGTAACGCGGCGTGACGAAGCGGTTAGGGTTTGTTTCCAGCCAGCAGCGCCTTCATCGCATCGAGCCGGGCGCTGCCGGTTGCCTTGTCGGGCGGGGCGGCATCCTTGCCGCCGGAGAAGCGGACGTCATCCTTGCCCATTTCGGCGATGAAACGCGACGGTTCGCAGGGGATCATTTCGCGCGCCTGCTTGCGTTTCTCGCAGTAACTGATGTGCAGCGAACGCTGGGCGCGGGTGATGCCGACGTACATCAGCCGGCGTTCTTCCTGCAGTTTGGCCGGCTCCAGCGATTCGCGGTGGGGCAGGATACCCTCCTCGACGCCGACCAGGAAGACGTGCTTGTATTCCAGCCCCTTGGCAGCGTGCAGCGTCGACAGCTGGATGGCGTCGATATCTTCGTTGTTCTGTTTGTCGAGCATGTTGATCAGCGCAATGCTTTGCGTCAGGTCGATCAGCGTCTTGCCGTCTTCCTCGCCCTTCTTGTTCAGCCATTCAGCGAACTCGCAGACGTTGGCCCAGCGTGTCTGGGCGGTGCGCTGCTCCTCGGCATCATAGAGGTAAGTTTCGTAGTCGATGGCCTTCAACAGGTCGGGCAGCACCTGCTGCGCCGGTTCGCGGCCGGCACGATCCTGCAGGCGGTTGATGAACTGGCAGAATTCGAGCAGCGGTTCGAGCTGGCGCGCCTGGACGCGCTGGGCGAAGCCCTCCTCGAAGGCGGCGTGGAACAGCGAGATGTGACGCTCGCCGGCGTAGGTGCCGAGTACCTGCAGCGTCGCCGCGCCGATGCCGCGCTTGGGCGTCGTCGCGGCGCGGATGAAGGCCGGATCGTCGTCCTCGTTGGCCAGCAAGCGCAGGTAGCTGGTGATGTCCTTGATCTCGGCCTTGTCGAAGAAGGACTGGCCGCCGGACAGCAGGTAGGGAATCCGGTGGTTGCGCAGCTGGGTTTCGAGCAGCCGCGCCTGGTGGTTCGAGCGGTAGAGGATGGCGTAGTCCTTGAACTTGCCACGATGCTCGAAGCGGTGAGCCTGCAGCTTCATGACCACGCCTTCGGCCTCGGCCTCGTTGTCCCTGCAGGCGGTGACGCTGATCTGGTCGCCGTGGCCGAGTTCGGACCACAGTTTCTTGTCGAACAGCTTGTCGTTATGCGCGATGACGTTGTTGGCGGCTTTCAGGATACGCACCGTCGAGCGGTAATTCTGCTCCAGCTTGATGACCTTCAGCGAGGGGAATTCGGCCGGCAGCTTTTTCAGGTTGTCGATGTCGGCGCCGCGCCAGCCGTAAATCGCCTGGTCGTCGTCGCCCACCGCGGTGAACTGGGCGCGAACGCCGGTCAGCAGCTTGAGCAACTGGTACTGGCAGGCGTTGGTGTCCTGGTATTCGTCGACCAGCAGGTAACGCAGGCGGTTCTGCCACTTTTCGGCGATCTCGGGGTGTTCGCTGAACAGTTTGACCGGCAAGCCGATCAGGTCGTCGAAATCGACCGCCTGGTAGGCTTTCAGCGTCGCCTCGTAGCTCAGGAAGGCACCGGCGGCCAGCGCTTCGTGCTCGTTGGTCGCCAGGTGACGGGCGGCTTCCGGCGTGACCAGGGCGTTCTTCCAGTTCGAGATGATCGATTGCAGGCGGCGCAGCGTCGCCTTGTCCACGGTCTTGGCGCAGTCGGCAATGATGCCGGCGCAGTCGGCCGAATCGAAGATCGAGAAGCGCGGCTTGTAGCCCAGCGCCTTGGCCTCCTCGCGCAGGATGCGCACGCCGAGCGAGTGGAAGGTGGAGATCTGCAGGTCATCCGCCTGTTGCTTGGAGAGCAGCTTGCCGATGCGCTCCTGCATTTCCCTGGCCGCCTTGTTGGTGAAGGTGATGGCGGCGATGTTACGCGGCTGCAAGCCGCAACTCTGGACCAGGTAGGCGATCTTCTGCGTGATCACCCGCGTCTTGCCCGAGCCGGCGCCGGCCAGCACCAGCAGGGGGCCGTCGAGGTAATGAATCGCTTCGCGCTGGGGTTGATTGAGGCCGGACATGTCGCTGGAAAATGAAGGCGCCCCGACGAGGCGGGGCGCGCTGGATGAGTGGGCAATTTTAACCCCGGGGCCGGGTTTGTGAAAATTGGCCGAAATTTCCGGCTTACCCTGGGGCCAGCCCTTGTTTCCATGGTCGTCGGGTTTGCGTCGATTGCTCAGGCCATGTCGTCGATTCCGATCAGGCGGTCCAGAGGCACGCCCGGCTTGATCAGGCTGTCGGTGCCGACCTCCGGGTCGAGCAGTTGCGCCGCAACGTCACGTGCTTCCTGCAGCACCAGCTCTTCGCCATGAAAATTGCCCAGCGCGGCCTGTTCGATCTCGGCCATTTCCTGCTGCAGGCTGCGCTGGCGTTCGCCTTCGATGCCTTCCATGACCTCAACCCGGCGGATGCGCTCAGCGTCGACATGGCGCACCCGCTCAATCGACTCCTGGGTCGGGCGCTGGGTGGTGCTGGACAGGCGGGTCAGTTTCATCGGGGGCCTCCTGCCCCCGATAACGGCTTGATTTCGCTAAAGCTTTAGCTCAGAGCGCGCCGAAGACCTTGCCCAGGATGGCGCTGCCGGCGCCGAGCGGGTTGGAACGGATTTTCTTTTCTTCCTCGGCGATCATCAGGAACAGGCCGTCCATCGCCTTGTGCGTGACGTAGCTGTCGATGTCGGCGTTCTTCTTGTCGACCAGGCCCGCGCTGGCGGCCTTGCCAGCAAACTTGTTGTACTGCTCGGCCAGTTTCAGCTTCGCCGTTTGTTCCTTGACGATGGGCATGAACTTGACCTTCAGCTGGTCACTGGAGCTGCGCTTGAAGAACTGGGTCACGCTGTCGTCGCCGCCGGTCAGGATGTCCTTGGCGTCGGACACGGTCATTTTCTTGATCGAATCGACCAGGATAGGCTTGGCTTCGGCAACAGCGTTTTCAGCCGCATGGTTCATGGTCTCGACCAGCTGGTCGGCCTGCTTGCCCATGCCGAGCATGCGCAGCGCCGA
>JAHRYW010000010.1:107754-109692 GCA_020621865.1 Betaproteobacteria bacterium | reverse complement strand
TTCTTCTGCGACATCAGGCGCAGAAGATCGTGCATGAATTTCATTGCCTGATCGCGTTCCATAATTTCCCCTCGTCTATTCTTTTAGATCCCCGATCAAGCCGGGAAAGCGTCCTTGTTGGCCGCCTTGTACCTTGCCTCGGCGCTCGACACGACGTTGCGCCGCACGAGGTCGAGCAGGTTCTGGTCCAGCGTCTGCATGCCTACATTCTGGCCGGTCTGGATCGCCGAATACATCTGGGCGACCTTGTTCTCGCGGATCAGGTTGCGGATGGCCGGGGTGCCGATCATGATCTCGTGCGCCGCGACCCGGCCGTTGCCGTCCTTGGTCTTCAACAGCGTCTGCGAGATGACGGCACGCAGCGACTCGGACAACATCGAGCGGACCATTTCCTTTTCGGCTGCCGGGAAGACGTCGACCACCCGGTCCACCGTCTTGGCGGCCGACGAGGTGTGCAGGGTGCCGAACACCAGGTGGCCGGTTTCGGCCGCGGTCAGCGCCAGGCGGATGGTTTCCAGGTCGCGCATTTCGCCGACCAGGATGACGTCCGGGTCTTCACGCAGCGCCGAGCGCAGCGCGTTGGAGAAAGACAGCGTGTGCGGGCCGACTTCGCGCTGGTTGATCAGGCATTTCTTCGATTCATGGACGAATTCGATCGGGTCCTCGACGGTCAGGATGTGGCCGTAGTCGTTTTCGTTGATGTGATTGACCATCGCCGCCAGCGTCGTCGACTTGCCGGAGCCAGTCGGCCCGGTAACCAGCACGATGCCGCGCGGGTACTCGGAAATCTCCTTGAAGATCTTCGGGCAATTCAGCTCTTCCAGCGTCAGCACTTTAGACGGAATGGTCCGGAACACGGCGGAGGCGCCGCGCTGCTGGTTGAAGGCATTGACCCGGAAACGCGCCAGGTTGGGAATCTCGAACGAGAAGTCGCACTCCAGCGTTTCTTCATACACCTTGCGCTGGCCGTCGTTCATGATGTCGTACACCATGCCGTGCACGTCCTTGTGCTCCATGGCCGGCAGGTTGATGCGCCGGACGTCGCCATGCACCCGGATCATCGGCGGCAGGCCGGAGGACAGGTGAAGGTCGGAGGCCTTGTTCTTGACACTAAAGGCCAGCAGTTCGGTGATGTCCATGCAGATCGTCCTCGGCGCGCGTGTATACTGGGTTTTTGGTAAATTCCAAAGGGATTATGAGCGCAATCGCCGACAACCTGCAAGCTGTCCAGGCCCGAATTGCCAAGGCCGCAGCGGCGGCCGGGCGTTCGCCGGAAAGCGTGCGCCTGCTGGCCGTCAGCAAGACCTGGCCGCTCGCCTCGGTGATCGAGGCGGCCGATGCCGGACAGCGTGCCTTCGGCGAAAATTACGTTCAGGAAGGCATCGACAAGATCGCCGCCATTTCCGGCCGCAACCTGGAGTGGCACTTCATCGGCCCCTTGCAGAGCAACAAGTCGAAAGCGGTCGCCGAAGCCTTCGACTGGGTCCATTCAATCGACCGCCTGAAGATCGCCGAACGCCTGTCCGCCCAGCGGCCGGCCTACCTGACGCCGCTGCAGGTCTGCGTCCAGGTCAATGTCTCCGGCGAAGCGAGCAAGAGCGGCTGCCGGCCGGACGAGACCCTGACCCTGTGTCGCGCCGTCGCCGCGCTGCCCGGACTCAATCTGCGCGGCCTGATGGCGATTCCCGAGCCGAGCGACGATCCGGCGGCCCAGCGCGCCCCCTTCCGCCAGTTGCGGGAGATATTCAATCAAATCCGGGCGGTCGGTTTGCCGCTCGACACCCTGTCCATGGGCATGTCCCACGATCTTGAAGCTGCCGTCGCCGAAGGCGCGACCATCGTCCGCATCGGCACGGCCATTTTTGGTGAAAGAAACTACGCATGAAAATCGTTTTCCTCGGCGGCGGCAACATGGCCAACGCCCTGATCGGCGGCATG
>JAHRYW010000010.1:104575-107744 GCA_020621865.1 Betaproteobacteria bacterium | reverse complement strand
GAAAATCGTTTTCCTCGGCGGCGGCAACATGGCCAACGCCCTGATCGGCGGCATGGTCAAGCAAGGCTTTGCCGCGGCCGACATCGACGTCATCGACCTCGGCGCCGAAGCGCGCGCCAAGCTGGCCGGCGCCTACGGCGTGACCTGCCACGCCAGCGCCGACACCGCGCCGGCCGGGCCGGACATCCTGGTGCTGGCCGTCAAGCCGCAGCAGATGAAGGAAGCCGTCGCCCCGCTGCTCGGCAAGCTGGGCAACGCGCTGGTCATCAGCATCGCCGCCGGCCTCGACATGGCCGCGCTGTCGCGCTGGCTGGGCGGCCACCGGCGGATCGTCCGCTGCATGCCGAACACCCCGGCCCTGATCGGCGCCGGCATCACCGGCCTGTGCGCTTTGCCGGACGTCAGCACTGAGCAACGCACCGCCGCTGACCGCGTGCTGCGCGCCGTCGGCACCACGGTCTGGGTCGACGACGAGGCGAAGATCGACGGCGTGACCGCCATCTCCGGCAGCGGCCCGGCCTACGTCTTCCTGTTCATCGAGGCGCTGCAACAGGCCGCGGCCGAACTCGGCTTCACGCCCGAACAGGGCCGCCAGCTGGCGCTCGAAACGGTGCAGGGCGCCGCTGCGCTGGCCGTCCAGTCGCCGGAACCGGCCTCGACCCTGCGCGAGCGGGTAACCTCCAAGGGCGGCACGACCGAAGCCGCGCTGCGCGTGATGGGCGAGAAGGGCGTCAAGGAAGGCATCGTTGCCGGTTGCCATGCCGCCGCGGCGCGTGGACAGGAACTCGGCAGGCTGCTCGGAGCCGACTGATGCAGGCGATCACCTTCCTGCTCGATGCCGTGGTCAGTTTTTTCTGCACGCTGTTCCTGCTCCGCTTCATGATGCAGGCGATGCGTGTGTCCTTTGCCGGGCAGATCGGCGATTTCGTGGTCAAGCTGACCAATTGGGCGGTCAAGCCGCTGCGCCGGGTGATCCCCGGGGTCGGCGGTTTCGACTGGGCCAGCCTGCTTGCCGCGCTGAGCGCGCAAATGCTCCTGACGGGTGTGCTCCTCGGCCTGGCCGGCCCGGCGCTGAACGCCGACCCCGGCAGCATCGTACTGATGGCGCTGTGGTTCGCCGTCCGTGCCCTGCTCCGCCTGGCGGTTTATATCCTGATCGGCGCCCTGATCCTGCAGGCCGTGCTGTCGTGGATCAACCCCTACTCGCCGCTGGCCGCCCCCGCCTACCAGCTGACCCGGCCGCTGCTCGACCCGTTGCGCCGCGTCATTCCGAGCATTTCCGGCATCGACCTGTCGCCGCTGGTCGCCATCCTGCTGCTGCAGGCACTGCTGATGTTCCTGTGAGCGACTGGTATCGCGTGGCCGCCGACGGCCGCATCACGCTGACGTTGCACATCCAGCCCGGCGCCAAGAAGACGGAATTCGCCGGGCTGCATGGCGACGCGCTGAAAATCCGGCTCGCCGCACCGCCGGTCGACGGCAAGGCCAACGAGGCGCTGGTCAGATTCGTCGCCGAAACGCTGGGGCTGGCCAAGTCGGCCGTCGAATTGAAGAGCGGCCAGACTTCGCGGCGCAAGGTGCTGGAAGTCCGAGGCGCCAGCGTTGACGCCGTCGCCGGCCTGGCTGGCGACTGACCTCGGCAGCTAGCCGGAAAAAATTTCGTTTTTGGACAAAATTTCCGGCTGACCGCAGCATTCCCACGCCAGCGAGTCGGACTCAGTTCAGGATGAAGCTGGCGTCCGGCAACATCGGCGCCGGCAGCGGCTCGCCGAGCATTTCCTTCAGCGTCGCCTCGATCTGGACCAGCATGGCGTCCAGGGCAAGGTCGTTCGGGGCACGGCCAAACGGATCTTCGATCTCGTCGCTGAGCGCCTCAAGCGCAAAGAAGGTGTAGGAAATGAAGGTCACGACCAGCGGCGTCATCAGGCCGACGACGTCGACCAGGCCAAAGGGCAGCAGCATGCAGTAGAGGTAGGCGCTGCGGTGCAGGATGACCGAATAGGTGAAGGGGAGTGGCGTCCCGGCGATCCGCTCGCAACCGCCCAAGGCCGCGGAAAGCCGGTCCAACGACTCTTCCAGCGAAAGTACCTGAACCGCTTCCAGGGCGCCCGCATCGCGGCGTTCGTGAATCCAGCGGCCCAGCCAGAGCAAGACCATGGCGGGCGGAAAGCGGGCGGTGTCCAGTTCCGTCATCAGGCCGGTCGGCAGAAAACGCTGGGTATCCTTGCGCACTACCTCGCCGCGCAACTGGTTGCGCATGGCGGCGGTGAAGCCGATCAGGCCATGGACGAAAGGCCGCGCCGCCTCGGTATCGCCGAGCACGGACAACATCTTCCTGGCCAGGTTGCGGACGTCCACCAGCACGCCGCCCCAGAGCTTTCTGGCCTCCCAGTAGCGGTCATAGCTGGTATTGATCCGGAAGCCGAGAAAAATCGCCAGGGCGACGCCCATCAGCGAAAACGGCCCCGAGGTCAGCGTCACCTTCCAGTGGAAGAGGCTGCCGTGCATGGCAACAACGCCGACGGAAAGCGCAAAGATGAACAGCTGCTGGGACAGGATCCGATGGACCAGCGAGCCGCGACGGGCAAAAAGGAGACGAATCCAGTGGGGGCGGGGACGGACGATCACGACGGCAAGGGAAATTTTGGGGAGCGCAATTTTCCCAGCCAACCGGCATCGCGGTCTGTGGCATAAACGTAACAGCCGCTGGTTTACGGCCTTGCGCTCGGCCAGGGCAGATCAACAAAGGCACCCCGGCCGCCGCTGTTTGCCAGGCAAACAGCGGCGTTGATTCAGGCACTTAGGCCTGATAGACCAGGCGACCGCCGACCAGGGTGTGGCTGACCTTGCCGGTCATCATGTAGCCCATCCACGGCGAGTTCTTGCCGCGGCTCTTCAGGGCCTCCGGCGTCAGTTGCCAGGTCGCTTCCGGGTCGAACACGCAGATATCGGCCGGGCTGCCGACCGCCAGCTGGCCACTGGCCAAACCAAGCACTTCGGCCGGCGCCGAGGTGATGCGGGCCAGCGCCGTCGGCAGGTCGACCTTGGCTTCCTCGGCCCATTTCAGGGTCAGCGGCAGCAGAACCTCGAGGCCGGTGGCACCCGGTTTGGCTTCGCCGAAGGGCAGCAGCTTGTCGTCGGCGCCGACCGGGGTGTGGTCGGAGCAGAT
>JAHRYW010000010.1:101084-104565 GCA_020621865.1 Betaproteobacteria bacterium | reverse complement strand
CGCCGAAGGGCAGCAGCTTGTCGTCGGCGCCGACCGGGGTGTGGTCGGAGCAGATGGCTGCCCAGCCGGCCACGGCGCCGTCCGACAAGGCCTTGCGGTCGGATTGGGAGCGCAACGGCGGGACGAAGCGGGCGTGCGGGTTGAAGTAGCCGATGTCGTTCTCAGTCAGCAGCAGGTGATGAACGCCGACATCACAGCTGATCGGCAGGCCGTCGTGCTGGGCCCGATGGACCAGCGCCATGCCCGCAGCCGACGAGATGCGGGTCAAATGGACGCGACAACCGGTGATCCGCACCAACTGGATCAGCGTCCCGATGGCGATGGTTTCGGCAGCGACTGGAATGCCGGCCAACCCGAGGCGGCTGGCCACCTCGCCGTCGTGAGCGATGCCGTTGCGCGACAGCCAATGATCCTGCGGCTGCATCCAGACCGCGAAACCGAAGGTCGCCGCGTATTCCATGGCGCGCAGCAGGGCCTCGGTGTCAACGATGGTCTTGCCGGCCTGCGAGAAGGCGACACAGCCGGCTTTCTTGAGGCCGGCCAGTTCGGCCAGGCGCTCGCCATTGAGGCCGAGCGTCAGGGCGCCGAGCGGCAGCACGCGCGCCTTGCCGATTTCTTCGCCGCGATGGACCAGGCGGTCGGCCAGCTCCGGCTCGTCGAGCGGGGGATCGGCATCGGGCGGCACGACCACCGAGGTGACGCCGCCGGCGACGGCGGCGGCCAGTTCGGCTTCGATCGAATTGAGGCGGGCGCCGAGGTCGATCAGGCCGGGGCTGACGACGCAGCCGGTGGCATCGATGGTCTGCTCGGCGACGAAGCCGGCAGGGGCTTCGCCGAGGCCGGCGATCTTGCCGTCGGCGATGTAGAGGGAAATGCTACGGTCGATGGCATTTTTTGGGCAAATTACGCGGCCGTTCTTGATTTCGATATTCATGTGATCAGTTCCCTGCAACGATGCTCATGACGGCCATGCGCACGGCAATGCCGAAGGTGACCTGGGGCAGGATCACGGCCTGCGACCCGTCGGCCACCGCCGAGTGGATTTCGACGCCGCGGTTCATCGGCCCCGGGTGCATGACGATGGCGTCTGGCTTGGCGAGCGCCAGCTTTTGCGGCGTCAGGCCGTAGTGGCGGAAGTATTCGCCGGCCGACGGCAGCAGCGCACCGTTCATCCGCTCGTTCTGCAGGCGTAGCATGATGACCACGTCGACGTCCTTCAGGCCTTCGTTCATGTCGTGAAAGACCTGCACGCCTAGCTTGTCGAGGTGCTTGGGCAACAGCGTTTCCGGGCCGATGGCGCGGACTTCCGGGACGCCCAGCGTGGTCAGCGCGTGGATGTCGGAGCGGGCGACGCGTGAGTGCAGGATGTCGCCGACGATGGCCACGCGCAGTTGCGTGAAGTCCTTCTTGTAGTGGCGGATCGTGTACATGTCGAGCAGGCCCTGCGTCGGATGGGCGTGGCGACCGTCGCCGGCATTGACCACATGCACGTCGTCACGGCCGATGCGCTGCAGGTGTTCGGCGATCAGATAGGGCGCGCCGCTCGATGCGTGGCGGACGACGAACAGGTTGGCGTGCATGGCCACCAGATTGTCGATGGTATCGAGCAGGGTTTCGCCCTTCGCCGTCGACGATTTGTTGATGTCGAGGTTGATGACGTCGGCGCTCAGGCGCTTGGCGGCAATCTCGAAGGTGGTGCGGGTACGCGTCGAGTTCTCGAAGAACAGGTTGAAGACGCTCTTGCCGCGCAGCAGCGGCACTTTCTTGACGTCGCGCGCCGAAACCTCCATGAAGGATTCGGCGGTGTCGAGAATCTGGGTCAGGATGCGCTGCGGCAGCCCTTCGATCGACAACAAATGGCTGAGTTCGCCGTCCTTGTTCAACTGCGGGTTATGCATTTTCTTCCAGCCTCCAGGCGAGTTGACCGTCGTCGTTGCGGGCCAGGACCAGGTTCTGGCCGTCGGCCAGGGCGACATCCCAGACCTCGTAGGTAGCGCCAATCGGCAGCTCGCGGCCGCCGCGGTCGGCCAGCACGGCCAGCGCGACCGAGGCCGGGCGACCGTAGTCGAACAGTTCGTTGATCGCCGCGCGGGTGGTCCGCCCGGTGTAGAGCACGTCATCGACCAGGATGATGTGACGCCCTTCGACATCGAAGGGAATGACCGTGGGCCGGCACTGCGGATGCAGGCCCTTCTCGGCAAAATCGTCGCGATAGAAGGAGACGTCGATCAGGCCGATCTCTTCGGAGAGGCCGAGCAGCTCCTTGAGGCGCTCGGCAATCCAGGCGCCGCCACTGAAGATGCCGACCAGCGCGGGATGGTTGGCGAGTTGCGGACGGATCAGGTCGGCCAGTTGGCGACACTGGGCCTCGGCGTCAGGCAGGGGGTTGGGCAGGGGTGACATGGTGCGGGCTTTCGAACCAGGTTTGGAGAATGAGTTGGGCCGCCACCGCATCGAGCAGCGGCTTGGCGGTTTTGCTGTTGCGGCCGGTTTCGCGCAGGCGGGCTTCGGCGTCGAGCGAAGTCAGGCGCTCATCAGCGAACGAAACCGGCAAATCGAAGCGTTTTTTCAGACGTTCGGCGAACTTGGTCGCCAGGCGGGTCATTTCGTGCGGCGTGCCGTCGGCATGCGTGGGCAGGCCGACGACCAGCTGCTCCGGCTGCCATTCAGCGACCAGCTTGCCGATGGCGGCAAAACGGTCGTCGTTCGATTCGGCATGGATGACGGTCAGCGGATGGGCGCTGCCGAGCAGGGTTTCGCCGGTGGCGACGCCGATGCGCTTTTCGCCGAAGTCGAAGGCGAGGACGGTACCCACGCTCAGGCGTGCCCGGCGACGTCGGAAAGTTGCGTGAAGCTGACGCCGAGTTTCTGCATCGCCGCCGGCAGGCGTTCCTCGGGCGGCAGGTCGAACAGGATGCTGGCCTTGGCCGGCACGGTCAGCCAGGAATTCTGGGCCAGTTCGTCTTCGAGCTGACCGGCATCCCAACCGGCGTAGCCGAGACTGACGATGATTTCGGCGGGCAGGCCGGCGCTGCCGACCGAGGCCAGGATGTCGCGCGAACTGGTCAGGCCGATATCGGCATTGACGACCAGCGTCGATTGCCAGTGGCCGATCGGACGATGTAGCACGAAGCCACGATCGAGCTGCACCGGGCCGCCAAAGTACACCGGCAGGTCGGCCAGCTTGTCCGCATCGAGCTTGATGTCGATTTTCTCGAACAGGGCTGCCAGGTTCATGTCGATCGGCCGATTGACGATAATGCCCAGCGCCCCGTTCTCGTTGTGTTCGCAGATGTAAACGAGGGCGTTGGAAAAATACGGGTCTTCCAGCGTCGGCATGGCGATCAGGAAGTTATCGGTCAGATTGACGTTGTCCATGACTGGAATTTTAATCGCCGGGGAGGTACAAACCAACCATGAACCAAGAAAAAGCCCTGGTCTGGTTTCGCCGCGATCTGCGCGACCACGATCATGCCGCGCT
>JAHRYW010000010.1:58787-101074 GCA_020621865.1 Betaproteobacteria bacterium | reverse complement strand
AAAAAGCCCTGGTCTGGTTTCGCCGCGATCTGCGCGACCACGATCATGCCGCGCTCTCCGCGGCCCTTGCCGAAGCACGCCAGGTGTATTGCGCCTTCGTTTCCGACACTGAAATTCTCGAGGCGTTGCCTTCCCGGTGCGACCGCCGCGTCCATTTCATCCACGCCTCGCTGCGCGAACTCGATGTCGCCCTGCGTGCCCGGGGCGGCGGACTGATCGTCCGCCACGGCCGGTCAACCGAGGAAATTCCCGCCCTGGCCCGCGAACTCGGGGTAGCCAGCGTTTTTGCCAACCGCGACTACGAACCGGCGGCCAAGGCCCGCGATAGCGAAGTCGCCGAACGGCTGCAAGCCGACGGCATCGCTTTCCACACCGGCAAGGATCAGGCGATTTTCGATGGCGACGAGGTGCTGACCCAGGCCGGCAAGCCCTTCTCGGTGTTCACGCCGTACAAGAACGCCTGGCTGAAGCGCCTGACGGCTGCCGACTGCGCGGTCTGGCCGACCGGCGGCCAACTGGCCGATGCCGGGCTCGGCGGCATCCCCGAACTGGCGCAGATCGGCTTTGCCGAAACCGACCTGGCCGAACTCGGCATCCAGCCCGGCATGTCGGGCGCCCGCGCCCTGTGGCAGGACTTCGCCGGACAACGCATCGGCGACTACGCCAATCGGCGCGACTTCCCGGCGATCAAGGGCGTCTCCTACCTATCGGTCCACCTGCGCTTCGGCACCATCTCGATCCGCGAACTGGTCCGCCACGCACTGGCGGCCAAGGCCGACGCCTGGCTCAACGAGCTGATCTGGCGCGATTTCTACTTCATGATCCTCGACCACTTCCCACTGGTCGTCGGCCATGCCTTCAAGCCAGAATACGAGGCCGTCCGCTGGGCCGACCGGCCGGAAGCCTTCGCCGCCTGGCGCGCCGGCCGCACCGGCTACCCGCTGGTCGATGCGGCGATGCGCCAGTTGAATCACTGCGGCTGGATGCACAACCGGCTGCGCATGGTCGTCGCCTCATTTCTGACCAAGGATCTGGGTATCGACTGGCGGCTCGGCGAGCGGTATTTCGCCGAGCAGCTGAACGATTTCGACCTGTCGGCCAACAACGGCGGCTGGCAATGGGCGGCGTCGACCGGCTGCGACGCCCAGCCCTACTTCCGCATCTTCAACCCGGTCACGCAGTCGGAAAGGTTCGATCCCGAGGGCAAGTTCATCCGCCGCTACGTGCCGGAACTGGCCAGCGTACCGACCAAGAAGATCCACGCCCCGTGGCAGATGGGGCGCATCGAGCAGGAAACACTCGGCGTCGTGATCGGCCGCGATTATCCGGCACCGATCGTCGATCACGCCAGCGCCCGCGAGGAAACCCTCGCCCGTTATGGAATTTTGAAATCAGGCAAAAAAACCGGCTGACCGTAGCATTGGCCACGGCCAGCCCTGTCTTTTAGTGCGCCCGCTTGCAATAGCCGGCGACCAGCCCCAATAGTTCAGCCTCGTCGTAAGGCTTGCCGAGGTAGTGGTTGGCGCCGATTTCCAGCGCGTAGTTGCGGTGCTTGTCGGCGGTCCGCGAGGTGATCATGATGATCGGCAAGCCGCGCAGGCGCTCATCGCCGCGCACATTGCGGACGAAATCGAAACCGTCCATGCGCGGCATCTCGATGTCGGACAGGATCACGTCCGGCATCACGTCGATCAACTGCTCCAGCGCATCGACGCCGTCCTTGGCCAGCACGACCTGATAGCCTTCGCGCATCAGCAGGCGGCTGGTGATCTTGCGCACGGTCAGCGAATCGTCGACAACCATCACCGTCGGCATGGCCGAGACTTCCGTGGCCACCGCCACGGGAACCGCCGGAATGGCCGCCTGGACGCTGATCACCGGCGTCCGGCTGGCCAGCGCCACCGGATTCAGGATCAGCACGACACGA
Organism: Betaproteobacteria bacterium; assembly: GCA_020621865.1. Classification (GTDB taxonomy): domain Bacteria; phylum Pseudomonadota; class Gammaproteobacteria; order Burkholderiales; family Rhodocyclaceae; genus Azonexus. Next base: position 99,147 of record JAHRYW010000010.1, on the reverse strand, counting down.
CCATCGCCGAGCACCGTCGCCCCGGCAATACCGACCACCCGTGACAACTGGGCGCCGATGTTCTTGACCACGACTTCCTGGTTGCCGTTCAGTTCGTCGACCAGCACGGCAACGCGCTGGGACCCCGAACGCAGCAGCAGCACCCAGTACTGGCGATGCAGTTCAGGCAGCGCCTGGGCATCGCCGAGCAGATGCGGCAGAAAATGGAAGGGATAGCGGTTGCCCTGCCACACCACCTCGCCCTGTTCTCGAATGGCGGCCAGGCCCTTTTCCTTCATTTCCATGACCTGTTCGATCATCGTCGAGGGCACGGCGTAGTGCTGATTGCCGACGCGGACCAGCAGCGTCTGCGTGACGGCCAGAGTCAGCGGCAGGTAGAGCCGGAAGGTCGTTCCCTTGCCGGCCTGCGACAGGATTTCGATCCGCCCGCCGAGCTCGCCGACCTCAGTCTTGACGACGTCCATGCCGATGCCGCGACCGGCCAGTTGAGTCAGTTCGACGGCCGTCGAGAAACCCGGCTGGAAAATGAAGTCGTACAGCGTGGCGTCATCGACCGCCTGGCCCGGCTGGAGAAGACCCATGGCCTCGGCCCGGGTGCGGATGCGCCCGGCGTCCAGACCCTTGCCGTCGTCGGTCATCGACAGGATGATTTCATTGCCTTCCTGGGCCAGCTTGACGACGATTTCGCCGACTTCCGGCTTGCCGGCGGCCAGCCGCTGTTCGCGATCCTCGATGCCGTGCGCCACGGCATTGCGCAGCATGTGCTCGACCGGCGCCAGCATCTTGTCGAGCACCGAGCGGTCGATCTCGACCTGGCCGCCGACGATGTCGAGCGTCGCCCGCTTGCCGGTTTCCTTGGTCGTCTGGCGGACGATGCGGTAGAGACGCTCGGTCTGGCTGGCGAAGGGCAGCATGCGCACGCCCATCAGTTCCTGCTGCAGGCTGCGGTTCAGACGCGACTGGGCAATGATCGCCGCGTTGGCGTCGTCGAGATTCTTCAGCAGGTTTTGCTGGACGGTCGCCACGTCGTTGACCGACTCGGCCATGAAGCGGGTCAGTTCCTGGAAGCGCGTGAAGCGGTCGAGTTCGAGCGGGTCGAATTCGGTCTCGCCTTCCGGCGTATGGGCGACGCGGGCCTGGATCTGCGTTTCGGCCTGGATTTCGATGTCGCGCAACTGGCGGCGCAGACGAATGACGTTTTCGGTCAGTTCGAGCAGCGAACCCTTCAGGCTGCGCATTTCACCTTCGATCCGGGTCCGGGCGATGGACAACTCGCCGGCCTCGTTGACCAGACGGTCGATCAGGTCGGCGCGAACCCGCAAAGTCGCACGCTGACCAGCCGCCTCGCTCTCGCCTTCCGGCTCATGCGTGACCGGCTGAGGGGCTACAGGCGCTGCCGCAACATCTGCGGCCGGCTCGGTTTCATCGGCCGGCGTTGCCGGTAGCTCGGGCGCGACCGCCTCCTGCGGTCCGGCGCGCAGGCGTTCCACCGACTGGACCAGGGTATCGCAACCGGCTTCGATTTCGTCGATGACGGCCGGCGATGCCGGCCCTCCCAGGCGCATCACCTCCTCGACCCGTGTCTCGACCTGGTGGGTGACTTCGCCCAGGTTCATCGCCCCGGCCATCCGAGCGCTGCCCTTGAAGGTGTGCAGCAGGCGAGCGATCGCATGCGGCGCGGCGCCACCGGCCGGGTCTGTCCGCCAGGCACGCAACTGCGTGGTCAGATCGCGGGTCAGGTCGACCGCCTCTTCCAGGAAGATGGGCAGCAACTGCTCGTCGAATTCGTCGGTCAGCTGAGGCAGCGCCGGCGTCGGGGCTGCAGGCGCCGCGACGGGGGACACTTCGGCTTCCGGCACCGCGCTCGGCACACTGCCGCCATGCAGCGGAATGATCTCAGCGCTGGTCGGCGCGACCGCTTCCTCGACCACAGGCGCCGGGTGGAATACGTCGTCCAGCGCAGCGATCAACTGCGGCTGATCGTCCGGGGCCTGTTGCCGGGCCAGTGCTTCGAACATGCCTTCCAGTGTGATGATGCTCTGGCGGACAGTCTCCAGGCCTTCGATACTTTCGGGATGCGCCGAACCGTCGCGGCGCAGCAAGGCATGCTCAAGGGCGATGGCCAGCCGGTTGATCGGCATCAGGCCGACCGTCGCGGCAATGCCGCCCAGCGTGTGGGCCGCCCGCGTCATATCGAAAGTCGTCGGGGCGAAGGGATTGGCGTCGAGGACGACATAGCTGGCCAGCAGCGTCTGCAGATGGCCACGGGCCTCTTCGCGGAAGATGTCGTAGAGGGTCGGTGCAACGGCCTCCACGGCCGGTGTTTCGACGGTAGGCAGCTCCTCCTCGGCGGGCGAGGACGGCAGTTCCGGCTCGGCCACTTCGGTCAGCTCGATCACCTCCGGCAGGGCTGCCTCAACTGGCGCCTCCTCGGCCGGCACCTCTTCGACCACGGCAAGCTCCTGCAGCGGTTCGGCCAGCGACAAGGCCTCGACCTCCGGCACCTCGATCGCCGGCTCCTCGCCGAGTTCCGTGGCAAGGAGCTCCTCGTCCAGGGTCAGCCCGTCTTCCGGTAGCGTAAATTCGATGATCGGGAATTCGTCGGGGGCACCAAGTGCCTCGGGTTCGCGGTCAGCGGATAGCGGTTCCAATGCCTCAAGCGCCGCCAGCGGAGCATCAACCTCGGTGACGAGTGGCACTTCCGCCACGGCCGGCGTTTCAACCGGTGCGACGGGGACTTCAAGCGGTGTTGCAACGGGCGCTTCCACCCCGCGCAACTGGGCGGCCAAGGCCACCAAGGCACGCGGATCGGGCGCCGAACCCTGGCCGGATTCCAGATGGCGCACCCAGTCCGAAAACAGTGCATGCTCGCCTTCGATCAACTGGATCAGTTCGGGCGTCGCCCACTGATCCTGACGCAGCCAGAGATTGAAGGTCTGCTCGAGCTCCCACGCCGCTTCACCGAGGTCGGTCAGGCCGACCATACGGCCGCTACCCTTCAAGGTGTGCGTGGACCGCCGGATGACGGTCAGCGCCTCCACATTGTGCGGGTCGCTGGTCAGGATGGCCTTCTGCTCACCCATCGTGGCCAGGACTTCATTGGCCTCTTCGAGGAAAATCGACAGCAATTCGGCGTCGATGACCTCATGGGTCGATTCGGCAAGCTCCAGCGTCGCGGCCGTCGGTTGCAGGACTTCCGGCTGTTGCGGCTTGAGCGCCGCCAGTGCCGCATCGACCTCGGCGCTGGCCAGATCGCCGGTTTTCAGCGCCTCGAGCGCCGCTTTGGCGCTTTCGCCCAATTCATGATTGGCGACCAGATCGGCATCCTGCTGTATGGCCTGAAGGTTCTGCTTGAGTTCCTCGTGCAGTCGTTCGTCCTCGGGCGCTTCCTTCAGCGCCTCGACCAGGGCATGCGTGTCACGTGCCTGCTGGGCGAGTTCCGACTCGACACTGGCAATGGCGACCGGCTCCGGCAGAAAATCGTCTTCCTCGACGACTTCTTCCGGGCCGCCCTGCATGCGGGCGACGAAGGACTCGAAGTCCGATTCGCCGCTGGGCAGGGCATCGACGAAGAAGCCGAGCAGCGACAACTGCTGGGCGATATTCTCGAAGTCTTCCGGACCCGGTGTGGCGCCGGGCTGGGCAAAAGCATGAATCTGTTCGCCACAGGCCTTGATGCTGGCCGCCGCTCCCATGTGTCCAAGCATCGCCAGCGCGCCGCCAATCTGCTTGAGCGGACCGTCGAGCGGCGCCAGGTCGTGGGCCTGCGAAGAGTCCCGGAAGAAGGCATCGAGCGATTGCTCGACCTGCGCCAGGTTGTTCTGGATTTCTCGGGCAACCTGGCTGATCAGCAGTTTTTCCTGCGCCCGGCGGGTCATTTCGTCGAGTAGCGGCAGCGCTTCGTCGGCCGCCGGCCGACCGGCGATGCAGGCATAGAGACGGGCGACCATCAGGTCTACCTGCTGGGCAAAATCGGTTCCCAGGCGCTTGAAGCCTTCCTGCGCATTCTGCAACAGCAGGATCGCGGTCGCCACTTCCATGGCCACCGCGTCGGAATAGCGCGAGGCATCGTCGCTCAGCCAGTTGGCGATTGCCCCCAATCCCTGGCCAAGGCGCTTGAGATCGGTCTGGGCGATTTCTTCGGTCAGCCCGGCAACCGTCCTCGCCTGTTCGGCAAAACCCGGCAGGTTGGCGATGCTGCCGGAACACACCTTGTTCCAGAGTTCTTCGGCCGTTGCCAGGACCTCGCGCAGGCGACGCAGCACGGCATCCTGCGGGGCGGCGACGCTGATCGAGGCCGGCGCCGGCAACTGAGAGGGCAAGCCATAGGCAGCCTGCACTTGGGACACCACGCTGCTTGGCTCGGGGTGGGCCTGGGCAACGTGGTAGAGCGCCTCGCGCATCAGGCGTTCGGCAAGACTGTTCGAACCTTCGAGCAGGCGGCGAATCTGCAGGTCGATGCGGGCGCTGACCTGCTTGACCGTCGCGTCGGAGCTGACCGCCGGGTCCTTCAGCGCCTCGATGAAGGCCTGGGCCGCCCACCAGAACGAGCGGGCCGACGAGGATTCCTGCGTCGCTTCGATGCCTTTCAGGGCATCGAGCATCAGCCGCCGGCCCTCCTCGGCCTCGGCCGGCTTGGTCAGCCAGCGCAGCAGGCCCTTCTGGTAGCGGGCACGCTCGGCCTTCAGAACCTGGCGCAGTTGCTCAGGCGGCAGGGCCGGGGCGGCGGAGGCCCGCTTCGGTGGGCGCAGCGAAAGGTCAGGAAAGAACAGGTCGCTGGCACGCGCCGCGTTCATCCCCCGAGCCTTGGCCAATGAGAGATAAATCGGCAGCAGACGAAGCGGCTGATTGGGCTCGCCAACCATCAATTCGTCGAGATACAGGTGAATTCCGGCCAGCGCATCAGGGATGGCCGCCAGACTCGCCTCGTCGGCAGCCAGTCGGCCTTCCTCCATCCCGGAAAGCAGCGCTTCCAGTGACTCGGTCACCTGTGTGACACCATCCAGCCCAACAATCGCCAGCGCACCGTGCACCTGGTGAACATGGGTGCGGCAGAATTTGAGCTGGGTGGCATCGGCGCCCGTCTTGTAGAGGCCGAAAGCCTCCCCGGCACGCTCCAGCGCCAGATCAATCTCGCCCTTGACCCAGGTCAGGGGCCCCAAATCGAATTCAGTTGCCGCGTTCATTGTCTCTCGCGATCAGTATCGGTCAGTCCACCTTGAAGCCGGCAACCGAACCCTTCAGTTCCGAAGCCAGTGCGGTCAGTTCATCGACGGCCTCGGCGGTACGCTGCGTACCGGCGGTCGTCTGTTCCGTTACGTTGAGAATGTCCTGCATCAGGCGCGCCACCTGCGTCGCCGAATTGGCCTGGTTCTGCGTCGAGGAAGAAATGCTCTGAATGAGGTCGGCAAGGTCGCGCGACACCTGGCCGATTTCGGACAGTGCCTGGCCGGCCGCGTCGGACAGCTTGGCCCCTTCAACCACACCGCGGGTCGATTGTTCCATGGCGGAGACGGCGTCCTGGGTGTCGGTCTGAATGGTCTTCACAATCGCCGCAATCTGTTTCGTTGCTTCGGCGGAACGTTCGGCCAGTCGTTGCACTTCCTCGGCAACCACCGTGAAGCCGCGCCCGGCATCGCCGGCCGAGGCCGCCTGAATGGCCGCGTTCAAGGCCAGAACGTTGGTCTGTTCGGTAATGTCGGAAATCAGTTCCACGATTTCACCGATCTCCTGCGAGCTTTCGCCGAGTCGCTTGATCCGCTTCGAGGTTTCCTGGATCTGGTTGCGAATTTCGTTCATGCCCTTGATCGAGTCCTGCACGGCCTGCGTACCCTTTTCGGCGGCCATCAGCGATTGCCGGGCAACCTGGGCGGACTCGGTCGCGCTTTCCGAAACTTCCGACATCGAACGCGCCATTTCCCGCGCCGACTGGCCGGCTTCCTGAATTTCGGTCGATTGACGCTCGGCAGCGTCAAGCAGCTGGGCAGAGTTCAAACGGGCAATTTCGGTTGCTGCCGTCACCCGGTTCGCCGCGTCGTTGATCCGGCCGACCAGCACGCGCAGTTCTTCAATGGTGTAGTTGATCGAGTCGGCGATGGCGCCGGTGATGTTTTCGCTGACGGTGGCGGTAACGGTCAGGTCGCCGTCGGCCAGATCGCCGAGTTCGTTCATCAGGCGCAGAATGGCGTCCTGGTTTTCGCGGTTGGTGTTGTCTGAGGCATGACGCTGCTGCTCGGCCGCTTCGGCACGACGCTCGGTATCTTCGAGGTAGATCTTGGCAAGGACGGCCAGCGTGGCCAGGGCCAGCAAGGAGAGGATGATCAGGGCAATGATGTACAGGCCGCGTTCGGACAAACCTTCCTGGTAGGCCAGCGCCAGATCGTCGGTCGCCTTCAGCAGATCCTCGCTCTCGCGGAAAATACGCGAACCGGCCTGCTTGGAAAGGACCAGTGGCTGCATGTTGCCGAGAATGCTGGAAACCGCCCCCTGGTATTCCTTGAAGGCGGCATCGAGTTCATCCATCTTGGCGCGGCTGTCGGCATCGTTGCCGCCTTTGCTCAGCCCGGAAAGAAGATCGCGGAAGGCATTGGTATCCTTGCCGAGCAGGAAGGCCACTTCCGGATTGATTTCGGCGCCGACCAGCAGCGCTGAAGCGTTCTTGGCGATCCGCTGGGTCAGCATCACCAGCTGGTTGGCGGCCGCGATATCCCGCGGCGAAGCCATCGCCTGCAGCTTCAGGGCAGCCATCTGTTCGGTCAGTTCGAGCATGACCGAGTTCTTGTCGTCGATGATGGCAACGCTCTTGCCGAGGGCAACCAGATTTTTTTCCTGGGCGATAACGGTTTCGGCATCCTTGTCGGTGGCTGCCCAGCGTTCGGTCAGGGCATCCAGTTGCGCCCGAACATCGCTCGACGAAGCGGGAACGCTGACGCCGCCGATTTCACCACCGTTGGCCAGGCTGCCGAGCAGCTTGGCGAAAGTTTCCCGCGATTCCTTCAATTGCTTGAACGCGACCGCGTTACCCTGCAGCGCCAGCGAAGAGGCCTTCGCCAGGCGCTGGGAAAGCATGCGCATCTCACCGGAGGCCGCGATATAAGCGGTGTTGTGCGTCGACTCGCGGTTGTCGTGGAAAACCAGGCCGGCGATCAGCACCATCACGGCAAGGAAGATCCCGCCCAGCGTCTTCATCTGCTGGACGACCGGCTGGCCTGCCAGGAAGCCCGGCAGTGGCAGCTTGCTGGTCAGGCTCCGGCTGCTGCTCGGAATATCGGCCGCCACGGTCATCGGAGACGACAACGTCGCATCGCCGGCACTGCCAATTTTTGGAAACTTGAAGCTGAAAGCCATGGACATCCTCCACTTGGGGATGCGGACAGGTGCCCGCGATCAAACCCCGATATTCATGAAATCCTGATCGGCGAGCAGATCGCGCACCGAAAGTTTGTGCCAGATCTTTCCCTGCGTATCCGCAAAACGCTGCGCGCCCCAGGCCGGCATCGAGGTGTCGGCAGGCTCCGCAGTAAAGTCGTCGGGGTTCTTCAGGCCCAGCATGCGCGACACCAGCAGGGCGGCATTGACGCCATAGCGGGCGCCAATCAGCAGCAATCGCGCATTGGCATTCTGGACGATGGGCGGACCGCCGCGAAACAGGGAAAAGTCGCCGACCGCGTGCAAGTTGCCGCGAATATTGGCGATGCCGGCGAACCACGGCCGCGTCAGCGGCACCGGCGTCAATTGCGAGGCCTGGACGATCTCGCCGCCATCGGAGAGATCGACCAGCCAGGCTTCGCCACCGGCCTCAACGCCGAGCCACGACGACCCCTTGCCACGCGCCGCACTGCTCAGGCGGCCGGCAAGGTAGGTCTGAAAGTCCCGAAGACTGGTCTTTCTGGCCATCTGGACTACGGCAGCGCCGCGATGCGTTGCAGCAGTTCTTCCGGATTCAGCGGCTTGACGAGGTAATCGATGGCGCCCTGACGCAAACCCCATATCTTGTCCGTTTCCTGCCCCTTGGAGGTGCAGACGATGACCGGAATACCCTTGGTGTCCTCGTCACGGGTCAGGGTGCGGGTGGCCTGGTAGCCATTAAGACCGGGCATCACGACATCCATCAGGATCAGGTCGGGTTTGGTCGCCTTGGCCTTGACAATCCCTTCCTCGCCGGTCTCGGCGGTGGTGACCTGGTAGCCGGCTTTGGTCAGGATATCGACGGTAAAAAACTGTTCGGTAGGCGAATCGTCGACCACAAGAATATTCTTGACGGGCATTTTGCTGTGTCTCCCTGTACTACGTATTGGATTCTGTCTCGGCCGGCAGGGCAAAGGTGGCGACCGTTTGCAGCAGGCTGTCTTTAGTGAATGGCTTGGTCAGATACTGGTCGGAACCGACCATGCGACCGCGCGCCCGGTCGAACAGGCCGTCCTTGGAGGAAAGCATGATCACCGGCGTGGCCTTGAAGCGGGCATTCTTCTTGATCAGGGAACAGGTCTGGTAACCGTCGAGCCGCGGCATCATGATGTCGCAGAAGATGACACTGGGCTGATGGTCGGCGATTTTAGCCAAGGCATCGAAGCCGTCTTCGGCGAGAACGACCTGGCACCCGGCCTGGACGAGAAAAATCTCGGCGCTGCGCCGTATGGTGTTGCTGTCGTCAATGACCATAACCCTGACGCCGCGCAGTCTGGATAAATCAGTCAATTCCTTGTCCCCTGGCCCCTGATGGGGCGCTATTAGCTATCGTTGCATCATACTACGGAAGTATTGCCGTAAATCAATAGCGCCAAGCGCATGATCGCTTGCCAATGATCAATTCGGCGGCCTGCAGATTCGGATAAAATCGTGGCCATCTTACCCAATCCCATTCGCGCCCGCCAAGGACGCGAGCATCAATGACCTCAAGCCCCGCCAATCCACCCAGCCCGCCGCTGGTTCTCGTCTTTGCCGCCAGCGATCCGTCGTCCGGCGCCGGCGTCCAGGCCGACCTGTTGACCCTGGCCAGCCTCGGTTGCCATCCGTTGACCGCGCTGACTGCCGTCACCGTGCAGGACACGGTCGGCGTGCAGAGCGTGCACCCGCTGGCCGCCGAACTGGTCGAGCAGCAGGCACGGACCATCCTGGAGGACATGCCGGTCGTCGCCTTTAAGATAGGCGTGCTGGGCAGTGTCGAGAATGTGCTGGCGGTGGCCGAGATCGTCTCCGACTATCCGGAAATCCCGCTGATCTTCGATCCGGTGCTGGCCTCCGGGCGCGGCGACGAGTTGTCGAGCGAGGAGATCATTTCGGCAATCCGCGAGATGCTGTTGCCGCAGACCACGCTGCTTACGCCGAACGCCCCCGAGGCCCGCCGGCTGGCCGAAAGCGACGACGACGAAAGCGAACCGACGATCGACGTCTGCGCCCAGCGCCTGATCGAGATGGGCGCGCAGTACGTGCTGATCACCGGCACACACGAGAACACGCCGCAGGTGATCAACACCCTGTACGGCCCCGAAGGCGCGCTCCGCCACGACCGGTGGGAGCGCTTGCCGGGCAGCTATCACGGCTCGGGGTGCACGCTGGCTTCGGCCATCGCTGGCTGCATCGCCGGTGGCGCCAGCATTGAAGACGCCGTGCGCGACGCCCAGGACTACACCTGGCAGACGCTGAAGAACGGTTTCCATGCTGGCATGGGCCAGTTGATCCCGGATCGCTTCTTCTGGGCACGCGGCGGCGAGGAAGATGCCAGCGCTGACAAGGCAGGCGATGGCCAAGCCTGAGTTGCGCGGCCTTTATGCCGTCACCCCCGATTGTGCCGACGGCACCCGCCTAATAGCCGACGTCGAGGCGGCGCTGGCCGGCGGCTGTCGCGTGGTCCAGTACCGCGACAAGCTGAGCACGATGCCCGAGCGGGTCAATCGCGCTCGGGCGCTGCGTGAATTGACCAGCCGTTTCGGCGCGACCTTGCTGATCAACGACAATCTGGCACTAGCCGCACTGATCGATGCCGACGGCGTGCATCTCGGCGAGGATGACGGCAACCTGGTCGCCGCCCGCGCCATTCTCGGCCCCGGCAAGACTCTCGGCGCCTCGTGCTACGCCGATTTTGGCGCCGGCCAGGCCGCTGCCCGGGCCGGCGCCGACTACATCGCCTTCGGTGCCGCCTATCCGTCGCTGACCAAGCCGCAGGCGGCCAATGCTACGGTCGGCCTGTTTTTTCGGGCAAAAACCGAAATCGCCGTGCCGGTCTGCGCCATCGGCGGCATCACACTAGCCAACGCAGCGCCGCTGATTGCCGCCGGCGTCGACCTGATCGCCGTCATCACTGACCTCTTTTCCGCGCCGGACATTGCCGCCCGCGCCGCCGCCTACCAAAAACTCTTCGAGGAAGCCCAGCCATGAGTGACAACGCCACTTCGCGCAACCAGCAACTGTTCGAACGCGCCCAGCGCCACATCCCGGGCGGCGTCAACTCGCCGGTCCGCGCCTTCCGCTCGGTGGGCGGCACGCCCTGCTTCTTCCAGAAGGGCGTCGGCCCGAAAGTGCAGGACGCCGACGGCAAGTGGTACACCGACTACGTCGGCTCCTGGGGCCCGATGATCCTCGGCCACGCCCATCCGGAGGTCATCGCCGCCGTCCAGGCCGCCGTCGTCGATGGCCTCTCGTTCGGCGCGCCGACCGAGAAGGAAGTCGAGATCGCCGACCTGCTCTGCGAGCTGATTCCGTCGATGGACATGGTGCGCCTGGTTTCCTCCGGCACCGAGGCGACGATGAGCGCCATCCGCCTGGCCCGCGGCCATACCGGCCGTGACGTACTGATCAAGTTCGAGGGCTGCTACCACGGCCATTCCGACAGCCTCTTGGTCAAGGCCGGCTCCGGCCTGCTGACCTTCGGCAACCCGTCGTCGTCCGGCGTGCCGGCCGACCTGGCGCAGCACACGATGGTGCTGGCCTACAACGACCCGCAACAACTGGCCGAAGCCTTCGCCAAGCATCCCGACCGGATCGCCGCAGTGATCGTCGAACCGGTGGTCGGCAACATGAACCTGATCGCCCCGACCGCCGAATTCCTGCAGGCGATGCGCGATCTGTGCACGCAGTACGGCGCCGTGCTGATTTTCGACGAAGTGATGACTGGCTTCCGTGTCGGCCCGAAGAGCGCCCAGGGCCTGTTCGGCATCACCCCGGACCTGTCCACCTTCGGCAAGGTGGTCGGCGGCGGCATGCCGCTCGGCGCCTTTGGCGGCAAGCGCGAAATCATGGAACAAATCGCCCCGCTCGGCCCGGTCTATCAGGCCGGCACGCTGTCCGGCAACCCGATCGCCACGGCGGCCGGGCTGGCCACGCTGAAGCTGATCCAGGCACCCGGCTTCTATGAAAGCCTGACCGCCAAGACCAAGGCACTGTGCGACGGCCTGGTCGGCGCCGCGCAGAAGCACGGCGTCGCTTTCGCCGCCCAGAACATCGGCGGCATGTTCGGCCTCTACTTCGCCGAAAAATGCCCGGGAACCTACGACGAAGTGCTGGCCTGCGACAAGGAAGCCTTCAACCGCTTCTTCCACGCCATGCTCGATGCCGGCCACTATTTTGCGCCGTCGGCCTTCGAGGCCGGTTTCGTCTCGGCCGCCCACACGGATGCCGACATCGCCGGCACCATTGCGGCTGCCGAGGCCTATTTCGCCACACTGAAATAAATGAGTTCCGGCTTCGCCTGGCTGATCCTGTTGGTCGCCGGCCTCTGCGAGGTCGGCTGGGCGGTCGGCCTCAAATACACCGAAGGCTTCAGCCGCCTGTGGCCGTCGGTAGCGACGCTGGTCGCCATGGTGGCCAGCGTTGCACTGCTCGGCTGGTCGCTGAAAGTGCTGCCGCTGGGCACCGCCTACGCGGTATGGACCGGCATCGGCGCGGTCGGCACGGCGATTCTGGGCATCTACCTGTTCAACGAATCGCGCGAAGTATTGCGCTTCGTCTGCATCGGCCTGATCGTCGCCGGCATCGTTGGCTTGAAGCTGGTCACACCCGACGCGCACTGAATGCTATCCCCCAAGGGGACTTCCTGCAGGGCGCGGTCGGCCGGAAATTTTGGTCAAAATTGAAATTTGACCGTCCGGCAGGGCCTTACATCAGGAAGAGTGTGGCCAGGCCCAGGAAAATGAAAAACCCGCCGGAATCAGTCAGCGCGGTGATCATCACCGAGCCGCCGACGGCCGGATCGGCGCCGAATTTCTGGCGCAGCAGCGGAATGCCGACGCCGGCCGAGGCGGCCAGCAGCAGGTTCAGCGTCATCGCCGCGGTCATCACGATGCCCAGCTTGGCACTGCCGTAGAGCGTCCAGGCGGCGACCCCAAGCAGGCCGCCCCAGATCAGGCCGTTGATGCTGGCCACGCCGAGTTCCTTGCGCAGCAGGCGACGCATCGCATCGGGCTGGACCTGGCCCATGGCGATGGCACGGACGATCATCGTGATCGTCTGGTTGCCGGAATTGCCGCCGATGCCGGCGACGATGGGCATCAAGGCTGCCAGGGCGACCAGCTTTTCGATCGACCCCTCGAAGGCGCCGATCACCCGCGAGGCGACAAAGGCGGTGACCAGGTTGACGGCCAGCCAGGACCAGCGGTTTTTCACCGAATCCCAGACCGAGGCGAAAATATCTTCTTCCTCGCGCAGACCGGCCTGAGCCAGTTGCTCGTGCTCGGCTTCTTCGCGGATGTAGTCGACCACCTCGTTAACCGTCACCCGGCCGACCAGTTTGCCTTCCGGATCGACCACCGGCGCCGACACCAGGTCGTAACGCTCGAAGGCCTTGGCCGCCTCGTCGGCCAGATCGTCGGGTTCCAGTTCGACGAAATCGGTTTGCATCAGCGTGCCGACTTCGACATCGACCTCGTTGACCAGCAGGATGTTCAGCGGCAGCACGCCCTTCAGGTGTTCGTCGCGATCGACGACAAACAGCTGGTCGGTATGGTCGGGCAGTTCATCGAAACGGCGCAGGTAACGCAGCACGACTTCGAGCGACACATCCTCGCGGACGGTAACCATGTCGAAGTCCATGATCGAGCCGACCGAATCCTCGGGGTAGGACATCGCGGCGCGCAACTGCTCGCGCTCCTCAACCGACAGGCCGCGGAAGACGTCGTCGATGACGCCCTGCGGCAGGTCGGGCGCCAGGTCGGCCAGTTCGTCGGCATCGAGCGTCTCGGCGGCGGCGACCAGCTCGGTCCGCCCCATCGACTCGATCAGGCTTTCGCGGACGGCGTCCGAGACTTCGAGCAGGACCTCGCCTTCGAGCTCAGGATTGACCAGGTTCCAGACGATCAGACGCTCGTCGGTCGGCAGGGCCTCCAGCACGTAGGCGATGTCCGCCGGGTGCATCGGTTCCAGGCGGTCCTGCAGCTCGTTCAGATGCTGCTTGTGAACGATATCCTCGACCAGGTCGTGGCGCGGCCCTTCCTGCCGGTGCACCAGTTCCTCGACCAGCTTGTGCCGGGCGAGCAGGGTCTGCACCTCGGCGAGGCGCTCCTGCAAGTCTTCGGTATCGGTCAGCTGGGCTTCTTCGCTCATGGTGCAGTGCCGCAAATGGACCGCCATTTTATCACCGGCCGAAGGTCAGGACCCCGACAAAATCACCCCAAAAAGCGGGCAATTCGGCAATATTTCACGGCACGTCGGCACCGGCCATGCGGCCGAGAATGATCCCCGTTTTGCGCCCCAAACCCGGCGCCCCGCGGTTGCGGTCATAGAAGCGCGGATTGGGCACCATGCCAGCCAACCGCGCCGCCTGTTCCGGGCCAAGCTGAGCAGCGCTGGTGTTGAAATAATGGCGCGCCGCCGCCTCGGCGCCGAAGACGCCATTGCCCCACTCGATCACGTTCAAATAGACCTCGAAAATCCGCCGCTTGCTCCACAGATGCTCCAGCATCAGCGTGATGATCGCCTCCTCGACCTTGCGGAAATACGACTTGGTCGGCGTCAGGAACAGGTTTTTCGCCAATTGCTGGCTGATGGTCGAGCCACCGGCGACGAAACGCCCCTTCTTCTGATTCTTTTCCAGTGCTTTCTGCATGCCTTCCCAGTCGAAGCCCTCATGATCGACGAACTTGGCATCTTCGGCGGCGATTATCGCCCGCTTCAGGTGGATCGAAATCCGCTCATAGGGCACCCATTGCTGTTTCAACTGGGCATCCGGCACCTTCTGGCGCAGCTCGGCCAGGCGGATCTCCATGAAGCGGGTTTCGCCGGGATTGAACCAGGCCCAGAACAGCACCCAGCCAAGTAGCCACAACTGCCAGAGCAGAAACAGTCCGAGCAGGGCCAGCAAGGCCCGCTTCAGCCAGTGGCCGACGACTTTCATCCGGCCAGCTTGGCGCGCAGATCAGCGAGCACCGGCGCCGTTTGCGGACGCACGGCGCGCCAGACGAAGAAGGCCTCGGCGGCCTGCTCGACCAGCATACCCAGCCCGTCGGCGCCGCGCGCCGCGCCCTGCTCCCGGGCCTGCAGCAGGAACGGCGTCTCGCCTTTGCCGTACATCATGTCGTAGGCCAGCGCACCCGGCGCAAAGAGGCCAGGCGGCAGCGGCAAACTCGCACCGGCCAGGCTGGCCGAAGTCGCATTGATCAGCAGATCGAAGCTTTTACCGGCAAGATCGGCAAAACTACCGCCATTTACCGGCGCGATATCGGAAAAATCTTCCGCCAACTTAACCGCCTTCTCGGCGCTGCGATTGGCAATGAACAACGCCGCCGGCTTTTCTGCCAGCAGGGGGGCGATCACGCCACGCGAAGCACCGCCGGCGCCGAGCAGCAGAATGCGGCGGCCGTTCAGCGAATAGCCGAGATTGAGCGTGATGTCGCGAACCAGACCGGCGCCATCGGTGTTGTCGCCAAATACTTCGCCATCGGCAAAGGCCAGCGTATTGACCGCCCCGGCGCGTGCCGCCCGGTCGGAGAGCCGCGTAGCCAACCGGAAGGCATCTTCCTTGAACGGCACAGTAACGTTCGCCCCCTTGCCGCCCGCCGCTACAAATTCTGCAATAGCGGGCGCAAAGCCATCAAGCGGCGCCAGGCGGGCCTCATAGACCATGTCCTGACTGGTACTTGCGGCGAAGCTGGCATGGATGGCCGGGGATTTGGAATGGGCAATCGGGTTGCCAAAAACGGCGTAGAGATCAGGCATGGTCGTTTGAGAAAATGAAGCTCGCCACCGGAACATCGCCCACGCGGACGCTCACTTGGCTGCCGTATTCAGGGAGTCACCCTGCGTGAAATACCAGGTACGGGCAAAGGAAAGCACGGTGGCGCCGCCCAGACCCTGTTTCGGAATCGCGCCGAACGGCGCCGACATGCGCAGGATGCGCAGCGCCGCCTGGTCGAGCACCTTATGGCCGGATGACTTTGAGATTTCGGCGTTGTACAGGCTGCCATCCTCGGCGCTCAGTTCGACGAAAATGACCACCGCGCCGTAGAGTTTGCCGCGCGCCTCTTCCGGATAGTTGAGGGTGCCGACGCGCTCGATCTTCTGCTTCCAGGCATCGAGATAGGCAGCCAGCGCGTACTCCTCGGTCCGTGCGCCGACGAATTTCTTGCGCGGCCGTTTGCTGTATTCATCGGCTGTCTTGGCGATTTCACCCTCCAACCGGGCCATTGCCCGGGCCGATTCGGCCAGGTCGAGACCGCTGATACTGGGCGCCGGCGACGGTTGCTCAGTTGCCGTATTGGCGGCCGCGACGTTGCGCAGGCTCTTGGCCTGGGTCAGCAGTTTTTGCTGGGCGGTTTCCAGCTCCTGCACGCGGCGCTGCATCTGCTGGATGGCATCGCCTTCGGTTTGCTGATGGGTTGGCGGCAAAGGCGTCTTGGCCCGACGGTTCTCATCGGTGTTGCCGCCGCCGTCGAGACTGGACTGGGCCAGCGCCTGGGCATCGGCGGGTTTGTGGGCCGACTTGGCGTTGACCAGGATGATGTCCATGGCCTTTTCGCGGAAAGCCTTGGAGGTATCGGGAAACTGGAAGTGGAGCGCCAGCAGCAGAGCGTGAAAAGCGAGTGAAACGCCAACAGCGATCCATAGCCGGCGGTCTGGCTTGACCACCGGGAACGGACGCAAGGAGGCCTTGCCTTTCACTCGGCGTCCTCCGTGGACTCCTCGACGACTTCAATCTGTTCGGTTTGGCCGAGCAAATTGAGAAAGCGGCACGAGAGCTCCGGCGCCAGCAGGTCTATGCTCTCGACGGCCAGCCGGACGCGCTGCCCGGCCGCCAGGTCGGTCGGCAATGAGGGGACGCGCAACAGCACCGGCAGGTGGTCCAGCTTGACGCTCTGTTCGCGGCGCACGGTGGCGTCGATTTCTTCGATACCATGCTGCTGCAGCCAGCGCAGGCACCAGTAGCGCTCCATCTGGCGCTGGAAATCGGCGTAGGCCGAGTAGGTCAGCTCGAAATCGCGCATTGCAGCGAACAGTTCGGCCGATTTCTGCGCATAGGCCGGCGTTTCGCCCTGCAGGCAGGCGATCAGCTGCCATTGATTGACCAAATCGCAGTAACGGCGTAGCGGCGAGGTCATCCAGGCGTATTGCGGCACGCCGAGACCTTCGTGCGGCAGTGGCGAGGTGGTCATCCGGACCTTGCCCTGGGTTTGCGCCCGGTAGAGGCAGGCGATGTTCTTCTCGGCGAGCAGGCCGCCCCAGGTCGAGTTGGCGACGATCATCAATTCGGCGACCAGCTTGTCGAGCGGGCTGCCGCGCTTGCGCTCGGTGATCTCGACGATGCAGGCGTCGGGATCGGCCAGATCGCCGACGATGGCGAAGTTGTAGTCGTTGATGCCCTGCATGGCCGAGGGCTTGCCGCGCCGGCCTTCGCAGGCATTGGCGAAGTGCCAGAGATGAACCAGCTCGTCCTTGAACGGCTGGTCGGGCAGCGGGCCGTTGATGGTTTCGGCGTTGAACCAGGGTTCGATTTCATGATGGCGCAGGTTGGCGGCGATATGGACCATCTCCAGCCGCGATTCGTGGCTGAGGATTTCCAGCGAGTCGTTGACCGTCAGATAGAGCGACACGGCCGGGCAATCGGTGCCGCCGGCCAGCGTGTAGTTCTGGACCACGGCATCGGGCAGCATGGTGATCTTGTTGCCGGGCATGTAGACCGTGGACAGCCGGGCGCGGGCAACGCCGTCGAGCGGCGAGCCGTGTTCGATGGCCAGCCCCGGGGCGGCGATGTGGATGCCGATGCGCGAGCCGATGCCAGGCAGCTTGACGACGGATAGCGCGTCGTCGATCTCGGTGGTGTGGGCGTCGTCGATCGAAAAGGCACGGACGTCGGCGCGCGGCAGGTCGCTCGGCAGCCGGGGCGCATCGAGCGCCGGAAAGCCGGTGCCCTTGGGAAACTGTTCGTGCAGGAAACGGCGGTAATGCAGGAAATAGGGCGACTTGATGGCACCGCACTTGAACAGCAACTGCGCCGCCGTCAGGCCAAGTTCCGCGCAGGCCGACTCGAAGGCCTTGGTTTCCGGCTTGTTGCGATCAGGGGCGTAGAGCAGGGCATCGCTTAGCACGCCGATTTCCGGCGGCAGGCGGAATTCCTTCAGCTCGTTGATCCAGCCTTCCATCGCCAGCGCTTGCTGACGCTTTTTTTCAAGATTGGCCAGAGCAGCTGCGAGAATGTCGGCAGGCGCCTTGCGGAAGCGGCCCTTGCCTTTGCGGTGGAAATAGACGGGCGCGGCGTGCAGGGCAAGCAGCACCGCCGTCGCTTCGATCGGCGCGGGCTCGTGTCCGTAGTAATCACGGGCAAAATCAAGAAACGAAAATTCGCCATCGTTCACGCACTCCCAGAGGAAATCCGGTTCGATTTCTTCAGCCAACGGCGTCGCCTGTTCGAGCAGCGCCGAAGCGGAAGGTTTTTCAAAACGCAACAAAACGGTCGCGGCCTTGATCTTGCTGCGCTTCCCGGTGGGCATTTCGACCTGCAACGAGCTGTCGTTGTCGGCCATGATGCTGCCGGCCTTGAAGCCGCCATCTTCTTCAAACAATACGTTCATCGGCGGATTATAGCCCAGCAAATTCAAGTATTTGCTGGATGTATTCGGGAAACCGCGTGAAGCTGTGGTCGCCGCCGGCCAGCAAGGTTTGCCGGCAGCCGGCGTAGAAATCGACCGCCTGCCGGTAATCGAGCACTTCGTCGCCCGCTTCGAGCAGCAGCCAGTAACGTTCCGGCATCGGCCGGCGAACCTGGGCCATCAGCTGCTCGGCGTGCGCTGCGGTGAAGGTAAACGCTTCGCCGCTGTGGAAATTGAGGTGATCACCGACGAATCTGCTGAGATCGAGGCAATCAACTACCGCAGGATTGATCAGCACGGCGTTCAGACCGTGTATTTCGGCCAGATGGTTGGCGTAATGGCCGCCCAGCGAGGAACCGACCAAGGTCACCGGCCCGTTGGCCTGTTCGATCAGACGGCTGACGGCGGCAACGGCTTCGGCCGGCACCGGCGACAGTTGCGGGCAGAGAAAATGCGCCGCCAAGCCTCGCCTTTCCATTTCCTCGGCCAGCAGGCGGGATTTCCACGAGGCTGGCGAGGAACAGAAACCGTGCAGGTAGACGATCAGCCCGCGGTCCATTGCACCCAGCCGAAATGGGCGGTCAGCAACACGACGATGCCGAAGACGATCCGATACCAGGCGAAGGGCGTGAAATCGTGGCTGGAAATGAAGCGCAGCAGCCAGCGCACGCACAGGAAGGCCGAAATGAAGGCGGAAACGAAGCCGACCACCCACATGCCGATATCGTCGGCGTTGAGCAGCGCGCGCTCCTTGTAGAGCTGATAGACGGTCGCCGCGCCCAGCGTCGGAATGGCGAGGAAGAAGGAAAACTCGGTCGCCGCCTTGCGCGACAGGCCGAAGAACAGGCCGCCGATGATCGTCGCACCGGAGCGCGAGGTACCAGGAATCAAGGCCACGGCCTGGGCCAGGCCCATTTTCAGGGCATCGAGCAAGGTCATTTCCTCGACCGTCTGGACCCGGATGGCGTGTTCGCGCTTTTCGGCCCAGAGGATGACGAAGGCGCCGAGGATGAAGGTGGTCGCCACGGCGATGGGGTTGAACAGATTGGCCTTGATCGCCTTGCCGAAGGCCAGGCCGAGGATGGCCAGCGGCAGAAAGGCAACGAACAGGTTGAGGATGAATTTCTGGGCCGCCTTGTCATTGAAGGCGCCACGCGCGACGACCATGAGGCGTTCGCGATATTCCCAGACGACGGCGAGGATGGCGCCGGACTGGATGACAATTTCGAACAACTTGCCGCGATCGTCATTGAAATCCAGCAAATCGCCAGCCAGGATCAGATGCCCGGTCGAGGAAATCGGCAAAAATTCGGTCAGTCCTTCGACGATGCCGAGGATCAGGGCTTTGAGCAGAAGAATCGGGTCCATGGAGCGCAGCCAATGTTGGGAGGCCGCATTCTACTATCCCGGATGGGTCAAAACTTCGAGTTCGGCCAGCCCATGCAGCGCCTGCTCGCGGGTTTCGCCGCACATTTCCGGCGAAGGCTGCAGGCCGGCACAGCATTCCGGGCGTTCCGGCCGGCCGAAGATGCGGCAGCGGAATTCGGCGTCGAGATGTATGCACGGCTCCCCGGCGGGCTTGTGCAGCGACGAAATCGACGGCGCGATGCAGCAGGCGCCGCAACCCGGTCGGCATTTCATCGGCGGCGACACGCCGCAAGGCTTTATTTCGGACATGCGCCATTGTCGCAGATTTCGATTTTGGCCATTTTTTGCCATCGACCGTAGCATTCGCGGCAACGGTGCATGAATCCGATTGCAAGGTCATTTTATTGAACGCTCCGGCCGCTGGAAGGACGTATGCCTCCGGCAAGCCGGCTTGACCCTGGCGCCGTCCTGAGAGTAAAACGGAGCCAACGGGCATAGCCGCCTTTCATCCCCGTCGGAGCAAGCACAAGCAGCCTTTCCGGAAACAGACCATGACACCGGCCGACCGACATCTCTGGAAGCGATTCTGGGCCATCGCCTCGCCCTACTGGCGGCAGGACGAGCGGCTCAAGGCCTGGGGACTGCTCGCCCTGTTGGTCATCCTGCTGCTCGGCCAGACGCGCTTCGCCGTGCTGTTCAACGAGCAGACCGGCGAATTTACCTCGGCGCTGGCCGCCCACGACGAGCAGCGCTTCTGGGATTCGATCAAGTATTGCCTCGGCCTGCTGGTCATGGCGGTACCGATCTTCGCGCTGCATTACTTTGTCCGCGACACCCTGGGCATCCACTGGCGACGCTGGCTGACGCACCGTTTCCTCGACAGCTATTTCAGCCACCGGAATTTCTACGAGCTGAACGCCAACGCCAGCATCGACAACCCCGACCAGCGCGTCGCCGAGGACATCAACACCTTTACCCAGCGCTCGCTGTACTTCCTGCTGATCTTCATTGGATCGGCATTGCAACTGGTCGCTTTCAGCACCGTTTTGTGGAGCATCTCCCGCGAACTGGTCTACTTTCTGATGCTTTACGCCACCGCCGGGACATTCATCACCATCTTCGTCTTCGGCAAGCGACTGATGAACCTGAACTTCCAGCAACTGCGGCGCGAGGCGGATTTCCGCTTCGGCCTGGTCCGGATCCGCGAGAATGCCGAATCGATCGCCCTCTATCGCGGCGAGGGGCAGGAGCAGCAGCAGGTACGAAAACGCTTCGCCGCCGCCTTCAAGAATTTCAAGCGGCTGGTCCGCGCCCAGTTCGGACTCAATTTCTTCCAGTACGCTTACAGCCTGCTGACCATCGTAATGCCCAGCGCCATCATCGCCTCCGACGTCCTCTCAGGCGAGCTGGAAGTCGGCCGGGCCGTTCAGGCGGCTGGCGCCTTCGCCGCCGTGCTGGCCGCCTTTTCGCTAATTATCGAGAACTTCGAAAGCCTCAGCCGCTTCGCCGCCGGCATCGACCGCCTCGACACGCTGGCGCGCTTCCTGCCCGGCCATCCCGGCTGCCCGCCACGGCGCAGCAGCGGCATCGTCTCGGTAGACGCCAATCACCTGACGCTGGAAAACCTGACGCTGCAGACGCCCAACTGCGAGCGCACGCTGCTCCACAACCTGTCGATCAAGGTGCCGCGCGGCGACCACCTGATGATCGTCGGCAAGAGCGGCAGCGGCAAGAGTTCGCTGCTGCGCGCCATCGCCGGCCTCTGGTACAACGGCAGCGGCACCATCTACCGGCCGGCCCCCAACAACATCCTGTTCCTGCCTCAGCAGCCCTACATGCTGCTCGGCACCCTGCGCAGCCAGTTGCTCTATCCGCACAACGGCCATGCCGTGGCCGACGCCCAACTGCTCAAGGTGCTCGAACAGGTCAACCTGCCGGACCTTGCCTCGCGTTTCGGCGGCTTCGACGCCGAGGCCGACTGGTCCAAGGTGCTTTCGGTCGGCGAGCAGCAACGCCTCGCCTTTGCCCGGATACTGATCGTCAAACCCCGCTACGCGGTGCTCGACGAAGCCACCAGCGCCCTCGACAGCGCCAACGAAGATGCGCTCTACAAGCTGCTGCTGACCCTCGACACGACCCTGGTCAGCGTCGCCCACCGCCCGGCCATCCTCAAATACCACCGCCAGGTGCTGGCGCTGAATGGCGAAGGCGGCTGGCAAAACAGCCGGGCCGAGGATTTCCGCTTCGCGCCGAACGAGGACGATTGAAGCCCCTTCGTCGCCAATGCTACGGTCGGCCGGTTTTTTTGGCCAAAAACGGAAAAGGCTGCCGTGGCAGCTTTTTTGTATTGACCGGACAATTCAGCTGACCGTTTAGCGGCGGGACCCAGCATCCCCACCGCGCGCTCCGTCACCCAGATTGGCCTCGCGCTCCGCCTTCATCTCCGCCATCTGCTTGCGCTGCGCGGGCGCCAACACCTCCAGCACCTGTCGGTCGCCAAGCGCGGCTTGGCGCCTTGTCCCCCACGGCGCCAACCACCGTTTCGCATAACTTTCCGCAGCCAATCCGCGATATTCGGAGTAGATTTAACGTATAGGCAAAGAAAGCTTGGGCCGGGGCAAGGCGAGGACACCCACGGCCGGAGCGGACCGGTTTCCCTGACACGCCTCCCGCCAGCCCGATACGCATCGGCAACGGCTTACGGAGGCCAACAGAACAAACCCGGTTGCCAGGGAGGCCCATGAAAAATATCCATCCAGACCACGCAGTCCCCGTCAGCACCGCCCGACAGGTCAGCCGCCTGGCCATCCTGGCCGCCGCCTATTTCATTACCGGCTGGCTCGGTCTCAAGCTGCCGTATTACGGCTCGCAGATCACCCTGATCTGGCTGCCCACCGGCATCGCCGTAGCCGCGCTGATTCGCTGGGGAGCAGGGCTTTGGCCGGGTATCGCAGTGGGGGCCTTCTTGGTCAACTTGGCCATCGGGTCGTCCGCCACCCTGGCGCTGGGCACGGCCATCGGCAACACCATCGCCCCCTGGGTTACCGCCTATTGGCTGCGCCGCGCCGGGTTCAACTATGCCTTCATCCGCCAGGCCGACGTCATTACCTTCATCGCCGCCAGCGCGGCCGGCATGCTCATCTCGGCCACCGGCGGCACCTTGTGCCTCTACCTGGCCGGCCTGGTGTCGGCAGATGGTTTGGGCATCGCCTGGCTGACCTGGTGGGTCGGCGACACGGTCGGCCTGCTGCTGGCCGGGCCGATCCTGCTCCCGTTGACCCAGAAAAGCCTGGCCCGGCTCGGCCAGCAGAAGCGCGGCCTGGCGCTCTGGTTCGTCGTGGCCAGTGTCGCCGCCTGGTTCGCCTTCGTCACCAGCTATGGCGACGTCGGCCTGCGCCTCTCGCTGGCCTTCCTGACCCTACCGCTCTTTGCCTGGGCAGCACTGCACTTCGGCATCATCGCCGCTGCCATCGCCTCGCTCGGTTTTGCCATGGTTGCCGCGTGGAGCGCTTCGACCGGCCTGGGCGCCTTCAATCTTCAGGACGCCCAACTCGGGCTCATTCTCCTGTGGAGCTACATCGCGACGACGCAACTGACCGGCCTTTCCCTGGCGGCCCTGAAGGCCGAGCGGGTGCAGGCCGAAGAAGCCCTCTTCAAGCGTGAAGAGCAACTGCGGATGATGATCTCCAGCGTCAAGGATTACTCCATCATCCTGCTCGACCCGGATGGCCGGGTCGCCTCATGGAACGAGGGATCCCGGTGCCTGCAGGGCTACGAGACAGCGGAGATTCTCGGCAAATCGATCGACCTCTTCTACCCCCCCGACGATGGCGCAAGCGGCAAAGCCGCCGCCCTGCTGAACAGGGCGCGCCAAAACGGCCTGGCGGAGGACGAAAACTGGCGGGTTCGCAAGGACGGCAGCACCTTCTACGCCGACACCATCATCACCGCCCTGCACGATCCCTCAGGGGCCCTGATCGGTTTCTCGAAGGTGACCCGCGATGTCACGGAGCGCAAGCTTGCCCAGCTGGAGGCGCAGCGCCTGAACCGTTCGCTGCGCCTGTTGAGCGATTGCAACCTACTACTGGCGCGCGCAACGGATGAACAAAGCCTTCTGGACGATGTGTGTCGCCTGGTGGTGGACGTCGGCGAGTACATGATGGCCTGGGTCGGCATACCGGAAAACGACGAGCACCGCCGGGTGCGCCCGGTTGCCATCTCGGGCTTCGAGCAGGGCTACCTGGAGTCGGTCGAAATCTCCTGGGATGGCGCCAGCGTGCTGGGCCAAGGCCCCACCGGCACTGCCATCCGCACCGGGCAGACCTCGGTGGCGCAGCAAGTACGGACCAATCCCAAGCTGGCGCATTGGCGGGAGGCCATCTTGAGGCGCGGCTACGAGTCCAGCATCGGGCTGCCGCTGATCTCCGAAGGCCACACCATCGGCGCACTGACCATTTACGCCGCCGTTCCCGAAGCATTCGGCCCCCAGGAAGTCGAATTGCTCGAAGAACTGAGCCGAAACCTCGCCTTTGGCGTGCAAACCCTGCGCACCCGCCGCGAGCGCGATTCCGCCAAGGCGGAAACCCATGCCAAGAGCCAGTTTCTGGCCAACATGAGCCATGAAATCAGGACCCCGCTGAACGCGATCCTCGGCATGGCGCATCTCCTGCGGCGCGATGGCGTCAGCGAGAAGCAGGCCGAGCGGCTCGACACCATCAACGCCGCCGCCGACCACCTGTTGAGCGTCATCAACGACATTCTTGACCTTTCCAAGATCGAAGCCGGCAAGCTGACGCTCGAACACACCGACGTCGTGGTCGAATCCTTGCTGAGCAATATCTCTTCCATCCTGGCAGCGCGCGCCCAGGCCAAGGGCATCAAGCTGCGGATGGAAACCAGTGGCGTGCCGCGTCACCTGCTCGGCGATCCGACGCGGCTGACGCAGGCACTGCTCAACTACGCCAACAACGCGATCAAGTTCACCAAGACCGGCCAAATCACCTTGCGCGCCGACGTGTTCGAAGAAGATGCGGAATCCGTACGCATCCGTTTCGAGGTGCAGGATACGGGCATCGGCATTACGCCCGAAGCCCAGGCACGGCTTTTCTCAGCCTTTGAGCAGGCGGACAGCTCGACCACCCGCGAATATGGCGGCACCGGACTCGGCTTGGCGATCACCAAGCGCCTGGCCGGGCTGATGAACGGCGACGTCGGGGTAAGCAGCACACCAGGCGTCGGCAGCACCTTCTGGTTTACCGCGCGCCTGGGGCGCAGCAACGACGTAGGGACGCAACAGCAGCCCAGCCTCGGTGTTGACGAAACGGAAGCCACCCTGCGCGAACAATTCTCCGGCCGGCGCATCCTGCTCGTCGAAGACGAACCGATCAATCAGATGGTTGCCGAAGAACTTCTGGCAACCACGGGACTCATCGTCGACACCGCGGAAAATGGCTTGATCGCCGTCGAAAAAGCCCGGAAAACACCCTATGCGCTGATCCTGATGGACATGCAAATGCCCCAGATGGATGGCCTGGAAGCGACTCGGCAAATCAGACAATTGCCGGGATTGCAGGCGGTTCCCATTCTGGCCATGACCGCCAACGCATTCAGCGACGACAGGGAGAACTGCCTGGATGCCGGCATGAACGACTTCCTGGCCAAGCCGGTGGTGCCTGAACGGTTTTACGAATCGCTGATTCGTTGGCTAAGCCAACGCGCCACTCCCTGAGTTCGGCCATTCGCCATAAAAAAGGCGGCTGATTCAGCCGCCTTTCCTTTGTCTGTCTAGCTCTATGGGCGCTCAAACCTTGCTGTAAACCTCCGCCCCCGCCTTCACAAACTCAACGGCCTTGGTTTCCATACCCTTCTCCAGCGCTGCTGCTTCATCGATACCCTGCTGCGCCGCGAATTCACGCACATCCTGGGTAATCTTCATCGAGCAGAAGTGCGGGCCGCACATCGAGCAGAAGTGGGCGACCTTGGCCGATTCCTTGGGCAGCGTCTCGTCGTGGAATTCACGGGCCTTGTCCGGGTCGAGGCCGAGGTTGAACTGATCGTCCCAGCGGAATTCGAAGCGCGCCTTGGACAGCGCGTTGTCACGGATCTGGGCGCCGGGGTGGCCCTTGGCCAGGTCGGCGGCATGAGCGGCCAGCTTGTAGGTGATGATGCCTTCCTTGACGTCGTCCTTGTCGGGCAGGCCGAGGTGTTCCTTGGGCGTCACGTAGCAGAGCATGGCCGTGCCGTACCAGCCGATCATCGCGGCGCCGATGCCGCTGGTGATGTGGTCGTAGCCTGGGGCGATGTCGGTGGTCAGCGGGCCGAGGGTGTAGAACGGGGCTTCTTTGCAGTATTCCAGCTGCAGGTCCATGTTCTCCTTGATCAGGTGCATCGGCACGTGGCCCGGGCCCTCGATGATGGTCTGCACGTCATGCTTCCAGGCGATTTCGGTCAGCTCGCCCAGGGTCTTCAGTTCGCCGAGCTGGGCTTCGTCGTTGGCGTCGTAGATCGAGCCGGGACGCAGGCCGTCGCCGAGGCTGAAGGCGACGTCGTAGGCCTTCATGATTTCGCAGATTTCCTCGAAATGGGTGTAGAGGAAGCTTTCCTTGTGGTGGGCCAGGCACCACTTGGCCATGATCGAGCCACCGCGGCTGACGATGCCGGTCAGGCGGTTGGCGGTCATCGGCACGTAGCGCAGTAGCACGCCGGCGTGGATGGTGAAGTAGTCGACGCCCTGCTCGGCCTGTTCGATCAGCGTGTCGCGGAAGATTTCCCAGGTCAGGTCCTCGGCCTTGCCGTTGACCTTTTCCAGCGCCTGATAGATCGGCACCGTGCCGATCGGCACCGGGCTGTTGCGGATGATCCACTCGCGTGTTTCGTGGATGTTCTTGCCGGTGGACAGATCCATCACGGTGTCGCCGCCCCAGCGGATCGACCAGGTCATTTTCTCGACTTCTTCCTGGATGCTGGAGCCGAGCGCCGAGTTGCCGATGTTGGCGTTGATCTTGGTCAGGAAGTTGCGGCCGATGATCATCGGCTCGCTTTCCGGGTGGTTGATGTTGTTGGGGATGATGGCGCGGCCGCGGGCGACTTCGCTGCGCACGAACTCCGGGGTGATTTCCTCGGGAATGCTGGCGCCGAAGTTCTGTCCGGGGTGCTGGCGGCCCAGCAGCTTGGCCATCTTCTCGCCCATCGGCCCGGTCGCCTTCAGCGATTCGATATAGGCGCGGCGGTTGTTGTTTTCGCGGATGGCAACGTATTCCATCTCCGGCGTGATGATGCCTTGGCGGGCGTAGTGCATCTGCGAGACATTGGCGCCGGCCTTGGCGCGCAAGGGTTTGCGGTGCAGGCCGGGGAAACGCAGTTCGTCGAGCGCCTTGTCGGCGGCGCGGGCGCGGCCGAATTCGGAACTCAGGTCGGCCAGTTCCTCGACATCGCCACGTTCGGCAATCCATTGGGCGCGTAGCGCCGGCAGGCCGGAACGGATGTCGATCTTGGCAGCCGGGTCGGAATAGGGACCGGAGCAGTCGTAAACGTAGATCGGCGGATTTTTCTCGCCACCGAAGGCGGTCGGCGTGTCGTCCTGCGAGATTTCGCGCATCGGCACCTGAATGTCCGGGCGGGAGCCTTCGACGTAGATCTTGCGGGAATTGGGCAGCGGCTGGACTGCAGCCTCGTCGACGTGGGCGTTGGCGGCGAGGAATTGTTCTTTGACGTTCATTGTGGCTCCGTGCGGGAATACATCGGGGTAAGACGGGCAAGGAGCGATCTGGTTCCAACGGCAGAGTTCGTTTCCCTACGACGGCATGACCCGGTCAGGTTCGAAGGGTATTTCTCAGTCGTCTGTTGCATCGACACCCCTAACGAGTGGGTCGCAAGTTACTGGAAATACAGGCAAAATGCAAGGAATGACAAAACGCGCTCAAGATTTCTCGAAACCAGCCGAAATATCTTCGACAAGCCGTAGATTAGAAAAGATAAAGGGATACCAGATGCGCCAACTGATCATCGCCAGCCTGCTCGCCGCCCTGCCCTGGGCCGCATCGGCAGCGCCGACCTGGCAAACCATTTCGTCCGAACCGGGCAAGCGCATCGAGATTGATCGCACCAGCCTCAAGCGCGAGGGGAATACCGTTCAGGCCCAGGGCCGGGTCGTCCTCGACAAGGAACTGACCGATGTAAAGTCCGGCGCCCCCTACCGCGTCATCGAGGCGATCACCCGCTACGACTGCTCGACGCGCAACGCCAACACCATCAAGCGGATTTACAAAAGAAACGAAAACGAACTCGTCCGCGAGGAAGAGATCAATGGCAGCGACCTGCCGGTCCGCACTGGCACTCTGGACGACAAGGTACTGCGCGAAGTCTGCCGACCGCCCAAGGACAGCCAGGCGGAAATTGCACAAAAAGCCAACGAGGCGGCAGGCCAACTCAAGGCCGCCAACGATGCACTGCTCAAGAAGGAACTGGCCAAGGCCGAAAAGCCCGCCGCCATCAAGGCAAGCGACGCCGAACACGGCGGCATCCCGTCGATCAAGCCCAACCTGAAGACGCAAATGGAAAGCGCCAGGGCACCGGCACCGACGCCAGTCAGGGAGGCGGCACCAAGCAAGCCGGCAACCTACCTCGTCCATACCGCCCCGACCGCCGCGCCGAAAGCGAAAAGGCCGGCCCGCCAGGAAGGCTACATGCTTGAACTGGCTCAAGCCGAACCGGCACTGCAACACGCCCACATCCATTGGGATTACGAAGGCGTCGGCGGCCCGGAAAACTGGGCAAAGCTGGACGCGAAGAACAAGGTTTGCGGCATCGGCGAACGCCAGTCACCGATCGATATCAAGGATGGCATCAAGGTCGATCTTGAGCCGATCAAGTTCACCTACCGCCCGTCGACTTTCCGCATTGTCGACAACGGCCACACCATCCAGGTCGAACTCGGCGAGAACTCGATCTCGCTAACCGGCAAGACCTACGAGCTGGTCCAGTTCCATTTCCATCGCCCTTCCGAAGAAAAAGTGAACGGCCAGCGCTTCGACATGGTCGTCCATCTGGTGCACAAATCCGATGAAGGGCAACTGGCGGTGGTCGCCGTGCTGCTTGAACGCGGCACCGAAAATCCCTTCATCCAGACCCTGTGGAACAACATGCCGCTGGAGAAGAACAGCCCAGTCTCCCCGCCGACGACGCTGGTCGACCTCAACACCCTGCTACCGACCGCCCGCAACTACTACACCTACATGGGTTCACTGACCACGCCGCCCTGCTCGGAAGGCGTGCTGTGGCTGGTCATGAAACAACCGGTCCAAGTCTCGCAGGACCAGATCAACATCTTCAGCCGGCTGTACAGAAACAACGCCCGGCCGATCCAGCCGTCCAGCGGCCGTCTGATCAAGGAAGGTCGTTGACCGGAACAGCAACGCGATGGTAACTTAATGACCCGCTAGTCATTAAGTTACCAATGCCTGCCATCCCCGCCCCCCGCCGACGCCGCAAGGAAGCCCGACCTTCGGAGCTGCTTGCTGCCGCGCTCGACCTTTTCGTCGAGAAGGGCTTCGCCGCCACTCGCCTTGAAGATGTCGCGACCCGGGCCAGCGTGTCTAAGGGCACCCTGTATCTTTATTACGAGAACAAGGAAGCACTGTTCAAGGCGGTGATCCGCGAAGGGATCGTCCCGGTCATCGCGGAAGGCGAAGCGATTGCCGCCAAACATGCCGGCTGCAGCTTCGAACTGCTGGAAAAGCTGCTCGACAACTGGTGGAGCAAGATTGGCCAGACCGCCTACGCCGGCATTCCCAAGCTGATCGTCGCAGAAGCACGGAACTTCCCCGAAGTGGCCAGTTTCTATTATGAAAACGTGATCAGCCGCGGCCGGGCGTTGGTCGGCTTTGCCTTGCAGCGTGGCATGGCGAGCGGCGAGTTCCGGAGCCTGGATGTCGAAACGACCATCGACGTGGTCATCGCCCCTATCCTGATGCTGCTGATCTGGCGCCATTCGATGAGTTGCTGCCAAGGGATCGAGAGCAATCCGCAGTTGTATCTGCAGATCCACATGGACCTTCTGCGCCACGGTTTGCGCAAGATGGAAAAGGAGAGTCAGGTATAATTTTGATTTGTCGGAATCAATATATTAGCTTGTGCTAATATTATGCCTGCGGAGACCCAAATGAACATCGAGCAAGCGCGCTTCAACATGATTGAACAGCAGATCCGGCCCTGGGAGGTTCTGGATCCGCAGGTTCTCGACCTGCTCTTCGTCGTCAAGCGCGAAGATTTCACCCCCCCGGCCTATCGCAATCTGGCCTTTGCCGACATGGAAATCCCGCTCGGCGACGGTCAGGTCATGCTGGCCCCGAAGATCGAAGCCAAGATGCTGCAGGAACTGGTCCTCCAGAAAACCGACAAGGTTCTCGAGATCGGCACCGGCAGCGGTTACATGGCCGCCTTGCTGGCCGCCCGCGCCGAGCATGTAATCACCGTTGAAGTCCGCCCGGAACTGGCCGCCATGGCCAAGGCCAACCTTGAGCGCGCCGGCATCGCCAACGTCAGCGTCGAAGTCGGCAACGGCGCCGAAGGCTGGTCGCAATGCCGTCCGTACGACGCCATCGTCGTTTCCGGCGCCCTGCCGTCCGTCCCCGCTGCCCTGCTCAAGCAGTTGCGCGTCGGCGGCCGCCTTGCTGTCGTCGTTGGCGAAGCACCGGTCATGGAAGCCCAACTGATCACCTGCACCGCCGAGGGTGTCTATAACACCGTCAATCTGTTTGAAACCGTCATCCCGGCGCTCGACGGCGCCGAGGCCAAGGAAAGTTTCTCGTTCTGATGAAGCAGGTTCGCGCCCAAGAACTCGCCGAATGGCTGGCTGACGCATCCCGGCCCAACCCGGTCCTGCTTGACGTGCGCGAACCGTGGGAAATCGAACTCTGCCAATTGGCAGGCTCCCAGCACATCCCGATGCATCTGATCCCGATGCGCTGCGAGGAGATCGACCCGGAACGCGAGGTGGTGGTGATCTGCCATCACGGCGGACGCAGCATGCAGGTGGCGATGTTCCTGGAGCGCAAGGGTTATGGCGCCGTTTACAACCTGACGGGCGGCGTCGAAGCCTGGGCCGGCGAAGTCGACCCGAGCATGCGCCGCTATTGAGAATGGCATGAAAAAGCTCGCCTGGCTGATCGTTTTCCCGCTGCTTGCTTCCCCGCTCTACGCTGCCGACCTGATGCAGGTGTATCGCGAGGCGCAGGACAACGATCCAACCTTTGCCGCGGCCCGGGCGACGCTCGAAGCCGGCCGCGAGAAGACGCCGCAGGCCCGCGCCGGGCTGCTGCCCAGCCTGACGCTGTCCGGCAACACGGTGTGGAACGACAACGACATCAAGATACTGTCCACCTCGACTACGCTTCAACAGCGCTACAACGGCAATGGCTACCAGCTATCGCTCACCCAGCCGCTATTCCGCTGGCAGAACTGGGTTTCCTACGACCAGTCGAAAATGCAGGTGGCACAGGCCGAGGCCAATTTCGTGCAGGCCCGCCAGGACCTGATCCTGCGCGTCTCGCAGGCCTATTTTGATGTCATTTATGCGATCGAGAACCTGACCGCGGTGCGCGCCAACAAGACAGCCATCGCCCAGCAGCTCGAATCGGCCAAGAAAAATTTCGAGGTCGGCACGGCGACCATCACCGACTCCCACGAAGCGCAGGCGCGCTACGACCTGGCGCAGGCCCAGGAGATCGCCGCCGAAAGCGATCTTGAAGTCAAACAGCATGCGCTGGCGGCGATCATCGGCAAACCGGCCGGTCCATTGGCCACTACGCGCAAGGACGCGGCGCTGACGGCGCCGCAGCCGAACGACATGAACCAGTGGGTGGCAGCTGCCGAGAAGGACAGCATTGCCGTTCAGGTGCAGCAAGCCGCAGCCGACATTGCCGCCCGCGAGATGGACAAGCAGCGTGCTGGCCATTATCCGACGGTCGACCTGGTCGCCAACCAGGGCTATGCGAAGTCCCAGTCATTGACCGGCGGCGCGCCGACCGCTCTTGAATCCGACGTTCGCAATATCGGCATCCAGGTTAGCATACCGCTCTTCCAGGGCGGCCTGACCGTATCACGCCAGCGCGAAGCAGCCGCCAACCGCAATGCCGCCCAGGCCGGACTGGATGCCGCCCGTCGCGGCGCCGCCCTGTCGGCCCGCCAGTATTACCTCGGCGTGACCAACGGCCTGGCCCAGGTCAAGGCGCTGAAAGCGGCGCTGATTTCCTCGCAGTCGGCCCTCGAATCGAACAAGCTGGGTTATGAAGTCGGCGTGCGCATCAACATCGATGTGCTGAACGCCGAGAATCAGGTCTACGTCACCCGCCGTGACCTGGCCAAGGCGACACTCGATACGCTGATGGCACAACTGCGCTTGAAAGCGGCCACCGGCGCACTGGGCGAAGAGGACGTCGCCCAGATCAACGCGCTGCTCGACCCATCCAGCGCTCAATAAGGGCCAGCGTCCGACCCGCGGCGCCCTGATGGGCACTGGCGAACTGGCGGGCCGCAACCCGCATCGCCGCCAATTCCGTTTTTTCCCGAAAAAGGGCGCCGACCGTAGCATTCAGCATTTCCGGGTCGTCGACGCGCTGCGCGGCGCCGCTGGCAATCGCATCCTCGGTTGCCTGCTGGAAATTGAAGGTGTGCGGCCCGACCAGCACCGGACAGCCGCAGGCGGCTGCCTCGATCAGGTTCTGGCCACCGAGCGGCAACAGACTGCCGCCGACGAAGGCCAGATCGGCCAGCGTGTAGTAGGCCACCATTTCGCCCATGCTGTCGCCGAGCCAGACCTGCGCATCGGCCGCCGGCAAACCTTCGCTGCGCCGCGAGAATCGCCAATCCTCCTGCTGCAGCAGCGCCGCTACCGCATCGAAGCGCTGCGGGTGACGCGGCACCAGCATGAGCAGGACCTCCGGAACGGCGGCGCGCCGCCAGGCTTCAAGCAGCAAGCTCTCTTCGCCTTCACGCGTGCTGGCCGCCAGCCACACCGGCCGCTTACCTATGGCCTCCCGCCAGGCATTGCCGAGCGCAATCTTCTCCTCCGGCGGCGAGACATCGAATTTCAAATTGCCGCAGATCTCGACCTGCCTGGCGCCGAGTGCCGCGAGACGTTCGGCATCGCCAGCCGTTTGCGCCGCGACGCCAGAAAACGATGCAAAGGCCGGGCCGGCCAGCGCCGCCACACGCCCGTAACCGCGCGCCGAACGGGCCGAGAGGCGAGCGTTGGCGAGCATCACCGGGACCTGGCATGCCTGCGCAGCGGCCAGCAGGTTGGGCCAGACCTCCGTTTCCATCAACACACCGAAGGCCGGCGAGAAGTGCCGGAAGAAGCGCCCGACCGCCCCCGGATAATCGTAGGGCAAATAGGCTTGGATGACTTTGTCGCCATAGACCTCGCGACCGGCAGCGCGGCCGGTCGGCGTCATGCCGGTCAGCAGGATGCGGTGATCCGGCCAGCGCGCCTGCAAGCCCTCGATCAGGGGCTGGGCGGCGCGGGTCTCGCCGACCGAGACGGCGTGCACCCAGATCAGTTTGTCCGGCGCCGACTGCCCATAGAAGCCATAGCGCTCGCCGAGATTCTGCAAGTATTCGGGCTGCTTTCGCCCGCGCCACAGCAGGCGCAGCCAGATCAGCGGGGTGATCAGGTAGAACAGCAGGGAATAGGCCAGGCGCGCCATCAGACGAGCCAGCAGCCGTGGCAATCGATATCGCCGAGCGAGGAAGTTTTCACGATCAGAATGCGCATCGGCAGATAAAATCGTCCCGTTGGAAGCCGCCATTATAAATGCCTGCCATGCCCGAGCAGTTTGCCGTTCAAACTGCCCGTTAATTGCCTGGAAAATATGCCAGGATGCTTGCAAAACGGGACGCCATGGCGGCTCTGAGTTAGAATCGCGTGACTTTTTTTCCAAGGTGATTTCGTGAAAATTCTTGTGACCGGCGCCGCCGGGTTCATCGGCATGACTGCCTCGCTGCGCCTGCTGGCGCGCGGCGACGAGGTCGTCGGTCTCGACAACATGAACGACTACTACGACGTGTCGCTGAAGGAAAGCCGCCTGAAGCGGCTGACCGCGCTGCCCGGGTTCCGCTTCGTCAAGCTCGATGTCGCCGACCGGGCCGGCATGGAAGCCTTGTTCGCCGCCGAGAAGTTCGACAAGGTCATCCACCTGGCCGCCCAGGCCGGCGTCCGCTATTCGATCCAGAACCCGCACGCCTACGTCGACAGCAACCTGGTCGGCTTCATCAACATCCTCGAAGGCTGCCGCCACCATCAGGTGCAGCATCTGGTCTATGCCTCCAGTTCCAGCGTCTATGGCGGCAACACCAAGATGCCGTTCTCCGAGCACGACAGCGTGGATCACCCGGTCAGCCTGTACGCCGCGACCAAGAAGGCCAACGAGCTGATGGCCCACACCTACAGCCATCTCTACGGCCTGCCGACGACCGGCCTGCGCTTCTTCACGGTCTATGGCCCGTGGGGCCGCCCGGACATGGCGCTGTTCCTGTTCACCAAGGCCATCCTCGAAGGCCGGCCGATCGATGTCTTCAACCACGGCAACATGCAGCGCGACTTCACCTACATTGACGACATCGTCGAAGGTGTCATCCGCGTCCTTGATCGCAATGCCTCGATCAACGCCGAATACGACCCGATTGCCGCCGATCCGGCGACCAGCAACACGCCCTACCGCGTCTTCAACATCGGCAACAACAACCCGGTCCAACTGCTCGACTTCATCGGCGCTATCGAGAACGCGCTGGGCAAGAAGGCCGAAAAGCGCCTGCTGCCGCTGCAGGATGGCGACGTCCCGGCCACCTATGCCAACACCGACCTGCTCAACGACTGGGTCGGCTTCGTTCCCGGCACCAGCGTTGAGGACGGCGTCGGCCGCTTCGTCGCCTGGTATCGCGATTACTACAAGGTTTAAGGATTCAATTTATGTGTGGCATCGTCGCGGCAGCAGCCGGCAACAACATCGTCCCGGTCCTCGTCGAGGGTCTGAAAAAACTTGAATACCGCGGCTATGATTCGGCCGGGCTGGCCGTCATCGGCACCGATGGCATCGAGCGCGTCCGCTCGGTTGGCCGCGTCGCCGAACTGGAAGCTGCCTCGGCCGGCACCAGCGCCGTGACCGGCATCGCCCACACCCGCTGGGCGACGCATGGCGTGCCTTGCGAACGCAATGCCCACCCGCATGTTTCGGGCAACATCGCCGTCGTCCACAACGGCATCATCGAAAACTACGAGTTCCTGCGCCACGAACTGAGCGCCCAGGGCTATGTCTTCACCTCGGACACCGACACCGAGAGCATCGCCCACCTGATCCAGGCCACGCTGCGCTGCCAGCCGGACCTGTTCAAGGCCGTGCAGATGGCCTGCCAGCGACTGGTCGGCGCCTATGCGATCGCCGTCATCGACCACACCCAGCCGGGCAAGGTCGTCGTCGCCCGCGAAGGCTCGCCCTTGCTGCTCGGCGTTTCCGATAGCGGCAATTACGCCGCCTCCGACGCCTCGGCCCTGTTGCAAGTCACCCGCAACATGGTCTACCTGGAAAACGGCGACATCGCCGAACTGACTGCCGACTCGGTCAAAATCGCCCGCCTGGACGGCCACCCGGTCGAACGCCCGGTGCATGTCTCGCAACTGTCGGCCGCCGCTGTCGAACTCGGCACCTACCGGCACTACATGCAGAAGGAAATCTTCGAGCAGCCGGAAGCGCTGGCCAACACACTGGAAATCGTCGGCGGCAGCAAGACCATCCAGCCCGGCATTTTCGGCGCCGAAGCCGGCAACTTGCTCGCCGATGTAGACCACATCCTCATTCTTGCCTGCGGCACCAGCAGCCACTCCGGCTACACCGCCCGCTACTGGCTCGAAGCCATTGCCGGCGTGCCGTGCACGGTCGAAATCGCCAGCGAATACCGCTACCGCACCTCGGTCGCCAATCCGCGCCAACTGATCGTCGCCATTTCGCAGTCCGGCGAAACCGCCGACACGCTGGCTGCCCTGCGCCACGCCAAGGAACTCGGCCAATCCAAGACACTGGCCATCTGCAATGTGCCGGAATCTGCCATCGTCCGCGAATGCGCGCTGCGCTTCATCACCCGCGCCGGTCCGGAAATCGGCGTCGCCTCGACCAAGGCCTTCACCACCCAGCTCGCCGCGCTGTTCCTGCTGACGCTGGTCATGGCCAAGGTCAAGGGCCGTCTGTCGCCGGAGCAGGAATCCACCTTCCTCGACCAATTGCGCCACCTGCCGGTCGCCGTCAACAAGGTGCTCGAACTCGAACCGGAGATTGAAGCCTGGGCCAAGCGCTTCGCCGACAAACACCACGCTCTGTTCCTTGGCCGCGGCCGGCATTATCCGATCGCCCTCGAAGGCGCGCTGAAACTGAAGGAAATCTCCTACATCCACGCCGAAGCCTACCCGGCCGGCGAACTCAAGCACGGCCCGCTGGCCCTGGTCGACGCCAACATGCCGGTCATTTCGGTGGCCCCCAACGACCAGTTGCTCGACAAACTGAAATCCAACCTGCGCGAAGTCCAGGCTCGCGGCGGCGAGTTGTACGTCTTTGCCGACACCGACTCCGAAATTCCCGAGTCTGAGGGCGTGCATATCCTGCTGCTACCCGAGCACTACGGCGAACTGTCGCCCATCCTGCACGTCATTCCGCTGCAGTTGCTGTCCTACCATGCCGCGCTGGTCAAGGGCACCGATGTGGACAAGCCGCGTAATCTCGCCAAGTCGGTTACCGTCGAGTGACCATCGCTTGCACAAAATTCTGATTTTGGCCTTTTTTTCCGCCTGACCGTAGCATTATGGCCACCTACGCCATCGGCGACATCCAGGGTTGCTACGACTCGCTGCAGCGACTGCTCGAGCGTTGCGCCTTCGACCCGGCCAGGGACCGGCTGTGGCTGGTCGGCGATCTGGTCAATCGCGGCCCGAAATCGCTGGACACACTGCGCCTGATCAAATCCCTGGGGCCGGCCGCAATAACCGTCCTCGGCAACCACGACCTCTATCTGCTGATGGTCGCCGAGGGTGGCGCCAAATACCGCGGCAAGGACGACACGCTGCAGGAAATTCTCGACGCCCCCGATTGTGCCGAACTGCTCGACTGGCTGCGCCAGCAACCGCTCTGCCACACCGAGGGCGACTATTGCCTGGTGCACGCCGGCCTGCTGCCGCAATGGACCACGGCCCGCGCCCGCGAGCTGGCCCACGAAGTGGAAGCCGCACTGCAAGGCCCGGATTTCCGCAAATTCGTCCAGAACCTGTGGGGCAGCGAACCGGCCGCCTGGTCCGACGATCTGCGCGGCTGGCCCAGGCTGCGCGTCATCGTCAATGCGATGACCCGGATGCGCTTCTGCACGCTGGAAGGCACCATGGAATTCAAGGTCAAGGGCAAGCTCGCCAATGCTCCAGCCGGTCACCTGCCCTGGTTCGACCTGCCCGGCCGACAAAGCGCCGAGGCGGTACTGGTCACCGGCCACTGGTCGGCGCTTGGCCTGAAAGTCACGCCGAATCTGCTGGCGCTGGACTCCGGCTGCCTGTGGGGCGGGCATCTGACGGCGGTGCGACTGGAAGACCGCCAGGTGTTTCAGGTGGATTGTTCACCAACGGAAGCCCAGCCGCTAAAGCGATAGCCTCGCGGGCCTGCGCCGCCACCTGCTTGCGGTCTTCGCCGTTCAGGCCGCGCAGCGGCGTCGTCACCAGGCGCGCAATCAGGCGCTTGCGGCCAAGAATGGCCCGCGTGCACTGGCCAAGCGAAATATCGCCGTCGTAGCGCGGCGCCAGGCTGCGCTGACCGTCGAGTTCCCAGTAGGAAATCGCCACCGGCAACACCGGCCGCCCGGCAGCCAGCGCCGGCTGGAGCAGCGCGGCATGGAAATGCAGCAGACTGCGGCCGTCGCTGGTCGTCCCTTCGGGAAAGACTGCGACATGCTTGCCCTGCGCCAGCACATCGGCAACCTGCTGATTGATGATTTTGGCGTGGCCGCGGCTGCCGCGGCGCAGGAAAATCGTGTCGTTCCTGGCTGCCAGCCAGCCGATCAGCGGCCAATGCCGGACCTCCTCCTTCGAAACGAAGGCGGCCGGCAAGGCAGCATTAATCACGTAGATATCGATCCACGAGATATGGTTGGCGACCAGCAGCGCACCCGGCACCGCATGCGTCAGATCGGCCTCGACCTCGACGCCGAGTGCATCGAGCAGGGCGGCCGACCAGCGCTGCTTGAGTCGCAGCCGGCGACGATCGCCACAGAACGGGAAAGCGGTCAGCGATACCAGCGCCCCGGCCAGCACCAGCAGGACGATGCGAAAAATCCGGAAGGCGCGAATTGGAAAGTTGGTGTCGTTCAGGCTTCTTGTCCCAGGTAGTGCTTGGCATAGCGGCCGGAAACCTTGGCCATCGGCATCAGGATCGGCAGGTCGGCGGTGTTGAAATCGGGATCCCAGGCCGGTTCGCCGCAGATCCAGGCCCCGGCGCGCAGGTAGCCCTTGATCAGCGGCGGCACTTCGGCCGGACGATCCTGCTGCAGGGCAGCCAGCGGCAGCGGACAACGCGGGAAAACGCGGTATTCCTGCGGCCCCAGATGGTCGGCAGCCAGGCGATTATACAAGCTGGCCGCGGCATGGCCGCCATCGGCCATGCTGATCGAGGCGCAGCCCATCAGGTAGTCGTAACTGTTGTCGACCATGAACTGGGCCAGGCCGGACCACAGCAGGGTGATCGTCCCGCCGGTGCGGTAGTCGGGATGAACGCAGGAACGGCCGATTTCGACCAGACGCGAACGCAGGTGCTGCAGACGGGTCAGGTCGAACTCGTTCTCCGAGTAATAGCCGACCTGGCGGGCATTTTCCGGCGTCAGGATGCGGTAGGTGCCGACGATTTCGCCGCTTTGCGTATCGCGGACGACCAGGTGCTGGCAGTACGGGTCGTAGATGTCGTGATCGACGCCCGGCGTGCGGCTCGGCAGGTTGGCGCCCATTTCCCCGGCAAAAACGCGGTGACGCAGGCGCTGGGCATCGAGAATGTCGCTCTGGCTGCGGGCAAAACCGACCGCCAGGCTCTTCTTTTCTGGGCGGCTGCGGCCGGCAACCTTGTGGATGTTTTCCATGATGTTCTCCTTGTCGTTGTGGAGAACATCATGGATGACGCGTGTTACTGGCGCGTTGCCCGAAGATGACAGCGCGGTTGCATCACCAGGGTGCCGCGCCGAAGGCCTGGCGGTAACGCTCGGCGATTTCCTCGCGGCTCGGCTGGTGGTTCTGGCCGCCACGATGGGCAATCTTGATAGCGCCCATGACCGCCGCCAGTCGTCCGGTCGTCGCCCAGTCCAGGCCATTGGCGATGCCGTAGAGCAGGCCGGAGCGATAGGCATCGCCGCAGCCGGTCGGGTCAACGATCTCGTCGGCCTGGACGCAGGGGATGTCATAACGCTGGCCGGCGTAGATTTCGGAGCCTTCGCCACCACGGGTAACGATCAGCGCCTTCACCTCGCAGGCCAGTTGCTCCAGGCTGTGACCGGTGCGGTCGCAGAGCAGTTTGGCCTCATAGTCGTTGAAGCAGGCATAGTCCGCCAGGCGCATGAAATCCATCAACTCGTCGCCGCTGAACATCGGCATGCCCTGACCCGGATCGAAGACGAACGGCACGCCGGCTTCGGCGAAGTCGCGGGCATGCTGCATCAT
The DNA here is from genome assembly GCA_020621865.1 of Betaproteobacteria bacterium. Lineage (GTDB taxonomy): Bacteria > Pseudomonadota > Gammaproteobacteria > Burkholderiales > Rhodocyclaceae > Azonexus. The sequence goes on along the minus strand of JAHRYW010000010.1, from coordinate 60,042 downwards.
CCCCTCGCGACCATCCGGCGCAACGATGCCCAGCTTGGCACCGGCGCTGGCCACCTTGTTCAGATGCGAGAAGCTCATCGCCCCGGGATGGAAAGCGGTGATCTGGTTGTCGTCGAGATCGGTCGTGATGAAGGCCTGCGCGGTAAAGCTGCCGGCAACCTGGCGGACGTGGGTACGCGCCAAGCCGAGTTTATCCAGGCGATCGAGATAGGGCCCGGCATCGTCACCGACGGTGGCCATGATCATCGGCTCGCCACCGAGCAGCATCAGGTTGTAGGCGATGTTGCCGGCACAGCCGCCGAATTCGCGACGCATTTCCGGCACCAGAAAAGCGACGTTCAGGATATGAATCTGCTCAGGCAGGATGTGGTTCTTGAACCGGTCCTGAAAGACCATGATGTTGTCGAAAGCCAGCGAACCGCAAATCAGTGTTGTCATGAGAAATCAGGGGTAAAAGAGATAAAGACGATAGCCACTGGCGCCGATGTCGCGGGCTTCTATCCACAACTGGACGGCAACTTCGCCATGGGCCGCGAATGAATCGGCAGAGGTTCCGGGCGGCAGATAGTCGGCGGCATACATGACCCGCCGGGAAACCACCGAATCGTTGGTATCGGTCAGGCTCAACTCCAGCGCCGGCCAGGCCTGCGCATAGGCCGCACCGTTCTTCAGCGTCGCCTGCAGGACGAACAGGCCGCGGGCGTTGTCCGACTGCAGGTCCGAGGTTTCGATGGAAACCAGTACCGGATTGCGCGGCAAGGGGATGTCGATGGCCGCCAATTCGTACAGTCCCGCTGTCGCCGGCATGCGCAGGACGACCTCGGTGCGGAAGTGGTAAAGCAACTGCAGGAAAAGCGTAAGCAGCAACAGGACGGCAACCAGCACGAAGGGCCAGACTGCCCGCCGAACCGGTTCGTTGCCAAAGCCACCCAGCCCGTCGCCGGCCAGCGTTCCGGCCGCCCAGCGGTTGTAGCCCGATGCCTCGCTCAGTTCCCGGGCAGCGACCAAGCCAGCCTCCCGGGCGGCCACGGTGGACTCTTCCGGCGTCTCGACAGGCTCTACACCGTCAGTCAGCGGCAGACCGGGATCGACCGGCGGCGCCAACTCTGGCTCTGGCTCTGGCTCTGGCTCTGGCTCTGGCTCTGGCTCTGGCTCTGGCTCTGGCTCTGGCTCTGGCTCTGGCTCTGGCTCTGGCTCTGGCTCTGGCTCTGGCTCTGGCTCTGGCTCTGGCTCTGGCTCTGGCTCTGGCTCTGGC
>JAHRYW010000010.1:50975-58777 GCA_020621865.1 Betaproteobacteria bacterium | reverse complement strand
CTGGCTCTGGCCCTGGCTCTGGCTCTGGCTCTGGCTCTGGCTCTGGCTCTGGCTCGCTGTCGGCAGCCGATTCGCTCCCAGCTGTCACGGCAGGCGTTAGCGTCCCATCGGATTCAGGTTGTACTCGGCTTTCGGGGAGCCACTCGTCCGGCGCATCGACGCTATCCGACAGTGGGCTGTCGAGCAATTCTTCATTGCGATCCCGGCATTCGGCCGGTACCAATTCACGGTCGACCAGGGTTTCTTCGGTCGCCGACGGGTTATGCGATGGCAGGCTTCCCGTTTCGGAGACTGGCGCATCAACCGCCGAATCGTCGTCGGCAGTCTGCCACTCGTCAAAAGCGTTGAAGACGGACTGGCAATGCCCGCAACGGACCTTGCCGGCCTTGCGCCGCAGTTGCTCGGATGTGACACGAAAGACCGTGCCACATGCCGGGCAACGGGTCCGCATCAGGGCTTGAGCCCCGCCAGACATACCCAATCCTCGCGCATATCGGCCACCTGCAGGGGAAGCCACTGGGCGTAGATGGCGATGATCTCGTCAACCTGCTCGCGCAGGATGCCCGACAAGGCCAGCCGGCCACCCGGGCGAACATGCGCGCAGATGGCAGGCGCGAGAACGCGCAGCGGATTGGACAGGATATTGGCCACGACGACATCATACTCGCCGGCAACCGGTTCTGCCGAATCGGCGAACAGGGCAGTCACGCCATTGCGCTCGGCATTGGCACGCGCCGCCTCGACGGCTTGCGGGTCAATATCGACACCGGCCACCCGACCGGCCCCCAAACGCGCCGCTGCAATGGCCAGGATGCCCGAGCCGCAACCGTAGTCGAGCATGCTGCAGCCTTCAGTCACATTGCGCTCCAGCCACTCCAGACAGAGCCGGGTGGTCGGGTGCGAACCAGTGCCGAAGGCCATGCCGGGATCGAGGATCAGATTGACCGCCGCCGGATCGGGCGACTCGTGCCAGGACGGCACAATCCACAGGCGATCGGAAACGCGGATCGGATCGAATTGCGACTGGGTCAGCTGCACCCAGTTCTGTTCCTCGACGGCTTCCACCGTATAGGCCGGGATTTCGGACAGGCCGATCGCCGTTGCCGCTTCGCCCAGAATGGCGTCGATGTCGGCATCCGGTTCAAGCAATACGACCACGCGCGAATGCGTCCACCCCGGCGTCGCCACCGAGCCCGGCTCGCCGAACTGTGGCTGCTCGTCCGGCGTACCGGCATCGGCATCCTCGATGCTGGCCGACAACGCACCCGCTTCGAGCAGGGCATCGCACATCGGCTCGGCATGCGCCGCGTCAGTCAGAAAACTGATACTTTGCCAGGCCATCGCTTACAACTTCACCTCGCCCTTGGCGGCGAGTTTCTGTTCGAGATAGTGAATGCTGGTGCCCCCCTCGATGAAGCGGGCGTCCTGCATCAGCTCTTGGTGCAGCGGGATGTTGGTCTTGATACCCTGGATGCTCATCTCGGACAGCGCGATGCGCATGCGACGAATGGCCTGGTCACGGGTATCGCCATAGGCGATGACCTTGGCCACCATCGAATCGTAATGCGACGGTACGGTGTAGCCTTGGTAAATGTGCGTATCGACGCGAATCCCAGGGCCGCCGGCCGGGTGATAAAACTCGATCTTGCCGGGACAGGGCACGAACGTGAAGGGATCTTCGGCGTTGATGCGGCATTCGATGGCGTGACCGCGCAGCGCGATGTCCTTCTGCTTGTAGCGCAGCTTCTCGCCGAAAGCGACGCGAATCTGCTCCTGGACGATATCGACGCCGGTGATCATCTCGGTGACCGGATGCTCGACCTGGACGCGGGTGTTCATTTCGATGAAGTAGAACTCGCCGTTTTCGTAGAGGAACTCAAAAGTGCCAGCGCCGCGATAGCCGATCTTGCGGCAGGCGTCGGCACAACGCTCGCCTATGCGATTGATCAGGCGGGCCGGAATTTGCGGGGCCGGCGCTTCCTCGATGACCTTCTGGTGACGACGCTGCATTGAGCAGTCGCGTTCGCCGAGGTAAATGGCGCTGCCGTGCTGGTCGGCCAGCACCTGGATTTCCACGTGACGCGGGTTTTCCAGGTATTTTTCCATGTAGACCGCAGGATTTCCGAAGAAACTGCCGGCTTCCTGCTTGGTCATCTGGACGGCATTGACCAGTGCCGCTTCGGTATGAACGACACGCATGCCGCGCCCGCCACCGCCGCCGGCTGCCTTGATGATCACCGGATAGCCAACAGCGCGGGCGATCTTGACGACTTCCTTGGGATCTTCCGGCAATTCGCCGTCGGAACCCGGCACGCAGGGCACCTGGGCCGCCTTCATGGCATTCTTGGCCGAGACCTTGTCGCCCATCAGGCGGATGGTTTCAGCCTTGGGGCCGATGAAGACGAAACCGGAAGTTTCGACGCGCTCGGCGAAGTCGGCGTTTTCCGACAGGAAGCCGTAACCCGGGTGAATGGCCTGGGCATCGGTGACTTCGGCCGCCGAAATGATCGCCGGCACGTTCAGGTAACTGAGCGACGACGAAGCGGGGCCGATACAGACCGATTCGTCGGCCAGCTTGACGTACTTGGCGTCGCGGTCGGCTTCGGAATGCACGACCACGGTCTTGATACCCAACTCGCGGCAGGCGCGCTGGATACGCAGGGCAATCTCCCCGCGATTTGCAATCAGGATTTTTTCAAACATGATGGGCCGCTCAGCCGATCACGAACAGCGGCTCGCCGAATTCGACGGCATCGCCGTTCTCGAGCAGGATGGCCTTGACCACGCCGGAAGCGTCGGCTTCGATTTCGTTGAGCAGCTTCATCGCTTCGATGATGCACAGGGTTTCGCCCTGCTTGACGCTCTGGCCGATCTGCACGAAGGCATCGGCACCGGGCGACGGCGAGCGGTAGAAGGTACCGACCATCGGCGACTTGACGACATGGCCTTCCGGCAGCTCGTCTTCGTCGTCGAGATTGACCGAGGAAGCAACCGGCGCGCCGCTAACAGCCGGGGCGGGAGCAGCAGCGTAGTACTGCTGGGGAGCGGCGACGGCACCGTAATGCTTGGCGATGCGAACCTTTTCTTCGCCTTCGGTCACTTCCAGTTCGGAGATACCCGATTCCTGAACGAGGTCGATGAGTTTCTTGAGTTTGCGCAGATCCATGGATGACTCCTTCTATATTGCGCCCGTAGGACGCAAGCAGCCGGCCGAAGCCAGGCTATTCGATATTAAGTTTGTTGAGCAGGTATTCGAGGGCCAGCACATAGCCCTGATGACCCAGCCCGCAGATGACGCCGATGGCCAGGTCAGAAAAATACGAGTGATGCCGGAAAGGTTCGCGGGCATGCACATTGGAGAGATGCACTTCGACGAAGGGAATCGCCACGGCCGAGATGGCATCGCGCAGCGCGACGCTGGTATGCGTGTAGGCGGCCGGATTGATGATGATGGCGCCCACACCCTGTTCACGAGCAGCATGGATGCGCTCGATCAGCGCACCTTCATGGTTGCTCTGGAAGGTTTCCAGTTCAACACCGGCGCCTTCGGCCATGCGGGCCAGCGCCATGTTGATATCGGACAGGGTTACCCGGCCGTAATGCTCCGGCTCGCGGGTGCCAAGCAGGTTCAGATTGGGCCCGTGCAACACCAGGATGCGGGGCTTATCGACCGACTTGGAAGCAGTTTTTCGCTTCGTCATAGCTGCAAGTTTGCCGTAAATGGCTGCAACTTGTCCAGCTTATTCCTTTAGTAAGGCACGTAGCGCGTCGGCCCGGATGCGTTCCTGCGGACGTCCGTCGCGGTGTTTTAGACTGATGCGTTCAAGATGCGGCGCCAGGATGATCAAATTGGCGTCAACAGTATCGGTTTCCATCTGCAGCACCGCCTCGACCCGTTCGTTGCGCGGTTCGGCGTGCGTCACGTCGATGCCGCGATTGAGCAGGAAGATTTCGACCTCCTTGGCGCTGTCGGCAAAGAGCAGGATGTCGATGTGCGAATGCTCGCCAGCCGTCCCGTCGAGCACGGAACCGGTCAGGTAGGGATTGAAGCCTGCCAGCAAGTCGAGCAGGCCTAGCGCCGAATGGCGCAGGGCAGCGATCAGTTCGACGTGGTCGTCGCCCTGGTAGAGCTGGCGATAGGCGCGCAGTTCGGCCTCGACCTCCGCGTTGTCGGGAAAGGCCGCATGTTCGGGCAAACCCAGTTGGCGGGCGGCCTTCTTCTTGGCGTGGTGATAGTCGGTAATGCCGTCCTCGGCCATCAGGCGGGCCGCGGCGCTGGCGATGCTGGCCCGTGTACCGGTACTCGGGCGTTGCCGTTCATGACGGGTCATGGTGGACTCGATCAAGGTAGAATCGCCCCCATTCTAACGGGTCTCTGTGACATGCATATTCATATTCTCGGCATCTGCGGCACTTTCATGGGCGGCGTCGCCCAACTGGCGGTCGACTCCGGCCACAAGGTCACCGGCTGCGACGCCAACGTCTATCCGCCGATGAGCGACCAGCTGCGCGATGCCGGCATCGAACTGATCCAGGGCTTCGACACCGACCAGCTAGCGCTGAAGCCCGACATGTTCGTGATCGGCAACGCCATTTCGCGCGGTAACCCGTTGCTTGAGGCGATCCTCGACCAAGGCCTGCCCTACGTTTCCGGCCCGCAATGGCTGGCCGAGCACGTGTTGCAGGGCCGCTGGGTGCTCGGCGTCGCCGGCACGCACGGCAAGACGACAACCGCCTCGATGCTCGCCTGGATCCTGGAGGACGCCAACATGGCACCCGGCTTCCTGATCGGCGGCGTACCGCTGAATTTCGGCGTCTCGGCCCGGCTTGGCGATACCCCGTTCTTTGTCATCGAAGCCGACGAATACGATACGGCCTTCTGCGACAAGCGTTCCAAGTTCGTCCATTACCGGCCGCGAACCGTCGTACTGAACAACCTGGAATTCGATCACGCCGACATTTTCAGTGATCTGGCAGCGATTGAGACGCAATTCCACCACCTGGTGCGCACCCTGCCGCAATCCGGGCTGATCGTTGCCAACGCCGCCGAGGCCAGTCTCGACCGCGTTCTGCAGCGCGGTTGCTGGACGCCGGTCGAACGCTTCAACGACCCGGCCGGCTACCGGGTGACCGGTGACGACGCGCGCGGCGAACTGCTGCTGCACGATCCGGAAGGCAAGGTCCGGCGCACCGTCTGGGCGCTGTCCGGCGAGCACAACCGGGCCAATGCTTGCGCCGCGCTGCTTGCCGCCCGCCACGTCGGCGTGCCGCTGGAACAGGGGCTGGATTCGCTGTCGCGCTTCGTCAATGTCAAACGGCGCATGGAAGTGCGTGGTGAAGTGCGCGGTGTGACCGTCTACGACGATTTCGCCCACCATCCGACGGCCATTGCGACCACGGTGGCCGGCCTGCGCCGCAAGATCGGCAGCCGGGCCCGCATCCTGGCCGTGCTGGAGCCGCGTTCGAACACGATGAAGCTGGGCACGATGAAATCCCAGCTACCCGACAGCCTGCGCGAGGTCGACACCGCCTTCTGCTACGCCGGCAATCTCGGCTGGGACGCCCGCGAGGCACTGGCACCGATGGGCGAGCGCGCGGTGGTCGAAGACAACCTGGATCGGTTGGTCGATCAGATCGTCATCGCCGCCCAACCGGGTGACCATATCCTGGTCATGAGCAATGGCGGCTTCGGCGGCATTCATGGCAAGCTGCTGGCAGCACTGGCCGAGTAAGCGATCCGGTCAGGCCAAATGCTACGGTAAGCGGCAAAAAACGGCCAAAAATGAAAAAAGGCGCGGCAGGTTTCCCTGCGGCGCCTTTTTATTGGGCTGAACGGATCAGCGTTCCATCGACTCCACGACCGCCAGCGCCGTCATGTTGACCAGACGGCGAACCGTCGCCGTCGAAGTCAGCACGTGCACCGGACGGTCCGCGCCGAGCAGGATGGGGCCGATGGTCACGCCTTCGCCACCGGTCATCTTGATCAGGTTGTAGGAGATGTTGGCGGCGTCGATGTTGGGCATGACCAGCAGGTTGGCTTCGCCCTTGAGCGGCGAATCCGGATTTGCTTCGCGGCGCAGGTCTTCGTTCAGCGCGGCATCGCCGTGCATTTCGCCGTCAACTTCCAGTTCGCCGGCCGACAGTGCGGAGACCAGACCAGCCGCGACGCCCATCTTGCGCGCAGACTCGGAATTGCTGGAACCGAAATTGGAATGCGAGAGCAGCGCCACCTTCGGATTGATACCGAAGCGCTTGACCTGTTCGGCGGCCATCAGCGTCATTTCGGCGATTTCCTGGGCATTTGGGTTCTCGTTGACGTGCGTGTCGCAGATGAACAGCGAACGGCCCGGCAGCATCAGGTAATTCATCGCGGCCATGGTGTTGACGCCATGACGCTTGCCGATGATCTGGTTGATCACGCCGAGATGGTGGCTGTACTGGCCGGTCATGCCGCAGATCAGGCCGTCGGCGTAGCCAAGCTTGAGCAGCATGGCGCCGATCACGGTCGGCTTGCGGCGCATGGCTTCCTTGGCGATGGCCGGCGTCACGCCACGGCGCGACATCAGCTGGTGATAGGCCGTCCAGCACTCGCGGAAGCGGTCGTCCTGCTCGGGATTGACGATGTCGAAATCGACGCCCGGCTTGATGCGCAGCTTGGCTTTTTCCAGACGATGCTCGATGACGGCCGGGCGACCGACCAGAATCGGGCGGGCGAACTTTTCCTCGATCACCACCTGGGCGGCGCGCAGCACGCGCTCTTCTTCGCCTTCGGCATAGATGATGCGCTTGCCCTTGGCCTGGCGGGCAGCCTGGAAGATGGCGCGCATGCCGACGCCGGTGTGATAGACGAATTCCGACAGCTTGGCGCGGTAGGCGGCCCAGTCGGTGATCGGCCGGGTGGCGACGCCGGAATCGATGGCAGCCTGCGCGACGGCCGGCGCGATCTTGACGATCAGGCGCGGGTCGAAAGGCTTGGGAATCAGGTATTCCGGACCAAAGGAGAGATCAGCACCGGGATAGGCCATGGCCACTTCGTCGGTCACTTCGGCTTCGGCCAGCTCGGCGATGGCACGCACCGAGGCCATCTTCATCTCTTCGGTGATGCGCGTGGCGCCGACATCGAGTGCGCCGCGGAAGATGAACGGGAAGCAGAGGACGTTATTGACCTGGTTGACGTAGTCGGAACGGCCGGTCGCGATGATCGCGTCGGGACGGACTTCCTTGACCAGTTCCGGCATGATCTCCGGGGTCGGGTTGGCCAGTGCGAAGACCATCGGCTTGTCAGCCATGCTCTTGACCATCTCCTGCTTGACGACGCCGGCAGCGGACAGGCCGAGGAAAATATCGGCACCGACCAGGGCATCACCCAGCGTGCGGGCTTCGGTATTCTGGGCGTAGCGCGCCTTGGTTTCATCCATATTGCCGGGGCGACCGACGTAGATGACGCCCTTGGAATCGCAAACGGTAATGTTCTCGCGCTTGACGCCGAGATCGCACCACAGGTTCAGACAGGAAATGGCAGCTGCGCCAGCGCCGGAACAGACGACCTTGACCTCGTCGATCTTCTTGCCGACGACCTTCAGGCCGTTGAGCATGGCGGCGCCGGAAATGATCGCGGTGCCGTGCTGGTCGTCATGGAAGACCGGGATGCTCATCCGTTCCTTGAGCTTCTCTTCAATGTAGAAGCACTCCGGGGCCTTGATGTCTTCCAGGTTGATGCCGCCGAGCGTCGGCTCCATGGCGGCGATCATGTCGATCAGCTTGTCCGGGTCGTTCTCGGCCAGTTCGATGTCGAAGACGTC
>JAHRYW010000010.1:28921-46722 GCA_020621865.1 Betaproteobacteria bacterium | reverse complement strand
CGGCGCAGTTCGCCGACCGGCCGGCCGGTGACCACCATGCCCATCAGCTTGCCGGTCTGCGACAGGCGCGGCGTGCAGTTCATCGACACCGGCACCGTCGAGCCGTCGCCGGCGCGCAGGAAGAACTCGCAGTCATGGACGCCTTCGCGGCCGAAACGGGTGAACACGTCGCGCGCCTTGGCCCGCTCGACATCGTCGGCAAACAAATCAAAAACCGGCGTCTTTTCCAGCTCACCGGCGCTCTTGCCGGAGAAATGCTGCAGCGAGGCATTAACTTCCTCGATGCCGCCATTGCGGTCGCAGACGATCAGGATGTCCGACATCGAGGCGAGCACGCTCTCGATGAACTGGTGCGACTCTTCGAGCGCGGCGTTCTTTTCCTCCAGCGCCACTTCGTACTGCAGCAGGTCGTTGTAGACCTCGTCCATCTTCTGGATGACTTCGATCCAGGCCTGCTCGCCGCCCGGCGGCAGCGGCGAATCGCCGCTCAGGTCAGCGGGCGGGACGGTAGTGGACATGGGCTTCGCCGCCTTCGTCGTGGGCGTGATGGTGTTCGGCTTCCAGCGCGATCACGTTGAGCTTGCCGTGGCGGACGCCGCGTTCGGCCATCAGGGCATCGGCAAATTGCCGGACATCGGCCGTCGAACCCTTGAGGATCACGCTTTCCAGGCAGTTGTCGTGGTCGAGATGGCTGTGCATGGCAGCCACGGTCAGGTCGTGGTGGTCGTGCTGCAGGCCGGTCAGGCGCTCGGCCAGTTCGCGCTCGTGGTGGTTGTAGACGTAGGACAGGTTGGCGACGCAATGGCCGGCCGGCGTCTCGCGCTGGCGGTCGCTCTCGATGGCGCCACGGATCAGGTCGCGCACCGCTTCCGAGCGGTTGCTGTAGCCGCGCGCCGCGATCAACTGGTCGAACTGGCTGGCCAGGGCCTCGTCCAGCGAAATGGTGAAGCGCTCCATGTTCTTTGCTCCCTGCTAAATCCACCCGGCAATCCCGGTGCTAGGATGCCCTTCATCACATTCTAACGTCTCGCCCCGATGACCGCTGCCCTTGATACCGAACTGATCCGCGACGCCCTGCGCAAGGTGGTCGATCCCGAGATCGGCGCCAACATCGTCGATCTCGGCCTGGTTTACCGCATCGAACTCAACGAGCGCCGCTTGCTGGTCGAGATGACGATGACCTCGCCGGCCTGCCCGATGGGCGACCTGATTGTCGACGACGCCCATGCCGAACTCGACCGCGTGCTGCCCGCCGACGTCAGCGTCAACATCCAGGTCGTCTGGGAACCGCCGTGGCATCCGTCGATGATGAGCGAGCAATGCCGCCTGCGCCTGGGCTGGAAGGATGATGAAAGCGCGGAATAAATGGCCGAGTTGAAACCCGGCGCCCGGCTGCCGCTGCTCTTTTTCGGCATGCTGTCGCTGCTCGGCGGCGTGATGGCCGGCCTGGCGCGGCTCGGCTGGTCGGTGCCCGGCCCCGCCGTGCAGGCCGCCGGGGTGCATGGCCCGCTGATGATCGCCGCCTTTTTCGGCACGGTGATCAGCCTTGAACGGGCAGTTGCCGTCGGCCACAACTGGGCCTACCTGGCGCCGCTGGCCGCCGGCCTGGGCGGTATCGCGCTGCTCGCCGGGGCGCCGCTGATTGCCGGCCAACTGCTCGGCAGCCTGGCCGCATTTGGCCTGATCGCCGCCAGCGTCGTCGCCCTGCGCCGCCAGGTGGCGGCCTTTACCGTCGTGCTGACGCTGGCCGCCGGCTGCTGGCTGGTCGGCAACCTGATCTGGCTGGCCGGTGGCGACCCGGCCGCCGCGGTGCCGTGGTGGCTGCTTTTCCTGGTCCTGACCATTGCCGGCGAACGCCTGGAATTGACCCGCTTCCTGCCCACCCCGCCGCTCGCCCAGAAGCTGTTCATCGGCATCGTCGGCGTGCTGCTGCTCGCTGCTTTGGCCGCGGCCGACCGGCTGCTGGCCGGCGGCCTGATCGCCCTGGCGCTCTGGCTGCTGCGCTACGACATCGCCCGGCGCAATGTCGCGACCACGGGCCTGACCCGCTTCATCGCCGCCTGCCTGCTCTCTGGTTATTTCTGGCTGCTTGCCGCCGGGCTGCTTGGCGTCGCTGGCGCCTTCGTCCCCGGCCACGCCTGGCGCGACGCGGCGCTCCATGCCATCGGCCTCGGTTTCGTCTTCGCGATGGTTTTCGGCCACGCCTTGATCATCTTCCCGGCCGTCACCCGAATCAGGATTCCTTATCGGCCGGTTCTCTACCTGCCGCTCGCCCTGCTCCACCTGACGCTGGCGCTGCGCGTCGTCGGCGGGCTGGGCGATGTCTTCGCTCTGCGCCACCTGGCCGGCCTGCTCAACGGCCTGGTCCTGCTTGTCTTCATTGCGACCATCGTCACGCTGGTCAGCCGCAACCGTACCGGAGGTACCCGATGAAACGTCACGCCGCCCTGCAGAATTTGTCGCGCGAACACCATACCGCGCTGAAACTGGCCCGGCAGGCCCGCTTCAGCTGCGATGCCGGTGTCGACCAGGCCATCGTCCACGCCGCCCGGTCGATCCGCGAGGCGTTTGCCGAGGAAGTGGAACCGCACCTCCAGGACGAGGAAGGCGATTTGCTGCCGGCACTGGCCGAGGCTGGCGCCGGCGAACTGGTTGCGCGCACGCTGGCCGAGCACGCCGAACTGCGCGACCTGAATCGCCGGCTGGCCGAACCGGACATTGAGACGATGGCCCGCTTCGCCACCCTGCTCAGCGACCATGTCCGCTTCGAGGAGCGCGAACTGTTCGAAACGGCCCAGCGCCTGCTCTATCCGGCGCAGTGATGCTGCACCACGGTGCGGCACAAATGGGCCAAATGCTACGGTCGGCGGCAAAAAACCGACAAAATCCAAATTTTTCCGGCCCCGGGAAAAATCGCGCAAACCATTGACTGGCGGCCTTCTGCATGATTTCAACGACCCCGATCAAGTAGCGGGAACGGGAAATGCTTGACTCAACCTGCAGCACCTTGGAACCGTTAACCGGTCTACGCAGTGCAAGGAGGAAGTCATCATGGCCCACAGTGAAATCCGCCTCTCGGTCGCCGAAGAGCGCACCATCTACGACGTCGCCGCGATCGAGCGGGCGATGGAAGAAGCCGCCGGCAATCGCAACGAAGCGCTGGCGACGCTCTACGAAAAGATGAAGCAGCGCGGCGGCGGCCGTTTCCTGATCCGCCCGACTGGCGCCGACATGATCGACGAGCTCTACGACAGCTGCCCGAATTTCACCGAGGTGATCGACGACCTGAAGAAGTACGTCGCGCTGTCGGTGGCCGGCAACGAGCCGATGAGCTTCACGCCCATCCTGCTGTTGGGCGAGCCGGGCATCGGCAAGACCCACTTCGCCCGCGAACTGGCCAGCCACCTCGGCACTGGCCACGAATTCATCTCGATGAGTTCGCTGACCGCCGGCTGGGTGCTGTCCGGCGCCTCGTCGCAATGGAATAACGCCAAGCCGGGCAAGGTCGCGCACACCCTTGTCCATGGCGACTTCGCCAACCCGATCGTGGTCCTCGACGAAATCGACAAGGCCGGCGGCGACTCGCGCTACGACCCGTTCGGCGCCCTGTACGGCCTGCTTGAACACGACACTGCGCGCGCCTTCAAGGACGAGTTCATCGACATCGACATGGATGCCTCGCACATCCTGTGGGTGACCACGGCCAACGACGAGCGCGGCATCCCGGAGCCGATCCTCAACCGGATGAACGTCTACGAAGTGCCGCGCCCCGACCACGATGCGGCGATCAGCATCGCCGCCGCGCTCTACCGCGAAATCGTCGGCCAGCACGACTGGGGTTTCCCGCCCGAGGCCGATGAAGCGGTGCTCGAACGGCTCGGTTCGCTGCCGCCGCGCGACATGAAGAAACGCCTGCTGGCCGCCTTCGGCACCGCCAAGCTGGACGGCCGCAACTGGCTGGAGACCAGCGACTTCGAGCAGTCCCGGATGGGGCGTAGCCGGAAGATCGGCTTCTAGGGCGAATCCCGCGCCGGCTCGTCGGCGAACGGAACGGCGCCGCCTTCGGGCAGCGAAAAGCGGAAGCAGGCGCCGTTACCCGGCGTCCCGCTCGCCTCCAGCGTGCCGCCGTGGCGGCTGACGATGCGCTGCACCGTCGCCAGGCCGATGCCGATGCCCGGAAACTCTTCCTGCCGGTGCAGGCGCTGGAAGGGCTGGAACAGCTTTGCGGCGTGCCGCATGTCGAAGCCGGCACCGTTGTCGGCGACGCAGAAGCCTGGCTTGCCGTCGACCGCCTCGGCAAAGAAGCGGATCTCCGGCGCCGCCGTCCGCGAGGTGTATTTCCAGGCATTCTCCAGCAGGTTGTGCAACAGCAGGTCGAGCATCAGCGGGTCGCCATGGCCGACGATGCCCGGCGCCACCTCGGCGCGGACAATGCGGCCGGGATCGAGTCGCGCCAATTCGCCGAGAATCCGCTTGGCCATTTCCGACAGGTCGACCGGCTGCTTCTGCATGTCGCTACGAGTACTGCGCGACAGCGTCAGAATGCCTTCGATCAGCGCCCCCATGCGCCGGCTGGCCTGGACGATCTGGCCGAGGAAGCCGCGCGCCGTTTCGCTCAGTTCGGCGGCGCAATCCTCTTCGAGCATGGCCGAGAAGCCGTTGATGGCGCGCAGCGGCGTGCGCAGGTCGTGGGACACGGCGTAGGCAAAACTGTCCAGTTCGTGGTTGGCCGCCTCCAGTTCCGCCGTCCGTTCGAGCACCCGGCGCTCAAGGTCGGCGTTGAGCCGCGCCACCTCGGCCTCGGCCGCCTTGCGCGCCCCGATCTCCTCGACCACCGAGATGAAATAGTCGGGCACCCCCTGCTCGTCGCGAACCAGCGAGACCGTCAGGTTGATCCAGATCTGCCCGCCATCCTTGCGCAGATAGCGCTTTTCGATCTGGTAGCTGTCGATTTCGCCGGCCAGCACCTGGCCGAGCAGGGCCAGGTCGGCATCGAGGTCGGCCGGATCGGTGATGTCCTGGAAAGTCAGGGCCAGCAGTTCATCGTGGCCGTAACCGACGATCTCGCACAATTTGCGGTTGACGCGCAGCCAGCGTCCGTCCGGGCCGACATGGGCGATGCCGACGGCGGCCTGTTCGAAGGTCGCCCGGAAGCGTTCCTCGACGCTGCGCAGACGCGTGCCGACCCGCCGCCGCTCGCTGAGCAGGCCGGCAATCCGGGCCAGCAGCTCGTCGACCGAGAAGGGCTTGCAGATGTAGTCCTGCACCCCGTGGCGCAGCAGCCTGAGGCGCAGGGCGTCGTCGGCCTTGGCGGTCAGCATGACGACCGGCGTGTCGTCGAGGAAAGGCTCGCGACGAATCGCCTCGACCATGCGGTCGCCGCTCAGGCCGGGCATCATCACGTCGGAGACGATCAGGTCGGGGCGCAGGGCCCGCGCCGTGGCCAGCCCGGCCTGCCCGTCGAAGGCGCTGGCCACCCGGTAGCGCGGAGCGAGGGCGGCGACGACGAAGGCGTTCATCTCCGGATTGTCCTCGACGACCAGGATCAGCGCCCCCTGCTCGCCGACCGGCGCCACTGGTGCCGGCAACGCGGCGCCGGTACCGGTGGCGTAGGCCGCCACCTCATCTTGCCGCCGAGGGCTCGCCGGCGCCACCGTGTTGCCCGGCGGCGCCCACCGCGGCAGCACGACGACGAACTCGGCGCCGCCGCCAGCCGCCTCGCCAACCGAGACCTGGCCGCCCTGCAGCAGGACGAATTCGCGGACAATGGCCAGCCCCAGCCCGGTACCGCCGAAGCGGCGCCCGGCCCCGTCATCGGCCTGGCGAAAGCGCTCGAAGATCGCCGTGCGCAAGGCTTCCGGCACGCCCGGGCCGTTGTCGCGGACACGGATCACGGCGCTGTCGCCGGCAGCCTCCAGCGTCACACCAATGCGCCCGCCATCAGCGACGAATTTGAAGGCATTGGCCAGCAGGTTGAGCACGATGCGCTGCAGCTTTTCCTCGTCCACCTGGGTCGGCAGCGCGGCCGGGATGTCCAACTCGAAAGCGATGCGGCGGTCGGCGGCGACGGTGTCGAAATGCGAAGCCAGAAGGCGCAACAGCTCGGCCAGGTCGGTCTCGCTGTAGTGAACCCGCATGCGACCCGCCTCCAGCTTGGCGATGTCGAGCAGATTGTCCACCTGGCGATGCAGCAGCCGGGCGTTGCGCTGGATCACCTGCACCGCCTGGCGCTCGCCGTCTTCGAGGTGCCCGGAACCGAGCAGGCGGTCGACCGGGCCGAGGATCAGGGTCAGCGGCGTGCGCAGCTCATGGCTGACATTGGCGAAGAAGCGGGTCTTCAGTTCATCGAGCTCGCGGGTCTTTTCATAGAGGCGGGCCAGTTCCTCGTTGGCCGTCTTCAGTTCGGCGCTGGCTTCCGCCACCTGGCGGGAGCGGGCAAACAGCTCGGCCTCCATGCTTACCGCCTGCTCACGCAGGGTTTCGTTGAGCCGGCTGTCCGCGACGCCCTGCTGCTTCAGGCGGACGAAATCGGTAACGTCCTGCACCCGGTGGATGATGTAGGCCAGCTCGCCATCCGCTCCCTTCACCGGCGTATTCAGCGGGCTCCAGTAGCGCGCCTCGAAGCCGCCGCCTTCGTCGTCCGGCTTGCGAATGTCGTATTTCTGCAGCGGCATCGCGTCGGCGACGCCGGACTGCAAGACATGCTGCAAGGAGGCGCGCAGGTTGCGCACGCCATCGGCCCCGGGGTCGTCCGGGTTATCGGGAAAAATCTCGAACAGCCCTTTGCCGAGAATGTCCTGGCGATGGGTCTTGGTCGCCCGGGCATAGGCATCGCTGACGGCGACGATGACCAGACGGCGGTCGAGCACCAGGTACAAACCGGGCACCGCCTCGAACAGCGTCCGGAAATCAGGCGTAGGGGCTTCCATGCGGACCTATGTCGTAGTCATTTCACCGGCCAAGTCTAGCCCATCGACCGGCCATGATCCATACGAAGAAAGTGCTATGGTCGGCCGGAAAAAAGGCTAAAAACCTGAGTCCGGGCCAAGCGATCAAAGCGCCTCGACCAGCACCGAGACCGGGAAGTGGTCGCTGTAGCCATCCGGATTGACGTTTTTGGCAGCGTTGCCCTCGGGCAACCCGAAGCGGATCGGCCCCTCGCCGACCTTGTGGCTGACCGCCGACGGATAGGCCTCGATCCGCGCGCTGCCGTCGATGACGCGAAAGCCGCTCTTGCCGGTCAGCAGGCCGGGCGAGACCAGAATCTGGTCGAACAGCGCGGCATCGCCGCCAAAATACAGCGTGCCGCACAAGGGGCGCGGCTTGCCGCGGTGGTCGGTCACCGTCTGCTGCAGGTAGTCCCAGGCCAGGTTGCAGAACTTGGCGCTGCGCGCCCGCAGCACGTCGCCCTTGTCCCGGATGCCCTGGGCGTGGATGGCGACCGACTTGTCAAACGGGTCGTCGTTGAAATCGCCGAGCGCGATGGCCGCCACGTCGTCGCCCTTTTGCTCACGGATGCGGTCATGCCAGTAGGCCAGCGTTTCCCCGGCAGTGGCGCGGAACCCGGCCGAGTACTCCGGCCCGTCGCCGGTCGACGAGGAGCGCGACGGCCAGTGGTTGGCCAGCAGGACGATCTCGCCGCCGGCCGGGGTGAAGAAGGTGATCTGCGTGATGTCGCGCGTCCCGGTCCGCCGCATCACCCAGTGCGAAAACAGTTCGCTGCGCTTGGCCGAGACCTGCGTCGCATCGAACAGGAAGGCGGTGTCGATGCCGCGCTGGTCGCGCGTGGAATCGACATGAACCAGTTCGTAGCGCCGTGCCGGTAGTGCTGCGTTCAGCGCATCGGCCAGCGTCTGCAGGACATAGGCGTTCTCCACCTCGCAAACGCCGAGGATGTCGGGGCCGGCCCCCGCTTTCATCTGCCGGATGATCGAAACAAGCTGCTCGATCTTGCGCCGGAACAAGGCTACCGACCAGCCGCTCAGTTCCTTCTGCAGCGCCTTGGCCAGCCAGGCCTCGCGCCCGGGATGACCTTCCGGCGCGAAGAGATTTTCGAGATTCCAGAAGGCAACGAGATAGGACATGGCAGCGGCTCCTCGATCGGATCAGGCATCCCTGGACGCTTCCAGTCTATGAAGCCGGCGCGGAAATTACAAAGGCATCTTCCGGCCGGCGCCGACGATCAGAACAGCGTCAGCAAGCGCAGGTTGAGGCGGTTCTCCTCGCGGAAGCCGTTTTCCACCGCGATGTCCCGCCCGTAGTTGGCCAGCAATTGCAGGGTCGGCGTGATGAAGTAGGCGGAACCTACCGTAAATTTGGTCGTGCGCTGGCGATTGTCCTGGGCGACGTTGTCGATTTCCGTTTCGCCGCCGGTCACGTGGGAGAGGCCAACACGGACATCCCAGGTCGGCGTCAGGTTGTAGCGCAAGTGCGTCTGCAACTGGTACTGGGCCTTCTGGGTCAGCTTGGCGCTGGTCGGACCGAAATCGTCGTTCTTGCCGTAGAAAGTGACATCGCCGATCACGTCGAGCAGCAGCTTGTCGGCCAGCGGCGTGATGTAGCCGCCCTGCAGGGTCAGGCGCCAGCGGTTTTCACCGAGGTTCAGGGCGCGGTTGCGGTCATAGTCGCCGGTGGGCAGCTGCAGGAAGGGCGTAATGCCGAAATAGGTGCTACTTTCCGGCTTGTTGACCAGCCACAGCGTGGTGGCCAGGATCAGGTCGCCGACACCGCTTTCCTCGCCCAGGCCGGAAAGGCTCCTTTTCCCTTCGAGCGACCCGAAAGGCAACAGGAACTGGGGGTCGATGGTGTAACCGCCGACGTTCATGTAATGCACGCCGCGCAGGATGCCAACGTTGGAATCGAGCCGGTTGTTGCCGGGCGCGCGGTTTCCGTTGGCGAAGATGGCATCGCGCGAGGCGTACTGGTAATACACGGCGGCGAGCGTGGTGCCGGCCGGCAGGGCGGTGTAATCGCCGGCATCGACGTCGAATGCCGCAGCCTGTGTGGCAAACAGTGCGCCCAGCGCACCGCCCAGCATTTGCCAGCCGGTCACTGCCGACCGGGGCTGCCCATGGCTATTGTTTTTATTTAATTTCGGTTGATAAAACATTTAACTTGTCTCCGTGACGATAATGAATCAAGAGCGAAATACGCCCCCGCACGCTTCCCGAGCCGGGAAAGCAGCAAGCGCCACAGCGAAATATGTACCAGCCAGTCAAATACGGCGTTTATCGACGTTGAAAAGGCTCGCGAAACGTGGATAATCAATAAGATAAGCAGCGAAAAGGCGGAGTTCTGCCCATCCGGCGAATAATGTCTATATTTTGTACACATTCCCGCTGCAATGGATAAAGAATAGACACTCCAAAGGAGGGCAGCCCCATGGCGAGCCAGCATCGGCAATTGAATATCAACGAGGCCCGGCGAAAATTCGCCAACGGCGAATTCGGCCAATTGGCCGAGGCGCGTAATTCAATTATTGAATCGTGGATTCGCTGCCGGGAAAGCGGATTATCTTTTGGCGATAACGCCATATTCAACCCGATTACCCGGGCCCGCCAGAAACGTCTGGAAGACCGGAACCGCGATTTCATCACCAGCGCAACGGCCGACATGGAGAAGCTGTTCTCGGTCTTGCGCGGCGCCCACTGGGCGGTCTCGCTGATCGACGCCGAGGGTTATGTGATCAAGACGGTGCGCGAAGCCATGCCCGCCTTCAAGGGTATCGAAATGGCCTTCCGACCCGGCGTGAATCTCGGCGAGACGACCGCCGGCACCACCGGCCCATCCTGCGTGCTGGCCGACGGCAAGCTCGCCGTGGTCTCCGGACGGGAACATTTTCTCGATGAAGCCGGCGAATTCAGCTGCACCTCGGCCCCGATCTACGATCCGCAGGCCAGGCTGGTCGGCGTCCTCAACGCCTCGCGGCGTTTCAACGGCGGCCGCGACGGCATCCCGGTGCCGGTCATGCTGACGGCGCAGGCCATCGGCAACCATCTCGTCCGCGCCCTGCCGGGAGCGATCGTCATCGACATCGCCTGCCCGCTCGACACCGGCGACCATCCCGTCCGCGGCAGCCTGGCGATCAATCCGGCCGGGGAAATCATCGGCGCCAGCCAGACGGCCCGCCTGCTGCTCGGCCTGGGCGAGGACGACAGCGCACACTTCACCGAACTGTTTGCCGAGCCGCTGGGCACCACCATCGACCGCCTGCGCGCCGCCCGCCATAGCCGAATCGCCCTGACCACCCAGAGCGGCCAACAACTGTTCGCCTCGGCCGGCGAGGCCCATTGCCCGAAACGCCTGCACCCGGCCGGCCAACATTTGCCGATAGCCGAGCAGGGGCCGCTGCCGCAGGAATTCAGCGTCGCGCTGTCGAAAGCCCAGCTGGCCTTCAACCGCGACATCCCGATCCTGATCAATGGCGATACCGGTACCGGCAAGGAAGTGATCGCCCAATACCTGCACACCCATGGCCGGCGGGCAGCCGGGCCGTTTGTTGCACTGAACTGTTCGTCGATTCCGGCCAGCCTGATCGAGTCCGAACTGTTCGGCTACGAACCCGGCGCCTTCACCGGCGCGGCCAGGAACGGCATGGCCGGCAAGCTCGAACAGGCCAATGGCGGCACCCTCTTCCTCGACGAAATCGGCGACATGCCGGTCGATCTGCAGAGCCGGCTGCTGCGCGTCATCCAGGAACGGCGGGTCGGTCGCGTCGGCGGCACGACTGAGCGCGAACTGGATTTCTCACTCATTTCAGCCACCCATCGCGACCTGCCCAGCCGGATTGCCGCCGGACTGTTCCGGGAAGACCTGTATTACCGACTCAACGGCTTGCGGATCAAACTGCCGCCACTCCGGGAGCGCTCCGATTTCAACCGGATCGTCGAGCGCATCCTGGCCGAGGAAACCGGTGACATCGGCGGCCTCGGAATCACCGAGGCGGCCCGGCACGCCTTGAAGAGCTACGCCTGGCCGGGCAACATCCGCGAACTTCGCCAGGTACTCAAGCTGGCCTGCGCGATCAGCAACAACGGCCTTATCGACCTCACTCACCTGCCGCCAGAAATCGCCCCCCCTGAAAGTGGCCCGGACGAGCCGCCCGGCAATCCGCTCGAACTCGCCGAGCGTGACGTTTTTGCCAGCAAGTTCGCCACGCATCGCGGCAATATCGCGGCAGTAGCCAGAACCCTTGGCCTCTCCCGCGCAACGGTTTACAAAAAGCTGCGGGAATACCGGATTATCTGATTTTGGCCATTTTTTCCGGGCGACCGTAGCATTCTGTCGCCTCCCGGAACCCACCGAACACGGCCGCCTCAAGCCACGCCGTAGCCTCAATGCACCGTGCACACCATGCACGGATCGAACGAGCGCACCACATGCTGCACCGTCGGCGGCGCACCTTCGCCGGCTGGCAGGCCGACCAGGGCCTGTTCGAGCGGGCCGGACTGGCCTTCGCTGTCGCGCGGCGAGAAGTTCCAGGTGGTCGGGGCGATGATCTGGTAGCGCTCGATACGGCCACGGCGGATGCTCAACCAGTGGCCGAGGCTGCCTCGGGCAGCTTCGACGAGGCCGGCGCCGGTCGCCTCGTCGGGCATCTCGCCGTGGGCACAGAAGGGTTCGCCGGGTTGCAAGGCCTGCACCCAGGCCTCCATGGCCGGCAGGACCAGGGCCAGTTCGAGCAGGCGGGCGACGACGCGGGCCATGACACTGGCGCCGTCGCGCCGGACCAGATCGAGCGCCAGCGGGTGGCCGGCGATAACCTGGCGGGCCAGCGCACCGACCTCGAAGGATTGGCCGGCGTAGCGCGGCGCCTTGCACCAGGTGTAGGCGTCGGGCTTGTCGGCATCGACAATGGTTTCGCCGAGCGCCGGATGGCGCGGCTGGGCGGTGGCCAGCCAGGCACGGCTGGTGTCTTCGGCGATGGCGACCGGATCGAAAGCCGCGCCCTGACCGGCTTGCCAGGTACCGGCCGGGAACAGCCCGTAGGCGCCGTAGGACAGGAAGCTGTCGTAGGCGCGGCCCAAGCGGTCGAGGCCGAGATCGCTGGCGGCTTCGAGAAAGGCCGGGAAATCGCCATTCCGGCCGGCCGCCCAGGCGAGTAGCTGGTCCTTGCTGGCCAGGTTGGCCACCGCCGCCAGCGCATCGCCGAACAGGCGTTTTTCGAGAAAGCCACGGAATTCGCGCAATTGCGCCAGCAGGCGGATGCGCTCGCCGGCGGTGATCGCCCGCGTGCTGCCGCCGGGCTGGATGGCCAGCGTATGCGGCCAGCGCCCGGCCAGGAAGCCCATCAGCCTGAGGAAGCCGGCGCGGGCGGGCAGCACTTCGGCTGCCGCCTCGCCTTTGACCGCCGCGAAGCGGCGCGCTGCCGCCGCGTACCACGGGCGCCCGGCATAGGCCGGCCGGGCGAAATCGGGCATGAAGAAAAGGTAAAAGTGCGTCAGGTGATCGGCCAGGTTTTCGGTGGCGGTGATCAAATTTCGCGAAATTTTGCCATTGACCGTAGCATCCAGGCCCATCGCGTCGGCCAGCGCGTCGGCCGCCGCCGCCGACTGGGCGACCGAGCAGATACCGCAGATGCGCGGCACGATGGCCAGCGCGTCGAGCGGGGCGCGACCGACCAGGATCTGCTCGAAGCCGCGGAACAGCGGCGAATTGACCTGCGCCGAAGCGATCCTGCCGGCGTCGAGGTCGAGCGCCACTTCGAGATCGCCTTCGACGCGATTGAAGGGCCCGACGACGATCCGGCTCATTTGCCGCCGCCTTTCTTGCGGATCGCCGGCATGACCACCGGGTGATCCTCGACGGCGTTGTTGCGCACCCGCTTCGGTGTCGCCGATTTGGATAAGGCGGCAAGCGCGACGAACCAGGCTTTCGGCATGTCGGTCGGCAGGCCGATCGGGATGCCGGCCAGCTTGGGCGTCTCCTGGAAGGCGTGGCCGGGCGATTCGAAGCCCGGCTCGGTGCAGGCGATGCAGGCAAAGCCGCCTCGCAGGCAGGAGCCGCTGCCGTTCCACGGCCGCAGGTTGCAATCGGCATGGGCCTGGGTGCCCTTGCAGCCGAGGTTTTCCATCAGGCAGCCGAGGTCGGACTGCTTTTCGGCACTGGCCTTGAATTCGTAAAACTCGTTGCGGGCGCAGCCGTGATGGACCAGTTCGCCGGCATAGAGCAGCGGCCGGCCGAATTCGTCGAGGTCGGCGGTGGTCACGCCTTCCAGCGCGGCCTTTTCCAGCGTGTCGACGACCCAGCCGGGATGCGTCGGACAGCCGGCGATGTTGATCACCGGCAGGCCGGCCGACGACTGGAAGCCGGCGCCGAGCAGGCCGCCCGGCGTCTGTTCGTCGAACTGCAGGCCGCAGGCTTCGAGCGGGTTGCCCGGCGTGTTGGCCGAAAAGCCGCCGTAGGCCGTGCATGAGCCGATGGCGAACACCCACTTGGCGTGGCGGGCCAGGCGGGTGACCCATTCGGTCAGCGGCCGGCCGCTACCGGCCATCAGGTGGAACTTGCCGGTGCCATTCGGGCCACGCAGCATGGCGCCTTCGATACACAGGGCGTCGAAGGCGAGCCGTCCTTCGGCGCAGTCTTCAAGAATAGTGAGCGCTTCCTCGCCGCTATCAACCGACAGTGCTGGGTGCCACAGGAATTCGATGCCGGCATCGCGCAGTTCGTCGAACAGCGAGCGCGGCTCGGAGCAGAGCAGCGACTGCGTGCAGCCGCCGCAGCCGCCGCTTTGCAGCCAGAGCACCTTCATTCGGCTTGCTCCAGGCCATGGCGAACCAGCTTGGCGCGCAGGCCGACGCGCGACAGGCCCAGTTCGCGGGCGGCGCGCGACTTGTTCCAGCGGTGGCGAATCATCGCTTCCTTCAGGACATGCATTTCCAGCTGGTCCATGCGTTCCTTCAGGCCGCCGCTCAGGCCGGCGGCCCAGGCCAGCTCGTCGCTCGGGCGGGCCTCGTCGAAGTCGCCGACCGGTGCGCGCAGCACGCGCGGCGACAGCAGGTCGGCGCCGAGTTGCGGCGTCGTGGACAGAGCGACCATGCGCAGGATTTCGTTTTGCAGTTCGCGCACATTGCCCGGCCAGCGGTAGGCGGCGATACAGGCGAGCGCTTCGTTGGTGAAGCCTTCGACCGACTTGCCGAGCGCGGCGCAACTGCTGTCGAGCAGGCGGCGGGCGAGCAGCGGCAGGTCCATCGGCCGCTCGCGCAGCGGCGGGATATGCAGCGCGATGGTCGCCAGCCGGTAGTAGAGGTCTTCACGGAAACGGCCGCTGCGCACTTCGTCTTCGAGGTCGCGGTTGGTTGCCGCAATGACCCGGACGTCGACGTGGACCGGCCGGTTGCTGCCCAGGGGGCGGAACTCGCCCTCCTGCAGCACGCGCAGCAGCTTGACCTGGAAGGCCGGGCTGGTCTCGCCGATTTCGTCGAGGAACAACGTGCCGCCGTCGGCCTGCTGGAACAGGCCGACACGGTCCTCGACCGCCCCGGTGAAGGCGCCGCGCTTGTAGCCGAACAGTTCGGATTCGAGCAGTGTGTCAGGCAGGGCACCGCAGTTTTCGGTGACGAAGGCCTTGCTGGCGCGCCGGCTTTCGTAGTGGATGGCGCGGGCGATCATTTCCTTGCCGGTGCCGGATTCGCCGGTGACCATGATCGACAGGTCGAAGGGCGCAACGCGGCCGACCAGGTCGCAGACGGCGTTGATCGGGCTGCCCGGCGCGCGGATCAGGGCGGCCAGGCCAAAGTTGCTCTTGACCTTCTCCTGCTTGTGGTCGACCTGGCGCTTGAGCACCGGCTCGGCGGTGCGCAGGTCGAGCGACAGGCGCTGGTTTTCCTGCTGCAGGCGCCAGACTTCGGCGGCGCGCTGCAGGGTCAGCAGCAGCTGCTCGGGCTGCCAGGGCTTCAACAGGTATTGCCAGATGCCGGCCTCGTTGACGCCGGTGATGATGTCCTCGGCATCGGTGTAGCCGGAGAGGATGATGCGGACGATGTCCGGCCAGCGGCCGCGCACTTCGCGCAGGAACTGGACGCCGGTGGTGCCCGGCATGCGCTGGTCGCAGAGGATGATGCGGATGCCGGCGATCAGCTGCTCGCGCTCCAGAATCGCCATCGCCTCGTCGGCGCCGGAGGCGCAGAGCACCTCGAAATCTTCTTCCAGCGTGCGGCGCAGGGCCTCCTGCGAGCGCACCTCGTCGTCGACGACGAGGATGGCGGGCAACTTGCGCAGCACGGTCGGGCTCATGCGGGGATTTTCCAGTCGAGATCGCGGTGTCGGGCCAGGTGGCGCGGGGTCCAGGAATGCGCCGACCGGGAGACGAAATGATAGCGCGCGACGTGGTAGGAGGGGTCGAAACCATAGAAATTGCGCCGCATTTCGGTCAATTCCTCGGCCCGGTAGGCGGCCAGCGGCTTGGCCGCCTCGTCGGCCTGACGCTTGGCGCGCTTGGCGGCCAGCCGTTCGGCGATGTCCGGCGCGGCGGCCAGTTCGGCCGCCCGGCGGGCGACATCGACGGCAAAGCCGGGGCCGGGCAGGCAGGCGTCGTAGAAACCGAGCTTGACCGCCTCCGGCGCCGTCATCGGCAAGCGGTGGCGCATGATGGCCTTGGCGCCCTCGTCGCCGACGCGCGGTGGCAACAGGTAGGTCCAGAACTCGGAACCGTACAGGTTGCCCATATTCTTGTAGTGCGGGTTGAGCATCACGCCGTCACGGGCCCAGACGAAGTCGGCGGCACGCGCCAGGAAGCAGCCGCCGGCGCCGGCATTGCCGCCAACCGCGGCCACCGTCAGTTGCGTTTCGCAGCGCAGGATGGCTTCGGCCAGATCGTCGATGGCGTTGATGTTGGCCAGCGACTCGTCGGCCGGGCTTTCGGCCGCCTCGATGGTGTTCAGATGGATGCCGTTGGACCAGAAATCGCTGCCGCCGCGCAGCACGATGACCTTGGTCGGCTGCGTCGTCGCCCAGTTGAATGCCGCGGTCAGCCGCTGGCACTGCGCCGTGCTCATCGCGCCGTTGTAGAACTCGAAGCTGAGGAAACCGACGCCACCGGCTTCTTCGTAGGCGATATCCTGCCAGGTCGCGGTCGGCGATTTCCACCAGCCGGCCAAGGGCAGTTCCGGCAATTCGCCGGCCGCCGGGCAAGCCAGCGTCGCCGGCAGCTTGATACCGCCGGCCGGTTTGACGTGGCCTATCCACACGGCGCCGTCGGCCGTCGCCCGGAGAATGGCCGTCTCGCGCCGGCCGATCAATTGGCCCGGCTCGCCCTTCAGCGTCGCTTCCGGCCAGGCGTCGAACAGATGACAGGGCTGGCCGAACAACTCGTCAGCCACACCCGGGAAACCGTCGGCCGCATTCAGCTTGGCCAGCACGGTGGCGCTGCTTTCCGTTAGCCAGTCGATGCGGCGGTCGGTTTGCGTCATCAAGGCATGAGCCTGGCCCGGCACGCGCTCGGGTTTGAAATTTGGGTCATTTTGCCGGGCGACCGTAGCATTCACGACCCGCACCGCCGCCTCGGTCACCTCGTTGCGGTAGATCGAGGCCTTGCGGGCGGCGCGCATCGGGAAGGTCGCCGAGGCCCAAACCGGGCCGGCATCCATCTCGGCTTCGGCTTGCAGCACCGTCACTCCCCATTCGCCGACGCCATTGCGGATCGCCCAGTCGAGCGCCGACGGGCCACGGTCGCCAACAATGCCGGGATGCACGATCAGGCAACGATGGCGCGACCAGATCGCCTCCGGAATCGCCCGCTTCAGGAAGGGCGCCAGGATCAGATCGGGCTTGAACAGCGCCACCGCCTCCTCGGTCACCGAATCGGCGATGTCGAACTCGATGCTGACCTCGTGCCCCTGCTCGGTCAGCTCGCAGAAAAGACGCTGGGTCAGGCTGTTGAAACTGTGGGTAATGAAAAGAATTCGCATGTTTTACATTTCTTTACAAATCATGCCGGCGAGCTGATTGCAGACGGGCGAAGGCTTTGCGGGGCCTGCGTTTCCAGCCCGCATAACTCTATAACTTTGGCGATATTTCTGATGTTGCAAAGCCTGCCTACGATGCGCTGCAACAAAAAAGAAAGAGGGGAAGTACCATGCAAGCGCAACAAAAAGCCGCCAAGCAACACAACACCCTGCCTTCCCGCGCGCCGCGCCCGGAATACGTCGCCGCCGTCCGCTACCCGGATGGTCGTCGCGACCTGTTTCACATCCGCAACGCCGACAACCTGGCCGACGCCCGCGAACTCGTCATTTCCGAGGTCGGCGACGTGCAGTCGGTGATGATCGCGCTGCGCCACTGAGCGCCTCTTAGCAAATCCGCGGCAGTTGCTCGCCGCTCAGCCAATCCACGATCCGCCGGCCGCCGAAGGCGGTGGTCATCTGCACGAAGTGGTGCTCGTCGGCATGCACCGCCCCGATGATGGCCGCATTGGCCCCGAGTGGATGGGCCTGCATCGCGGCCAATAGCTTTTCGGCATCCTGTTCGGCGCAGATCGCGACCAGTTTGCCTTCGTTGGCCACATAAAGCGGGTCCAATCCCAGAAATTCGCAAGCCGCCTCGACCGCCGGCGTGACCGGCAGGGCCTTCTCCTGCAGCATCATGCCGACGCCGGATTGCTTGGCGATTTCGTTCAGCGTCGTCGCCAGCCCACCGCGCGTCGGGTCGCGCAACACATGGAGATCGGCGCCACTGGCCCGCATCGCTTCGATCAGGCCATGCAGCGCCGCCGAATCCGAAACGATCGGCGACTCGAAACCCAGGCTCTCGCGCTCGGCCATGATCGCCATGCCGTGATCGCCCAGCGTGCCGGAAACCAGGAT
>JAHRYW010000010.1:28056-28911 GCA_020621865.1 Betaproteobacteria bacterium | reverse complement strand
CGCGCTCGGCCATGATCGCCATGCCGTGATCGCCCAGCGTGCCGGAAACCAGGATCACGTCGCCCGGTTTGGCACTGCGGCCGGAGAGCTCCATGCCCGGCGCCACGACGCCGACGCCGGTGGTCGTGATGAACACCCCGTCGCCCTTGCCGCGCTCGACGACCTTGGTATCGCCGGTCACCACCGGCACCCCGGCCGCCTTGGCCGCCGCTGCCATGCTTTGCACGATGCGCGCCAGATCGGCGAGTTTGAAGCCTTCTTCGAGGATGAAGCCGGCCGACAGGTACAGCGGCCTCGCTCCCATCACGGCTACATCGTTGATCGTGCCATGCACCGACAGGCAGCCGATGTCCCCGCCCGGGAAGAACAGCGGCGAGACGACATGCGAGTCGGTGGCCATGACCAGCCGGCCCTCGCCCGGGTGGGGCAACAAGGCGCCGTCGTCGCCCTGTGCCAGGTACTCGTTGCCAAGATGCTTGGCGAACAGTTCCTCGATCAATTGCGCCATCGCCCGGCCGCCGGAGCCGTGGGCCATGTCGACCTGGCCGTGTTTGATGTCGAGGGGACGGACGTAGTTTTTTCGGGTTTGGGTCATGGGGGTGTGGGGATAATTTTTTGGGTTGGTTGCTATTTCAGGCCGCGCTTTCCGCCTTGAGGGCGGGCGTACTTTCTTTTGCTTCGCCAAAAGAAAGTAGCCAAAGAAAAGGCGACCCCCGGGTCGGCGCCGGCTACGCCGGTCCCTTGCGCTACTCGGTGGGCCGGGCGGCTGGCTAAACTCGCCTGCGGCTCAAACACCGCCAGCCGAAAGCCCCCGGCCCGCCTGCGTTGCTCAGCGCCTCTCAGGGGGACCCGAAA
>JAHRYW010000010.1:12745-27786 GCA_020621865.1 Betaproteobacteria bacterium | reverse complement strand
TTTTGGCGAAGCAAAAGAAAGTACGCCCGCGCCTCAAGCGCGGAAAACACAGCTTGAGGAAAGCCACCCGCCGCGTCAGGCCACATCCTTATACCGCCCATACGTGTAATGCGCCGCGCAAGCCCCTTCGGAAGAAACCATGCAGGAACCAACAGGATTCTCCGGCGTACACACCGTCCCGAATATCTTGCAGTCCTGTGGCCGCTTGACCCCGCGCAGGATCGCCCCGCATTCGCAGGCCTTGTGATCCGGCACCGAGGCATAGCCCAGCGGAAAGCGCTTTTCGGCATCAAATTCGGCGAACTGGCTGCGAATGCGCAGCGCCGAGTAGGGCAGGATATTCAAGCCGCGCCATTCGAAATTCTTCCGCATCTCGAACACTTCGGCGACCAATTGCTGCGCCTTCAGATTGCCGTCACGGCTGACGGCGCGGGCGAATTCGTTTTCGACCTCGGCCCGGCCTTCGTTGACCTGGCGGATCAGCATCTTGATCGCCTGCATCACGTCGAGCGGCTCGAAGCCGGCGATGACGACCGGCTTGCGGTATTCCTCGGCGAAGAATTCGTAGGGCCGACTGCCGATGATCGTCGACACGTGCGCCGGGCCGATGAAGCCGTCGAGCGGCACGGTGCCCCACTGACGCACTTCCGGCGATTCGAGGATGCTGGAGATGGCCGACGGCGTCAGCACGTGGCAGCAGAGCACCGAGAAATTCTTCAGGCCGAGCGCCGCCGCCTGCTTGATCGCCACGGCCGTCGGCGGCGTCGTCGTCTCGAAGCCGATAGCGAAGAAGACGACCTGCTTGTCCGGGTTCTTCTGGGCCAGCGCCACGGCGTCAGCGCTGGAATAAACCATCCGGATGTCGCCGCCGCGCGCCTTGGCCTTCATCAGCGACAAGGCATCGGAAGCCGGTACGCGCAGGCAGTCGCCGTAGGTGCATAGCGTGACGCCTTGTTCGAGGGCCAGGCGGATCGCCTGGTCGACGCGGCCGATCGGCAGCACGCAGACCGGGCAGCCAGGGCCGTGGATCATCTTGACGTTGGCTGGCAGCAGGTCGGAAACGCCGTAGCGCGAAATGGCGTGGGTGTGGCCGCCGCAGAATTCCATGAAATGGTAGCTGCGCGCCGGATTCGCCTCGCGGCGGATGGCTTCGGCCAGGCCCTTGGCGACCTCGCCGTCGCGGAACTCGTCGATGTACTTCATCAGTGGATGGTCGGATTTTCGTCGGCGAAGGCCAGTTCGCCCATTTCGGCAAACAACTTCAGCGTCTTGGCCGCCTCTTCGGGATCGAGCTTGTTCAGCGCGTAGCCGACATGGACGATCACATAATCGCCAACCGCCACGCCCTCGACCAGGGCCAGCGAGATTTCCTTCTTGACGCCGGCCAGATCGACCAGCGCGTTGTCGCCGTCGCGCAGTTCAACGATCTGCGCAGGAATTGCCAGACACATTCGATTTGCTCCTCACCGTTCTTTTTGTAGGGGAGATACTACCTGTTGGGAATCAATCGCGCTTGCCTGCCAGACGCCGGAAAAAACCGCGCCGCGACACCGCCGGTTTTTCCTCGGCAACGGGCGGCACATCCGGCACCGGCGCAGCGGCTGGCGCGGCAAAAACAGTCCTCAGCGCGTCATCGGCAACCAGGCGTGCCTGCGCCATGTCAGCCAGGTCAGTGACCGGCGCAATCAGCGGGCAATACTGGTAGGGGCCGATATCCGGATCGTCGTCGGCAATGAATTGCAGCGTGCCGCAAGGCAGGTTCAGATAGCGCCGCTCACCGGCCGGGATGTCGCCCCACAGCTGGCCACCACCGGAAACCAGCAGCAGGTTCAAAAACCACGGCGTGATCACGACACCCAGCCAGTCGCCCTCATGGCGGGCGAAGCCGATGGCCTCGACAGCCAGCGCCGGATTGATGAAGGGCATGTCATGCATGCGCGTCTGCCAGACGTGGCGGTAATGCGCTTCGAGGAAGGCTGTCGGGTCGCCGACGCGCGGCACGGCCGGGCGGATCGGCGGCGGCGCCAGGGCGGGGGTGCGAATGCGTTCAGTCATGCAGGCGATTGAGGTCCGTGAAATGCTGCGATGGATCAAACTCGCCCTCCAGCGACGCAGCGAGGGCGGCCAGCGCATCCTCGATCAGCGAGCGCTGCCCATCCTCGACCACCTCGCGCGCCAGACCCAGCGACGTCAGCACCCAGGTGCCGACCGGCTGCGGGCCGATCAACATCATGTTGATGCGCTCGCGCTGGCCGCTTTGGTCATCTCGATCGACCCAGGCGAAATCTCCCGCATTTTCGCCCGTGCCTTCCCATTCGACAATGCGTTTCGGAATCGACAGGCACATCAGGCGCGGACCTTGGCGTCGATGCCGAGCAGACGCAGTTCAGCGATGGTCATGGCAACCAGTTCCGGCACTTTTGCCGCCACTTCCGGCGACAGCTCCATGCCCAAGGACATGCTGACCGGCTGCATGCCGACGATGGCGATCGTCTTCGGCGCCCGGTCAGTGAATTGCAGGCTGGCCAGCACATCGGACAGGCTGACCTGATGCGGCGACAGCTTGGTCTTGAAGAAGACCGGCACATCGTCGCCCTTCAACAAGACCGGCGTCGCCGGCGGCTGCTTGCAGCGCACGCAGTCGACGACGATCAGGCCGTCGAGATTTTCCAGCTGCTCCAGCATTTCCATGCCGCAGGTGCCGCCATCGATGACCTCGACTTCCGGCGGCAGGACATAGTCGCGCTCCAGTGCTTCGACGACCCGAACCCCGACGCCTTCATCGGTCAGCAGGATGTTGCCGATTCCCAATACGACGATACGCATGCTCAGTTTCCAAAAAAAGGGGCGCGAGCATTGTCGCGCCCCAAACGCAGAGTTCCATTGCGGTTGATCAAACCGCCTTGACCGTCACTACCGGGTTGTTCTCCTGGTCGACCACATGCACGGCGCAAGCCAGGCAGGGGTCGAAGGAGTGCACCGTGCGCAGCACTTCCAGCGGCTTCTCGGGATCGGCCACCGGGTTGTCGATCAGGCAGGCCTCGTAAGCGCCGGGCTGATCCTTCTCGTTGCGCGGCGCGGCATTCCAGGTGGTCGGCACGACGCACTGGTAGTTCTTGATCTTGCCCGAATCGATGACCACCCAGTGCGACAGTACGCCGCGCGGCGCTTCGTGGAAGCCGACACCCATCTGCTCGCCCTTGGGGAAGACCGGCCGGTTGAAGGTCTTGAGGTCGCCCTTGGCCATGTTGGCGAGCAGCAGATCCCACTGATTGATCAGTTCATCGACCTGCACCGCACAGCCGACGGCCCGCGCCGCATGGCGGCCGATGGTCGAATGCAGTGCGTCGACGCCGACCTTGGCGCCGGCAACCTTGGACACCAGATCGAGCGCCGCCGTGGCGTATTTCTTGGTCGGTTCGTGGCCGGCGGCCAGCATGTTCATCACGCGCGGCAGCGGGCCGACCTGCATCGGCTTGCCGTAGAAGGTCGGCGACTTCAGCCAGGAATACTTTCCGTCGTCCTGGAAATCGGTGTAGTTCGGCGTCGTTTCGCCCTTGTACGGGTGCAGCGACTTGTCGTTGCCGGCGCTGTAGTTGTACCAGGAGTGCTTGATCGCTTCCGAAACGCCGTCGGTGAAATACTGGTCGTTGAACGTCTTGATCGGCTTGTAGCTGTCCAGCTTGCCACCCTCGATGTAGCCCCCGGGCAGCGCGAACTGGGTGCCCTTGCCGTCAAGCGGGATATCCGGCACCGACAGGTAGTCGGTGATGCCCTTGCCGTACTTGGTCCAGTCGGCGTAGAAGCCGCCGATGGCGCCGACGTCGATCAGGTAGACGTTCTTGACGAAGTCTTCCAGCTTCAGCATCCATTCCTTGATCGCCAGCAGGCGCTCGATGGTCAGCACCGACTGGGCGTCGGTGGCCAGCGGGTTGGCCACGCCGCCGACCGCGACGTTCTGGATGTGCGGCGACTTGGAGCCGAGCACGGCGACGATCTTGCTGGCGTAGCGCTGCACTTCCAGCGCCTGCAGGTAGTGGCTGACGGCGAGCAGGTTCACTTCCGGCGTCAGCTTCATCGCCGGGTGGCCCCAGTAGCCGTTGGTGAAGATGCCGAGCTGGCCGGTGCCGACGAAGCCCTTCAGGCGCTCCTGAACCTTGACGAATTCGGCCTTGGAATTGCCGTTCCAGTTGGACAGGCTCTGCGCCAGGCTGGCCGTCTTTTCCGGATCGGCCTTCAGCGCCGAGACGACGTCGACCCAGTCGAGCGCCGACAGGTGGTAGAAATGGACGATGTGATCATGCACGGCATGAGCCAGGATGATCATGTTGCGGATGTACTGCGCGTTGACCGGAATTTCGAGTTGCAGCGCGTTCTCGACAGCGCGTACCGAAGCGATGGCATGCACGGTGGTGCACACGCCGCAGATGCGCTGGGTGATCGCCCAGGCGTCGCGCGGGTCGCGGCCGATCAGGATGTTCTCGACGCCCCGCCACATCTGGCCTGAGGCCCAGGCCTTCTTGACGCGGCCGCCGTCGACCTCGACGTCGACGCGCAGGTGACCCTCGATACGGGTGACCGGGTCGATGGTGACACGTTTGTTCATGTTGTTCTCCTATCCCTGGATTCAGTGTGCCGCCTCGACCCGGGGCAGAACCGGGAAGCGACGGGTGATGATGATGTAGCCGAGCACTTCGAGCGCGAACATGCCGAGGGTGACCAGCATTTCGGCGACGCTCGGGAAATAGTTCCAGCCGTGGTCGACGCCCAGCCCGGTGTCGTAGCCGATCAGGAAGCCATTGACGCGGAGCAGCACGCCGCCAAACATGATCGCGACGCCGGCGACGAACAGGCGGGCCGGATTGCGCCGCCCGGCCGGCGTGCCGACGATGGCGAACGGGGCGATGAAGCAGGCCATTTCCAGCCAGAAGAAAAAGGCTTCGAGGCTGGGCTTCAGGGCATGGCCGAGCGCACCGCGCACGACCAGGTCGCCGAAGCGCACGGCGAGGAAGGCGGCCAGCACGCCGAGCATGATCTTGGCCATCGGTTGCAGCAGGTGCATTTCGATTTCCCGACGGTAGGCCGAAGCGGCGACGCAGGATTCGAACAGCACGATGCCGTAGCCGATGGTGATCGCCGACAGCAGGTAGAGCAGCGGCACGATGGGCGTCTGCCACAGCGGATTGACCTGCGGCCCCATGACCACCAGCATGGTGCCGAGCGAGGACTGGTGCATCATCGGCAGCAGCGTGCCGAGGGCGATGAAGAAGAACAGCACCTTCTCCAGTTTCTGCTTCTGCACCTTCAGGCCCCACTGCTCCATGAAGACCGGCGAGAACTCGATCCACATCACCGTGATGTAGGCCGAGATGCAGACCGCCACCTCGAACATCACCGAATTGGGATTAGCGTAGCCCGGCCACAGGATGTGCCAGAAATTCCACCAGCGACCAAGGTCGAACAGCACGCCGACACCGGCCAGCGTGTAGCCGAACAGGCTGGCCAGCAAAGCCGGACGGACCAGCGGGTGGTAATGGCCGCGGTTGAAGATATAGACCAGCATGGCGACCGAGAAGCCGCCGCAGGCGAAGGCCGAGCCGATGATCACGTCGAAGATGACCCAGATGCCCCACGGGTAGCCGTCGTTCAGGTTGGTCACCGCGCCGAGTCCGAAGATGAAGCGGACGAACAGCACGGCGATCATCGCCGCGATCAGCACGCCGCAAATCAGCGTCGCCGTGTTGAACAGCTTGCCGCCAACCGGGGCGGCGGGATGATGGGCGCTCATGATTGATCTCCCTTCTTTTCCTGGTCTTCCGGCACGACGTTGCGCTTGGCAACCCAGGTCAGCCCGGCCAGCACGGCGAGCGGCATGATCAGGCCGCCGTACAGCGTGTGCTGGATGGTTTCCGAGGTCGCCGCCGAGGATTTTGGCGGCAGATCGGGCATCCCGGCCTTCTGGAAATTGACCGCCGACAGTTTCAGCACCTGGGTGCCGCCGTATTCGGTCTCGCCATAGACGTGCTGCAGGTAGTTGCCGACCTGGGCCTGGTAGCTCTGGTCGGGCTCGTCGCGCCAGCCATGGCGATGCTTCTGGCCCTTGCCGTCCTCGCCACCGGCCAGCACTTTCTCCTGGGCATGGCGCAGGCGGCCGCGCGGAATGGTCGTCCATTCGCCCGGCTTCAAGGCCAGCCGGCGCTTGGCTTCGGCCAGCAGGTCCTCGGTGCGACCGAACAGCGTGGCGCCGGTTGGGCAAACTTCGGCGCAGGCCGAGTAATGGCCGTCCTTGTGGCGATGCCGGCACAGCTCGCACTTGCCGATCTTGCCGGTTGGCGAGTCGTACTGGTACTTGGGAATGCCGAACGGGCAGGCGGCGACGCAGTAGCGGCAGCCGATGCAGGCGTCCGGATCGTAGCCGACGACGCCGGTCACCGGGTCCTTGGTCATCGCCGACACCGGGCAGGCCGAGACGCAGGACGGGTCGGCGCAGTGCATGCACGAGGTCTTCATGAAGGAGAAGCCGTTTTGCTCGGCGTCCTTCGTTTCCATCGTGCCATGGCGGTACATCTTGATCAGGTTGAAGGTGTGGCCGGTCGTATCGAGCGGCGTATCCCACAGCTTGTCCACCGCCGAGAATTCGGCCGGGTTCTCGTTGACCTGCTTGCAGGCCGCGACGCAGGCCTGGCAGCCAACGCACAGCGTGGCGTCGTAGAGCAGGCCGAGTCCTTCCGGCGGTCTTTGCAGCGTGTCGCGGGCACAGGCCGTTTCGGGCAGCACGACCGAAGCCGCCGCGGCGCCGCCGGCCAGGCAGCCCTTCAGGAAATTTCGACGGGACGTCATGTCAGACCTCCGTTTTTTCGCCGGACTTCTTGGCTTCTTCCATCTGCTCGGCCTTGTGCGACAGGCCGAGATTCTTGGCGACCATCGCCCCGGCGCCGGCCGCAGCCCCAGCCACGGCGGCCAGCACGGCGGCCGAACCGAGCGTCGCGCCGACGCCCTTTTCCTCGACGATGCGCGGCAGGAAGGCGGAGGGCTCGATGTTCTTCAGCTTGGCGACGGTGTGGATCGGCTTCTGGAAGCCGACGCCCTGCTCGGTACAGCCGATGCAGGGGTGGCCGCAGGCGACCGGCCAGGTGCCAGCACCGGCATCGCCGAACATGATGACCGAGCAATTGGCGTAGGTTTCCGGCCCCTTGCAGCCCAGCTTGTACAGGCAGTGGCCCTTGCGGTGGCCTTCGTCGCCGAATTCCATGGCAAAGCGGCCGGCGTCGAAGTGGGCGCGGCGCTCGCAGTTTTCGTGGATCAGGCGGGAATAGGCGAACTTCGGCCGGCCCTTGTCATCGACTTCCGGCAGTTTGCCGAAGGTCAGGAAATGGACGACCGTGGACAGGAAGTTGTACGGATTGGGCGGGCAGCCGGGAATGGTCACCACCGGCTTGCCGAGCACCTGGGCCACGCCGCTGGAGCCGGTGGGGCTGGAGGTCGCCCCGGGAATCGACGGAATCGTCGACGGCATGCCGCCCCATGAGGCGCAGGAACCAATGGCAATCACCGCGGCCGCGTCGGCGGCGCATTCGGTCAGCAGTTCGATCGCCGTCTTGCCGCCGATCTTGCAATAGACGCCGCCATCCTTGGTCGGAATCGCCCCTTCGACGACGAGGATGTACTTGCCCTTGTTCTCGGCCATCGCCGTCTTGCGCGCCGCCTCGACCTGGTGGCCGGCCGCTGCAAATAACGTCTCGTGGTAATCGAGCGAGATGACGTCGAGGATCAGCTTTTCCAGCGTCGGATGCTCGGCGCGCAGGATGGACTCGGTGCACCCGGTACATTCCTGGAAATGCAGCCAGATGACGCTCGGCCGCTTCTTGGTGGCGACCGCCTCGGCGACCGCGGCATCCGCCCCTTGCGGCAGCCCGAGTGTCGTCGCCAGCGCGGCGCAGAATTGCAGGAACTCACGCCGGTCCATCGACAAGCGCGCGGCAGCAGCCTCGATGCGCTCGTCCTGTTCCAGCGAAATCAGATTTTGGTTGGCCATGGATCTCCCCTTTTTTTGCTTTCACATCGGTCACCGACCGACACGCCTCTCTGCTGGGGATCTGGCAATCGTTTTATTGGCGCCTATATCAGCAACAAGCGGACCAGAAATAAATTTCACGTATTTTCAATAACTTGAAAAAATTAGGCGGCCAAAATGGCGGCATAGCCTTTCCACTTCGAGCAGTCAGGTGATCAGGCGCTTGTCAGACTTGGGGAGTAGATACTTCGGACAGGACAGGCTCAGGAAATTACGGTTTTAGGCTGCTTTGTCCAGCCACAAAACCAGGCAAGCTAAGTCCAATACGCAACGCGCCAAGCAACAGGCCAATATCTGGCCAAGGCAGCCAGCTCGATTCAACGAGCAGTTGGCCACCCTGATAGACTCGGCCAACTCGCAATCCATATTCGACCGACGCAAAGTGACAACACCCAACCTGGAACGACAACTGGCTTTCCTCAGGGAAATCGATCGAATGAAAAGCGTCATCCGCCTGTCGCCACTGATTGATCGCTCGCGCCGTGAAAACAGCGCCGAGCATTCGTGGCACCTCGCCATGTACGCCTTGGTACTCGCCGAGCACGCAGCCGGATCGGTCGACGTGATGCGCGTCGTAAAAATGCTGTTGATTCACGATATCGTCGAAATCGACGCTGGCGACGTCCCCTTCCACCTGCCAGCCACCCACGCCGGACAGGAAGAGCGCGAACAACTGGCCGCCGAGCGCCTCTTCGGCCTGCTCCCGGACGCGCAAGCCGCCGAATTCCGCAAACTATGGTTCGAGTTCGAGGCCGCCGAAAGCGATGACGCGAAATTTGCCAAAGCACTTGATCGTTTTCAGCCGATGCTGCACAACGCTGCGACCGATGGCGGCACCTGGATAGAGTGCGAAGTGACGCTCGAACAAGTCACCTCACGCTGCCAACCACCAATCGAACGCGGCGCGCCTGCACTGTGGGAAGTCGCTGCTGGAATGGCCGAAGAGCATTTTTGCAAGGGCTCAGGGAAAAACTGATCGGGCTGATCCAAGCGTGCTGTTCAAGATCGACATCCGCTTTGAAAAGCCAACGTGAACTTCTCCTCGCGGCCAAAAGCAGACGGATAGTATGCGATATGATTGTTTCTTAATTGCGTGCTGGCTGTGTTCAGCAAGGAGCATTCATGTTCTCACTACACCAATCAGGGCGGCATTTGCTGAATGCGGTCGTGATTGCAATATGCTTGTGGCTGCTGCTTCCCACCACACTATTCTTCACTCTCGGGCTATTCGCTTCAGTTGCTGGCATTTACCAACATCAGCAATTTAACGGTTCGTGGCTCTTCTTCACAGCTGTACTTATGATTCCCGGAGCTGGTTTAAGCGCAGTATGGTGGCTAACTTTCGCTTTCCCATCTATCAAAGGCCTCAGTTCAATCCCGAAAGTGGTCTGGGCGGGTCTATTGGTCGGCATTGCGTTCGCAACTCTGTTCTTTGCTATCAGCCATCCACGTTTAGCAGAAGAATTCGCTACTGTGGGGAGCGCTTCCCATTTGTTAATGGGAACGCTGAGTTCAGGAGGAGGACCGGTGCTGGCCTCTATCCTATTAGTTACTGGGGCACGGCTTCGCCAATTCTATGTTGAGAATTTCTCAAACCAAAATGAAGCTAGCGGGCAAGGGTAAATGTCCGCCAAGGGTCGATTCTTCACGTTCGCAAAATAGCAAACCCGCCATTCGGGTAGCTCCTCGACGCACACGCTTTCGTCACACGTTGCTTATGTCTTCCGTGCAACCCACGCCTGCCCCAACGCTAGACCGCCATCGTTGGGAGGCGCCTGACGTGCTTCAAGCAGCTGAAGACCGCTGCTTTCGAGGTGACGACGCAGGGTAGTCATCAGCACGGCGTTCATCGCGCAGCCGCCGCTTATGGCGATTTTTGCCTCTCTTTTCGGAGCGACCGAGCCCTGCAGGAAGTCCCCTTGGGGGATAGCATTTGCCCATGCGGCAAGGCCGGCAGCGACGGTGGCGTGGAACAGGGCGGCGCCGTAGGCGGCGTTGTCCTTGCAGCCCAGCATGGCGGGCAGCAGCGGTGAGAAGTCGAGCACCTTACCGTCCTCGCGCAGGGCGTAGCCGCCGGCCAGCGGCGCAACCGGGCCGTGGCGGGCAGCCAGGCCTTCGAGTTCCATCGCCGCCTGGCCTTCGTACTGCATCAGGTCACGCAGGCCGAGCAGGCCGGCGGCGGCGTCGAACCAGCGGCCGAGGCTGGTGGTCGGCGGGCAGCGCAGGTTGCGGGCGAGCATGGTCAGTAGCGGGCCGGGGTCGCGGCTCGGGTAGTACTGCTTGATCCAGCCGCCGACGCGGTAGCCGAGGCCGGCGCCGTGCAGGGCGGCGACGGCCATGCGCCACGGTTCCTTGGCGGCGCGGTCGCCACCGGGCATGGCCAGCGGCTGGAGATGACCGAGGCGCTGGCAGTCGGCACCGTCCAGGCGCAGCAGTTCGCCGCCCCAGGCGCCGCCGTCCGGGCCGAGACCGACGCCGTCCAGCGCCAGCCCGATGATAGGCTCGTTGACGCCATGTTCGGCGCAGATTGCGGCGATATGGGCCTGGTGGTGACCGACGGCGACGGCCGGAACACCAAGCTCTTCGGCCAGGCGCAGGGCGAGATGAGTGGAGGGGAAATCGGGGTGCAGGTCGTGGGCGATGATCTGCGGCCGAACGTCGAGGATGGCCAGCAGGTGGCCGACCGTTTCTTCAAGGAAGCCGATGGCGGCGGCATTGTCGAGGCCGCCGACATGCTGCGAGAGGAAGGCTTCGCGGCCCTTCATCACGCAGACAGTGTTCTTCAGGTAGCCGCCGAGCGCCAGCACAGTCGGGCCGTCGTCAGCCAAAGGGATTGGCACCGGCACGTAGCCACGGGCGCGGCGGATGAAGGCCGGCCCGGCCCGGACGACGGAATCGTCGCAGCGGATGACGATGTCGCGGTTGTGCAGCAGGTAGGCGTCGGCGATGGCTGAGAGACGCTCGAATGCTTCGTCGTTGGCGATGACCAGCGGCTCGCCGTGCGGGTTGGCGCTGGTCATGACCAGCAGCAGGTCGCTGGCGTCGGCTAGCCAATCGGCGCCGAGCGGGCGGCCGGCGGCTTCGTGCCAGAGCAAGAGGTGCAGCGGCGTCGCCGGCAGCGTGACGCCGAGCCAGGCGAGGCCGGGGGCGATACCCTTCAGTTCGGCTTCGCCCTTCGGGCAAAGCACGATGGGCGCGGCGACGCTGTGCAGCAGCGCCAGTTCGTCGTCGCCAATCCGGGCGTAGGCGGCCAGCGAGGCGGCGTTCAGACCCATGACCGCGAAGGGCTTGGCCTCGCGCTGCTTGCGTTCGCGCAGTTCGGCGACGGCTGCGGCGTTGCGCGCATCGCAGGCGAGGTGGAAGCCGCCCAGCCCCTTGATGGCAACGATCTTGCCAGCGCGCAGCAGGCGCAGGGTTTCAGTGATCGGGTCGCCGGGCAGCGGCTGGCCGGCGGCATCGAGCAGCGCGAGTTGCGGGCCGCAGTCCGGGCAGCAGGTGGTTTCGGCATGGAAGCGGCGGTCGGCCGGGGCGGTGTATTCGGCGGCGCACGGGGCGCAGAGCGGGAAATCGGCCAGGCTGGT
Organism: Betaproteobacteria bacterium; assembly: GCA_020621865.1. Taxonomy (GTDB): domain Bacteria; phylum Pseudomonadota; class Gammaproteobacteria; order Burkholderiales; family Rhodocyclaceae; genus Azonexus. The sequence goes on along the minus strand of JAHRYW010000010.1, from coordinate 16,131 downwards.
CGACACCCGGTCGTAGGGAATCTGCCGGCTGACCGTGTAGCGCGGGCCGCAGTGGGTGCAGGTGGTGAAGGCGTAGCGCCAGCGGCGATTGGCCGGGTTGAACAGGTCGGCGACGCAGTCGGGGCAGATGCCGGCGTCGGGGCCGATGGCAGTCTGCACTTCGCCGGATTCGCTGGCCAGGATGGCAAAGCCTTCGCCGCTGACCTCGGCCGCTTCGTCCTCGATGGCGTCGATGCGGGCCAGACGCGGCGCCTCCAGCGGCAGGCGTTTTTTGAAAATGGGCCAATTTTTGCCGCCGACCGTAGCAATCACCCCGCTGCCGTCGTTGCGCACCCAGCCGGTCAGGCCGAGTTCGGTAGCTAGCCGCCAGACATAGGGACGAAAGCCGACGCCCTGGACCAGGCCACGAATGCGGAACAGCCGGCCGGTCATCGGCGGCTTATTTCGCGGCCAGCTGCCGCTCCAGTTCGGCTACTCGGCGCTTCAGCGCGTCGATGGATTCGGTGCGCTTGGCGCGTTGGGCTTGCAATCCGGAGCGTATCCAGTCCAGCCAGGCCGAGAGGCCATCGCCGCTGGTGGCCGAGACGCGGAAAACGGTCAGCTTGGGATTGACCCGGCGGGCATTGGCTTCGGCCAGGTCGGCGTCGAACTGGAGGTAGGGCAGCAGGTCGCACTTGTTGAGCAGCATCACGTCGGCGGCGGCGAACATGTCCGGGTATTTGAGCGGCTTGTCCTCGCCTTCGGTGACCGACAGGATGGCGACCTTGTGGTGCTCGCCGAGGTCGAAGGCTGCCGGGCAGACGAGGTTGCCAACGTTCTCGATCAGGAACAACGATTCGTCGGCCGGCTGCAGGCGCTGCATGGCGTGGCCGACCATGTGGCCGTCGAGGTGGCAGCCCTTGCCGGTGTTGATCTGCAGCGCGGCGACGCCGGTGGCGCGGATGCGTTCGGCATCATTGGCAGTCTGCTGGTCGCCTTCGACGACGTTGATCGCCACTGCATCCTTCAGCAGCTCGATGGTCTTGCAGAGCAGCGTGGTCTTGCCGGAACCGGGGCTGGAAACGAGATTCAGCGCAAAGATGCCGCGTTCGTCGAAGTATTGCCGGTTGGCGTTGGCGTAGGTGTTGTTCTTGGACAGGATGTCCTGCTCGATCTGGACCATGCGCGCCTGCGACATGCCCGGCACATGGGCGCGGGCCGGGCCGGTGCCGTAGTCGAGGTCGCCGCCGACAGCGTGTTCGTGATGATGGTGATGATCGTGGTCGTGGCTGTGTTCATGGCCGTGATCGTGATCATGCGGATGGCTGTGCGTGCTGCCGTCGGCGTGTACATGGTCGTGCTCGTGGCCATGCACGTGGGCGTGCTCGCCCTGATGCACATGCTCGTGGACATGCGTCGTCCCGTCGGCATGCGTGTGCGCATGGCCGTGCGCAGCAGCCAGCGCCGCGCCGTCGTGACTGTGGGCATGGTCGTGATCGTGCCCGTGGCTGTGCGTATGCACCGTGCCGTCTTCATGGACATGGGTGTGCTCGTGCGAATTTGCGTGCACTCCGCCCTCGATCTTCACTTCACCTGCGCCGCAGCCACAAACCGTACACATTTCTTGTCTCCCGATTATTCGATTTCTATTTCCTTGACCCGCATTTCCGTCCCGCCGGTCGGCTGTACCTGATGGCTGCCGCATTTCGGGCAGGCGCCATACAACTCTTCCATGGCCACCGTTTCGGCACAGGGCATGCACCAGCCCGCCCCCGGCACGGCGATGATTTCCAGCGCCGCCCCCTGGGCGATGCCGCCATGCGTCACCGCCTCGAAGCAGAAACGGATGGCTTCCGGCTCGACCGAGGACAGGCGGCCGATTTCCAGCACCACCAGCTTGACCCGGCGGGCGCTTTCGCGCCGGGCGGTGTCCTCGACCAGCTGCAGCACACCTTCGGCCAGCGACATTTCATGCATCGTTCAATTCCACTTCGTAGGGCAGACAGGGATCGAGCGCCAGTATGGCCTGATTCAGCCCCTGCTTTGCTTGATCCAGAGAAGCAAATTCGCAATTGCCGAGCAAGGAGGTCAGCGCCGCGGCATCGGCAAAATAGCCGTCGGTCGGCGCCTGGACGCGGTAACTGGCAACCTTGCCGTCGACCACGTGCGCCGCGTGGGTCAGCACGCCACGCGCCGTCAGCGTCTGCGCCACGCCCCAGCCCTCGCCGCCGGCGGTGGCGAGCGGGAATGGCGCGTTGGTCGCCAGCCCGGCCAGCGCCGCCTCAACCTCGGCCAGGCGGGCGATGAACCGCGAACGGATCGAGTGCGGCTTGGGCATCGCGGGCATCGCATCCGACAGCCCCTGCCAGTAAGCCAGCCAGGCTTCGGGCGCCATGGCCGGCGGGCTGTCATTTTCGGAAATGCTACGGTCAGCCAGTTTTTTCAGGCATTTTTCAAAAAGTGGGTGCAGCGTTTCGACCAGCAGGCGCTGCGTTACGGTCAGGCATTCCTCACTGTGCCGGGCGGCGCGCCAGGCGATGAAGGCATCCTTCTCGGGCGGCAGGCCGAGCGCCGGCGGCCAGTCGAGCAGCAGGCGCCAGAGGTTTTCGTGCAGGACTTCGATCCACAGTTCGGCGCTGTCGGCCTCGCGCGGGGCCCGGTCCTCCGCCACGGCCAGGGCGGCCTGGGCAGCGGCGCGCTGGGCATGGGCACAGAGCGTGAACAGATAGGGAACCGTCTTGGCCACGGCGTCGGGCAATTGATCGATGAACAGCCGGGTCACCGACGGGCGTTGCAGGTCGACGGCGATATCCTGCAGGCGCCCCTCGGCGTAGCGCCCGCGCACGACCAGGCGGCCGGCCGAGGTCATCGCCCCAGCCCCAGAAAGGCGCGCCGGCTGGTCGCGACGGGCGGCGGCGGTTCGCTGATCGGCCCGGCGAACAGGGCCTGGACGGCGGCCAGCGCAGTCAGGCGGGCGGCTTCGTGGCTGTCGAATTCGAGGGCCGGCGAGAACAGCGAGCAAAGGTGGTAAGTACCCAGGCTGGCCTCGTCGGCGACGGTGAATTCGTAGTCGCCAGACGGGAAACGCCATTCATGCTTGCTGCAGGCGGCCAGCGCCGGCCAGCCTTCGGCCTGACCGGGCAGGCAGAGCAGGTTGATCGCCCACGGCGTGACCATCGCCCCGGCCCAATGGCCGTCCGGCGTGCGCCGGAAGCCGACCGCCTCGACCTGCAGCAGGCGGTTGCAGATCGGCACGTCGTGCATCCGGGTCCGGGCGATGCTCTCGAAGATGGCGACCAGTTCGGGCGACGGGTCGGTCGTCCAGATCTTCATTCGCCGAGCACCATGAATTTGTGCGGCGGCGCGTCGCAGCCGGGGCAGCACCAGTCGTCGGGCAGGTCGGCGAA
>JAHRYW010000010.1:0-12513 GCA_020621865.1 Betaproteobacteria bacterium | reverse complement strand
ATCTCGATGGAGTTGAGGATCAGCGCATCCATGCTGTTGAAGTACTGCACCCACCAGACGTTCTGCAGCCGCGTGCTGGTGATCCGGCAGTTGCCGTAGCCGCGCGACAGGATCGACACGTCGCGGTGGCCGAGCCAGCCGTAGAGCGTGTCGAGGTCGGCATCGCTGACCGGCAGCAGGGTCAGGTTGATGACGTGCGCCGCCTCGCCGGGCTTGCGTCCGGCCGCCTGCATGCGGATTTCCTCGACCAGGGCCTGGGCGTTCATGCAGCCGTCCGGGTAGGCGGGCGGCGGCAGGTCGGCTTGCGCGGTCTGCCGCATGGTGTCGGTCAGCGCTGCCGGGATGGCGCCGGTTTCCAGGCGATCAACGACCATCGCGCCGTCGTCGGCCACTTTCAGCACGCGCCAGATGCCGGAAAACGCCGTTTCCTGCACCCGCCAATGCTCGGGTGCGGTGGTGAAGGCGCTGACTTCGCCAAAACCCAGCGACTGGTTGATGACGTCGCGCAGCGTGGCGTCGAGATCGCGCAGGTTCAGCGTGGCGCCGCCGGCAAAGCCGGCCTGCTCGGCCTGATCGACGTAGGCGCCGAGCAGTTCGGCCGCCCGGTTGACCACCTCGGGCGGCACGTTGTCGGGCAGGCGCGGTTGCGAGAAGGTTTCCATGCCCTTGGGCATGGGCAGGTAATCCGGCGCTTCCTCGCCCTGCGAGCCGGGGCCCATGGCGACGACGGAAATCGGGAAGGGACGCAGCGTAGACGGGTTCATGCGCAGGCTCCGTGTGAGGTTTCGGCCCGAACGGGAATGCCGATCGGCTTGGGTTGAGCAGGACCTTCAAGCAGACGGGCAACTTCGCGCTGATAGTCGCCCCAGTCGCGGATGCCGTTGAGAACGCCGACGAAAACGCCGTCGCGCAGGAAGACGACGGCCGGCGCGCGCGCCACGCCGTATTGCTGCATCAGATCCGGTGCCACATCGGGCCCGGCGACCCAGCGGGAAATCTGCGTGCCGAGCGGCTTCAGCGCCTCGGGCAGGATCACGCAGGCATCCAGCACTTCGAGATTGCGCTGCGGGTCCTCGGTCAGCAGCAGGGCGGTCAGCCCGGCCGGAAACGCCGGAATGCTACGGTCGGCCGGAAATTTTGCCGAAATTTGAAAAAATCCGTGCTTCTGGACCATGCGGCCGATGGCCGTTTCCAGCTTTTCGAGCGAGGTCGGCCCGGCAACGAGTTGGAGGCTCATGATGTGTGTGTCCTCAGAAAATCGGGAAGTTGGGGTTCGCGCTCAAGATCGGCGAAGAAGGCGGAAAAATCGGTGGCGCCAGCCTGGGCGGCATCGAGCGCATCGAGTGCGGCGTTGATTGCCGCGGCGCGCTCGGCGTCGATCACCTCGCGCGCCGCGTCGAGGAAAGTCAGCAGCCAGCTGCCCGGCGCCTGCGGCCCGACCAGGCTGAGGTCGATCCGCCGCTCGCCGTTGCGCCCGACGCAGTGGGCGAAATGCTCGCCGCAGTCGATGACCTGGGCGGGAATGCCGAGGCACATGTTACGCGGTCTCCATATTCAGGAAACGCGCATCGCCGAGGCGGTAGGCCTGGTCGGCGGCCGGCCGCTGGCCTTCGTAAACGTCGATGGCCAGCGCCGGATCGGTGATGCCGTCGGCCACAGCTTCACGGATGGCGGCCGGTGCACCCCAGCGCTCCAGCCACTTGAAGGCGACATGGAGGGCTGGCCGCATCTGCGCCTTGACCACCTCACGCAGGCTGCCGCCGTAATCCTCCAGCTCTTCCGGCTGAACGCCGATCAGCACCAGTTCCTTCGGCAGCTTGTTGGTCAGTTCGGCCGCCATCAGCACTTCCTGGAAACCGGTCTGGTGCAGGCTCATCTTCTTGGCGCCCATGAAGCGCGGCACCTGGTCGCCGATCACCTCGCGCAAGCGGCCCGGCTCGTCACCGTAATCAACCGCGTCGAACACCAGCAGGCAGTCGGCTTCCTGCACGTAGGGCAGCAGGTAAAGTCCCTGCGTGCCGCCATCCATCAGCGTCACCTGCGGCGGAAACTGCCAGCCGGCGTTGAGCGCCTCGACGCAGCGCACGCCGAAACCCTCGTCTGCCCACAGGATGTTGCCGATACCGAGGACCAGAATGCGTTTGGTCATCATTGAAAACCTCTAAAAAGGCGCCCCGGGCACACCACCACGCACACCCGGGGCTAACGCAAGGAAACTCTTTAGTCCTTGAACATCCGCCAGCCGCTGATCATCGTGGAGATCAGCGATTGACGGCTCATGATGTCCTCGCGGATCGCCGCATAGACATGCACCAGCACGAAAGTCATCATGATCCACATGCCCAGCCGGTGCAGGTTATGCACTTGCATCGAACCGCCCAGCGCCGGGATGACCCAGCCGAACAGCCCATCCTGCCAGCTGCCCAGCCCGGCGCCTTCGCTGTACAGCGCGAAACCGGTGAACACCATGCCGACGGCGAGCACCGTGAAGAAGAAGAACATCATCAGCTGCGCCATCGGGTTGTGGCCGACGTATTTCTTCGGCGTCTTTTCGAGGAACAGGTACCAGCGCAGCTCGAAGAAGACTTCGCTCCACCACTGCGGATTGGTGATCGGCAGGCGGAAAATCTGCTTGGCGTGGTGATTGCCGACGATGGCCCAGTACACCCGACCGAGCAGGCCGACGGCGAAAATGTAGGCGGCGGCGAAATGGGCGAAACGGATGTAGCCCATGACGAAATTCTCCGCCGCCTCGCCCGGCACCGTCGGCAAGGGTTTGCCGATGAAATAGCCGGTCACCGCCAGCACCACCATGCACAACGCGTTGATCCAGTGCCACAGGCGCACCGGCGCTTCGTAGACATAGATCGAGCGGACCTGTTTACCGTGCCGCTCGGCCTCCAGCATGTCCTGTTGAGAGAGCATGATTGCCTCCTTTCCGGACCGCTTAGCGGACCTTGACCGACGTCATTTCCTGGCCGTCCGGGCTCATCACGTGCGTCGAGCAGGCCAGGCAGGGATCGAAGGAATGCAGCGTGCGCAGGATTTCCAGCGGCTCGTCGGCCTTGGCCACCGGGGTATCCATCAGCGACGCCTCGAAGGCGCCGATCTGGCCCTTGTGGTCGCGCGGACCGCCGTTCCAGGTGGTCGGCACGACGCACTGGTAGTTGTCGATCTTGGTATCCTTGATCTTGATCCAGTGGCCGAGCGCGCCGCGCGGGGCTTCCGTGAAACCGGCGCCCTTGGCCTCCTTCGGCCAGGTGCTCGGCTCCCATTTCTCGATGTTGGCCGTATTGAGATCGCCGGCCTTCAGGTTGGCCATCAGCTTCTCGAAGAAGTAGAGCTGCTTGTGTGCCGCCCACTGGCATTCCAGGCCGCGTGCCGCGGTGCGGCCCAGCGTCGAGAACAGCGCGGTGACCGGGGCGTCGAGTTCCTTCAACAGCGCATCGACCGGCTCCTTGAACTCCTTGTTGCCCTGGGCGTAGCCGATGATGTAACGGGCCAGCGGGCCAACTTCCATGGCATGGCCGCGCCAGCGCGGTGCCTTGATCCACGAATACTTGCCGCCCTCGTCGAGTTCCTTGATGTTGGTCTTGCTGCCCTTGGTGTTCGGGCCGAGCACGAAGCTCGGTTCGGTGACGCCATCGAAGGGATGCAGGCCCTTGGTTTCGTCCGGGTACTTGTACCAGGAGTGGGCAACGTATTCCTGGATCTGCTCCGGGTCCTTGAGGTCGATCTCATGCACCTTGGACAGGTCGCCGTTGATGATCGCGCCACGCGGCAGCAGCAGGTTGCTGGCCGAGTAGTCGTTGGCCTTGTCCGGGATGTCGCCGTAAGACATGACGTTCTTGCCCGACAGGCCGCCGCCGTACAGCCAGCCCTTGTAGAACTTGGCGATGGCGATCAGGTCGGGAATGTAGACCTGCTCGGTGAATTCGATGCAGCGCTCGATGATGCTCTTGACTAGGTTCAGGCGCTCCATGTTGATCGCGCCGACCGCCCCCGTGCCTTCGAGGTTGATGGCGCAGGGCACGCCGCCGACCAGCCAGTTCGGGTGCGGGTTCTTGCCGCCGAAAATGGTGTGCACCTTGACGATTTCCTTCTGGAAATCGAGCGCTTCGAGGTAGTGCGCGACGGCCATCAGGTTGGCTTCCGGCGGCAGTTTGTAGGCCGGGTTGCCCCAGTAGCCGTTCATGAACGGGCCGAGCTGGCCGGATTCGACGAATTTCTTCAGGCGGTTCTGGATGTCGCGGAAGTAGCCCGGAGACGACAGCGGCCACTTGGAGATGCTCTGGGCCAGCGTCGAAGTGGCTTTCGGATCGGCCTTCAGCGCCGACACCACGTCGACCCAGTCGAGCGCGTGCAGATGGTAGAAGTGCACCAAGTGGTCATGCACCTGCAGGTTCAACTGCATGATGTTGCGGATGCTGTTGGCGTTTTCCGGAATCTTGATGGACAGCGCATCCTCGACCGCACGCACTGAGGTCAGCGCATGGGTGCCGGTACAGACGCCGCAGATGCGCTCGGTGAAGGCCCAGGCGTCGCGCGGATCGCGCCCCTTGAGGATCACTTCCAGGCCGCGCCACATGGTGCCGGTGGACACGGCGTTGCGGATCACGTTCTTGTCGTCGAGATTCACCTCGACACGCAGGTGGCCCTCGATGCGGCAGACCGGGTCAACGACGACGCGCTTGCCGGAGTTGTCGAGCTTGAAGCCCTGGGTTTCGTAAGCAGCCATCTAATTATTCCCCCTTCTGTTCGTCACTGGTGCTGGCAGGTTCGCCGGCCTTCTGGCGGGCGCGGGCCAGTGCCGTCACGGCGGCATGGGCGGCAATCGCGGCGCCGACGGTGCCGGCAGCAGCCTTGCCGATGCTGTCGGCATTCGCTTCGGCACCGAACGGCGTGATCGAGGTCACCCGGTCGTAGAAACTGCCCTTGTCCCAGAAGCCTTCCTCCGAGCAGCCGATACAGCCGTGGCCGGACTGCACCGGCCAGCTGACGCCACCGTTCCAGCGCATCGACGAGCAGGCGTTGTAGGTGGTCGGCCCCTTGCAACCCATCTTGTAGAGGCAGTAACCCTTGCGTGCCCCCTCGTCGTCCCAGGCTTCGGCAAACTGGCCGGCATCGAAATGGCCGCGGCGATAGCACTTGTCGTGAATGCGCTGGCCGTAAAACATCTTCGGCCGGCCCTGGCGGTCCAGTTCGGGAATACGGTCGAAGGTCAGCATGTAGGTGACGACGCCGGTCATCACCTCGGCAATCGGCGGGCAGCCCGGCACGTTGATGATCGGCTTGCCGGAAATCACCTTGTGCACCGGCGTGGCGCGGGTCGGATTCGGCTTGGCAGCCTGCACGCAGCCATAGGAGGCGCAGGCACCCCAGCTGATGATCGCCTTGGCGTCGGCGCAGGTTTCCTTCAGCACCTCGACGAAAGGCCGGCCGCCGTGGATGCAGAACATGCCGTCTTCGTTGAGCGGCGGGTTGCCTTCCACCGCCACGATGTAATTGCCCTTGTATTTCTTCTTGACCTCTTCGATGATCGCCTCGGCCTGGTGGCCGGCGGCGGCCATCAGCGTGTCGTCGTAGTCGAGAGAGAGCATGGAGAGCACGACGTCCTTGGTCAGCGGGTGTGCCGAGCGGATGAAGGATTCGGAACAGCAGGTGCATTCCAGGCCGTGCAGCCAGATCACCGGCGTTCGCGCCTTGGTTTCCAGCGCGTGGGCGATGCGCGGTGCGGCGGCGCTCCCGAGCCCGAGCGAGGTCGCCGTCAGGCTACAGAATTTCAGGAAACTGCGCCGGGTGATGCCCTGGCGGCGCAGCACTTCGTAGAATGTCTCGGTCACTGGTTTGTCCCCCGTTGGTTTTGTTGCCAAGTGGGGAGCTATTACGCAAGGCGTGTGCCACGCATCCTAATTTGTATATTTATTGATCCAAATCAATGTCTTTCGGAACGATCACCAGCGCTCGCCATCAAATTTGTTCGCCACCGACCATGGTCATGATTTGTCCACTATGGAAACAAGCATTCCACCCCGGCCATTGATACCGGTCAATACGGATCGACTGACAAGAACCTTAAAATGAAAACCACAGGAGGAGCAGGCGTGACCAGGATCGTCGAGTTGATAAGCACCCACTGCGACCGGGTCGCCCCCGATGCCACCCTCAGGGATGTGGCATCGCTGATGATGACGCTGAAGATATCGTCGGTGATCGTCGTCGACCAGGGTGCCGCGGTCGGCATCATTACCGAACACGACCTCCTGCGCGCCACCCGTCGCCACCATTCGCCCGAGCGTCCGGCCCGCAGCGTGATGAGCAGCCCGGTGCACAGCGTCCCGGAAGACATGGAGTTTCATCGCGCCTACCGCGAAGCGGCCAACCTCGGCATACGCCACATCGTGGTCGCCGGCGCCAGCGGCCAACCCCTCGGCGTGGTCAGCGAATCGGACTTCCGGAAATTCCTCGGCCCCGATTTCTACCTCCACCTGAACTGCGCCGACACGCTGATGGAACGCCGCTTTCCGCGCCTGCCGGCCAGCACCCGTCTCGACGAGGCCCTGATCGCCATGGAAGCGGTGCATGGCAGCTGTGTCGTCGTGATCGACGGCCGACGCGCCATCGGCATCGTCACCGAACGCGACATCGTCCGCCTCTTCCTTGACGGCGACGACAACCCGACGCTGGACACGATCATGACCCGGCCGGCCGTCAGCATCGGTGAGGACTGCCCGCTGAGCGACGCCGCCCGACTGATGGCCGGGCAAGGCATACGTCACCTGACCGTGGTCAACCCGGCCGGCGATCTGGTTGGCCTGCTGACCGAACACACGCTGATGCACCCCTTGAAGGTCAGCCTGCTCGACGAAGTGCTCGGCGACCGGCAACTTGCCGAAGAACGGCAGCGGCTGGCCGCCAGCGTCTTCGACAACGCGCACGAAGGCATCATGATTACCGACCCGGAAGGCATGATCGTCGAGGTCAATGCGTCCTTCACCGAGCTGACCGGCTACACGCGAGAAGAAGCCCTGGGCAAAACGGCCGACCTGCTGAAATCCGGCCACCATGACGCCAGCTACTATGACGAGATGTGGCGACAGATACGCAACGACGGCTACTGGCGCGGCGAAGTCTGGAATCGCAAGAAGTCCGGGGAAATCTTCGTCGTCCTGCTGACCATTTCCAGCGTCCGCAAGCGAAATGGCGAAATCTCCCATTTTGTCGCCATTTTTTCCGACATCACGCTGATCAAGCAGCACCAGCAACGGCTCGAACACCTGGCCCACTACGACGCGCTGACCCAGCTGCCCAATCGCATGCTGCTCGGCGACCGCCTGCAACTGGCGATGTCGCAAACCGAGCGCAGCGGCAAGATACTGGCGGTCTGCTATCTCGACCTCGACAATTTCAAGCCGATCAACGACCAGTTTGGCCATGCCGCCGGCGACTACCTGCTGATTGAGGTATCGCAGCGTCTGAAGACCTGCACGCGTGCAGGCGACACGGTCTCGCGCCTGGGCGGCGACGAATTCGTGCTGCTGATCTCCAATCTTTCCGATCTGCACGAATGCGAACAGGCCATCGCCCGGGTTACCTCGGCGCTTGGCCATCCCTTCCATATTTCCAGTCATAGCGTTTCCATCTCGGCCAGTATCGGCATCACCCTCTACCCGCAGGACAGTTCCGACCCCGAAACCCTGCTGCGCCACGCCGACCAGGCCATGTATGCCGCCAAGCAGGCCGGTCGCAACCGCCATCACCTGTTCGACCCCGAGCACGACCGCCGGGCCCGCGCCCGCCGCGAAGAACTGGGGCGGATACGCCAGGCGCTGGCCAACAAGGAATTCCGACTCTATTACCAGCCCAAGGTCGATATGCGAAAAGGCCACGTGGTCGGTGTCGAAGCACTGATCCGCTGGCAGCATCCGGAGCGCGGGCTGTTGCTGCCCGATCAGTTCCTGCCGATCGTCGACGGCAACGAACTGGGCATCGAGATCGGCAACTGGGTCATCGGCGAGGCGCTGCGCCAGATCGAGGCCTGGAATGCGACGGGCCTCCATCAGACGATCAGCGTCAACATCTCCGGGGATCATCTGCAACACAAGGGTTTCACCCGACGGCTCGGCGACTTGCTGGCCACTCATCCCGGCGTATCCCCCGGCCAGATCGAGCTGGAAGTGCTGGAAACCGCGGCACTGGAAGACATCGCCACGATTGCCGAGCTATTCGCCGAATGCCGGCAGCTTGGCGTCAGTTTCTCGCTCGACGACTTCGGTACCGGTTATTCGTCGCTGACCTACTTCCGGCGCCTGCCGGCCGAAACCCTGAAGATCGACCAGTCCTTCATCCGCGGCATGCTCGACGACCCGGAGGACCTGGCCATTGTCGAAGGGGTGATCGGCCTGACCCAGGCCTTCCAGCGCAAGGTCATTGCCGAAGGCGTCGAAACGGTGGAACACGGCCTGGTCCTGCTGCTGCTCGGCTGCGACATGGCCCAGGGCTTCGGTATCGCCCGCCCGATGCCAGCCGACCAGTTGCCGGAATGGGTCCGCCAGTTCCGCCCCGACGAACTATGGGGCCTGGCCACGGCCTTCCAGTGGTCACGCGACGACCTCCCGATGTTGATTGCCGAGGTCGACCACAAGCGCTGGATCAAGGCGCTTCATGCCTATCTGGACGATCGCAGCGGCCAGGCCCCGCTGCCGCCGCTCGACAACCATTCCTGTCGTTTCGGCCGCTGGTACTACAACCACAACGGCCAGCGCTATGCGCATCTCGATAGCTTCAGGGCCGTCGAGACGACCCACGACGCCCTGCACGAGACCAGCACCCGGATGGTCCGCCTCCACGAAGCCGGCAAGCATGTCGAAGTCGCCGCCATGAAACCCGAACTCGAGCGCCTGAACGAGCAACTGACCGCCTGCATCCAGGAAATCCAGGCGGCGGCGCTGATGGAGGCGCAACGCCCCTAAGTTTCTTGTCGCCGTTTATTTGATTCCCGTTAATCTGCCGTTAAACTTGCGCGTCCATAATTTGCGCCTGATTTCTTTCGGTTTTTCCCCTGATGCTTGAAGCTGACAATCTGGAATGCGTGCGCGGCGAGCGCCGCCTGTTCGCAGGCCTCGGCTTCAAGCTTGAAGCGGGGGAGCTGCTCTATTTGCAGGGCAGGAACGGCGCCGGCAAGACCAGCCTGCTGCGCATGCTGATCGGCCTGCTGCCGCCGGAAGCCGGCGAAATCCGCTGGAAGGGTCAATCGATCAAGTCCGACGACTTCCGCGCCGACCTCTGCTATCTCGGCCACCTGAACGCCATCAAGGAAGAACTGACCCCGCTGGAAAACCTGCTTGCCGCCGCCCGCCTGGCCGACGAGGAGCTCTCCGAGGACGACGCCATCGACGCGCTGGAACAGGTCGGCCTGGCTGGCCGCGAGGATCTCGCCTGCAAGTACCTGTCGCAAGGTCAGAAGCGCCGCGTCGCGCTGGCCCGCCTGGTCAAGGAGCGGCGGCCGCTGTGGGTGCTCGACGAACCCTTCGTCGCCCTCGACGTCGCCGCGGTCGACTGGCTGGCCGGCATCATTTCCGGCCACCTGCAACGCGGCGGCCTGGCCGTGATGACCACCCACCAACTGGTCGACATCCCGGCCGGCACCGTCCGCGAATTGCGGCTCAGTTAGGCGACGCGCCGATGTTCAAGATCATTTCCGCCGTGATCGGCCGCGATCTCAAACTAGCCATGCGCCGGCAGGCCGACATCGTCTCGGCCGTCTTCTTCTTCATCATCGTGGTCAGCCTGTTCCCGCTCGGCATCGGGCCGGAACCTGACCTGCTGCGCAAGCTGGCCCCCGGCGTGCTGTGGGTCGCCGCCCTGCTGGCGACCATGCTGTCCCTGCCCCGCCTGTTCGCCGACGACCATCGCGACGGCACGCTGGAACAACTGGCGCTGGCGCCACATCCGCTCGGCCTGGTCGTCACCGGCAAAGTGATCGCTCACTGGCTGGTTTCCGGCCTGCCGCTGGCCTTGATCGCCCCGGTACTCGGCCTGCAGTTCGACCTGTCGACGGACGCGCTGGTCGTACTGACCGGCGCCATCCTGCTCGGCACCCCGGCGCTGTCCGGCATCGGCGCCATCGGCGCGGCGCTGACCCTGGGCCTGCGCGGCGGCGGCGTGCTGCTGTCGCTGCTCGTGCTGCCGCTCTACATCCCGGTGTTAATATTCGGCGCTGGCGCAGTGGATGCGACGGTGTCCGGACTCGGGGGGGAAGGGCATCTTTCCCTGCTCGCCGCCCTGACCTTTGCCTCACTCGGCTTCGCCCCCTGGGCCTCGGCCGCCGCCTTGAAGATTGCCCTCGAATGAAAGACCGCTTCAATCTCTACCGCTTCGCTTCGCCGGCCACCTTCTATCCGCTGGCCGGCAAGCTGATTCCCTGGTTCGTCGCCCTCTCGGTCGTCTTCGGCCTGGCCGGGCTGTATCTCGGCATGCTGGTCGCGCCGACCGACTTCCAGCAGGGCGAAGGCTACCGGATCATCTTCATCCACGTCCCGGCCTCCTGGATGAGTATGTTCATCTATCTGGTTATGGCCGGCTGGGCCGCCATCGGCCTGGCCTTCAATACCCGGCTCTCCGGCATGATGGCCCAGGCATTGGCGCCGACCGGCGCGCTGATGGCCTTCCTGTCGCTGTGGACCGGCGCCCTGTGGGGCAAGCCGATGTGGGGCGCCTGGTGGGTCTGGGATGCGCGGCTGACCTCCGAACTGATCCTGCTTTTCCTCTACATCGGCTACATGGCGCTGACCGCGGCGATCGACGACCAGCGCCGGGCCGACAAGGCCGGCGGCCTGTTGCTGCTGGTCGGCGTGGTCAACGTGCCGATCATCTATTTCTCGGTCAAATGGTGGAACACGTTGCACCAGGGTTCCAGCGTCAATCTGACCAAGTCGTCGATGGCCGAAACGATGCTCTGGGGCATGCTGCTGATGGCGCTGTGCTTCTGGATGTATTCGATTGCCGTCGCCCTGATGCGGGTGCGCACCATCATGCTCGAACGCGAGCGGCACACCGACTGGGTCAGAGCCGAGTTGGGCGCCAATTCGTCCGGAGCAGCGAAATGATCCACTGGAACAGTTTTTCCGACTTCCTCGCCATGGGCGGCTACGGGCTCTACGTCTGGGGCTCGTTCGGCCTGAACGCCCTGATCATGATTGTTGAACCGATTGTCGTCGCCCGCAATCGAAAGACCACCATCGCCCGCCTCAAGCGCCAGCTTCGTGCTGAAGACCGCGCCGAAACAAGGAACACTGCAGAATGAAATCGCGTCACAAAAAACTCGCCCTGATCGGCGGCGCGCTGGCCATCCTCGGCATCATCGCCGCTCTGGTGCTCAATGCGCTGAACAGCAACATCGCCCTCTACATCTCGCCGACCGACGTCGCCGAAGGCAAGGCGCCGCAGGGCAAGGCCTTCCGCATCGGCGGCCTGGTCAAGGAAGGCAGCCTGCAGCGGCAGGCCGACGGCGTGACCATCGCCTTCGTCGTCACCGATACCGCCAAGGACATCGCCGTCCACTACAAGGGCATCCTTCCCGACCTGTTCAAGGAAGGCAAGGGCGTCGTCGCCCAGGGCAAGATGGCCGCCGACGGCACATTTTCTGCCAGCGAAGTACTGGCCAAGCACGACGAGAACTACATGCCGCCGGAAGCCGCCAAGGCCGTCGACGACGCCCAGAAGGCGGCGACCAAGCATGTCTCGCCGTCCTCCGTCAGCCCACCGAAAGCGAGCTACTGAGCATGATCCCCGAACTCGGTCATTTCGCCCTGATCCTCGCCGCACTGGTTGCGCTGGTCCTCGGCACCCTGCCGCTGCTCGGCGCTCATAACAACCGGCTAGCCTGGGTCGCCGTCGCCCGGCCGGCGGCCTCGGCGCTAGCGCTGCTGGTAACTTTCTCGTTTGCCTGTCTGACGCAAGCCTTCGTGACCAGCGATTTCTCGGTGGTCTATGTCGCCCAGCATTCAAATTCCCTGCTGCCGCTGCAATACCGTGTGGCCGCCGTCTGGGGTGGTCATGAAGGTTCGCTGCTGCTGTGGATGCTGTTCCTGACCTGGTGGGCCTTCGGCGTCGCCATGCTGTCGCGCCAGCTGCCGGAAGCGATGGTCGCCCGCGTGCTCGGCACGCTGGGCCTGGTCGCCTTCGGCTTCCTGCTCTTCATCCTGATCACTTCCAGCCCCTTTGAGCGCCTGTTGCCGGGCGCTGCCGAAGGGCGCGACCTCAATCCGCTGCTTCAGGACTTCGGCCTGGTCATCCACCCGCCGCTGCTCTACATGGGCTATGTCGGTTTCTCGGTGGCCTTCGCCTTCGCCATTGCCGCCCTGCTTTCCGGCCAGTTGGATGCCGCCTGGGCGCGCTGGTCGCGGCCGTGGACGATGGCCGCCTGGGTCTTCCTGACCCTGGGCATCGCGATGGGTTCGTGGTGGGCCTATTACGAACTGGGCTGGGGCGGCTGGTGGTTCTGGGACCCGG
>JAHRYW010000009.1 GCA_020621865.1 Betaproteobacteria bacterium | reverse complement strand
GCAGAGAGGCGAGATTATGAAGAACTCCCAACTCCCCGTCAAGCAATTTCGAAAACATTTTTTAAAATCTTTTCGCTTCACCTGACTCCCCCACTTCGCCGAAACGCCCGGCACCGCAGGAGAGGGGCGCATTATATAGATACCCAGCAGACCGTCAACACCCAACCGAAACTATTTCTAATTCTTCCGAAATCAATCGAGAAAAATCGTTTCGTAGCGCACTTCAAGAATATCAATTTCCCGAATCCCAACCGGGCTTTGAAAGCGAATCGAATCGCCTTCACGCGCCTTGATCAGCGCCCGAGCCAAGGGCGATATCCAGCTGATTCTGCCTTTTGAGACGTCAGCCTCATCAACCCCGACTATCGTATAGGTGTTTTCAACACCGTCGGCATCGGCAACTGTGACCCGCGCCCCAAAGAAAATCTGATCGTTGTCACCCTGACGCAGAGGATCGACAATTTCAGCAATGTCCAGACGCTTGCCAAGAAAGCGGATGCGACGATCAATTTCCCGCAGGCGACGCTTGCCATATATATAGTCGCCATTTTCGGAACGGTCTCCATTCGAGGCCGCCCAGGCAACAATCTCAACGACGTGTGGCCTTTCGCGCTTGACCAGATGCTCTAGCTCGTTTTTCAGGCGGGCATGACCACCCGGCGTAATGTAATTACGCGTCCCTGCTGGAAGCTTCAGCGCAGGCTGGAGTTCTTCCTCATCGTCGCCGTCGCTTTCTTTAACGAACGCCTTGTTCATCAATAGCCGATTCGGTAATGCTCGACATCTACCCGGATAAGTTCTCGCCCAAGCAGGGCGATGGTGTACTTGGCGAACTGTTCGGCCCAAGTATGCTGTTCGCGGAAACGGGTATCCCCGGCATACTTGGCAACGCTGAGAATGCGGTCGACTGCCAGTATTTTGCCGGTCGGGGTCAGCACACTGCACCCGAGAACAGTGAATTCATGATCAAACCATTTGCGCGCATCTTCAACAGAGGCGCCACCCGCCATCTTGAATTCGAATTCTTTGTCTCTGCCGAATGTGACAATAACGTGATGCTGCATTTCCGGACCTCCGATGACCGCTTCGAGGTATTCTAGCAAAACAACTGAAGGCATCAGGAGCCGGTAATGTCCATCCATCCGCCCAACGAGGCAGAGATCAGCAGTATCCAGTCTCAACTACACGAGCTTCGGGTGGAACATCGCGACCTGGATTTGGTCATCAACCACCTGATCGACAATCCGCCACCAGACGATCTGTTGATTCGGCGATTGAAAAAAAGAAAACTGCTGCTGAAGGATCGTATCCTGCAACTGGAAGCAATGCTGGTTCCAGATATTCCTGCCTAGTTGGGGGCAGATGGGGTCCGGAAGAATATCCAGTAGACACCGCCGATTACGCCTGCCACCGCAAGCTCCCAGAGAAACGGAAAGCGCCAGACGAGTTCCGCCAGCGCCGCCAGCAGGATTACAAAGACAATAAGCTTGCTAATCAGAGGATCAGCGTCCCGAGATACCAAGCCGCTGCAGCCATGGCGGCACTACACGGGATCGTCAGAATCCAGGCCCAGACGATCCCTCCGGCCACCCCCCAGCGCACCCGGCGCGCGCCGCGCGTCGAACCGACACCGGCGATAGCCCCGGTAATGGTATGCGTGGTGGAAACAGGAATACCGAAAGCGGTTGCCAGGAACAAGGTGATGGCGCCGCCGCTGTTGGCACAGAAACCTCGTGCCTGATTGAGCTTGGTAATACGATTGCCCATCGTCTTGACGATGCGCCAGCCACCGAACATCGTCCCGAGCCCCATAGCGGTGTAACAGGACAACACGACCCAACCAGGGATCGCATCTGTGGACTTGGAAACCCCGGCTGCAATCAACAGCATCCAGATTATGCCAACCGTTTTTTGGGCGTCATTGCCGCCGTGACCCAAGCTGTAGGCCGCAGCCGAGAGCAACTGAAAACGTCGGAAGTGTTTGTCCACCTTACGCGGTGCCATGCTTCGGCACAGCCATGAGACGATCACCATCAAAGTCCCGCCAATCAGAAAACCGAGTACCGGCGCGACAAAAATGAAAGCAACGATCTTCAGCACCCCGGCCGTGATCAGGCCATCGATCCCGGCCTTGGCGATGGCCGCCCCGACCAGGCCGCCAACCAAGGCATGCGACGACGATGAAGGAATGCCGTAGTACCAAGTAACGATGTTCCAGATGATCGCCCCGATCAAGGCGCCGAAGACCACGTAGTGATCGACGATTGACGGGTCAATGGTGCCTTTGCCGATGGTCGAGGCCACCTTCAACTGAAACAGGAAATAAGCCAGAAAATTGAAAGCCGACGCCCAGATCACTGCCTGGTGCGGCTTGAGAACGCGGGTCGAGACGATGGTGGCAATCGAATTGGCTGCATCGTGAAAGCCGTTCATGAAATCGAACAGCAGCGCCACGCCAACCAGGGTCACGACGACCCAGAGACTGATGTGAAGGGTATCCATACCCGCTTCCGGCTCAGGAGTTTTCGAGAACGATGGCTTCGATCGTACCGGCCACGTCCTTGCAGCGGTCGGTCACCGATTCCAGCAATTCGTACATTTCCTTGAGCTTGATAACTTCCCGGGCATCCGGCTCTTCGCGGAAGATCTTGGACATCGAAGCACGTAGGGAGCGATCGGCCTCCGACTCCAGTTCATCGATTTCATGGCACAGCTTGAGGATTGCCGGGGCGTTGTCCATGCTGTGCAGCAGTTTGACCACCGACTGAATGCAGAGGCAGCAGTTTTCGGTAATGACCGCCATCGCCTTGGCATCCTGGGGGACACGGTGGATGTCGTAGAGCGACATCGACTCGGCGACGTCCTGCATGATGTCGAGGATGTCATCCATGCCGTTGATCAGCTGATGGATTTCATCGCGATCGAACGGGGTGATGAAGGAGGTGTGCAACTGGGAAAGCGTATCGTGGGTAATCGCATCGGCCTTGCGCTCGAGGGTGTCTATTTCCTCGGCATAGCGCTCGGCCTGTTCGGGTTGTTCGACCAGCGCAGTGATCAGATTGGTCAGCGCCTTTCCGCCTTGGGCGATCAACTCCGCGTGGGTGTTGAAGAGATCGAAATACTTGCCCTCTTTGGGCATCAAACGACCGAACATGACAATTCCATGAAGTTATTGTTACAGCCTGTAATTCTAACACGCCACGCCGAGACGCTCACTGCGCGTTCGGCGTTGAACGCCGTTCTTGCCGCTAAAATACCGACATGGACAAGTCACTTCTTGCAGACGATTCTTTTGGCGATTGCTTCGATATCGCTGCCCTGCCCTTGCCGCGCCCCCCGGCCGGCTATGCGGTACAGATGCTCGACACTGATCGGCTGCTGGACAGGAACTCGGGCAATTTTCTTCCGGTCCGCTCAGCGGAGCTCCGGGGACTGTTCGACAGTTTTGACGAAGCCCGCGCCGCAGCGCTTGCCTGGGTTGAAAAGCACTGTCCGCCGCCCGAGGAACACCGGTTGGCCATCGTTCCCGCCGGTTATGACCAATTTCGCGAACGCCACGTGCTGATCTACGGCGTACTCTGCGCTCGCCCCTGATTTCACCTCACTCACCGGAGCCTGACCATGCCCGCGCTCAAGATTCGTCCGCTCGGCCGCAGCAACTTTGAGGTACCCGAGGTCTGCCTCGGTACGATGACTTTCGGCGAACAGACCGCCGAAGCGGATGCCTACGCCCAGCTCGATCTGGCCTTGGCGCATGGCATCAATTTCTTCGACACCGCCGAGATGTATGCCGTCCCGCCCCGTCGCGAGACATGGGGGGCATCGGAAAGCATTGTCGGGCGCTGGCTCAAACGACAGCCGCGCGACAAGATCCTGATTGCCACCAAGGTCGCCGGCCCCAGCCGCAACCTGAACTGGATTCGCAACGGCCCACCGGCGATGGATCGCGCCAACATTCGTGCCGCCATCGAAGGCTCGTTGCAGCGCCTGCAGACGGACTATGTGGACCTCTACCAACTGCACTGGCCGGAACGCAACCAGCCGATGTTCGGGCAATGGCAGTTCGATCCAGCCAACGACCGGGCATGTACGCCCATCCGCGAACAACTGGAAGCGCTGGGCGAACTGGTCCGCGAAGGCAAGGTCCGCCACATCGGCGTCTCCAACGAACACCCCTGGGGCATCATGCAATTTACCCGGCTGGCCGAAGAACTCGGCTTGCCGCGCATCGTTTCGACACAGAATGCCTACAGCCTGCTCAATCGCACTTTCGAAACCGGCCTGAGCGAAGTCTGTCATCGCGAAGAGGTCGGCCTGCTGGCCTACTCGCCACTCGCCTTCGGCCACCTGACCGGCAAATACCTGAGCGATCCGAAGGCTGCTGGACGCTTGAACCAGTGGCCGAATTTCGGCCAGCGCTACACCAAGCCGAACGTCTTGCCGGCCACTCATGCCTACGCCGAACTCGCCACCAAGCATGGCCTGACGCCGCTGCAACTGGCGCTCGGTTTCGTTCGCTCACGCTGGTTTGTCGCCAGCACCATCATCGGCGCCTCGTCGCTGGCGCAATTGCAGGAAGCGCTACCAGCCATCCAGACGCCGATGCCGCCGGAGCTGCTCCGTGAAATCGACGCCATCCACCTGCGCTACACCAACCCCGCCCCATGACCGCATCGCTGTTTCCGCGCCTGGCCGAGGCGCTGGCAATTTCCGAAATTGACCAAAAAATCGGCCTGACCGTAGCATTGGCCGCCGACTGGCAGGCCGGCAAGCTCGATTGGCAGGATACGACGCCGCTCACCCTGACCTGCGGCCGGCCGGCCAAGCCCGAGCTGGTCCCGCACAAGCAGGTCTTGCAGCGCAATCCGCAAACCCCGGAAGGCCGCGCCCGGCTGCTGCACGCCATCGTGCACATCGAATTTACCGCCATCAACCTGGCGCTCGACCACGCGGCGCGATTCCGCGGCCTGCCTAGGCAGTATTACGCCGACTGGATAGCCGTCGCCGTTGAGGAAGCCGAGCACTTCCAACTACTGCGTCAGCGCCTGCAGGCCCTGGGCCACGATTACGGCGACTTCCCGGCGCACGCCAGCCTGTGGGACATGGCCGAGAAGACCGAACACGACGTACTCGTTCGCATGGCCCTGGTCCCACGCCTGCTTGAAGCCCGCGGCCTCGATGCCACACCGCCTATCCAGAAAAAACTGGCAGCGGCCGGCGATCACGAAAGCGCCCGCGCCCTGGACATCATCCTGCGCGACGAGATCGGCCACGTTGGCCTCGGCGACCACTGGTTCCGCTATCTGTGCAGCGCACGAAGCCTCGACCCCGAAGCGACCTACCGCCGCCTGCTCAGTGAATTCCGCGCGCCGTGGCCGCAAGCGCCGATGAACGAAGCCGCCCGCCTCGCAGCCGGCTTCAGCGCCGGCGAACTCGCCACGCTGCTGGCGGAAAAACCGGCCCGCTGACGCTCACGCCTGGTTCATCGCTTGGGCAGCCAATTCAGCAGCGCCTGGAAAAGCACGTCCGGATCGACCGGCTTGGCGACATGGGCATTCATCCCGGCCGCCACGCATTCAGAGACATCGTCGTCAAAAGCATTGGCCGTCAGGGCCAGAATTGGCAAATCCTCGTAACCCGGCATCGCCCGTATCCGACGGGCCGCCTCCAGGCCATCCATGACCGGCATCTGGACATCCATCAGGACCAACTCATAACGATTGGCACGCAATTGTGCCAGCGCCTGCTCACCGTCCTCCGCGGTGTCGACCAGCAAGCCGACACTGGTCAGCAACTCGGTCGCCACCTCGCGGTTGATTTCATTATCCTCGGCAAGAAGAACGCGCTGACCGCCATGTTGCTCGACCAATTGGCGGTCGATATCGGCGCCCGCCGGATTCGCCTGCACTGGCTGGCGTCCGACCAAGGCAAGCATGGCATCGGACAAGGTCGACGGTGACACCGGCTTGGCCAGCATGTTGTCGAACCCCGTGCTCCGGCAAAGATCGCTCGACAACTCACTATCGTAGGCCGTGACCAGCATGTAGTACGGCCGGTGGCGAAGTGGCATCGACGACAGCAGCGCTGCGGTCTGCATCCCGTCCAGCCCCGGCATGCGCCAGTCGAGCAGGACGATCCGATAAGGATCGCCAAGTTCGTCCGCGCGCTCGACCATGCCGAGCGCAGTTTCGCCGCAGTCCGCGTCATCGGGCCGTATTCCCTGCTGGGCAAGCATGTCAACCAGGACCTGGCGTGCCTCCTGGCAATCATCGACGACCAGCACCCGCCAATTGTTCAGGCTGGCCAGCCCCGGCCGCAACGCCTCGGCTTCACCGCTGCAGCCCAGCCAGGCGGTGAACCAGAAGGTGCTCCCCTTGCCCGGCTCGCTCTCGACCCCGACTTCGCCGCCCATCATCTCCGCCAGGCGGCGGCTGATCGTCAGCCCCAGCCCGGTGCCGCCATATTTTCGCGTGGTCGAACTGTCGGCCTGCTCGAAAGCCGAGAACAAACGGGGAATCACCTCGGGCGCAATGCCGATGCCCGTATCCCTGACCTCAAAACGCACCATCTTTCGTTCGCCACTATCCTGAGCGACATAGGCCCGAAGCACGATGACCCCGGACTCGGTAAATTTGATCGCGTTGCCTACATAATTGAGCAATATCTGCCCCAAGCGCAGCGCATCGCCCTCAAAAGTCGCCGACAGCTCCGGCGCCATGTCACGCACCAACTCCACGCCCTTGGCATACGAACGCTCGGCCGCCATGCTGCATACCGAATCGAAGACCTGCTCCATACGGAACGGCGCATTTTCCAGTTGCAACTTGCCGGCATCGATCTTGGAAACATCGAGGATGTCGTTGATGACCGCCAGGAGATGCAGGGCAGCATCGCTGATCTTGCTCAGCCGCTCCCGCTGATGCGCCGCATGCAACTCCTTGCCGAGCAGATGGGCCAGGCCGAGGATGGCATTCATCGGCGTCCGTATCTCGTGGCTCATATTGGCCAGGAAGGCGCTCTTGGCCTGATTCGCCCGGTCGGCCTCGTCCCTGGCGACGACCAGGGCCTCGTTTGCCTTGGCCAGCTCCTCGGTGCGCCTCTCGACTTTCTGATCCAGCTCGGTACCCCAGCGCCGCAGATCCCTGGTCTGCCTGTCGATGGTTCCGAGCAGGCGATCGAACAGGCGGCCAAGTCGGACCAACTCATTGTCGCCGGACATCGCGCCCACCCGCGCCGACATGTCGCCCTTGCCGACAGCTCGCATCACCGTCTCAAGACGCTTCATCGGCCGCAGGATGCTCCCCGCCAGGCGGACCGAAATCCACGCCGAAAAAACTGCCGAAAGGGCAATCAACAGTGCCGCCAAGCCAAACGCCTGCGAGCGGAAAGCGGTAAATGGCTCCTCCGGAATGCCGACGTAGGTCATGCCGACCCGCTCGCCCCGATAATCGAGCAGCGGGCGATAGGCGGTCATCGCCCAATGATTGACCACGAATGCCCGCTGCAACCAGGTTTCGCCACGGTCCAGCACGCTTTCCTTGACCGTCTGCGAGACCCGGGTACCAATCGCCCGTTCGCCCTTGTCGTCGCGGACCGTGGTTTCGACCCGGACATCATCCAGGAATAGCGTGACCGCTCCCTCGACGCCCATCTGCCGCAAACCGCCGGCCGAAACGACTTCGCGCACGTAGTCGACGTAACCCGAGCGATGATTGAGCAGCATGCCACCAAGCACATAAGCCATGACCTGGCCGCCCGCATCGACCATCGGCGCCACCGCCAGGATCATCAAGCCACGCCCTTCCTCGCGTGCCACTTTCGGGGCAGCCAAGGGCGTATCGACGAGCTTGACCAGCGCCTTGTCGGCCAGCGAGGCATGCAGTTGCATCAGGTATTCCCTGGGCACGACCTCGAGTCCCGAGCTTTCCTTACCCGAGCGCAAGGCCTCACGTAGTACCCCAAGCTGAAGGTAAGAGCCACCCGAAGCACTGCCCTCGCTTGAACCGATGACGTTGCCATTTACATCGACGACAGCGAGCAAATCGAAATCCAGATTTTCTTCGCGCGAAGCCAGCACCTCGCTCAGAACACCGCCCGGCTGTAGCGTGAAATCCCTTATCCGGCGAGACTTTGCGACGGACAATGTTGCCGCCGATATCTCGGTCTGCAGGTGCTGCAGGTGGCTATTGGCGACCGCCAGATCGTTTTCGACCTTTTGCAACAACAGGCGATCGAAAAAGGCATTGCCGATGAACAGCAAAATCACCAGCAACACGGGGACCGAGGCCATCGGCAGCAAGGCAAGCACCCACAGGCGGAAGCTGAGTTTCCCCGAATTAAGCGGAATCCCTCGGGAACGGAACCATTCGCCAAACTTGATTTCAGTTCTCCCATGCGCCAGGCTGGGCCCGGCAAGTCATTATTGTAACTATTGGCAATTTTGCTCTTGTTCAACGCCGGATGCAAACCTTGAAAGCTTTGATTTCCAAGGAGCTGAAAATAAGTTATACTTTAAAGATCAATGCGTTGATGCTTCGCCCGCAGTATTTCCGAGCAGCCCCCGGTTCAGTTAGGTTTCGTTTGCTGGTTCACCCCATTGATTCATTCCCCGGCATGGCTGCGTCGGGGCACTCAGGCCGCCCGACCGTCGGGCCAATCCGTCGCCAGTTAGAACAACGTCAAGGGCGACGAGGAAAGGAAACACCAACATGTCGACCTCCGTCGAAAGCTTTGCCGATCTCGGTTTAAGCGACACACTCCTGCAAACCCTTACCCAGATCGGCTACGAAACCCCGTCACCGATTCAGGCCCAGTGCATCCCGGTCCTGCTCGAAGGTCATGACCTGATCGGCATGGCCCAGACCGGCACCGGCAAGACCGCTGCCTTCGCGCTGCCGCTGATGGAACAGATCGACGTCAAGGTCAGCAAGCCGCAGGCCCTGATCCTGACCCCGACTCGCGAATTGGCCATTCAGGTTGCCGAAGCCCTGCAAAGCTACGCCAAGAATCTGCCCGGCTTCCACGTGCTGCCGATCTACGGCGGCCAGAGCTACACCATCCAGCTCAAGCAACTGTCGCGCGGCGCCCACGTCATCGTCGGCACGCCGGGTCGCGTCATGGACCACCTGGAGCGCAAGACCCTCAATCTCGACAATCTGAAGACCCTGGTTCTCGACGAAGCCGACGAAATGCTGCGCATGGGCTTCATCGACGACGTCGAGTGGATTCTCGAACGCACCCCGGAACAGCACCAGACCGCGCTGTTCTCGGCCACGATGCCGGAGCAGATTCGCCGCGTCGCCCAGAAATACCTGGTCGAGCCGCGCGAAATCAAGATCAAGTCGGCCACCGCCACCGTTGCGGCGATCCGCCAGGTGTACTGGCAGGTTTCCGGCATGCACAAGCTGGACGCGCTGACCCGCATTCTCGAAGTCGAAGACAACTTCGACGCCGCGATCATCTTCGTCCGCACCAAGACCGCCACCGTCGAACTGGCCGACAAGCTGAACGCCCGCGGCTACGCGGCCGCCGCACTGAACGGCGACCTCAACCAGCAGATGCGCGAACGCGTCATCGAGCAATTGAAGTCCGGCGCCCTGGATATCGTCATCGCGACCGACGTTGCCGCCCGCGGTATCGACGTGCCGCGCGTCAGCCACGTCGTCAATTACGACATTCCGTACGACACCGAAGCCTACGTGCACCGCATCGGCCGCACCGGCCGCGCCGGCCGCACCGGCAACGCCATCCTGTTCGTCGCTCCGCGCGAAATCCGCATGCTGCGCACCATCGAGCGCGCCACCCGCCAGCCGATTGCACCGCTGACCCTGCCGAGCCGCGCCGACGTCACCAACAAGCGCGTTGCCGACTTCAAGCAAAAGGTCGTCGAAGTACTCGCCGCCGAAGGCCTCGATTTCTTCGCCAACATCGTTTCGCAGATTGCCGAGGAACAGAATGTCGGTGCAGAGGAAGTCGCTGCCGCGCTGGCCATGATGGCCCAGGAAGGCAAGCCGCTGCAGATCGCCGGCGAAGATCCCGCCCCGGCCCGTCCGGCCACGCGCGACGACCGTCGCCCGGGCGTTTTCGGCGAACGCGAACGCAAGCCGGGCTTTGAAAGCCGTGGCGAGCGCCCGCGCTTCGATGACCGCAACGGCGACAAGCCGCGCTACGAAGACCGTCCGCGCCGCGAAGACCGTCCGGCCCGCCCGGCGCCGAGCGGCGACATGGTGCGCTACCGCATCGATGTGGGCCGCGAACATGGCGTCGAAGTACGCGACATCGTCGGCGCCATCGCCAACGAAGCCGGCATCGAAAGCCGCTTCATCGGCCGCATCGGTCTTTATGAAGAATCGAGCACCGTCGAACTGCCGGCCGGCATGCCGGCTGAAGCCGCCAACGCCTTGAAGCGCACCCGTATCCGCGGCGTGCCGATCAACATCCGCCAGGACGAAGGCCGTCCGGGCGGCAGCTTTGGCGGCGAACGCAAGTTCGACGGCGAACGCGGCGGCTTCAAGAAAAAGAAGTTCGGCGACCGCTGATCCCGCCCTGCTTCCAGAGCAAGCCACGGCAAGCCCGTGGCTTTTTTGTGCCATTTGCACAAATGATAATAATTCCTGTTTACATTTTACGAAAAGCGCTTAAGATAGGAATCATTCTCAACAAATCACCGGCCACGATGAAATCCCTGATCGCTCACGTATCCATCGCTGCCCTGCTGCTTGGCGGGGCATTGTTTGTCCTGATCCCCGCCTGACAAGGAGATTGCCATGCCTGCCACCGAACTCTGGGCCGGAGCGCTGAGCCTGATCCTGATCCACGAGGAAACCGGCTGCCAACACTCTGCCCTGCATGCCGCCCGCCTGCTCGACCAGTTGTGCGACAGCGCGGACATCGACGACGCCACCCGCCGCCTCTGCGAACGCGCCAGCAGCCGGCTTTCGCATCAGGAGCGCCGCCATGCTTGCGCCGCTTAAGGACCGCAACCTGATCGAACGCGATACCGGCAGCAAAACCGAAGCGGCGCTTGCTGCCGACAACGCGGCGCTCAAGCTGCGCCTGCGCCAGGCGCGCCAGATGCAAAAACGGACGGCCACGCTGAGCACCCGAAAAATCGTCGAACTGACCAACGAAAACCATCGCCTGGCCGAACTGAATCGTCACCTGCACAAGCGCCTGGCCGAACTCGAATCGGGCGAGGCCATCGTGGCTCTGGGCCAGCAGTTGATGGCCATCCGCCAGGAAAACGACGACTTGCTCGACGCCGCCAAATGCGTCTGGTTTCTCGATCGCACGCTGTGCGCAGCACGCCGCGAATGCGAACGACTGGCCAGCGAACGCGACCACGCGCTGGATTGCCTGCAATCGCGCCGCGGACCACGACTCGACTTTTGACCGACGGGCAACAGTTCTTTCGTTGCCGAGCGCCAAGCTTTAACCCCATTCGTTGCCAGCCATCACCCCTTTGCGGAGCCCGCCCATGCCCGAAATTCCATTTCACGTCGCTGGCGGATCGTTTTCCGGCGATCGCCCCCTGAGCTTCGATGCCAACATGATCGCGCTCCAGCGCACGCCACCTGAATCAACCGCGCCGATCCAGTCATCGCGACGCCGCAAACTCTGGGAAGTCCCACACAAGTGCCATTGCCCGATCATCGGCACCTGCTTTGCCGTCGATGAACTGCGCACGCTGATGCACAAGGCCATGCCCCTGCCCAGGGGGACAATCGATTTCGTGCTGCACACCACCGCCGTCGGAAACTGCGAGACGCGCAGCCGGCTGGCAGAGATCCTGCACAAATCGCTGGAAAAACGCTTCCAGCTGAGCATCAAGCGCTTTGCCGCCGCCAAGACCAGCGATGCCCTGCGCACTTTGTGGCAGAGCGCCACGCAAAGCGGCAGCGAAATTCCCGGGGCGCTGTGGGCCGCCTGGAGCCACCCAGCCTGCGACGCCACACTGGAGCAGGAAATCTACGGCGACATCCACATGATCCAGCATCAGGTGGCCACCGGTACCAGAGCCGACATCAAGGCGATGCAGCTGGCGCGCCAGGAAAATGCCGAACTGCGCCGCCAACTCGACCAGGCGCGCCGCGAAAGCGAAACCCTGCGCCACGAGAAGGTGCTCGAAACGCAAAAGCTCAGGGAGCAGATCAGCGCATTGCAGGCGGCGGAGGTTGGGCGCGACGCCTGTATCGCCCGCCTGTCGGCCCAACTGGATCAGTTGCGCGGCACGCTGCCCGATCTCAAGGGGCGGCAGGCGCTGGCCCGCCGGGCCAGCGATTCGGAAGCTCGGGCCGCCGCCTTGACAGCCCAATGCCGGGAACAGCGCGAGGAAATCGAGCACCTGACCCGGCAATTACAGCAAACCGAT
This sequence comes from Betaproteobacteria bacterium, assembly GCA_020621865.1. Classification (GTDB taxonomy): domain Bacteria; phylum Pseudomonadota; class Gammaproteobacteria; order Burkholderiales; family Rhodocyclaceae; genus Azonexus. Next base: position 157,401 of record JAHRYW010000009.1, on the reverse strand, counting down.
GATGCACTGCCCAAACCGCAAGCGGACGAGGCCTCGCCGACCAATCCCGGCCACGCCGAACTCGAAGCCATCGATGGCAAATGCGTGCTCTGCGTCGGCGGGCGCACCGGCTCGATCGACGCCTATCGCCAGATCATCGAGCAACGCGGCGGCCGCTTTCTGCATCACGATGGCGGACTGGAAGAAAGCCTGCACCGGATGGACGGATTCCTGGCCGCCGCCGACCTGATCATCTGCCAGGCCGGATGCATCAGCCACAACGCCTACTGGCGGGTCAAGGAACAGTGCAAGCGCACCGGCAAGCCGTGCATCTACATGAAGGGCAGCGGCATTTCAGCGCTCAGTCGGCTGATCGACCAGCCTCAACCCGAAACGGCACAGCCGGCAGTGGCGAGCTGAGCCACCTCATTTTTCAATTTTGGGCAAAATTTCCGGCCGACCGTAGCATTTCGACGCCGATGCCGGCCAGATCGGCGCTTTCTCAGCGCCTATCCAGCCAGCCGAGCAGCACCGAGAACAGGATGTCGGGATTGACCGGCTTGGCGACAAAGTCGTCCATGCCGGCATCCATGCAGGCCTTGCGGTCTTCCTGGAAGGCATTGGCGGTCATCGCCAGAATCGGCGTCCGCTCGCGTCCGGGCAAGGCGCGAATGGCGCGGGTCGCCTTCAGCCCGTCCATGACCGGCATTTGGACATCCATCAGGATCAGGGCGTAGTCCGTCCGGCCGGCCATTTCCACCGCCTGCGCACCGTTTTCGGCGACGTCCACCGGCAGGCCCAACGTTTCGTGCAAGAGCTCAAGGGCGACAATGCGGTTGATTTCGTCGTCCTCGACCAGCAGCAGACGGGCGTTGCCGTGCCTGGCCCGCAGCGCATTTTCCGTTTCGATTCCCGACAACTTTGCCGACAGGTCGGTCGTCGCCTGCACCTGGTCGTCTTTCGCCAAACGCAGGGTCAGCGCAAAGCAGCTTCCCTGGCCGACGACGCTTTGCGCCGCGATATCGCCCCCCATCGCCTGGACGAGTCGCCGGCAGATCGCCAGCCCAAGACCGGTTCCGCCATGCTGGCGGGTCGTTGAACTGTCGGCCTGCTCGAAAGGTTCGAAGATACGGCTCAGGGCATCGGGCGCAATACCGACCCCGGTATCCGCAACTTCGATCGCGATCAGGACGTCGGCCGCGCTTTCTTCGCGAATGGCCGCCCGGATCGTCACCACCCCCTGCTCGGTAAATTTGACGGCATTGCTGACCAGATTGAGCAGGATCTGCTGGATACGAAGCGAATCGCCGAGCAGCGGCAGATCGAGCAGGCGCGGCTCGATTTCCCGGCGCAGGGCCAATCCCCGGGCCTGCACCCGCTCCGCCATCAGGCTCTCGATGTTGCCGAAGATGCCGCCCATCCGGAAGGGCAGAACCTCCATCTCCAGACGGTCGGCCTCGATTTTCGACAGATCGAGCACATCGCCCAGCAGGTTGAGCAAGTGCCCGGCGGCCTGGCTGATCCGCGCCAGATTGTCACGCTGGATCGGATCGACATTGTTGCGGGCGAGGATACTGGTGAGCCCGATGATGGCATTCATCGGTGTCCGCACTTCATGGCTCATGTTGGCCAGGAAGGCGCTCTTGGCCCGGTTCGCCGATTCGGCGGCCTCCTTGGCCAGCGACAGTTCATGGGTCCGCGTCGCTACCGTCGACTCCAGTTCATCGCGATGGCGCAGCAGTTCAGCCCGAGCGGCATGCCGTTCGACGTGCCAGCGCCTGCCCAGCCAGCCCCCCCAGGCAATGCCGACCAGCCCGATCAGCCAGATGACCAAATGGCTGGTACCGAGCAGCCGCCGTGACTCGCCCATCTGCGCCAGATAGGGCGCCAGCGGCAGGTTCAGGCCGGTGGCGCCGCGCATGTCGCCAGTCTTGTAGCCAAGGATGCCGTGGCACTTGTCGCACCCGGGTTCCATCATCATCGCCCGCAGATAGCGAAGGTTGGGCTTGCCATCGACGTTGCCGACTTCCCAGACTTCCTTTTTCTCGCCGCGTTCGAAAGCTTCCAGCTGAGTCTTTTCCCAGGCGTCCGGGGCATTGCCCGGATTCAGATAGCGCAGCCCGGTGATGCGGCCGCGAATACCGTAGTCCTCGGCGTAGAGATCCATCATCTGGCGCAACATCGACGCTGGATTGAGCAGGGTCAGCTGGCGTCCGTCGGTGGTCGTGACGTCGCGGCCCGGGACGTGCGACAGCCAGGGGATAGACAACTGGGTTTCGGTGATCGGGACGTAAACGCCGCCGTGCAGCGTTCCCCAGCGACGAAAAGTGATGTCCTTGTTGAGATTGGCGCGCGCCTCGGCATAGGCCATCGCCATGCCCTGCTGTTCGATATTGGTGAAATTCCAGGCCAGCGAAATCCCCAGCACGACCGTCCATAAAAGGGCGGCCAGAACAGCCAAGCGAAGGGAGAGGTTTTTTTCAGCCACGGGATGCCCAGATTGCCAAACATCGGGATGGTATCTCATCCGATGACCATGGAATTGATCCAAAACAACAATATAACGAAATTCACCAGAAACCAGCCAACGAACAATCGGTATCCAATTGTTCTTGACAATCATTCTCGTTTAACTAAAATGCGAGTCATTCTCGTTTGCGTTTGAATTCCGTGATGACCATCCCGCCCAAATCGCCGCCCCCCCAGCTACCTGCCGCCACCCCGGAACCTCGGCCACGCGTCGACAGCCGGGAGATTCTGGGTGGCAACAGCGCAGTCGAAATCGATCACGCCGGCCAGCGCTACCTGCTGCGCGTAACCCGTGAAAACAAACTGATCCTGACCAAATAGCTTTCTCTCCGTTGTAAATCTCTCGTTCCCCAGCCAGCCAGCAAAACGCCAGCGAGCCATGGGTTTTTTCAGACCTGCGGAACGACACCCAGACGACACGCCTTTATGAGCTACGCCCTTTCCCGTCCCTCTTCTGCCCAGCGCAGCGGCCTGCTTGGCGTGGTCATCGGCCTTCATGTGGCGATTTTCCTGGCGATCATGGCCGCCAAGACCATCGCGCCGCAAATCGTCGAGATGCCGCTGATCGTCGACCTGCTGCAAGCACCGCTCGAGATCAAGCAACCGGTTGCAAAACCCTTGCCGATGGTCAAGCCGCAGCCGGTTCGCCAGCCCGTTCCCAAGATACCGACCCCGGTCATCGAAGCGACGCGCAGCGAACAGCCCGCACCGGCCGCGCCGGTCGCTTCGCCACCCGACATCAAGCCGGCACCGCCGGCGCCCCCGGCTGCCGAGCCGGTCAGCCAGGCACGCTTCGACGCCGATTACCTGAAGAATCCAGCCCCGCCGTATCCGCCGCTTTCCCGGCGCATGGGCGAGGAAGGCAGGGTCATCCTGCGCGTTTCGGTCAATCCGCAAGGCAGCGCCGACAGCGTCGAAATCAAGACCTCGTCGGGCAGCCAACGGCTGGACGAGTCTGCGCAAAAGACCGTGCGCAACTGGAAATTCATCCCGGCCAAGCGCGGCGAGACCGCTGTCCAGAGCTGGGTGCTGGTCCCGATCATTTTCAAATTGGAGTCATAAACATGCAGGAAAACATTCAGGAAGCGGCGCAAAACGCCTTCGGCTTCGCCCATCTGTGGGCCAGCGGCGACCTTGTTTCGCATACCGTCGCCTACATCCTGATCGCGATGTCGGTGGCCAGCTGGTACCTGATCCTGGCCAAGGCCTGGGACTGGTTCCGCGTTCGCCGTGCCGCCCGGGCGGTCACCGCCTTCTGGGCGGCGAGCAGCGTCGCCGAGGGCATCGAGCGCCTGAATCAGGGCGGCAGCGACAGCCCCTATGCCCAACTGGCCAGCCAGGCCAATTGCTGCAACAACGACTGCGAAGCGGTCAGCGGCCGCCTGGCCTCGCGCTTCGACCCGGCCGAGCAGATGGAACGCGCCCTGCGCCAGCAACTATCCGCCACCCAGGCGAACATGGAAAACGGCCTGACCCTGCTCGCGACGACCGGTGCCACGGCACCTTTCGTCGGCCTGTTCGGCACCGTCTGGGGCATCTACCACGCGCTGGTCGCCATCGGCCTGTCCGGTCAGGCGGCGCTGGAAAAGGTCGCCGGCCCGGTCGGCGAGGCGCTGATCATGACCGCTGCCGGCCTCGCCGTCGCCCTGCCCGCCGTCTTCGCCTACAACGCCTTCACCCGCTCGAACCGCGTCGTGCTGGCCGATCTGGATGCCTTTGCCCACGACCTGCATGCCTTCTTCACGGTCGGCAAGCCGTTTGTCGCCAACAGCGCGCAGATCCACCCGATGCGCGCCCGGGCCGCTGCTGAGGTGGCCTGACATGGCACTGGGCAGCTTCAACTCGCCGGGCAGCCAGATGCCGACGGCCGAAATCAACATGACGCCGCTGGTCGATGTGATGCTGGTCCTGCTGATCATCTTCATCATCACCGCGCCACTGATGACGCATCAGGTCAAGGTCGACCTGCCCAAGGCGGCCAGCACGCCGACGCCGGAAAAGCCGCTGACACTGCAGGTCTCGATCACCGGCGAGAACATCGTCTATGTCGGCAACGACACCGTCGATCGTGACGGCCTGGAGCAGAAATTCCGCGACGCGGTCGCGCAGGACGCCAATGTCGAGATGCATCTGAAGGCCGACCGCGCCACGCGCTACGAAGCGGTCGCCGAAACGATGAGCGCCGCCCGCCGGGCCGGGCTGACCAAGATCGGCTTCGTGACCCAGCCAGGGCCCGATTCGCACTAGTTTTCAATTATTCAAACCATCCTCAAGCCAGCCACGCGGATCGCCAGCCAGCCAGAGAAAACAGGGAGCCTGACCAATGTTGACCGTCAAGAAATTCATCTCCGTTCTGAGCTTGTCCGCCGCCCTTGCCGCGCCGGCGCTGGCCATCGAATATCCGATCGGCGTGCCGCAGCACCGCGCCGGCATGGAAATCGCCGCCGTCTATCTGCAGCCGATTGAAATGGAACCGGAAGGCATGATGCGCAAGGTGTCCGAATCGGACATCCACATCGAAGCCGACATCCGCGCCCTGGCCAACAACCCGAACGGCTTCGAGGAAGGCGCCTGGATTCCCTACCTGCTGGTCAAGTACGAAGTCAGCAAGATCGGCGGCGACTACAAGGTGGCCGGCGATTTCATGGCCATGGTCGCCAACGACGGCCCGCATTACGGCGAGAACATCAAGCTGACCGGCCCGGGCAAGTACAAGGTGAAGTACAGCATCCTGCCGCCGTCGGCCAACCCGCACGCCCACTTCGGCCGCCATACCGACCGCGCGACCGGCGTTCGCCCGTGGTTCAAGCCGTTTGAAGTCGAATACGAATTCACCTACGTCGGCATCGGCAAAAAAGGCGGCTACTGATCATGAAGGTCGCCAAAATCACCGCGGCCCTGGTCGCGGCGGGGCTGGCTGTGCCTGCCCTGGCCGCTTCCGACGCCGCCATGCTGCAAAAACTGCTTGAGCGCATGGAGAAGCTCGAAGCCCGCAATGCCGAACTGGAGAAAAAGCTGGAGGCGCGCAATAGCGGTCTGGAGCAGCAGGTCAAGTCGCTGAAGAACGAAAGCGATGCCGTCGCCGCCGGCCTCGACAGCCCGCGCCTGTCGCAATACGAGCCGGAACTGACCGTGCGCCTGAAGGCCGTCGAAAAGGACGCGCTGGAAATGAAGAAGGCCGCGAAGATCGCCGAGGGGCTGGAGGGCATCAAGGTCAGCGCCGCACTGGCGACGGTCGGCCAGCATGCCAGCGGCCTGCCGGGCGGCATGGAAAACGGCAGCTCGCAACTGAATTACCGGGCCGACGTTTCGGTGGAACTGCCGCTGGCCGCGATCGGCGACATCGAGCACAAGCTCTTCGCCCACCTGCGCATGGGCCAGGGCCTCGGCCTCAACGCCGCTTTCAGCAACCTCGGCCATTTCGCCAGCGCGCCGAATGCACTGGCCTTCCGCGCCTCCGGCTCCAGTCCTGATGATTCGGTGACCATCCTCGGCCAGGCCTGGTACCAGGCTGCCATCCCGCTGCCTTTCCTCGGCTTCAAGCCCTACTCGCGGGAAACGCTGGAGGTCACCTTCGGCAAGATGGACATCTTCGGCTTTTTCGACCAGAACGCTGGCGGCGGCGACGAATCGAAGCAATTCCTCAATTCGGTTTTCGTCCACAACCCGCTGCTCGACGCCGGCGGCGAAGTCGGCGTCGATGCCAACGGCTTCCAGCCCGGTTTCGTCGTTTCGTACCTGAACTGGTTCAACAAGCCGGAACCCTGGCGCCTGTCGCTCGGCGTCTTTGGCGCCGGCGACCGTGGCGCCAACTACCAGCGCAGTCTGTCGTCGCCGCTGGTGATGGCGCAGGCCGAGAAGCAGTTGAAGCTGTTCGGCGGCCTGACCGGCAATTACCGGCTCTATGCCTGGAACCGCAGCGAGGGCACCGATTTCAACGGCACCGTCGCCAAGCACACCGGGGTCGGCGTTTCGGTCGACCAGCGCGTCGGCGACGGGGTCACCGTCTTCGGCCGCTACGGCAAGCTGATCAACGGCCAATTGCCGTTCAACCAGGCAGTCACCGCCGGCGCCGAGATCAACGGCAGCTACTGGGGCCGGGCCGCCGACGCCATCGGCATCGCCGGCGCCTGGCTGGAGTCGGGCAAGGCGTATCGCAACGCGACGGTCACCGCCTGGCTGGACGACGCCCAGACACAGGCCGCCTTTACCTTCACGCCGCGCGGCGCGGAGAAGCTGGCCGAAATCTACTATCGCCTGCGCATTGCGCCGCAATTCGAGCTGACGCCGGACTTCCAGTACGTCGTCAACGGAGGCGGCAACACCAATGGCAAGTCGGTCAAGGTCTTCGCCCTGCGCGCCAATATCGCCTACTAGGAAACAACATGAAAGCGCTCCTTTCTTTGGTTTTTGCCCTTTTTTTGGCGCCGACCGTAGCATTGGCCGACGACATGCCGACTTTCAAGCTGTTGATGAAGGAAGGCCGCTTCTTCCCCGAAACAATCGAGGTTCCGGCCGGCGTCCGCTTTCGCCTGGAGGTGAAAAACGAGGGGCCGGGCGCCACGGAATTCGAGAGTCTGGAACTCAGGAAGGAACTGGTGCTCGCCCCCGGCGTCACCCGTTCCCTCGTCTTCTTCCCGATGAAACCGGGCACCTACAAGTTCTTCGACGACTTCCATCCGCAAACCGGCCAGGGCCGCATTGTCGCCAAGTAGGTGGCCAAATAAACCGCCAGCCAGCCAATTGAAACCGGTGGTCTGTCTCGTCATGGGCGGAACAGGCCACCTAGCCAGCAAGCACGGAGCAGTAAATGGGAAACGCATTTTTTGTCGTCTGGCGGGAGAGCCTTGAGGCTTTCCTGATCGCCGGGATTCTTTTCGCCTGGTTGCAGGCCAACGATGCCAGCGGCAAGGGCAAGCGGGCCTTGTTCGGTGGCCTGGCCGCCGGGGCCGGGCTGGCCCTGCTGCTCGGCTGGGCCTTGCTCAGCGTGCAGGACGGACTGACCGGCGAGGCGCTGGAAATCTTCCAGACCGCCACGTTGTTCGTCGCCGCCGGCCTGATTTCCCAGATGGTGCTGTGGATGCGCAAGCATGGCCGGCAGATGAAGGCTCGCCTGCATGCCGATCTCGCCGCCGCCCGCGAGCGCTCGGGCTTTCTCGGCGTCGCCGTCGTCGCCGCGCTGGCAGTGGCCCGCGAAGGTGCCGAAACAGTGATCTTTCTCTACGGCCTGGCCCAGGGCGGCGAGATCAGCGCGCTGGCCGTCGGTTCGCTGACCGGCTTCGCCGCCGCCGGCGCCACTGCCTGGCTGGCGGCCAGAAGCCTGGCCCGCCTGAACATCGCGCTGTTGCTGCGCCTCTCCTCGATCCTCTTGCTGATCCTCGCCTCGGCGCTGCTGATGACCGCCCTCGACCGCCTGATCGGCGCCGGTTCGCTGCCGCCGCTGCTCGATCCGGTCTGGGACAGCTCACTGCTGCTCGACGACACAACCTCCGGGGGCAAGCTGCTGGCCGACTTCTCCGGCTACCGCGCCCGGCCAACGCTGAGTGGCCTGCTGGCCTGGGCCGGCTACTGGGGCGTCGTGCTGTTCGCCTGGCGGAGGACAGCCCATGCTTGAACATGTCATCCACTTCCAGCCGACCAAACCCCGCGGCCGGCTGGAAAAAATCGGCCTTTTCCTGCGCAGGAACCGCCGCCCGATCATCGCCATCCAGTGGCTGGTCGTCCTCCTCTACGCCGCGATGGTCATCATCCCGGCGTTTTTGCCCTTGCCGCCGGAAGACGCGCACATCTGGGACAACCTGCGGCTGTTCGCGCAATTCTGTTTCTGGGGCCTGTGGTGGCCGGGCGTGATGATCGCCACGGTGACCATGGGCCGCGTCTGGTGCGGCCTGTTCTGCCCGGAAGGCTCGGTCTCCGAATGGGTCAGCCAGTACGGCCGCGGCAAGGCCTTGCCGCGCTGGCTCAAGTGGTCGGGCTGGCCTTTCGTCGCCTTCATCTGCACCACCGTTTACGGCCAGCTGGTCAGCGTTTACGAATACCCGCAGGCGGCCCTGCTGGTGCTGGGCGGCTCGACCGTCGCGGCCGTCGTCATCGGCCTGCTCTACGGTCGCGAGAAGCGCATCTGGTGCCGCTACCTGTGCCCGGCCTCCGGCGTCTTCGCCGTGCTGGCCAAGATCGCCCCACTCCACTACAAGGTGGACCGCGCCGCCTGGGATCGCCACGAAGGTGATTTCGAACCGGTCAATTGCGCCCCGCTGCTCGACGTCCGCCGGATGACCAGCGCCTCCGAATGCCATAGCTGCGGCCGCTGCGCCGGTCAGCGTGACGCCGTCACCTACTCGGCCCGCTCGCCTTTTGCCGAAATCCTCGACTTCAACAACCCGGCCAGGACGCCGGATGCGCTGACCCTGGTCTACGGCGTACTCGGCGTCGCCACCGCCGCCTTCCAGTGGACGCTCAGCCCGTGGTTCCTCCACGCCAAGCTGGCGCTCGCCGACTGGCTGGTCGAGCACGACCACTTCGCGCTGCTCGACAACGACGTGCCGTGGTGGCTGCTCACCCACTACCCGGAAGCCAGCGACCTGTTCACCTGGCTGGACGGCGCGCTGATCCTCGCCTATCTGCTCGGCGGCGGCTTCCTGCTCGGCAGCCTGCTGCTGATCGGCCCGGCCATCGCTGCCCGCCTGCTGAAGACCGAACACCTGAGCTGGCAACGCTTCACCCTGGCCCTGACCCCGCTCGCCGCGGCCAGCGTCATCCTCGGCCTGTCGATGCTGACCGTCACCCACCTGAAAGCCGAGCATTTCTGGCTCGGCTGGCTGCCGACCTTCCGCATCGCCCTGCTCAGCGCCGGCTGTCTGGGTTCGCTGTGGCTGACTTTCCGGCTAGTGCTACGGTCGGAAGCAAATTTTGCCCAAAAATCAATTTCCGGGCTGGCGATGCTGCTGCCGATCGGATTGATGGCGACGATCTGGACGCTGGTGTTTTTTGTTTGGTAATGCTTTTCAGAAGCGCATGGCTCTGGCCCGGGATCGATTTGCCGACGCATTTCAGAGACTGAGCCAGAGCAAGCCGCAGACAACCGGTAAAATCACAGCATCATAACTTTCCGGCAACCTTAGCGATGCGCCTTCAACTTGACTGCCCGTGCTGTGGTGCAAAGGCGATGAGCCTGTGGGAGAAACTGAAACTCTCGACCCACGCAACAACAGATTGTCTAAATTGCGGGACGTCGTTGGGCGTCGAAAAGGCCGGCACCGGCTGGTTCATTTGGGGATGTATTCCATTCTCGCTGTCCGGCCTGTTTCCATTCCCGGCCAAAGCTTTTCTCGGTTGCCTGGGCATTGGCTTGATGTTCGCTCCCTACCTCTTCTTGATCCCATTGGTTCAAAAGACAAATAAATCCAAGCCAAAACCTCCACGCACGATGCTGCTGTGGTTGTGCGTTGTCTTCGTAGGCGCATTTGCCAGCGACTGGGTAAATTTCTTGCCAAGCACACCAACGAAGATAGGCGCATCACTTGTCTCAATCTTCCTGACATTTCCGATAATCAGCGCCGTCTGGAAGCAAGTACCCAAAGCCGATGAAAAGTTCCTCGCCTTCGGCGCTGGCTTTTTCCTCATTTTTGCCATGCACTACTTCGCGCTAAGCACCGTACCAGCGGCATTTGTCAGTCTCTCCCGTGGCGAACCGTCAGTAATCAGCGCCACTCTGGTCAGAAAGCGCCACAACTACAGATTGACCCGCTGTTCGAATAAGGCAGACATCACATTCATTGGTGATGATGAGAAGCATGAGATTTGCCTTGCCGAGGAGAAGTGGAAACAGATTGCAAGCGGCAGTACTGTCTCCGTAAAAATGCGAGAAACTTTCTATGGGCGTTTGATTGTCGAGGTCGAACCAGAGCAAATCGGCCACGATCGCGCGCCAACAAAATAGATTTTTCGCCCTTGGCTTCCATCCACTCGCGGCGCACAAAGAAGCAAGCATCGGCACTGCCTTGTCCGATAATAAAAACCTCGCACAACCGGAAATGAATATGCTCGCCAACCTGAGCGGCTTCCTCATCCAGTGGGGCATCACCGCCCTTGCCCTGTGGGTGACCAGCCTCGTCTTCAACGGCGTCCGTTTTGCCAGCACCTCGTCGCTGATCGTCTCGGCGCTGTTGCTCGGTTTCGTCAATGCCGTGCTCTGGCCCTTGCTGGTCGTGCTGACGCTGCCGCTGACGATGCTGACGCTGGGGCTCTTCCTGCTCGTGATCAATGCCCTGCTCTTGCTGCTGGTGGCCAAACTGGTCAGCGGCTTCACGATTTCCGGCTTTTGGACCGCTTTTTTCGCCAGTCTGTTCATTTCGGTCTTCAGCCTGTTCCTGAATTCGCTGGCCCCCGATACGGAAATGACGGTTTATCGCCTGCCGCCTTCCGGACAAACGATTTCGATGTAGGCGGCGGGGCCAAAATTTCGATTTTGGCCATTTTTTGGCGCCGACCGTAGCATTTGAGTAAATCGATGGCGCTGATTGTCGTCATCGTCTGCCCCGAAAACCCGTCGGCGCAAATGAGAATTGTTACTAATTAATTGTTATAAAAGAACTTTTCTCCAAACATGCCCTTCTAATCATCTACCTGAGGGCCTAGAATCGCAGTCCACGCAAGCCAGCCGAGGTCTGCCAGCCAGCGTCCGTTTCCAACCATCGACGGAGAAAAGACCATGAAGGGCGACAAGAAGATCATCGATATCCTTAACGCGTTGCTGGCCGGCGAACTGACCGCCATCGACCAATACCTGATTCACGGCGAGATGTACGCCGACATGGGCTTCCAGCACCTGTCCGACAAGGCGCTGCACGAGTCCGACCACGAGCGCCAGCATGCCCGGGCGCTGATCCAGCGCATCCTGTTCCTGGAAGGCAAGCCCGATCTCTCCAAGCGCGAAGGCCTGAAGATCGGCAAGACCGTGCCGGAAATGCTCAAGGCCGACCTCGCCGTTGAATACAAGGTGGTCGGCGACTTGAAGAAAGCCATCGCCGCCTGCGAAAAGGCCCAGGACTACGTCAGCCGCGACATGCTGGCCGTGCAGCTCGAAGACACCGAGATGGACCATGCCTACTACCTCGAAAAGCAGATCAAGCTGATCGACCTGGTTGGCCTCCAGAACTACCAGCAGAGCCAGATGGGCTCGACCCCGGTTTAAGGAGAGCGGACGATGAAAGGCGACAAGAAAGTCATCGACGCCCTGAACAAGGTGCTGAAGAACGAACTGACCTCGATCAACCAATATTTCCTGCATGCCCGGATGTTCCGCAACTGGGGCCTGGAAAAGCTCAACGACTACCAGTACAAGCAGTCGATCCGCGTCATGAAGGAAGCCGACGAAATCATCGAACGCGTCCTCTTCCTGGAAGGCCTGCCCAACCTGCAGAACCTCGGCAAGCTGCTGATCGGCGAAAACGTCGTCGAATGCCTGGCTGGAGACCTCAAGTACGAGCGCGAAATCCAGCGTCCGCTGCTGGTCGAAACCATTGCCCTGTGCGAGGAACTACAAGACTACGTCAGCCGCGACCTGCTTGAGGAACTGCTCGAAGGCTGCGAGAAAGCAATCGACTGGCTGGAAACGCAGCAAAGCCTGATCAAGGACGTCACCCTGCCGAATTACCTGCAGGCCCACATGGAAGCCGGCGGCGACTGAGCCTCTTCCAGTCCCCCCAAAAGCCGCAGCCTGCCTGCGGCTTTTTTGTGTCTGTACGCTTCTGCACGCTTGTGCCAACTCCTGGCCCGACAAATGCTGAGACCTGAAAATGCGACGGTCGCCTGTCGGAAATGGCGCAAAACCAAAGCGGAAATCCAACTGCAAAAATCGTTGTTGACAATCATTCGCATCAGCATAGAATACGAATTGTTCGCATTTACATAGTTATCAGGAGGACGTTCATGTACGTCTGCGTCTGCAAGGCAGTGACCGATACCCAGATCCGCGAGGCCGCCCAGGGCGGTGCCCGCACCTTGAAGGATCTGCGCCGTGACCTTGGGGTCACCCGCGACTGCGGTCGTTGCGCCTCCTGTGCCCACGAATGCCTGCGCGAAGCGCAGGGCCAGATGGGCAAGCCGGTGAAGGCCCTGCGCAAGGCGGCCTGAAGGCCAGTTGCCCCAGCGCCAGCTCGCGCGGGCCGCGCGATCAGATACCAAAGAGAAAGGGAGTCAATCGACTCCCTTTCTCTTTGCTGCTTTGGCGATGCCCCCTAGGCCAGCCGCATCGGGTTGAGCAGGCGGGACACGCCATAGGTGCCCAGGGCAATGGTCAGCACGAAGCCGGCGACGAAATACGAAAAAGGCAGGACGCCATAGGGCAGCGGCTTGGCGACGCCGAGGAAGGTGCCGTAGAAGAGACAGGCGATCGACGTCCCGAACATCAGGTTGCGCTGCCCATGGGAAGCGCTGCGCAGCGTCTTTTTGATGCACAGCGAGTTGGCAGCCCACAGCGTGACCAGACTGACCTTGGTCCACAGCTTGGGATTGGCCAGGTATTCCTCCAGGCCGGTGATGTAGATGCCGACGGCCAACAACATCAGGCCGGAAATCCACAGGTGGGCTTCGGCCCAGCCGAAAATGTGCCGCCACAGCGGATGGTGGCTTTCCTCTCCGCGCAGGATGCGGGCGAACTGGAAGACCGCCATCATCGCCGCGACAGTGGCCAGGATGTGGTAGAAGGCGGAAATTGCGACGATGAATTTGGCGATCATGATGGCTCACGCTATTGATTCGACGTATTTTCAGGCAGCCGGCCCGATCAGGGTCCAGTGATTATCCAGCGCCATCGGCTGCGGCCAGGCGAGGAACAGCGGCTTGGCGGTCGGGTGCCAGCGCACCAAGCCCAGGGCAGTCGATACCAGCACGCCGCCGCTGGCCTGCGGGCCGGGCCAGTCGGCCAGCGCATAGGCTTCCTTGAGTTCGACGATGGACGTCAGCTTGTCCGGCGTCGCCGGGTGCCAGAGCTGGACGACGCCGACCTGGTTGCTGGACAGCGCGAAACCGCCGCCGTAGGCGGCTGCGATGTCGCCGGCGTAGCCAACGCCATCGTTGGCGCGGGTCGGCACAGTGAGTTCATCGCCGTCGAGCACGGCGAGGATCGGTGCGGTAGCGCGTTGTTCGGCGCTGTCGTGCTCGGCCTGCATGGCGACGCCGAGATGGTGCCCGCCGTTGCGGTCGGCGCTCCACGCCAGATGGCGCAGGCTGAGCCGGGGATCGTCCAGCTTCCACTGGCGGAGCAGCTTGCCGCTCTGCCCGTCGAGACGGACCAGCGAGGCATCCATCTTGTCGAGGTCGATTTTTTTGTCGGTCCGGGTGCGCGGGATGCCGCCGTTGGCGATGACCAGATGGCCGTTTTGATCGACCAGCGCCTGGTGCGGCTCGATGCCGTGGCTGTCCCATTCGGCGATCTTTTTCAGGCTATCGCGTTCGCGCACGCCGATCCGGCCGCGGCCGGTGGCGAAGTCGGTTTCGGTGGTGTACAGCCGGTCGCCGCCCGGGGCGACGATGGCGTGGCCGTTGAGACGGGTCGATTGGCCGGCATCGAGATCGACCCGGGCGGTGACCTCGCCCTTGCCGTCGCAACGCAGCAGCCACGAGCCGGGGCGAACGCCGGCAACAAGCAGGCCGCCGTCGGCCTCGGGCAGGATGCCGTGCGGCCGGGTGGGCAGCGGCACGGCGTAGCGGATGCTGATTTTCTTGCTCGCCCAGTCGGCGTGGAGCACGCCGGCAAAATACGGGTCGGTCGGGTTGGGGCCGCGCCAGGCGGCGCCGATCAGGGCGCCGCTGTCTTCGGTAGCGGCGAGCGTGCGGCCAGCCAGGCCGAGGGCGCCGAGCGCGGCACAGGTTTTCAGGAAGCTGCGGCGGTCGAAGGCATGCATGACGATTCCTTTCTCAGCGGTAGCCGGCGCGGTCGAGCAGCCGCTGGGCGGCGGCAACGTTCTTGGCGATGCTGCCGATGGGCAGCGGATCGGCCTTGAATTTGCCCATCGCGTCGAGCGCCGGGTTGTTGGTGGCGACGCCGGGCACGGCCGGCCATTCGTTGTTGCCGTCGGCGAAATAGCGCTGGGCTTCGTCGCTGGCCAGGTATTCGAGGAAGGCGACGGCGGCTTCAGGGTTCTTCGCAGTCTTGACCATGCCGGCGCCGGAGATGTTGATGTGGGTGCCGCGATTGGCCTGGTTGGGCCAGACGATGCCGACCTTCTCCATCATCCGCCGCTCCTCGATCTTGTCGGAGCGGATCAGGCGGGCCAGGTAATAGGTGTTGGAAACGGCAACGCCGCATTCGCCGAGGGCGACCGACTTGATCTGGTCGGTATCACCGCCCTTCGGAGCGCGGGCGAAGTTGGCGACGACGCCTTTCGCCCATTCCTCGGTCTTCGCTTCGCCGTCGTGGGCGATCAGCGAGGCGACCAGTGACAGGTTGTACGGATGGGCGCCGGAGCGGCTGCACAGCTTGCCCTTGAGCTTGGGATCGGCCAGCGATTCGTAGGTGGCGACATCCTCGGCCTTCAGCGCGCTGCGGTTGTAGATGATGACGCGGGCGCGGGTCGAGAAGGCGAACCAGGTGTCGGTGTGCAGATGAGCCGGCAGGCGCGATTGCAGCAGCTTGGACTTGACCGGCGCGAACAGGCCGAGGGAGTCGGCATAAGCCAGCCGCGAGGCATCGACGGTGATGAACACGTCGGCCGGACTGTTGGCGCCTTCGTTGCGGATGCGCTCCATCAACTCGTCTTCCTTGCCTTCGATGCGGTTGATCTTGATGCCGGTCTGCCGGGTGAAATTCTCGTAGAGCTTTTCGTCGGTCTGGTAATGGCGGGCGGAATAGAGGTTGAGCACCTTTTCCTGGGCGACGGCGCCAAAGCTGACAGCCAGCGTCAGGGCGATCACGGCAAGTTGTTTTTTCATCGAAGGAATCTCCACGGAGAGGTGTGGCAGGGCAGAAGCAAAAAGCTACGGTCGGCCGATTTTTTTGCCCAAAATCGAAAAACCGGCCGCGCTGCTCCCGCCCGCTGGCAGGAGCAGCCTCCGGCAAGAATCAGAACTTGTACTCGGCGCTCAGGATGAAACGACGGGCCTGACCCGGCACGGCGAAGCCGCCGTTGTCGTACAGCGCGTCGTAGTAGAGCTTGTCGAACAGGTTCTGGACATTGAGCTTGACCGTGTATTTCGGCTGCTCGTAGGCGACCATGGCGTCCCAGCGGGTATAGCCCGACACCGTGTTCGGGTTGAAGGCAGCGGTCGAGGTATCCGTGCCCGGGTTGTAGCCGTAGCGCTTGCTCTTGTGCTCGACGCCGCCGCCAATCTTCCAGCCCATGCCCAGACGATAGGTCGTCCACAGGTTGAAGGTGAATTTCGGCGAATTGCGCGCCACCTGGCCGACCAGGTTCGGGTTGACCGGGCACGGTGCAAGCTCCGTGCAGGAGCCGCCGCTGGTGCGGTCGGGCGCCACCTTGAGGATGGTCGGGTCCATCAGCGACACGCCGCTGAAGACTTCCCAGTTGTCGGTGATGCGGCCAGCCAGTTCGAACTCGATGCCATTGGTGCGGCGCTTGCGGGTCAGCACCGCAGCGGTCGATTCGAGGTCGGTGCTGCGCTCCCATTCCTTGTCGGCCTGATACAAGGCGGTACGGAAAGCCAGATTGCCGTCGAGCAGCAGCCACTTGGCGCCGATCTCGGAAACCTGGCTGCGTTCGGCCGGGTACAGCGCGCCGGCCAGTTGATACAGGTCGGCGGTCGGGCTGAAGGAATCGCTCCAGCTTACGTAGTAATGGGCATCCGCCCGCGGCTGCCAGGACAGGCCGACGCGGTAGCTGTTCTCGCCGAAATTGCCGGAATACCGCGTTGTGGTCAGAACATCGGTCGTCCGGTTATAGGCGTTGGTCTCGTAATCCGACTCCATTTTGTCGCGGCGTACGCCGGCCGTCAGCTTCCAGTCGGGAATGAACTCGACGGTGTCCTGCACGTAGAAGCTGTAGGTTTCGCCGGTGTATTGGTTGGCCGGCGCAGTGCTGACGATGGCGCCGGCAGTGTTGGTAAAGCCAACAACATCCTTGTAATAAACGCCCAGGTTGCCGACGTTGGCCAACGACCATCGCTGCGCTTCTTCCTTCAGGTATTCAACGCCGGCGATGAATTCATGCTTCATGCCCAGCGCATTGAAACGAGTGCTGAAATCGCTCTGGATGACCAAATTATCGGTGTCGGACTGCCGTGTCTTGGCACTGCCGCCGGTCGCGAAATTGCCGGCATTGCTGGGGGCACCAGCCCAATACGACCGCTTGTAGTTTGCATTACGCAGCTTGGTGACCAGTTGCGTATCGGGCGAGATTTTCCACTGGTAATTCAGCGTCGACACATTGGTTTCGCTGTCGTCGAAATTGTTGTCGAGGCCCCAGAAATCGGTCTTCGAAAAGGCCTTGTTGACGCGCTTGGTGGTGTTGTCGAAGGGCACGCCGTAATCGGCGATATCACGCGTCGTCACGTAGAGGTGGCTGAGCGTCACTTCGTGATTGGTGCCCAGGCCGAAAGCGATGCTCGGCGCCACGCCGGTACGATGGATTTCCGGCGTCGTCCCGGTCACCGGATTCTTGCGCCAGCTTTCCTCGTCGCGGTTCATCACATTCAGGCGCAGGGCGGTGGTTTCGCCGATGCGCTGGTTTAGATCGGCCTTCAGTTCGAGATAGCCATCGGTCCCAACCGAGGTTTCGATCTTGTTGATGCCGTAGAGCATCGGCGTCTTGCTGACCTGGTTGATCACGCCGCCGGCCTGGCCGCGGCCGAACAGCATCGCCGCCGCACCGCGCAGGACATCGACCTGCTCCAGATTGAAGACTTCGCGGTTGTACTGCGCGGTGTCGCGCACGCCGTCGAGATACATGTCGCCGAAGGTGTAGAAGCCGCGCAGATTCATGTTGTCACCGGAGCGGCCCCCCTCGGCGGCGTTGAACGACAGACCGGCCACGTTGCGCATCGCTTCGCGCAGCGAACCGGCGTCCTGCTCGTCGAGCAAGGCACGGGTCACCGTGGTGATGGCCTGGGGAATATCGTGTGGGTCCTGCGCCACCTTGCCGACGCGGGTCTTGCTCGCGCGGTAGCCATCCGGCGCATCCTGCGTCGCGGTCACCGTGACCGCCTTCAGCGTCTTGTCTTCTTCTTCGGCCAGCGCGGACTGGCTCAGTCCCAGCCAGCCGGCCATCATCGCGGCAACGAGCGGCAACAGGGTCGGTCGCGCTTCATGGGTAAGCTCGGCGCCGTGCGCCGGCGGACGCGGGCCAGCCTTGCGGCGTGCAATTGTATTTTTGTTCACGGTGATCCTCTATGGAGTCAGTCGAAAATAGGCTGGCTGGCATAAAGGCTGGCTTGCCGAAGGCGGAGTTCGGGCCTGCATCACCCGAACGGTCTATTGCCCAGTATCCCCCGGGCCCGTGCGAGCAAATGCAAACGCAAATGCGAATATATCGCATTTACAAAACAGAAACAACTTTCCCGCGCTGCAATATTGAAAACAAGCGGGGAAAGTAGGCGGCGCCGCGCTCAGGCGACGTCGATGCCCGGTTCGCCTTCGGCGACCTCGCCGATCACGGAAACGTGCGAGAAGCCCTGCTGCAGGAACAGCGACAGGACTTCGGTGACCGTATCCGGGGCACAAGCGACGAGCAGGCCGCCTGAGGTTTGCGGGTCGGTCAACAGCGTTTTTGCCGTTTTTTCCGGGCCGACCGTAGCATTCACATTGACCCGCTCACCATAGCTGGCCCAGTTACGGGCCGAGGCACCGGTCTGGAAACCGGCCTCAATCAGTTCGCGGGCGTGGGGCAACACCGGCAGGTCGGCGTAGCGGACCGTGGCCCGCACGCCGCTGCCCTGGCAGACTTCGACCAGATGCCCGGCCAGGCCGAAGCCGGTCACGTCGGTCACCGCATGCACGCCGTCAAGACAGGCGAGCATCGGCCCCGGCGTATTGAGCTGGGTCGTCGTAGCGACCATCGCTTCATAAGCGCCGGCCGGCAATTGATCCTTTTTCAGCGCTGCGCTGTAGACGCCGACGCCCAGCGGTTTGCCGAGAATCAGCTTGTCGCCCGGCCGGGCGCCGGAATTGCGCTTGAGGTGCGCCGGATTGACGATGCCGATGGCCACCAGCCCGTAGATCGGCTCGACCGAATCGATGGTGTGGCCGCCGGCAATCGGAATGCCGGCGTCGCGACAGACCGCCTCACCGCCCTTCAATATCTGGCCGATGGTTTCCAGCGGCAGCGTATTGACCGGCATGCCGACAATGGCCAGCGCGAACAGCGGCGTGCCACCCATGGCGTAAACGTCCGAAATGGCATTGGTCGCAGCGATCCGCCCGAAATCGTAGGGATCGTCGACGATGGGCATGAAGAAATCAGTGGTCGCGACAATCGCCTGCTGCGGATTGATTTGATACACCGCCGCGTCGTCGCAGGTTTCGGTGCCGACCAGCAGTTGCGGCGGCACGATGCCGGAGGGCACGCCGGCGAGGATTTTCTGCAACACGGCGGGCGCGATCTTGCAGCCGCAACCGCCACCATGCGATAGCTGGGTCAGCCTGAGTTTTTCTTCCGACACGGGAGTTCTTTCGGGTTTCGTTTATTCGGCGTCGAAGCCGGCGTCTTCGATGGCACTGACCAGCGCGTCGCGCGCCACCACTTGCGGGTCGAAGCTCACTTTCGCCTCGCCGGCCTCCAGAGAGACCTCGGCACTGGCCACGCCGGCCAGTCCGCCGAGCACGCCGGTAATGTTCTTGACGCAGCCCTGGCAGCTCATGCCGCCGACCTTGATCACGGTATTTTCCATCGCCTTACCTGTTCATGAAGGGTTGATCGCGCAGCATGTCGGCCATCTCCTCCGCCGAAGTCGGGCGGCTGAAATGGTAGCCCTGCGCCATGTTGCAGCCCATTTTACGCAATAAGGCCAGCTGCTCGGGCTTTTCGACACCTTCGGCGAGCACCGTCATGCGCAGGCTGCGCCCCATGCTGACAATGGTCGAGGCGATTGCCCAGTCGTCCGGGTCGGTCTCCAGATCGGCGACGAAGGAACGGTCGATCTTCAGTTTGCCGACCGGGAAACGCTTCAGATAGGCGAGCGAGGAATAGCCGGTCCCGAAATCGTCGAGCGAAAGATCGACGCCCATCCGATGCAGCGCCGATAGCGTACCGAGATTGATGTCGGCATCGTGCATCACGGTCCGCTCGGTCAGTTCGAGTTCCAGGCAATTGGCATCAAGCCCCGAGGTAGCCAGCGCGCCGGCCACGACTTCGACGAAACCGGCCTGGCGGAACTGCACCGGCGCCACATTGACGGCCATGGTGATCGGGGCCAAACCGGCATCGCACCAGGCCTGCGCCTGCCGGCAGGCCTCGCACAGCACCCAGTCGCCGATCGGATTGATCAGCCCGGTTTCCTCGGCAACGTGAATGAAGCGGTCCGGCATGATCAGTCCGAGTTCCGGATGCAGCCAGCGGATCAGCGCCTCGACGCCGATGATCAGCCCGGTTTCAAGGTTGACCAGCGGCTGGTAGTGCAGCACGAATTCCTTCTGGGCCAGCGCCCGACGCAGATTGCTCTCCATCAGCAGGCGGTCCAGCGTCGTCGTGTTCATTTCGCTGGAGTAGAACTGGAAGGCGTTGCGCCCGACTTCCTTGGCCCGGTACATCGCCGCATCGGCGTTACGCAGCAGTTCTTCCAGGTCCTTGCCGTCGCTCGGATAAACGCTGATGCCCAGCGACGGGGTGACAGTCAGCTCATGCCCGGCGACCTCGAAGGGCCGCGCGAAGACATCGAGCAGCCGGCGCGCCACCTCGGCCGCTGCCGCGGTATGAAAACCCGGCATGGCGAAGATGAATTCGTCTCCGCCCAGGCGAGCCAGCGTGTCGACGCGCCGGACGACGCCGTCGAGCCGCCGCGCCACTTCAATCAGCAGCTCGTCGCCAACGCTGTGGCCGAGCGAATCGTTGACCCGCTTGAAATGATCGAGATCGAGGAATATGAGGGCGATTTCCGACTCATCCCGTTCGGCGACCGCCAGCAACTGCGTGAAACGCTCGCGCAGCAACCGCCGATTGGGCAGGCCGGTCAGCACGTCGTAGTCGGCCAGCTCGCGAATGCGCTGCTCGGCGGCCTTCTGGGCCGAGATATCGAGAATCGTGCCGACCGAGGCCGGACGTCCCCGAAAGGTCGAAGGCGCGCCCAGGATGGTCGCCGGAAAGATCGAGCCATCCTTGCGGATGACCGTCAGTTCGTAGCTGTGCCCGCTCACCCCGGCGGCCCGCAACTGCATCTGCTCGATCACGTGGGCGTGCTGCTCCGGGATAACCAGGTCGAGCGGCCCCAGGTGGCCGACCAGTTCGCTCTCTTCAAAACCGAACAGGCGCAGGAAGAAGGGATTGACGTACACGAAACGCTGGTCCTGGAGCACGAAGATGCCGACCTGCGCCGCCTCCATCGCATTGCGGAACAGCGCCTCCTGCTCAGACATCGCCGGGCGGCCGTCCGCGCCCGCACCGGCACCATCGCCATGCGGTTGCTCAAGCACTCTTTCCCCGACCCCTATGGTCATCGACGCCCCTTACCCCTTGTCTCCGCCTACTCGTTTCCTGCCCGCCAGCGCTTGAGCAACAGCGAGTTCGAGACCACCGATACCGAGCTCAACGCCATCGCAGCCCCCGCCACTACCGGGTTGAGCAGGCCCATGGCCGCCAGCGGAATTCCCAGTACATTGTAGATGAAAGCAAAGAAAAGATTTTGCCGGATTTTCCCCAAGGTGGCCGTCGACAGGGCGATTGCGTCGCCTACGCCCGACAAGTCGCTGCGTATCAATGTTAAATCGGCCGCCTCGACCGCGGCGTCGGAACCAGCACCGATCGCGAAGCTGACATCGGCCGCGGCCAGCGCCGGCGCATCGTTGATGCCGTCGCCGACCATTGCCACCAGGCCGCCCCCGGCTTTCAATTCATTGACCGCCGCCGCCTTGTCACCGGGCAGGATGCCGGCGCGGAATTCTTCGATCCCCGCCTCGGCCGCGATGGCTGCCGCCGTCGCCGCATTGTCGCCGGTCAGCATGACTACGCGGATGCCGCGCTCGCGCAGACGCCGGACGGCGGCTTTCGAGGTCGGCCGCAAGGCGTCGGCAACGGCAAACAGCGCCAGCACCGCCGCCCCCTCGGCCAGCACCATGACCGTCTTGCCGGCCTGCTGCAAGGCGACCACCACCGGATCGGCGGCGAGATCCAGCCAATCCGGCGAGCCGAGCCGCAGGCACCGACCGTCGACCTCGCCCTCGACGCCCCGACCGGGGATGGATTTGAAATTTGCGACTTTTTTGCCGCTGACCGTAGCATTTGCCGCGACAATGGCCCGCGCCAGCGGATGCTCGGAGTTCTGCTCCAGCGCCGCGGCCAGAGGGAGTGCTTCATCGCCGGCCATGCCACGCGGCACGATATCGGTCAGCTGCGGCCGACCGCTGGTCAGCGTGCCGGTCTTGTCGAGCGCCAGCACCGCGATCTTTTCGGCCCGCTCCAGCGCCTCGGCATTCTTGACCAGGATGCCGGCCCGCGCTCCCTGCCCGGTACCGACCATAATCGCCGTCGGCGTCGCCAGGCCCAGCGCGCACGGGCAAGCGATGACCAGCACCGCCACGGCATTGACCAGAGCCTCCGCAAACACCCCGGAATGCCACCACCAGCCGGCCAGCGTCGCCAGCGCAATCGTACAAACCACCGGCACGAAGATCGCCGAAATCCGGTCGGCCAGCCGCTGCACCGGCGCTTTCGACCCCTGGGCCTCGCCAACCAGCCGGATGATGCCGGCCAGCAGCGTATGCTCGCCGACGCCCGTCGCCCGGCAGCGCAAGGCGCCCTGCCCGTTGGCCGTGGCCGCGAAAACCGGATCGCCGGCACGCTTGCCGACCGGCATGCTTTCGCCGGTCAGCATGGCCTCGTCGATGCTCGACTCGCCATCGACCACCTCGCCGTCCACCGGCACGCTTTCGCCCGGCCGGACGAGAAAGAGGTCGCCCGGCATCAGGGCTTCGACCGGCATATCCACCCACTGCCCGTCACGCTCGACCCGCGCCGTCTTCGGTTGCAGGCGGATCAGCGACTCGATCGCCTCCGATGTCCGTGCCTTGGCCCGCGCCTCAAGCAGCTTGCCGAGCAGAACCAGGGTGATCACCGCCGAGCCGGCCTCGAAATAGACATGCTGGTCGAGGCCGAATACCGTCACCACCGTCGAAAATCCCCAGGCCATGCTGGTGCCGAGCGCCACCAGCACATCCATGTTGGCGCCACCGCCGCGCAGGGTCTTGTAGGCGCCATCGTAGAAGCGCCAGCCGATCCAGAACTGCACCGGCGTCGCCAGCGCCAGTTGCAGCCAGCGCGGCAACTCGTTCTGATGGCCGTGTTCGCCGAACATCAACAACATCTGTCCGATCAGCGGCAAAGTCAGGATCACCGAAATCCAGAAGCGCCGGATCTCCCGCTGGTAAACCTGCAATTTTTCGGCTTTTTCGCGCTCCCGCGTCTGGCTGTCCACCACTGCAGCCGTGAAGCCTGCCTTGGCCACGGCCGCCACCACCGCCGCCTCATCCGCCGCGCCGAGCAGCCGGATGCGCGCCCGCTCCGCCGCCAGATTGACGTTCGCCTGCATGCCAGGCTGGCGATTCAAAACCTTTTCCAGACGCGCCGAACAGGCGGCGCAGGTCATCCCGCCAATGGCGAACTCGACAACCCGCCCCTGCTCCGGATCGCTCACTTGACCAACAGCACCGGACACGGCGCCAGATGCAGCACCCGGTTCGCCTCCGACCCCATGACCATGCCGGCAATCGCGCCGCGGCCATGCGTCCCCATGATGATCAGGTCGCAACCGAGTTCGCCAGCCATCCGGGCAATCACCTCGGCTGGCTGGCCAACATGGATGTGCGTCGTATGAAACTTGCCGGCAGCGTCGAGTTTTTTCTGGGCCTCGCGCAGTTGTGCCTGCCCCTCTTCCAGATAATAGGCATGCAGCGTTTCCTTGCCGACATGCGCCTGCACCCGGCCAATCGGAATCGGCGGATGGACGTGCAACAGGTGAATTTCCGGCACTTCGCGGAACCACGCGACATGGGCGATCAGATGATCGACCGCACGCAGCGCACAGGCGGAGCCATCAACCGGCAACAAGATTTTCATGGCGAGACTTTCTTCCTAGATCGTGCCCGACAAGCGCATCAGGCCAAAGAACCCATATATTCCGAAGCCTAGCACCAACAGACCGGACAGGGTACGTACGACCGGGTGGCGAACAAATTGGTTCAAGCGGCCGAGCACGATGCCTGCCAGCAGCAGATTGGGCAGGGTACCCAGGCCAAAGGCCAGCATCATCAGCGCGCCGCGCTCGACGGAGCCCGCTGTCAGCGCGGTGGCCAGCGCACTGTAGACCAGGCCACAGGGCAACCACCCCCACAGCAGCCCGAGCGGAAACGCCTGGGCAACGCTGCGCGCCGGCAGAAAGCGTCGGGTCAGCGGTTGCAGGCGCCGCCACAATGCCTGTCCGGCCTGTTCGGTAAAGGCCAGCGCCCGGGTCACGCCGAGCAGATACAAACCGAGCGCGACCAGCATCAAATTGGCAACGAAATAGAGGACCAAGCGAACCGGGAACTGCCCCGCCAGCCCCACGCCGGCCGCCCCTACCGCCCCTGCGATGGCACCGGCAGCAGCGTAAGACAGGATGCGCCCGCCGTTGTAAGCCAGGTGCATCGACCAGCGAGCGGACGCCCCCATCGACAGCGCACCGACGATGCCGCCGCACATGCCGACGCAATGCGTCCCACCGAGCAGGCCAACGAGAAACAGGGCAAGGAAGCCGGAATCTGGCATCGCACAGGACCAAAAAACAAAGCGGGCAGTTTAACCTGCCCGCTGCGTCCCCGACACGCTGGTCAGATAACCTTGGAGTAGCTGGCCCGCTGGCGCCCGGCCCGCAGATAGCGGTCGAAGACCATCGAAATGACACGCACCAGCAGACGCCCCGGTGGCAGGACGGTAATCCACTCACGGTCGATCTTGAGCAGGCCGGCCCGTTCCATTTCCTTCATGTCCGCCAGTTCATCGGCGAAATACTTCTGGAAATCAATCAGGTGTGCGCTCTCGATACTCTCGATCGACAGCTCGAAATGACACATCAGCGCCTGGATGATCGACCGGCGCAGGATGTCGTCGGCAGTCAGCTCAATACCGCGGAACACCGGCAGGGAGCCGGTATCGAGGCGATCGTAGTACTCGTCGGCGGTCTTGACGTTCTGATAGTAGGTCGGGCCAACCTTGCTGATCGACGAGATGCCGAAGGACAGCATGTCGCAGTCGGCATAGGTCGAATAACCCTGGAAGTTGCGATGCAACCTGCCCTGGCGTTGAGCCACTGCCAATTCGTCGTCCGGCTTGGCGAAGTGGTCCATGCCGATGAAGACATAGCCGGCATCGGTCAGCTTCTTGATCGCCAGCGCCATGATCTGCAGCTTGGTGTCGGCAGACGGCAGGTCGGCTTCGGCAATGCGGCGCTGCGGCTTGAACAGGCTGGGCAGATGGGCGTAGTTGTAGATCGACAGGCGATCGGGATCCATGGCCAAGACGCGTTCGATGGTGCGATTGAAGCCCATCACCGTCTGATGCGGCAAACCATAGATCAGGTCGACCGACACCGACTTGAAGCCATTGGCCCGTGCCGCCCGAATGACGCTGGCCGTTTCCTCTTCGCTCTGCACGCGATTGACGGCGACCTGCACCTTCTCGTCGAAATCCTGCACCCCGACACTCATGCGGTTGAAGCCAAGTTCGCCAAGCAGTGCGACCGTCGCATCGTCAACCTTGCGCGGGTCGACCTCGATTGAATATTCGCCGCCATCAAGCAGCTTGAAATGCTTGCGCGTTTCCCGCATCAGCTGGCGCATTTCGTCGTGCGACAGGAAGGTCGGCGTACCGCCGCCCCAATGCAGTTGAATGACCTCGTGCTCGCCATCGCGCCCTTCCAGCGCCGCCGCCTGAATATCCAGCTCCTTGGCCAGATACTTCAAGTACTTGGCGCTGCGCCCGTGATCCTTGGTGATGATCTTGTTGCAGGCACAGTAATAGCAGATGGTGTTACAGAACGGGATGTGGAAGTATAATGAGAGCGGTCGGCTGATACCGCCAATGTTACGTTTCCCCAGCCAAAGTTTGGCCGCTTCCGAGTCGAAGGCTTCGACGAAGCGATCCGCAGTCGGATAGGACGTGTAACGGGGGCCGTTGACATCAAAACGGCGAATGATCTGAGGATCGAAGACTAGGTTTTCAGTTGCAAAATTCATTGGGCATAACACCGATAGGTGGACAGATTATGTTCGGACGGCACAAATTTACGGTTGACATGGATCAAGCTAACACAGGTTGCCAATGCCTCAAACCCACCCGCTAAATCAGGAAATTTCGCTGTCGGTCATCAAGACGGCGTGCTCCAACTGCAACCTGCGCGAGTTGTGCCTGCCTTTCGGCCTCAGCCTTGACGAACTTGAACGCCTCGACGACCTGGTATCCACCCGCCGCCGCATCAAACGCGGCGACCACCTTTACCGCGCCGGCGAAGCCTTCGACGCCATCTACGCCATTCGTAGCGGCTTCTTCAAGACCGACGTTCTACTCGAAGACGGTCGCGACCAGGTCACCGGTTTCCAGATGGCCGGCGAACTGCTCGGCATGGACGGCATCAGCACCGAGGTTCATACCTGCAACGCCATTGCGCTGGAAGACAGCGAAATTTGCGCCATCCCATTCTCCCGCCTGGAAAGTCTGTCGCGTGAAATCCATACGCTGCAGCATCACTTCCATAAGGTAATGAGCCGGGAAATCGTCCGAGACCATGGCGTCATGATGCTGCTCGGCACGATGCGCGCCGAAGAACGCCTGGCCGCCTTCCTGCTCAACCTGTCACAGCGCTTTACGGCGCGCGGTTTCTCGCACGCCGAGTTTTACCTACGCATGACACGCGAGGAAATCGGCAGCTACCTTGGGCTGAAACTGGAAACCGTATCCCGGGCCTTCTCGAAATTCCAGGAAGAAGGCCACATCGCCGTCCAGCAAAAACACATCCGGATTCTCAACGTCAATGGGCTGAAGGCTCTGATGAGTCACCGCCCCTGATCGGCGCTACCAGCGCATCCGCGCCAATTCAGCGGCACGCGCCACGACGCGACGCAGCAGATCATCGCCCTTGGCCCGAGCCGGCGACTCTCTTCCTGGCGACCGATAAGCCAGCATGATCATCCCGGGCTCAACGGCCTTTGCGTAAATCGCGATGGACAGCGGACACAGCGACAGCTGAGAGGCATCTTCGGTCACCATCTGCCACGCCAGGACGCTACTGCAGAACTGGACGATTTCCGCCTCAGCAAATGGACTGGCCTCCTGCGCCAGATCCTTTGCCGTCCGTGCCAACATGCCATTGAACGGAACCACCGCGCTAACCACCAGGCCCTCGGCTTCGATAGTCTCGATCAAGGCATCGTGCGCCGACTTAAAATCGCTCCCCGCCAACACCTGCGTCGTCACATCGCCAGCTGCCGCAACGCCCAAGCTGACGCACAGCAATCCTCCGAAAAACAAACGCAAAAAAAACGGCACCCCGAAGGGCGCCGCAATTCGACGCGAGAAAAAATCAGAACGCATAGCGGGCGCTGACGCCGGCCAACCAGTTGAACCCAGGGGCGGCTTCGTAGAACCTAAGATTGCTGTCACCGACGATCACCGAACCGACATACTGTCGATCAAACAGGTTGTTCAGTCGGAGGAAAGTGCCAAGTTTCAACGCTCCATATTGGCGATCAACACCAAATCGCAAATTGGCTATGGCATAGCCCGGTGCGGCCTGGCGCGTGTTGGTATCTTCCACATAAACCTTGCTGCGTGCTATTCCTTCGACTCCGGCATGGAAGCCGCTGCCCGGATGCTTCCAGACAAGTTCAGCAAACAGGTTGTTTTCAGCAACGCCCGGCAACTTGCTACCTGCATTCACCGGGTTACCATTGCTAGAAAATGCTTCGTCATACTTGGCGTCCAGATAGGTGTAGGCAAATCGGCTGGCGAGATTTCCAGCCCAACGGCTATCCAATGCCAGCTCCACGCCACGGCGAGTGGTGGGTCCTGCATTCTGATAAGCTGTTCTGCCACCAGTGGCCGACAGGACGACCATTTCGTTATTGGTCTTTATCTGGAAAAGCGCAACATCCAGACGGCTATCCCTGCCTACATAGGCTTTGAACCCAGCCTCATAATGAGTACTGGAAGATGGTTTGAGCCCGAAATTGAACGCCCCACCACCACTCGAATAGAACATTTCGTTAAAAGTCGGCGCCTCGAAGCCGCGAGCGGCACTGGCGTAGACGTTAACCGTGTCAGCCAGCCGATACATGACTGCCGCAGTTGGAGTCGTCTTCTCGTAGGTCACACTACCGCTGTCGTCGCCGTTACTCAGATACGCGTCGTCAACTTTGAACGATACCCGGCTATGACGTACCCCTCCGCTGAAAGTCCAGCGCTCGCCCTGCCACTCAGCTTGAGCGTATTGGTCGAAACTGAAGACCCTGTCATTCTCCTGCCGACGCAAAGTTCCCTTGACCCCCAGCGTAGCGCCAACAAAGTTTTCATAACCCCGACGATCATCTTCAGACTGCTCGAAATCGACCCCGGCTGTAGTCGTCAATTTTCCTCCGGCCAAGTCAAAGCGCCCAATCCAGCGCCCAGACAAACCCGAGAAATCACGGTCAAAGTCGATTACACCACCTGAATGACGGGGATTGCCTTGCGGTCCGGGAGGGATCGACTGATATTGAATCGTCGAACGCTGACCAGCGTATGCAGACAACTGGACGGTATGTTCGCCAAAACGGTGTTCGTAGGTCGCCCCACCCTGCTGGTGGTCAATGCTCTTGCGCGTATTGAAATCAAGAACGGGCTGGGCAACGCTGCGCGGGTTTGCTTGATAGGCTGCCCAGGCCAACCCCTGAGGGTCCTGCGCATCCTGCCTGAAGGTATTCGCAATCAGCGTCAACTTGCCATCCTGGCTCGGCCGGAAGGTCAGTTTGGCCATGGTCTGGTCGCGCTCGGCCGAACTGTGATCGCGATAACCTTCGGTGGCAAAACGAGAGGCATCAATCACATAGCCGACACCGCCAACTTCCCCCTGGGCGCTGAGATCGGCTTTCCAAGTGCCGTAACTGCCGGCCGAAAAATTGCCTTCAACCGACGGCGCCCCCTTGCCGTCCGGGGTGAACATCTGAATCACGCCACCGGCCTGATTTCCGTAGACGGCAGTCATCGGCCCGCGCAATACCTCAATGCGCTCGGCGCGATCGAGATTGAAGGTCGCAGCCTGGCCCTGCCCATCAGGCATCGACGCGGGAATACCGTCGGAAATAAGGCGAATGCCTCGTACACCGAACGCAGAGCGCGCACCAAAGCCGCGCGAAGAAATCTGCAAATCCTGCGCGTAGTTTTGGCGATTCTGGACATTGATGCCAGGAACAGCGGCCAGGGCCTCGGAAGCATTTACCCGTGCCTGAGCGGCACCAATCCTGTCGGCGTTAACCACATCAATAGCAGCAGGTAAATCAAACGAACTGTGCTCAACACGAGAACCGGTCACCACAACACTATCAAGCGTCAGGGCAGCTTCGGCAATGGCAATACAAGGAAAAGCGGCAGCGATGATCGCTGCGATACGACTCGGGCGAAATTTCATTTTTTTGTTTTAAGCGGAGAGGTTCAGGTTTTTGCCAACCAGCCCTTGTCCTGAGCCATGGTCAGAAAGGCGTCGACATCCTTGCCGATACTATCACTGTGACCGGGGAAAGTAGCGTCGAGATCGGCAACGATCTCCGCAATCTTGCGCTCACCGTTGCAGCGCTTGAGGATTTCGGCGGCAGCGGTATTGAGTTTGATCAGGCCTTCCGGGTAGAGCAGGATGTGTGCATCCTGACTGGCTTCCCAGCGGAAAACGTAATGCGGACTGAGCCGCGGACATACTTCATTGTTCATATCGGCTCTCATCAAGGAAAAAAGGGCGGCAGACATCGCCGCCGCCCACAGCCTACTTAGCGCACGTAGACGTAAGCGGTGACTTCGAAGCCGAGGCGGATTTCGCAGTAAGCGGGGGTTTGCCAGTTCATGGGTGTCTCCTAATTGGTTTTGGAACGGCACCATACCGTTCCAGATTTGATTGTCAGCAAATGATGTGCCATGCACACCCGTGGTTTTGCCAAAACGGGCTCAAGAAAATCATGAGACCTTGGTCATCTGGGTATAGGGTCCCCAGCCTTCGATCTGCACCGGGCAATAGGCGAGCAGCATGGCGTCGAGCATGGACCACAGCAGATCGAGCTTGAATTGCAGGATGCCGAGCACCTTCTCCTGCGCTTCGCGGGTGTTGAAGTAACCCAGCGTGATACGCAGGCCATTGACCACGTCGCGCGGCGCTTCGGTCAGGCGGCGCTGGAAGTAGTCGTAGCCTTCCGGTTCGATCCACGGGTAATGCGTTGGCCAGTGGTCAAGGCGGGACTTGTGGATGGTCGGCGCGAACAGTTCGGTCAGCGACGAAGCGGCTGCCTCCTGCCAGGGCGAGTGACGAGCGAAATTGACGTAGGCATCGACGGCAAAGCGTACGCCGGGCAGAACCAGCTCTTGCGAAACGATTTGCTCGCGCCTCAAGCCAACCGCCTCGCCGAGGCGAATCCAGGCCTCGATACCGCCGGCCTCGCCGCCGTAGCCGTCATGATCAAGAATGCGCTGTACCCAGTGGCGGCGCACTTCGCGGTCCGGGCAGTTGGCCATAATTGCAGCATCCTTGACCGGAATGCTGATCTGGTAATAGTAGCGATTGGCCACCCAGGCCTGCAGTTGCTCGCGGGTGCACTTTCCCTCATGCATCATTGCCTGGAAGGGATGGTAGATGTGGTAGCTGACGCTCTTGGCTCGCAGCTTGGCCTCGAATTCTTCAGGCGTCCAGGGTTTCAGATCGTTCATGTTCATGCGTTTTTGTCTCCGTCTTCAATCAGCATCCCGTCGTAGGCCAGTTCGATCCCGGCGCGCGTCAGTTCGGCGCGCTCCGGCGAGTCTTCGTCGAGAATTGGATTGGTATTGTTGATGTGAATCAGTATCTTGCGCGGCTTGGCATAGCGACCGAGCAAATCAATCATGCCCTCTGGCCCTGACTGTGGCAGGTGGCCGATTTCGCGGGCGCACTTGGTCGAGATGCCGAGCCGGATCATCTCGTCGTCGGTCCAGAAGGTGCCGTCGAGCAGGACGCAGTCAGAGTCGGCCAGGAAGGGTTCGAGATGTGGCTCCATGGCGCCGAAGCCCGGGGCGTAGAAGATCTTGCCGCCGGTCGCCGCGTCCTCGATCAGGACACCGATGTTGTCACCGGGATGCGGGTCGTGGCGATGCGGTGAATACGGTGGCGCCTTGCTGGACAAGGGCACCGGCGTGAAAGTCAGCCCCGCCGCCCCGGGAATGGAGAAGGGCGACGGGGGTTGCGTCTGGACCTGCTGCCAGCGCACGGTACAGAAGTGGGAGAGAACGTTGAATACCGGATTGCCGGTGGTCAGATCCTCATGGACCTGCGAAGTACACCAGACATCGAGCGGCTTGCCTTCGCGCAGCATGAACAGCCCGGTCGTATGGTCTATCTGGGCGTCGATCAGCACGACGCCGACGATGCCGGTGTCGCGCAAGCCACGCCCTGGCTGCAGTGCCGGGCTGGCGCGAATCTGACTCAGGATGTCCGGAGATGCGTTGAACAACACCCAGTCAACACCATTGGCGCTGACCGCGATCGACGACTGCGTGCGGGGAATGGAGCGCACGCTGCCGTCACGAACACCTGCACAATTGCGGCAATTGCAATTCCACTGGGGAAAACCACCACCGGCGGAGGAACCAAGGACAAGTATTTTCATGGCAGCGAGTTTGCCCGCGCCCACCGGCAGCGACATCGGGATTATGGTGAATTGCTGCTCAAGGTTTTCTTTAGGCCGGTGTATGACAACTCGTCCGAATTGTTCAAGGGTGCGCAGTTATTGAACGGCGTACCAAACTTAAACAACCACCGAGGGAACGTCCAGCGTCGTACAAGCGGCATAACAAATATAAAAAACCCCGTCGTCCGCTACTGCCTGCCAAAAATGTTGCATCTCAAGTTCGAAAATCGCATTCCGATAAATTGACCATTGAATTGCCATCGCAAGCGGGTGCGATTCTTGCACGTTGAGTATCAGCATTTCCAAAGAACGAAGACGATCTCATGGCGTCATTCGGCCAATACAATCATTCAGGAGACAAGCACAACCATGAAAACAGAGGAATTACTGCACAAGGCGCTGGACATCTCGCCCCCGTGGAACATCGTCCGGGTGCGCGAAGACCTGGGTAAGCAGCAGATCGACGTTTGGATTGCCCGGCAAACCGGGAAGAGCTGGTTTTTCGGCAATAAATCGGCGGCCATCCCGGAAGATCGGGAGATGGCTTGGCGACATGTCAATCTTGGCGGATGCCGCTGTGTCGTACACGCAGTTCCCAACAACGATTCGCCGCCGTTGCCGTGGGTCGGCGAACCTGGCATGCCATTCACGCACGGCATGTCGCGCATGATTGCGGCCATGATGCGCGACGGCATCAAATTGCAAAGCATCTGTGCCATTCTCGACATCACCGTTGCCGACCTGTGGAAATTCAAGCACACGCTGGATAGCGGCAAAGCCGGCCTGTCCGGTGGCAACGCTCCGAATGTCGCCATCCCCGAGGCATCTTCGTCATCGAACGTCCCGGACCCCGACTCGCCGATCTGGGAAAAACTCCTCGATGGCTCGGTCAACATCGATATTCGCCTGTTGGGCCTGAAATTCCTGCTCACCAAGCTGCGCGAGCAGATGCGGGTCATCACCGACCCGGAGGTCAGGCTCCTCAAGGCTTATGAACTGCAGCGCTACTTTGCCCGCTATGAACAAACGCTCGGCCACGAACTGGCACAATTAAGCAAACTTTGAATCGATTTGCGAGGATAAAAAAATGAAAGCAAACACCGGGCTGATGAGCATCAGCCAGGCGTCCGCATTGATCAACGCCGGCAAGTTTCTGAATATCGCCGGTGACGAGGAAGCCCTGAAACAACTCCCGAAGGGCAACTGGATCGGCGGCACCATTCCTTACTTCATGTCGTCCGAAGGCGGCAAAATCGCTCGCGATCAGGTTTTCGTCAACGAGATCGTCGACATGGCCAGCGCACCGACCATTCGCCAGTACGATGTCGATTCGCTGCCGCAGCTCTGCCGCAACGCACCGGACCACGGTTACACGATCCTCGTCGTTCCGGCCTTTGGCCCATGCCACAGCAGCTTCGCCGAGAATGCGCCGAATTACGAAGACATGTACATCAAGCCGGTGGTCGGCTGGGTGGCCGGCATCCATCTTGAGGATCTGGGCAAAACCACGCCCAAGGTCGCCAACGGCCTGACCGGCGAACTGTCCGATCAGCACGCAGTCGCCATGGACATTCCGCTGCCGCCGGACCAGTACGCGCAGATCGATATCGTCAATCTCTTCCAGCCCGGCCAAGGCGACAGCATCACCTTCGACAACACCGGTTTCACTGCCGGCGCCTGCACGATCGGGGGCAAACCGGCCAACCTGGCTGAATTCCTGACGGCGAACAATATCGACACCCGCCTGCCGCTGGTTGCCGATTACTGCGGTGCCATGATCAACGTCAGCATCAAGGCAGTCGACGCCAAGGCCGGCAAGGTCGAGTTCTATGCGCCAGTATTCCAGGGGCTGACCTACAAGATCGCGGCGCCGGTCACGGACTATGTCCACGAGTTTCAGGCTGCCCTGCCCAAGATCGAATCAGGCATCACCTTCTCGTGCAACTGCATCCTGAACTTCCTGTACTCCAACCTGGAAGGCAAGCGGACGGCCAACGTTACGGGTCCGATCACCTTCGGCGAAATTGGCTACCAGCTGCTCAACCAGACGCTGGTCTACCTGACGATCAGTAAGTAAGCAGCAAACCTGGGGTGGCGGCTCCCTCCGCCACGAACAGACGATGGACCTGAACGCCGGCACAGCCGGCGTTCAGCATTTCCAGCCGGTCCGTCGCTTTACGGATGCCGCCCACGGCAACGATCCGCATCCCCGAAGCAGCCGAACACAACTGCCTGAGCATGAGCAGCCCGACTCGTCGTGGCTGCGCATCAGGAATGACCACAGTCATCTGCCCCACGCCGGCCTGCCGAATCGCCGGCACCAAGCCGATAGCTGCCTCCAGCGGCAATTTGACGGCCAGTTGCGGCCTATTCACCGGGCTCTGCTTCTGACGCCATTGCGCCACCTGGGCCAGCGCATCCAACAGGACGGGCCGCAGATCTGCGCCGACAAAACGCCGATTCGCCGCAGCACTCAGATTCAGGCTCAGATAGTCGGGCACCGGCGGAAGCTCAGCCAGCAAGCCCAGCCCTTGCAGCCATTCGTCGGCCAGCGCCTCGGCCGGCAAATCCGGAGGTAGCCCGAGGCCGATGCCAATTGCGGTTTTTGGCCTTTTTTTCCGGCTTACCGTAGCAATTGCGAGAATCAGTGCCTGCAATCCCGGGTTACTCCCCGGCAGAGGCAGCCTGGTCACCGAACCGAACTCGACACTGCCAAAATCCAGAGCGAGCAATTCGGCGGCCCGTTCGCCGGTCTTGTCGATGCCCCCGGCCAGCCCGGGGCGGTTTAGCCAGCCGAACCCGGGGCGCATCATCCCCATCGCCGCTGAAACTCGACCATGAATTTTGCCAACGCTGCTGCACCGGCCTCCGGCATGGCGTTGTACAGGCTGGCCCGCAAACCGCCAAGTTGCGGATGCCCACGCAGGTAATACAGTCCTGCCGCCTCGGCCTCGTCGATGAAATGCTCCACCAACCCGTTGTCGGCCAGTTGAAAACAGACATTAACCGGAGAACGCCAACTGGCGGCAACCTGAATCCGGTAAAACCCGCCGCTGGCATCAATCGCGCCATAGACCAGCGCCGCCTTGCGCCGACCTGCTTCGGCCATGGCCGGCAGACCGCCCTGCTCGGCAATCCAGTCGAAAACCATGACCGAGAGTTGCAAGGCCAGCATCGGCGGGGTGTTAACACAGCTGTTGGCCTCGGCCTGGCGTCGATAGGAAAACATCCCCGGCAAGGTATCCGGCGAACGCGCCAGCAGATCCTCGCGCACGATGACCACCGTCACGCCGGCCGGCCCGATGTTCTTCTGGGCGCTGGCGTACAACAGGCCGAATTTTTCGACGGCCAGCGGAGCCGTCAAAAAATCCGAGGTGCAGTCACCAACCAGCGGGATCTTGCCGGTGTCGGGCAACGACGGCCAGGCCAGGCCATCGGCGGTTTCGTTGGTGGTCACATGACAATAGGCAAGATCTTCTGGCAGCGCCGGCTGCCCGCCATCCTCCGGTTGCACCAGCGCGACGACCGGCAGATGCGCCGCCCCCTCGTTCATCGCCCGGCGCGACCAATAACCTGTTTGCACGTAGCCGCCACGCCTTGCCGGCGAACCAAGGTTCATTGGCACCTGCGAAAACTGCTGCATCGCACCGCCGGCCAGAAAGAGGATGCGATAGCCGTCCGGCAACCCGAGCAAATCGCTCAGACGCTGCCGAGCATGCTCGCGAAGCGCGCGAAATGGCTGACTGCTGAACGGCCGCTCGATCTGGCAGGCGCCGTCGTCCCCACGCCGAAACAACTCCGCGCTCGCCCGCGCCAGCACCGCGTCAGGCAGGCGGGCCGGACCGGCCGCGAAGTTCCAGACCATGCTCAACCGAAGAGAAAGCCGCCGTGGCTGCCGGTTGCCATGAAAAACAGCAGGGGCACCGACAGCATCGTGTTGGTCCGCGACGAAAGGTGGGTGATTCGCGAGCAGCGCAGGCGCTCATCGATGCTGGCCGGCTTCAGGCCAAGCACCTTCTTCTGGTGTGGCCAGAGCACGAACCAGAGATTGGCGAGCATGATCGTGCCGATCCACACGCCGAGACCCAGCGGTGCCAGCGCTCCCTCCAGGGTCAGCGCGGGGACCAGCCAACCGCGTTGCCAGAGCATGAACATGCCTGCGGCCCAGGCGACGACAGCCGCCCAGCGGAAGGTGCCGTGTTCGCGATTGATCACCGCCTTCAGGCGCGGGCTGTCAGGCTCGGAAAGGTCGCTCGCCACCAGTGGCCGCCAATCCGGGCGCTGAACCACGCTGGAGTAGTTGTGGCCGACCCAGATAATGCCGGCAATGAAATGCAGCCAGCGGGCCAGCAGATCGAACAGTGCGCCATCCATGGATTAAACCGCCATCCACAGGCGCAGCGAGGCAACCAGCACAACGGTCAGCAAGATGCCGAGCATGATCGTGCCGCTAGCGGAGTCGTAAGGATGGCGCAAAATATCAGCCTTCCATGAAATCGGTAGTGACAGCAAGCGCGGAGCGCTTGATCAGCGGCTTCTTGAAGCGCATCGGCTGCTCGCGCACCGCCACCGCCTGCTCCACGACGTGATGCATCGGCGAGCGGCTGCAAGCCGGGTCCGTGTTGCTGGGGTCGCCGGTCAGCAGGAAGGCCTGGCAGCGGCAACCGCCGAAATCCTTCTCCTTTTCCGAGCACGAACTGCACGGTTCGGGCAACCAGTCGAGGCCACGGTATTTGCGGAACAGCGGCGATTCGTGCCAGATCCAGCTCAGCGATTTGTCGCGCACCGACTCGAACTCAAGCCCGGGGATGACCCGCGCTTCCTGGCAAGGCATCGCCACGCCATCCGGCGCGACGGTCAGGTGAATGGCCCCCCAGCCGTTCATGCAGGCTTTCGGGCGCCCTTCGTAGTAGTCCGGGATGACGAAATAGATGGTCATCGAATTGCCCAGCTTCTCGCGCCAGCGATTGACCGTGGCTTCCGCGGTGCGCACCTGCTCAAGCGTCGGCATCAGTTCATCGCGATTCATCAGCGCCCAGTTGTAATACTGGATGTTGGCAAACTCGATGTATTCGATGTTCAGTTCTGCCGCCCAGGCGATCATCGCGTCGACCTCATGGATGTTCTGCTTGAACACCGGCACGTTGAGTACCATCGGGAAGCCATGCTTCTTGATCAGCTGCGCCGCCTCCATCTTGAGGGCGTGGGCACGGGCGCCGACCAGTGCATCGGTCAATTCAGCCGTCGAGGCCTGCACCGAGAGCTGGATATGCTTGAGACCGGCCGCCTTGAGTGCCAGCAAGCGTTCTTCGGTCAGACCGATCCCGGAAGTGATCAGATTGCTGTAGAGGCCAATCTTTTCGGCATGAGCAACCAGCTCTTCGAGATCGTCGCGCAACAGCGGCTCACCACCGGTGAATCCAAGCTGCAGGGCACCGAGCTGGCGCGAATCGTCAAGCACCTTCTTCCATTCGTCGGTACTGAGCTCCTGCGAACCATAGTTCTCGAAATCCAGCGGGTTATTGCACCAGGAGCACTTCAGCGGGCAACGATAGGTCAGTTCCAGCGACAACCATAGCGGCTTGCCCTGCCCGTCCAGGCTGATTCCCTTTTCTTCCTTCGGCATACGGTCACTTTCATCATCAAGACGCAATGGGCCATTGTTGGCCAGCGCCCCTGCGGGAACAAGGATGAAATCCGGAATAGCGCCTAGCGATTTTCACGAGGCCGCAGGCGTCCGGGCTAAGACGCCTGCACGGGGCTAGCCGACGACCGATTCGCCAACCCAGCCCAAGGCATTGATGCATGCCCTCGCCACCGGTGGCGACAAGCCGCCGTGCCCGGCATCGGGAACCGGCACCCAGGTCGCCTCGGGCCAGGCGCGATGCAGACTTTCGGCCACATGCGGCGGACAGACCGGGTCGGCCAAGCCCTGGACGATCGCCGCCGGGATATGCCGCAGGCGCTCGACCCCTGCCAGCAACTGGCCGGGCGCCAAAAAGCAATCGTGCGTCAGGTAATGCATCTGGACCCGCGCCTTGGCCATCTGAGTGGGATTGGGCAACAGGGCAAGCGGCGGCTCTCCCATCAGGGCTCGCTCATAGTCCAGCCAGGCGCGCGCCGCCGGCAATGCGATCTCCGGATCGTCGTGAAGGATGCGCCGGGCGTAGGCAGCCAGCAGATTGCCCTGCTCTCCCGGCGGAATCTGCTTGGCAAAGACTTTCCAGGCCTCCGGCGCGGCACCGCTCCTGCCTTGAACATAGGCATCGATTTCCTGGCGAGAACCAAGAAACACGCCTCTCAGCACCAGCCCCAGCACGCGCTCCGGAAATATCTGGGCATAAGCCAGCGCCAACAAGCTGCCCCAGGAACCGCCAAACAGGATCCAGCCGGGAATACCGAGGGCATCGCGCAGATATTCAAGATCGGCGACCAGGTGCGCCGTCGTGTTGGCCTCGATGCTGCCGAGCGGTCGACTTCTGCCGCAGCCGCGCTGATCGAACAGCACGGCATGAAAGCGCTCCGGATCAAACAGGCGACGTTGCATCGGCGTACAGCCACTACCCGGTCCACCATGCAGGAAAAGCACCGGCAGCCCATCCATTGCGGCACATTCCTCGACATACAGGACGTGCCCCTCGCCAACAGACATCTGCCGCGCAAAGCGCGGCAGACTATCGGGAAATAAGGGATCGTTCGGCACTCAAGCCTCGATCAGACCGTTGCGAACCGCAACCAGTGTCAACTCGGCCGCATTCTGCACATTCAGCTTCTGCTTGATGTGATAGAGATGCGTCCCCACCGTTGACGGGCTGAGGCAGAAATCGGTGGCGACTTCGTTGACCGACCGGCCTTCCGCCAGCTTGAGAAACACGGCAAGCTCCTTCTCGGTTAGCGTATCGACCGGGTTGGCCGAACCCGACAACTGTGCCAGCGCAACCGATTGCGCCAGGTCCGGATCGAGGTAGCGCCGATCACCCGCCACCATCCCGACTGCACGCAAAAACTCTTCAGGCGCCGCACGTTTGCACAAGTAGCCCCGCGCGCCGACCTTCAGCGCCCGAACCGGAACGATGTCATCAAGGTGCGCCGACAGCATCAGCACCCGCGCATTCGGCTCGCGGTTCAACAAGCGCTCAAGCGCCGCCAGACCACCGATGCCCGGCATCGAGACGTCCATGACGACAAGATCCGGTTTGGTATCTTCGTAAAGCTTGACCACCCCTTCACCGTTGCCGCTCTCGCCGACCACGGTCGCCCCGGCACCTTCCAGCAGCAGGCGAAAGCCGAGGCGGACGACGGCATGATCGTCGGCAAGAACGACGCGTATGCCTTGCAGGGTATTGCTCATGACTCCTCCGAGGTTGATCTTTCGGGCAGGCGCGCCCGCAGATGCAGGCCGCCGCCGGGCGAATTATCCAGTACAAGCTGCCCGCCCAGCGCAGCAATCCGCTCGCCCATGCCGGCCAGACCCAGGCCGCAACCAGGATGAGCAGAAGGTCCGCCGCGCAGACCCCGCCCGTTGTCGGAAAGTGAAACCTCGACCCAACCCGCAACTTGGCTCACCCGCAAGTCGACCCGGCTGGCATCGGCATGGCGGATGACATTGGTCAGCCCCTCCTGGACGATGCGGATCACTGCCTGGGCGGAATCGTCGCCAACCGGTCGATCGCCCAGATCAATCTCGGCCAGCAGGACAATGGCCGGATGCTGCATCCGCCACCCGGCAAGTAGTCGCTCCAGCGCCACTTCCAGCCCGGCCCCAGCAACCGGGCGCAGGCGGTGAAGAATGGCCCGAACGCCATCCTGCATTTCACCAGTAACTGCCACGATACTTTGCGCCGGTACCTGCAGCGCCGGCTGTTCCGTAGTGCGCTGGACAATGGCTCCGGCCAGTGCACGCACGGCGGTAATCCCCTGAGCCAGTTCGTCGTGCAGTTCCCGGGAGATTTCGCGGCGCTCTTCCTCCAGTCGCCCCTGCAAACGCTGAGCGACTTCCCGTTCGGTTTCAAGGCGCACATTGTCATCGACCGCTGCCGCCAGACGATCAGCCATGCCGTTGAAGGCCCGGGACAAGCGATCCAGCTCCGGCGTTGCGAAATCCGGCAGCCGGGTATCGAAGCGACCATGCCCGGTGCGATCGAGGGCGCGCATGACCAGATCGAGAGGACGCAATGCCCGATCCAGCGCCCGATGGATGGCGACAAACATCAGAACGAGCAGGAGCAGCGCCCAACCGGCCATCTCGACCAGATCGTCCCATGCATCAATCAAGGCTCGCGACGCATCCGGGTAGAGCACGATGCGCAATTCGCCCACGACCAGTGTGCGAGGCTGGAAAATTGGGCCAAGCAGCGAGGAAAACCAAGCCGGTACAACCCGTCCTGATTTATAGGTCGGGGCCGGCGAGCGATACAGCACGACGTTGTCAGCGGCTACGACTTCCAGGGCATTGGCACGAATGCGCCCGAGCGGGCGAACGGCGCCGATCACGCGTTCAGCCTGTGGCTGCGCGCCAAGTTCGATGGAGAGCGCGGTCAGCCATTGTTCAGCCACCCGGGAGGCGGCTTCCACTTCCTCGCGGATGCTCGCCCGCGTGCCATGCAGCCAAAGACTGGAAAGCACCAGCAAAAGGGTGGCAGCCAGCACCGTCAGGACAACGCTGATCCGGGTGTGCAGACTGAACTGGCGGGGCTTCTGCATTTTCAGGCTTGACTCCGTGCTTCGTGGCTGGAGAAGCCCCGATCGGTGGCGATGATCGAATATCCGCTCATGATGGCTTGCGCAGGCTGTAACTGACCGGAACGACAACCTGCAGTTCGCTGGAACCATACTCTTCGGGAAGGGCGGGCAGACCGCCCAGCCCTTCGAGCATCGCTATCGCATGCTTGTCGAGAATATCGTAGCCGCTCGAGTGATCCAGAGTAACGCCGAGCAGACTGCCTTTGCGCGCCACCCGCACGCGAACCCGGACCTCGCCCTCCCAGCCGCGCATGGCCGCAACCCGGGGGTACTCCTGATGGCGAGCCAGCAAATCGGTCAGGCGCCGGCGATAGCTGACCAACAAATCCTCCTGGCTGGGCATCGACGCCGCTGGCGGAGCAACGACTGCAGCCGCGACCGGCGGGGCCGATTGCACTTCGGTCACGGCGGCCGGAGTCACCACCGGCACTTGGGCCACGCGGCTGGACGATTCGGCAGATGATGTCATGACAGGGGTCGAAGGCGACTCCCGTTTTGCGGTCTGCGGCCGGACCTTCTGTGGAACGGCGGCCGGCATCGTCTCGGCAAGCGGTTCGGATGGAGCCGGCGATACCGGGCTCATGGCACGCAAGGAGGCCATCAGCGGCGGCAACTCGGGTTGCTGCACCTTACTCGCGCGATTCCAGGCCAGCATCCCGGCATGGATGGCTACGGAGATCAGCAAAATCACCCAAAAACGACGACCAACTGCCGGAGGGGTGTATTCAATGCAGCGTTGCATTGCCCAAGGCCTCCTGTTCAGCCGCTGGGAACAGATGCCCGACGGAACGGCGATACTCGCTTGCCGCCACCGGCAAATCAGCAAATTCCGGCGGCAACGGGCGAGCCAGAACTTCGTTCATGTCCAGCCCGGCCCGTGCCGACTCCCGCATGCTGTTCTGCAACCACATCAACCAAGCGCGCGTCTGCCGGATCGGCGCCGCATCATGCGAAATCTCGCCATGCCCGGGAACGAGGGTAGCAAAGCCGGTTTCACGGGTCACCGCTTCCAGTTTTTCAAGGGCTGCCAGCCAAGTCGCCACGTCGGCATGCGGCGTCGTCGGCGCCCGGCCATTGAAGACCAGATCGCCTGCAAACAAGCTACCGGTAGTTTCATCATAGACGGCCAGATCGGCCCCCGTATGCCCGCCAAGAGCGATCAGCCGCAATTTTCGACCGGCTATTTCGATCGTTCCGGCGATCAGCGACTGTGTTGGCGCGACCACCTCGGTCCCCTTCATCCAATCTCCGGTCAGGCGAAACAGATTCTCGGCAAAAGCGTTGCCATCCGCCGCGATACCCTGGCGAGTTTCCGGCAGGGCGCCGAAGGGAGCATCGGCAAATGCCTGGTTGCCCAGAAAGTGATCGGGATGGTGATGCGTATTGATGGTCAGAACAATCGGCTTGCCAACGGCAATGGCCGCGATGGCGCTACGCATTTGCTGGCCATAGCGCAGCGACGACCCGGTGTCGATGACGACAACACCTTTTGGCGCGACAATGAAACCGGAATTGACGATGTTGCCACCATTAGCCATGGTGAAATCCTCTGTCCGTCCAACAAAGGCGTAGACATCCTTGGCCACTTTTCGTGCCACGAGACCGTAATCGAAATCGGCGGCCGGCGCGGCAACCGAAAACGCCAGGAGGGCAACGAAAAGGAGGCGCTTCACGGCGCTATCCTGGCACGAAAGGTATTGCCATTATTGTCGCGACCGCTTGCCTCGACCCCTTCACTGCCGCCAGGCCCCAGGTTGAGCGTGAATACCGGGTTTTCGGCCACCGGCTCATAGGTCTGGACACGCATCAGGTGGCGCCCTGCGGCATCGGAAAAATCGATGTCTTCCAGAAAGAAGGCTGGCGTGCCGGCAATCAAACCCGTGTCCATGGGATGCACGATGCGCAGGCGAACCCGCCCGGCATTCGGCCCTTCGGACCACTGGCGGCCGCTGACTTCATTGAGGCGCTTCTGCCACTCTTTCGATCCGCCGGTTGCCGAAGGTGCGGTGCAACCGCCGCCAACGGTATTCACCCAGGTTCCACCGACATGCCAGACGCCATCTGCCGTTCGCACCGCCGCACGTACCGGCGAGGATTGCTGCAGCTTGATGCGAAAGCCCAGGAAGGCCGGCGCCCGGTCCGGAAAGAAGCGAAGGACCTGGACTATCGGATTGAAATCGGCGAAGACGACGACTTCCTGAACCTTACCCAGCGCCGTCGCATCGATCGTCACCGGCACCTGCATCGGATTTTCGGCGTTGGCCGGCGAGATGACCTGGACAGCCGGGTCGAAAACGACCGGCGCATCGGCGAGAAACGCCTTGCGCATGTCCTCCCAACGAGGCGATACCAAAGGATCAACCACGGCCTGTTGGGCGGCGTTCGACTGGTAAGGCAGGCAAGCCACCACGGCGACAATGAGTGCCGCCAACGCATACTTCATTTTGTCTCCTGAACAACCTTCACAGGGTTGTTTTCAACGGAGACTGCAATCCGTGTGCCAAAGGCGAAAACCGCATTCCACCGAGCAATCGGAGCACAAACGAAGCAACAGCGAGCAGCATTGCGTGTGCAACTTTGAAACAACTGGTAACAATTGAAACAAACGAGCGTTAGCCTCCCGCCACAAGGGAAACGCGCCGACACCCCGCCAAGCCACGTACAGGAAGGATCGCCCCAGCGCCAACGCGCCAAACCGGCGCCCATCGGAGGACTTGGCACACCTCTTGCGGAAAGGAGACCCTGTCAGCGGGCCGATTCAGGGAATGGAAGGCGGCTCGCAGGCATGTCATTCCAACCCGAGGTTCGCTAAGTCAGTACGCCATGCGGGTTGGAACCATTGGAAACCAAGGAGACAATCCATGCAGAAACAATCCCTGCTCAAGCGCAGCACGCTCGCAGTCGCAGTTATGGCCGCCATGGCATTTGTTGGCAGCCCGGCAATGGCGGAAGTCACCAAGGCTGATATCCTGAACGATGCCAAGACCACGAACGACGTCGTGAGCTTCGGTCTCGGCACCCAGGGTCAGCGCTTCAGCCCGGCCACCCAAATCAATACCAAGACCGTCGCAAACCTGGTTCCGGCCTGGTCGATGTCCTTCGGCGGCGAAAAGCAACGTGGTCAAGAATCCCAGCCGGTGATCGCCAACGGCAAGATGTTCGTCACCGCTTCCTACAGCCGCCTGTTCGCTGTTGATGCCAAGACCGGCAAGAAGCTGTGGAAGTACGAGCACCGTCTGCCGGACGGCATCATGCCGTGCTGTGACGTGATCAACCGCGGTGCCGCCCTGTACGGCAACCTGGTCATCTTCGCAACCCTGGATGCTCAACTGGTCGCTCTCGACCAGGACTCCGGCAAGGTTGT
Organism: Betaproteobacteria bacterium; assembly: GCA_020621865.1. Lineage (GTDB taxonomy): Bacteria > Pseudomonadota > Gammaproteobacteria > Burkholderiales > Rhodocyclaceae > Azonexus. Next base: position 113,758 of record JAHRYW010000009.1, on the reverse strand, counting down.
CTGGAAGGAAAAGCTGGAAGACTACGCCGCTGGCTACTCTGCCTCCGCTGCTCCGATCATCGCCAACGGCAAGCTGATCACCGGCGTTTCCGGTGGTGAATTCGGTGTCGTCGGCCGCATCGACGCCCGCGATCCGATGACCGGCAAGCTGCTGTGGACCCGTCCGACCGTTGAAGGTCACATGGGCTACAAGTTTGACGCTTCCGGCAACAAGATGGACAACGGCATCTCCGGCACCACCAACGCCACCTGGACCGGTGACCTGTGGAAGACCGGCGGCGCTGCCACCTGGAACGGCGCTACCTACGATCCGGAAACCAACCTGATCTTCGCCGGCACCGGCAACCCGGCTCCGTGGAACAGCCACAACCGTCCGGGCGACAACCTGTTCTCCTGCTCCACCGTCGCTATCGACGCCGACACCGGCAAGATCGTTTGGCACTTCCAAGGCACCCCGCACGATGGCTGGGACTTTGACGGCGTCAACGAATTCGTTTCCTTCGATTTCAAGGATCCGAAGACCGGCAAGATCGTCAAGGCTGGCGGCAAGGCCGACCGTAACGGTTTCTTCTTCGTCAATGACCGTACCAACGGCAAGCTGCTGAACGCCTTCCCGTTCGTCAAGCAGATTTCCTGGGCCAAGGGCTTTGACCTGAACACCGGCCGTCCGATGTACAACATGGAAAACTACCCGGGTGACCCGGCTGCCGGCGCTGACGGCAAGAAGGGTGCTTCCGTCTTCGCCGCTCCGTCCTTCCTCGGCGGCAAGAACCAGATGCAGATGGCCTACAGCCCGCAGACCAACCTGTTCTACGTCCCGTCCAACGAATGGGGCATGGACATCTGGAATGAACCGGTTTCCTACAAGAAGGGTGCTGCCTATCTGGGCGCCGGCTTCACCATCAAGGCTCTGCATGACGACTACATCGGCGCCATGCGCGCTGTTGATCCGGCCACCGGCAAGATCGTCTGGGAAAACAAGAACTACGCTCCGCTGTGGGGCGGCGTCCTGACCACCGCTGGTGGCCTGGTGTTCTACGGTACCCCGGAAGGCTTCCTGAAGGGTGTTGACGCCAAGACCGGCAAGGAACTCTGGTCCTTCAACGTCGGTACCGGCATCGTTGCTCCTCCGGTCACCTGGGAACAGGATGGCGAGCAGATGATTGCCGTAGCGGCTGGCTGGGGCGGTGCTGTTCCGCTGTGGGGCGGCGACGTCGCCAAGCGCGTGAACTACCTCGAACAGGGCGGTTCCGTTTGGGTCTTCAAGCTGCACAAGGCCAAGTAATCTTGCTTTAGCAAGAGACCACCAGGCAACATGATAGGGTTGTCTGGCAGGTCGGGCGGCACGAACGTTAGCGCGTTCGTGCCGTTTTTTTTGCCGGCCTTGCCAGCAAACGCTCATCGCTTGGACACCTCAACCCGGGATTCGATAAAGCTCTGCACGGCCCAAATCAACTCCTGTGACAACACCGGTTCCCAGGCCGGCATATGCACCACACCAACGATCGTTTTCCCCTGGCGAACGGTCTTGGAAAAATAGTCATCGTTGTCGCGCATGCAGGCGGCCTTCAATTCCGCATCTTCAACACGGCGGCAAAATGCATTGAGTCTTCTCAGATCCGGCGCCGGCGCGGCGTTGGTGCTGGCATCCGCGCCGTGGCAGCGCGCACAAGTCTGACCATAAGTAAGTTGCCCGACCCTGATCGCATCGGTATTGCCGCGATATGGATTGGTCGCCAGCCAGTTTGAGCCAAGCCTGGGCAAGCTGGAAAAATCGACCTCCGGGTGATTGGCAACTTCGTCGGCTATTGCGGCTTTTCCCGCAATCAGCGCCGCCAGGATCAGATTGCGCATCAGCATGTTTCTCATTCGTCGCTCGGGCATGCCGTACAGCCTTCGTAGAAGCTGTCGGCGAAAACGGTGTATTTGCGGAATGAGCCCGTCAAATCTGCCCCCTTGAAATTCACCGTGAAGAATTTGGTTTCCTGGAGATTGGCATTGACCATGCGAGCTTCCTTGAACCAGGAAAAATTGGCACGCACTGCCTCCAGATTGGCGGCCGTCAAGTCGGCCCCGGTCAAGTCGGCACGGAACAGCCGGGCAAACTCCAGATCGGCGCCGATCATTTTGGCCCCCCGGAAAGTTGCAGTTGCCGCCTGTGCCTTGTTCAGGCGGACCGCCGTCAGGTCAGCACCGTCAAATATCGCCCCAGCCAAATTGGCGTCGCGCAAATCGGCACGTGCCAGATTGGCGCCGGTAAAGTCCGCGCCGGCCAGGTTTTTGCCGCGTAGGTCGGCATGGCGCAGGTCTGCTCCCGGGCAACGGGCGTGCGGCCAGATGCCGCAACCGTTGATGACCAGCGGTTCGCCCGGTTCCGCAGCAAATGCTACGGTCGGCAGCAAAAAAAGGGCAAAAATGAAATTTCTCGTCAAGCTCATCATCTCCAGCAATAAATGGCGTGGCAACCGTGGTCGCCACGCCACGAGACTGACTACTTAGCCATCTTCGGCAGCCTGAAGACCCACATCGACGACCCCTGGGTCACCTGCTTGGTCAGATCGGCCATATCCCCACCCCACAAAGGCACGGCACCGCCGTAACCGGACTGGATGCCGACGTACTGTTCGCCATCCATTTCCCAGGTCACCGGCACCGAAACAACGCCCGAACCAGTCTGGAACTTCCACAGCTCCTTGCCGTTCTTGGCATCGAAAGCCTTGACGTAACCATCCGAAGTGCCGGTGAACAACAGGCCGCCGGCGGTGGTCAGCGTACCGGCCCAGAGCGGGAATTTCTCCTTGTGCTCCCAGACGATCTTGCCGGATTTCGGATCGATGGCGCGCAGCGTGCCGACGTGGTCATCGAACAACTTCTTGATGCGGAAGCCCTGGCCCAGGTAGGCGGAACCTGCCTTGTAGGTCAACTTTTCGGTCCAGTAGTCCATCGCCCAATGGTTGGCTGGGATGTAGAACAGCTCGGTCACCGGGCTATACGACATCGGCATCCAGTTGGTACCACCTAGGAAAGGCGGCGAAACGAAGATCGATTCACCCTTGTCGGCGCCTTCCTTCGGCTTCGGAGGATGCTGCCCTTCGACGATATTCGGCTTGCCGGTCTGCAGGTTCCAGCTCTTGGCCCAGGTGATGCCGTCAACGAACGGCCAGGCACCGATCAGCGAAGTCGGCTTGTTCGGATAACCGGCGCCGGAGGCCAGCTTCTCGCGGTCGGTCACGAAGAAGAAGCCATTGCGGTCGGCGTGGGCGGAGGCCTTGACCAGTTTGCCGGTCTTCGGATCCTTGTACTCGAAGAGGACGACCGAGTTGTTGCCGGAGAAGTCCCAGGCATCGTTCGGCGTGTGCTGGAAGAAACCCTTCAACTCGCCAGTGCTGGCATCGACATAGGCCTGACCGGAGGTGAACAGGCTGTCCCAGTTGCGCGGATCATCGCCTTCCTTGGTCCGGTGCCAGGTATTCCACGGCGCCGGGTTGCCGGTACCGATTACGACCATGTTTCTGTCGACATCATAGCTGGCGGTCTGCCACGGCGCACCGCCACCATGGTTCCAGGCATCAACCTTCTTGCCGTCCGGGCCATCCGGCCAGCTCGGCGCCTTGGCATCGCCGGTCGGCGTACTCTCCTTGCCGTTCAGGCGCCCCATGTGACCTTCAACCATCGGCCGGGCCCAGACTTCTTCTCCTGTTTCCGGATCGCGGGCAAACAGGTAGCCGACGACGCCGAACTCGTCACCCGACGAACCATGCACCAGCAGCACGCGGCCGGACTTCTGATCCTTGACGATGAACGGGGCGCCGGTCATCGTGTAGCCGATCTTGTGGTCACCCCACTTCTTCGACCAGACGACCTTGCCGGTATCCTTGTTCAGCGCGACCATGCCGGCATCCAGCGTGCCGAAATAGATCTTGTCGCCATAAATGGCCGGACCGCGATTGACCACGTCGCAGCACGGGCGGATATCCTCCGGCAGGCGATGCTGGTACTCCCACAGACGCTTGCCGGTGCGGGCATCGATGGCAAAAATCCGCGAATAGGAACTGGTCGCGTAGATCACGCCATCATGAACCAGCGCCTGCCCCTCCTGGCCGCGCTGCTTTTCGCCACCGAAGGAGAAGCTCCAGGCCGGCACCAGATTCGCCACATTGGCCGTGGTGAGCTTGGTCAGCGGGCTGTGGCGCTGGGCTTTCATGCCCAGACCGTAGGTCAGCACATCGCCAGTCGTCTTGTCGTCATTGACGATGTCTTCCCAGGACACCTTGGCCCCGGCGGCAACAGCCGAGCCGCAGAAGGTCGCTGCCACCAGGGCGGCAATAATGGTCTGACGGGAATTGAACCGGATTGAATGCATTGTTCTTTCGTCTCCTAAGAATTGGTGTCGCTACGTGCCCGAACACCGGGCCTCCCCATCCGTCTCGACAGGTCAGGCCAGTATAGGAACGCTACACCACTCGGTCTCGGGAGCAACACCCCGACAAACGCGGAATTCTTCCCGATGGGATCGGGCAAATTGCCCCCTTAAAGGGACTCCGGGAGCCCCCCCCCCGGAAACGGCGGGGCATAGCCCCGCGGCCACCTCTTTTCTGACACCGGAGATGGACAACTACCGCAGCACTGCCATCCAACCCAGGAGCCAAGACAAAAAAACGCCCTCCGAAGAGGGCGCTGGAGACAGGAAACCAGGGAATGTTTCCAATAAGCTTAACGTCCGGCCGGTTTGCCGAATTCGTAGCGCACACCGACCCATGCCGCACGGGGAGCCCCCGGCGCCACCAGCGCGGAGAAATCATCGTTGCCCGCCATAAAGGCACCGTTAGCGGTGAAGAAGGTCTCACCCAACATTCCCCCGGTGTAATACCTCTTGTCAAACAGGTTATTGACCTTGGCAAACACCTGCCAACCGGTATTGCCGAAGTTATAACGGGTATCCAGGTTGACGACGGCAAAGCCGCGCACCTTGGCCCCCTCACCCTGATGGTCGTTATTTTCATTGCCGTGGGAATACTGGCTGGAGAAGGCAACGACGTTGGCACCGATCGTCCACCGCGGGAGCGCCTCCCACTCGCCGCGCAACTTCAACTGATGACGCGGGATGCCAGGGATGCTGTCGCCCTTGCCGACGTGAATTACCTCAATGTCCTCTCCATCGGGATCAACGCCGATCACCTCTCTGGAGGAGTTAACTTCCGACACCAGATCGAATCGGCTTTGGTAAGTAGCCTTGACATAGCTGTAGCCGGCATACCAGCGGAACTTGCCAATTTCGCCATTCAACCCCAGATCAAAGCCAAGGCGACGGGTCTTACCGACGTTGTCGAAGTACCCCGCGCCGCTGGAATTGGCAGCAATGAACTGAATGTCGTTGGTGTTCTCCGTTCGATACAGGCTGGCGCTATAGCCAATTCCGTTCAATATCTTGCCACGTACACCACCCTCAAAGGTCTTGGAGACCACCATATCGAGCGGCGGGTCACCAGCCATGGCATTGGGCAGTTTGCAAGGCTGGTCCGGATTGGCGCAGCCCAGTTCAATGGCGGTCGGCGCACGGCTGCCTTCGTTATAGCTGCCATAGAACGACAGCGTTTTGGTCGGCGTAATCGCCAGGCCGATGGAAGGATTGAAGCGGTTGAAACTATGGTTGCCAGTCAGCGATTCGGGATTGCTGGCGTCCGGGATCAGCCGATCGCGGTTCTCCACCCGGGTGTGGTTGAAGCGACCCGACAAGGTCAGGTGATAGACATCGTTGAACGAAAAGGTATCGGTCGCAAACAGGCTCCAGGTCCGGTTGACACCGCGCAGCCCAACTTCGGCCTCATCGCTGAAAATACCGGCACCGTCAACACCGCGACTGGCGTTGATGTTGCCGAACTCCGTGGACTGTTCAAAATCGGTCCGGCTGCGATCATAGCCAATACCGGTGATAAACAGGTTCTTGTGCCCCAGCAAGTCCTGATTGAAATTGAGCTGTCCGGTAATGCCATAGCCGATGCGTCTCGACTTGCTGCGATTTAGCGCGCCGCCGCAACCCGACTCCGGGTCCACGGCACTTGCGCAGTCAGCATTGAAGTCAGCATCATCCACGTCATCGTTGACATCACCATTCAGGGTTCGGGTACGCGCATTGCGATAGTAGGCATTGACGCTGAGCATGGTGGCATCATTGAACCAGTGGCTGCCATTGAAATTGAGGAAAGCCATCTTGTTAGCCGTCTGATCCGGCTTGGTATTGATCGCATCCCAACCCTGTGCGCTCAGAAATTCCTTTTGCACTAACCCGTTACCGATCAAGTTGTTATCGGCCAGCGACATAGTCAGACTGAGGTCGGTAGCCTCGTTCCGCCAGCCCAGCTGACCGAACATCTGGCGCACCTCGGAGGGCGAGGCATCGCGCCAACCATTTTCGTCGAAATAATTGCCGGCGAAAAAGTAGTCCACGCCGTTGGCCGCTACACCACCATATTCGGCCTGGGCGTTGTAACGCCCCCAGGAGCCGCCGGAAAATTCCACGGCGCCGCCACGGTGCGTATAGCCGCGCTTGGTCTGCATTGATATGGCGCCGCCCAGCGTATTGAGGCCGAACATCGGATTGGAACCCGGCATCAGCGACATGTTGGCCAGCGCGTTCATCGGAATCAGGTCCCAACTGACTACGTCGCCAAACGGCTCATTGATACGCACGCCATCCTGATACACGGACAGGCCCTGCGGAGTACCGAGCAAGGGTGAAGCGGTAAAACCGCGGAAATTCACATTAGGCTGAAACGGATTGTTCTGGGTTTCATTGACGTTCACGCCAGTCATGTTCTGCGCCATGAAATCTGCGATGGTCAGACTGCGCTGCTCTTCCAGAGCCTTGCCTTTGACCGTCTGCACGTTGGCCGGCACTTTTTCGAGCGGCAAACCGATACCATACAGAGGTGTCGTGCCGATGATCTCGACCGTCGGCAACAAAGTTGCCGGCTCCGCCCCCACTCCTTGATACGCCGCCATTACCGCCAGCGCCAGCCAACGCGGACGGAAGCCCGAGGCCCCGCTCCCCGCAGCAAAATGCAACTTCATATAGTCTCCGAAAATCTTGGGAATAATTAGGTGCGCCAATTTTCCAGGAATCCCGGCCCGGAATCCCGGGAAATCTTCCCGCCGTGCAGATATCCGCAGAAGAATGCTGCAGACCATCGGCCATTCAAGCCCCCGTGAGGGCAAGATGGCAACGATCACGTCAACCAGCGCACTGGGCGGCCGCGATTGAATCGATTCGCAACCGGGTATAAAAACTGCTCGGTAAGCTCTCTCACTTACTACAAATCCCTCTCACGTGGATCTTAGAAGACGTCTCGTCGGTTATCTTGGCGCCCTGCTTGCCGGGCTGTTTCTGATGGCGCTGCTCGTTAACCTCTACTCACTGCACAGCGACATCAACGCAGAGGTTGCTGCCTCGGAGCGGCTGGCGAAAATCCTGCTCGATGTCAGCAATCTGGATCATCAACAAGCCCCCGAAGAAGCTGTGTCACGCCTGCGTGCCCTGATCGATGCAGCCCAGTTGCGCCACTTGCGCCTTTCAGTCGAGGAACCCGACGGCCCGGCACCCGCTGACACAACACTTGTCCAGCACACCGACATGCTTGGCATCACCACGCTGCCGAGCCCGGTCAAACAGGTCAAACTCGGTCAGCAGACCTTGTATATTGCCCCCAATCCCGGCTCGGAAATCGAAGAACGCCTTGGCGATACCGTCCGCCTATGCATCACCTTGCTGCTCTTTTCTGGAGCAACGCTCCTTGTCGCTTGGTGGTCGGCCGACCGCGCACTGGCCCCCGTGCGCGAGCTCGAAGCTGGCCTGCAACGCTTGGCTCACGGCGAACCCAATGCCGGCCTGCCACCATTCGACCTTCGCGAATTCAAACAAGTAGCCGGGGCCATAGACCAACTTGCTTCCGCGCTGAAGACATCACGGGCAGCCCAGAAGCAACTGGCCAGACAGTTGATCCAGGTTCAGGAAGAAGAGCGCCGGACCTTGGCAAGGGAATTGCATGATGAGACTGGTCAAACGCTGACTGCCATCGGTGTGACAGCAGCATTTCTCGAACGCAATGCCGGCACGCTCGACAGCCAACGGATTGTCGAATGCGCTCAGGAACTGCGGCGCGACGTGCGGACCAATGGCGAGCAGCTACGCGTAATGCTCAAGCGACTACGCCCTCATGGCATGGATGCCGAGGGAGTCGCAGGTGCATTGCGCGAACTGATTGCCAGTTGGCAGCAGCGGGAAGTCGGCATCGATTTCCGATTGGAGATTCCTGCCCGGCTGCCGGCAATGAGAGAGGAACAGGCATTGGTGTTGTATCGCGTTGTTCAGGAAGCCCTGACCAACGCCGTGCGCCATAGCGAGGCACGCCACTGCATCGTAAGGATTCATGCGGAGAATGGAAATTTGCACCTGCAGATCGACGACGACGGCAAAGGACTGCCCAGCACGGGGGAAACCCGGCGCGGCGGACTGTTGGGAATAGAAGAACGACTGGAAATGGTGCAAGGACGATTGGAACTGCAAACCGGGCAACCCACCGGCCTGCAACTACGAGCCGTTTTGCCCTTGAATGAGGCTCAGGAGAAAGACGCATGATTCGTGTAATTCTGGTCGATGACCACGCCGTGGTACGTACGGGATATCACCGCTTGCTTGATGCCGAGCCGGGTATCCAGGTTGTCGGCGAAGCCGCTACAGCCGATGAGGCAAATGCGCTGGTGGTGCGTGCCGAGCCCGATGTAGCACTGGTCGACCTCAGCCTCAAGGGTAGCAGTGGCATAGAGGCAATACGCGGTATGCTGGCAAGACACCCCAGGTTGAGGGTACTGGTTCTCTCGATGCATGACAGCACCGGCCATGTGACCCAGGCGCTGCGCAGCGGCGCCCACGGCTACCTGACGAAATACTGCGAACCGGATGACGTGATCAGCGGCATCCGGCGCATCGCAGCCGGCAAGCGAGTCTTTTCCCCGGAAATTGCCGAAGTACTGGCCCGCGAAGCGATCGAAGGCGACGCCCCACTGGCTATTCTCACCCCACGCGAATTCGAGGTACTGCGCATGCTGGTACAGGGCGAATCGGCAGGCGACATTGCCAATTCCATGCATCTCTCACCCAAGACTGTCCTCAACTATCTTTCGCTGATTCGCCAGAAGCTGGATGCCGACAGCGACTTCAAACTGTTGCACCTGGCAGCACGCCACGGATTGGTGGACATCAGCAGTACAATTGAGGCATAAGGATTACAACGATTTATCGTCCGGAATACCGATTCCCTTCGGGTCTGGAAAACCACTTCAACAACCGCTCATCAGGAGGAAAGCAATGTTTAAAAACCGAATTCTCGTCAGCCTGCTGGCTTGTAGCCTGTTCAGCCCGCTCGCCATGGCCGATGCCAAAAAAGACACCGAAATGCTCAAGCTGGCCACCACCAGCGGCTGCATGACCTGCCACAGCATCGAAGCTGGCAAGCCGGGCCCGGATGGCATGAAGCCGATCGGCCCTCCCTGGAGCGACGTTTCCAAACAGTACAAGGGCAAGCCAGGCGCTTCCGAGTTCCTCACTCGCGTCGTCCTGGAAGGCTCCAATCCCTACAGCAGCCACTGGAAGGGCAAGGTTAGCGGCCTCTCCATGCCGCCCAACGCTGTCGCCATTACCGAAGGCAACGCACGCCAGCTGGTCAATTGGATCCTGGCCATGTAACTCCGGCCGATGCCAGAACAACCAACCGGCCCACGTGGCCGGTTTTTTTGTGCTTAACTTGTTTGAAGCAACAGTCTTGTGCTCCAGCGCTGAACAGATGTTCCGGATTTGACCAAGAACAGACACGAACAAGGCAAATACTCCACCCAAAAAAAAACCATAAGCAACTGATTAATATATATTTTTTTCGATAACAACAAATCCGGAATAGCTGGCACACGGCGTGCACTCTTTAAAGCAAAGAAATGACAGATCTCAGCATCCAAATCGCGCCAACTACCTGTCAAGCAACAAATTTTTGAACAGCAACCAGGAAGACTGAACACACACGCTTTACGCCTCGCCCGGTACCGCCAGCGATCAGCATTAGTCAGATTCAGCGTCGCCGCCAGAGGGTCAGCCTTGAAACCAATTTGATGACGCCCCGACAGGTCTCAGCCGAGGTGTAATCGGCTGCCTTGAGGAACGAACAAAAAAATGGGCGCATCTAACCCTGCATCTCCTCCACTGGCCCATAAGTTTGCGGGCAACTCTTAGGGGGCGGGCAACCGCCCCCCTTTTTCTGGAGACACGATGAACGAGCATGTCAACCAAAGCGCCACCGGGTTCGTTTTTACTCCTGAAACGCAGACATGGCTTGGAGTTGATGTTTTAACAGTTGGGTAGTCGTTTCACCAACTGCGATTCACCTAGCAACCTGAAAATGGCTACCATAAAGCCCAGGCTCCGTTATTGAATGGGCTAACTGCAGATAGCCAGATTTTTCTGAACAAACCAAAGGAAGGCAAATGAAAAAGCAAATCACCACCGCCCTGTTCGCCGTTGCCACATTCGCCATCGCTGCATCGGCCCATGCCGCCGACGGCGAGGCCATTGTCAAGAAAGCGCGCTGCGTAGCCTGCCACACTGTCGATGCCAAGCGCGTCGGCCCCGCCTACAAGGAAGTTGCCGCCAAGTACAAGGGTGACGCCAAGGCCCCGGGCATGCTTTTCGAAAAGGTCCGCCACGGTGGTTCGGGCAACTGGGGCAACGTCCCAATGATCCCGCACGGCGAAGACAAGATCAGCAACGACGACCTGCACGAAGCCATCAAGTGGATCCTGTCGCTGCATTGATTGCGGCCAGCTGATCGATAGATCAGCGCAATAAAAAACCGCAACCCAAGGGTTGCGGTTTTTTTGTACCCGGATCGATCCGAGCATGGCATTCGACTATGACTTTAGTCGAAAAAACTGCTCAACCACTGCTTCGTTGCGAAACAGTGCGCTTAATAATTAAACACCACCCCCGGGAAGCATACGGCGCAGGGTCCCGTCACCTTTGATGGCATGCTTGATTGCTCCGGCGACATGCAGAGCCACCAGCCCCGCTCCGCCCCAGACGAATACCTGATGGGCGAGCTTGAAAACTGCGTTGATACCCTCGTCCGGCCACCCTGCCTTGATGATCTCGATTCCGAAGAACTTGAGCGGGTAGGTTCCAAACGACGACGCCAAATAGGCCGACAGCGGCGCACACAACAGAAAGATGTACAGCAGACGATGCGTTAATTGAGCGACCTTGACTTCCCAACCCTGACCTAGCGGCACTGGCGCCGGACTACGGTGACGCCAGCCAAGGCGAATCACGACCAGGAGCAAGGCCACAAGCCCCATCGATTTGTGCAACCCGTAGACAGCCGTGCGCTCCGCCCCCTTGGGCATGTCGACCATCGTCCAGCCAAGCCAGAGCAACCAGAGCACGATGGCCGCCTGAACCCAATGCAGAATAATTGCCGGCAGGGAGTAACGCTGAAGATTCATCGAAGCACAACTCCCGTGAACCATGAGCCGATATCGAGAAGACTCGCCATATTGCGGCGACCGTCAAAAAAAGAAACCTGCCGGAACAGCGAATCAACCGCTGTTCCGGCAGAGATCGCCGGCTTCTTCAAGCCCCTGACCGGAGACAAACTCATCTCAGGCCGGGGAATAGGTGATGCCATGCCGCTTGAAGATGGCGGCAACGGTGCCGTCCTGCTTCAAATGAGCCAGAACCTCGGCAATTGCTTGAGCCAGTTCCATTTCCTCGGCCTTGACCGCCATGCCAACCGGCCAGCTATCAACCTTGAGTTCGGCAAACTTCTGGTCCTCAACAACGAACTTCGACTGCTTTCCGAGAGCAGCTTCGAGTTCGCCACGGGATGCCAATACCGCGGAGATCGATCCGTCTTCCAAGGCCTTGGCGGCTTCGGCGACCGTCTTGAAATGCACGACGTTTTCACGCAAGCGGCCGTTCATGGCCGAGAGCAGGAAAGCATCGGGCAAGGTCGCAATTTCGACCCCTACCTTTTCGCGCGTAAAGACCTCGAGGGCAACGACTGCCGACCCCGACAGCGCATTCGGAATCCGTTCCGGATTGCGTGCCAGCGCCAGCGTTTCGCGATGATAGGGCCCGAAGATGCGAACCTTGTCATTGGTCTTGGCCAGATGCTGATCGACCGGCACATGCATCATCACGTCTGCCGGTTGGGTGCCCAGGTAATGGCCCTTCCAGACCATGTTCCGCAAGTCGTCATTCATGTCCTCGTCGGCATTGAAGCCGACGACTTCCGGAAGCAGCCCGAGCTTTTCAGCAATGGCGCGGCCGATATCGGCGTCGATGCCCTTGCCCTCGCTCGAATAAGGCAGGAAGTTGTTATAGACGGCGATGCGCAGGCGACCACGCTGACGGACCGACTCAGGAACCTCCGCGACCGCAGGCAAGGCTGCGGCCATGGGCAACGCAGCCAGCGCTTTCAACCAGAAACGACGATTACTCTTCATGTACGGTTTCAAGGTAAGAACGGATAGCCCACATGGCTTCCTGGCTCAGGGTATGTTCGAACGGGGGCATGTAAACACGGCCGTCACGCACCGAACCCTTGCGGATGCGTTGCAGGAAGATTTCGTCGCCGTCATCGCCCAGCGGCAGGTAGCGCAGATCGGGAGCGATGCCGCCGGAGATGGCTTCCAGGCCATGGCAGCGGGCGCAGTTCTGGTTGTAGGCGGAGCTGCCGATGCGGATTGCCGTCTTGTCCTTGCGATAAGGATTGCTCTTCAGAAAATCGGCACCCAGGTCTTTCAGACCCGTGGTATCGACAGCTTGCGGCGTCACATCACCGTGAGCGAAAACCTGCGGAGCGGCCACGCTGATGAAAAGAGCTGCCGCAACAGCACCGAGGTGTCGGAAGGGATGTTTCACAATGTCTCCTTTGATAGGTAAGGGTTGCTACTAAGCCTGCACTGCACTGCAAGCGTTGTGCCAGGTAAGCCTGACAGATTATCAAAACAATTTCCGGAAAGCCATTTGAGCATAGAAGGAAAAACGCGACAGTTCCGCGACCAGCTGACCTAAGTCGATTTAGCCAAAAAGCTGCCACCGTTTGCTCCATTGCTTCCAAAAAGCACATGTGCTACGTTATGGAACACTAGAACAAACATAATGATTCATTCTGGAGGAGAGATGGGTAGTCTGCAAATCTTGGCCGATGCACATGGTCAGCGACTGGAACAGGCCCGACAGCTGTTCTTTGACCAAGGCGCCTTGCCGGAAGGCCTGGTCGACCCGTTGATCATCCGTTCATGGGAACGTTGCCGCCGGCTTGGCCTGACGGGGACGACCATGATGCCGGAAACGGACGTGCTGAGCGCCCCCTCCCTGAAGAACGAGCAGGAGCGCAGCCATTTCCTGCTCTCGCAGGGACGTCCGATCCTCGAACATATCTATGACCAGATTCGCGAATCCGGGAGCATGGTCATTCTGGCCAACGCCAACGGATTGTTGCTCGAAACGGTCGGCGATCCTGATTTTGTCGATCGCGCCGACCGCGTCGCGCTCTCGGCAGGCGCCTCGTGGGATGAAACCCTGCGTGGCACCAATGCCATCGGTACGGCGCTCTCAGAAGAGATGCCCGTCGCGGTGCTCGGTGGCGAACACTTCCTCGAATACAACGGCTTCCTGACCTGCTGCGCCAGCCCGATCGTCGGGCCGGACGGAAGACTGATCGGCGTTCTCGACATCTCCGGCGACTATCGCAGCCAGCAGCGGCACACGCTTGGACTGGTCCGTCTCTCGGCACTGATCATCGAGAAGCGCCTTTTCGAATCGACGCATGCACGGGAAATTCTCGTCTGCTTCCACCGGCGTGCCGACTACCTGGGCAGCCCGAAGGAAGGCATGGCTGCCGTTTCTCCGGATGGTCAGGTGCTGGCGATCAACACCGCCGGTCTCGAAATTCTCGGCATCCGGCAAGTCGATGCCGTGCGCCGCGACTTCTCTATCGTCTTCGAAAGCACGCTGTCGGCTTTGGTCGATCGCCTGCGGCACAACCCGCTGGGTAGCTGCGAAATCAATGTTAACGGCCGCCCGGTGCACATCCAGTTGCGCGGACAATTGCCGCTGCTGACGCTGGCCGGCCGGGTCTTTGACGACACGCCGGCAGCACGCCCGCCGATCCGGCGCGCCGAGCCCGCGGCGCACAGCGGCCTGACCCTGGACACCCTGAATACCGGCGATGCCCGCTTGCAGGCAGCCATCGACCGCGCCCGCCGCATCCTCGGCCGCGACATTCCGATCCTGATTCAGGGTGAATCAGGTGCCGGCAAGGAAATGTTCGCCAAGGCCTTCCATAACAGCGGGCCGCGCCAGGGTTCGCCGTTCGTGGCGCTCAATTGCGCGTCGATTCCGGAAACCCTGATCGAATCCGAACTGTTCGGCTACCAGGGCGGCGCCTTTACCGGCGCCCGCAAGGAAGGGGCCCCCGGCAAAATCCAGCAGGCCCATGGCGGCACGCTGTTCCTCGATGAAATCGGCGACATGCCGCTCAACCTGCAGGCCCGCCTGCTGCGCGTGCTGCAGGAACGCTGTGTGACGCCGCTGGGCAGCACCCGGGCGATCCAGGTCGATATTTCCCTGGTCTGCGCCACTCACCGCAAGTTGCGCGAGGAAGTCGCCCGCGGCACCTTCCGCGAAGACCTCTATTACCGCCTCAACGGCCTGAGCGTAACGCTCCCGCCCTTGCGCGACCGTACCGACATCCGCGCCATGGTCTATAAGCTGGCGTCCACCGAAGCAGCCACCCGGGGCGAGTCGGTCAAATTCTCGGAAGGTGCGCTGCAAGCCATCGAAAGCTATGCCTGGCCCGGCAACATCCGCCAATTGTTCAACGTCATCCGGGTGGCCATCGCCCTGCTCGACGACAATGAAACGACGATTACGGAAACCCATCTGCCCGAAGAATTGTTTGAAGTGATGCCGGTGGCTGCAGGCAGTGCGCCGGCCTTCGACCCGTGGGCAGCGGCACCGCTGGAAGGTGCCAGCAGCCTGGATGAAATCAGCCGGCAGGCTGCCTTGCGCACGCTCGAAGCCGCCGGTGGCAATATCTCGGCGGCAGCCCGCCAGCTAGGCATTAGCCGCAATACGCTCTACCGCAAACTGGGCCGAATGTAAGCCTCCCTGCCATCCCGCCAGCCGGGATGGCAGAATCCGCCTGCCTCAGAAAAAGATCGTCGGATTGCGGCTGAGTGCCACGCCGACGATATAGGCATAAGCCAGCAGGGCCAGACAGAAATAGCCCCGACGGATCGCCAGGGTCCGGCCGCGTTTCAGCGCCATCGTGCCGAGCAGGATATAGGCGAGCAGACCAAACAGCTTGGCCGTCAGCCAGCCGTTCACAAACGGGTACTGGCCGCTCATCCAGGCCATACTCAACGCACTGCCGAGCAGCAGGGTATCGACGATGTGGGGCAGCACCCGCGCCAGTCGATGCTGGCGCAACGGCGACTCGTTTAGCATCCAGAACCCGCGCAGGCAGAAGCCCAGGCCGCTGAGGACGACGCAGGTGACGTGCAGGTGCTTGATGGCGAGATAGCTCACGGCAGCGCCAGCTTGTTCAGGATCTCGGCCCGATAGCGGCCATAGCGACGGAAAGCGCTCCACAGGTTCCAGGCCAGCCAGCCATTGGCAGCCGCAAACGCCAGACCGGCCGGCACCGCCAGCCAGCGTGGAAACAGCGCGGCAGCGAGCAGCAAACCAAGCGAACCGGCATACGCCAGCCACTGTCGATGGGCATCGGCATCAGGCAGGATCTTGTTCATGGCTGGCGCCGGCACCTTGGCCTGCCCGCAGTTCTGCAGGTGCAACCAGGCCAGGAAAGGAACGATCTTGTAGAACATGCCGACAATGAAAGACACGAAACCGCCGGCCACCAGCGATATGCCGAACAACAGCGTCCAGCCATCCATTTCGGCCGCGGCAGGCCACAATGCTACGGTCGAAAGCAAAAAAAGGGCAAAAATGCTCGACGACAAACCGAGCTGCCAATAGCGATAGGTCGCGTCCGCCCGCGCCCGGCGGCGCCCGCCCTGCAGGCGCAGGGTCAGCCCGGCAAAGGCGATGCCGGCGGCGGCGGCGACCAGCTGACTGATGCGGACCAGCCAGGGCCAATCGACCAGCAGGGCGATGCTCCACAGCAGCAGCATGGCCAGCATGGCGACCGGAAACCACCAGCTGGGGCGCGACGGGTAACCCGGCGTCAGCTGGAACATCGGGACAACCACGTAGGCGATGGCTGCCAGCAACACGCCAGCCCAGGCTCCCAGCCCCCAGCCGGCATGCAGATCGGCCAGCGCCGGCAAAGGAATGGACCAGCCATAGGCCAGCGCCAGTGCCATGACGATGCCGATGCCGACAACACAGGCCAGACCAAGGAGCGCCAGCTTGAGACCGCGAATAGTCGGACTGGTCGATGGAACGCCGATCAGCGCCCGCAGCGTTGCCGCCAGGAAGAAGACCACCGTCAGCCCCAACAACAATGCGGCGCCGGTGAGCAGCAGCGGATTGGCCAGATAGAGCCCGGTCGCCAGTAGCAGCGCACCGAGAGAAAGGCCGGGATGAACGATTTTGGCGACCCTGAGCGGATGCTCGAGGTTGGCACCGGCAACGACCGGGAGGATCTGGATCAGCGCCCCCAGCATCGCCTGCATCATGAAACCGACCGTCAGCAGATGGGTAGCCGCGAGCGCGCCCGGCGTCCACCGCGAAGCGAAGATATCCGCCCCTTCAAAGGTGACCAGCAACCCGGCCAGAACGGCAAACAGCGGCGCGGTCAGGAAAAAGCGCAACGGGGCCGCCAGGGGCGGCGCGCTTTCGAAGGCCATCAATGCCTGCATGGCCGGGCGTTCAGCGTGAAATCAGGATTTCGAAAGTGCCGTCGGCCTGCAATTCGACTTCGTAGTCGTGCCCGTTCTGGCGCAATACCTTGTACAGCGGATGCGGCTCGCGGAACAGCAGCAGCAGCATTTTTTCCCCTTCTTTCAGGGTATCGAGCATTTCCATGGTCGCGACGAAGGGGCCGGGCGGCTCCATGTAACGGGCGTCGACGACGTGCGGGGTCTTCGGATGAGTCATGCTTCGCTAAGTTCCGTTTCCAGGCGCTCGAGCAGCGGCGCCAGTTCGCTGGAGAGATGCTGGTCACACATCGGGTAGAGGATATTCTCTTCCTTCATGTTGTGCTGCTGCATCATGATCAGCAGGGTATCGGCAATCCCGAGATATTCCTCGGAGTCGCCTGCCTTCAGGGCATCGGCAGCATCATTGAACAGGGCACGCATCTGCTCGTGCTCCATCCGCATGACCTGGGTCGGGCCCATGCTCATGCCGGTCTTCGCCTCGAAAGACGGGAAAAGCGTTTTTTCCTCGCTGGCAAAATGCGCCAGGACGGCTGTCCTGAAATGCCCGAAAGCGGCCTGGGCGGCCTCCAGGTTGCCCTTGCCGATGGCCTGCTCGGCTTCGGCGAAGAGATCGTCGCAACGGCGATGATCGTCGGTCATGAAACTGCGGATGGTGGTCATGTTGGCTCACGTACTGGGGTTTGCCACATTCTCGGCGCAGCCCCCCGGCAGACGCCTTGACCGCGGTCAAATACCGGACAATCAGGCGGCGACGATACCCACCTGCAGTTCGTCGAACCAGTTGATGAAGCGTTGGACGTCGGCCCCCTGATAGATCGCGCCGTGCTGCGGGCAGAGCATGTCGATGTCCATCTGGGAGACGCGTTCGCACCAGCGCCGCTTGGCCTCGTTGGAGCCCATCCAGCGTTTGTGAAAGCCCTCGGCATGGCGGATATGGGCGTCGAAATTTTCGACAAACAGGCCATCTTGCCCCGGCGGCAGCAAGGCCGCCCCGACGTCGCCGGAAAACAGCACCTTGGCGATCTTGTCGTAGAGATTGAAATTGCCCGAAGAATGCAGGTAATGCGCTGGCACGGCGCGCAGGATCAGGCCGTCGAGCGAGATGTCGGCCCCCTCGTCGGGGATGGTCACGAAGGTTTTTGCGCTACCGCCGAAATGGGGGATGAAGCCGCCCCACAGCCAACTGACGTAGCAGGGCATCTGCGGATTGAATTCCAGCCAAAGCGCCAGCGAGGAACAGATGTCCGGATCCTGGTGCGAAGCGAAGATGCCGGCCAGCGTCGACGGATCGAACTCCGCAGACAGCGCCGAAAAAACCGCCGGAAATATCTCGGCCCCGCCCGGATCGAGCAACAGCCCTTGCCCGCCATGCGTGACCAGATACTCATTGGTATCGATCAGGAAGTTGGGTTTTTCAGGATCGCGAACAATGGCAACCCATTTGTGATTGCCGTCCTGAAAGATTGTCTTTGTTGTTTTCACGGTGCCTTCTTCCTCGATTTCCTATTCTCACTTGCCGGTAAAAAAAGCCGACCGACGCAAGGCTTCCAGCGAACTGCGAATTTCCTCGACGATAGCGTCGAACTCACCCGACACCTGGGCCAGCGGCACGGCAAAGGACTGCCCGTAGGCCGCCTCGATCTTGGCCGATTTGGCCAGCACGCCACCCAGTTCGACCATCTGGAAGGCATCTTCCAGGGCGCGCTTGAGCTGTTTGCGCAGGCTGGCCAACCGTACCGAGTGACGATCGTTTTCGATTTCCCTGGCGGCCAGCACCTGGCAAATCCGGGCCGTCGGCGCCATCTCGACCGCCTGGCGCAGCAGGCGGGTGTGGCGGATGTCCTGGAGCACCAGCGACACCTCGTTGACGCAGCCGTGGATCAGGCCGGTCAGCGATGACATGCAGTTGCGCAAGTCCTGCGAAAAAACGCGCAGTTCGTTGGACAGCACACCAAAGCCGCGCGCCGCGGTGCCGGCCCGCTTGGCCAGGAAGATCGCGTTGAGCGCCATGATGTTGATCTTGAAGGCGACACCGACGACGGATTTGATCTCTTCGTTGATGCGCACGATGCGCAGGAGGTCCACGCCGGCCTTGGAAGCGGTGGCGGATATCGTCGTCAGTGCTGTCGTCATGGTGATCTCGGCGATCCTGTTCAGGCCAGCGGGCAATGTACCAATTTGCCGCAGAAACGGCCAGCCGGCCTGCCAGGAAGCCGGCGCTACTTCTCCAGTACGTAGGTTCCCGGGGCCGCGGCCAGGGCCGGGAACTTGCGGTTGGCCGCCGGATAGGCCGGGACCAGCTCACCGCTCCGCTCGCCCAGCCAGCGGGTCCAGTCCTCCCACCAGGTGCCGGATTTCTTCTCGGCCCGGTCGAACCAGTGTTCCCAGTGCTCGTTGCGCTCCGGCTCGCCGATCCAGTAGGCCCGCTTGGGCGGATTGGCCGGCGGATTGACGATGCCGAGGATATGCCCGGAGGTGGACAGCACGAAGCGCACCGGCGCCGCGACATTGACGTACTTGCGGATGCGGTAGCACTGCTTCCACGGGGCGATATGGTCGTCCTCGGCGGTCACGGCGTAGAGCGGCTGGGTGATCCGGTCGAGGTCGATGCGCTCGCCGGCGATGGTCAGCTTGTCGCGCTTGATCAGGTTGTTCTCCAGATACAGTTCGCGCAGGTAATAGGAATGCATGGCGTAGGGCATGCGCGTCGTATCCATGTTCCAGAAAAGCACGTCGAACGGCGGCAGCGAATCGCCGCGCAGATAGCTCCGTTCCCAGTAATGCCAGATCAGCGGATTCGAGCGCAGCATGCGGAAGGAGCTGGCCATTTCACTGCCGTCGAGATAACCCTTCTTGGCCATCGACTCCTCCAGCGCGCCGATGCAGGCTTCGTCGATGAAGACGTCGATATCGCCCGGGTGAGAAAAATCGGTCAGTGTCGTAAACAGCGTCCAGTGGGCGACCGGCACCTTGTCTGCGGCAAAATGCTTGTTGGCCCACGCCATGTAGGTGCTGACCAGCGTGCCACCGATGCAGTAGCCGGCCAGATGCACCTGCGGCACCTTGCAGAATTCGCTGGCGATGCGGACGACCTCGTTGACGCCGTCGACCAGGTAGTCGTCGAAACGCACCCCGGCCATCTCTGCATCGGGGTTCTTCCAACTGGTGATGAACACCGAGAAGCCCTGGTCGGTCAGGTACTTGACCATGCTCTTCTTGTCGGTCAAATCGAGGATGTAGAACTTGTTGATCCACGGCGTGATGATCACGATGGGCATCGCCCGCACCTTCTCGGTGGTCGGCGCGTAGTGGATCAGCTCGACCAGATGGTTGCGGAAAACGACCTTGCCCGGCGTCGTCGCCAGATTCTCGCCAACCGTGAAGGCATCCGGCTCGACCATCAGGATGTTCTTGGCCCGGGCATCGCGCAGGAAGTTCTCGCAGCCCTTGCGCAGGCTTTCGCCGCCGGTTTCGACACAGCGCTGCATGGCGACCGGGTTGAGCCAGAAGAAGTTGGTCGGCGCCACCATGTTCAGCCAGTTACGCAGCCAGAAGGCGGAGCGGCGGCGTTCCTTGTCGGACAGTCCCGGCGTCTCGAACAGCATGTCCTCAAGGCGGTGGGTGAAGGCGATATACCACTCTTTGACGATGTCCCAGGTCGCCGAATCGGTCCATACCGGGTCGGCAAAACGCGAATCGTCGGCATTCGGCCGGATCACATCGGTCGACGGGATGCCCATCGCCCGACGCAGGACGTGCGCCTGCAGCGCCAGCAGATCGCCGGACAAGGCATTGACGGCACGGGTCAGTTCCTGCGGATGCATCAGCCAGGCCATCTGGGCGTTGAGCAGCGAGGTCGTCACACCGTAGGGATCGATGGCGCTGCTCACCGCCTTGCCGAGCGTTTCGAACGGGCTCAGGTGGTTGATGTCGACGCCGTTGTGATGGGCGGAACCGTTGGACATGGGGAAAACCTTTTCTTGTTTGGATTGAATCAGCAAATCATATTACAGCGATACGAACTCGCCGGGCAGCGGCAAACCCACCTCTGACCAGCCCAGTTCCTCTTCGATGGCGCGCTTGAAATTGGCCGATGCGCCGGCCTCGCCATGGACGACAAAAGTCCGGCCGGGCGGCCGGTGAAAGCCGCGCAGCCAGTTGAGCAAGGCTGCCTGGTCGGCGTGCGCCGACAGTCCGCCAACCGTATAGATGCGCGCCCGGACCGGCACCGGCTGACCGAAGATATGCACCAGCCGCGCCCCATCCACCAAGCGGCGGCCGAGCGTCCCGGCCGCCTGAAAACCGGCGATCAGCACGCTGCATTCGCTGCGCGGCAGGTTTTCGCGCAGGTGGTACTTGATCCGCCCGGCCTCGCACATGCCGCTGGCCGACAGGATCACCGCGCCGTGGCGGATGTCGTTGAGCGATTTGGAGCGCTCCACATCGGCGACGAACTCGATGTGCATTCGATCCTGATGCGTCCGCTGCCAGGCGATCAACTCCCTGGTCTCCGGGTCGAGCAGATCGGGATTGTCCAGCGTGATACGGGTCGCTGCATTGGCCATCGGCGAATCGACATAGACCTTCAGCGAACTCACCCGCTTGCGGCGGACCAGATCGGCCAGCAGGTAGATGATCTCCTGCGTGCGGCCGACCGCGAAGGCCGGGATGATCAGGTTACCGCCGGCTGCCCGCGTCCGCTCGATGGCGCCGACGATTTCCTCCTCGGTCTCCAGCAGCGAGCGATGCAGGCGGTCGCCGTAGGTCGATTCGATCAACAACACGTCGGCCTCGGCCGGCGGCGGCTCGGGGTCGCAGAGCACCGGCCGGTCGGGCATGCCGAGGTCGCCGGAAAAAACCAGCCGGCGCGGCTTGCCCTCACCGCCGACGACCACTTCCAGCGAGGCCGAACCAAGGATGTGGCCGGCATCGCGGAAAGTGACAGTTACGTTTTTGGCCAATTTTTCCGGCTTACCGTAGCCTATCGGCTGCAACAGCTTCAGGCAGGCCTGCGCCTGGGCGACGGTGTAGAGCGGCGGCTGGATGCCGCGCTCGCCCTGACCCTGCCGACGCCGGTGGCGCAACTGCCACTCCGATTCCTTCTCCTGGATATGGGCACTGTCCGGCAGCAGGACTTCGAGCAAGGCGATGGTCGCCGGCGTGGCGTAGATCGGCCCGCGAAAGCCGAGCGTCGCCAGGCGGGGCAAGAGGCCGGAGTGATCGATGTGGGCGTGGGTCAGCAACACGAAGTCGAGCTGGCGGACGTCGAAGCCGGGATTGAGCGCCCGCTGGTTTTTCTGCCGGGCTTCCGGGCCGCCCTGAAACATGCCGCAATCGACCAGGAAACGGACATCGCCCGCTTCAACGACAGTGCAGGAACCGGTCACTTCGCCGGCCGCTCCAAGAAACCCGAGACGCATGTTTTCAATCCTCCCGACTTGGCGTAGCATGAACCTCAACAAGGCTGAATGCAACGCCAGACAAGCATTTCAGGAGGTAAAACATGTTCAAGCACATCTTCGTCCCGACCGACGGCTCCGAACTTTCCCGTGCCACGGCGCAACGTGCCGTCTCCTTCGCCAAGGAAGCCGGCGCCCGGGTTACGGCCTTCTTTTCCAAGCCGGAATACCCGATCGCCTACTTCGGCGAAGGCGCGCTGATCGACCCGACGACCCCGGACAAATTTGCCGAAATGGCCGACCAGCAAGCCAACGAATATCTCGGCGAAGTCGCCAAACTATGCGCCGAGGCCGGCGTCGAATGCAGCACCGTCTCGGCGACCAGCGACATTCCCTATGAGGCGATCATCGAAGCCGCCGAAAAATCCGGCTGCGACCTGATCTTCATGGCCTCGCACGGGCGGCGCGGGATCAGCGGCCTGTTGCTGGGCAGCGAGACCAACAAGGTGCTGACCCACTCCAAGGTGCCGGTCCTGGTCTATCGCTGAACGCCAGGCTCAGCGCCCGGTGCAGCGCGACTGCCCCGGGCCGATGCGGCACAGCACCTCGCCGCTGGCGGTATCGACGAAGTCGATCTCATCGAGCTTGCCGACCAGGTAGCGCTTCTTCAGCGTGAAATCGGTCGGCCGGGCGTGGATCGCCTTCCAGAAGGTCGTGCTCTCACTGATCACCGGCTCGACCAGGTGCGCCCTGGCGCGTAACCCCACCCGCCCGGCCAGCGCCGCCGGCAGATTGGCCGAGAAGCCGGCATCGTCGTCGACGACGCGCGGATAGAAATCGTAGAGATTGTCGAAGGCCAGGAAATAGTCGTAGCGCCAGCTGATCTTCATCTGCTGCGTCGTGCCGATCTTGTCCTCGCCGGCATATTCGCCGCGGTCGTCGAGCACCGATTGCAGCGGCAGATACTTGAAGCGGTAATAGTCCTCGACGGCCGGGTCAGCCAGCGGCTGCCAGCTCCAGCCCTCGGCGATCTGATTGAAGGCCATCGTGTAATGGACTTCGATCCGCCCGTCCGTCTCACCGACTTCCAGATTGCCGGCGGCCAGATCGACATCCACCTCGACCGCTTGGCCGACCCGGGCACCGATTTCCGGCGCCGGCAACTGGGCGATGGCAACATATTGCCGCTCGGCGGTTTCACCGGCCTGGGCGGTCCCAAAAAAAGCGGCGACCAAAGTCGCCGCGAATGTGTGTCTGAGGAAAACCATGTGACTTGCTACGCTCCATGCAGCATCAAGTCAGGTGTATTTTCCGCATCATCCCCCCTGCCGCCCATGATGTATATCAACTATTTATGACCTCTCCGGATGCCTGCTCCCAGGCGTTCAATCCGGGCTGACGACAGAGCTCGACGACCAGAGGGACGGCCGCCTCGACGCGGCCGCTCGCCTCGCCCGACAGTGCCTCGCCTAGCTCGAAGCGCTCCCCGCGCACGCAGAGCACGAAGGCCGGTGGCGGCTCGGCGCCTTCGGTCTGCCGGTAGACCTGCAGCACGGCCTGGGGCGACAGCGCGTGGCTGGTGTGGGCGACGGCAGTCGAGGGAAAGATGCGCTCGAAGACGTATGGGGCCGGGGTATCGACGCCGGCGTCGATGAACAGCGCCAGCGCCCTGCCCTGCAGATCGAGGGCGTGTTCGATCTGCAACTGGAAGTCCTCTATCAATTCGACGTCGCCGGCCAGAATTTCATTTTTGAGCATTTTTTCGAGGCGACCGTAGCATTCCGGGCCGATCGCGTCGTCGCCACGACTGGGGTTGCCGATGGCGAAGATGACGACCGGCGCCGTCATGAACGGCTCAGTGCATGGACGACCTGGCCTTCCGGATCGACCAGCTCGACCTCCAGCGGCATCTTGCCCAGCGCGTGCGTGGCGCAGGACAGGCAGGGGTCGAAGGCGCGGATGGCGACCTCGATGTGGTTGAGCAGTCCCTCAGTCACTTCGCGCCCGTGCAGGTAGCGGCGGGCGACGTGGCG
Organism: Betaproteobacteria bacterium; assembly: GCA_020621865.1. Classification (GTDB taxonomy): domain Bacteria; phylum Pseudomonadota; class Gammaproteobacteria; order Burkholderiales; family Rhodocyclaceae; genus Azonexus. Next base: position 89,373 of record JAHRYW010000009.1, on the reverse strand, counting down.
GATCGCCTCGTTCATTGCCTGGTTGTTGTTGGTCGTCGACACGATCAGGTTGGCCATCGTGATCAGGTCGTTTTCATCGACGCGGTAGTGGTGGAACAGCGTGCCGCGCGGTGCCTCGATGACGCCGACGCCATCCATCTGGCGCTCGCCTTCGACCATCAGTTCGCCGCCGAGCAGGTCGTCGTCGTGCAGCAGTTCCTTGATCACTTCTGCCGCGTGCAGCATCTCGATCATCCGCGTCCAGTGGTAGGCCAGCGGGGCGTGCAACGGCGAGCCGCCGGCGTAATCGACGAACTCCTTGCGCTCATGCTCGGCGAACGGCGTCGAGATCTGGTTGCAGTTCTGCACCCGGGCCAGCGGGCCGACCTTGTACCAGCCGTGCTCCTTGCCGATGGACTTGAAGAACGGGAACTTCATGTAGCTCCACGGCCGCACCTCTTCCTCGATGTACTTGTCGTACTGCTGGTAATCGACGCCGTCGAACAGGATCTTGCCGTTGTCGTCGCGGGCGCGCAGCGTGCCGTGGTAGAAGTCGAGGTCGCCGTTGTGGCCGACCAGCGACATGAAGTTGGAGCGGAAGATGCCAAAGCTGTTGTACAGCCCCGGGTCCTGCGTATGCACTTTCTGGATCAGGTGCACCGCGTCGCGCGACCACTGGACGATGTGATAAACGTCCTTCAGCAGCGCATCGCGCTCGGCGACCGTCAGCGCCTTGTTAACGCCGCCCGGCACCGAGCCGGTGCCATGCACCCGCTTGCCGGCCGTGACGCGGATCACCTCCTGGCCGAACTTGCGCAGCAGCACGCCGCGCTTGGCCGTTTCCGGATGTGCCGCGGCGACGCCGACGATATTGCGCTGGGTGACGTCGCTGTCGAAGCCGAACAGCAAGTCCGGCGAACAGAGGTGGAAGAAATGCAGCGCGTGCGATTGCAGCATCTGGCCGTAATGCATCAGCCGGCGCATCTTCTCGGCCGTCGCCGTCAGCTTTTTGGCGCCGACGATGACGTCGAGCGCCTTGGAGGCGGCCAGGTGGTGCGACACCGGGCAGATGCCGCACAGGCGCTGGACCATGACCGGCACTTCCCAGTACGGCCGGCCCTGGATGAACTTCTCGAAGCCCCGGAACTCGACGATGTGCAGGCGCACCTGGTGCACCTTGTTCTGGTCGTCGAGCAGGATCGTCACCTTGCCGTGACCCTCGACCCGAGACACCGGGTCGATCGCGACGCGGCGCAGGGTTTCCGGGTGTTGGGCGGTTTCTAGCTGGTAGGTCATGGCGCCCCCTCAGTCGTAATGAATCAGGCCGTGTTGCAGGGATGGCTCCCGGCCGGCCAGCAGATCGGTCAGCACCTTCCAGATCGTATCGGCCGACGGCGGGCAGCCGGGCATGAAGTAGTCGACCTTGACCACCTCGTGGATCGGGTGCACCTTGTCGAGCGGCAGCGGCAGTTCGGGATCGTTGGGAATCATGCCGTTGGCCAGCCCCGGGCTGGTGTGATAGACCTCTTCGAGGATGGTCGTCAGCGGCAGATGGTTGCGCTGGGCCGGCAGGCCACCATTGATGGCGCAGGCGCCGACGGCGATCAGGATCTTGCAGTGGGCGCGGAACTCGCGCAGAACGTGGACGTTCTCGGCATTGCACAGGCCGCCCTCGATCAGGCCGATGTCGCAATCGGGGCTGGTGGTCTTGATGTCGGTCAGCGGCGAGCGGTCGAACTCGATGTGTTCGAGCAGCGTGAACAGCCGCTCGTCGATGTCGAGGAAGGACATGTGGCAGCCGAAGCAGCCAGCCAGCGAGGTCGTCGCGACCTTCAGTTTTTTGGTCGGAGCAGTCATTTCACTGGCCCTCCCCGACGGTTTCGGAAATCGGCGCCTGGTCGTACTTGCGCTCGCCGATCGGCACGGCAAAGCCCTGCCGCTTTTTCAGGATCACGCCGACCGGGCAAACGTGCGCCGCCTTGTCGGCCAGCGTGAAGTCGGTGTCGCCGAGCTGGCCAGACTTGGCATTGACGATCAGGTGCGTCTGGATACCGCGCCCGGACAGCGCGAAGACGTTCTTGCCATCGACGTCGCGGCTGGCCCGCACACACAGCGAACAGAGGATGCAGCGGTTGAAGTCGAGCAGTACCTCGGGATGCGAGGCATCGACCGCCCGATTGGGGAAGAAATGGTCGTAGTGCGGGCTCATCATGCCGAGGTGGTAGGCGGTGGCCTGCAGCTGGCAGTTGCCGCTCTTTTCGCAGGATGGACAGAAGTGGTTGCCTTCGACGAACAGCATCTGGGTCAGCGCCCGGCGTTCGGCGTTGATTTCCTCGGTGTCGCTTTCGACCACCATGCCGGCCGCGGCGCGCATCGTGCAGGAGGCGGTGTGCCGGCCATTGACCTTGACCGTGCACAGCTTGCACGAGCCGTGCGGCTTGAATTCCGGGTGGTAGCAGAGGTGCGGGATGAAGACGCCGGCGTCGGCCGCCGCCTGGATGATGGTCTGGCCGTCGGCGAAGGGGATGGTCTTGCCATCCAGGGTAAAGGTCTGGCTCATGCTTTGCCTCCGTGTTCGGTGGCCAGGTGGGCCGCGGCGTCGTCGCGGCCGGTCATCTGGCGGGCGGCGCCCAGCGCGCGGTCGAGATCGAAGGCCGGCGTGAAATCCTGCTGCATCATCCGCTTGTCGTAATAGGGACGGAACTTGGCGATGGTGTCGAGCACCGGGTTGCAGGCGGTATGGCCGAGGCCGCAATGGCTCATCGACTGCAACAGCTGGTTGAGCCGCTCGATTTCGGCGAAATCGTAGGGCGAGCCGGCGCCGTGATGCAGCTTGTCCATCAGGTTGCGGAGCAGCGAGGTGCCGACCCGGCACGGCGTGCAGAAGCCGCAGCTCTCGTGCTGGAAGAAATGCACGTAGTTGCGCGCCACCTGGAACATGTCGCGGGTTTTGTTGAAGACGGTGAAGGCGCCGGCGGTCGGGATGTCCTCGAAGCCGATGATGCGGTCGAACTCGTTCTCCGCGACGCAGACGCCGGACGGCCCGCTGACCTGAACGGCCTGGGTGTCGGTCGCCCCGCAATCCTCAAGCACCTGGCGCACGCTGACGCCGAACGGGTATTCGTAAATGCCGGGCCGGGCGCAATCGCCGGACACCGACAGGATCTTGGTGCCGGCCGACGCCTTGGTACCGATGCCGGCGTACCAGTCGCCACCGTTCAGCGCGATCATTGCCGCGGCAGCGAAGGTTTCAACGTTATTGACGATGGTCGGCTGGTCGAGATAACCGTTGGTCACCGGGAAAGGCGGCCGGTTGCGCGGCGTGCCGCGCTTGCCTTCGAGCGATTCGATCAGCGCCGATTCCTCGCCGCAGACATAGGCGCCGGCGCCGAGGTGGATCTCGATGTCGAAATCCGCCCCCGGGATGCCGAGGATGTTCTCGCCGAGCAGCTTTTCGGCCCGCCGCCGGGCGAGCACGGCGTTCAGCTGATCGAGCAGGTAGCGGTACTCGCCGCGCAGATAGATGAAGCCCTTGGTCGCGCCGACCGCGTAGGCGGCGACCGTCATGCCTTCGAAAACCAGGTCGGCAAAGCGGGTCAGCAGCACGCGGTCCTTGAAGGTGCCGGGTTCGCCCTCGTCGGCGTTGCAGACGACGATGCGCTGCTGGCCGGACTTGAGCGGCGCGTTGCGGCAGGCTTCCCATTTCAGGCCGGTGGTGAAGCCGGCGCCGCCGCGGCCGCGCAGGTTGGCACGCTTGATCTCGTCGAGCGTCGCGGCCGGGCCGCCCAGGCCAGTCGGCAGGCCTTCGCGCCAGGAGCGCATATTCGAGGCGTGCAGGCCGTCGCTCGGCGCCCGCGCGCGGGCCGCGCGCAGGGCATCGCCCGGCTTGAGGTCGCTGTCGAGCAGGATGTCGGCGCGGCGGATGTTGTCCTCGACCTGGAAGAATTCGGCCGGCCACTCAGCCAGCGGCACCTTGCCGCGGATCAGCTCGGCGATCTGGTCGATGCGCTCGGCGGTCAGCCCGGCGATGGCCAGGTTATTGACCAGCATGGCCGGCCCCTGGTCGCACATGCCGGTGCAGGCGGTCTGGCCGACGCTGACCAGGCCGTCCTCGGAAACCTTGCCGCGCTCGACCCAGAGGTTGTTGCACAGGCGGTCGATCAGCGCCTTGCTGCCCAACATGCGGTCGGTGATGTTGTCGGAGAAGAGCACCCGGTACTGGCCGCGCGGTGCGGTATAGAAGAAGGCGTAAAAGCCGGCGACACCCTCGATCTTGGTGCGCGGCACGCCCAGGGTTGCCTGCAGGCGGTCGATCGCCTCGGGGGAGATCCAGTCGCAGGCCTCCTGGATTTCGCGCAGGATCTGGACCATGTTCGACGGGTCGCGCCGATGGCGGGCAACCACCCGGTCGACGACGCCGGCCACTGCTTCGGCATGCATTTCGTTGATTGTCACGACAAGCTCCGGGAAAGTGCTTATGACAATGTACAGACTAGCACCGCCAGATGACGATTTCTTGCTTCAGATCAAGATAACACTCCCTGGCGTTCAACATTTCGTAATCCGCCTGTGCAAAAATGCTGCTGCAGCACAGCAACAAGCGCAGCCCCGCCAAATCTGCAACTCAAGAATGGATTGATGCGGCGCAACAGACCCCGAACCGTATTGGAAGGATGAACAACATGAACACCGCTCTCCCGCTGGCCGGCAAAAAAGGCCTGATCACCGGCATCGCCAACGACAAGTCGATCGCCTACGCGGTCGCCAAGGCCATCGTCGACCTCGGCGGCGAAATCGCCATCACCTACCAGAACGACAAGACGGCCAAATACACCCAGCCGCTGGCCGAGGCGCTCGGTGCCAAGCTCTTCCTCAAGCTCGACGTCGCCGAGCCGGGCTGCCTGGAAGGCGTCATTGCCCAGTGCGGCGAAACCTTCGGCGAGATCGACTTCGCCATCCACTCGATGGCCTTCTGCAATGCCGACGACCTGCACGGCCGCGTCATCGACGCCACCGAAGCCGGCTTCGACTCGGCCATGAACGTCTCCTGCCACAGCTTCCTGCGCATGGCCAAGGCACTGGAGCCGCTAATGGCCCACGGCGGCTCGCTGATCACCATGTCCTACCTGGGTGCCGAGCGCGTCGTCCGTAACTACGGCGTCATGGGCATCATCAAGGCGGCGCTCGAATCGGCCGTCCGCTACATGGCCTACGATCTCGGCCCCAAGGGCATCCGCGTCTTCGCCGTGTCGCCCGGCCCGATCATGACCCGCGCCGCCTCCGGCATCGCCAACTTCAACAGCCTGCTTGAAAACGATGCCGAAAAAGCGCCGCTGGGCCGCACCGTGACCATCGACGAAGTCGGCGCCCTGACCGCCTTCCTGTGCACCTCCGGTTCGTCCGGGATGACCGGCCAGACCATCTACGTCGACGCCGGCGCCCATATCGTCGCCTGAGGTCCCCCCAAGGCAAATGCTACGGTCGGCGGCAAAAAGCCGCCAAAATCGAAAAACGGCGGGCAGCCTGCCCGCCGGACCTGATCGCGGAGATCATCATGCCCCAAGCTGACGGACTGCTCCCCGACCCCGTGCCGGACCACCCGCTGCTGCGCGGCCGCCGGGAAATCGGCCGCGGCGAAAGCACCATCGTCCTCGAAGCCGACACCGTCGACGGCCAGGAACGCGTCTACAAGGTGCTCTCCTCGCCGACCGACTACGCCTACTACACCGCCGCAGACCGCCCGACCGGCCGGCATTTCCCGGTCGTCTATGCCGACCACGGCACGGCCGGCCGTTCCAGTCGCGGCTTTCCCTTCCATATCGTCGAGGTCGAGCGGCTCTACCCGCTGCCCGGCACCGGCGAGGCGGTCGAGGTGGCAACCAAGCTATCGACTTCCTATTTCGACGCCTGCCTGATGTGGCGCAACCTGGCCCAGGACATGGGCCGCATCGCCCTGCACCACCTGACGGTGACGCCGATGGGCTGGAGCGACGCCGTGCAGGCCTCGCTGCAGGCGCTGGAGACCTTCTCCGACGACTACGGCGCCCTGCCCGACCTGATCAAGGCCGACAACCTGATGATGCGCAAGGACGGCACCCTCGTTTTCTCCGACCCGGTATTCATGGAATGACGGAATGACCATCAGCCAAGTCCAGTACACCTCCCGCAAGTTGGCCGAGCAACTGCGCGGCTCGCCCTACATGGCGGTCATCTCGATCACCGACCCGACGACGCCGGAAGCCAAGCTCGACCCGCTGTTCCGCCACGTGCTGCGCCTGGCCTTCTTCGACGCGGTGCCGGCCGACGAGTACATGCCCACCATCCCCGGCCTGTTCGACCGCAACATGGCGATGCAGATCAGCGCCTTCATCGAGGAACTGCACGCGGCGCCGTTCGAGATCACGCTGATGGTCCATTGCGAATACGGCGTCAGCCGCTCGGCCGCCGTCGCGCTGTTCGCCGAGGCGCTGACCGGCGCCCCGCTGGACGCCCGCGAATTCACCTACGAAGCCAACCAGTGGGTGATCGACCAGTTGCAGGCGCGCCATCCCGGCCTGGAAGTCGATGTGCCGTCGCCGCTGGTCAGCCGCGAACGCCGTCGCGCCGTCCGGGCATGAACCTGAGCGCCGCATATTGTTTGCTGCACCGCAGCAATCTATACTAATCCATCGCCAGAGATACCGGAGCCAGCAGTCATGAACCACCCATCCGAACAACGCTACCTGGTCAACAAGACCTACGACGAGATTCAGGTCGGCGACTCGGCCAGCCTGACCCGCACGCTGATGCCAGAAGACGTCAAGCTCTTCGCCATCCTGACCGGCGACGTCAATCCGGCCGTCGTCGATCCCGGCTTTTCAGAAAGCGGCCTGTTCCGCGAAGTCATCGCCCACGGCATGTGGAGCGGCTCGCTGATCTCGACCGTACTTGGCACCCAGTTCCCCGGCCCGGGCACCATCCTGGTCGACCAGAGCCTGCACTTCGCCCGGCCGGTCACCATCGGCGACACGATCACCATCACCGTCACCGCCAAGCAGAAATTCGACCACAACCGGCACGTCATGTTCGACTGCCTGTGCACCAACCAGGAAGGCCTGCCGGTCGTGCGTGGCACCGCCGAAGTGCTGGCCCCGCTGGAAAAAGTCTCGCGGCTGCAGGAAGTGCACATGCCGGAGATCCGCATCGACGACAAGCACGAGCGCTACACCCACCTGCTGGAGCGCGTGAAGGGCCTGGAGCCGATCCCCACCGCGGTCGCCCACCCCTGCGATGAAGAATCGCTCAAAGGCCCGGTCATGGCCTTCCGGGCCGGGATCATCGAACCGATCCTGGTCGGCCCGGAGAACAAGATCCGCGCCGTCGCCGAAGAGTTCGGCATCGACCTGTCCGGCATCCGCATCGTCCATGCCGCGCACAGCCACGATTCGGCGGCGCTGGCCGTCTCCCTGGTCCGCACCGGCGATGCCGAGGCGCTGATGAAGGGCAGCCTGCACACCGACGAGCTGATGGGCGAAGTCGTCGCCCGCGCCAACGGCCTGCGTACCAACCGGCGGATCAGCCACGTCTTCCTGATGGACGTGCCGACCTACCACCGGCCGCTGCTGATCACCGATGCGGCGATCAACATCGCCCCGACGCTGGAAGAAAAGGTCGACATCATCCAGAACGCCATCGACCTCGCCCACGTGATCGGCATCCCCGAACCCAAGGTCGCCATCCTGTCGGCGGTCGAGACCGTCAACCCGAAGATCCAGTCCACCCTCGACGCCGCCGCCCTGTGCAAGATGGCCGACCGCGGCCAGATCAAGGGCGGCATCCTCGACGGCCCACTGGCCTTCGACAACGCCGTGTCCATCGTCGCCGCCAAGACCAAGGGCATCAAGTCGGCGGTCGCCGGCCATGCCGAGATCCTGGTCGTGCCCGACCTCGAATCCGGCAACATGGTGGCCAAGCAATTGGAGTATCTGGCCAACGCGCTGACCGCCGGCATCGTACTCGGCACCAAGGTGCCCATCGTGCTGACCAGCCGCGCCGACAGCGCCGAAACCCGTACCGCCTCCTGCGTGATCGCCGCGCTGGTCGCCCACCACAACCGCAAGAACGGAAGCACCTGACATGCAGCAAGCCATCCTGACGATCAACGCCGGATCGTCGTCGATCAAGTTCGCCCTTTTCCCGCTCGCCCACCCGATTTCCCCCGAAGCCGAAGTCTCCGGCCAGATCGACGGCATCGGCACCAGCGCCACCAAAATGGTCGCCAAGGACCGCGCCGGCAGCAAGATCGCCGACCAGGCCATCGCCGGCGAGCAAGTCAGCCACGACCAGGCCTTCGACGCCCTGCTCCAGTGGTTCCAGGCCACGCAAAGCGGCTGGCAGATCGTTGCCGTCGGCCATCGTGTCGTCCATGGCGGCGACCTCTATTCGCAGCCGACCGTCGTCGACGCCCAGGTCGTCGAGCACCTGACCAGCTTCGTCCCGCTCGCCCCGCTGCACGAACCGCACAACGTCGCCGGCATCCGCGCCCTGCAAAAGCTGCTGCCGAACGTGCCGCAGATCGCCTGCTTCGACACCGCCTTCCACCGCAGCCAGCCGGACGTCGCCCAGGCCTTTGGCCTGCCGCGAGCGCTCTCCGCCGAAGGCATCAAGCGCTACGGCTTCCACGGCCTGTCCTACGAGTTCATCGCCCGCGCCCTGCCGCAGCACTCCAGCCGCGCCACCGGCCGCGTCGTCGTCGCCCACCTCGGCAACGGCGCCAGCATGGCCGCCATGGTCAATCGCAAGTGCGTCGCCACGACGCTCGGCTTCTCGACCATCGACGGCCTGATGATGGGCACCCGCTGCGGCAACCTCGACCCCGGCGTCGTGCTGCACCTGATGGAAACCCGCGGCCTGAGCATCAAGGACATGACCCGCATCCTGTACAAGGAATCCGGCCTGCTCGGCGTCTCCGGCATCAGCCAGGACATGCGCACCCTGCTCGCCAGCGACAAGCCGGAAGCCGAAGAGGCGGTCGAGCTGTTCTGCTACCGCATCGTCCGCGAGCTCGGCTCGCTGGTCGCCGCGGCTGGCGGCCTCGATGCGCTGGTCTTCACCGGCGGCATCGGCGAACACGCCGCCGAAGTCCGCCGCCGCGTCTGCCGGCAATCGGAATGGCTGGGCATCCGCCTCGCCCCGGAAGCCAACGCCCGCCACGATGTGGTCATCAGCGCCGGCGACAGCAGCGTCGACGTGCTGGTCATCCCGACCAACGAAGAGTGGATGATGGCGCACCACGCGCAGACCCTGCTCGCCCTCTAAACAAAAAATTTTTTTGCCCGGCCCCGGCCGCCGAAAGGCGCCGGGGCTTTGTTTTTTCGGGGTTTTTTGGCGATGACAATGTCACTTTGCGCAAACGCACCAAACACCGTATGTAGTCAAGATATTGCCTTCAGCCACTATATCTAGTAGCTTTGCAACATTCTAAAAATCAACAAACCAAATAATCCGAATTCGCCGAGGAGGTATTGATGAGCAAGATCGCCGAACAACTTTCGCTGACCGACATCCCCGCACCGCCGCAATTTGCCCCGCTGCCGGAGCAGGAAATTTCCGGCGAGGTGCTGATCGAAAAGTACGCCAAGGGCAAGGAAACCAACGTCCATGACGTGCGTCGCCGCGTTGCCTACGCGCTGGCCCAGGTCGAGCAGGAAGCCGACCGCGCCCACTGGGAAGCCAAGTTCCTGTGGGCCCAGGAAAACGGCTTCATCCCGGCTGGCCGCATCAACTCCGCCGCCGGTACCGACCTGCAGGCCACGCTGATCAACTGCTTCGTGCAGCCGGTTGGCGACTCCATCGTCGAGAACACCGATGGCAAGCCGGGCATCTACACTGCCCTGGCCCAGGCCGCTGAAACCATGCGCCGCGGTGGCGGCGTCGGCTATGACTTCTCCTCCATCCGTCCGCAGGGCGCCCGCGTCAAGGGCACCCAGTCGCGCGCCTCCGGTCCGGTGTCGTACATGCGCGTCTTCGACCGCTCCTGCGAAACCGTCGAATCCGCCGGCGCCCGCCGCGGCGCCCAGATGGGCGTGCTGCGCTGCGACCATCCGGACATCGAGGATTTCATCCACGCCAAGGACAAGGGCGACCTGACCAACTTCAACATCTCGATCGGCGTCACCGACCCGTTCATGGAAGCCGTCGATACCGATGGCGACGTCGAGCTGCTGCACCGCGCCGAGCCGAACAGCGAAATGCGTGCTGCCGGCGCCTACCAGCGCGAGGATGGCCTGTGGGTCTACCGCAAGGTGCGCGCCCGCGACCTGTGGGACCAGGTCATGAAATCGACCTACGACCACGCCGAGCCGGGCATCCTGTTCCTCGACCGGATGAACAAGGACAACAACCTCAATTACTGCGAAGTGATCGAGGCCACCAACCCCTGCGCCGAACAGCCGCTGCCGCCGTATGGCTGCTGCTGCCTGGGTTCGATCAACCTGACCCTGTACGTCAAGGAGCCCTTCTCCGAGCAGGCCGAGTTCGATTTCGACGCTTTCGCCGAAGTCATCCGCATCTCCACCCGCATGCTCGACAACGTGCTCGACGCCACCCACTGGCCGCTTGAGCGCCAGCAGCAGGAAGCCGCCAACAAGCGTCGCGTCGGCCTCGGCTACACCGGCCTCGGCGATGCACTGGCCATGCTGCGCCTGCGCTACGACAAGCCGGAAGCCCGCGCCATGGCCGCCCGGATCAGCGAATTCATGCGCGACACCGCCTACCTGACCTCGGTCGAAATGGCCAAGGAACGCGGCGCCTTCCCGCTGTTCAACGCCGAACTGTATCTCTCCGGCGGTAATTTTGCTTCCCGCCTGCCGGCCGACATCAAGGCCGAAATCCGCAAGCACGGCCTGCGCAACTCCCACCTGCTGTCGATCGCCCCGACCGGCACCATCTCGCTGGCCTTCGCCGACAACGCCTCGAACGGCATCGAACCGCCGTTCTCCTGGACCTACAACCGCAAGAAGCGGATGCAGGACGGCACGATCAAGGAATACTCGGTCGAAGACTACGCCTGGCGCCTGTACAAGCACCGCGGCGGCGATGTCTCCAAGCTACCGGACTATTTCGTCACGGCCCTGGAAATCTCCGCCCTGGCCCACAGCGACATGGTTGCCGCCGTCGCCCCGTTCATCGACACCTCGATCTCGAAGACCGTCAATGTCCCGGCCGACTACCCGTACGGCGACTTCCAGGACCTCTACATGAGCGCCTGGAAATCCGGCCTCAAGGGGCTGGCCACCTACCGTCCGAACAGCGTGCTCGGCTCCGTGCTCTCCGTCACCACGGCCGAACCGGCCAAGACCGAAGCCGCGGCCGCCGACGCCAAGGCCCCGCAAGACTTCATCTCCGATGCCAACCGCCGTCTTGAGATCAAGCACCTGCCGGCCCCGGTGCTCGCCAGCCTGCGCTGGCCGGGTCGCCCGAACCTGCCGGAAGGCAATCTGTGCTGGACCTACATGGTCGACTCGCCGATCGGCAAGTTCGCCCTGTTCGTCGGCCACGTCGAGCAGGACGGCCACGCCTGGCCGTTCGAAGTCTGGGCCAACGGCCCGGCCGAACCGCGCGGCCTGGGCGCCGTCGCCAAGACGCTGTCGATGGACATGCGCGCCAAGGACCACGGCTGGCTGCAGATGAAACTTGAAGCGCTGGCCAAGATGCCGGGCGACGCCTTCGACATGGCCATGCCCCCGCACGGCGAGCGCAAGCGCATGCCGTCCGTCGTCGCCGCCATGGCCCAGGTCATCCTGTGGCGCGTCGAACAACTGGGCGCCGTCAGCCACGACGGCCCGACCCCGGTCAAGGACGCCCTGTTCAGCACCAAGGAGCCGAAGACCGGCACCGACGGCACGCTGTCCTGGACCGTCGACGTCAGTAACTCCTCGACCAACGAAGACTTCGTCCTCGGCCTCAAGGAAATCACACTGCCCGACGGCTCTTCGCGTCCGTACTCGATGTGGCTCTCCGGCAACTACCCGCGCGCCCTGGATGGCCTGTGCAAGCTGCTGTCGCTGGACATGCGCGTGCTCGACCCGGCCTGGATCGGCATGAAGCTGCGTAAGCTGGTCGACTACTCCGAGCCGTTCGGCGATTTCATGGCCTTCGTCCCGGGTTCGCGCAAGCAACAGACCTACCCGTCCACCGTGGCCTACATCGCCCAGCTGATCATCCACCGCTACGCCATGCTCGGCATTCTCGACGAAGCCGGCTTTCCGCTGCAGCAGATGGGCATCCTGGAAGCGCCGGAAGACACCAGCAGCAACAAGGTGCTGCCGACCCAGGGCAAGCTGTGCGGCGAGTGCGGTAACCACACGATGATCCGCAAGGACGGCTGCGACTTCTGCACCGCCTGCGGCGCAGTGGGGACGTGTGGGTAAGGCAAGTTTGTCCAACCCATTTGGACAAAAATTGGACAAACATACGGCCCCTTTCCGGAGCCGTGTGTGACTCTAACAGACTGATAAGCGGTTAATCTGTACCGCTCCGAATAGACAAGGCCAGTCTTACGGACTGGCCTTGTCTATTGTGCCTAGTCAGAGACTTCGAGGATTTTGACTGAATCGCCCCTCATGACTTTCAAAAAATCAGCCACATCGGCGATTTAGGAGTCCGATCAGACAGCATCTGGCCCCCAATTTATTCGAATGTACTACATCTCAGTGCAGCATTGTATGCCATAGAATTACAGTTCATTGCGTACCCAATGATTAGCGTCATGGCCAGACGCCGAATGCCTTTAGCGCGAGAAGATATTTACCAGGGACAGGGATGGACAAGAACACACTTCTAAAGATGATCGCCGAAACGGGCTACAACGTCGGATTCGGCGCGAAGAAGCACTTTGCAACCTACGATATTGTGGAAAAGGCACCGGGCTGGATTGGCATACTGTCTTTGGCGGTTGGCGTATTTGCTCTTTTTATCGACGACATCGCCAATAATAAAATCCTATCAGCCGCAATCACGACTCTCGGTGTTGGCGGCCTCTACATCTCCTTCTACAACGACAAGAAGGATAATTACGTTAAAGCTGCAGTTGAAATCCTGAAGCTATTTAATAGGCTCAAATCACTCTATTACAAAGTTAAAGGTAGCAACTGCCAAGATTTCACTATCGAGCATGGCGAGCTTGTAGCAATTGAGAATGAATTCTGCAACTTGGCAATAACTAAGCAGATTTTCTTGAGCGACTGGTATACCCACATTAAATTCTTCTGGCAACATCAAATTGATTGGATTGATGAACAAAAGCATTTCAAGTTTATGCGGGATAAAGTTCCACTATCGGCTCACTTCGCGATAATTGTAGCGACTGCGACCGGAATTTATTTCGTAACTCCCACGATTTCCAATATTTGGTGCCATTGAAATGAGTGCTGAACTATTTAGTCGATTTAGATCGATCATATCCGTTCAAAACGCAGGCGAGATTTCGAAGGCTTACAACGAAATAACTAAATGTCTGAATCAATACTATTGGGACAGCGATTCCGAGACGGCACATAGCCGCCAAGTTGGCTCTTATGGGAGGCAAACTGCGATTCATGGTGTGAGCGACCTCGATATGGCATTTGTATTGCCATATGAAGTTTACCAGCGATTTCACGCCTACGAGACTAACGGGCAATCGGCACTGCTTCAAGAAGTAAAGCGAGTTGTCAAAGACCTTTACAAATGGAAAAACATATCTGGTGACGGGCAGATTGTGAGTATTCCATTTAGGCGATTCCAGATTGAGCTTCTACCAGTTTTTTTGGATACGAATGGCGATTACATCTATGCTGACTCGAACAATGGTGGGGCATGGAAGACGACCAAGCCTATCAAGGAGATTGATGCAATCACCGAGTTGAACAAGAACAAAAACCGAACACTCAAGCGATTGTGCAAGATGGTAAGGTCGTGGAAGAACACCCATGGCGTGAATATGGGTGGGCTTCTGATCGACACCTTCTGCTATAACTTCTTGAATCAGACGAAGGATTATGATTCAGGATCATACGGACTGTACAAGTACATGGTCCGAGATTTCTTCGCCTTTCTCGTAACTCAAGACGAGAGTCAAACTCAATGGCGTGCCCCAGGAAGTAACCAAGTAGTTTTTAAGAAGGGCGCATTTCACCCAAAGGCAAAAAAGGCTCTTCGCCGTTGTTTGGAGGCTTTGGAAGATGGGGCAAAATCTCACAAAAAGTGGAAGATAGTGTTTGGAAGGGCTTTCCCGACACCAGCCATTACGGAAACCGTTGCCAAATCATTTACATTCCAGGATACCGAAGAATATATTGAAGACCAGCATCCGATTGATATTCGTTATGACTTGGCAATTAATTGCGAAGTACAAAATGAATCTACATTCCTTCGCGCTTTAATGAGAAGAGCGAACCTGGGCTTTCAAATCCCTAAGCAGCGGCAACTAAGGTTTTTTGTTGAAAACCACGATATCAAAGGTTCATTTGACCTAAAGTGGAAGGTACTAAACATCGGTCCAACCGCGGAAGAAAAGGACCAAATTCGCGGTCAGATTCATGATGACGAAGGGAAGGCTCAAAGAATTGAGAGGTCATCCTTTAATGGCGATCACTTTGTTGAATGTTATGCAATCAAGGATGACGTTTGCGTTGCTAGAGGAACCATCAAAGTTCCGATTTTTTAGTCACCGTATCTAAATACATTACTTTAGCGAGTATCTGGCTCGGACCAGAAACATAGAGGCACAGTAAAAATGTAAGTGTCCTTGAGCGTAATACGCCGTCGACAATTGCACTAGATTCCAAGAAGCGTTGCCGTTCTAGGACTATTGTCTCTGTAAAAGGGGGTCCGGGTTGTGCCCCTCTCCGCCTACTCGCATGACGAGGAACATCACCCCTTTTGGTTGTCCAAGCCAACCGCATAACGCCGGATCGAACTTTATTGGGCCTTGTATCGAGTCGAGGCTCGCCGGCGGCTCTGTCTGCGGGCATGATGTAGCTGACTATCTGGGCACCCCTCTGCAGCGGGTCGGGTATTCCTGAATGACTTTTGGGTATTTCCGAAATTCTGTGTAAAGCAGTCATTGACTACCGATATGAAGGAGGTCTGCTTTGGCCGAAAACCCGTCCCCCCAAAGTCGGGATCCAAAAATACCTAAAGAAGCATGGGTAGCGTTTTTGGTCAGACCAGAATTTCAATTCTGGCCGTTTTTTGCCACCGACCGTAGCATTTGCGCTATCCGCTGGCTTTGACCGACGACGCGCCCTTATTCCCTCAAGCCAGTCCGCCCGGTGAATTAACAGTCGGCTCACTGCAACCCCTCGCCGGGCAGATTGTCTTCTGAATCAAGCCCATTCCTTTTGAACGAGAAAGCCGGCGGTGAGCCGGCTTTCCTTTTTTGTCGCCGCCCCGGCCGCAGCAAATTTTGATTCCGGTCATGGGCGCCGGTACAATACCCGAGTAAATTACTCAACAATCATCCAGACTAGAGAAGGGTCACCATGTTCGGAAGCCAAACTAAACGCGATCTGGCCACGGCGCTGGCCGACAACGCTGCCCTGCAGGCACGTTCGGCGGCGCTGCAGGCGGAGCTGTCGGAGACCCGCGCCCGCCTCGCCCAGGCGGAGGGTGAGCAGCAGGAGCTGCGCAAGCGCCAGGTTTTGCTCGATGGCGTGCTCGGCAATATTCCCCGCTTCGGCGAATCCCTAGCTGGTATCCGCCTTTCCTTTTCCGGGCTTTCCAGCCAGTTGAACGAGGATTCCGCCAAGGCGCTGACTGCTGCCACCGAATCCGACGCCAACCGCACCGCTTTCGAGAAAATCGCCGCCAATCTGCACGGCATGTTCGAGCGCATCAGCGCCGCCGGCGATAGCGTCGAGGATCTTTCGCGGCGGGCCGGGGAAATCGGCGGCATCGTCCAGTTGATCAAGGAAATTGCCGAGCAGACCAACCTGCTGGCGCTGAACGCGGCCATCGAGGCGGCGCGGGCGGGTGAGGCCGGCCGCGGTTTTGCCGTGGTGGCCGACGAGGTGCGCAAGCTGGCCGAGCGGACGGCCAAGGCGACGACGGAAATCGGCGGCCTGGTCACCGGCATCCAGCAGGGAACCGGGCAGGCCAAGGCGATCATGGACATTGGCGCGGGCAGCGCGGCCAGCCAGAGCGCCGAAAGCGAGTCGGCCATGCACAGCATGCAGCGCCTGCTCGGCCTCTCCCAGCACATGCAGGACAGCATTGCCTCGTCGTCGCGGCTGGCCAATGCCGAACTGGCCAATATCGAGGAGCTGACGCTGAAGCTCGAGGTCTACAAGGTGCTGCTCGGCCTTTCGGATCTCAAGCCGGGCGATCTGCCGGACGAAACGCAATGCCGCCTCGGCCGCTGGTATTACGAGGGCGAAGGCCGCGCCGAGTTCTCCCGCCTGGCCGGCTACCGCGAGATGGAAGCGCCGCACAAGGCGGTGCACGACCAGGCCCGGCAGGCCGTCGAG
This sequence comes from Betaproteobacteria bacterium, assembly GCA_020621865.1. Lineage (GTDB taxonomy): Bacteria > Pseudomonadota > Gammaproteobacteria > Burkholderiales > Rhodocyclaceae > Azonexus. The sequence goes on along the minus strand of JAHRYW010000009.1, from coordinate 72,907 downwards.
CACTATCGCAACGGCGACTTCACCAGCGCCCTCGCCGCCCTGACCCGGATGGAAGAGGCCAATCTGACGGTGATGGCCGGCATGGAGCGTATCCTGGCCCAGGGCCCGGGGCGAACGGTCGCGCCATGAGTTGCCGAGCGGAGACACCGGCGCTGAGCGCCGGCGCGGTGGATGACATTGCCGCCGAGATGGGCATCGACGCGGCCGAGATCGCGTCGCGCAAGGCTTTCCTGGAGCTGACTGACGCCGATGCCGGGCACTTGCGCGCCATTCGCGGCAAGCTGGCGGCGGCCCAGAACGGCTTTGCCGACGGCTTTTACGAATACCTGCGCCAGTTGCCGGAACTGGCCGCCCTGCTCCCCGACGAGGCCACGGTCGCCCGCCTGAAGTCGGCCCACGGCCGCTATTTCGCCAGCCTGACCGATGGCGATTACGGCGATGCCTACGTCGATGGCCGGCTGCGGGTCGGCATGACCCATGCCCGCATCGGCCTGACCCCGAAATGGTATGTCGGCGCCTTCCGCAAGTATCTTTCGGACATGCTGAAGGCGACCTGGACGGCCAGCGGAGAAGAGTTCGCCGCCTTTGTCCCGACTTTCGACGCGCTGCTCAAGGTCGTCATGCTCGACCTCGGCCTGACGCTCGACACCTACATCCACGCCGACAAACGCGCCATTGCCCTGCGCGACCGGGCCATCGAATCCAGCGTCAATGGCATCTTCATCGCCGCTGCCGCACCCGACGACTGCCGGCTGATCTACATCAACGCCGCCTTCTCGCAGATCATCGGCACGCCGCGCGACCAGGTGCTCGGCCAGCCTTGCCTGTGCACCGGCGACGACGACGGCTTTGCCGTGATCCGCGGCGCCATCGCCGAAGGCCGCGACGGCTACACGACCCTGTCACGACAGCGCGCCGACGGTTCGCAGCAATGGATCGAACTGTTCCTGTCGCCGGTGCGCGGCGACGGCGACAGCATTTCGCATTACGTCGGCGTGCTCAACGACGTCACCGCCCGGAAGGAGGCCGAGGGCCAGCTGGCTTTCCTGGCCAACCACGATTCGCTGACCAACCTGCCCAACCGCAGCCTGTTCGACGACCGGCTGCACCAGGCCCTGGCCCGAGCCGACCGCGGCAAGGGTTTTGCCGTCTGCTTCATCGACCTCGACCGCTTCAAGCTGATCAACGACAGCCTCGGCCATGCCGCCGGCGATGCCGTGCTGATCGAGGTCGCCAGGCGCCTGGGCGCCCTCTGCCGCGGCGCCGACACGCTGGCCCGGCTGGCTGGCGACGAGTTCGTCATGCTGCTCGAAGACATCACCGATGCCGGGGCTGCCGCCGGCGTCGCCCAGCGAATACTCACCGCCCTGGCCCTGCCGCTGCACGTCGGCGGGCGCGACATCGATGTCGCCGCCAGCCTCGGCATGGCGCTCCACCCCGATGACGGCAACGACGCCACCAGCCTGCTGCGCAACGCCGATGCGGCGATGTATGCCGCCAAGGCGGCCGGGCGCAACACCTTCCGCTTTTACGACGAGGCGATGAACCGGCGCGCCAGCCAGCGCCTGGCGCTGGAAAGCGATTTGCGCCGGGCCGTGGCGCGCCGCCAGCTCGAACTGTTTTACCAGCCGCAGATCCGCTCGTCCGACGGCCAGCTGGCCGGCGTCGAAGCCCTGCTCCGCTGGCGCCATCCGGAGCGCGGCCTGGTCTCGCCGGTCGAGTTCATCCCGCTGGCCGAAGAGGCCGGCATCATCACCGAACTCGGCGAATGGGCGCTGGCCGAAGCGGCGCGCCAGATCGTCACCTGGCGCCAGCAGGGCATCGGCGTGCCGCGCATGGCGGTCAATCTGTCGCCGCGCCAGTTCCACGCCACCGACCTGGCCAACCGCCTGGAACGCATCCTGACGGCGGCCGGCGTGGAAAACGAATGGATCGAACTGGAGATCACCGAATCGGCGGCCATGGCCCACCCGGAAGGTGCGATCGAGGTCCTGCAGCGCCTGCGCGAACGGGGCATCCAGGTCGCCATGGACGATTTCGGCACGGGCCATTCGTCGCTGGCGATGCTGCGCACCCTGCCGCTCAATGTCCTCAAGCTCGACCGCAGTTTCGTCCAGCACCTGCCGGAATCGGAAACCGACGCCGCCGTGGCCAGCGCCGTGGTCACCCTGGCCCGCCGGCTCGGCCTGTCGGTCGTCGCCGAAGGCGTTGAAACCGAGGCCCAGCAGCACTTCCTGGCCGAGATCGGGTGTGATGTGCTGCAGGGCTTCCTGTTCAGTCGCCCGCTGCCGACGGCCGAATTCGAGGCCTGGCTGAGCCAGCGATACGGCTGACTTGCCGGTTTTTTTCCGTAACGCTTGGCGGCGCTGGGCGGAATTTCAATTTCGGCCGTTTTTTGCCGCCGACCGTAGCATTCGCGCTTAAGCGAGAGCCAAGCGAAGCGCCAGCAGGAGCCGGGCATCACCCGCCGGAAACGCTCTCCAGGGTCTTTCGGTAAGTCGGCAGCCGCGGCCCGCCGATGGCCACGGCCCGTTCGGCGGCCTCGCGGGCGGCGGCCTTGTTGCCCCGCTCGTGGAGAACCTGGGCGAGATTGTTCCAGGCATCGCCGGATTCCGGATGTTCGCTCGCCGCTTGCCGGAAGGCGGCTTCGGCAGCGCTCAGGTCGCCTCGCCGGTAGGCCGCGTTGCCGAGCCCGATGCGGCTGACCAGATTATGCGGCCAGGCCTTCTGGGCTGTGCGGTAGGCCGCCTCGGCGGTGGCGGGAGCAACCCGCTCGACGGCGACTGCCGCCGTCACGTAATCCGTTTCATTGGCGGTGGCTGGCAGGCGGTCGGGAGGCAGGGCGACAAACGCCCAGCGCTTGGCTTTCGCCCAGCTGCGGTCGAAGTCGGCAAGGTCCATGACCAGGCGCTGCTCGCCCCCCGAGCGCAAGAACACCTGCCCGGCGGGCAGATCGTAGCCCACCGCCACGGCGTAGTGCCACTGGGGCAGCCAGTCGAAGCGCAGGTTCTGGAGCACCAGCACGGGATGGCCGGCGGCCAGTTCCTTCAGCAGCGCCCGTGGCTCGGGAGCAATGCGGTAGGCAACGGCACCGGCGCGGCGTGCGGCCGCCATGATTTCCGGCTGCAGGCTCCCCTGTCGGGCGGGGATATAGACCTCATCCCGGAGTGCCTCCGGACTGCGCTGGATGCCGGCACCGCCGAGGAGAGTAGCCAGGGCGGCCGGGCCGCACTGGTAGGCCTCCTGGGGATGGAAGGGGACGTCCTGCCTTTCCGCCCGTTCAGGGAGCGGATCGCCGGGCGCGATCCCCCAGTCTCCCGGGGGATGGCTTGCACAAGCCGCCAGGAGCAGAACCGTGGCGGCGCATAGGCAACGTGAGAAAAATCCCACGTCAGAGGATGATCACCACCAGGATGGCGATAAGAACGACGAGGATCATCTCATAAGTGGTGAGATTGCCCCCCGCCGGCATGGCATCGATGCGCTGGGCGAGCGCGTGGATTTCCTGCTGATCCAGGGCCGCTACCCGCTCGGTGGCAAATACCCCATCCACCCCCATGGCCTGGAGGCGTTCCTTGACGGTGGCCTGCTCAAGGAATTGCTGCACCTTGGCCCGTTCGGCATCGGTGGATTCCTGGGTGGCGGCCTCCGGGGTGGTGACCATTTCAGCGCGGACGACAGGCGTGTGGAAACCGACAGTCAGCGCCAGCAGCGCGGTCGGGAGGAGACGTGCAGAAATCTTCTTCATGATTTGCTCCTAAGGGAGTGACGTATCTTTTCGACATCGGCCTGCCGGAAAAAATTCACTGACTTACCGCTGGCGGACGTCACAGGCCGAAATGACCGGCAGCCAGGCTGTTGCGTGGGTGACGTACTGAATGGCCAAACCCTGTCGGGCACCTCATTCAGGAGCAAAGGAACAACATTCGCCCAAAAATCATCTAAGTTAAAAGAAGGGGTTAGCTATCCCAAGCCTTGGATCGGTCGGATAACGACAAGGCAGCCTGTGGAGTCCGATATGTTCGTTCGCGCCAATAACCTGACAGCCACCGCCGTTGAACGTGGCATTGCGGTCGCCTTGTTCTCCGACATCAAGGCAGGAGCGACGTTGATGTACCGCACTGGCGTGCCGCTCATGGTTGCGTTGCGCGTCCTGCTCCGCCCGTCGAAACGACGCAGTGACGACTGGACTCGTGACTGGGTTCTGCATTAGAAAATGCGGTTGCCGGCCATTCGCTTTTTGGCCATTTTTTCCAGGCGACCGTAGCAAACGCCAATAAACAACGATGCGATGGAAGCGCGGGAACCTTACATTTTTGCGTTTCTCTAACCAGCGGGTTTATGACGTTGTATCGAACAAAGTCCGTTTCTGGAGGTGATCATGGCCCGCAAATTTATCGACTGCCGCGAATATCCAAGCGAGATCCACTGCACGGTGGCGATCTCGGCGGATTCCGAACGCGAATTGCTGGACGTTGCCGTACAGCACGCCGTGGCCATACACGGTCACAGCGATAGCCCGGAGCTACGCGCAATGCTGAAAACCCTGATCAAGGAAGAAGCGTTGGCCGGTGTCCCGGGCAACTAAGGAACCGTAGCACCCTGTGATTCCGAATTCCCCGACTTGAGGACAGCTTGGTTCGCACCCGCAGTAGAAGCATGAAATTCAGACACCAGGCGTCGCCCGACGTAGTGATCGTGTAGTTCGCCCCCGACCCTCCATTCGAGAGGAGTGACATGCCGAGCAGCAGCTTGTATGACAGGCCGGATGCCCGGCTCCCTGACGTCGCCCGCAGTGATCTGGCGGCGCGCTACCTGGCCGTGCGGAGCCTGTCGGAGCAACTGGCCGCGCCGCTGTCGGCGGAGGATCAATGCCTGCAGGGAATGCCCGATGCCAGCCCGACGAAATGGCACCTCGCGCACACCACCTGGTTTTTTGAAACCGTGGTGCTGCTGGCCCATGTCGCCGCTTACCGGCCGTACGATCACCGCTACGCTTACCTGTTCAATTCCTATTACGAGAGCCTTGGGGCGCGCCAACCCAGACCCCAGCGCGGCATGATCACCCGCCCCGGAATCGATGAGGTTCTCGCCTACCGGCAACATGTCGATGGTGCGCTGCTGGCTTGCATCGCCGATGGCGGCGACGAATTTGAGGAAAAGGCCGCGGCCTTGATCGAACTGGGCCTCAACCACGAACAGCAGCACCAGGAACTGATCCTCACCGACATCAAGTATGGCCTGGCCCTGAACCCCTTCGACCCGGTCTATCGCCCACGTCGCCCGACCCCGGTCGGCGACGCCGTGGCGCCCGGCTGGGTGGACTTCACCGGCGGCGAAACAAGCGTCGGGCAGCCGGTCGATGGCCGTTTCTGCTATGACAACGAAACGCCCCGCCACCGCCTGCTGTTGCGCCCGTATCAATTGGCCGACCGCCTGACCACCTGCGGCGAATATCTCGCCTTCATGGCCGATGGTGCTTACCGGCGCCCGGAGTTCTGGCTCTCCGACGGCTGGGCGGCGGTCCAGGCCAACGACTGGCAAGCCCCGCTCTATTGGCGCCCGGAAGGCAACGGCGAATGGAGCGTTTTTACGCTGCACGGCCGGCGCGCCGTAGACCCGGCCGAACCGCTGTGCCACATCAGTTTTTACGAAGCGGCCGCCTACGCGGCCTGGGCCGATGCGCGCCTGCCGACCGAATTCGAGTGGGAGGCCGCCGTTGCCGGGCAGCCGGTCCGCGGCAACTTTCTCGATCCGGCCATCCTGCATCCGCAGGCCAGCGGCCCCGGCCCCGGCCTGCGCCAGGCTTATGGCGATGCCTGGGTATGGACGCGTTCGTCCTACGATCCCTACCCGGGATTCCGGCCGTTGCCGGGGACGGTCGGCGAATACAACGGCAAGTTCATGGTCGGCCAGCTGGTGCTGCGCGGCGGCAGTTGCGCCAGCCCGCCGGGCCATCTGCGGGCCAGCTACCGCAATTTCTTCCCGCCGGCGGCGCGCTGGCAGTTCTCCGGCCTGCGGCTGGCCCGGGATCTGTGATGGCCGCCGTACTCAGCCAGCTCGCGGCGCCCTGGACTGACGAAACTTCGGTATTCGGGCGGGACATGCTGGCCTGCCTGGCCGACAAGCCCCATGCCATTTCCCCCAAGTATTTCTACGACGCCCACGGCTCGCAGCTTTTCGACCGAATTTGCGAACTGCCGGAGTACTACGTAACGCGTACCGAGCTGGCGATCTTTCGCCGCCATATCTACCCGATGGCCGCACTGATCGGCCCCGAGGCGGAGGTGATCGAGTTCGGCGCCGGCTCGCTGCTCAAGGCGCGTTTGCTGCTCGACGTCCTGGAGGCTCCCCGCGGTTTCGTCGCCATCGACATTTCCGGCGAGCATCTGAACGCCGCGTGCACCGACCTGCGGCGCAGCTATCCGGCCCTGACGGTGACGCCGGTGGTCGCCGACTTCACCCATCCGGAAAACCTGCCGCTGTGGCATTCCACCACCGGCCGCCGGGTCGGCTTTTTCCCCGGCTCGACGATCGGCAATTTCTCCATGCCCGAGGCCACGCGCTTCCTGGTCGCCGCGGCCCGCCTGCTGCGCGGCGGCGGACTGCTGATCGGGGTCGATTTGGTCAAGGACCCCGCCCTGCTCCACGCCGCCTACAACGATGCGGCCGGGGTGACGGCCGCCTTCAACCGCAATCTGCTGGTCCGCGCCAACCGCGAACTGGGCTGCGATTTCCAAATCGACGCCTTTCGGCACTATGCCTTCTACCACCCGGCGCAGCAGCGCATCGAGATGCATCTGGTCAGCGCCACCGCCCAGCAGGTTTCGCTGAATGGCGACCGCTTCGCCCTGGCGCCGGGCGAATCGATCCACACCGAAAGTTCGCAGAAATATACCGTTGACGGCTTTCGCGCCCTGGCCACCGCCTGCGGTTTCCTGCCCCGCGCCACCTGGTGCGACGAGGCCGGGCTGTTCAGCCTGCACTGGCTGGAGTCCCCCGATCCAGCCCTCTGAAATGCTACGGTCGGCCGGAAAAAACAGCCCTTTTTTCAAAAGTTGATGGCCTATCCTGGCCAAGACGGACAGGCAGCAGCGGGCAGTGATGTCGACGCCAACAATAAAAAAAGGGACCCGAAGGTCCCTAAAGGAGCATGAGGAGCGGGATTGCACCGCCGCCACATACGCAGAGGTCTTTAATGCGCCGATGCGGACGCAGCGCCGAGGCCGGTCTGGGCGCGGATGAACTGCTCCTCGAAGGCTTCGGCTTCGCTGGCGGCACGGGCGCTCTTGTCGGTGACCGACATCAGCCAGGTGACGAGGAAGGCGGTGGTCATCGAGATGATGGCCGGGTGGTCGTACGGGAAGACGGGCTGGGCATTGCCAAGCACCTTGACCCAGACGGCCGGCGACAGGATGACCAGGCCGACGGCGGAAACCAGGCCGGCGATGCCGCCCCACAGCGCGCCGCGAGTGGTCAGGCCCTTCCAGTACATGGACAGGATCAGCACCGGGAAATTGACCGAGGCGGCGACGCCGAAGGCCAGGGCAACCAGGAAGGCGACGTTCTGGTCCTTGAACAGGATGCCGAGGATGATGGCGATGCAGCCGATGGCGACCGAGGCGATGCGGGTGACTTTCATTTCCTGGGCGCTGGTGGCCTGGCCCTTCTTGATCACACGAGCGTAGAGGTCGTGCGAGATGGCCGAGGCGCCGGCCAACGCCAGGCCGGAGACGACGGCTAGGATGGTGGCGAAGGCAACGGCCGACAGGAAGCCGAGGAAAACGTCGCCGCCAACGGCCTTGGCGAGGTGCATGACCGGCATGTTGGAGCCGCCGATCAGCTTGCCGCCAACGACGCCGCCTTCGAAGAAGCCAGGGTCCTGGCCGACGATGACGATGGCGGAGACGCCGAGGATCATCACGACGAGGAAGAAGAAGCCGATGAAGCCGGTGGCGTAGAACACCGATTTACGGGCTTCCTTGGCGTTCGGCACGGTGAAGAAGCGCATCATGATGTGCGGCAGGCCGGCGGTACCGAAGAGCAGGGCCAGCGACAGCGACACGGCGGAGACCGGATCAGCCATCAGCTTGCCCGGCGCCATGATGGCGATGCCGGATTTGTGGGCGGCCACGGCCTGGGTGAACAGGGTGTCGAAAGAGAAGTCGAAGCGGCTGAAGGCAAGCACCATCAGGACCGTGCCGCCGCCGAGCAGCAGGCAGGCCTTGATGATCTGCACCCAGGTCGTCGCGACCATGCCGCCGAAGGTGACATAGACCATCATCAGCAGGCCGACGCAGATCACCGCGAAGTTGTAGTCCAGCCCGAACAGCAACTGGATCAACTGGCCGGCGCCGACCATCTGGACGATCAGGTAGAAGCAGACGACGGTCAGCGAACCGAAGGCGGCAAAGGTGCGGATGCGGTTCTGGTCGAGGCGGTAGGAGGCGATGTCGGCGAAGGTGAATTTGCCGAGATTGCGCAGCCGTTCGGCGATCAGGAACAGGATGATCGGCCAGCCGACGAAGAAGCTGATGGTGTAGATGAAGCCGTCGTAGCCCTTGGCGTAGATCAGCGAGGTCAGGCCGAGCAGGGTCGCCGCCGACATGTAGTCGCCGGCGATGGCCAGGCCGTTCTGGAAGCCGGTGATACCGCCGCCGGCGGTGTAGAAGTCGGCCGTGGACTTGGTGCGGCCGGCGGCCCACTTGGTGATGCCGAGGGTGGCCAGCACGAAGACCATGAACATGGCGATGGCGCTGACATTGATCGGCTGCTTCTCGACGCCTTCAATGGCCGGTCCGGCCAGGGCGAGTTGGGAAACAGCCAGCAGGATGCCGGCCGTCAGGGCGGAAAAGGAGCGCTTCATTTGCGGGCCTCGCTCAGGATCTGTTCGTTGAGGGCGTCGAATTCGCCGTTGGCGCGGCGGATGTAGATGCCGGTCAGCAGCCAGGAACCGACGATCAGCACGGCGCCGACCGGCCAGCCGACGGTGACGATGCCACCGGCCGTCAGCGGCTGCGCGAGCAGTGCCGGGTTGAAGGCGGTGATCATCATGAAGGTGTAGTAAGGCACCAGCACGATCAGCGACAGGGTGATCGCGAAGCGCGAGCGCTTGCCGACCATTTCGGCAAATTTCGGATTGCTCCGGATCCTTGCCTGGATATTGGGTTGAGACATGGCCCCTCCTCTATTACATGGAAAATTGATACGGTTTTGCTGTTCTCGTTTTTTGCTCTTTTTTGGGGCCGACCGTAGCATTCGCCGCGCTCGGCCCACCGGTACTACATATTTGGATAGCTCGGCCCGCCACCGCCTTCCGGCACCGTCCACACGATGTTCTGGGTCGGGTCCTTGATGTCGCAGGTCTTGCAGTGCAGGCAGTTCTGGCCGTTGATCTGCAGGCGCGGCTTGCCCTCTTCCTCACCGAGGATTTCGTAGACGCCGGCCGGGCAGTAACGCGTTTCCGGCGCGCCGAACTGGGCGTAATTGACGCTGATCGCGACGCTCTCATCCTTCAGGCGCAGGTGGCAGGGCTGGTTTTCCTCGTGGTTGGTCGCCGACAGGAAGACCGAAGACAGGCGGTCGAAGGTCAACTGGCCATCCGGCTTCGGGTAGGCGATCGGCGGGTGATCGGCCTTGTTGCCCAGTTGGGTGTGGTCCTCGTGGTGATGCAGCGTCCACGGCGCCTTGCCCTTGAAAACGTAGGTGTCGATGGCGCCGTAGGCCAGCGCGCCCCACAGGCCCCACTTGAAGGCCGGGCGGATGTTGCGCATCTGGTACAGCTCGTCCCACAGCCAGCTTTGCTTGAGCCGGTCGGCGTACTCGGTCGCCTCGGTGCCGGCATCGTCCTTGGCCAGATGCGCGAACACGGCTTCGGCGGCAAGCAGGCCGGACTTCATGGCCATGTGCGTGCCCTTGATCTTCGGCACGTTGAGGAAGCCGGCCGTATCGCCGACCAGCAGCCCGCCCGGGAAAGTCAGCTTGGGCACCGATTGCCAGCCGCCTTCGGACAGCGCGCGGGCGCCGTAGGAAATCCGGCGGCCGCCCGCGAAGGTGTCGCGGATGGACGGATGCGTCTTGTAGCGCTGGAATTCCTCGTAGGGCGACAGCCAGGGATTCTTGTAGTCGAGGCCGACGACCATGCCGACGGCGACCAGGTTGTTTTCCAGGTGATACAGGAAAGAGCCGCCGTAGGTGTCGCTTTGCAGCGGCCAGCCGACGGTATGGACGATCAGCCCCGGCTGGTGCTTGGCCGGGTCGATCTCCCACAGTTCCTTGATGCCGATGCCGTAGGTCTGCGGATCGACACCGTCGCGCAGCTTGAACTGCTCAAACAGGGTCTTGGTCAGCGAGCCGCGGCAGCCTTCGGCGAAGATGGTCTGCCGGGCGTGCAGTTCCATGCCCGGCTGGAAGTTGTGGCCGGGACGGCCATCCTTGCCCAGACCGAGATCGCCGGTGGCGACGCCCTTGACCGAGCCGTCCTCATGGTAGAGCACTTCGGCCGCGGCAAAGCCGGGGTAGATCTCGACGCCCAGCGCCTCGGCCTGCTCGCCCAGCCAGCGACAGAAGACGCCGAGGCTGATGATGTAGTTGCCGTGGTTGCCCATCTGCGGCGGGGTCGGCAGCTTGAACGCGCTGCCTTCGCTGAGATAGAGCAGGCGGTCTTCGGCGGCCGCCGTGTTGAGCGGCGCACCGCGCTCCTGCCAGTCGGGGAACAGCTCGGCCAGCGCCTTGGGCTCGATGACGGCGCCGGACAGGATATGGGCGCCGATTTCGGAGCCCTTCTCCAGCAGGCAGACGGAGAGCTCGCGGCCGGCCTGTTCGGCCTGCTGCTTGAGGCGAATCGCGGCGGACAGGCCGGACGGCCCGCCCCCGACGATCACCACGTCGTATTCCATCGCTTCGCGGTCGTTGCGCATGGTCATGCTCAGAACAGGTTTTCCGGCAGCGCGAACACCGACTCGGCGCCGCCGGTCATTTCGGCGGCGTAGGCGGCGGCGAACGGCAGCTGGTGGGCGGCAAAGTAGCTCGCGGTGGCCAGCTTGGCGCGGTAGAAGTCATCCGTGCTGCCTTCGGCCAGACGCTGGACGGAGATCGCCGCCGACTTGGCCATCAGCCAGCCGCCGGCGACGATGCCGGTCAGGCGCAGGAAAGGCACCGAGCCGGCATGGACAGCCGCCGGCTGGCTTTCGTAATTGGCCAGGATCCAGTCGGTGGCGGTCTGCAGCGCGGCGATGCCGGCCTTGAGCTGAGCGCCGATGGCAGCCAGTTGCGGGTCGGCAGCCAGCGCTTCGGCGGTCGCCGTCATCTCGGCGATCAGGGCCTGCATGCTGGCGCCCGGCACCTTCTCGCGGGCCAGCTTGCGGCCGACCAGGTCGTTGGCCTGGATCGCCGTCGTGCCTTCGTAGATGGTGGTGATGCGCGAATCGCGGTAGTACTGGGCGGCGCCGGTTTCCTCGACGAAGCCGACGCCACCGAAGACCTGCAGCGCGCTGGAGGTCAGTTCGACGCCCTGCTCCGTGCTCCACCCCTTGACCACCGGGGTCAGCAGGTCGATGCGGGCCTGGGCGGCGGCATCGCCGGCGTGCGCCTTGTCGATCTGGGCGGCGGCGTAATAAGCCAGCGTACGCATGGCTTCGGTACGCGACTTGACGTCCATCAGCAGGCGGCGGACGTCGGGATGATGCAGGATGGTCTTCTTGTCGTTCGACTTGTCGCCGATGATCTTGCCCTGCACGCGCTCGCGGGCGTACCACAGGGCGTGCTGGTAGGCGCGCTCGGCGATGCCGACGCCTTCGAGGCCGACATTGACGCGGGCGTGGTTCATCATCGTGAACATGTAGCCGACGCCCTTGTTCTCTTCGCCGATCAGGTAGCCGATGGCACCTTCGTTCTCGCCGTAGGCCATGACCGCAGTTGGGCTGCCGTGGATGCCGAGCTTGTGTTCGATCGAGGCGCAGATCAGGTCGTTGCGGGCGCCGAGCGAGCCGTCGTCATTGACCAGGAACTTCGGCACCAGGAACAGCGAGATGCCCTTCAGTCCCGGCGGCGCATCCGGCAGGCGGGCCAGCACGAGGTGGATGATGTTTTCGGCGACGTCGTTCTCGCCCCAGGTGATGAAGATCTTGGTGCCGCTGACCAGGTAGCTGCCGTCACCGACCGGCTTGGCCTTGCTGGAGATGGCGGCGAGGTCGGAGCCGGCGTTCGGCTCGGTCAGGTTCATCGTGCCGGTCCAGGTGCCTTCGACCATCTTCGGCAGGTATTTCTGCTTCAGTTCGTCGGAGGCGTGGTGGGCGATCGCTTCGATGGCGCCGCCGGTCAGCATCGGGCACAGCGCGAAGGCCATGTTGGCCGACTTCCACATTTCGTTGACCGCCATCGTAACCAGCGCCGGCAGGCCCTGGCCGCCGAATTCCGGGGCGAAGGGCATGGCGTTCCAGCCGGTTTCGACGAACAGCTGGTAGGCGTCCTTGAAGCCCGGCGAGGTGGTGACCACGCCATCCTTGCAGACGGCGCCCTGGCTGTCGCCGCCGCGATTGATCGGGTCGAGCACGCCGGAGGCGAACTTGGCGGCTTCGTCGAGGATGGAATCGACCAGGTCGACCGAGCATTCCTCGTTGCCGGGCAAGGCACAGACTGCTTCAAGGCCGGCGATGTCGTTGAGGACGAACTGCATGTCGCGCAGCGGGGCGATATAGGTGCTCATGGTGTTATCTCCGGAATGCTTTGTTTAGATGGCGGCGACCAACTGCGGCACGGTCTCGAACAGATCGGCCACCAACCCGTAATCGGCGACCTGGAAGATCGGCGCGTCCGGGTCCTTGTTGATGGCGACGATGACCTTGGAGTCCTTCATCCCGGCCAGATGCTGGATCGCGCCAGAGATGCCGACGGCGATGTAGAGCTGGGGCGCGACGATCTTGCCGGTCTGCCCGACCTGGTAGTCGTTGGGCACGAAGCCGGCATCGACCGCAGCGCGGGAGGCACCAAGCGCCGCACCGAGCTTGTCGGCCAGCGGTTCGAGCAGGGCGTGGTAGTTCTCGCCACTGCCCAGGCCACGACCACCGGAGACGATGATCTTGGCGGCGCCGAGTTCGGGACGGGCGGACTGGGTGAGTTCCCGGTGTTGGAGTTGGGTTTGTGCGGTGTCCGGACCGGCGGCGATGTTTTCTGTTTTTGCCTGATTTTTGCCTTCGACCGTAGCAAAGGCGGTGGTGCGGACGGTGATGACCTTGATCTGGTCGCTGCTCTGCACGGTGGCCAGAGCATTGCCGGCGTAGATGGGACGGACGAAGGTGTCGGGGGATTCGACACCGATGATGTCGGAGATCTGGGCGACGTCGAGCAAGGCGGCAACCCGCGGCAGGAGGTTCTTGCCGAAGGTGGTGGCGGGGGCCAGGAGGTGGGTGTAGCCGGCGGCCTGGTCGACGACGAGGGCGGTCAGGTTTTCGGCGGTCTGGGCGGCGTAGTGGGCGGCGTCGGCGACCTTGACGAGGCTGATGCCGTCGAGGGTGGCGGCTTGTTGGGCGGCCCCTTGGCAGTTGGAGCCGGCGACCAGGACATGGATGTCGCCACCAATCTTTTGGGCGGCGGCGATGGTGTTGAGGGTGGCGGCCTTGAGTTGCTGGTGGTCGTGTTCGGCAATGACGAGGATGCTCATGATCAGATCACCTTGGCTTCGTTCTTGAGTTTGTTGACGAGGTCGGCGACGTCGGCGACCTTGATGCCGGCGCTGCGCTTGGCGGGTTCGACGACTTTCAGCGTGGTCAGGCGCGGGCTGACATCGACGCCGAGGTCGGCCGGCTTGACGGTGTCGAGCGGCTTTTTCTTGGCTTTCATGATGTTGGGCAGCGTGGCGTAGCGCGGTTCGTTGAGGCGCAGGTCGGTGGTGACGACAGCGGGCAGAGAGATCTGGAGGGTTTCGAGGCCGCCGTCGATTTCGCGGGTGACGCTTGCCTTGCCGTCAGCGATGACGAGCTTGGAGGCAAAGGTGGCTTGCGGCCAGCCTTGCAGGGCGGCGAGCATCTGGCCGGTCTGGTTGGCGTCGTCGTCGATGGCTTGTTTGCCGCAGATGACGAGTTGGGGTTGTTCTTTGGCGCAGAGGGCCTTCAACAACTTGGCAACGGCGAGCGGCTGGAGGTCGGCGTCGGTCTCGACGAGGATGGCGCGGTCGGCGCCGATGGCGAGCGCGGTGCGCAGGGTTTCCTGGCAGGCGGCGACGCCGCAGGAGACGGCGATGACTTCGCTGGCAATGCCGGCTTCCTTGAGGCGCACGGCTTCTTCGACGGCGATTTCGTCGAAGGGGTTCATGCTCATCTTGACGTTGGCCAGTTCAACACCCGAGCCATCCGCCTTGACGCGGACTTTGACGTTGTAGTCGACGACCCGTTTGACGGGAACGAGTAGCTTCATGGGAATTCCTTGTCCGAAGAAAAAGTCCCCTGCCGGCGAGGGCTGCACAGCAGGGGCAAGCGGATTACTCGATGGCGAGCGCCGAATTGGCGTGCTGGCGCAGGACGTATTTCTGGATCTTGCCGGTCGAGGTCTTGGGCAGCGTGCCGAAGACGACCTGCTTGGGCACCTTGAAGCGGGCCAGGTGGCCGCGGCAGTGCTCGATGATCTCGGCTTCGCTGGTCTGCGCACCGTCCTTCAGTTCGACGAAGGCGGCCGGTACCTCGCCCCACTTCTCGTCGGGCTTGGCGACGACGGCGGCGGCGATGACCGCCGGGTGGCGGTAGAGCACGTCCTCGACTTCCAGCGAGGAGATGTTCTCGCCGCCGGAGATGATGATGTCCTTGGAGCGGTCCCTGATCTTGACGTAGCCGTCGCTATGCACGACCGCCAGGTCGCCGGTGTGGAACCAGCCGCCGGCGAAGGCTTCCTCGGTCGCCTTGGGGTTCTTCAGGTAGCCCTTCATGACGATGTTGCCGCGGAACATGATCTCGCCCATCGTCTCGCCGTCCCAGGGTACCGGCTCCAGGCTGACCGGGTCGAGGACGGTGATCGCTTCCTGCAGGTGGTAGCGCACGCCCTGGCGGCCGTTGCGGGCGGCACGCAGGTCGATCGGCAGCTTGTCCCATTCCGGGTGCTTGGCACAGACCGAGGCCGGGCCGTAGGTTTCGGTCAGGCCATAGACGTGGGTGATGTTGAAGCCCATCTGCTCGGCGCCTTCGATGATCGCGGCCGGTGGTGCAGCGCCGGCGATCAGGCCGTTGACCGGGTGTTCGATGCCCTGCTTCAGTTCGGCCGGGGCGTTGATCAGCATGCCGTAGACAATCGGCGCGCCGCACATGTGGCTGACCTTGTGCTCCTTGATCAGGCCGAAGATGATCGCCGGGTCGACCTTGCGCAGGCAGACGCTGGTGCCGGCATTGGCAGCCAGCGTCCAGGGGAAGCACCAGCCGTTGCAGTGGAACATCGGCAGCGTCCAGAGATAGACGGCATGCGGGGGCATGCCCCAGGAAATGATGTTGGAGGCCGAGTTCAGGTAGGCGCCGCGGTGGTGATAGACGACACCCTTGGGGTTGCCGGTGGTGCCCGAGGTGTAGTTCAGGGCGATGGCATCCCACTCGTTTTCCGGCAGTTGCCAGTCGAAATCGGGATCGCCTTCGTTGAGGAAGGCTTCGTAATCCTTTTCGCCGAGCGCTTCGCCGCCGGTGAAGTCGGGGTCGAGGGTATCGATGACGATCGGCTTCGGCCCTTCGAGCAAGGCGAGTGCGGCCTTGATGGTGGCCGAGAATTCAGGGTCGGTGATCAGCACCTTGGCTTCGCCGTGGGTCAGCATGAAGGCGATGGCTTCGGCGTCGAGGCGGGTGTTCAGGGTATTGACCACGGCGCCGGTCATCGGCACGCCGAAGTGGCACTCGAACATCGGGGCGCTGTTGGGCAGCATGGCGGCGACCGTGTCACCCTTGCCGATACCGCGTCCTTTCAGCGCCGAGGCCAGCTGGCGGCAGCGGTCGTAGGATTCTTTCCAGGTGTATTGACGGCTACCCTGGATGACCGAGATGCGCTTCGGATAGACGAAGGCCGAGCGCTCAAGAAAGCTCAGCGGGGAAAGCGGAACGTAATTGGCCGGATTTTGGTCCAGCCCGATGGAATACGGGTTTGCTGCCACAAATGTCTCCTCACGATTCTGTCGAAGGCGCTGTTCTGTTTGCTAATGCTTTTTTAGTGAGCGTGAGAATGACAAAACACTCTTGCGCAACTATTGGCAGAATGTAACGAATCGTTACATTGGAAAGTCGCCGCTCGCCGCGTGCTCTAGAATCGCCGGATGTCCACCGAAATCCCCCTGCCCCCTCCTCTCCTGCGCCAGGAAATGCTGCAGGCCGGCCTGGACATGCTGGACCAGGGCGTCACCGTCTTCGACGCCGACTTGCGCCTGGTCGCCTGGAACCGCCCTTTCCTTGAACTGTTCGACTTCCCCGATCATCTGGCCGCGGCCGGGGCGACGCTGGAATCCTTCATCCGCTTCAACGCCCAGCGCGGCGAATACGGCCCGGGCGACATCGAGACGCAGATCGCCGAGCGGGTCCGGCTGCTGACCCAGCCGACGGCCAATGTCTTCGAATACCGGCGCCCCGACGGCCGGGTCATCCTGATGCGCCACGAACCGATGCCGCCCAAGGGCTTCGTGACGCTGTACAGCGACGTGACCGAGCAGCGCTACATCGAACACCTGACCGAGCACCAGAACAACGATCTCGAAGAACGCGTCCGCCGCCGCACGGCACAACTGGAAAACGCCAACGCCAACCTGCGCCGCGCCAATAGCGAAAACGAGCGGATCGCCGCCGCGCTCGGCCGTAGTGAAGGACGCCTGCGCCTGATCAACGACACCATCCCGATCCTGATCGGCTACGTCGACAAGAACGAGGTCTATCAATACGCCAACAAGGGCTATTCCGACTGGTACGGCCATCCGGAAGGCTCGGTGACCGGCCGCGCCGTGCCCGAGGTGATCGGCGACCACGTCTATGGCCAGGTCCGCGACTCGGTGCGCAAGGCCTTGTCCGGCCAGCAGATGAGCTACGAGTACCACATGCTGCGCGACGGCAAGGAGGTCTTCGCGCGCAGCACGCTGGTCCCGGAAACCACGCCGGCCGGCGAGACGCTGGGCTTTTTCGTCTTCTCGCACGAGATCACCGAGCAGAAGCGGATGCAGGCCGCCCTTGTCCAGGCCCAGAAGATGGAAGCCATCGGCCAGCTGACCGGCGGCCTGGCCCACGATTTCAACAACCTGCTCACCGTCATCATCGGCAACCTGGCCGCCCTGCAGGACCACCGGCCGGACGATGCCGAGGTCAACGAGTTCGTCGAACCGGCGCTGCAATCGGCCCGCCGCGGCGTCCAGCTGATCAAGCGCCTGCTGACCTTCTCGCGGCACCAAACACTGGAACCGCAGGCGGTCGATATCGGCCGGCTGATCGGCAACTTGGCCAAGCTGGTGCGCCGCTCGCTGCCCGAAACCATCGCCGTGTCGACCGATCTGGCGGCTGCCTCGGTGCGTGCGCTGGTCGACCCTGGGCAACTGGAAAGCGCCCTGCTCAACTTCGCGCTGAACGCCCGCGATGCGATGCCCGACGGCGGCCAGTTGCACATCGCCGCGCGGGCCATCGACCTAGGCAGCGAAGCGGCGGATTTCGACGTCACGCCGGGCCGCTACGTGCTGATCGAGATCGCCGACAACGGCTGCGGCATGGATGCGGCGACGCTGGCCCGCGCCTGCGAGCCCTTCTTCACGACCAAGCGCTTCGGCCTGGGCAGCGGCCTCGGGCTGGCCATGGCGCATGGCTTCGCCCAGCAGTCGGGCGGCGGCATTTCGATCCAGAGCCAGCCCGGAAGCGGCACCACGGTGCTGCTGGTCCTGCCATCGGTGGCCGCTCGGGCCGACGAGGATCAAGCCGGCAACGAACCCGCCCTGGCGCACGGTGGCGAACTGGTCCTACTGGTCGAGGACAACCCGGACGTGCGCCGCGTCGTCCGCCAGCAGCTGATCGATCTCGGCTATCCGGTCATCGAGGCCGAAAACGGCAACCAGGCGTTCGAGATGATCGAGCAGATCGCCGATATCGCCATCGTCGTCAGCGACATCATCATGCCCGGCGGCATCAACGGCCGCCAACTCGCCGAGCTGGTGCAACAACACCATCCACAGATACGCATCGTCCTGATGAGCGGCTATGCCGACGAGGCGGAACCCGCCGGTGCCGGCGACCTGCCGGTGCTGGCCAAGCCCTTCGACCGCCAGGACCTGGCCCGCGCGCTGCTCCGGGCAAACCGGGAAAACCCATGAAAGACAACGAACCCGCCAAGCTGATCGCCATCGTCGAGGACGATCCGGACATCGCCAAGATCATCGAGCAGATGCTGGCCGATTTCGGCTTTCGCACCCACTGGTGCCGCAGCGGCGGCGACCTGCTGCGCCGCCTGCGCAGCCTGGCGCCCGACCTGTGCATCATCGACCTCGGCCTGCCCGACATGGACGGCATCGAGGCGATGCAGCGCGTACGCGCCCAGACGGCCTGCGGCATCCTGATCCTGACCGGCCGCGCCCATGTCAGCGACCGCGTGATGGGCCTGGAGCTCGGTGCCGACGATTACGTGCTGAAACCCTTCGAGCCGCGCGAACTGGTCGCCCGGGTGCGCAGCATCCTGCGTCGCCGCGAGAGTGCGGCCAGCAACACGCCCAACCGGATCGCCGAATTCGCCGGATGGCAGTTCAATCTGGGCAACAACACGCTGACCTCCCCCGCCGGCGCCGAACAGGTGCTCAGCACCTCGGAATCCGAATTGCTGAAAGTGTTTGTCAGCAATCCGAACCGTATCCTGCAACGCGAACAGCTGATGGGCACCCGTGACCTGTCGCCGACCGATCGCAGCATCGATGTCCGCATCTCACGGCTGCGCCGGAAACTCGAACCGGATAGCGAAAGCCCGGCCTTCATCAAGACCGTCTATGGTGCCGGCTATCTCTTCCTGGCGACGGTGAGCTGGGGCGCCGCGCCGGCCGGGGCGTTGTAAGGCAAGCGCACTGGCAAGCCCGCCGGGCTGAGGGCCGATGTCTAAAGGACACGGCGCTTATCCGCGGCTCAGCCCATTTTCGATTTTGGCCATTTTTTCCGGCTTACCGTAGCATTTGGCCAAAATCCGCCTCAGGGCTTATCGAGCCAGAACAGCGACGTGATCGTCTTGGCGTCGGTGATGCGGCCGTCCCAGACCGCCTGCTTCGCTTCGGCCGGCGACAGTTCAACGACTTCCAGGAACTCGTTGTGGTCGAGATGTTGCTCGCTGGCCTTATGCAGCCCACGAGCTGCAAAGATTTCGATCCGTTCGTCGGAATAGCCGATGCACGGATGCATCACGCCGAGATATTCCCATTCGCTGGCGGTATAGCCGGTTTCTTCCAGCAGTTCGCGCTTGGCCGTCTCGATGATCGCCTCGCCGTGGTCGATCTTTCCGGCCGGCAGTTCGAGGAAGACGCGGCGCAGCGGATAGCGGAACTGGCGCTCGAACAGCAGGTTGCCGTTGGGCAGGAAGGCCAGGATGACAACGGCGCCCGGATGAACGATGTACTCGCGGACCGACTCCTTGCCGTTGGGCAACTGCACGCGATCCTTGCGGACATTGAGCAGCGCGCCCTGGAAAACGGATTCGCTGGAAACTTCGGATTCGATCAGATGGCTGTCGTGCGACATGGCGGACTCCACAAAGTGAAACGCCCCGACTGGCGGGGCGTTTTGTTCAACGGATTCAGGCCGGCATCAGAGCGAACGCAACAGAGCGTAGGCGCAGAGCGACATGATGACTTGCGGGAATATGCCGAGGAAGGCAACCGCCAGGCCGTTGGCCGAGATCAGGATGCGCATGTCGAGCGGCGCGGTGAGCGGGCTATCATCGGCCGGCGTATCGAAGTACATGACCTTGACGACGCGCAGGTAGTAGAAGGCACCGATCAGCGAGAACAGGACGGCGACGATGGCCAGCCACATGTAGCCGGCAGCAACGACCGCCTGCAACACCGAGAACTTGGCGAAGAAGCCGATGAAGAACGGCACGCCAGCCATCGAGAACATCAACATCAGCATGATGCCGGCAAACCACGGGCTGCGCTTGTTCAGGCCCTTGTAGTCGTCGATCTCCTCGGCTTCGAAACCAGCGCGGGCCATCAGCAGGATCATGCCGAAGGTGCCGGCGCTCATCAGCACGTAGGAGATCACGTAGAACATTGCAGAGCTGTAGGCGTTCAGGGCGTAACGAGCGTCACCGCCGACCACGCCGGTAACGATGCCGAGCAGCATGAAGCCCATGTGCGAGATGGTGGAGTAGGCCAGCATGCGCTTGAGGTTGGTCTGGGCGATGGCGGCCAGGTTACCGATGGCCATCGACAGCACGGACAGGATGATCAGCATGTTCTGCCAGTCCGGCGCCAGCGGCAGCAGGCCACTGACCAGCAGGCGCATGACGATGGCGAAGGCAGCCAGCTTGGGAGCCGAACCGATGAGCAGGGTGACCGAGGTCGGTGCGCCCTGATAGACGTCGGGAATCCACATGTGAAAGGGCACGACACCGAGCTTGAAGGCCAGGCCGGCGACCAGGAAGACCAGGCCGAAGACCAGAACCGACTTGTTGACGCCGCCGCTGTTCAGGCGCTCGGCAATACCGGTGATTTCCAGCGTGCCGGTGGCACCGTAGATCATCGACATGCCGTAGAGCAGCAGACCGGAGGCCAGCGCGCCGAGGACAAAGTACTTCATCGCCGCTTCGGTGGACACCACGGAGTCGCGGTTCATCGCCACCATCGCGTAGAGCGACAGGGAGAGCAGTTCGAGACCGATGTAGATGGTCAGGAAGTGATTGGCCGAGATCATGACCATCATGCCGAGCGTCGCAAACAAGGCCAGCACGTAGTACTCACCCTTGTTCATCGTGTCGCGGTCGATGACGTAGCCGCGCGAGTAGAACATCACGATGATCACGGTCATGTACAGGAACAGCTTCAGCAGGTCGGACATCAGGTCGTCGACGAACATGTTGCTGAAGGTGTAGGTGATTTCGCCGGTGCTAGTTGCGAACTGGATCGCGGCACAACCGATCAGGGCCAACTGGGTCAGCGCGAACGTCACAGTGCGCCGGCTGTCCTTGACCAGCAGATCGATCATCAGGATGGCCAGGGCCATCGCGGCCAGGAAGATTTCCGGCGCAGCGGGCAGAAGATTGGGGACAACGAAATTGTCGAACATGTCGGCTACCGTTTATTGAATCTTGCTGATGGCAACGTGATGCAGCAGGTCGTTGACCGAGGCGTGCATGACTTCGGTGAAGGGCTGCGGATAAATACCCATCCACAGCGTGGCGATGGCCAGCACTGCGAGAATGAGGAATTCACGCTTGTTGATGTCGGTCAGTTCCTCGACGTGATGATTGGCCACATCACCGAATATGACGCGCTTGTACATCCACAGCGAGTAGGCGGCGCCGATGACCATCGACGAGGCGGCGGCAAAGGCGACCCAGAAGTTGAACTTGACGGCACCGAGGATGACCATGAATTCGCCGACGAAGCCGGAAGTGGCAGGCAGACCGGCATTGGCCATGGTGAACAGCATGAACAGGGCAGCGAACTTCGGCATCTTGTTGACCACGCCGCCGTAATCGGCGATCTGGCGGCTATGCACGCGGTCGTACATGACGCCGATACAGAAGAACATGGCGCCGGAAACGAAGCCGTGAGAAACCATCTGAACCAGAGCACCTTCGACACCCATGGCGCTAAACATGAAGAAGCCCAGCGTCACGAAGCCCATGTGAGCAATCGAGGAATAGGCCACCAGCTTCTTCATGTCGGCCTGAACCAGGGCAACGAAACCGATATAGACGACGGCGATCAGCGACAGCGCGATGACCAGCGAGGATAACTCATGCGAGGCATCCGGGGCGATCGGCAGAGAGAACCGCAGGAAACCGTAGGCACCGAGCTTCAGCGCGATGGCGGCCAGCACGATGGAACCACCGGTCGGCGCTTCGACGTGGGCATCCGGCAACCAGGTATGCACCGGCCACATCGGCACCTTGACGGCGAAGGCGATCAGGAACGCGAGGAACAACCAGATCTGCGGACCGAGCGGAATCGGCAGCTTGTGCCATTCGAGGATCGAGAAGCTGCCACCCGACTGGATGAACAGGTACATCAGCGCCAGCAGGAAGAGCAACGAACCGAACAGCGTGTAGAGGAAGAACTTGAACGCTGCGTAAACCCGGTTCGGACCACCCCAGACGCCGATGATCAGGTACAGCGGGATCAGCGAGGCTTCGAAGAAGACGTAGAACAGGACACCGTCGAGCGAGGTGAAGATGCCGTTCATCAGACCGGACATGATCAGAAAGGCAGCGTTGTACTGGGCAACCTTGTTCTGAATCACTTCCCAACCAGCTGCCACGACGACGATCGTGATGAAGGCGTTGAGGATCACGAACAGCATCGAGATACCGTCCACCCCCAGGTGGTAGTTGATGTTGAAACGCGGAATCCAGGTCTTCAGTTCGACGAACTGCATGCCGCCATTGGCGACGTCAAAACCGGTCCACAGCGGAATCGTGATCAGGAAGGCGGCAACCGCGCCGACCAGGGAGAGCATCCGGGCCAGCGGGGCATTCCGGTCACCACCGGTGGTCAGGACCACCAGACCGGCAACGATCGGAATCCAGATTGCGAGAGATAGCAGCGGGTAAGTCGACATGTTATTCCTTGCTTTTCTGCGAACTATTCACGGCTAGGCGCGGTTGATCCACAGGGTCATCAGCACGAAGACGCCGATGATCATGGTGAAAGCGTAGTGATAAACGTAACCGGTCTGGAACAGGCGGGTCACGGAGGCAATCCATCCAACAAGCTTGGCCGAGCCATTGACGATAATGCCGTCGATCACGGCGACATCGCCGCCACGCCACAGGGCCTTGCCGAGCACACGGGCACCACCGGCGAAAACGGCCTCGTTGAACTTGTCGAAGTAGTACTTGTTCTCGAACAGGGTGTTGATTGCCGAGAAGCGACGCTGAATGGCAGCTGGGATATCCGGGCGCTTCATGTAGAAGAACCAGGAAACCGCAACACCGGACAGTGCCAGGATGAACGGCAGCGTGGTCAGCGAGTGGATACCCATCGCGACGGCACCATGGAATTCCTCAGCCAGATGTTCCATGGCCGGGTGAGCATGATGATCGACAAAGATCACGCCCTTGAAGTAGTCGCCATAGAGCATCGGCTCGATCGCGAAGAAACCGATCGCCAGGGACGGGATGGCCAGCAATACCAGCGGCAACCAGACGACCCAGGGGGTTTCGTGCGGCTTCTGACCCGGCGCGAGACCGTGATGATGGTCGTGAGTGGCTTCTTCGTCGTCGTGATCACCATGATGCTCGTGGTGATGCGCATCGTCAGCCTTGCCGAAGCGTTCCTCACCATGGAAGACCAGGAAGTACATCCGGAAGGAGTAGAAAGCGGTGACGAAGACACCGGCCAATACGGCGTAGTAGGCAAAGGCAGCGCCCGGCTGACCGGCGTGGTAGGCCACCTGAGCGGCCTCGATGATCGAGTCCTTGGAATAGAAACCGGACAGGAAAGGAGTACCAATCAGGGCCAGCGAACCAATCAGGGAGGTAATCCAGGTAATCGGCATGTACTTACGCAGGCCGCCCATGTTGCGGATGTCCTGATCGTGGTGCATACCGATGATCACCGAACCGGCACCGAGGAACAGCAGCGCCTTGAAGAAGGCGTGCGTCATCAGGTGGAAGATGGCGACCGAGTAAGCAGAAGCCCCCAGCGCAACGGTCATGTAACCGAGCTGCGACAGCGTCGAGTAGGCGACGACACGCTTGATGTCGTTCTGGATGATGCCGAGGAAGCCCATGAACAAGGCGGTGATGGCGCCGATCACGATGACGAAGGACAGTGCCGTGGTCGACAGTTCGAACAGCGGCGACATCCGGGAAACCATGAAGATACCTGCCGTAACCATCGTTGCAGCGTGGATCAGCGCGGAGATCGGGGTCGGGCCTTCCATCGAGTCAGGCAGCCAGACGTGCAGCGGAACCTGAGCCGATTTACCCATGGCGCCGATGAACAGGCAGATACAGGTTGCGGTCATCAGCGAAACGGTTGCCCATTCACGACCGGCAAAAAGGTTGATCGTCGTATCGACGAGGCTAGGCGCCTTGGCGAAAACGGTCGCGTAATCGAGCGAACCGGTATGGGCCAACACCAGGCCAATGCCGAGGATGAAGCCGAAGTCACCAACGCGGTTGACCAGGAAGGCCTTCATGTTGGCGAAGATGGCGGTCGGACGGGTGTACCAGAAACCGATCAGCAGGTAGGAGACCAGACCCACGGCTTCCCAGCCGAAGAAGAGCTGCATGAAGTTGTTGCTCATCACCAGCATCAGCATGGAGAAGGTAAACAACGAGATGTAGCTGAAGAATCGGTTGTAACCCGGATCTTCCTGCATGTAGCCGATGGTGTAGATATGAACCATCAGGGACACGAAGGTGACGACCAGCATCATCGTGGTAGTCAGCGTGTCGATCAGGAAACCGACTTCGAACTTGTATTCGCCGCTGGTCAGCCAGGTATAGACCGCCCCGTTATAGGTGTGGCCAGCCTGGACATCCTTGAAGATGATGAGCGAGGCGATAAAGGCGATGGCCACACCGGCGATGGTGGCGGTATGAGCCACCCAACGCGGAAGGACACGGCAGAACAGGCCGGCGATCATGGCACCGATCAACGGCGCCAGCGGAACGAGCAGGTAGAGTTTTTGCATTTCCATGTTTAACCCTTCAGGCTGCCCAGGTCATCCACATGGATGCTCTTGAGGTTGCGGAACAGCACGATCAGGATGGCCAGACCGATCGCCGATTCGGCGGCAGCAACGGTCAGGATGAAGAAGACGAAAATCTGGCCCGAGAGATCCTGAAGATAGTGGGAAAACGCCACGAAATTCATGTTGACCGCGAGCAGCATCAATTCAATGGCCATCAGCAGCACCAGCAGGTTCTTCCGATTGAGGAAGATGCCGACGACGCTGATCGCGAACAGAATCGCGCCCAGAATCAGGAAATGCGAGAGTGACAGAGTAAGCATGTTCGTCCCTGGGTTCAGTCTTTTTCAACCGGCATCTGCAGGACGCGGACGCGATCCTTGGCCTTGACGAAGACCTGCAGGTTGGGGCTGGTGTACTTGGAGTGCTTCGGACCACGATACGTCAGCACGATCGCGGCGATCATGCCGACCAGGAGGATCAGAGAGGCCAGTTCAAACGGATAGACGTAATCGCTGAACATCAGTGCACCGATCGCCTTGGTGTTGGAAACACCAGCCGGCACCATGGCTTCGGCCGCCGGCACCTGGAAGTATTTGCTGCCGAGCACGAGACCCATCTCGAGAACCATCAACAAACCAAGCAAGGCGCCAAGTGGCAGATAGTTCCAGAAGCCTTGGCGAATCCGGTCGATATTGATGTCAAGCATCATCACGACGAACAGGAAAAGCACCATGACCGCCCCGACATAGACGAGGATGATGGCAATCGCCAGGAACTCGGCTTGCAGCAGCGCCCAGATGCCGCCACAGGTAAAGAAGGCGAGAATCAGATGCAGGGCGGCATGCACCGGGTTGCGGGCGGTGATCACGCGAAGGCTCGCGAAGACCAGAATCGCCGACAGGAAGAAGAAAACCGCAGTTTGAAAATCCATCGCTAGCACCTGTTATCGGTAAGAAGCATCGAGTTGGCGGTCTTTCGCGATCTGATCTTCGTAGCGGTCGCCGTTGGCCAGCAACATCTGCTTGGTGTAGTACAAATCACCACGCTTTTCGCCGTGATATTCGAAAATCCGCGTTTCGACGACGGCATCGACCGGGCAGGCTTCTTCGCAGAAACCGCAGAAGATGCACTTAGTCAGATCAATGTCGTAGCGCGTCGTGCGACGGGAACCGTCATCGCGCGGCTCAGCCTCGATAGTGATGGCCAGCGCCGGGCAAATGGCCTCGCACAGCTTGCAGGCAATGCAACGCTCTTCACCATTCGGATAGCGGCGCAACGCGTGCAGTCCGCGGAAACGGAAGCTCTGCGGCGTTTTTTCTTCCGGATACTGGACGGTGATCTTGCGGGCAAAGAAATACTTGCCCGTCACCGACATCCCCTTCAACAATTCCTTGAGGAAGAGGCTGTTGAAGATTTCCTTCATCGAACCCATTAGTCTCTCCTCACTTCCAGATATTCAGCGGCGACATCATCCAGACGCCGACGACAACCAGCCAGATCAGACAGATCGGCACGAAAACTTTCCAGCCCAGACGCATCAACTGGTCATAGCGGTAGCGCGGGAAGGTCGCCCGGAACCACAGGAACAGGAAGAGAATTGCCGACATCTTGGCGAACAGCCAGAGGATGCCGTCCGGCAGAAAGCCGACCGGAGACAGCCAGCCACCGAGGAACATGATGGCGGTCAGCGCGGACACCAGGATCATGTTGGCGTATTCGGCCAGGAAGAAGACCGCAAAAGCCATCCCGGAATACTCGACGTGGAAACCGGCAACGATTTCGGATTCGCCTTCGGCAACGTCGAAAGGCGCCCGGTTGGTTTCAGCCACGCCGGAAATCAGATAGACGAGGAACATCGGGAACAGCGGCAGCCAGTTCCAGGACAGGAAGCTCAGGCCCAAGCCGGCGAAGCGTCCCTGATCCTGAACATTCACGATTTCGACCAGATTCAGGCTGTTGGACACCATCAGCACGCAGATCAGCGAGAAGCCCATCGAGATTTCGTAGGAAACCATCTGGGCCGCCGAACGCATGGCACCGAGGAATGCGTACTTGGAGTTGGAAGCCCAACCGGACAGGATGATGCCGTACACACCCATCGAGGTGATAGCCATGATGTACAGCAGGCTGGCGTCGATATTTGCTAGAACCAGCGAGTCGGTGAAAGGCACCACCGCCCAGGCAGCCAGCGCCGGCGCGATGGCCAGCATCGGGGCGATTATGAAGATGCCCTTGTTGGCGCCGCTGGGAACAATGATTTCCTTCATCAGCAGCTTCAGGCCGTCGGCGATCGGCTGGATCAGGCCCCAGGGACCAACCCGGTTCGGCCCAATGCGCACCTGCATGTAACCGATGACCTTGCGCTCGAAGTAGGTCAGATAAGCAACACCAAGCATCATCGGGGCAACGATCAGGACAATCTTGATCAGGGTCCAGACCGCCGGCCAGGCGCCACCGAAAATTCCGGTGCCGAAATTCATCAGTGCGTCCATTTATGCACGCTCCACGGAAATCGAGCCGAACATGTCGCCCAGCATCGCAGTACTCGCATGCGCCGCCGAGACACGGACACAGCCGGCCGGCACATTGTTGTCGATCTTGGCAACCAGCAAAGCCTCGCCAGAACCTTGTTTGACACGAACCTGAGCATCCTCGGCAACGCCGATCTGGGCCAGGGTCTGCTCGCTGAGGCGGGCGGTCGGCGCGACGGAATCGGCGGTTTGCTGCAGCGCCGGAGCGCGGCGGGCCATCGGGTCGGCGAAGTTGATCGGCACATCGGCAATCCGCTGCAACCCGTTGGCGGCAACAGACGAAAGTGTGATGGAAACACCGTTCAATTCATTGCTCAGGCCAGCTGCGAATTCGACACCCTTGCCGAGCACCTCGTCACGAATTTCTTCGCTCGAGTTGTAAGCAAAACCGTCGAGATTCAGGACATTACCCAGAACGCGAAGCAGCTTCCAGGCCGGACGAGCGTCGCCACGCGGCTTGGTCACGCCATTGAAGCTCTGGGCACGACCTTCGGTATTGACGAAGGTGCCCGAAGTCTCGGTATAGGGAGCGATCGGCAGCAGCACGTCGGCAAATTCCAGGGCCGGTGCATGCTTGAACGCTGACATGTACACCACCAGGCTGGCCTGTTTCAGAGCACCAAGAACCAGTTGCGGGTTGGCGCAATCGAATTCCGGCTCAACGCCCATCAGTACGTAGGCCTTGCGCGGCTGCTCGAACATCTGCCGGGCGTTCGCGCCAGACGGCAATGCCCAGGCGAGATGACCGCCGACGGTGTTGGCGCCTTCGCCAAGGAAACCGACGGTTGCGCCGGTCAGCTTGCCGAGTTCCAAGGCCAGCGCATGCAGTTGCGTGGCATCGGAGGATTGGGTCGCGACATTGCCGAGGAAGACGGCACGCTTTTCGCCATCAACCAGGCTCTGGGCGATTTTCTTGCTGGTTTCGCAGACAACTGCAGATTCGACGCCTGCCGGTACCGCAACGCCCTTGAGTTCGGCGGCAGCCTTGACGACTGCGGCCAACGCGCTGGCCAGTTGAGCCGGTGCAACGGTCATGCGGGCATGCAGATTGATCAGTTGATCATCGCCAGTCACCGACAACAAGCTGACCTTGGTGAATTTCTTGGCAGCTTGGCGCAGGCGTTGAGCGACTAGCGGATGATCCTTGCGCAGGAAGGAACCGACCACCAGGGCGCCATCGAGATTCTTTATCTCGGCCAGACGCATGCCCAACCACGGCGTACCGGCGCGCTTGAAATCGGAAGCGAAGTCGCTCTGACGGGGACGGAAATCGATATTGCCGCTACCCAGGCCTTTCATGACCTTACTGAGCAGAAACAGTTCTTCGACGGTCGAGCTTTGGGCAGCCAGTGCGGCCAACGCATCACCACCGTGCTCGCGGGAAACGTCCTTCAGGCCATGAGCGACGTAGTCGAGGGCGACGTTCCAGTCGACTTCCTTCCACTCGCCACCCTGCTTGACCATCGGTCTGGTCAGACGTTCTTCCGAACCCAGCGCCTGATAAGAGAAGCGCTCCTTGTCGGAGATCCAGCATTCATTGACTTCTTCGTTTTCACGCGGCAACACGCGCATCACGTTGTCGTGCTTGACCTGGACGACCAAGTTGGCCCCGACGGAATCGTGCGGGCTTACCGACTTGCGGCGCTGCAGTTCCCAGGAACGGGCGGTATAGCGGAAAGGCTTGGAAGTCAGCGCGCCAACCGGGCAAAGATCGATCATGTTGCCTGACAATTCGGAGTCGACCGTACGACCGACGAAGGTCATGATCTCGGAATGCATGTTGCGATTGGCCATGCCGAGTTCCATGATGCCGCCAATTTCCTGACCGAAGCGAACGCAGCGGGTGCAGTGAATACAACGGCTCATTTCTTCCATCGAGATCAGCGGACCGACGCTCTTGTGGAAGACGACGTGCTTTTCTTCGGTGTAGCGACTCTTCATCGGGCCGTAGCCGACGGACATGTCCTGCAACTGGCACTCACCGCCCTGATCGCAAATCGGGCAATCAAGCGGGTGATTGATCAGCAGGAATTCCATCACCCCCTTCTGTGCCTTGATGGCCAGCTCGGAGTGCGTAAACACCTTCATGCCGTTGGTCACCGGCGTTGCGCAAGCTGGCAACGGCTTCGGCGCCTTCTCCACCTGCACGAGACACATGCGGCAGTTGGCGGCAATCGAAAGTTTCTTGTGGTAGCAGAAATGCGGAATGTATACACCCACCTGCTGCGCGGCATCCATCACCGTGCTGCCATCGGGCACTTGCGCCTTTTTGCCGTCGATCTCGATTTCTAGCATGTCGCTACCTTGTAGCCAGTTCTATCGTTACAACCCGAAGCCTGTCAGGCCGGAATCTTGTGGAAGCCACTGCCGGCCCATTGCACATCCTTGGGAACCAGACAGGTCTTGTTTTCAATGTGGTACTCGAATTCCTTGCCGAAGTGCTTGATGAAGCTCTGCACCGGGAAGGCTGCCGCATCGCCGAGCGCGCAGATGGTACGACCGGCAATGTTGCCAAGCACGCTGTTCAGCAAGTCGAGATCTTCGGGCTTGCCGAGACCATTTTCGATGCGGTGCACGACCTTGTACATCCAGGCCGTACCTTCACGGCAAGGCGTACATTGGCCGCATGATTCTTCATGGTAGAAGAAAGACAGTCGCTCCAGCGCCTTGACCATGCAGACCGTTTCGTCCATGACGATGACTGCTCCGGAACCCAACATCGAACCGCCCTTGCTGATCGAGTCGTAGTCCATGGTGCAATCCATGATCACTTCGCCCGGCATGACCGGAGCAGACGAGCCGCCAGGAATGACCGCCTTGAGCTTACGTCCGCCGCGCATCCCGCCGCACATTTCGAGCAGGGTGGCAAACGGCGTACCGAGGGGAATTTCGTAGTTGCCCGGGCGATTGACGTGGCCGGAAACCGAGAACAGCTTGGTGCCACCGTTATTCGGCTTGCCCAGATTGAGGAACTCCTCGCCGCCCATCTTCAGGATGAAGGGAATGGAAGCGAAAGTTTCAGTATTGTTAATAGTCGTCGGCTTGCCGTACAGACCGAAGGATGCCGGGAACGGCGGCTTGAAGCGCGGCTGTCCCTTCTTGCCTTCGATCGATTCGAGCAGCGCGGTTTCTTCACCACAGATATAAGCACCGTAGCCGTGATGCGCGAAAAGCTCGAAATTGAAGCCTGAACCGAGAATGTTCTGGCCGATGAAGCCGGCGGCCCGCGCCTCGTCGAGCGCCTCTTCGAAGCGCTTGTACTCTTGCCAGACTTCGCCGTGGACGTAGTTGTAGCCGCGGTTGGCACCCATCGCGTAGGCGGCAATGGCCATGCCTTCGATGACAGCATGCGGGTTGTAACGCATGATGTCGCGGTCCTTGAAGGTCCCCGGCTCACCTTCGTCGGTGTTGCAAACAACGTATTTGTCGCCAGGGAAGGAACGCGGCATAAAGGACCACTTCAGACCGGTCGGGAACCCGGCGCCACCACGACCACGCAGCACGGACTTCTTGACTTCGCTGATGACGTCTTCCTGGGTCATCTTGGTTTCCAGGATGCGCTTCAGCTGCGCGTAGCCACCACGGGCTACATAATCCTTGAGGTGCCAGGTATTGTCGCCGTCCAGGCCTTCCATCAGAACGCCGTTGATCGAACCAAGCATTGCCATTATTTGCACTCCTCAAGCAGCTTGTCGATCTGTTCCGGGTGCATGTGGCTGCACATCGAACGGTTGTTGACGATGAAGACCGGCGAATCGCCGCAGGCCCCCATGCATTCGCCTTCCTTCAATGTGAATTTGCCATCGGGCGTCGTTTCGCCATAGCCGACACCCAGCTTCTGCTGCAGGTATTCGCCGGCATGGTAGCCACCCGACAGCGCGCAAGGCAGGTTGGTACAGACCGTGATCTTGTACTTGCCGACCGGCTTCAGGTCATACATGTTGTAGAAAGAGGCAACTTCGTAGGCCGCGATCGGCGGCATACCAAGATAGTTGGCGACCGCCTCTATGGTCTCGGGGGCCAGCCAGCCTTTTTCTTCCTGGGCGTGAGCGAGGCAGGCCATCGACGCCGACTGTTTCTGATCGGCGGGGTACTTGGCGACCTCGCGGGCAAATTTCTGGAGGGTTTCAGCGGAAAACATCAGCGGTCGATCTCGCCAAAAACAATATCTTGGGAACCGATAATCGTAACGACGTCGGCAATCATGTGGCCGCGGGACATTTCGTCCAGACCAGCCAGGTGGACAAAGCCCGGCGCACGAATCTTCATCCGGTAAGGCTTGTTGGCACCATCGGAAACAAAGTAGATGCCGAACTCACCCTTCGGATGTTCGACGGCCGCATAGGCCTCGCCCGCCGGAACATGAATGCCTTCGGTGAAGAGCTTGAAGTGGTGAATCAGCTCCTCCATGTTGGTCTTCATGTTTTCGCGCGGCGGCGGCGCTACCTTGTTGTTGTCGGTGATCACCGGACCGGGATTCTTGCGCAGCCAGGCGATACATTGTTTGATGATGTTGTTCGACTGGATCATTTCTTCCATGCGAACCAGGTAGCGGTCATAGCTGTCGCCATTGACACCGACCGGCACGTCGAAATCAACCTTGTCGTAAGCGGCATAAGGCTGCTTCTTGCGCAAGTCCCAAGCGATGCCGGAACCGCGCAACATGGCGCCGGTGAAGCCCATCTGCAGGGCACGTTCCGGGCTGACCACGCCGACATTGACTAGACGCTGCTTCCAGATCCGATTGTCGGTCAGCAGGGTGTGGTACTCGGAATGGTAGGTCGGGAAGCGATTGGTGAAATCCTCAAGGAAGTCGAGCACGGAACCGCTGCGGTTCTCGTTCTTCTCGGCCGCCTTCTTGGCGTTGGTCCAGGTAGATTCCTGATACTGCGGCATGCGGTCCGGCAGGTCGCGATAAACGCCACCAGGACGGTAGTAGGCAGCGTGCATCCGGGCACCAGAAACCGCCTCATACACGTCCATCAGGTCTTCGCGCTCGCGGAAAGTGTAGAGCGCCATGGTCATCGCGCCAACGTCGAGAGCGTGGCAGCCAATCCACAACAGGTGGTTGAGGATACGCGTCACTTCGTCGAACATCACACGGATGTACTTGCCGCGTTCCGGAACTTCGATGCCGAGCAGCTTTTCCGTCGCAAGACAGTAGGCGTGTTCATTACACATCATCGACACGTAGTCGAGACGGTCCATATAGGGCACTGACTGGACCCAGGTGCGGGTTTCAGCCAGCTTTTCGGTAGCACGGTGCAGTAGCCCGATGTGCGGGTCGGCACGCTGGACGACTTCGCCGTCCAACTCAAGCACCAGACGCAGCACACCGTGCGCAGCCGGGTGCTGCGGGCCAAAGTTCAGAGTGAAATTGCGGATATCAGCCATGTGCCGGATCCCCGTAGGTGTCTTCGCGCACGATGCGCGGGGTGTTCTCGCGAGGCTCGATGGTGACCGGTTGATAGATCACTCGTGCCTGATCGGGGTCGTAACGCATTTCAACGTGACCGGAAATCGGAAAATCCTTGCGGAACGGGTGGCCGATGAAGCCATAGTCGGTCAGGATACGACGCAAATCGTCGTGCCCGACGAAGGCGACACCGTAAAGATCGAAGGCTTCACGCTCGAACCAGTTGGCACTCGCCCACACGCCGATAATGGAGTCGACCGACGGAAAACTCTCGTCTTCGGCGAATACACGAACCCGCAGGCGCCAGTTGTGCACAACGGAGAGGAGATGCACGACGACGGCAAAGCGGGCGCCCTGCCAGGCACCATCTCCGTAGGTCGAATAATCAACGCCACAGAGATCGATCATCTCTTCAAAACCGAAAGCGGTCTCGTCGCGCAATGCCTTCATTACGCCGAGATAATCAGCCGCGCCGACTTCAATGGTTAATTCACCCAGGGCAAGCTTCAGGGACTTTATCTTGTCGCCGAAATGCTCCTGCAGATTTTGACTAAGCGTTTCCAGCTTGGCGGACATATCGAATCAGCCTTGGCAATTAACGAGCAATGGTATTGGTACGACGAATCTTGTTCTGGAGCTGAATGATCCCGTAGATCAAGGCTTCAGCGGTCGGCGGACAACCCGGAACATAGATGTCGACAGGCACGATGCGATCGCAGCCGCGTACAACAGAATAGGAATAGTGGTAATAGCCACCACCGTTGGCACAGGAACCCATCGAGATAACCCAGCGCGGCTCAGCCATCTGATCGTAGACCTTGCGCAGCGCAGGTGCCATCTTGTTGGTCAGCGTACCTGCGACGATCATCACGTCGGACTGACGCGGACTCGGGCGGAATACGACGCCAAAGCGATCAAGGTCATAGCGGGAAACACCAGCATGAATCATTTCCACCGCGCAGCACGCCAGACCAAAGGTCATGGGCCACAAGGACCCGGTGCGCATGTAGTTGATCAGCTTGTCAGCCGAGGTGGTGACAAACCCTTCCTGGAGAACGCCTTCAATTGCCATTTGCGAGCCTCATTCCCATTCCAGCGCGCCCTTGGCCCAGGCATAAATATAGCCAATGACCAGAATGGCAACGAATACCATCATTTCGACAAAACCGAACACCTTGATTGATTCGGTCGCCACGATGTCTTTGAAGATAGTCGCCCACGGGAAGAGGAAGGCAACCTCAAGATCGAACAGAATGAAGAGAATGGCAATCAGGTAGTAGCGCACATCGAACTTCATGCGCGCATCTTCGAATGCCTCAAAGCCACACTCGTAAGGAGATAGCTTTTCCGGGTCCGGACGGCTGGGTGCGAGAATGAATCCCATCGCAACAGGCAGAACGCCGATCGCGATCCCCACCAGAACGAACATCAGGATTGGAAAGTAGTTTTCCATGATCCGCCGCCAATATTCAGTTTCTTGTTCGAAACAGCGTACCTTGCGGCCACTGCCCCAGTTTTTTTGGTGCCGACGGCGAGACTCGAACTCGCACAGCTTGCGCCACTACCCCCTCAAGATAGCGTGTCTACCAATTTCACCACGTCGGCACGTTTTTTTTGATTTTTCCGACGAGGACCTAAATGCCGGACGAATCACCTTGCTTTACTTCGGAACATCTTTCGCCTTGGAGCCCGCATCCGCAGGCACCGCCGGCGATTCACTACCTGCCGGAGCCGGTTGCGAAACAGACTGCGATTGTACCGTGTCTTGCATAAGACTGCCAGTCGTTTTTGGCTTATTGGAACCAATATAAGCCAGAGTGAGACTGGTCACAAAGAAGACGGCAGCGAGCACACCGGTCGTACGGCTCAGAAAATTGGCCGAGCCAGTTGCGCCAAAAAGACTACCGGAAGCGCCGCTACCAAACGCGGCCCCCATGTCGGCACCCTTGCCGTGCTGCATCAGCACCAAGCCGATAATCGAGATCGCCACCAGAATGTGGACCGTCAGGACGAGAGAGAAAAGCCAGTTCATTTGTCAGCCTATCAATTTGCCGCCAGGCAAATCGCCAGAAAATCATCCGCAACCAAGGCAGCACCACCGATCAAACCACCATCGATATCAGCCCGCCCAAACAATTCCTTTGCATTCTGCGGCTTGACGCTACCGCCGTACAAAATGCGCAATCCTTTTGCCACTTCAACATCCATCGCCGCAACTTGGGCACGAATAGCGGCATGAACCGCTTGTGCCTGCTCCGGCGACGCCGTCAACCCGGTCCCGATAGCCCATACCGGTTCATAAGCCACGACCGCCGAAGCCATCGCCACCACCCCCGAACAATCGAGAATCGCCGACACTTGGCGAGCGACGACATCACCGGTCAATCCGGCTTCACGCTCGGCCAGCGTTTCGCCAACACACAACACCGGCACCAGACCTGCCCGCTGCGCGGCTTCGAACTTGGCAGCAACCGCCACATCCGTTTCACCATACAGCGCACGGCGCTCGGAGTGACCAACCAGCACATAGCGACAACCAAACTCGACCAGCATTGCCGCCGACACTTCGCCGGTAAAGGCACCAGCAGAATGCTCACTGAGCGACTGCGCCCCCCAGGCCACATCGGACCCCGAGAGCAAGCCCTGCACCTGTCCCAAGTATGGATACGGCGGACAGACTGCCACATCGCATGCCAAACCGCTTACGCCCGCCCTGATGCGCTCGAGCAACGCGGCATTCTGCTGGAGACTGCCATGCATTTTCCAGTTGCCGGCTACGAGCTTTTTACGCATGAGCGGGATAATTCCGTTGACGAAAAACTTTCGGATTATAACGATCCGGGCATTTTGCGGTCAATATCAACCGCAGATCCCCCTGCTCACTGGGCCGACTCGCGGACGACGGCAGCCAGGTTCTCGGCGGCACTCAAGACTTCCGCCGCATCCTCGCCTTCGACCATCACGCGGAGCAAAGGCTCTGTTCCCGAGGCACGCAGCAGCACCCTCCCCCGTCCGGCCATTGCCTTTTCGGTAGCAGCTTGCGCAGTTGCTATGGCAGGATGATCCTTCCAGGCAAACCCCTTTGTTACCGGTACGTTGATCAGTTTCTGGGGATAAAGCTCCAGATCCCCGAGAAGACTCTTTAGATCACCGCCAGCCTCGCGCAGGGCAGCAAGCACCTGCAAGGCGGCAACAATACCGTCGCCGGTGGTGTGGCGGTCGAGGGTCAGGATATGACCGGAATTCTCGCCACCATAGAGCCAGCCCTTTTCGTTGAGCATCTCGACCACATAGCGGTCACCCACCGCAGCGCGAGCAAAGGGAATATTCAGTTTGGCAAGTGCGTGCTCGAGGGCCAGGTTGGTCATCAGCGTACCGACCACCCCCTTGACCTGTGCATTGCGGGCGCGGCTACGGACGATAGCGAACAGCAGTTGGTCACCATCGTAGAGGTTGCCTTCGGCATCGACCATTTGCAGGCGGTCGGCATCGCCATCGAGCGCAATGCCAAGGTCGGCGCGATTGGCCAGCACCGCCTCGCACAAGGCCTTGGGCGCCGTGGCACCGACGGCATCGTTGATATTCAGGCCATTCGGTTGCACCCCAATGCTGACCACCTCGGCCCCCAACTCATGGAAGACCGCCGGTGCGATGTGATAAGCCGCACCATGAGCGCAATCGACGACAATTTTCAGGCCACGCAGGTCAAGGTCATTGGGAAAGGTGCTCTTGCAGAATTCGATGTAACGACCACGCGCATCCTCGATGCGACGCACCCGGCCAAGAGCGGCCGGCTGGGCACAGGTCATGGGCTGATCGATACCGGCCTCGATGGCCGCTTCGACTTTATCGGGCAGCTTGGTACCCTGCGACGAGAAGAATTTGATGCCGTTGTCGTAGTAGGGGTTGTGGGAGGCAGAGATAACGATACCGGCCTGCAGGCGCAGGGCGCGGGTCAGGTAGGCAACTGCCGGCGTCGGTAGCGGGCCGACCAGGCAAACCTCGACGCCGGCAGCCGAAAAACCAGCCTCCAGGGCCGATTCGAGCATGTAACCGGACAGACGGGTGTCCTTGCCGATCAGCACCGCCGGTGTATCACCGGCCGGCATGCCACCCTGCTCAAGCAAGGCCTTGCCAGCCGAATAGCCAAGCCGCATTACAAAATCAGGCGTGATTGGCGCCTGGCCGACCCGCCCCCGAACGCCGTCGGTACCGAAATATTTTCTACTCATTGCTGACTCCCTTGTTCGATAGCTGCCCAGACTGCCAAGGCATCCCGGGTTGCAGCCACATCATGCACGCGTAGTATTTTCGCACCTTTTTGCGCGGCAAGCAGCGCCGCCGCGACGCTGGCCACCAGCCTCTGATCCACTGGACGCCCGGTGATCGTGCCAAGCATCGTTTTTCGCGAGACGCCAACGAGAATTGGCAGATCCCTGCCAAATGCTACGGTCAGCGCCCTAAAAAGGGCTAAATTGTGATCCAGCGTCTTGCCAAAACCGAAGCCGGGATCAATGACCAGTCGATCATCAGCCACCCCCGCCCCCCGACATCTGGCGACAGCACTCTGCAGGAAGCTGCCGACCTCGGCGACGACATCACCGTAAACTGGCGCCTGCTGCATCGTGCCCGGTTCGCCCTTCATGTGCATGACGCAAACTGCGCAATCACTGTCTGCAACCGCCGCCAAGGCGTCCGGATCGGACATGCCGGTGATGTCATTGATCATCGTCGCCCCAGCCGCCAGCGCCGCACGCATGACCGCCGGCTTGTAGGTATCGACCGACACCGGCACGCCCCAGGTGGTTATTTCGCGCAGGACTGGCAACAGGCGGCGCAATTCCTCGTCTTCGGGCGTAGGAATGGCACCCGGGCGTGACGATTCGGCACCGATATCAAGGATGTCCGAACCGGCTTCGAACTGGTACCGGGCATGGGAAATGGCCCGATCGACATCACCGGTCAACCCATCGCCGGAAAACGAATCCGGAGTCAGATTGACGATGCCCATCACCAACGGGCGATCGAGGGAAAGGCGAAATTTGCCGCAGCGTAGATTTGTCATTTCAGAAAAACAAAAGGCCGGGAGCAAGCTCCCGGCCGTTAAAACAGTCGGACCATCAGGCCGCCGCAGTGGCGCTCGGCTCGGCTCCAGGCGGCGTGTCGCTCGGCGTACCGGAGCGGGGCAAACCCTGCGACGGCTTGGGCTGACGCGGCGGCTTGCCGGCCATGATGTCGTCGATCTGGTCGGCGTCGATGGTTTCCCATTCAAGCAAGGCCTTGGTCATCGCCTCGACCTTGTCGCGGTTGTCATCGAGCAACTGGCGCGCCAAGGCGTACTGCTGGTCGATGATGCGGCGAATTTCGGCGTCGACCTTCTGCATCGTCGCTTCGGAAACGTTCTTGTGCTGGGTCACCGAGCGGCCAAGGAAAACTTCGCCATCGTTCTCGCCATAAACCATCACACCGAGATCGGACATGCCGTAGCGGGTAACCATGTCGCGCGCCATCGCGGTCGCCCGCTCGAAGTCGTTGGAAGCGCCCGTAGTCATCTGGTTCATGAACAGTTCTTCGGCGATGCGACCACCGAACAACACCGCAATGCGGCTCATCAGGTATTCGCGATCGTAGGCGTAGCGGTCCTGTTCCGGCAATTGCATGGTCAAGCCCAAGGCGCGGCCACGCGGAATGATCGTGACCTTGTGCACCGGATCGGACTTGGGCACCAGTTTGGCGACCACGGCATGACCGGACTCGTGGTAGGCCGTGTTCATCTTTTCGTCCTCGGTCATGACCATGCTGCGCCGCTCGGCGCCCATCATGATCTTGTCCTTGGCCATCTCGAAGTCGTCCATATCGACCAGGCGCTTGTTGCGGCGAGCGGCAAACAGCGCTGCCTCATTGACCAGGTTGGCCAGATCGGCACCGGAGAAGCCGGGCGTACCGCGAGCGATAACGTCAGCCTTGACGTCACCGGCGATCGGCACCTTGCGCATATGCACCTTGAGGATTTCCTCACGGCCGCGGATATCCGGCAGCGGTACGACAACCTGGCGATCGAAGCGGCCCGGGCGCAGCAGCGCGGGGTCGAGGATGTCCGGACGATTGGTTGCGGCGATCACGATAATGCCGGTATGACCTTCGAAACCGTCCATCTCGACCAGCAGCTGGTTCAGCGTCTGTTCGCGCTCGTCGTTGCCGCCGCCCAGGCCGGCACCGCGATGGCGGCCGACCGCGTCGATTTCGTCGATGAAGATGATGCACGGTGCGTGCTTCTTGGCGTTCTCAAACATGTCGCGGACGCGGGCAGCACCGACGCCGACGAACATTTCAACAAAATCGGAACCGGAAATGCTGAAGAATGGCACCTTGGCTTCGCCGGCGATCGCCTTGGCAAGCAAGGTCTTGCCGGTACCGGGATTGCCGACCATCAGCACGCCCTTGGGAATGCGGCCGCCGAGCTTCTGGAACTTGGAAGGATCGCGCAGGAAATCAACTATTTCCTGGACTTCTTCCTTGGCCTCGTCGCAACCGGCAACATCGACGAAAGTAATCGTGTTCTGGGCTTCGTCGGTCATTCTCGCCTTCGACTTGCCGAACGAGAATGCACCACCCTTGCCACCGCCCTGCATCTGGCGCATGAAGAAGACCCAGACGCCGATCAGCAGCAGCATCGGGAACCAGCTGACGAACAGGTTCATCAGGAAGGACGGTTCCTCTTCCGGTTTGGCCTCGATCTTGACGCCGTTCTTCAGCAGATCGGAGACCAGCCAGAGATCGGGCGGCGCGTAGGAGGTGATGCGTTTGCCTTCGCTGGTCGTCGCTTTCAGCGTGCGACCTTCCATGACCACCTTGGAAATGCGGCCAGCTTTCACTTCTTCAATGAACTGCGAGTATTCGACTGCTCCCGTCGCAACCTGGCGGTTGTTGAACTGGTTGAATACCGTCATCAGCACTAGGCCGATGACCAGCCAGATTGCGAGGTTTTTGAACATGTTGTTCAAGCTTGCTCTCCTTCTGCAGCGTCGAGCGATAAAAATGCCATTCTAAACAAAACTCTCAGCGCAATGTGCGCCCGAGCAAATAAAGCTCCGGGCTACGGTCGCGCGAAGCGTCCGGTTTCCTGACTCCGACGGTCTTGAACGTTTCGCGCATCGAGCGCAAAAAGGTTTCGTAATCGGAGCCTTGGAAAACTTTGACCAGAAAAGCGCCTTCCGGTTTCAGGTGAGCGCGGCAAAACTCCAACCCCAGTTCCGCCAGGTGCATGACGCGCGCCTGATCAACCAGCGGTACACCGGACATATTGGGGGCCATGTCCGACATTACAAGCCCGACCCGGCGTTCGCCCAGCTTTTCTTCCAGTTGGCGCAGCACCTCGTCCTCGCGGAAATCCCCCTGGATGAAATGGACGCCGTGGATAGGCTCCATCTCCAGCAGATCGAGGGCGAAGACCAGCCCACCGTCGCCGACCCGCTTGACGGCGACCTGCGACCAGCCGCCCGGGGTCGCGCCGAGGTCGACGACGACCTCGCCACGCTTGAGCAGCAGATCCTTGTCGTCGATCTCCATCAGCTTGAATGCGGCGCGCGAACGCCAGCCTTCCTTCTTCGCAAGCTGGACGTAGGGATCGTTGATATGCTCGCGCATCCAAGCTTTACTGGTTCTGGTTCTTTTCATTCGGTAAAATGCCGTTTTTGAAAGGTTTACTATGCTGCAATTATCGTCTGCCCAACGCAGTGAACTGCGTGCCCAGGCACACAACCTGAATCCCGTCGTCTCGATTGCCGAAAACGGCCTGACCGACTCGGTGCTCAAGGAAATCGACACCTGCCTGAAGGCCCACCAGCTGATCAAGATCCGCGTCTATGGCGACAGCCGCGACGACCGGATCGCTTACTACGAACAAATCTGCGCCCAACTGGAAGCTGCTCCGATCCAGCACATCGGCAAGCTGCTGGTCGTCTACCGGCCGAATCCGAACGCCAATGCTACGGTCGATGGCAAAAAAAGCCAAAATTCGAAACGCTCCGAACCGCGCAAGACCAAGCGCGCCCACCAGGGCTGATCACCGCAGCCCGCGACCGCTCCAGACGACCAGCCACAGGCCCAGCACACTCTGCACTAGGTAGAGGATGCTGGACACGCCGTGCCAGGCGGCAAAGCGGTCACGCAAGACACTTTCCATGACCTCGCGCGGTAGCGCGTCGGCCTTCAACTGCGCCATCAAGGGCTGGATACCGAACTGGCTGGCCGCCGTCAGCAGCGCCATCACGAGCACCAGCCAGAATACCGCTCGCTTGAACACCTGGCTGCCCCAGCGGGAAGTCAGGAAGACCAGCAGGTAAACCGCACCACCCAAGCCGATCCAGCCGATCAGTGCGAACAGCTTGCCGGCCACCATGCCGGCGAGCTGCCGATCGCCCAGGCTGGCGAACAAGACCGGTGCCGCCAGATAACCGATCGCCCACAGGCCACCGACCCACAGGGCGATGACTATTGCGTAAAGGCCCTCGGACCAGCCCCGCATCAATTACTCGTAGCGGACATCGATGATTTCGTATTCGCGCAAACCACCCGGCGCCTGGACCTGGGCGATATCGCCGGCATACTTGCCGATCAAGGCACGGGCCATCGGCGAATTGACGGAAATCTTGCCGATCTTGATGTCGGCCTCGTCCTCGCCGACGATCTGGTAGGTCACCGCATCACCGGAATCCTGATCTTCCAGATCGAGCGTTGCACCAAAGACGCAACGGCCATCGGCGTCGAGCAGCTTGGGATCGATGATCTGGGCATGCGACAGCTTACCCTCGACCTCCTGGATGCGCCCTTCGATGAAGCCCTGGCGCTCCTTGGCCGCATCGTACTCAGCGTTTTCCGACAGGTCGCCGTGCGAACGGGCTTCAGCGATGGCCGCGATCACCCACGGGCGATCCACCGTCTTCAGGCGATGCAATTCTTCACGCAGTTTCTCGGCACCGGCTACGGTCAACGGAACTTTGCTCATTTTTTCTTCCAGCAAAAGCAAAACCGCCGGCGCCCAAAATCTGGGCTACCCGGCGGTTCAGGTTGGTCTTAGTGAAGCTGCTCGTGCAGCGCCTGGATCGGATAAACCACGAGTTCCCCCAGATGGCGAATACCCTCAGCAGCGGCCTCGGCACCCCAGATCGTCGTGTACATCGTGACCCGCGCCTGCAGGCCGGAGGTCCGGATCGAGCGCGAGTCGTTGATCGCCTGGCGCTTTTCTTCAACCGTGTTGATGATCAGGGCAATCTCGTTGTTCTTGATCATGTCGACGATATGCGGACGACCTTCGGTGACCTTGTTGACCGCCTGCACCGGCAGACCGGCTGCCTCGATGGCGTGCGCCGTACCGCGCGTCGCCACCAGGTGGAAGCCTGCGTCGTGCAGATGGCGGGCGATCTCGATGGCCTTGGCCTTGTCGCTGTCCTTGACCGACAGGAAGACCTTGCCGGCCCGCGGCAGCTTGACGCCGGCTGCTAGCTGCGACTTGACGAAGGCCTCGGCGAAGGTGACGCCGACACCCATCACTTCACCGGTCGACTTCATTTCCGGGCCGAGAATGGTATCGACACCCGGGAACTTGACGAAGGGGAAGACAGCTTCCTTGAC
Organism: Betaproteobacteria bacterium; assembly: GCA_020621865.1. GTDB lineage: Bacteria > Pseudomonadota > Gammaproteobacteria > Burkholderiales > Rhodocyclaceae > Azonexus. The sequence goes on along the minus strand of JAHRYW010000009.1, from coordinate 30,503 downwards.
CGAGAAATACGGGGGGATCACTTCCTTGGTCACGCCCTGGTCCTTCAGGCTGCGGCCCGACATGCAGCGCGCGGCGATCTTCGCCAGCTGCAGGCCGGTGGCCTTGGAGACGTAGGGCACGGTGCGCGAGGCGCGCGGATTCACTTCCAGCACGTAGACGTCGTTGTCCTTGATCGCGAACTGCACGTTCATCAGACCGCATACGTTCAGTGCCTTGGCCATCAACTTGGTCTGGCGGCGCAATTCGTCCTGGACGGCAGGCGACAGCGAATACGGCGGCAGCGAGCAAGCCGAGTCGCCGGAATGGACGCCGGCCTGTTCGATGTGCTCCATGACGCCGCCAATGATCACTTCCTCGCCGTCGGACAGCGCATCGACGTCGCACTCGACGGCGTCGTTCAGGAAGCGGTCGAGCAGCACCGGCGAATCGTTGGAAACCTTGACCGCCTCGCGCATGTAACGCTCGAGATCCTTCTGCTCATGGACGATTTCCATGGCCCGGCCGCCCAGCACGTAGGACGGACGAACGACCAGCGGATAACCGATTTCCTGGGCCAGGCGTAGCGCATCCTCTTCGGTACGCGCGGTACGGTTCGGCGGCTGCTTCAGGCCGAGGTCGTGCAGCAACTTTTGGAAGCGCTCACGGTCTTCAGCGACGTCGATCGATTCCGGGCTGGTGCCGATGATCGGCACGCCGTTGGCTTCCAGCGCCAGCGCCAGCTTCAGCGGAGTCTGGCCGCCGTACTGGACGATCACGCCGACCGGCTTTTCGATGGCGACGATTTCCAGAACGTCTTCCAGCGTCAGCGGCTCAAAGTAGAGGCGGTCGGACGTGTCGTAGTCGGTGGACACAGTTTCCGGGTTGCAGTTGACCATGATCGTTTCGTAACCGTCCTCGCGCATCGCCATCGCGGCATGCACGCAGCAGTAGTCGAACTCGATGCCCTGACCAATGCGGTTCGGACCGCCACCCAACACCATGATCTTCTTCTTGTCGGTCGGCATCGCCTCGCACTCGTCCTCGTAGGTCGAGTACATGTAGGCAGTGCCGGTGGCGAATTCAGCGGCGCAGGTGTCGACGCGCTTGTAGACCGGGCGGACGCCCAGCTCGTGGCGGCGCTTGCGGAAATCGGATTCGCTGGTCTTCAGCAGATAAGCCAGGCGACGGTCGGCGAAGCCCTTGCGCTTCAGATAGCGCAGTTCCTCAGCAGACAGCGACTGGAGATCGCGTTTTTCAACGGCCAGTTCGAGATCGACGATCTCCTTGATCTGGACCAGGAACCACGGATCGATCTTGGTCAGCTCGAAGACCTTGTCGACCGTCATGCCGACGCCGAATGCATCGGCGACGTACCACAGGCGATCCGGCGAGGGACGGGCCAGTTGCTCGTCGATGGCTTCCGGATCGACCGACTTCAGATTGAAGCCGTCGACGCCGACTTCCAGTCCGCGCAGCGCTTTCTGCAGCGACTCCTGGAAAGTGCGGCCGATGGCCATCACTTCACCGACCGATTTCATCTGGGTGGTCAGGGTGGAGTCGGCCTGCGGGAATTTCTCGAAGGCGAAGCGCGGCACCTTGGTGACGACGTAGTCAATCGACGGTTCGAACGACGCCGGGGTCTTGCCACCGGTGATGTCGTTCGACAGTTCGTCGAGCGTGTAGCCGACCGACAGCTTGGCGGCGATCTTGGCGATCGGGAAGCCGGTGGCCTTGGAGGCCAGCGCCGACGAACGCGAGACGCGCGGGTTCATTTCGATGACGATGCAGCGGCCATCTTTCGGGTTGATCGAGAACTGGACGTTGGAACCGCCGGTATCGACGCCGATCTCGCGAAGCACGGCGATCGAGGCGTTACGCAGCAGCTGGTATTCCTTGTCGGTCAGCGTCTGGGCCGGGGCGACGGTGATCGAGTCGCCGGTATGAACGCCCATCGGGTCGAGGTTTTCGATCGAACAGATGATGATGCAGTTGTCCGCCCGGTCGCGAACGACTTCCATCTCGTATTCCTTCCAGCCGAGCAGCGATTCTTCGATCAAGAGCTCGTTGGTCGGCGAGGCCTCGAGACCGCGCTTGCAGATGGTCTCGAACTCTTCCATGTTGTAGGCGATACCGCCACCGGTGCCGCCCAGCGTAAAGGACGGGCGGATGATGGTCGGGAAGCCGATCATCGCCTGCACCTGGTAGGCTTCTTCCATGCTGTGAGCGGTGGCCGACTTGGCGGAGCCGAGACCGATCTTGGTCATCGCATCCTTGAACTTCTGGCGGTCCTCGGCCTTGTCGATGGCTTCCTTGGAAGCACCGATCAACTCGACGTTGAACTTGGCAAGCACGCCTTCGCGGTCGAGATCAAGCGCGCAGTTCAGCGCGGTCTGGCCGCCCATGGTCGGCAGCAGCGCGTCTGGACGTTCTTTCTCGATGATCTTGGCGACGACTTGCCAGGTGATCGGCTCGATATAGGTGACGTCGGCCATTTCCGGGTCGGTCATGATCGTTGCCGGGTTGGAATTGACCAGGATGACCTTGTAACCCTCTTCGCGCAGGGCCTTGCAGGCCTGGGCGCCGGAGTAGTCGAATTCGCAGGCCTGACCGATGATGATCGGGCCGGCACCAATAATCAAAACACTCTTTATGTCTGTACGTTTCGGCATATGTTTCTCGCTTATTTTGCCGGTTGCAGGGCAGCAACGCCGCGCGTCATGGTGTCGAGGAAGCGGTCGAACAGGTAGGCCACATCATGCGGACCCGGGCTGGCTTCCGGATGCCCCTGGAAGGAGAAGGCCGGCACGTCGGTGCGGGCGATGCCTTGCAGCGAACCGTCGAACAGCGAGACATGGGTAACCCGCAGGTTGGCCGGCAGCGACTCGATGTCGGCGGCAAAACCGTGGTTCTGGCTGGTGATCAGCACCTGGCCGCTATCGAGGTCCTTGACCGGGTGATTGGCTCCATGGTGACCGAATTTCATCTTCATCGTCTTGGCGCCGGAAGCCAGCGCCAGCAACTGGTGGCCGAGGCAGATGCCGAAGGTCGGCACACCGCGCTCAAGGAATTCGCGAATCGCGGCGATGGCGTAATCGCAGGGCTCCGGGTCGCCCGGACCGTTGGACAGGAAGATGCCGTCCGGATTCATCGCCAGCACCTCGGCGGCCGGCGTCTGGGCCGGCACCACGGTCAGTCTGCAGCCGCGCTCGGCGAGCATGCGCAGGATGTTGCGCTTGACGCCGAAATCGTAGGCAACGACATGGAAGCGCGGGTCGGCAGCAGCCTTGTAACCATCCAGCGTCCACTCGGCCTCCGTCCAGGCGTAACCTTCCTTGGCCGAAACGACCTTGGCCAGGTCCATGCCAGCCAGCCCCGGGAAAGCCCGGGCCAGCGCCAGCGCCTTCGACTCGTCGACTTCGCCGGCCAGGATGCAGCCTGCCTGGGCCCCCGTTTCGCGCAGGATACGGGTCAGCTTGCGCGTATCGATACCGGCAATGGCAACGATGCCGTGTTTCTTCAGGTAGGACGACAGGTCGTCCTCGGTGCGCCAGTTCGAAGCCACCAGCGGCAGGTCGCGAATGACCAGGCCAGCCGCGAAATTGGCGGGGGATTCAAAATCTTCCGCATTGCAACCGGTGTTACCGATATGCGGGTAGGTCAAAGTGACGATCTGGCGACAGTAGGAAGGATCGGTGAGAATTTCCTGGTAGCCGGACATGGCGGTATTGAACACAACTTCGCCACTGGTTACGCCATCAGCGCCGATAGATTGGCCCTTGAAAACCGTTCCGTCGGCGAGGGCGAGAATGGCGGGTGTGAATGAGGGCAGCAGTGACACGTCGGCTCTCCAATTATTTTCTGCTTATCATGTGCCAAGCGGGGAGGCTTGCGCCTCCCCGCTCGAGCTTTTTAACCTTTCTATTTTAGCCGAAAATAGCCTTTTCAGGCAAATTCAAGGGATTACACGCGTCTCGACGTAGCATTGCAAAATCGGTTTGATCCCTGCCATTTCTTCAAGAAGCGCCGCATAGAGGCGCCTGCAATTCGACCAGTCGACGTTCTCGACCGCCACTGCCGCCTGCTCGATTTCCATCGCCCGACGCCGGGCAGTTTCGGCATGAAACATGGCCAGCAAGCTCTTGACTGTATGGGCGTGCATTCTCGCCTCATGGCCATCTTTCGCGTCGATGGCCGTCCTGATCCGCCCGAGATGGACATCCCACTCAGACAGCAACATGCCTGCCATGGTGGCGAACAGGTCGACATCGCCGATATCGCGCAAGGCCGCGGCGATATCTATCCGCCCTTTCTCGCCATCGGTCGGAGCAGCGCCGAACGCAATCAGGTCCAATCCATTGCCGGCTTCGGCACTACCGCGGGCGCGGTCGAGGGCTGCGAACAGTTCGGCCGGGCGCAAGGGTTTGCCGACATAGTCGTTCATACCCGCCTCCAGGCAGCGATCCTTGTCGCTGGCCATGGCGTTGGCGGTCATCGCGATGATATACACCGGACGGAACTCATGGGAAACCACCCAGCTGCGCCGCATTTCCCGGGAGCGAATGGCCTCGGTCGCTTCGACACCACCCATGACGGGCATCTGCATGTCCATCAGGATGACGTCGAAATGACCACTATCGAACAGATCGATCGCCTCGGCCCCGTTGTTGGCCAGGGTGACGCGGTGCGACTGACGCTCGAGCAGACGGGTAGCAAGCTCCTGGTTGACCGGATTGTCTTCGACCAACAGGATATTGAGCGCCGAGTCCTCGCCTGGCGAGGATTGTTGAAAATCGATCTGTGACAGAACGAAATCATCGAGCACAAGGCCGTCCGGACCATCGGCGAGCGCCAGTGCATCAACCAGGTCGGCACCGCCAACCGGCTTGACGAGGTGGGCCGAGACACCAATTTCGCGAAGGCGGCTCAGATCGTGACGCTGGTTTTCCGTCGTCAGCATGACCAGCAATTTTTCCTTGCGCGCCGACCTGCCCCAGTTTTCCGCCAGCGCGAAACCGGCCGGAGCATCCATGTTGGCATCGGCGATCACGTAGTCGTAAGGAAAATCGACGGCCCTGCTGCGCTCGATAGCGGCCACCGCCGCCGCCCCGTCAGCCGACAGGGACGCCTGCACCCCAAGGCGGTCCAGCAACTCGATCAAATGGCGACCGACGCTCTCGTTGTCCTCGATGACCAGCGCACGCCGGCCACCAAAGCGGGTTTGGGCAGCTGGCGTGAGCACCGTGGCATCGACGCCAAAGCGGCCGGTAAACGAAAATACCGAACCGACCCCCGGGGTGCTTTCCAGCCAAATCTTGCCATCCATCAACTGCACCAGCCGGGCACTGATCGCCAGACCGAGACCTGTACCGCCGAAACGCCGGGTGGTCGACACATCGGCCTGGGAAAAAGCCTGGAAGATGGCCTGCTGCTTGTCGACCGGCACGCCGATTCCGGTATCGCGAATGTCGAAACGCAGATAAACGGAATGTTCCGTCGCCTGATCGACGGCCACCGTGAGCACCACTTCGCCATGCTCGGTGAACTTGATGGCATTGCCGATCAGATTGATGATCACCTGCCGCAAGCGGGTCGGATCGCCGACGATACGCGCCGGCACTTCCGGGCGAACATCGGCGATCAGCTCCAGCCCCTTCTTGTGGGCGCTGACGGCGAGCACCCGCACCGCTTCCAGCACGATGTCGTGGATCGAGAAGGCCAGGGCCTCGAATTCCATCTTGCCGGCTTCGATCTTGGAAAAATCGAGAATGTCGTTGACGATGGTCAGCAGCGCCTCCGCCGATGACTTCACGGTTTTCAGGTAATGCCGCTGCTCGGCGTCGAGCTGGGTATCCAGCGCCAGTTCGGTCATGCCGATGATGCCGTTCATCGGCGTCCGGATCTCGTGGCTCATGTTGGCCAAAAAAGCACCACGCGCCTTATTCGCGGCCTCCGCGGCCTCCTTGGCCGAAATCAGTGCTGCTTCGGCTGCCTTGACCTCGCTGATGTCACGCTGCAGGACCAGCATGCGGATCGGAACGCCTTCGGCATTGCGGCTGACGACGGCGCCGCGCAGCAGAAACCAGCGCCATTGCCCGTCGCGCGCCTTGAAGCGGCATTCGGCCTGGAAATGGCTGTCCTGATTTTTCTGGTGCGCCTCGATGCGTTGCAGCAACATCCGCAGATCGTCGGGATGGACCATGCGCTGCCACTGGGCGATCGAGTTGTCGATGTTTTCCTCGGCGTAGCCGAGCATCTGCTTCCAATGCCGCCCAGAATCGATGGTGCCGGCCGACAGATTCCAGTCGGTCAGCGCATCGCCGGAAAGCTTGCTATGCCAGCCGCTGAGATTGAGGCCGGCATAGGCGCGATAAGTCGAGTCGGCGACGCCGACCAGCTTCTCCATCCCGTCGGCCAGTGCGACTTGTCCGGCTACCCTGGCCTGCTCGATCAGCTGCCGGAATTGCGGCTCACCTTCTCCGCCGAAGATTTCCTGAAGCTGTTTCGCGAGCAGCCGGGATTTCATCAAGAGCTAGCGCAGACCAAGAACGTCCTGCATGTCGAACAAGCCGTTCGGGCGTCCGGCCATGAAGCGGGCGGCGCGCAGGCTGCCCAGCGCATAAGGCATGCGACTGCTGGCCTTGTGGGTGATCTCGACGCGCTCGCCGATGCCGCAGAACATCACGGTGTGGTCGCCGACGATATCGCCGCCGCGCACGGTGGCAAAACCGATGGTGGACGGATCGCGCTCGCCGGTGACGCCTTCGCGGCCATAGACGGCACATTCTTCGAGACTGCGGCCAAGTGCGTCGGCCACCACCTCGCCCATGCGCAGCGCAGTACCCGACGGTGCGTCGATCTTCAGGCGATGATGGGCTTCGACAACTTCGATGTCGTAGCCCTGATTGAGGATGCGCGCCGCGGTGTCGAGCAGCTTGAAGACCAGATTGACGCCAACGGCCATGTTCGGCGCGAAGACGACTGGAATATCCTTGGCGGCAGCGGCGATCGCTGCCTTGCCATCGGCTTCGAAGCCTGTGGTGCCAATGACCATGCCGACGCCGGCCTGGCGGCACAGTTCGAGATGAACCAGCGTGCCCTGTGGGCGGGTGAAGTCGATCAGGCAGTCGATGTTTTTCAGGCCGGCTGCAACATCGTCGGTGACCACGACATCGCTGCTCATGCCGACCAGTTCGCCGGCACTCTTGCCGACAGCCGGGCTACCCGGCAGGTCGAAAGCGGCGCCGAGCGCCAGCTGGTCGTCCTTCAACGTGGCTTCAATCAACATGCGGCCCATGCGACCGCTGGCGCCGACGACGCCAATCCGCGTTACACCCATTCTTATAACCCCAGCAAATTCATGAAACGCCGGAAATAACCCGGCTCCTCGCGCGGCGGCAAGCCGGCGGTTTCGGGCGACAGCGAGCCCAGATCGACCAGTCGATTTTTGTTCACCGGCGCGGTCAGCTCGCTGACCTCGGCAACGGCAACCTCGCCACCCACCCGTTCAAGACGGCCTTCGGCATCGAAGAATACGGCAAACCGGCGCGACTCGACCTCGCCGGTCTGGCCGCTCTGGTAAAGATAGACATAATCCCAGCGCTGCTGATGGAAGATATCCGTCACCATCGGCGAACCGAGCAGGAAGCGGACTTGTTCGCGCGTCTGGCCAGGCTTGAGCTGGGCCACCATTTCCTGGGTCAGGACATTGCCCTGCTGGACGTCGATCTTGTATTCGTTGATGAAGGTCGGCTTGTAGGAACAGGCCGCAATCAGCGCAGTGGACGCGGCAACAAGCAATAGGCGGGAACGGCGCATTCGGGTTTCCGGAGTTTTTCAATCGGCTTTGAAGCGGTATATGATACCCGAAATCGGCATTCCGCCTGACCGAACAATTTCTGGAAACACCGCCATGAGCGATCCGCAAAGCCTCAAGAATATGGGGCTGAAAGCCACCTTCCCCCGCCTGAAGATTCTCGAATTATTCGAGAAAAGCACCCAACGCCACATGACGGCCGAAGATGTCTACCGGATGCTGATCGCCGAGCACATGGACATCGGCCTGGCCACCGTCTATCGCGTGTTGACCCAGTTTGAACAGGCCGGTTTGCTGGAGCGTCACTTCTTCGAATCGGGCAAGGCGGTGTTCGAGATCAACCGCGGCAAGCACCACGATCACCTGGTCTGCATCGATTGCGGCCGCGTCGAAGAATTCTACGACCCGGAAATCGAGAAGCGCCAGAACGCCATTGCCACCGAACGCGGCTTCGCCATCCAGGACCACGCGCTTTATCTCTACGCCCAGTGCACCAAGGACGCCTGCCCGCACCGCGACCATCCGGACGACGCCCAGTCCTGAACCGTTGAATCCCCATGCCTGAATTGTCGGCCATCGCGCCGGGTGCCTGGCTGTCCTCGGCCGGCGCCACCTTCCTGTTGATCGCCTTGGCCGAAATCGGCGACAAGAGCCAGCTCGTCTGCATGACGCTGGCCGCCCGTCATCGCGGCCTCCCGGTCGTCCTTGGCGCCGTTGCCGCGTTTGCCATTCTCAACCTGCTCGCCGTGCTGTTCGGCGCTGCGGTGGCCGCCTGGCTGCCGGAATGGGTGGTCACGCTGGCCGTCGCCGTCCTGTTCGCCTGGTTCGGCATCAGCGCCCTGCGCTTCGAGGAGGAAGACGACGACGAGGAGATCGCGGAAAAACCGGGACACGGCATTTTCGCGACGACCTTCCTGATGATTTTTCTGGCCGAGTTTGGCGACAAGACGCAAATCGCCGTCGCCGGCCTGGGCAGCACGGCCGATGCGACGGCAACCTGGGTGGGCGCCACGCTGGCGCTGACCACGACTTCGATCCTCGGTGTATTTGCCGGTCGTCGCCTGCTCAATCGCCTGCCGTTGCACTGGATTCACCGGATCAGCGGGGTGTTTTTCCTGCTCCTGGCTGCACTCGCCACCCTGCGCCTGCTCGGCGTTTTCTGATTTTGGCCCCTTTTTCCGGCCGACCGTAGCATTTGCCGCCACGGTCCCCGAAACGGCCGCTCAGGCGTTGGTACCGAGCAATTCCCGGGCGTGCTGGCGGGTGATGTCGGTGATTTCGACGCCACCGAGCATGCGGGCGATTTCCTGAACGCGACCGTCCGCATCAAGCGGCTGGATGGCACTCAGCGTCACCCCGCCCTGCGTCGCCTTGCTGACCTGCCATTGCCAGTCGGCCTGCGCCGCAACTTGCGGCAGGTGGGTCACGCAAAGAACCTGGCGTTCGCCGCCCAGCTCGCGCAGCAGACGACCGACGATCTCGGCGACGCCGCCACCGATGCCGACATCGACTTCGTCGAAAATCAGCGTCGGCACTGCGGCCGAACGCGAGGTCAGGACCTGGATAGCCAGGCTGATCCGCGACAGTTCGCCGCCCGAGGCCACCTTGGCCAGCGGTTTTGCCTCGTTGCCGGCCAGCCCGCCGATGCGGAATTCGACTTGTTCCAGCCCATAGACCGCGCCGCCTTCAACCGGCGGCAAGGCCACTTCAAAGCGCCCGGACGACAAGGCCAGCTGGCGCATCACTTCGCTGACCGACGCCCCCATCTCCGTCGCTGCCTTTTGGCGTCCGGTCGATAGCTTGCCGGCCAGCTTCCGGTAATCGCCCTGCGCCGCCGCCACCCTGGCTTCCAAGGCGGCCAGATCGGCCGACTCGTCGAGCTCGCCCAGGCGCTGCCGCCAGCCGACCAACAGACCCGGCAACTCGGCCGGCTGCACGCGATACTTGCGGGCATGGCTGAGTACTGCATCCATGCGCCGCTCGACCTCGGCCAGGCGGGTCGGGTCGAGATCGGCGCGGTCCGCGTAGCGGCGCAGCGTCGACACGGCTTCGGCAAGCTCGGCCTGCACCGAGCCGATCAGATCGGCCACTTCGCTCAGCGCCGGATCGTATTCGGCCAGCCCGGACAAGCGCGTCGCCACGCCGTCGATCTGCCGTTCGCAAGCCGCGTCGTCGTCCGACAGCACGGCCAGCGCGTACTGTGCCCCTTCGATCAGGCTGGCGGCATGGCCGAGCCGGCGATGTTCGACGTCGAGCGTCGCCCATTCGTCGTCGCCAAAGGCCAGCGCATCGAGTTCGCCGATCTGCCACTGCAACTGCTCGCGCTCGCGTTGCAGCGCCTCGGCGCCCTCGCTGGCGCTACACAGCAATTGTTCGACCTCGCGCCAATGTTTCCAGGCCGCGCCAACTTCGCGGGCCAAGCCGCCGAGGCCGGCATGGGCATCGAGCAAGGCGCGCTGGGCGTCGCCCCGCAGCAGCGACTGGTGGGCGTGCTGGCCGTGGATATCGACCAGCCATTCGCCAACTTCACGCAATTGCTGGACGGTGGCCGGCGTGCCGTTGATGTAGGCACGCGAACGACCGCCGGCATCGACGACGCGGCGCAGCAGCAGTTCGTCGTCGCCGTCGAGATCGTTGCCGGCCAGCCAGCTGCGCACTTCGGGCAAGCCGGCCACATCGAAAGTCGCTGCGACTTCGGCCTTGTCGCAGCCGGCGCGGACGACGCCGGCATCGGCCCGCTCGCCGAGTGCCAGCGCCAGGGCGTCGATCAGGATCGACTTGCCGGCGCCGGTCTCGCCGGTCAGCGCGCCAAAACCGGCGGCGAAGGCCAGCTCCAGCCGGTCGACAATGACGAAATCCTTGATGGTCAGCTGGCGCAGCATCATGGCCCCTTCGGTCGCTCGCTCCACTGCAGCTTCTGGCGCAGCATGGCGAAGTAGCTGTAGCCCGGCGGATGCAGGAAACAGATCTTGTGTTCGGAACGGCGCAGGCGGACGCAGTCGCCACGTTCGAGATCGAGCGTCAACTGGCCGTCGAAGTGCACGCGGGCATCGTCGGCATTGGCGACCCGCAGCTCGATGTCGGCATTGTCGTTGACGATGATCGGCCGGTTGGTCAGCGCATGCGGGCACAGCGGCACCAATGCGATGCCGGTCAGGGTCGGATTGAGAATCGGCCCGCCGGCCGACATCGAATAGGCCGTCGAGCCGGTCGGCGTGGACACGACCATGCCGTCGGCGCGCAGGTTGTAGATGAATTCGCCGTCGATAAACAACTCGAATTCGATCATCCGGCCGATGGCGCCCTTGTCGACGACCACGTCGTTGAGCGCCACGTTCTCGGCGATCTCCTTGCCGTCGCGGGTCACTTCGGCAGCCAGCAGCATCCGGTTCTCCGGCGTGAAGCGACCGTCGAGCAGGTCGTCCATGCAGGTCAGCATGTCGTCACGGGCAATATCGGTCATGAAGCCGAGCCGGCCCTGGTTAACGCCGACCAGCGGCACGCAGTAGCGTGCCAGGCGGCGGGCGGCGTTGAGCATGGTGCCGTCGCCGCCAAGGACGATGGCCACATCGGCATGGGCGCCGATGTCATTGAAGCCGCAGGTGACCCAACGCGACAGATCGACCTTCTTGCCGATGTGCTCGGACGTCTCGCGCTCGATGAAGACCGAGATGCCGCGCTCGTAGAGGTACTCGGCCAGGCGGCGCAAGGACTCGGCAATTTCCATACTATGGTATTTACCGACCAGGGCAATGGTCCGCGGGGCGCTTGCGGAAGCGAAGCTTCTGTTCATGGGGGCGAATTCTTGCATAAAAACGGCTTGCAGCGTTGGCCCCGGATTTTTGTACAATCGCCCCATGCTCGATGAACGCGCCCGCACCCTGCTCAAGACCCTGGTCGAACACTACATTGCCGACGGCCAGCCGGTCGGTTCGCGCGCGCTGTCGAAATTCTCCGGCCTCGATTTATCGCCGGCGACGATCCGCAACGTGATGGCCGACCTGGAAGAAGCCGGCTTCGTCGCCAGCCCGCATACCTCGGCCGGCCGGGTGCCGACGGCGCGCGGTTACCGCCTGTTCGTCGACAGCCTGCTCACTGTCCAGCCGCTCGAAGCGCGGCAGATGGGCCAGATGGAAGAAGCGCTGCACGGCCGGCCGTCGAGCCAGATCATCGCCAGCGCCTCGCAACTGCTCTCCAGCCTGACCCACTTCGCCGGCGTCGTCATCGCGCCGCGCCGCCAGGCCAGCCGCATCCGGCAGATCGAATTCCTCAGCCTGTCGGAAAAGCGCATCCTGCTGATCATCGTCACCGCCGACGGCGACGTGCAGAACCGCATCATCAACACCGACAAGGCCTACTCGCCGGCCGAACTGGTCAGCGCCGCCAACTACCTGACGCAGAATTTCGCCGGTCTTGACTTCGAACAGATGCGCCTGCGCCTGTCTGGCGAGATCCAGCGCCTGCGCGACGACATCAAGCCGCTGATGGCACTCGCCCTCGAAGCCGGCGACGCGGCAATGGCCGAGAGTGCCACGCCCTACGTCATTTCCGGCGAACGCAACCTGCTCGACGTCGAGGAACTGTCGTCGAACATGAAACGCCTGCGCGAACTATTCGACCTGTTCGAGCAGCGCACCAGCCTGATGCGACTGCTGGAAATCTCCAACAGCGCCGACGGCGTCCAGATCTACATCGGCGGCGAATCGGGTATTGCCCCGCTCGACGAATGCAGCGTCATCACCGCCCCCTACGCCGTCGACGGCCAGGTGGTCGGCTCGGTCGGCGTCATCGGCCCGACCCGGATGGCCTACGAGCGCGTCATCCCCATCGTCGACATCACCGCCCGCCTGCTCTCCAGCGCCCTCTCCTACAAGACTGACAACTAATGCCCCGTTTTCTTCCGGAACCGCCGTACCGCCACGGCCAGCCGGCGACCACTGCCGTCGTCATCGTCAATCTTGGTACGCCCGACGCGCCGGATGCGCCGTCGCTGCGCCGCTACCTCAAGCAATTCCTGTCAGACCCGCGTGTCGTTGAAATTCCCAAGCTGGCGTGGTGGCCCATCCTCAACGGCATCATCCTGAACACCCGGCCGAAGAAGTCGGCGGCCAAGTACGCCACCGTCTGGATGCCCGAAGGTTCGCCGTTGCGCGTCCATACCGAGCGCCAGGCCAAACTGCTCAAGGGCCTGCTCGGCCAGCGCGGCCATCGCGTCACCGTGAACTGGGCGATGCGCTACGGTTCGCCGTCGATTGCCGACGTGCTTGACCGCCTGAAAGCCGACGGCGCCCGGCGCATCCTGATCGTGCCGATGTATCCGCAATACGCGGCGAGCACGACGGCCACCGTCGTCGACGATGCCGCCCGCTGGCTGCTGCAGACGCGCAACCAGCCGGAAATGCGCTTCGTCCGCAATTTCCACGACCACGCCGGCTACCTAGCCGCCCTTGAACAATCGGTCCGCAAGCACTGGCAGACCAACGGCCCGCTCGGCGCCAACGACCGCCTGCTCATCAGCTTCCACGGCCTGCCCAGGCGCAGCCTCGATCTCGGCGACCCCTACTTCTGCGAATGCCACAAAACTGGCCGCCTGCTCGCCGAGCGCTTGAATCTCAAGCCCGAGCAATTCCAGATCTGCTTCCAGTCACGTTTCGGCAAGGCCGAGTGGCTGCAGCCCTACACCGCGCCGACGCTGCACGAATGGGGAACCCAGGGCGTCCGCCGCGTCGACGTGATCTGCCCCGGCTTTGTCGCCGATTGCCTGGAAACGCTGGAAGAAATCGCCCAGGAAGGCCGCGACGATTTCCTCAAGGCCGGCGGCAAGGAATACCACTACATCCCGGCGCTCAACGAGGACGACGCCTGGATCACCGCCCTGGCCGACCTTGCCGAGCAGCACCTGGCCGGCTGGGAAACCCGGGCCGCCGACGATGTGCGGGCCTTGGAAACCAGCGCCCAACAAGCCAGGAAATTCGGCGCCCGGACTTGAAATCCAGACCCGGGCACCAATATCAGGACAACCTGTTATTTGGAGCCCGCCATGTCTGACAACCTGCACGTCGTCTGCCCCCACTGTGCTACGGTCAATCGGATTTTTGGGCCAAAATTGAAAGACGCACCGAACTGCGGCCGATGCAAGCAGCCGCTGTTCACCGGCCAGCCGCTGGCCCTGTCCGCCGCCGATTTCGACCGCCACCTCACGCGCAACGACCTGCCGGTCGTCGTCGACTTCTGGGCACCGTGGTGCGGTCCGTGCCGGATGATGGCGCCGACCTTCGAGCAGGCGGCCAGTGACCTCGAACCGCAGGCCCGGCTGGTCAAGGTCGATACCGAAGCCGAACCGCAACTGGCCGCCCGCTTCAATATCCGCAGCATTCCGACCCTGGCCGTCTTTTTTCAGGGCCACGAAATCGCCCGCCACAGCGGCGCGCTCGACCTCGGCTCGCTGAAACGCTGGCTGCAGCCGCATCTCCGGCGGCCTTAACTTTCTCCCCCGGCAGTCGTTAACCAGATGTTCGGACATCGCCGCGGAGACCGCCATGAAAATCGCCAGTGCCAGCCTGCAAATGGAGTCCTCGCACGTCGCTACGCGCCAGCACGAGGTCAAGGAATCGCTGCGCATGTGGACCGGGCAGCGCGGCCCGCGAGCAGGCGGCGATGACAACCGCCCGCGGGCGCCAGGCAACGATCATGTCTCGCTGTCCGAAGCCGGCAAGGCACAGTCGGCCGAGGACGAGAACGCAGCAGTCGATAACGATCCGAAGCTGCTTTTGCTGCGCCTGATGATCGAAGCGATGACTGGCCAGCGGATCCGGGTCATCGACGCCGGCGACCTGCAGGCCAGCGGCGACGCTCCCGTCCTCCAGTCACCCGCGGCCCAGGCCAGCGCGCCCGCGCCGGCCGCCGGCTACGGACTGGAGTACGACTACCATTCGTCCTACACGGAAACCGAGCAGACCAGCTTCGCCGCCAGCGGCACGGTAACGACGAGCGATGGCCGGGAAATCAGCTTTGCCGTGAACCTGGAGATGTCCCGGAGCTACCACGAGGAAACCAGCGTCAGCCTGCGCCTGGGCGATGCCGCCCGCAAGGTGGACCCGCTGGTCCTTAACTTTGCCGGCACGGCGGCGCAACTGACCGACCAGCGCTTCAGCTTCGACCTGGATGCCGATGGCAACCAGGAACAAATCAACTTTGTGGCACCGGGCAGCGGCTTCCTGGTTTTCGATCGCAACCAGGACGGCAAGGTCAGTAACGGCAGCGAATTGTTCGGCCCGACCAGCGGCGACGGTTTTCAGGAGTTGGCCGCGCTGGATGGCGACGGCAACGGCTGGATTGATGAAAACGACTCTGCTTTCGAACAATTGCAGCTATGGAGCCGCGACGGCGCAGGCCAGGACCAGCTTCAGTCGCTGGCCGCCGCCGGCGTCGGTGCGATCTCCCTGAGCCGCGTCGCCACACCATTTGACATCAAAACCAATGCCAATGCGATGCTTGGACATATTCGCAATTCTGGAATATTTTTGCAGGAATCCGGAACGGCTGGCACAATCCAGCAAATCGATCTGACCGCCTGAGACAAAGGGCGGCAACCAACCAAGGGAATCAAGATGCCGCGCTTTGCCGACTTGAAAATCTGGGTGCGCCTGACCGCAGCCATTTGGGTCGTCCTGGCCCTGATCTGGGCCGGGGCCATCGTCTGGACCACACAAGTTAACCGGGATACGGCGATACGCCAGGCCCAGGATTTCGCCAGAAGCATCCACGAAATGACCATGGCCGGCCTGACCGGCATGATGATCACCGGCACCGTCGGCCAGCGCGAGGTCTTCCTCGACCAGATCAAGCAGTTGTCGATCATCAAGGACCTGCACGTCGCCCGCAGCGACGCCGTCGTCAAGCTCTACGGCCCGGACACCAAGAGCCAACGCGAGCTCGATGCGCTGGAAAAGCAGGTCATGACCTCCGGCACGCCCTACATGTCAGTCGAACAGGCCAATGGCGCCTCCTTCCTGCATGTGATCAACCCGACCAAGGCCTCCTCGAACTACCTCGGCAAGGACTGCATCGCCTGCCATCAGGTGCCTGACGGCACGGTGCTCGGCGTAGTCAGCATGAAGGTCTCGCTTGATTCCGTCGAAGCCGAAGTCTCCGCCTTCCGCCTGAAGATTGCCGGCGTCGCCCTCGGGGCGCTCGGCGCCCTGCTCGTCATCATCTACCTGATCACCCATCACTTCGTGACCAAGCCGCTCGAAGACCTGCGCAACGGCCTCTCCGACATCGCCCGCGGCGAGGGCGACCTGACCCGCCGCCTGCCGATCAAGGGCAAGGACGAGGTCGGCCAGTCGGCCCAGGTGTTCAATGAGATGATGGACAATTTCAACCAGCTGGTCCGCCAGGTACGCGACGCCGCCAGCCAGGTTTCCTCGCGCGTTTCCGCCCTGTCCGACAGTGCCGACCGGGTGACACAGAGCTCGCAGCAACAGAACGAACGCTCGAACCTGGCGGCCACCGCCGTCGAGCAACTGGTTTCCAGCATTTCTTCGATCGCCCAGAGCGCCGAGCATGTCCAGCACCAGTCGCAGGAAAGCCTGGCCCGCGCCAACGAAGGCACCCGCAATCTGAGCGTGCTGCTCGGTGAAATGACAGTGGTCGAAAGCGCCGTCAAGCAAATGGCCGATTCAGTCAACAACTTCGTCCGCAATACCGAGTCGATCACGCTGATGACCCGCGAGGTCAAGGACATTGCCGAACAGACCAACCTGCTGGCCCTGAATGCCGCCATCGAGGCGGCGCGGGCCGGCGAACAGGGGCGCGGTTTCGCGGTCGTTGCCGACGAAGTACGCAAGCTGGCTGAAAAGTCCTCGCGCTCGGCCAGCGAGATCGACGCCATCACCGCCCAGCTCAGCGCCCAGTCGGTTTCCGTCCGGCACAGCATTGAGGAAGGCCTGGAACACCTGGCCAGCAGCCAGACCGCAGTGGCCTCGGTATCCAACGTGCTGCAGGCGACCAACGGTTCGGTGGCTGAAGTCGGCCACGGGCTGGACGCCATCGCCTCGGCGACCGACCAGCAACGCCGCTTCTCGGGCGATGTCGAAAGCAGCATCGAAGCAATTGCCGGCATGGCCCGCGAGAATTCCGGCACGGTCGAACAGACGGCCGGCGCGGCGCACGACCTGAAACGCCTGGCCGAAGGCCTGGGCAGCCTGGTCGGCCGCTTCAAGGTTTAGGGCAAGGCTGCCCCGACGAAAACCGCCTCTCCGGAGGCGGTTTTTTTACATCGGCGCCAGTTCGAGACCCAGCCCGCTACCCGGCCGCGCCGGGCCGCCGGATAATGAGCCGGTGGCGCTTTGGACGGCCGGCATACCCTGGGCGGCAGCGATCTTGTTCACTTCGCGCAGGCGCTTGATCAGCCGGGCGAGCAGGACGTTACGCATGCGCTCGACCAACTCCTCGGACGACAGTGCCAGCGCCGCCGCGTTGATTTCGAGGAACAGCGTCGGCTCCAGCGTGACGGCCGTGGCATGGCGCTGCTCGCTGGACGGATGCAGGTAGGCGACCTCGCCGACCGGCTCGCTGGCACCGAGGCGGCACAGGGCCTTGCCGTCGATCGAGATCTCGACCGAGCCGGAAACGATGATGCCGAAGAACTTGTTGCGGTCGCCTTCGCGGATCAGCGCCACGTTGGGCTCGACTTCACGCCAGACGGCGACGCGCAGCACTTCCCAGATTTCGATGTTCTCGAATTCGGTGAAGAACTCCAGCCGGCGCAGGCGCTCGAAGCGGCTGGTGTCGTCGGCCGTTTCGTCCTCGTCGAGGATCTGGTAGCGGACGGCCGAGAGATCCTTGGCCATCTCGGCGCCATTGCGGTAGCGGTTGTAGAGGTCTTTTTCCAAGGCCCGGCGCAGGATGGCGTTGAGACCTTCGGGCAGATCGGGCTTGAGCGCGGTGACTGCCGGGGCCTCGGTGTTGATGATGCGATAGACCAGCGTCGCCTGGTTGTTGGCACGGAAGGGCAGGCGCCCGGTCAATAGCTGGAAGAGCAGGACGCCAAGCGAGTAGAGGTCGGTCTTCTGGTTGAGTGGATAGCCCTTGATCTGTTCCGGCGACATGTAGGCCGGCGAGCCGACGCCCATGATGAAGGTCGAGTCACGATCCATGTCCTTGTTCATGTTCAAGGCCAGGCCGAAATCGGCGATCTTCGGTTCGTCGCCAGCGGCCACCATGATGTTGGCCGGCTTGATGTCGCGGTGGATGATGCCCTGGCGATAGGCCGAGTCGAGTGCCATCGCGCACTTGAAGATGATGCTGATCGCCCGGTGCATGGGCAGCAGCCGGTCGATCCGGGTGTGCTCCTCAAGCGAGAAACCGTCGACGTACTCCATGGCCAGGTAGGCGAAATCCTCTTCGACGATGGCCTCGTAGACACGGACAATGTTCGGATGGTCGAGGCGTTTCGAGACCATCCCTTCGTTCTGGAACAGCTTGCGCATGCGCCGTGACATGGCCGCGCAGTCCTTGCCGAAGCGGATGACCTTGACGGCGACCTGGCGGCTGCTGTCGGGGTCGTCGCAGAGATAGACCGTCGCGGTCGCCCCCTTGCCGAGCTCGCGCACCACGCGGTATTTGCCGATTGTTTCCATTCAGGAATGGCTGGAGAAAATGAACCGGATTATCGTAGCACGCTGCCTTGCGGCCGACATCGCTTTGCACGACAAAGAAATTTCCGGCGCCCTCTTGAAAGCCCGTTTTTCGTCCCCAGATATCGAAACAGCTTTTTTGGAGAAATGCGCATGTCCAACCCCGAAAACGCCCAGGAATCCATGCTGGGCAACGAATCCGCCTCCGCCGCCGCACCTGCGGCCGAGCCGACCGCTGAAGTCCATACCGACACCCTGCCGAGCATCGAGGAGCAGTTCCGCAACCTCGAACTGAAGGCGGCCGAACACTACGACGCCTGGCTGCGCGCCAAGGCCGAGGGCGAGAACATCCGCCGCCGCGCCCAGGACGATATTTCCAAGGCACACAAATTTGCCGTCGAGAAGTTCGCCGGCGAACTGCTGGCCGTCAAGGACAGCCTGGAAGCCGCACTGGCCGTCCAGGAGCAGACCGTCGAGAGCTTCAAGTCCGGCGTCGAGCTGACCCTGAAGCAACTGGTGTCCGCCTTCGAGAAGAACGCGCTGAACGAAGTCAATCCAGCCGGCGAGAAGTTCGATCCGCACAAGCACCAGGCCATCGGCATGGTCGACTCGGAGCAGGAAGCCAACACCGTCGTTACCGTTCTGCAGAAGGGCTACACCATCGCCGACCGAGTTTTGCGTCCTGCGCTGGTCATGGTCGCCAAGGGCAAATAAGAAATTTCAATTTTGGGCATTTTTTCGGGCCGACCGTAGCATTCACTTGAAAACGGCCTGGGCGCCCCCAATTCACGAACATCAGTAATTCACTTTAGGAAAGACATCATGGGCAAGATCATCGGCATCGACCTCGGCACCACCAACTCCTGCGTCGCCATCATGGAAGGCGGCACGCCGAAGGTTATCGAAAACGCAGAAGGCGCACGTACCACCCCGTCCGTCATCGGCTACACCGAAGACGGCGAAATCCTCTGCGGCGCCCCGGCCAAGCGCCAGGCGGTGACCAACCCGAAGAACACGCTGTACGCGGTCAAGCGCCTGATCGGCCGCCGCTTCGAAGAAAAGGAAGTCCAGAAGGACATCTCGCTGATGCCCTTCAAGATCGTCAAGGCCGACAACGGCGACGCCTGGGTCGAAGCCCGCGACAAGAAGATCGCGCCGCCGCAGGTTTCCGCCGAAGTGCTGCGCAAGATGAAGAAGACCGCCGAAGACTACCTCGGCGAGGAAGTCACCGAAGCCGTCATCACCGTACCGGCCTACTTCAACGACAGCCAGCGCCAGGCGACCAAGGACGCCGGCCGCATCGCCGGCCTCGAAGTCAAGCGCATCATCAACGAGCCGACCGCCGCTGCGCTGGCTTTCGGCATGGACAAGGTGTCCGGCCACGACAAGAAGATCGCCGTCTATGACTTGGGCGGCGGCACCTTCGACATCTCGATCATCGAAATCGCCGACGTCGATGGCGAAAAGCAGTTCGAAGTGCTGGCCACCAACGGCGACACCTTCCTCGGCGGCGAAGACTTCGATCAGCGCCTGATCGACTACATCATTGACGAATTCAAGAAGGAAACCGGCGTCAACCTGAAGCAGGACGTACTCGCCCTGCAACGCCTCAAGGAAGCTGCCGAAAAGGCCAAGATCGAGCTGTCCTCCAGCCAGCAGACCGAAGTCAACCTGCCCTACATCACCGCCGACGCCTCCGGCCCGAAGCACCTGGCGCTGAAGATCACCCGCGCCAAGTTCGAGTCGCTGGTCGACGAGCTGATCGAACGTACCGTCGCCCCCTGCCTGACCGCGCTGAAGGATGCCGGCTGCAAGATCGGCGACATCGATGACGTGATCCTGGTCGGCGGCCAATCCCGCATGCCCAAGGTTCAGGAGAAGGTCAAGGAAGTCTTCGGCAAGGAGCCGCGCAAGGACGTCAATCCGGATGAAGCCGTCGCCGTCGGCGCTGCCATCCAGGGCGGCGTGCTGCAGGGCGAAGTCAAGGACGTGCTGCTGCTCGACGTCACCCCGCTGTCGCTCGGTATCGAAACCCTGGGCGGCATCATGACCAAGCTGATCCAGAAGAACACGACGATCCCGACCAAGGCCTCGCAAGTCTTCTCGACCGCCGACGACAACCAGTCCGCCGTGACCATCCACGTGTTGCAGGGTGAGCGCGAAGTCGCCTCCGGCAACAAGAGCCTCGGCCAGTTCAACCTCGAAGGCATCCCGCCGGCCCCGCGCGGCATGCCGCAGATCGAGGTGATCTTCGACATCGACGCCAACGGCATCATGCACGTGACCGCCAAGGACAAGGCCACCGGCAAGGAAAACAAGATCACCATCAAGGCCAACTCCGGTCTCTCCGAAGCCGAGATCCTGGCCATGGTCAAGGACGCCGAGCTGCACGCCGAAGAGGACAAGAAGGCGCACGAGCTGGCCGACACCCGCAACCAGGCCGACGGCATGGTGCACATGGTCAAGAAGTCGCTGACCGAATACGGCGACAAGCTCGAAGCCGATGAAAAGGCCAAGATCGAAGCTGCCATCAAGGACGTCGAGGACGTGCTGCGCGAAGGCGACAAGGACACCATCGCCGCCAAGACCGAAGCCCTGTCCGTCGCCGCCCAGAAGCTCGGCGAAAAGATGTACGCCCAGCAACAGGCCGAAGGCGCAGCCGCCGGTGCCGGTGCCGCCGAAGGCCAGCCGGCCGGTGGCGAAAAGACCGTCGAGGGCGATGTCGTCGATGCCGAATTCACCGAGGTGAACAAGGACAAGAAGTAATCCAGGCCCCACAGCCCGGCGCCGAGCCTACCGGAACCCCCGGCGGCGCTCGGCGCCTTTGTCACTTGACGGGTAGAAACAATGTCTAAACGCGATTTTTACGAGATTCTCGGCGTCAACCGCGACGCTTCCGACGACGAGATCAAGAAGGCCTACCGCAAGCTGGCCATGAAGCACCACCCCGACCGCAACCCGGATAACCCGGCGGCCGAGGAGAAGTTCAAGGAAGCCAAGGAAGCCTACGAAATCCTGTCGGATGGCCAGAAGCGCGCCGCCTACGACCAGTACGGCCACGCCGGCGTCGACCCGCAGGCCGGCATGGGCGGCGGTTTCGGCGGCGGTGGCGGCGGTTTTGCCGACGCCTTCGGCGGCATCTTCGACGAAATCTTCGGTGGCCGCGGCGGCGGTGGCGGCGGCGGTCGCTCCAACATCTACCGCGGCGCCGACCTGCGCTACAACCTGGAAATCACGCTCGAACAGGCGGCCCACGGCACGGAAACCAAGATTCGCATTCCGACCATGGAAGTCTGCGAGCCCTGCCACGGCTCCGGCGCCAAGCCCGGCACCCAGCCGAAGACCTGCCCGACCTGCGGCGGCTCCGGCCAGGTCCGCCTGCAACAGGGCTTCTTCTCGATCCAGCAGACCTGCCACAAGTGCCACGGCACCGGCCGCTTCATCGCCGACCCGTGCAAGCACTGCGACGGCGCCGGCCGCATCAAGCAGCACAAGACGCTGGCCGTCAAGATTCCGGCTGGCGTGGACGAAGGCGATCGCATCCGGCTGTCTGGCGAAGGCGAGCATGGCGTCAACGGCGGCCCGCCGGGCGACCTCTACGTGCAGATCCACTTGAAGCCGCACGCTGTCTTCACCCGCGACCACAACGACCTGCATTGCGAAATGCCGATCTCCTTCACCACTGCCGCGCTCGGCGGCGAAATCGAGATCCCGACGCTGGACGGCGCCGCGGCCATCAAGATTCCGCCGGAAACCCAGTCCGGACGGGTCTTCCGCCTGCGCGGCAAGGGCATCAAGGGCGTGCGCAGCCACACCCACGGCGACCTGATGTGCCACGTCGTCGTCGAAACCCCGGTCAACCTGACCGACCGCCAGAAGGAACTGCTGCGCGAACTGGAAGAGTCGAGCAAGGACAACAGCGCCAAGCACAACCCGCGCTCCAAGTCGTGGATGGACAAAGTGAAGGAGTTCTTCGGGGATTAATCCCGGCCATAACCGACACAAAAAGCCCCGAGGCTAGGAACATTTCCGGCCTCGGGGCTTTTTTCGTTTTTGGCCATTTTTACCGGCCGACCGTAGCATTCCGGAATTCGCCTGAATCCAGGCCTTGCCGCGTTCCCTCCAGTCGCGAATGACTGCTAGAATCAAACGATTAAAACAAGGGAGGAGACTAACCATGCATGTCCTGAAGCGACTGGCCGCCATTGGCGCAATGGTCATTTCCACGCTGAGCTGGGCCGAGCCCGGAGTCACCGATTCGAGCATCACGATCGGCATGTCTTCCCCCTTCTCGGGCCCGAACGGCGCCTACGGCGTCGACATGCGGCAAACCATCGAGGCCTATTTCGCCCAGATCAACAAGGGCGGCGGCATCAACGGCCGCAAGCTGTCGCTGGTCGCGCTTGATGACGGTTATGAAACCGAACGCGCCGTCGCCAACACCAAGTCGCTGATCAACGAGAAAAACGCTTTTGCACTGCTTGCCTTCTACGGATCCAGCCCGACCACCGAGGCCATGAACACCGTCTTCGGCCCAGCCAAAGTACCGCTGATCGGCACCATTTCCGGCGCTGGCACGCTGCGCGAGGCAATGAGCAGCAACCCGAACACCCGCTACATGTTCAACGTCCGCGCCAGCTACGCCGACGAAACAGAAGTCATCGTCAATCAACTGGTGGCGCTCGGCCTGAAGAACATCGCCGTCTTCTACCAGAACGACGGCTTCGGCAAATCCGGCCTGGAAGGCGTCACGAGCGCCCTGAAGAAGCACAACATGGCCCCGTCTGCCGTCGGCACCGTCGAGCGAAACTCGGTCGACGTCGCCAAGGCCGTCGAAGCGATTGCCAAGGCGACACCGCAGGCCGTGGTCATGGTCACGCTCTACAAACCGACCGCAGCCTTCGTCAAGGCAATGAAAAAGATCGGCCAGAACCCGATGCTATCGACGCTGTCGCCGGTCGGCGCCGAGCAGATGGTTCAGGAACTCGGCGCGGATGCCCGCGGCATCGTCGTCTCGCAGGTCGTGCCCTACCCCTGGAACAACGTCGTGCCGGTCGTTCGCGATTACCAGAAGCTGTCCGAAAAGCAGCAGTTCACTTACTACGGCCTGGAAGGCTACATCATGGCCCGCACCCTGGTCGAAGGCCTGAAGCGTGCTGGCAAGGACCTGACCCGCGACAAGCTGGTCAGCGCCCTGGAAAGCCTGAGCAACACCGATATCGGTGGCTACCGCATCAACTACAGCGCCACAGCCCGCCAGGCTTCGCATTTCGTCGAGCTGACCGTGGTCGGCCCGGGCGGTAGGCTGTTGAAGTAAAACGCTACGGTCAGGCAAAAAAAACGGCCCGTTCGAGGGCCGTTTTTCATTGGAGGTCAGCGCTCAGGCACGCCGCCAGGTCGTTCCCTGCGGACTGTCGTCGAGCACGATGCCGGCGGCCTTCAGTTCGTCGCGAATACGGTCGGCTTCGGCAAAATTCTTCGCCTTCTTGGCTGCCGCGCGGTCGGCGATCAACTGCTCGATGGCCGCTTCGTCCAGCCCGCCGGCCTTGCTGCCGCCCTGCAGGTAGGCCATCGGTTCGCGCTCAAGCAGGCCGATCACACCGGCCAGCGCCTTCAACAGACCGGATAGTTCGGCGCTCTTCTGCCGATTGACCTCGGCGGCCAGCTCGAACAGCACGGCAATCGCCCCGTGCGAGTCGAAATCCTCATTCAGCGAGGCGGCGAAGCGGCTGGCGAAGTCATTGCTCCAGTCGATCGTAACGGCCACCGGCGGCACGTCGCGCAGCGCAAAATACAGGCTGTCCAGACTGCGTTTCGCGTCGTCGAGATGGGCATCCGAATAATTCAGCGGGCTGCGGTAATGGGCACGCAGGATGAAGAAACGGACCACTTCGGCATCGAACTGTTCGAGCACCGTGCGAATGGTGAAGAAATTGCCCAGCGACTTCGACATCTTCTCGTTGTCGACGCGCACGAAGCCGTTGTGCATCCAGTAATTGACGAAGGAGCAGCAGTTGGCGCCTTCCGACTGGGCGATCTCGTTCTCATGGTGCGGGAACTGCAGGTCCTGGCCGCCACCGTGGATGTCGAAATGCTGGCCGAGCAGCTTGGAGCTCATCGCCGAACATTCGATGTGCCAGCCCGGCCGGCCCTCGCCCCACGGCGATTCCCAGGCCGGCTCGCCCGGCTTGGCGTGCTTCCAGAGCACGAAATCAAGCGGGTCCTGCTTGGCCGAATCGACCTCGACCCGCTCGCCGGCCCGCAAATCGTCCAGCGACTTACCGGACAGCTTGCCGTAACCGGGGAACTTGCGCACCGCGTAATTCACGTCGCCGTCGGTGGCGTGGTAAGCCAGGCCGTTGGCTTCGAGCTTGCCGATCAAATCGAGCATTTCCGGCACGTACTCGGTGGCGCGCGGCTCGTGGTCGGGGCGCAACACGCCGAGCGCGTCGGCATCCTCGTGCATGGCGGCGATGAAGCGGTTGGTCAGCTGCTGGATCGTCTCGCCGTTCTCGATGGCCCGCTTGATGATCTTGTCGTCGATATCGGTAATGTTGCGGACATAAGTCACGTCATAGCCGGAAGCTTTCAGCCAGCGGTAAACCATGTCGAAGACAACCATCACCCGGGCATGGCCGAGGTGGCAAAAGTCGTAGACGGTCATGCCGCAGACATACATGCGAACCTTGTTCGGTTCGATCGGATTGAAAGCCTGTTTTTCGCGCTTGAGGGAGTTGTATATCTTGAGCATGCGGGGATGGATTCGAGGCGTCGCCGGGACGCTAAAACCTATGGATTCACCGGCGTTTTTGGTAGAATCGGGGGATTAAATAACCCTGAAAAGTATAGCACAGCGATGACCTCCACTTCCCCGCTCCAGCCCCGTTTTCAGCAGTTCAAGACGTTGCGCGCACTGGCGATCGGCTTGGCCATCGGTTTTGCCGCCCCGTCCTTTGCCGACAACCTGCCGGAAGTGCAGCGCCTGATCAAGCAGGGCCAATACCCGCAAGCTATGGAAAAGGTCGACGCCTACCTGAGCAGCCGCCCCAAGGATGCCCAGGGTCGCTTCCTGAAGGGTTTGATCTTCACCGAAATGAACAAGCCGGCCGAGGCCATCGCCGTCTTCACCAAGCTGTCCGAGGACTACCCGGAGCTGCCCGAGCCGTACAACAACCTGGCCGTGCTCTACGCCCAGCAGAAGCAGTACGACAAGGCCCGCACCGCGCTGGAAATGGCCATCCGCACCCATCCGTCCTACGCCATCGCCTATGAGAACCTCGGCGACGTCTACGCCAAGCTGGCCAGCCAGGCCTACGACAAGGCGCTGCAACTGGACAACTCCAATTCCGCAACCCAGAACAAGCTGGCCTTGATCCGCGACCTGATCACCACCTCCGGCAAGGGCAACGTCAAGCCGACGCCGGCCCCGGCCGTAGCCGCCGCTCCGGCAACAGCCCCCGCCCCGGTCGCTGCCCCGGCACCGGCAGCCGCCAAGCCGAGCGCCCCGGTCGCCGCCAGCGCGACGGTTGTCGCCTCGACCGCCGGTGCTGGCGCCGCTACCTCCCCGGCCCCGGTCGCCAAGCCGGCCAACGTCGCGGCCGCGCCTGCCGCCGCCCCTGAAAAGGCTGCAGTTGGCGGCGCCAACGATGACGTGGCCAAGGCCATCGTCGCCTGGGCCGACGCCTGGTCGCGCAAGGACATGAAGGCCTACCTCGGCGCCTACGCCAGCGATTTCGACACGCCCAAGGGCATGAGCCGCAAGGCCTGGGAACATGAACGCGAAAAGCGCATCGCCGGCAAGGGTGGCAAGATTTCTGTCTCCATCGACACGCCGCAAATCGTCGTCAATGGCGACAAGGCAACCGCCAAGTTCCGCCAACGCTATCAGGCTCGCGGCATGGACAGCACGACCACCAAGACCCTGGCTCTCGTTCGTAGCGGCGGCAAGTGGCTGATCAAGGACGAAGACGCTCGGTGAGGGTAAAGATCCGCTTCATCCTGCTGGCAGTGGCCGCCACGGTTACTGCCGGCGCCCTGGCCAAGCTGGCCGACCGACCGAACACCTCTGCCGGCCAGTCCGGCGCAGCGCTGTCCAGCGCCCAAAGCGCCCGCGACATGCTGGCTGCCGACCCAGGTTTCCCGCTCACCGTTTCCGACGTCGGGCCGGAGGAAACCCTGGCCCGCATCTTCGCCGAGATCGAAGGCAACCGCCTGAACAACGCGCTGCAACTGACTGAGGCGCTGATTCGCCAGCATCCGAACTACCGGCTGGCCAACCTGATCAAGGGCGACCTGCTGCTCGCCCGCGCCCAGCCGATCCGCAGCTTCGGCGCCCTCAGCGACGCCCCGGCCGACAAGGTGGCCGACCTGCGCGCCGAGGCGATTGCCCGTCTGAAAGCCTATCGCGAGAAGCCACCGGCCGATTTCGTACCGCGCTACCTGCTGCAGATGCAGCCGGACCAGCGTTACGCCATCGTCGTCGACACCCAGCGCTCGCGCCTTTACCTGTACGAGAACGACCGCAGCCACGACGGCCAGCCGCGCTTCATCGCCGATTACTACGTGACGCAGGGCAAGCTGGGCGCCGAGAAAGTCGTCGAGGGCGACAAGAAGACCCCGGTCGGCGTTTATCACGTGACGGCCAACCTGCCCCGCCAAAAGCTGGCCGACCTCTACGGCAGCGGCGCCTATCCGCTGAACTACCCGAACGAGTGGGACAAGCGCCAGGGGCGCAGCGGCAGCGGCATCTGGCTGCACGGCACGCCGTCCGACACCTTCGCCCGCCCGCCGCGCGCTTCCGACGGCTGCGTCGTGCTGACCAACCAGGATCTCGACGTCGTCGCCAAGAACCTGCAGGTCGGCCTGACCCCGGTGATCATCAGCAATTCGGTCGAATGGCTGTCGCTCGACGACTGGGCGCGGGAACGCAGCGAACTGAACAAGACCATCGACGCCTGGCGCGCCGACTGGGAAAGCCGCGATACCGACCGTTACCTGAAACACTATTCGAAGCGCTTCCAGTCCGGCGAACAGAGTTTCAACGAATTTGCCGCCCAGAAGAAGCAGGTCAATGCCGGCAAGGAATGGATCAAGGTCAAGGTCGACAATCTGTCCGTGTTCCGCAACCCGGGCAAGGAAGAAGTCGTCGTCGTCACCTTCGACCAGGATTACCGCAGCAACAATCTCGACAACCGGATGAAGAAGCGCCAGTACTGGCTGCGCGAAGACGGTCAATGGAAAATCATTTACGAAGGAAGTGCCTGATGTTGAAAAAAGTTTCCCTGCTGGCCGCCGGCCTGCTCGCCTCGGTCCTTGCCTGGGCCGCCCCGACCGTCGAAATGACCACCAACCAGGGCAAGATCACGCTTGAGCTGTACCCGGACAAGGCGCCGAAGACGGTAGAGTTCTTCCTCTATAACGCCAAGCACGGCTTTTACGAGGCAACCATCTTCCACCGCGTCATTGAAGGTTTCATGATCCAGGGTGGCGGCTTCAACTCGGCCATGGAAGAAAAGAAGGTGCTGACCCCGGCGATCCAGAACGAAGCCGACAACGGCCTGGAGAACCGTCGCGGCACGGTCGCCATGGCCCGCACCCAGGACCCGCATTCGGCCCGCGTGCAGTTCTTCATCAACCTGAAGAACAACGCCTTCCTCAATTTCCGCTCCGCGACCCAGGGCGGCTATGGCTACACGGTTTTCGGCAAGGTCATCGACGGCATGGACGTCGTCGACAAGATCGCCACCGTGCCGACCGGCAATCAGGGTTACTACCAGAACGTTCCGACGACTCCGGTCATCATCCAGAACGTCAAGATCATTTCCGACAAATAAGGCTCTCTCCCCATGATCAAACTCACCACCAACCACGGCGTCATCACCCTCAACCTGGATGCCGAAAAGGCCCCGAAGACGGTCGCCAATTTTATTTCCTACGTCGAGGCCGGCCACTACGACAACACGATCTTCCACCGCGTGATCAAGAACTTCATGATCCAGGGCGGCGGCATGGAACCGGGCATGAACCAGAAGCCCTGCCAGGCCCCGATCGAGAACGAGGCCGCCAACGGCCTGAAGAACAAGCGCGGCAGCATCGCCATGGCCCGCACCAACGACCCGCACTCGGCCACCGCCCAGTTCTTCATCAACGTCGTCGATAACGATTTCCTCGACTTCAAGTCGCCGTCCGGCCAGGGCTGGGGCTACTGTGTGTTCGGTGAAGTCGTCGAAGGCATGGACGTGGTCGACAAGATCCGCGCCGTGGCCACCGGCAACAAGGGTTTCCATCAGGACGTGCCGAAGGAAGACGTGATCATCGAGAAGGCCGAGATCGTTTGATCCTCTTCATCTCCGATCTGCACCTGTCGCCCCGGTCACCCGGGGCGACTGCTTTGTTCCTCCGCTTTTTGGCCGGCCGCGCTCGCCAGGCCGAGGCGCTGTACATCCTCGGCGACCTGTTCGAGGTTTGGGTCGGTGATGACGTCACCGACCGCTATCACCGCCAGATCATCGCCGCCCTGCGCGCCGCCAGCGATGCCGGACTGAAGATCTACCTGATGCACGGCAACCGCGATTTCGCCATCGGCCAGGACTTTGCCACGGCGGCCGGCACCAGCCTGCTGCCCGACCCCTACGATCTGGCCCTGCCCGAATGGTCCTTCGTGCTGTCGCACGGCGACGCGCTGTGCCTCGACGACCCGGCCTACCTCGCCTACCGCGCCAAGGTGCGCGATCCGGCCTGGCAGCAGCAGATGCTGGCCAAACCGCGCTTCGTCCGCAGCCTGCTCGGCCGCTACATCCGCTGGCGCAGCAGCCGGCGCAAGCAGGGCAAAAATGCCGTCTACGCCGACCTGACCCAGGCGGCGACCGACGACTTCATCCGCGACCACGGCTACGCCACCTTCATCCACGGCCACACCCATCAGGCGGCGACGCACGACCATATGGTCGATGGCATCCATGTCGAACGCTGGGTGCTTGCCGACTGGCACGAAGACCGCGGCGAATGCCTGGTCTGGGACGGCGAGCATCTGAAACGTGAAGCCGTCGTTTTTGAAAATTGAGCAAAATTTGCCACCGACCGTAGCATTCAGCGATTCCACAGCCCTCGGCGTCCTCCGCGACGTCTTCGGCTATCCCGCCTTCCGCGGCGCGCAGGCCGAGATCATCGACCATGTCGCCGGCGGCGGCGACGCCCTGGTCCTGATGCCGACCGGCGGCGGCAAGAGCCTTTGCTACCAGATCCCCGCCCTGCTCCGTCCGGGCTGCGCCATCGTCGTCTCGCCGCTGATCGCGCTGATGCAGGATCAGGTCGATGCGCTGACCCAGCTCGGCGTCAAGGCCGCCGTACTCAACTCGACGCTCGATTGGCGCGAGGCACAGGCTGTCGAACAGGGCATGTTCAACGGCAGTCTGGACCTCGTCTATATCGCCCCCGAGCGCCTGCTGCTCGAGCGCACGCTGGCCCTGCTCGACGCGCTGTCCGAAGCCGGCAAGCTGGCCCTGTTCGCCATCGACGAAGCGCACTGCGTCTCGCAATGGGGCCATGATTTCCGGCCGGAATACCTGCAACTCTCCGCCCTGCACGAGCGCTACCCGGCGGTACCGCGCATCGCGCTGACCGCCACTGCCGACCAGGCGACGCGCAACGAGATGCTGCAGCGTCTCGGCCTGACCGAAGCCCGCGTCTTCCTGTCCAGCTTCGACCGGCCGAACATCCGCTACACCGTGGTCGAGAAGGACAACGCCAAGAAGCAGCTGCTCGGTTTCCTGGCCGGCCGCCAAGGCCAGGCTGGCATCGTCTATTGCCTATCGCGCAAGAAGGTCGAGGAAACAGCCGAATGGCTGTCCGCCCAAGGCTATCCGGCGCTACCCTACCACGCCGGCCTGCCCGCCCCCGAACGCGCCGCCAACCAGCGCCGCTTCCTGCGCGAGGAAGGCCTGATCATGTGTGCCACGATCGCCTTCGGCATGGGCATCGACAAACCGGACGTCCGCTTCGTCGCCCATCTCGACCTGCCGAAAAGCATCGAGGCCTACTACCAGGAAACCGGCCGCGCCGGCCGCGACGG
>JAHRYW010000008.1:172991-177541 GCA_020621865.1 Betaproteobacteria bacterium | reverse complement strand
AGCAGCGGCCCGGCGCCGTCCGGCAACGCGATGGCGGCGGCCTTCGCCAAGCTGCAGAAGTAAATGCTACCCCCCAAGGGGACTTCCTTCGGGGCGCGGTCGGCCGGAAATTTTGGCCAAAATCGAAAAAGCGGCTGCGAGGCCGCTTTTTTCTTTCGATTGCTCCAAACGGGGCCGGAATGTGACGAAGCACTGTCGTTTATGGGATGACAGTTTGCAAACTAAAGCAGCAGAAATCTGGAAAGTTGTTTGCTATCCGAGCAAACAGTGCGTATCGTGCGCGGTTGCGATTTCTTGTTGTGTTGTTTTCTTGTCGGTTTAGTACCCGCAGTCCTGCGGCAGCATTCCCCCATTTTTACCTCGCCCTCTTGATCTCGCCCCACTCAGGGGCCATGCCCCGTCATTTTTCGGAGATTCAAGATATGGCAACAGGTAGCGTCAAGTGGTTTAACGATTCCAAAGGTTTTGGCTTCATTACGCCCGACGGCGGCGGGGAAGATCTCTTCGCCCACTTTTCCGCGATTCAATCCCAAGGTTTCAAGACGCTGGCCGAAGGTCAGCGAGTAAGTTTCGATATCAGCACTGGCCCCAAGGGCAAACAGGCAAGCAATATCCTGCTCTCCTGATCATCGAAGCATCATCCCATGCGGCCGAGGCCTCTCTGCCGCCTGTAACCCCTCTTGCCGACCAAATAGTCGGCAGAGGAGCGATATCGGTTCGTACCGATACCCGTCAATACTCAGCAATAAATTAATGAATCTAGAACAACAAAGAGCCAAGGCTCAACAACTCTGCTCCGACGCGAGCATCACAGTCCTGCCTTACGGAGATGCATGGTGGATCCTCGGAGAGGGCATCAATCGCGTCGTCGGCGAACTGGCTGGCCTGTCTCATTCCGACCTGCGCAGCTACCAGGCAACACCGCGATAAACATCAAGCGACAGGCAAGTCGTTGCAAACCACATGGAGAACAGCATGACCAATACCATTCAACGCACCGAGATCAAGACGTACTACTACACCCCGATCCATTGCCCGTTCTGCGGCACTCGGGTCATGGGCGCTGACCCGGTGGACGAGACCCTGATTACCGCTTGCGACCATACCTTGTTCATCGCTCACGACATGGCCTTCGAATATCGCTCGGAAAGATTCGACATGAACCTCAATCTCAACGGTCTGACCGAGAAAGAGGTCGAAGAGCGATGGCTCAGGGAGGCAGGCGGGGTCGATGGCCTTACCAACCAGGTCACTTTGGCAGACGCGATCAAGGTTGCGGCCTATGCGCCGGCTCCGTCAGCTTACGGTTCCTACTACGGCTTTGCCCCAGTCGAAGGCAATACTTGAACCCATTTCCCTTCCTTGCACACCGGCTAAGCGCCGGTTATTGCCTCAGATCGATGCAGCAGCCAATATTTATCCGTGCAGCGCATCGACCTGAGCCAAAATGTGCCTGTTGAATAGCTTGGGAGGGAAAAATGGAGCTACAAAAGACATTCAGCGATAACGACCTGGAAACGATAGTTGAAGAGGCTGCGATTTACATGTGCGCCTGCCCTGGCCAGGTCGCCAGCGAGATTCGCGGGCTACGCAGCCTGATCCGCTATGAGCGGGAATGCATACAGAGTGGAAAAACACCCAATTCTGTCCACGAAACCATCGAGGCATCTGCCAGAGAAGCCCACAGCTTGATGGAAGCCTGTCTTGAGCGAGTGCTTGAGATCGAGGGCTGGGATCGAAAAACCCTCAAAATGCCCGCCGGCCTGCGCAAACTGCGGGATGATCTGCTGAACGAATCCGATTAATTCCGGGTATCCGTCGGCTTGAAAGAGCCACAAGCATGGCAGACCATCCGCGGCTGAACGACCGCAGCGTCCGAAAACGCCGCGGGGATGCCCAATTCCGCACTAATCGAATTGCTGCTGATAGGAAAAGGTCGGGAGCTTCCAGCCATAGCGCAGCGCCAACATGCGGAATCCGAAGCCGGTGATGAAGCAGACCACCATGTTGAGGTCCGTATCGATGCCTGACGATCTCAAGGCCAGGAATAGTCCACAAACAAACAGCGAAACACCGGCATAGATTTCCCGGCAGAAAACCACGGGCACCTGATTGCAAAGCACATCCCGCAAAACACCGCCGCATATCCCGGTCAGCATGCCGGCCATGATGACGACAACGATCGGGTAATCCAGTTGCAGGGCCACGTTACAGCCAATGAGCGAGAAGGCGACCAGGCCCAGTGCATCCAGCATCAGGAAGACGTCTTTCAGGTGATGCATGAACCTGGCGAGCAGCGTTGTGGCCAGCCCTGCCAGAATGACCAGATACACGTATTCGGGATGTTGCGTCCAGCCGATGGGGAAATTGCCAAGGACGATATCCCTGATGGTTCCGCCCCCCAGGGCGGTCACAAAGGCAATGACCGCCACCCCGAAGAAATCCATGTTGCGGCGCCCTGCGGCGAGCGCACCGGACATCGCTTCGGCGGTGATGGCGACCAGATAAACTACCAGCAACAGGTCGAACTGCTTGCTGGCGAGCGGCTGAAAAACGAGGGCGAGACTATCGAACATCAGGAAGGACTCCGTCAAAAATCGGAAGACTCAAATCGAGTGCTTCCGTGACGCCTCTCCCCCTGTCCTTTTACCTGAGAGTTTCGGCTCAAGAAGAGCCTGCCCCTTCGGTGAGTTGCCAAGCACCAAGGTGCTCGCAACTACTCTCCAGCCGGCGAATCATTTCTGCAGTTCAGTATGCCTGAGCGATTATGGGAGTTTGCGCCTTCGGCGGAGCGTGGCAAGCCACGACTCTCTCTCCTGCAGATGGCTGAATTATCGTGATGCCTGGGCTTGGCTGTCAATCCGCAGTAGCGACCCGGCGCCTATCCCATGGGCAAACGACCAAACTGGCTAATCTGCCGCCCCTCGCTGCGACGGCAGATGCCTGGTTTTGGCAAAAACAATTCAGTACGGGCGAAGGCAAAAATTAACCAAAAAAACAAAAAGCGGCTGCAAAGCCGCTTTTATACTTTCCAGCGATCTTTAAAGCTATGCAGACGCTATTGCTTGGTGATCCTATAAAAAACCTTGCCAGAGAGCTCAGGAGTCAATTTACCTGCCTAAACCACACTGTGCTCCAGCGGTTGCCATGATGATGTAACCAGTCTACGTCGCCGTGCAAGCATAACTAGCGAGCCCAGCCCCAAGCCCATCAAGAGGAGCATGTTTGGCTCTGGCACAACAGCAATATGTACGGGGATATCGGTGTTGTATCGAATGGAACCAATATTCCACCAGTCCTGGAAGCCCTCGTCGTACTGCAGAAAATCGGCGGCAAAAGTAAGTAGCTCGCCATCTAATGCATATGTAACTTCCAAGATGTCAAAAGAGCCAGTCAGCATATTGTTGCCTCGGCCATTGCCGGAAAAATCCAGCCCTGCAGCACCGATTTCCTGGAAAGGCCACCGAGTTGCCCCTTGGTAACTGCCGATGGTTAGCGGTTGGTCATATGGTGCAGCGAAATTCAGGTACCACCATCTCGTCGCCCCAAAATCCGGATTGGTATCGAAATCGTTGATAGCAAATGAAACGCCATTGTTAAAATTTCGGTGCGGCGTAAATGTAAAACCAAGAGCAGGCGTAACTGAAACAGTTTCCCCTCCACCCACCCAGCTTTGGGAAGAACTGCTGTAGGCGAACTCTGTCGCCGCTTCAGCTTGGCTCAATGTGACAAGCAGTCCCAATACAGTACAGAATTTAACGATGATTTGCCTTTGCATAGATTATTCCTTTGGACATGCTGCAAGCCTGCGGTGGTAGAGAAGGCTGAATCTCCAGCCAGATATACAATGGCAAAAATGTTATACCAATAGCATTACCCAATCAACAAAACACAATAAATGCATAGAAAATACCGGGTACAGGTAGCATTATTAATGAACCATCTCTGAACCAAACTGAATCACCCTGGAACAAACTGGGCGCTCCAAAGCAAGGGAGACTCAGGGCAGCACAAAACTGCTCTTTTCCACAACCACGGTCGCCGGATCGTGCCGGGCAGCGATCCGGAAGGAGATCGGCCGGATGCCGGATTCGCCGCTGTCGCCGGGCATCGCGACGGTGACCGGCAGGGGGCGGATGCTGCCGGGTTCGACGGTGAATTCGCGCTGGCCGACGATCTCGATGCCGGGCAAGCCTTCCACTTCGACAGTAAACTCCCTTGGCGCCTCGTCGAGGTTCATCAGCTTCAGGGTGTAGACGTTTTCGATCCGCCCGTCGGCCGTTTCGCGCAGCAGGGCGCCGCGGTCGCGCAGGATGTCGGCCAGCAGCAGGGAGCGGTCAGCCAGGGTCCAGGCGCCGAGTACCGAAAAGACAACGAAGAGGCTGGCATAGACGGCCAGGCGCGGCCGTTTGCGCAGCCCCTCGGGCTGTTCCTGCCCGGCTGCTTCGTTTTCCGACATGAAGCGGATCAGGCCAGTCGGCGCGCCAGTCTTGACCATGACCTCGTCGCAGGCGTCGATGCACAGGCCGCAGTTGATGCACTGGTATTGC
>JAHRYW010000008.1:158477-172981 GCA_020621865.1 Betaproteobacteria bacterium | reverse complement strand
CATGACCTCGTCGCAGGCGTCGATGCACAGGCCGCAGTTGATGCACTGGTATTGCAGGCCATCGCGGATGTCGATGCCGGTCGGGCAGACCTGGACGCAGATGCCGCAGTCGATGCAGTCGCCGGTATCGCCGGCCTGGCGGCGGACGTTGCGCGGCTCACCGCGGCGGGCGTCGTAGGCGACGTTCCTGGTCGCCGCATCGACCATCACGCCCTGGAAGCGCGAGTACGGGCACATGTGCTGGCAGACCGCCTCGCGGGCCAGCCCGGCCTGCACGTAGGTGAAGGCGCCGTAGAAAATCAGCCAGAAGCCTTCCCAGGAGCCGACGCTCCAGCCCGGCAGGGTCGGCAGCAGTTCGCGGATCGGCGTGAAATAGCCGACGAAGGTGATCGCCGTCCACGCCGCGAACAGCAGCCACAAGCCGTGCTTGATGCCCTTGAGCAGCAGCTTGCGGCCGCTCGGCGGGCTTTGGTCGAGCTTCAGGCGAGCCAGGTGGTCGCCTTCGACCTGCGCCTCGATCCAGGTAAAGATGGTCGTATAAACCGTCTGCGGGCAGGCGAAGCCGCAGAACAGGCGGCCGGCCAACGCGGTCACGAAGAACAGCGCGTTGGCGGCCAGGATCAGCACGAAGGCGAGCAGCAGCGCATCCTGAGGCCAGAGCACCAGACCGAACAGGTAGAGCTTCTCGTGGGCGATGTCGAACAGCACGGCTTGCCGGCTGACGCCGTTGGCCTCCCAGCTCAACCAGCAGGCACCAAAGAAAATCGCCTGGGTGAACCAGACCATCGCCCAGCGCAGGTTGTTGAAGCGGCCGGTGGTCGCCTTGGCGTGGATCTTTCCCTTTTTCCGATACAACTCCAGCTTGGCTTCGCGGACCTTGCTGACTGGCTTGCTCATGCTTACTTCCTTCCGGTGATGATGCCCTGAGAACACGGAAGGCGAGTTAATCACCCGGCCCAGAATAGAAACAGATTCAGCTTTTGTTGTTTTCGATAGGAACAGATTGCCGGCATCTGTGCCGATCCGAAATCGCCAGGCCTGTATCTGTGATCTTTTCGCCAAGCGGGAAAAATGGCGGCATCGAAAAATCAGGAGCCCGCCGTGACCGCCATCGCCATCCCCGACCTGGAGCCGCTCCGGGAAGAACCGTACAAAGGCCGGGTGCCGGGCAACAAGGGCATGTGGGTCGGGATCAGCTGCGAGTTCCTCGAGTTCCTCGTCTTGTTCGCCGTCTATTTCATCGCCCGGGCGCATTTCCCGGAGGCCTTCGAGCAAGGCGGTGAGCGGCTGTCCCGGCTGGCCGGCACGGCGATCACGCTGTTGATGGTGACCAGCAGCTTCTTCATCGCCTGCTCGGTGGCGACGCTACGCGCCGGGCGGCGCCGGGCCTCGATCGGCTGGCTGGTCGCCGGGCTGGTGGTGGCGCTGGGCTACCCGATCGCCAAGTATGTCGAGATCCAGTGGAACCTGGCCCACGGCATCAACGGCGAATCGGGCATCTTCTTCACCGTCTATTACTACCTGACGCTGAATCACCTGGTGCATGCCACCTGGGGGATTCTCGGCATCCTCTGGGTGCTCGCCCGCCACCTGGCCGGCGGCTATTCCGCCGAGGACTACAGCGGGTTGGAAGCGCTGGCCTGTTACTGGCACGCCACCGACATCATCTGGCTGGTCATTTTCCCGTTCTTCTACGTATTGGTCTGAACCATGCAAACCGCCGAACGACAGCCCTCCTCCTCGCTGCTTCCCCTGACCATCGCCTGGCTGGGGCTGATTGCGCTGACCCTGCTCAGCCTGGGCCTGAGCCAGTGGCTGCACGGCGCCGGCTGGCTGCCGCCGCTGGTCGCCGCCATCATCTGGCTGAAGGGCGCGCTGATCGCCCACCAGTTCATCGAGGTCGGCCTGGCCCATCCCTTCATTCGCCGGGTGGTCGCCGGATTCATCGCCTTCACGCCACTGGCCCTGCTCGGGATCAGCTACTTCGGCGCCCGGGTGGCCGGCTGGGCCAGCCTATAGCTGGCGGGCAATCAGTTCGCCCAGCGTCGCCATGGCGGCTTGCCGGCGGGGCGAGTCGGGATGGCCGAAGTTCAGGCGCAGGTAGTGGCCGAATTCGCGCTGGGCGGAAAAGATCGGCCCCGGGGCGATGCTGATGCCGAGCTCCAGCGCCTGCTGGTGCAACAACAGGGTATCGACCTGGCGCGGCAATTCCAGCCACAGGAAATAGCCGCCCTGCGGCCTGGCCAGCCGGGTACCAGCCGGGAAATGCTGCTCGACGGCCGAGACCAGTTCGGCCTCCTGCCGGGCCAGGGCCTGGCGCAGATGGCGCAGGTGGTTTTCGTAGCCGCCCTGCTTGAGATAGTCGGCCAGCGCAATCTGTACCGGGATCGTGGTTGCCAGGCTGGTGGACAGCTTCAGGCGCCGGATACGCTCGGCATAACGGCCGGCCGCCACCCAGCCGAGCCGATAGCCGGGAGCCAGGCATTTCGAGAACGATGAAACGTGCATGACCAGCCCCGCCTGGTCGTCGGCCTTGCTGCAGCGCGGCGCCTGCGGCCCGAAATAGAGCTCGGCATAGACGTCGTCCTCGATCAGCGGGATATCGTGACGCCTGAGCAATTCCACCAGCGCCGGCTTGCGCTCGTCGGCGACCAGGCTGCCGGTCGGATTGGCGAAATTGAGCATGAACAGGCAGGCCTTGATCGGATGCTGCCGGAGCGCCTCTTCCAAGGCCGACAGGCTGACGCCTTCCCGGGGATGACTGGGGATTTCGATGACTTTCAGGCCGAGGCGCTCGCTGGCCTGCAAGCCGGCATAAAAGGTCGGCGACTCGATGGCGATCAGGTCGCCGGGCTGGGTGACCGCCTGCAGGCACAGGTTCAACCCCTCCATGGCGCCCGAGGTGACGATGATCTCCTGCGGCGAAACCGCCGCCCCTTGCGCCAGGTAGCGCAGGGCCAATTGCCTGCGCAGCTCCTCGTTGCCGGGCGGCAGGTCGGTGACGGTGGCCAGCGGGTCGAAGCGGCGGGCGGCATTGGCGAGGAAACGGCCGAGCTTGTCGAGCGGATAGAGATAGGGACTGGGAAAGCTGGAGCCCAGGGGCACCACGCCGGGGTCCCGGACGCTGTCGAGAATCTGGAAGATGAAGTCGCTGACCTGCAGTTGCGTCGAGCCGCCGAGCGGATGGCTCATCTCCGGCTCGGGCAGGTTGCGGCCCAGCCGGGCGCGGACGAAATAGCCGGACTTCGGCCGGGCCTCGATCAGCCCCCGGCTTTCCAGCAGGTAATAGGCCTGGGTCACGGTGATCGGGCTGACGGTGTGGATGCGGCAGGCCTGGCGCACCGAAGGCAGGCGATCCCCGGCCCGCAGGACACCGTTGGCGATCAGCTGCTCGGTCTGGCTGGCGAGTTCTTGGTAACGGCTCATGGGCCGATGTTATCAGGCGCGCCGGCGCGGCGATTTCAGGCGGATCATTTCCCGGGCGGAAAAATGTGAAATGGCCGGAACTCCACCCGGGCGCCGTGGACTAAATGCTTACCAGCAAGGCAAATCGCAAAAATCCATGCACTTGGCTGAAACACTTTGCGGAGTGGGCGCGTGGATGGCAGTTCTGATGAGCCACTGGCAAGGCCCTCGGTTTGGTGTATAGCCCTGAGGGCCTTCTTCTTGCCGCCAACGGTTACTGTCCTGGAATGCTACGGTCGGCCGGAAATTTTGGCCAAAATCGAAAAAAGGTGTCCACGCGGCGGAAACCACGGTGAGTGATCAACATCGCCTTGGGTGGGCCAGGCACTCAGGCATGGGAGGCGCCGGCCTGGGCAAAGAAGCCGAATCGTCCACCGCCGCTACGCTTGGCTTCATACATGGCGATATCGGCGTTGTGGATCAGCGCTTCGATCGAATCCCCGTCGTCGGGAAAGATGCTGATGCCAATACTGGGCAATACCTCCACCTGGCGCTTGCCCAGCGCAAAGGGTCGGCTCAGCAATGCCAGGCATTCCGTCGCCGCCCGGGTGGCATCCTGAAATCCGGTGATTTCGCTGAGAATCGCAACGAACTCGTCGCCCCCCAGGCGCCCCACCAAATCTTCGGCGCGCAAGCTGTGGGCGATTCGCCGCGCCGCTTCCTGGAGGACGCTATCGCCAGCTTTGTGGCCATAGGTGTCGTTGACCGCCTTGAAACGATCGAGATCGAAAAACATCACGGCAACCTTGCCGTTCCGACGGCGGGCGCTGATCATCACGTGCTCGGCAAACTCTTGCAGGAGTGAGCGGTTGGGCAAGCCGGTCAACAAATCGTGACTGGCCACATAGTCGAGATGCTCCGCCTCCTCCTTGAGACTGGTCACGTCGAGATGCGTTACAGCAAAGATTGGCGCGCCGTGCCGTCGTCTGAGATAACCATCCAGCGTGCGCTGATCCAGCGATATCCGCCGTCCTTGTGGGCCAGCCGGTACTCGATCTCGAAATCGGCGGCGCGCTGCTTGATCGATCTGGCCACCTGTTGCAGCACCAGCTCCCGGTCGTCCGGGTGCAGGCGTGATTTCCATTCCGCGATCCGGTTGGGCAATTCGGCGTCGGCATAGCCCAGCTGCCCTTTCCATTCCGGCGAAAAATAAACCGTGTCATCGGCCGGCTGCCATTCCCAGAACCCCAGCATCGCCATCTCGCTGGCCGTCCGGAAACGCTCCAGCGTTTCGCGCAGCCGGCACTCGACCTGCTTGCGCCGCGAGATGTCGGCCGAGACGATCACCGCCCCCTCGGCAGTCGGGAAAATCCGCGTTTCGAACCAGCATAAATGCACCTTGCTGAAATACTCGAAGCGCTTCGGCGTCTTGTCCCGGGAGGCCAGCGCCAGACTATCCTGGACCATCTGGCCTACCTCGCCAGGGAAAATGGCCGTCAGTTTGCGGCCGACAAACTCGTCTTTTGTCCGCTTTACCCGCTGCTTCGCCAGCCGGTTCAAGTAGGTGATCCGCCCGTCTCTGGAGACATTGACGACGACGTCGCTGACGCTCTCCAGCAGCCCTTCCAGTCTGGATCTATCGGCCTCCGCCTTGCGTCGCAGCAGGTGCTCGCGGCGCGCCGAATCGGCTTGGCGCAGGCGCTTCTTCAGGATGGCGATTTCCTTCTGGCGAAGGATCAGTTCATTCTGCAAACGCCGGTGCTGATCCAGCTCGGGAGCCGCCACATACAGACGCCAGGCCTTGCCGAATCGGGCGCCGTCCAGCCTGCCGGCATGCGTTGAATCGAGCTGGTCGAAAAACTGCTCGAAACCGGCGAAAACCTTGATCTGCGCCCTGTTGACATACCCGCGGCCGGTCGCATCGAGAATCCTGAAAACCGAAGTCGCGCTGGCGGACCGGGGGGCTTGTTCTGGCTTGGACATGATCGGCAAAATTTCCGAAAAAATTCGCTCAGGCCCTGGCCGGCACCGGCGGATCGAAGTAGTACCCCTGGAACAGGTCGAATTGCAGATCCGCGCAGCGTTGCGCGCACTGTCTCGAATCGACCTTCTCGGCCAACAGTTGCAACGGAAACTGGCGCAGCTCGCGGACCAGCGCCTCGAGCTGCTCGTCGTCGAGATTCGGCAAATCGACCTTGACGATGTCGGCGAGGTCGAGCAAGGGAGTGTAGTCGTCCCGATAGTCGCAGACGTCATCGAGGGCAAGATGGAAACCGCGGCGCTTCAGGTCGGCACAACGGCAGATGACGCGCTCGTCCACCTCGACCGTTTCGAGAAGCTCCAGCACAACCTGCCGGCTTGGCAAGGATTCGATCCGCGACGAGAACAGCATCTCGGCATCGATGTTGATGAACCCCGGCCGGCCGTGCAGCACCTGCGTCCCCGGCCCGCCCTGGTCGTAGATCAGGCGAATGACCTGATCGGTCGCCACGGCATCGTCGGTGATCTGCGCGGCGATGGCATCGCCATGGCGGTGCAGCAATTCGAATGCGGCAACTCGGCTTTTTCGGTCGCGGATGGGCTGTGGCGACACACGGATATCACTGTTAATCCTGGACATGATTTGTCCTTTCACGATTGATTGGGCATGGGGCAAGTCCGACGCCAACTCATACCGGTTTGGAATCGCTTGCCGGAGGCGTGATGGCGGCCTCGCCTTGCTGTCTAGCCGGGAATTGGCCACCAGGGGGAAGTAAAGGGCCAATGGCAGGAGTCAAAGTTGTTCTTGGATTTCATGGTTGATCTCCATCGGAATTGGACGATTCGCCAAAATGCTGCCGTGGCAAATCTACCGGGCTGATTTCAGCATATGAACTGGCCCGGCAACTTACTGTCGGAAGCCACTGAAACGTTTGTAGGACTGATCCTGCTCGCCGGAAGCGCTGCCCGGCGCAACGCCGGCGTGACGGATTCGTCTGACAGCTGATTCGGAACATTCCGACAGATGGTGAGCAGGGCCGGACTAAACTTGAATCAGGCGCTTCCAATCCAGCCACCGCGCAAGGATCCGGGAGCACCCAGCCATCGATGTGGAGGCATGCCCATGCAATCCAGAATTTCGTTTGGCGGCGAGCCAGTGCCGGCAGGCACGCCCGACAGCCAATGACCACCCGGCGCCGCATTCTCTGGTCGCTCGCCGTGCTGATCGCCGCCCTGGCGGCCGGCGAGGCCAGTGGCTGGTTTTTCCTGCGGGCGCCGGCCGAAGCCTTGCTGAGTTCCCGCCTCGGGCGCGAGGTGCGCATCGCGGCGCCGTTCAGCCTGCATTTGCGCCGCACCATCCGCCTCGACATCGGCGGCCTGTGGATCGCCGCCCCGCCGGAGTT
Source organism: Betaproteobacteria bacterium (assembly GCA_020621865.1). Classification (GTDB taxonomy): domain Bacteria; phylum Pseudomonadota; class Gammaproteobacteria; order Burkholderiales; family Rhodocyclaceae; genus Azonexus. Next base: position 166,193 of record JAHRYW010000008.1, on the reverse strand, counting down.
TTCCGTCCCCCATCTGGTCGCTGCCCAACAACTGACATTGAGCCTGAACTATGCCGACCTGCTCGCCTTGCGCCAACCGACCGAGCCGCTGCATCTCGCCACGCTGGCCGCCGGGCAGATCGACGTCCGGCTGATCCGCCTGGAGGACGGCCGGGCCAGCTGGCAATTTGCCAAAACCTCGGACCGGCCGCCGCCGAGCGTCGGGTACCTGGCCGTGCAGCGAGGCGAAATCGTTGTTCGCGACCCCGGGCTGGCCGTCGATCTCGGCGCCCGGGTAGAGATCCGGCAGGACGAAGGCTCGCCAAGCACCGTGGCCGAGATTTCCGGCCAGCTCAGGGAACGCCCCTTGCGGGCCAGCATCACCCTGCCCGCCGGCCTGCCCCACGCCCTGCCGGGAGCCGCCAGCGAGCCGGTCATGGTCGCCGGCAAGGCCGATTTCGGTGGCCTGCACCTAAGTTTTTCCGGAACATTCGGCGTCGGTGCACTGCGCGGCAGCATGGCGATCGAGGGGCCGTCGCTCAGCCTCCTTGGCCGCCTCTTCGACACGACGCTGCCGACCACCGGGGCCTTCAGTCTGCACGGCGAGGTCGTCAAGGACTCGCCAATCTGGCAGATCGCAGTCACCCGGGCCCGGATCGGCAACAGCGAACTGACCGGGGACTTCACTTACGACACGCGGCCGCAACCGCCCCGTCTGGATGGCGAACTCAAGGGCCGCAACCTGGTTCTCGCCGATCTGGCCCCGGCCTTCGGTACCCGCGATGCGGACGGCGGCATCGTTCGCCCGGCGCGCGGCCGCACGCTGCCCGACCGCCGGCTGGACCTGCCGTCACTGACCCGCCTGGATGCCGGCGTCACCGTCAATCTCGCCCGGGTCGACCTGGGCGCCGCGTTCCGCCAGCCAATCGCCCCGCTACGGGCAAGGCTGACGCTGAACGGCGGCCAGCTGAGCTTGGCCGACATCGACGCCAGCACTGCCCAGGGGCGCCTGACCGGCAGCCTGGAGATCGATGCCCGCCCTGCCCGACCGGAATGGCGTGCCGACCTCGGCTGGGAAGGCGTCCGCCTCGACAACTGGTTGAAGGCAGCCAAGCCCAGTGCCGACGATATCCGCCGCCAGGTCAAGGACACCACGCCGCCGCCATGGTTCTCCGGCAGCCTGCACGGCCGAACCCTGCTCATCGGCCATGGCCAGTCCACGGCCGAACTCCTGGCTTCTCTCAATGGCCGGATGACCATGTTCGTCCGCAACGGCACCATTTCCCACCTGGCGCTCGAAGCCCTGGGACTGGATCTCGCCCAGGCGCTGGGCCTGTTGCTGACCGGTGACGACCGCCAGATCATCGAATGCGCGGTCATCGACCTGCAGGCCGAAAATGGTCGCCTGACCCCCCGCATCGCCCTGGCGGCAACCCCGGTCACCGTGGTGCTGATCGACGGCAGCATCGATTTTGCCCAGGAACGCCTGGAGCTGCGGCTGACGGCTAAACCCCAGAATGTCTCTCCCCTGACCCTGCGTTCTCCATTCCGCGTGCGCGGCTCCTTCGCTGCCCCACAAGTCACGCCGGAAGGGACGCCGATCGCCGCCCGGGCTGCCGGCGCGCTGGGTCTCGCGCTGCTCAATCCGCTGGCTGCCATCCTGCCCTTTGTCGACTTCGGCGAGCGCGACACCACGGTCTGCAGCCGGGCCCTGGCCAGAACGAATGGCTACGCTAGCGCGCCAGCGGCAAAGCCGACAAAAAAATCCCGCCAACGCTAGCGCGGCGGGATGGCAGGTAAACCCCGGCTGGGCTGGCCGGAACTGGCAGCCCAGCCGGGGTGTTGTTCAGTAGGCTTTCTTTGTCTCGTTGGGCGGGACCGCCGATGGCGATTTTTCCGGCATTGGCGCCGGTATCGCGGTCGGTTCGCTGACCGGTGCCCCCGGCAGGCCGGCGGCCGGCGGCGAGCGCTCCAGAGTCTTGTCCGGCGACGTTTCCGGGGTCATCGCCTGCTTTTCCTGACTGGGCACCGCGGCGGTCGGCGACTGCTCGGCCCGGTCACAGGCCAGCAACAACAAGGGTGCAACGAGTGCAACAACAAATGTAGTTTTTGTTTGCATGGTGAATACTCCTTGGTTGAGTGGTGATACGGATTTCAGACACAATCCCCCCTGATTCACTGGCCACCCCGCCCTCAGGCGGCGGGCGGCTGCTCGGTCATGCCTTTCCGGTTCTTTTCCTGCAAGGCCTTGAGCAAGCCCGCAACACCGCCCTTTTCGACTTCGCTGGCGAAACTGTTGCGGTAGTTGGTCACCAGGCTGATGTTGGCGACAGCGACATCAAACACCTTCCAGGCATCGCCGCTCCGGGCCAGGCTGTAGTCGAGCGGAATCGGCTGGGTGCCAGGCTTGTTGATCTGGCTGCGCACCAGCACTTCGTCGTCACCCGCCAACTTGGTGGACGGCTTGAAGCTGACCGTCTGGTCCCGGTAGGCAGTCAGCGAGTTGGCGTAGGTGCGGACCAGCAGGGTATGGAACTCGCCGATCAGCGCCTCGCGCTGCTTGGCATCGGCCTTCTGCCAGGCCCGCCCGACGGCCAGACTGGTCATCCGGGAAAAGTCGAAATGCGGTGCCACCTTTTTCTCGATCAGGGCCATCGCGCGTTGCTTGTTGCCGGACTGGATCCCCTTGTCCTGGCGCAGAATGGTCAACACCTCTTCGGTGACATTCTTGACCAAGGCATCGGGAGCGGCAGTTTCGGCCCGGACTGCACCGGGAAGCAGCAGGAAAACTGGCAGCAGCCAGTTCAGACATTTCATGATCATGGAGTCCTCCTTCGTGGTCGGCCCCCGCGGGGGGGGGCGGGAATCGCCCCGCCGCCCATGACTTGGCAGGACCCGCGGGTTGATTTGATCCTAGCCGGACCAGCCGGCAAACACTGTCGGAGGTGGACGATTCGCCTGTAGGAGGAGTCCTGCACGACGATTCAGGTGGGCTGGCGATGAATCTTCCGACCATCAGGGGCTCTAATCAGAGGTGCAAAGAGAGGATTCAGCATGATCAATGTCGCCATCGTCGATGATCACGAAATCGTCCGCGCCGGGCTGCGCGAAATTCTCGCCAACGAATTGGGCATCGGCATTGCCTTCGAGGCCGCCAGCGGCGAGGAGGCATTGTCCCGTCTGCAGGAAATCCCGTGCGATGTGCTGCTGCTCGATCTGGCCTTGCCCGGGCAAAGCGGGGTCGATGTGTTGCGCATCCTGCGTCAGCGCTACCCGGACCTGCGCGTTCTCGTGCTGACCGGCTACCCGGAAGAACGCTATGCGCTGGCCATGCTCCGTCACGGCGCCGATGGCTACCTGTGCAAGGAGTGCGGCCAGGACGAATTGCTGCGCGCCGTGCGCACCCTGGCCCAGGGCCACCGCTATCTATCGCCGCGGATGGCTGAACTGCTCGCCGACGAGGTCGCCGGCAACAGCGCCGAAGCCGCCCACGATCTGCTGTCCGAGCGCGAGTTGCAGGTTTTCCTGCATCTCGCCCGCGGGCAGTCGGTGTCCGACATCGGCAAGGCGCTGCATTTGAGCATCAAGACGGTCAGTACCTATCGCTCCCGCCTGCTCGACAAGCTGGGCGTCGCCAGCAATGCAGAACTGGCCACCTATGCCCTACGCAATGGCCTGATGGCCGACTGAAAGCATGGTTAAGCTGCCTGCCCCCCCCCGGACAATCCCGCTGACGGTCATCCTGATCGAGGATTCGCCATTACTGCGGCAAACTCTGGGTACCCGGCTGGACGAACTGGCCGGGGTCGCCGTGATCGGCGAAGCCGAGGATGAGCACTCGGCCCTGGAGCTGTTGCAGCGCCAGCAACCCGGACTCGCCATCATCGATCTGGAATTGAAGACGGGCAGCGGCTTCGGTGTTCTCCGGGCCATCTCCCTTGCCCCGGATCGCTTTGGCTACCCGCGAGCGGTGGTCTTTTCCAGCCACGGTCACGCCGTGGTCCGCGAACGCTGCTTCGCCCTCGGGGTGGAGCGTTTTTTCGACAAGGCCACCCAGTTCGACGACCTGCTCGCCTACGTCCGGCAGGCTTCGCCCTGCTGAACCAGTCCGCTGGCCGGCGCTGCCGGGCCGGGCAAGGGAATGCTGATTCTGAGCCGGGTTCCGGCACCGGGCCGGCTGTTCAGCGAGAACTCGCCGGCACACATCTGGACCCGGTGCTTGATGCCGGCCAGCCCGTGATGTCGGCCGCGCCCCCAGCCGGTCTGGAATCCCTTGCCGTCGTCTTCGACCGCCAGTTCGAGGCGCCCTTCCTTGACCTGCATGGCCAGTTTTACCCGCTTCGCCTCGGCGTGCTTGCGGATATTGGTCAGCGCCTCCTGGGCGATGCGGAACACGGCCAGGGCGGTGGGCGGCGGCAGGAACAGGTCTTCGGTCGGCAGTTCCAGCTGCAGCGTCGGGTTGCCTTCTCCCTCGGCAAACTCTTCAACCAGGATGCGCAAGCTGTTGACCAGGCCGAGTTCTTCGAGCAGCGGCGGGCGCAAGCCGTCGATAATCCGTCGCTTCAGCGCGATGCCGCTGTCGAGCAGGGTTTCCAGCCGCGCCAGACGTTCGCGGCAGGCTTGGCCGGTCGAACCGTCGAACTGCCGTGCAATCCAGCCGGATTCCATTTTGGCGGCGGTCAGCAACGCCCCCAATTCATCGTGCAGCTCCCGCGCCAGCCGCGCTTTCTCCGATTCGCGGGCATTGGTCAGATAGCTGGCCAGATCGCTCAACTCGTCGGTGCGCTCCTGGATCAGGGCATCGAGGCGCTGGTTTTCGCTGTGCAGGAGATCGGCCAGTTGCTCGCGCAGCCTGAATTGCCGCTCGACCACCAAAAACAGAATGAGCAGGAGAATCAGGGCGCCGCCCGCCTGAATGGCGACCACCCAGCGCGTGCGCTCGACATGGCGGGTCGACCGGGCGAAGGAATCTGCCGCCTCGGTCCCCAGCCCCGCCTTCAAGCCGAGGATACGTTCGCGGATGCGGTCGGTGTAGCGCTTGCCCTGGATGCGGGTTTCCTCGCCGGCCAGGCCGCGCTCGACCGCCTGGTCCAGGCTGCGCAGCTTGATCACCACCAGGCCGGAAAGATCGGACAGGGCCTCGTCGCTGCCGCTTGATGCGGCCAGGTCGCGACGGATGTCTTCGAGCGTCGCCCCAATCGTGCCCCGGGTTTTTTCATAAGGTTCGAGATGCGCCCGGTTGCCACTCAGCAGGTAGCCGCGCACCGCGCTTTCGGCATCCATCAACTGGATCAGCAGGCTGTCGAGATGCTCGACCCGGGCCGCCTGCTGGCGCAAATCGCCGAGCGCCTCCAGGCTGGCCGTCGCCTGCCAGTGACTGGAAGCCAGCAGGAGCGCCACGAAGGCGCCGCCCAGGGCAAGAAGCAGATGGTGCCACTTGCGCGCCAACTGTTCATGGTAGCGCGCCAGGAAAAATGCGGGCATGGCGTTCGTCCCTCCATCGGTGGTCAGGAAGTCGGCCCGGTGTGCAGGAATCGTCCTACAGGCGATTCAGTCAGTTCTGACAGCGAAGCCGATGGCCGGTTCCTAACATGGAATCACCACGGGCGAATTCGCCCGACAGGACAACCCGAAAGGACGCATCATGCTGAATAAGAAATCCGGCATCGCCACCCTGCTGTTGCTGGCCACCCTGACCGCCTGCGGCGGCAACCCGGCCAAGGAAAGCACGGGTGAATTCATCGACGACACCACGATCACCACCAAGGTCAAAGCGGCTTTCGTCCAAAGCAATGAAGTCAAGGCCACCAATATTCAGGTCGAGACTTTCAAGGGCAATGTCCAGCTTTCAGGCTTCGCCGACAACCACACCGAGATCGCGCGGGCAGCACAGATCGCCGCCAAGGTGGCCGGTGTCAAATCGGTACGTAACGATATCCGCTTGAAAGCCGCCCAATGACCGTCCAGTCCCGTCCCGCCCGTGCAGGGCGGGACCAGCCGCGTCAAAAGATCTAGGCCAAACCGATTCCGACAGCGATGGCACGAAAATCCGGCCCCGGCCGGCAGCCGATGTCACCGCCTCAAGCTGCGGCAGTCAATGCTACGGTCCGCCCAAAAAATGGGTAAAAATCAAAAAGGCCGCATAGTCCCATACGCACTGGGAATATGCGTCCCTTGCCCGCCCCTCAGGACGAACGACACGTGCATTCAGGCGCCCCGCGGTTGAACAAATACCCTCCGGCCATGTCGACTGCTCAGCACAGGCACGACCTTCTGTCGCATTTTCGCCGCACCAACTCGCGAGGAGAATCCCATGAACAAGCAATCCCTCTGGATGCTGCTGGCGCTGGTCGCCTTCCCCTTCGGGGCGCTGGCTGACGCCGGTGCAGTCACGATCGTTTCGCCGGCCAACGGCGCAAAGCTTGACGCGATGGCCGAGAACCGAATTACCTACGACGTCGCCCCGGGCCCGAAGGGTGACCACACCCACCTTTATGTCGACGGCAAGGAAATCGCCGTCCTGCGTCAACTGAAAGGCAGTTACACGCTGGCGTCCCTGGCCCCGGGCGCCCACGAACTGTGCATCAAGGTGGTCAACAAGAACCACACGCCGATCGGTATCGAGAAATGCGTCAAGGTGACGGTCGAGTGATCGATTGACGTGGATCTGCAGAATTTGGCCTACGCGCTGGTGCAGCTGGCGCACAATTTCGGCGCCGTGGCGGTGACCGGCGGGGCCGTCGCCGGCTGGATCACCCAGCGCAGCGATTCACCACAACCGGTTGCGCTGGTCTGGATGGTGCTCGGCGGATGGGCGGCGCAGGCGGCCAGCGGCGCGGGATTCGGGCTGATCAGCCTGACCTCGTATGGGCAGTTCCCCGATCTACACGGGGTGGCCGTTGTCGCCCTGGTCATCAAGTTAACTTGCGCGACGGCAGCATTGATCGTGAGCGTGCTCCTGCTCAAGTTCTCCAGCGCCTGGTCGGCGGGACGCCGGCGTCATGTTTGGGGCGGGCTGGTTGGATTAGCCGCGACCGCCCTGTCGGCAGCCGCCTTTCTGCGCTGGTTTTCCTGAAGCAGCGACACCGGCGGAAGCAGGCGCCAGGGCCTTCTGCCGATCGCGGCGGCTCTGAAATGCTATCCCCCAAGTGGACTTCCTTCGGGGCGCGGTCGGCCGGAAATTTTGGCCAAAATCGAAAAAGTCTCCCCGGCCGCGCGCGACAAATCATCCCTGGGCGGAGGAGCTTCGCCCGGCTGGTGCGCGCGCCAAGGCGACAACGGCCACCACCAGCGGGACGAATGACAGCCAGAGCACCGTGTTCCACCCGTAGGCCGTCAGCAGGCCGCCGGACAGGAAGGAGCCGAAAGCCACCGTTCCAAAAACGATGAAGTCGTTGAACGACTGGACGCGGGTCCGTTCTTCCGGGCGATGACACGCCAGCACCAGCGCCGAGGCGCCGACAAAGCCGAAATTCCAGCCTAGGCCGAGCAGGATCAGGGTGAGCCAGAAATGCGCCACATCGACCCCCAGCAAGCCGACGGCGGCCGACAGGCCGGTCAGCGCCAAGCCCGCCATGACCACCCGCGGCGCCCCGAAGCGGGTAATTAGCCGGCCGGTAAAAAAGCTCGGCGCGTACATCGCGATGACGTGCCACTGGATGCCGAGGTTGGACGATTCCTGGGACAGGCCGCACATCAGCATGGCCAACGGCGCCGCGGTCATCAGGAAGTTCATCA
>JAHRYW010000008.1:152627-158467 GCA_020621865.1 Betaproteobacteria bacterium | reverse complement strand
GACAGGCCGCACATCAGCATGGCCAACGGCGCCGCGGTCATCAGGAAGTTCATCAGCAGGTAGGAGACGACACCGCAGGTGGCAGCGGTGATGAACTCCGGTTGGCGGACGATGACGCCGAGCGGCCGGCCGCCGGCCACCTCCTCCGCCGTCGGCATGGGCAGGCGAACGCCGATCAGGGTCAGCGCCGACAAGGCCGCCACCGCTGCCTGCGCCAGAAAGGTCCCGGCGAAGACGTAGGGCAGCCACAGATTCATCGTGTGAGTGACCAGCTGTGGCCCGATTACCCCTGCAAATATCCCGCCGGCCATGACGAAGGACAACGCGCGCGGGCGTCTTTCCGGCGGCACGCAATCAGCTGCCGCGAAGCGGAAGGACAAAACCACGGCGGCATAGGCGCCGCCAAGGAAGGTCGCCGCGCAGAACAGCCAGAACAGGCCCAGCACCACCGCCAACGCCGCGAGCAGGCCGACCAGCACGCCGCAGCCGGTGCCGACCATGAAGGCGGTGCGGCGACCGTAGCGTTGGGCGATGGCACCGGCCGGCAAGGAGCAGACAGCCATGCCGACCACGAAAATCGAGATTGGCAGCGTTGCCAGCGCCGGGCTGGGCGCCAGCATGTTGCCAACGATGGCGCCGGTGGCATAGACGACCACCGCGTTCGCGCCGGCAAGCGCCTGCGCGACAGTCAGGCGGGCGACGTTGCTTCGGGCGTCGGCGTAGGGGTCGGTTGCCATTTGGCTGGCAGCGGTCTGCGACATCAGGGCATTTCTTTCATGGTCAGGGCAATCCCGAATTTAACCTTACCGGCCGCGGTCCGCCAGCAGGCGGGGATTGGCGCGGCGAGCGACGGGCAACGTTGTAAATGCTTCTCTGGCATGGAATCCTGGCAGTGAGAAGCCGACGCGACCTGGGTGCCGAGCAATGGCCAAAAAACTGAGATAATCGCGGCGTTTCGGCAAAAACAGTACCAACGGAGAATCCCCATGTCCGCCATCCGCGTCTATGGCATCAAGAACTGCGACACCATGAAGAAGGCCATGAACTGGCTTTCGGACAACGGCATCGCCTACGAATTCATCGATTACAAGAAGGCCGGCGTTGCCGAGGCCGGGCTGCCGGACTGGAATGCCCGGGCCGGCTGGGAAAAGCTGCTCAATACGCGCGGCCTGATGTGGAAGAAGCTGAGCGACGAGGAACGCGCCAACGTCGACGAAGCCAAGGCCCTGAAGCTGATGGCCCAGTACCCGGCGCTGATCAAGCGTCCGGTACTTGATACCGGCAGCCAGCTGCTGGTCGGCTTTACGCCGGAAAACTACGCGGAAAAACTGAAATGAGCGGCGGCACCATCCGTCGCTTCCTGTTCGAGGGCCTCGATATCCGCGGCGCCATCGTCCGTCTCGACGAGGCCTGGCAGCAGATGCAGGTCGGCCGCGACTATCAGCCCACCGTTGCCCAGCTGCTCGGCGAAACGGCTGCCGTGACGGCGCTGATTGCCGGCCAGTTGAAGCAGCCCGGCCGCCTGACGCTGCAACTGCGCGGCAACGGCCCGGTCCAGTTGCTGGTCATGGATTGCAACGAGCAGCTGCAGATGCGCGGCATGGCGCGCAGCAACCCGGTGGTCTTGCCGGCCCCGGTGCCGGAGCTGCTCGGCGCCCACCAGAGCGGCCAGCTGATGATGAGCCTGGACCTGCCGACCGCCCGCCAGCCCTACCAGAGCTACGTGCCAATGGTCGGCGACAGCATCGCGGCGATCTTCGAGCATTACCTGGAGCAGTCCGAGCAGCAGCCGTCGCGCCTGTTCGCAATTGCCGGCCCGCAAGCGGCTGTCTGCCTGTTCCTGCAGAAGATGCCGGAAGCCGACCAGCGCGATGCCGATGGCTGGAACCGCGTCACGCAACTGGCGGCGACCGTCAAGCCGGGCGAACTCCTTGAACACGACGCCGAAGCCCTGCTCGCCCGCCTCTTCCACGAAGAGATGGAAACCCATGGCATCCGCGTCTACGACCCGCTGCCGGTCGTCTATCACTGCCCGGAGGACTGGGACAAGGTGCGCGACATGATCCGCAGCATCGGCCATGCCGACGCCGAGACCATCCTTGCCGAACACGGCGAGATCATGATCCGCGACGATATCTGCAACCGCGAGTATCGCTTCACGCCGGAGGATGTCGCCGCGCTGTTCGCGGCCAGCGAAGGCAAGGCGCTGCATTGAACCCACCGGACGACGCCTATATCCTGGGGCGGCGCCTGGCGCTGCTCTACCGCAACGTCCTGCTCGGGCAGATCGTTTCCATCGTCAATGCCACGGCGCTGACCGGAGTTGCGCTGACGCTATTGGATAACCGGGCGATCGCTTTGTGGTGGCTGGCCGCCGTCCTGATCGCCGGTGTCCGCGTGATGCAGTCCAGGGCTTACAACCAGGCCACTGAAGCGGCCCGCCAGGCCGATGCCGAGGTGTGGCGCCGACGCGTGTTGCACGGGGTGTCCGCTTCCGGCTTGATCTGGGCGACCGGCGGCCTGTTGCTGATGTCGCAAGGCAATACTCACCTGCAGTTGTTCACGGCCTTCGTGATCGCCGGCATGGTGGCTGGCGCCGTCCCGGTGCTGGCGGCGGACCGCAGTGTTTTCCGCGCTTATGCCTGGCCGATGACGCTGGCCGCCATCGTCGGCAGCCTGGGTAGCGATACCTTGCACATGGCCTTCACCGCCATGGCCGTGATCTTCCTGCTCGCTGTGACGCGCAGCGCCGATCTGTTCCACAGCACCCTGCACGACAGCTTCCGCCTCGAACACGAGAAGGATCATCTGGTCGATAACCTGGAGCGCGCCCGCGAAGTCGCCGAACGCTCCAACCGGGCGAAGACCGAGTTCCTGGCCAATATCAGTCACGAACTACGCACGCCGATGAACGGCATCATCGGCATGGCCGACCTGCTGGCGCTCGACGCGATCAACGATGACCAGCGCGAACTGCTCGACCACCTGCGCCAGTCGGCCGACATCCTGTTGCTGCAACTCAATCACCTGATCGAGCTATCGGCTCTCGAAGCTGGCCATATCAGGCTGCGGCCGGAACCCTTCGTGGTGCACGACCTGCTCGACGGCCTGATCTCGGCGCACCGCAAGGCTGCAATGGACAAGGGGCTGGCCATCGACATCGAGACCGACAGCGGTCTCCCAGACATCGTGGTCGGCGACCTCGAACGCCTGCGCCAGATTTTTCAGCACCTGATCGGCAACGCCATCAAATTTACCGAGCGAGGCAGTATCGGGATCGCGGCCCGTCAGGTTGAACGAAGCGAAAACTCGGTCCGCATCGAATTCCACGTCACCGACACCGGCCCCGGCATCGGCGCCGAAGCCTTGCAGGCGATCAGCGGCCTGCTGGTCCAGGGCGACGGGTCGACTGCCCGCCGCCATGGCGGCCTCGGCGTCGGCCTGCCAATCGCCCGCAAGCTGATCGAACTGATGGGCGGCGAATTGCTGATCGACAGCAAATTAGGAACCGGCAGCACCTTCCGCTTCACGCTGCCGTTTGCGCTGACCGAAGGCTGACCGGCTCAGACCACTTTGCCGGGGTTCATCAGGCCGCGCGGGTCCAGCGCCTGCTTGATCGTGCGCATCAGCGCCATTTCGACCGGGCTCTTGTAGCGCAGGATTTCCTCGCGCTTCAACTGGCCGATGCCGTGTTCCGCCGAGATCGAGCCATTCAGCGCGTGCACCGTGTCATGGACGATGCGGTTGACCAAGGGCTGGGCGGCGATGAAGGCGGCGTTGTCCTGGGCATCGGCCTTCGACAGGTTGTAATGCAGGTTGCCGTCACCGACATGGCCGAAGGCGACGACGCGGATGCCGGGAAAAGCCTCTTCCAGTGCCTTGTCGGCCGCCGCCAGAAAGGCCGGAATGGCTGACAGCGGCACGGAAACGTCGTGCTTGATGCTGATGCCTTCGATCTTCTGCGCCTCGGAGATGTTCTCGCGCAGCGCCCAAAGTTTTTTGGCCTGCGCCTCCGACTGGGCGACAACGCCGTCGCCGACCTCGCCGGCTTCCAGCCTCTCGGCCAGCCAGTTTTCGACCACCGCCGGCTCGGCCTCGGAAAACTCGGCCAGCACGTACCACGGGGATTTTCCGGTCGGGCGCTGGCTGTCGGGAATGTGCTTCAAGACCAGACCGAGCGCCGTTTCCGAGACCATCTCGAAGGCCGTCAGCTGGGCATCGAATTTCGATTTTGCCGAATTTATCAGGCTGACCGTAGCATTCGGCGAATCGACGTTCAGCCAGCAGGTCACCTGCCGTTTCGGTAGCGGAAAGAGCTTCAGCACGGCACCGGTGATGATGCCCAGCGTGCCCTCGGCGCCGATGAACAGCTGCTTCAGGTCGTAGCCGGTGTTGTCCTTGCGCAGGCCACGCCGGCCGTCCCAGATCTCGCCGCTGGGCAGGACGACTTCGAGGCCCAACGTCAGTTCGCGGGTGTTGCCGTAACGCAGCACCTGGACGCCGCCGGCATTGGTGGAGAGGTTGCCGCCGATCTGGCAGGTCCCTTCCGAGGCCAGGGCCAGCGGGAACAGCCGGTCGGCAGCGCGCGCTGCGTCCTGCACCGCGGCCAGTGTGCAACCGGCTTCGACGGAAATGGTGTTGTTCTGGGCATCGACCGAGACAATCCGGTTCAGCCGGCCCAAGCTGAGCACGACCGCCCTGCCCTCGCCATCCGGCGTCGCCGCACCACACAAGCTGGTGTTGCCGCCCTGCGGCACGATGGGCACGCCAGCCTCGATGCAGGCCTTGACGACTGAAGCCACCTCGGCGGTATTGCCGGGGCGGACGACGCATTGCGCCGCGCCGCGGTAACGGCCTCGCCAGTCGGTGGCGAAAGGCGCGATGTCGGCCGGGTCGGTCAGCACATGGGCTGCGCCGACCAGGCCAATCAGGCGATCAGACAGGCTGGGCGTAGAGGTCATGGTGGTCGGCGTCGATGACCTTGACCTGCATGAAGTCGCCCGGCTGTGCATCGAAGTGGCCGTCGAGGTAGACCAGGCCGTCGATTTCAGGGGCGTCGGCCTTGGAGCGGGCGATGGTGCCTTCTTCATCGACTTCGTCGACCAGCACCTGGATGACCGTGTCGATCTTGGCCGCCAGCTTGTCGGCGGAGATGTCTTCCTGGACCTGCATCAGCCAGCGGCGGCGGTCTTCGCGCACGTCTTCCGGCAGCAGTTCGCCCAGTTCGTTGGCCTTGGCGCCCTCGACCGGCGAATAGGCAAAGGCGCCGACGCGGTCGAGCTTGGCGTCTTCGAGGAACTGGATCAGCTGGTCGAAATCCTCTTCGGTTTCGCCGGGGAAGCCGGTGATGAAGGTCGAGCGAATAACGATTTCAGGGCAGATTTCGCGCCACTTGGCGATACGTTCCAGCGTGTTCTCGGCCGAGGCCGGGCGCTTCATTGCCTTCAAAATCCTCGGGCTGGCGTGCTGGAAGGGCACGTCGAGGTAAGGCAGGATCTTGCCTTCGGCCATCAGCGGAATGACGTCGTCAACCGAGGGATACGGGTAAACGTAATGCAGGCGGACCCAGATGCCGAAGCTGGCCAGTGCGTCGCACAGTTCCTTCAGGCGGCTCTTGACCGGCTTGCCACCCCAGAAGGCGGTGCGGTACTTGAGATCGACACCGTAGGCCGAGGTATCCTGCGAAATGACCAGAATTTCCTTGACGCCGGCTCGGGCGAGGTTCTCGGCTTCGGCCAGGATGTCGCCGACCGGACGCGAAACCAGCGGACCGCGCAGCGAGGGGATGATGCAGAAGGTGCAGCTGTGGTTGCAGCCTTCGGAAATCTTCAGGTAGGCGA
>JAHRYW010000008.1:58859-152617 GCA_020621865.1 Betaproteobacteria bacterium | reverse complement strand
ATGATGCAGAAGGTGCAGCTGTGGTTGCAGCCTTCGGAAATCTTCAGGTAGGCGAAGTGATCCGGCGTCAGGCGGATGCCTTGCGGCGGGACCAGATCGGAATACGGGTCGTGCGGCTTGGGCAGGTGGCTGTGCACGTAGCCCATCACTTCGTCGGCAGCGTGCGGGCCGGTGACGGCGAGCACGGCCGGGTGCGTCGTCTGCACGATGTCGCCCTTGGCGCCGAGACAGCCGGTGACAATGACCTTGCCGTTTTCATTGAGCGCCTCGCCAATGGCGTCGAGCGACTCCTCGACGGCGGCGTCGATGAAGCCGCAGGTATTGACGATCACCAGGTCGGAATTGTCGTAGCTCGGCGAAATCTCATAGCCTTCGGCGCGCAGCTTGGTCAGGATGCGCTCGGCGTCGGAGGAGGCCTTGGGGCAGCCCAGGGAAACGAAGCCGACGGTCGGCACTTTTTGCGAAATAGTCATGCGATGGAAACCTTATCCGGACTGGCCGGCGAACAAAGGGCGTATTTTACGGGGAATCAGGGCGCGACGCAGTCCGGCAAACGGGCAAGTGCCTGTTTCAGCGCGTCAAAACATTGCGGATCGATGGCCGTGCCGACGTTTTCGGCCATGATCTCCAGCGTCTTAGGGATCGGCACCGCACCGCGGTAGGGACGTTCGGCGGTGATCGCGTCGAAGATGTCGGCGGTCGTGATGATCCGCGTCTCGAGGCAGATGTCGTCGGCCATCAAGCCGCGCGGGTAGCCCTTGCCGTCCAGGCGTTCGTGATGCGCCGCCGAGACGCGGGCCAGTTCGGCAAAGGCATCGATCCGCGACAGGATGGCCTCGGTGTAGGCAGCATGCGCCTGCACGGCGGCCCATTCGTCGGCATCGAGCTTGCCCGGCTTGTCGAGCACGCTGTTGCTGACGCCGAGTTTGCCGACATCGTGCAGCAACGCGCCGCGTTTCAGCCAGCGGCGGCGCTCCGCCGACAGGCCGAGCGCCTCGGCGATCAGGTCGGTGTACAACGCGACGCGGGCACTGTGGCCGCTGGTGTAGGGGCTTTTCGAGTCGACCACCTGGCCGAAGGCGGCGGCGATGTCGTCGAGGTAGTCGTCATCGAGGGCGACTGTATGCGAGGCCGGCTCCAGGGCCAGCACCGCGGCCATGATGTCCGGGGCGGCCAGGCCGGCCCAGAAGGCCTCGTCGGCGACCGCCTCGGCTGCCGCGACCAGCGCCGGGTCGAACCAGCGGCCCGAACGCAGGCGGATTTCGTCGAGTGCTGCCTGCGGACCGCCGGCGGTGTGGAAGACGTCGATGACCTGGGCCAGCAGCGCGATCCGCGAATGGAGCGGGATCGCCTGGCCGGCCAGCCCTTCCGGCTTGCCCTCGCCGTTAAAATGCTCGTCCAGGCTGTAGATGCCGGCCGCGACGCTTTCCGGAAAGCGCAGCAGGCGGGCGATTTCGGCGCCGCGCTGGCAGCGGGTGGCGATCAGTTCGGTGGCGATCCGCTCGCCGTCGCGCATGATTGTCAGCACGCTGCGGAAACGCTCGGCCAGCCCGGCCTTCAGCCCGGTATGGCTGAGCACGAACTGGAGCACCTTGGGCAGGCTGTCGCCGACCGTCTTGAAATCGTGCTTGAAGCTGAGGTCATCGGTCAGGTACAGCTCGCAAATGCGTGCCGCGTTGCTGCTGCAGCCCAGGTCCTTCAACAGCAGCGTGTAGTAGAGATTCCACAGGTCGTCGTCGGGCAGCCCGAGATGGCGGCCGATGTGCATGCCGATCCAGCAGCAACGCACACAATGGCCCTCCGGCTGGCCTTCGGTGATATCGAGCGCGTGACTGAGGGCCGAGATCAGCTCGGAGAGCCGAAGGTCGGCGGACATCGACAGGGATGGGGCGGGAGAATTCATCGGCTTCTATGATTCACCAAAATCGGCAAGGTTCCAATTGAAAAAACCGCCTCTCGGCGGTTTTTTCAATTTTGGCCATTTTTTCCGGCCGACCGTAGCATTTGCCGAATCCGCTTATTGCGCCACCATCGGCGGCGGGGCCGGCACTTCGGCGACAACCGGCGCCACCTTCTTCTTGTGGCCTTCGTCCGGATGCCAGCCGAGCACGGCAAGCATGACCATGAAGCCGACGACATAGGCCACGGCGACGTGCCAGCCATGCTTCAGCCACAGTCCGGCCGACTTGGCTTCCGGGTACATGTTGGACAGCGCGACGCCGGCCGACGAGCCGAACCACAGCATCGAACCGCCGAAGCCGACGGCGTAGGCCAGGAAACCCCAGTCGAAGCCGCCCTGGCGCAGGGCTAGCGCGGTCAGCGGGATGTTGTCGAAGACGGCCGATACGAAGCCGAGCGTGAAGGCGCTCTGCCACGAGGCCGGCGGCAGTTCCTCGACCGGCATCATCGAGGCGCAGAGGACCAGCGAAAGCAGGAAGATCGAGCCCTTGACGGTTTCCGGCAGCAGTTCCCAGTCGTGGCGACGGACCGGGATGGTCAGCAGGATCGCGGCCCAGACGGCGACGCCGATGAACGGGAAGTGTTCGGCCAGTTCGGGGAACTTGACGTTGATCGTGATGTTGGTGGCGACCGCGAAGACCAGCATGGTGGCAACGATGAAAATGCGCCCCCAGTCGACGTGGGTGTGGGCATGGGCGTGCTTGATGATCGGCGAGTAGGCGTGCTGCTGCTTGGCGCCGAAATAGCCGATGATCAGCAGCGCGATGCCGGCCGCGACGTAGGCGTCGAAGACGACCACCGGGCTGATGCCGTCGATCCACATCATGGTCGTCGTCGTGTCGCCGACCACCGAGCCGGAACCGCCGGCGTTAGAGGCGGCGACGATGGCCGCCAGGTAGCCGATATGCACCTTGCCCTTGAACAGCTGGTGGGCCATGGCGCCGCCGATCAGCGCGGCGGCGATGTTGTCGAGGAAGCTGGAGATCACGAAGACCATGACCAGCATGACGAAGCCGCCCTTCCAGTCGTCGGGCAGGAACTTGGGCAGGATGACCGGCACGTGGCTCTTCTCGAAATGGCGGGCGAGCAGCGCGAAGCCGGTCAGCAGACAGAACAGGTTGGCGATGGTCACCCACTCATGGCCGAGGTGGCCGACCAGGCCGGCGACGCCGAGGCCGTTCTTGAAGCCGGTGAAGATGATCTTGTACAGGCTGATCGTGAACAGCCCGGTCAGCGCGACGTAGAGCGTGTAGTGGTGGAACAGCGCAACGCCGAGCAGGGTCAGCGCGAAGAGGATGAAGTCGACCGGGATGCCGCCGACGGTCGGCAGGTTGCCGGCCGCGAAGGCGGAAGCCGGCAGCAACAGGAGTGCGGGCAATAAACGATGCATGGCTGTTCTCATGGATGATGGAATTCTGATTTTTTTCGATGCGCACGAGGCGAGCCGTATTGTCGACCGCCCCGCTCGGCTTTTCTAGCTCGGATAATCCCGTAGTCTCAATCGTCTTCAGCGACATCCTTGCGCGGCACCGTCTCCGGGTCGGCGATGATGGCGCGGTAGATCTCGACCCGGTCGCCCGGCTTCAGGGCCGCGTCGAGCTTGACCAGCTTGCCAAAGACGCCGACCTTCTGGGTCGTCAGGTCGATGTGCGGAAACTGCTTGAGGATGCCCGAGCGCTCGATGCCGTCGGCGACGGTCGAGGTGTCGGGCACTTCGATGTTGAGCCAGATTTGCTGGCCCGGTTCGGAATAGGCGACGCCGATCTGCATGTCTGTTCTCCCTTAAGCCGCCGCCGGGGCGCCCTCGCCCGCTGCGGCAGCCTTGTCCGCCAAACGTTGCTCCATGACCCGCTTGCCGGCCAGCAAGAAGCCGAGGATCGCGAAGCCACCCGGCGGCAGGATCATCAGCAGCGCGCCGCCGTAACCCGGCAGCTTCATTTCGAGAAAGGCGAAGGACGGCCCGAGCAGGTTGGAAGCCTGCGCGAACAGCGTGCCGGAACCGAGAAACTCGCGGATCAGGCCGATGAAGGTCAGCGCGCCGGTAAAACCGAGGCCCATGGCCAGCCCGTCGACCGCCGAGGCGACGACGCCGTTCTTGACGGCGAAGGCCTCGGCCCGGCCGAGAATGGCGCAATTGACGACGATCAGCGCGATGAACAGGCCGAGCACCTTGTACAGGTCGTGCAGCCAGGCGTTCATCGCCATGTCGACGACAGTGACCAGCGTCGCGATCAGCACGACGAAGACCGGGATACGCACCTGCGAGCTGACCGTGTGGCGGATCAGCGAGACCAGCACATTGGAGACGACCAGCACCGCTGTGGTCGCCAGTCCCATGCCCAGCCCGTTGGTGCCGCTGGTCGTCACCGCCATGGTCGGGCACAGCGCCAGCATCTGCGAGAAAACCACGTTGTTTTCCCACAGGCCGTCCTTCATGATGCTGCCGTAGTTGTTGTCGCTCATGACTGGTCTCCGAGAATTTCCTTGCGATGTTCGGCGTAGAAGTCCATGCCGCCCTTGACCGCCTTGACCACGGCGCGCGGCGTGATGGTGGCGCCGGCGAACTGGTCGAAGATGCCGCCATCCTTCTTGACCGCCCACTTCTCGGGGGCCGGATCGCCCAGCGACTTGCCGTCGAAGCTCTTGACCCAGGGGTCCTTCTTGACCTCGATCTTGTCGCCCAGGCCCGGTGTCTCGCTGTGCTTCAACACCCGCACGCCGAGCGTCTTGCCGGCGCTGTCCACCGCCATCAGCACCTGGATATCGCCGGCGTAGCCGCGCTGGGCGACCTTGAACAGCGCCGCCTTGACCACGCCCTCCTTGCGGGCGCGGTAGATGGTCACGGTTTTGCCGTTGTTTTCGAGGGCTACCGTATCCTTCAGGAAATCGTTGTCGGCCAGGCCCGGCGGCAGCACCTCGGCCAGCGAATCGCGCAGGTCCTTGGCCTCGGCGGCGGCGATCGCCTCGCCGGTGGCGCTCGATGCCCAGGCCAGCGCGCCGCTGGCAAGCAGCGCAAAGACGCCGAGCAGGATCGGCTGGTAAGCGATCTTCTCGCGGATGGCTTCAAGATTCATCTCAGGCTCCCTTGCTTTCCGGAATGTCCAGCGCCTTGCCCCGGCGGTCGCGGCCGAGGATGCGCGGCTTGACGAAGCGGTCGATGACCGGCGTCAGCGCATTCATCAGCAGCACGGCGAAGGCCATGCCCTCCGGATAGCCGCCATAGCTGCGGATAATCCAGGTCAGAAAGCCGATGCCAAGGCCGAAGACGATCTGCCCGGCCGCCGTGTTGGGCGAAGTGACGTAATCGGTGGCGATGAAGAAAGCGCCGAGCATCGCCGCCCCGGACAGCAGGTGGGCCGAGACGCTCAGGTAATGCGCCGGATCGACGGCGTGGCCGATGGCGGCCGGCAGCGCCAGGCCGGCCAGCACGGCAAGCGGGGTATGCCAGGTGATGACGCCGGTCGCCAGCAAGTACAGCCCGCCGCCGAGGATCAGCAGCGAGGCCGATTCGCCGAAGCTGCCGGACCGGGCGCCGATCCACGACAGCACCGGGGCGTGCTCGCCGGCCAGCGAATGCAGCAGGTCGATGCCGCGCGACAACTCGGTCTTCGAAAAACCGAGCAGCGAAGCGCTGGCCATCGCATCCGGCTGCGGCAGGCTGGTCAGGAAGATGCGCAGGCCGTCGATGAAATCCGGCGCCGCCAGCGTCGTCAGCGGCAGCGGATGCACCCACTGGGTCAGCGGCACCGGGAAGGACACCAGCAGCGCGACGCGGGCGACCATGGCCGGGTTGAAGACGTTCTGCCCGACCCCGCCGAAGACCTGCTTGCCGATCACGATGGCGATGAAGCCGCCGACCACCGCCACCCACCACGGTGCCCAGGGCGGCAGCGTCATCGCCAGCAGCCAGCCGGTGAGCAGTGCCGAGCCGTCGAACAAGGTGGCCTTGATCCGGGTGACGCCCATCATCTTCAGGGACATGGCCTCGAAGCCGAGGCAGGAGAGGATGGTCAGCAGCCACAGGAAGAAGGACGGCCAGCCGAACAACCAGAAGCCGTAGAGGGTGGCCGGGACCAGCGCCAGCTGGACGCGGAGCATGGTGCGGGTGACGGAATTGCCGCCGTGGGCGTGCGGGGAGGCGACCGGCTGGGCGGTCAATGCGGCCGTGTTCATGCGGACTCTCCTTTTTTGTGCTTTTCAAGCGCGGGTGTTGCCGATGGGGTTGGGGTTCCGCCCTGCTGGCGCTTTCCCGCTGTTAGACATGGGTTTCCGCCTTGCTGGCGGGCGTACTTTCTTTGGCTTCGCCAAAAGAAAGTAGCCAAAGAAAAGGCGCCCCCCGGGTCGGCGCCGGCTTCGCCGGTCCCTTGCGCTACTCGGTGGGCCGGGCGGCTGGCTAAACTCGCCTGCGGCTCAAACACCGCCAGCCGAAATCCCCCGGCCCGCCTGCGTTGCTCAGCGCCTCTCAGGGGGACCCGAAAGGCGTCCGGGCTCGGACAGCAGCTAGAAAATTGGAATGCTACGGTCGGGCCGAAAAAACGGCCAAAAATGAAATACCGCCAGTCGAGCCCGGGTGGTTTACCGGGCCCCTTGGGAGGCGCCGAGTAACACAGACGTTGGCGGAAAAAGGGCGAGGACTGTCTGAGGCCCGCAGGGCCGAGTTCCGCAGCCCCCGCCAACACCGAGTAGCGCAGGGAACCGGCGAAGCCGGCGCCGACCCAGGGTCGCCTTCTTCTTTGCTTACTTTCTTCTTGGCGACGCAAGAAGAAAGTAAGACGCGCCTCAAGCGCGGAAAACTCAGCTAATTCAGCGGAAGAACTCATGCCACCTCCCCGGCCGCAGCAGAAGCAGCGGCTGAAGCCGCCTTCGCAGCCGCCGCCGCTTCCCGCTCCGCCTTGCGCTTGGCCGCCGCCTCCGCCTTCTCCCGCGCCTCCCGCTCCAGCCTTTCCTGCCGCTGCAAAGCCAGCTTCTTGGTCGCCTCGCCGCGCAGCTTGGCGCGATCCCGCGCCGCCAACTCGCCCTTGGCATGAACGAAATACTGGACCAGCGGAATCTTCGACGGACAAACGTAGGCGCAGCAGCCGCAAGCGATGCAGTCCTTCAAGCCAAGGTCGATTGCCTCGTCGTAGGCCTCGTTGCGGATGCGCGAACTCATTTCCAGCGGCAGCAACCCCATCGGGCACGCCTTGACGCAGGAGCCGCAGCGAATGCACGGATTCGGCTCCTGTTCGGCAACCTCGGCCGCGTCGAAGGCGAGGATGCCGCTGGTCCCCTTGACCACTGGCACCCGCCAATGCGGAATCTGCATGCCCATCATCGGCCCGCCCATGACCCGGCGAGCGAGGCCGAGGCCGTCGCCCTTGAGGCCGCCGGCGAAGGAGATCACCTCTTCGGCCAGCATGCCGACGCGCACCTCGATATTGCCCGGCGCCGCCATGCATTGGCCGTTGATCGTGACCAGCCGCGAAATCAGCGGCTTGCCCTCGCGCACCGCCGTGCGCACGGCGAGCGCCGTGCCGACGTTATGGACGATGACGCCGATGTCGGCCGGACGGCCGTCGGCCGGTACCTCGATGCCGGTCAGCACTTGAATCAGCTGTTTCTCCGAACCCATCGGGTAGCGCGCCGGCACCGGGCGGATTTCAATGTGGGCGACGCCGGCCGCCGCAGCCTGCATGGCGGCGATGGCTTCCGGCTTGTTGTCCTCGATGCCGACCAGCGCGACCTGCGCGCCGGTGGCGTGGAGCATGATGCGGATGCCGTCGACGATGCCGACCGCCGCGTCACGCATCAGCCGGTCGTCGCAGGAGAGATAGGGTTCGCACTCGCCGCCGTTGATGACCAGCGTCGTCACCTTGGCCTTAGCCGCGCCGGAGAGCTTGACCGCCGACGGGAAGGCGGCGCCGCCCAGGCCGACGACGCCGGCGGCAGCGACGCGCTTGCCGATGTCGGCCGGATCGAGGGCGAAGGGATCGGCGCAGCCGACCAATTCGCACCATTCGTCGGCCCCATCGGCCTCCAGAATGATCGCCGGCAGCGTCAGGCCGGAAGGATGCGGCGCGGTGATTTCGGTGACCGCCGCGATGGTGCCCGAAGTCGGCGCATGGATCGGTGCCGAGACCATGCCCTGCGCCTCGGCGATCAGCTCGCCCTTCTTGACCTTCTGGCCGACCAGCACGACCGGCCGCGCCGGGCCGCCGAGGTGCTGCTGCAGCGGCAGGTATAGCTTGGCCGGCACCGGCATGACGCGCACCGGCTGGTCGGCGGCCGGGCGCTTGTGGTCGTCCGGGTGCACACCCCAGTCGTTACCCAGGAAGTGCTTGAAGAGGTTCATGAATCCCATGGCGTATCCCTCAGGCGGCGAGCGGCTTGGGCATCACCCAATGCTGCAGGGTGACCGGCACCGGCTTCATGACCAGCGCCTCGGTCGGGCATTTTTCGATGCAGCTCGAACAGCCGGTGCAGGCCTCGCGGAAGACGTTATGCACCTGCTTGGCGGCGCCGATGATGGCGTCGGTCGGGCAGACCTTGCTGCAGCGGCAGCAGCCGATGCACAGCTCCTCGGCGACGGTGGCGATCTTCGGCCCGTCGTCGGCCATTGCCGAGAGATCGACGCTCAGGCCGAGCTTGGCGGCGATGGCCGCGGCCAGCGACTTGCCGCCCGGCGGGCAGCAGGTCGGCGCTGCGCTGCCGTCGGCAATCGCGCCCGCCGCCCCCGAACAGCCGGGGAAGCCGCACTGACCGCAGTTGGAGCCGGGCATCATGGCGATCAGTTCGTCGACCAGCGGATTGCCCTCGACGGCGAGGAACTTGTTAGCGACGCCGAGGATGATGCCGAGGGCGGCACCGAGGATGGTCAGGCTGAGGATGGCGGCGATCATATTCATTCCCCCTTAAACGTTGAGGCCGGAGAAGCCCATGAAAGCGAGGGCAAGCAAACTGATGGTGACGAAGGCGACCGGCGCCCCGGCGAAGGCGGCCGGCACGCGTGCCAGCGCGATACGCTCGCGCAGGCCGGCGAAGATCAGCAGCACCAGCGTGAAGCCGAGCGCCGACCCGAAGCCGTAGAGCAGGCTCTTGAACAGGCTGAACTTCTGCTCGACATTGAGCAGCGCGACGCCGAGCACGGCGCAGTTGGTGGTGATCAGCGGCAGGTAGATGCCGAGCGACTGGTAGAGGCCGGGGCTGGATTTCTTGATGAACATCTCGGTGAATTGCACGACCGCGGCGATGACCAGGATGAAGGTCAGGATGCGCAGGTAACCGAGCCCGAGCGGCTGCAGCAGCCAGTTGTCGAGCATCCACGAGGCGCCGGCGGCCAGCGTGATGACGAAGGTGGTGGCCAGCCCCATGCCGAAGGCGCTGTCCACGCTCTTCGAGACGCCCATCACCGGGCAGAGGCCGAGAAACTTGATCAGCACCACGTTATTGACCAGCGCGGTGGATAGAAGCAGCAGCAGGAATTCGCTCATGGCAGTCGGGCTCGGGTTGTTTCGCTGCCTACACTGCACAAGCCGTGCCAACAGGCTCCAACAGGCCTCGACACCCCGCCAAGCCCACGCCGATGCGGAATGCTACGGTCACGCCCAAAAATGGTGCGAATTTGAAAAAAACAATTGTCGCAAACGCGACAGGAATTTCGTCGCATTTGCTCCGAACGAAGGCCGGCTGGCCTTTGCCGCATCTCAACCAGGCCTGCGGCATGGATTCTGCTAAGTCAGGAAAAACGATCCACTCAGGAGCCTCTTCATGTCGGCCGCACCCCTTGCCCGCAAGCGCACGAAACCAGCACCGGAATCCTCATTGCCGCCGGAAGCCTATCGCCAGGCCGTCGACCAGGCCGACCTGGCGATCTCGATCACCGACCCTCGGGCCAACATCCTGTTCGCCAACGAGACCTTCACCCGGGTCACCGGCTACGCGCCGGAAGAGATCGTCGGCAAGAACGAGTCGATGCTCTCCAACCACACGACGCCGCCCGAGCTCTACAAGACCATGTGGGCCGACCTGTCGGCGCAGAAGCCGTGGTCGGGCCGCCTGCTCAACCGGCGCAAGGACGGCGAGCTGTACCTGGCCGAGCTGACCATTTCGCCGGTCGTCGATGCCGCCGGCCAGACGACGCATTTTCTCGGCATGCACCGCGACATCACCGAACTGCACCGCCTCGAACGCGTCGTCGCCAACCAGAAACACCTGATCGAATCGGTCGTCGATGCGGCACCGATGGCGCTCGCCCTGCTCGACCCGAGCGGCCGGGTGATCCTCGACAACCAGGAGTACAAGAAGCTGGTCACCGACCTGCGCGTCAAGGAGCCGGCCCATGCGCTGCTCGACGGCCTGACGCCGGCCTGGCGCGAAACGCTGGCCGACGACCCGCGGCAACTGGTCATGCACAACCGCGAGGCGCGGATCGACCGCGCTGCCGGCCGGGCCCGCTGGCTGTCGGTCACCTCGTCGGTAATCGGCATGCACAGCGACTGCGCCGACAGCTACTTCTGCGCCGCCGGCCAGCCCGGCCTGCTGCTGGTCATCGCCGACGTGACCAACCTGCGCGACGAGCAGGAACGCGCCCGCGCCTCGGCGCTGCAGGCGGTGCTGGCCGAGGAGGAACGCACGGCGGCGATCCGCGAGGGCCTGTCGGCGGCGATCTTCCGGCTGGAAGAACCGATGAACGTGATGACCTCGGCCATTTCGGTGCTCCAGCGCCGCGACCCGGCCACCGCGACGATGCTGCAGATGGCGCTGAACAGCAGCCGTGAGCACATCGAGACGCTGCGCCAGGTGATTCCGCAAAGCCCGCAGGAGATCGTTGTCAGCGTGAACATCAACGAAATCCTGCGCGACGTGCTGGAAGTCAGCACCCCGCGCCTGCTCGGCGCCGGCATCGTCGTCGACTGGCAGCCGGCGACCACGCTGCCGCCCATCCTCGGCCGGCCGCTGCAACTGCGCATGCTGTTCAAGGCGCTGGTCGACAACGCCATCGAGGCGATGAACATCAAGGGCTGGAAGCGCCGCGAACTGTCGCTGACCAGCGCCCGCCACGGCGATTGCATCGTCATTTCGGTACTCGACAGCGGCCCGGGCATCCCGGCCGACTGGCGCCTGAAGGCCTTCGAGCCCTTCTTCACGGCCAAGGGCGGCAGCGGCAAGCACATCGGCACCGGCCTGTCGCGCGCCCAGCAGGTGGTCGCCGACCACGGCGGCATCATCGACCTCGACGAGAGTCCGAGCGGCGGCTGCGCGGCGATCGTCGAATTCCGCGTAGACGGCGACCCGATCTGACAACTAGAACGAGAACAGCATGCACGATCACACCCTCCACCCCCTCTCCGACGAGTGTCCGCCGCCCGGCGGCTTCTGCCGAACGCACGAGCTGAACATCCAGCTGCTGGCCGCGCTTTATGCCGTCAGCCGGGTGCTCAGCCGGACCCTCGATTTCAACGAAACCCTGCGCGATGTCTTGCGTGTGTTGCACGACGAAGCCGGCCTGACCCGCGGCCTGATCAGCGTCGTCGATCCGGACAGCGGCAAGCTCAACATCCACACCATCTACAGCCCGGAAGGCCCGATCCTCGACGACAACCAGTACGGCCCGGGCGAAGGCATGATCGGCCTGGTCCTCGAAAAGCCGCGCACCATCAAATTGGCCCGCGTCGCCGACGAACCGCGCTTCCTCAACCGCCAGCAGGTCTACCAGCCGGAACTGCCCTTCATCGCCGTGCCGATCAAGGTCGGTGGCGACCTCAAGGGGGTGCTGGCCGTCCAGCCCGAAGCGCCGGAAGACGGCCTGCTCGAGGAACGCGCCCAGTTCGTCGAAATGGTCGCCAACCTGATCGGCCAGAGCCTGCGCCTGGCCATGGACGTCGCCCAGGAAAAATCGACGCTGGTCGAAGAACGTGACCTGCTGCGCCGCACCGTCCGCCACCAGTTCGGCTTCGACAGCATGGTCGGCCGCTCGGCGGTGATGCGCCGGGTCTTCGACCAGGCGCGGATGGTCGCCAAGTGGAACACCACGGTGCTGATCCGCGGCGAAACCGGCACGGGCAAGGAGTTGATCGCCAACGCCATTCACTACAACTCGCCGCGCGCCCGCAACATGCTGGTCAAGCTCAATTGCGCCGCGCTGCCGGAAAACCTGCTCGAATCCGAACTCTTCGGCCACGAACGCGGCGCCTTCACCGGCGCCGTCGAATCGCGCAAGGGGCGTTTCGAACAGGCCCACGGCGGCACGCTGTTCCTCGACGAAATCGGCGAAGTCTCGCCGGCCTTCCAGGCCAAGATGCTGCGCATCCTGCAGGAAGGCGAATTCGAGCGGGTCGGCGGCAGCAAGACGATCAAGGTCGATGTCCGGATCATCGCCGCGACGCACCGCGACCTGGAGACCGCCGTTGAGATGGGCGACTTCCGCGAAGACCTTTTCTACCGCCTGAACGTCATGCCGCTGTTCCTGCCGCCGCTGCGCGAGCGGATCGAGGACATCCCGGAAATCGCCCGCCACCTGCTCGGCAAGATCGGTAACGACCAGAAACGCAAGCTGAAGCTGACCGACATGGCCAACCGCCGGCTGGCCAGCCACGACTGGCCGGGCAACGTCCGCGAGCTGGAAAACTGCCTGGAACGCGCCGCCGTACTGTCAGAAGACGGCAACATCGACGTCGACCTGATCCGCTTCCCGAGCACCCGCGAACGCAACACGCCGCGCCCACTGCGCACGATGAATGCCACGGTCACCCCGGAGTTTTCGCCAAATTCCGAAATCGACATCAACGACCCGAATCTCTCCGAGAAGGAGCGCGTCATCGCCGCGCTGGAGCAGGCCGGCTGGGTCCAGGCCAAGGCCGCCCGCATCCTGGGTATGACGCCGCGCCAGATCGCCTACCGCATCCAGACGCTGAATATCGAGGTCAAGCAGTTCTGAAAGCCGGCCGGTGGCGCCAATCTTCGCTACCGGCCGAGACGCCTTTATCCCCTGGTCATTGACTGGCATCAAAGCAAAACCGCAAAATATCGTCATATTCTGATATTGAATATCGAGCACCGGCAAATCAGCCACGATTGTCGGCCTTTGTAAGGATTTGTGATGTTTTTGCAGCAGGGCACCCACCCGGCTATCCGGGTGAGATAATTCAAACGTCATGGCATCGTCGATTCGGCTCTTTTCTCCCCAAGTACTGCCCAGCCCGTGCGCATCGCCACGGGCCGGCAAGGCCGCTGCCAGGCACCAGCCAACCACGGTCCCGAAGCACCGCCCCGGCGACCGGCTTTCAGCGCGGGCTCACCATGTTCAATAATTCGGACCTGACCATTTCCGAATATTCCGCCACGCCCGAAGTGCAGCGAGTTTTCCTGTTGCGCATCGACGTCATCGAAACGGCCACCGCCAAATCCGCCGACGACGAAACGCTCGGCAAGCTCGTCCGGCGCCGCCTGAAACGCATCGAACGCACCCTTGGCAACCGCGCCGGCACCTTGGTTCACGCCTTGCCGAACGGCTTGCTGGCCGCCTTCGACACGGCCGAGGCGGCCATCCATGGCGCCTGCGACATGCAGCGCTGCTGCGCGGCCATTCCCCAGCTTCCCGGCACCCGGGTCGGCATCCGCATCGGCATCGAGGTCGGCCCGGCCGACCAGCGCAAGGCCACGACGGCAAGCGCCGCCGCCCGTTTGGCCGCTTGCGGCGGCATGGACCATATCGTCGTCTCGAAAGAGGTGGCCGACGCCCTGCCCACCCCCCTGCGCCAGAAAACCTCGCCGCTGACGCCCGACGACCCGGCCCACTCCGTGCTGTCGTTCGACTGGCAAAACACCGTTCTGCCGCCCGTGCCCATCCCGGCCCAGAGCCGCGCCCCTGTGGCAAAACCGGGCGCTTCGCCAAGGACCACCCGGATCGAGCTGCGCCTGAACGGCAAAACCCTGCGCTTCCCCGGCAACCGGCGGATCATCACCATCGGGCGCGACGCGGCCAACGACATTGTGATCGACAGCTCCGAGGTCTCGCGCAAGCATTGCCGGATCGTCATCCAGAACGACAGCTACGTACTGGTCGACGAGAGCACGAACGGCACCTACATCTCCCCCGACCAGGGCGCCCCGCTCCACCTCAAGCGCAAGATGGCGACGCTCGACGGCGCCGGCTGGATCGCCCTCGGCCAACTCCACGACCGCAGCAGCAAGCGCGTCGTCGAATTCACCGTCCGGAAGTACACATCATGAAATTTGCCATCGTCGACCCCAGCCGCAAGCAGGCCGAAGTCCTCAAGGCGCTGCTGAAGAGCGAAGGACATCAGGGCGAGATCTTCACCGAAGGTCGGGCCTGCCTAGACGCCATGGATGGCGGCGCGTTCGAATTCTTCGTCTTCGACTGGGGGCTGCTCGACATCAGCGGCAGCCAACTGCTCGATGAAATCCGCCGCCGCCACGGCTGGCAGATTCCCGTCGTCGTCTGCTCGGCGCTGACCACCGAAGAGAATGTCTCGGACATCCTGCGGGCGGGGGCCGACGACTTCATCGCCAAACCGATCCGCTACATGGAGTTCACGGCCCGGATCGAAGCCCTGCTGCGGCACTGCCACGCCACGGCCACGCCCAGGCTGCGCGTCGGCAACATCGAAATCGATTTCAACACCCAGACGATCCTGCTCGGCGGCACCGACGCCGGCCTGACTCAGCGCGAATTCGATCTCGCCACGCTGTTCCTGACCAATATCGGGCGCATCTTTTCACGCGACGAACTGCTCAAGAGCCTGTGGCAAGGCGAAATCGCCACCGACACCCGCACCGTGGACACCCATTCGAGCCGGGTGCGCCGCAAGCTGGGGCTGGATGGTGCCAGCGGGCTGGTGCTGTCATCGGTCTATGGCAAGGGCTATCGGCTGGATACGGTGCACACCGACTGAGCGGTCGGTCGCGCTGCGAGGTGCGAATATTTTTCCCGAAAATCCCGCTGGCCCGGCTTATCTGGTTATAATGCGCGCCCTTTCGCGTTCTTAGCTCAGTTGGTAGAGCGTCTGCCTTACACGCAGAATGTCGGCGGTTCGAGCCCGTCAGGACGCACCAGAATTTAATACAACAAAATACTTTGTTGTCCAAAGAACCCCGCCAATGCGGGGTTTTTTATTGCCCACCAGTCCAACTACGTCTATGTTGATTTAACCAAATACCGTCATTCCTGACGGTATCGGCGACGGTACACGGAGATACTGACGGTACACCTAGCCCAAAAAGCCTCGAAAAACACCGTTTGGTGGGCATCATGGCACTACCTTACCGGGATTCCTTGGCAATGTACGCTGGGGCCTTTTTTAGGATGTCGCGCTCCTCGGTGACGCGCTTCAACTTGGCCTTGAGGCGCCGTATCTCGGCTGACTGGCCTTGCAGTTCGAGCCGCTCACCTTCGGGCAGGCTATACGCTTGAGCCATTCATAAAGGCTGGGTTGCGATACGCCGATGCGATTGGCGACATCGGCCACCGCGTGGCCGCGATCATTACCCCCATAAGTCGGGAAATCTATCTAAATTATCTTTGAGTTACTACAGGTCCCGGGGTAATTAGCACCTCCTAGGTCTTCTTGTACAACTGAGCCCCCGCCTTGACAAACTCAACGGCCTTGGTTTCCATGCCCTTCTCCAGTGCCGCTGCTTCATCGATACCCTGCTGCGCCGCGAATTCACGCACATCCTGGGTGATCTTCATCGAGCAGAAGTGCGGGCCGCACATCGAGCAGAAGTGGGCGACCTTGGCCGATTCCTTGGGCAGCGTCTCGTCGTGGAATTCACGGGCCTTGTCCGGGTCGAGGCCGAGGTTGAACTGATCGTCCCAGCGGAATTCGAAGCGCGCCTTGGACAGCGCGTTGTCACGGATCTGGGCGCCGGGGTGGCCCTTGGCCAGGTCGGCGGCATGAGCGGCCAGCTTGTAGGTGATGATGCCTTCCTTGACGTCGTCCTTGTCGGGCAGGCCGAGGTGTTCCTTGGGCGTCACGTAGCAGAGCATGGCCGTGCCGTACCAGCCGATCATCGCGGCGCCGATGCCGCTGGTGATGTGGTCGTAGCCTGGGGCGATGTCGGTGGTCAGCGGGCCGAGGGTGTAGAACGGGGCTTCTTTGCAGTATTCCAGCTGCAGGTCCATGTTCTCCTTGATCAGGTGCATCGGCACGTGGCCCGGGCCCTCGATGATGGTCTGCACGTCATGCTTCCAGGCGATTTCGGTCAGCTCGCCCAGGGTCTTCAGTTCGCCGAGCTGGGCTTCGTCGTTGGCGTCGTAGATCGAGCCGGGACGCAGGCCGTCGCCGAGGCTGAAGGCGACGTCGTAGGCCTTCATGATTTCGCAGATTTCCTCGAAATGGGTGTAGAGGAAGCTTTCCTTGTGGTGGGCCAGGCACCACTTGGCCATGATCGAGCCACCGCGGCTGACGATGCCGGTCAGGCGGTTGGCGGTCATCGGCACGTAGCGCAGTAGCACGCCGGCGTGGATGGTGAAGTAGTCGACGCCCTGCTCGGCCTGTTCGATCAGCGTGTCGCGGAAGATTTCCCAGGTCAGGTCCTCGGCCTTGCCGTTGACCTTTTCCAGCGCCTGATAGATCGGCACCGTGCCGATCGGCACCGGGCTGTTGCGGATGATCCACTCGCGTGTTTCGTGGATGTTCTTGCCGGTGGACAGATCCATCACGGTGTCGCCGCCCCAGCGGATCGACCAGGTCATTTTCTCGACTTCTTCCTGGATGCTGGAGCCGAGCGCCGAGTTGCCGATGTTGGCGTTGATCTTGGTCAGGAAGTTGCGGCCGATGATCATCGGCTCGCTTTCCGGGTGGTTGATGTTGTTGGGGATGATGGCGCGGCCGCGGGCGACTTCGCTGCGCACGAACTCCGGGGTGATTTCCTCGGGAATGCTGGCGCCGAAGTTCTGTCCGGGGTGCTGGCGGCCCAGCAGCTTGGCCATCTTCTCGCCCATCGGCCCGGTCGCCTTCAGCGATTCGATATAGGCGCGGCGGTTGTTGTTTTCGCGGATGGCAACGTATTCCATCTCCGGCGTGATGATGCCTTGGCGGGCGTAGTGCATCTGCGAGACATTGGCGCCGGCCTTGGCGCGCAAGGGTTTGCGGTGCAGGCCGGGGAAACGCAGTTCGTCGAGCGCCTTGTCGGCGGCGCGGGCGCGGCCGAATTCGGAACTCAGGTCGGCCAGTTCCTCGACATCGCCACGTTCGGCAATCCATTGGGCGCGTAGCGCCGGCAGGCCGGAACGGATGTCGATCTTGGCAGCCGGGTCGGAATAGGGACCGGAGCAGTCGTAAACGTAGATCGGCGGATTTTTCTCGCCACCGAAGGCGGTCGGCGTGTCGTCCTGCGAGATTTCGCGCATCGGCACCTGAATGTCCGGGCGGGAGCCTTCGACGTAGATCTTGCGGGAATTGGGCAGCGGCTGGACTGCGGCCTCGTCGACATGGGCGTTGGCGGCGAGGAATTGTTCTTTGACGTTCATTGTGGCTATCTGCAATAGGTGGACGGCCGCGGCACCGTCAAAAGGGGCCGCAACAACCTGAAAAAGCCGTGCTATATAAGCCCGGCATGCTTCGATTGTTTATCAGCATGGTATGAAGAGCGCACCAGCGGGCCGCAAGCCGCGTGTGAGAATCCCTTTTCCAAAGCCGCAGCTTCAAAGAAACTGAACTGTTCAGGAGAAACATAGCGCTGAACTGGCAAATGGTGCCTGGAAGGAGCAAGGTATTGACCAATAGTAAGCATGTCGACATCGTGACGACGCAGATCATCCATGACATTCAGGATCTCATCGTCCGTCTCGCCAAGACCTAACATCACCCCAGATTTGGTAACCAACCCCGGATAGCGGGCCTTAAAGCCCTGAAGTAGCCTCAGAGAGTGATGGTAGTCAGATCCAGGACGTACCCCCTTGTAGAGCCTAGGTACGGTTTCGAGATTGTGGTTAAGTACGTCTGGCAACGCTTCTTGAAAAATATCCAGGGCAACTTCCAGGCGGCCGCGAAAGTCGGGCACCAAGACCTCGATCCGGGTCGCGGGTGAACGTTCACGCACAGCCTCGATGCACTTCACGAAATGCCGCGCTCCACCGTCTCGCAGATCGTCCCGATCCACGCTAGTAACCACCACATAAGAAAGTCGCATGGCGGCAACACTTTCGGCCAAGTGAACGGGTTCACCGGAGTCCGGCGGTAGAGGCTTGCCGTGGCCCACATCACAGAAGGGACAGCGGCGAGTGCACAGATCGCCCAGAATCATGAAGGTGGCGGTACCGTTACTGAAGCACTCCCCGAGATTAGGACAAGAGGCTTCCTCACACACGGTATGCAGTTTTTTCTCCCGTAGTATGGCCTTGATCTGACCAACCCGCCCACCGTCGCCATGGGCCTTGATACGGATCCAGTCCGGCTTGGGCAGCGCGGCCGCCGGCACGATCTTGATCGGGATACGGGCTGTTTTAGCTTGCCCCTTTTGTTTGATAACTGAAGTACTCATGATTAGTTTTTCCAGGAAATGTCTTACTCAGGGAGCAAGGCTGCCGATCAAACCGGTTGTCGGGGAACTGGGGCTGGCCACATAAGGCTTTTTCGGCATCCGACCGGCCAGAAAGGCTTCCCGGCCAGCCATCACCGCCCGCTTCATGGCATCAGCCATGAGCACAGGGTCTCGCGCCAGGGCAATGGCAGTGTTCATCAGTACTCCGTCGCAACCTAGCTCCATGGCAATGGCGGCATCCGAGGCAGTGCCAACCCCCGCATCCACCAACACTGGAATCTTTGCCTGACTTCGGATCAGGGATAGAACCCAGGGATTCAGGATGCCCATACCGGAGCCGATCAGAGATGCCAGAGGCATAATTGCCACACAACCCAGATCCTCCAGCATGCGGGCCAGGATCGGATCATCGGAGCAATAGGCCATAACCTGGAAGCCGTCCCGGACCAGAATGTCGGCGGCTTTCAGGGTTTCTGGCATATTGGGGAAGAGTGTGTTGCTGTCCCCCAAAACCTCCAGTTTGACCAAGGAATGACCATCCAAAAGTTCGCGAGCGAGGCGCAGGGTCCGCACCGCCTCGTCGGCGGTAAAGCAGCCTGCGGAATTGGGCAGAATGGTGTAGCGCGAGAGCGGCAGGACGTCTAAAAGATTTGGCTGGCCAGGTTCCTGGCCAATGTTGGTCCGACGCACCGCTACCGTGACGATTTCCGCCCCGCTGGCCTCAATTGCAACCCGAGTTTCTTCCAGGTCTCGGTACTTGCCCGTCCCCACCAGCAGGCGCGATGCGTAGGTCTTACCAGCAATGATCAATGGATCTTTCATCATCTAACTCTATTGATTTTCAGTAAATATTCAGATTAACCGCCGCCGACTGCCACAACGATTTCCAGTCGGTCTCCTGCAACGAACCAGGTTGAGTCGTACTTGCTGCGCGGCACCACTTCGCCGTTGAGTTCGACAGCAATTCGCTTGTTCAGCCAATTCGCTTCTTGGAGCAACGCTTGCAGGCTTCGTTTTTCTGGCAATAGCAGCCTTTGGCCGTTTACATAAATGTCCATCACGACTCCAGAGGTTGCGGTTAATGGGACAGATTCCCGAATACCAAGAGCAAGCCGAATGCCAAGCCTTGGATACCTAGCCGCCCCGCACGCCGCCAAGCACCGGCTAGCCTTGCCCTGCCTCCAATCTCCCAACCGTGCCCGAACGCCGGCCCGCCCCCAAGTGCCAACGGCAAAGTGTCGCTGAGGCAACGCCGGACGAAACACCCGTCGCATCCCCTGCGACAACTGTCGCAGGCCTTTCCCCCCTACCGCTCGCCTCCATACCGAATTCAAGAAAACGTAAAAATCGTTTTTATTTCAATCAATTACTAACGGATCGCAGATGAGACTCCGGGCATTTTTTCCGCCTGGCACCGGACTTGCGATGAAGACCACGCCAAGGACTGAAGAATTTGCCAAAACCACCTCAGGGTTTTGCAAGAACTTTGGTGCTGTCATTCAACGAGGAGATTGAAAAGATGAAACCGACATCCGAACAAATGCTGTGGATGTACGAAAAGATGGTGGAAATCAGGGAGTACGAGGAAACCATGGTCAAGGTTTACCTCGAAGGTAAGCTGCCTCCCAAAATCCAAAAGGGATTGGCCTTCGATATCGGGGCCGGCCCTGTACCGGGGGAAATGCATCTGGCGGCCGGCCAGGAACCGGTGGCTGTAGGTGTTTGCGCCCACCTGCGCCGGGAAGACACGGTAGTAGGGGCACACCGCCCCCACCACTTTGCGATCGCCAAAGGAGTGGACCTCAAGGCGATGACTGCAGAGATGTTCGGTAAGGTCACCGGACTGGGACGGGGCAAGGGCGGCCACATGCACCTTTTCGACCCCGCAACCAAATTTTCCTGCAGCGGTATCGTCGGTGCCGGCGCCCCGCAGGCCTGCGGGGCCGCCCTGGCCGCCAAGAAGCTCGGCCATGACTGGGTCGCCATTTCCTTCTTTGGCGAAGGCGCCGCCAATCAGGGCAGTTTCCACGAAGCCCTGAATCTGGCGGCGCTGTGGAAGCTGCCGGTTGTCTTCATTTGTGAGGACAACAAGTACGGCATTTCTGTGGAGAAAGCTGACTCTACCGCCATCGCTTCTAATGCTGACCGTGCCGCCGGCTATGGCATGCCGGGCGTGCTGGTGAAAAACAACGATGCAGTTGAAGTCTTCCTGGCCGCCGGCGAAGCGATCGCCCGAGCCCGTCGCGGCGAAGGGCCAACCCTGATTGAAGTAAAGACCGATCGATATTTGGGTCACTTCCAGGGCGACCCTGAGGCCTACCGACCCAAGGGCGAAGCGCAGCGCCTGCGCGCCAACGATCCGATTCCGGCCCTCAAGGCGCAGCTCGAAGCGCTCGGAAAACTGAGCTCGGAGGTCGACGCCGCGCTGCGCCGTGCCATTTCCGCGCGCATTTCCGAAGCTTATGACTACGGTCGCAATAGCCCCTACCCCGAGCCAGCCGAGGCCCTCGAGCATGTCTTCGTGGCATGACCGGCATCGCACACAACCATCAGGAGCATGATATGAGCGTAGCAAGCAAAGCCCGCACACTGACCATGGCCCAGGCTGTCGCCGAGGGCATCGGCCAGGAAATGGAGCGGGATTCCCGGGTCTTCGCCATGGGCGAGGACATCGGCAAGTACGGTGGCATTTTCAGCGCCACCACCGGTCTGTTGGAGCGCTTCGGTCCCGAGCGCATCATGGACACCCCGATTTCGGAAACTGGCTTCATGGGCGCAGCCCTGGGCGCAGCCGCCGAAGGCCTACGGCCTATTTCCGAACTGATGTTCGTTGATTTTTTCGGGGTCTGTTTCGACCAGATCTACAACCACCTGGCCAAGAATACCTATATGTCCGGCGGCAACTGCCGCTACCCGGTGGTCATTACCAGCGGGATCGGCGGCGGGTACAACGACGCCGCTCAGCACTCCCAGTGCCTGTACTCCATTTTCGCTCACGTGCCAGGCCTTAAGGTGGTGGTGCCCTCCAACGCCTACGATGCCAAAGGCCTGATGATCCAGGCCATCCGCGACGACAACCCGGTGGTCTTCCTTTACCACAAGGGCATCATGGGCCTGTCCTGGATGTCGTATTTCGAGGGCAGTACCAACGAGGTACCGGAAGAGTCCTACACCATTCCCTTCGGCCAGGCCAAGGTGGTCCGCGAAGGCCGTGACGTCACCATCGTCACGCTGAGCCAGATGGTGCACAAATCCATCCTTGCCGCCGAGCAACTGGCCGCCGAAGGGATCGAGGCCGAAATCGTCGACCTGCGCACCTTGGTTCCGCTCGACAAGGAAGCAGTGCTGCGCTCGGTGGCCAAGACCGGCCGCCTGCTGGTCGCCGACGAGGATTACCTGAGCTACGGCCTGTCCGGCGAAATCGCCGCCATCGTGGCCGAGCATCTCAACCACTTGCGCCTCAAGGCCCCGGTCCGCCGCTTGGCAGTGCCCGATGTGCCGATCCCGTTCAGCCGCCCGCTGGAGCAGTTCGCCATTCCCCAAGTGGATTCGATCGCCCAGGCCGTACGCCAACTGATGAACCTGAAACTCGATTGAACCCGGAGACAAAAATGCTCGAAATAATGGTAGATGACGCGGTATGGGCCGACGTCGAAGAAGGTACCGAAGCCCTGCTGCAGGAATGGTTAGTCAAGGAGGGCGACACCGTCGAGGCAGGCCAGGCCCTGGCAATCGCTGAACTGGTGAAGACCACGCACGAAGTGTTGGCCCCCCGCGCCGGCAAGATCTCTGCGATCCAGGTTGCCCCGCAGGAAACGTTTGGTCGGGGCCGCGTTCTCGCCCTGCTGGAGGGCTGAACGATGAACTCTGCGGCAGCCCTCCCCTCCGCAGCGGCGGCGCCACGCCAGACGGTTCCATTGGCCGGCCTGCGGGGCGCCATTGCCCGAAGCATGACTCAGGGTTGGCAGGCGCCCCGGGTCGCCCACTCGATCGAGGTCGACGTTACGCGCTGCGAGGCCCGCCGCCGGGCCCTGCAGGCGGCCGAACCGGACGGCCCCAAGCTGACCCTGACGGCCTTCGTGCTGCGTGCCGTCGCCCTCACGCTGCGCGAGCACCCCCGCCTCAACGCCCTGATGCGGGAAAAAGAAATCGAACTGGTCGAAGACATCAACCTCGGTCTGGCGGTTAGCCTGGAAGACGGCCTGATGGTGCCAGTGATCCGCCAGGCCGACAGTAAGTCTGTGTCGGAACTGGCCCGGGAAAGCCGCGAACTAGCCACCGGCGCCCGCGCCGGCAAACTCTCCCCGGGAAGCTACCAGCGCGGCACCTTCACGGTTACCAACCTCGGGATGACCGGCATCGACAGCTTCACCCCCATCTTGAACCCGCCCCAAGTCGGCATCCTCGGGGTAACCCGGGTGGCTGACCGGGCCGTGGTCCGAGACGGGCAGATCACCGTTGCCCCGATGATGGGATTGCATCTGGTCTTCGACCACCGGGCAGTGGACGGCTACCCAGCCGCCCTCTTCCTCAGCGATCTGGCCCACCGGATCGAACGGACGGACGATTTGTAATGACCGGCGCCGTCTCCTGCCTCCACCTCACCACGCCCCGGGCTGAACAGGAATGGATCACACAGCAACTGGACGAGCCGGTGCGCATCCCCCGCCTGCGGCTATGGACCTACCCAGCCCCCGGCGTGGTGCTGGGTTGCTCCCAGAGTGGACTGTTGCCGCAGGCACAACAGGCTGCCCCGCCGGACTGCGAAATCGCACTTCGCCGGGCCGGAGGCGGTGCCGTATTGACCGGTCCTTGGATGCTGAGCGCCTCGGTCGTCCTGCCCCCCGAACATCGCCTGCTGGCCGGTGGTCTGGTCGCCAGCTATCACTGGTTGGGCGCCCTCCACGCTGGTCTGTTACGCGACATGGGTATCGACGCTCATGCCATACCGCCAGAGGAACTCAGCCACAGCCGCGGGAAGCCTGGCCTGGCCTGGGCTTGCTTCGGCGGCCTGTCGCCCTGGGAAGTCGTGGTGGGCGGACGCAAGATGGTCGGGCTCGCTCAATTTCGGCGCCGCAACGGCGTCCTGCTGACCTCAGGGACCCTGATATTCCGACCGAATTGGCAGCTTCTCTGTCAGGCCCTTGAGCGCCCACCGGCCGATGCCATGGCGCTGGACGACTGCACGCTTTCCTGCGCCGACGCCTTGGGCGTCCCGGTCCCCGTCGAAGCACTCGCCCGGGACCTGTTCGACACCTTCAGCGACATCGTCGGCCGGACCGTTCAGGACGACAGGCCGGAACGCCCCCGCTTTGCCCCCCGCGAAACAGGCCACCCGGCACCGTAACACCACATAAAAGGAGACAACATGAACACTGGCCACAACAAGCCGTCCCCCATCCCCGCTGCCCCAATGCGTCGGCTGGAGCGGACGGCAACACTCAGCCGCCGGGCATTCCTCAAAGGCGGCGGCATGACCGCCCTCGGCGTTGTAGTCGTTCCCACCACCGCCCTACTGGCCTCGTCCCGCGATGCGCTGGCTCAATCTTTCCAAATCCTCGCGCCGGAAACCGGCAAAACCTTGCTGGTCATGGCCAGGGACATTTTTCCGCATGACCGAATTTCTGACCGCTACTACATGCAGGCCATTGAACCGTACGACAAGGCAGCGCTCGCCGACCCCAAGCTCAAGGCTCTGCTCGATGACGGCTCCCGCAGCCTCAATACCCTGGCCCGCCAGCGCTTCGACAAGCCCTACGCCGAAGTCGGCGCGGAAGCGGAGCGGGTCGGACTGCTTCATGCCATTGAGACCAGCGCCTTTTTCCAGAAGGTCAAGGGCGATCTGGTGACCGGCCTCTACAACAACAAAGCGGTCTGGCCGCTGCTCGGCTACGAGGGTTCCTCCTGGGAAAACGGCGGCTACCTACATCGTGGCTTTGACGACATCGACTGGCTGTAAGGAGACAACAATATGGCAGCAAAATTTGACCTAGACGACGACAGCGCCGTCGTCATTATCGGCTCCGGCGCCGGCGGCGGAACGTTGGCTAACGAGTTGGCCCAGCGCGGCGTACGCTGCGTAATCCTGGAGGCCGGCAAACACTACACCCAGGACGACATCGAAAACGATGAATGGGCAATGTTCAGCAAAATCTCCTGGCTGGACAAACGCATCTCGGCTGGCGGCTGGCACCACACAAAGACCTACCCCAATCTGCCAGCCTGGATCGTCAAGGGTGTCGGCGGCTCCACAGTACATTGGGCTGGCCTGGCCCTGCGTTTTCTACCGCACGACTTCCGGACTCGCAGCACTTACGGCCACGTGCCGGGCGCAAACCTTATCGACTGGCCGATCAGCTACGACGACCTGGCCCCGTACTACGACTTGGCCGAAAAGAAGATGGGTGTTGCCGGCAGCAAGAGCAGTGGCCTACCGCTTCTACCGGAAAACAACCACTACAAGGTTCTGGCTGAAGGCGCCCGGCGCATTGGCTACAAGGACATCGTGCGGCCGATGGCGATTAATTCCAAGCCCTACGACGACCGGCCCGGCTGCCTGCAGATCGGCTTCTGCATGCAGGGTTGCAAGATTGGCGCCAAGTGGTCCACGCTGTATACCGAAATCCCCAAGGCCCTGGCCACCGGCCGGGTGGAACTGCGCCCCCAGGCCATGGCGCTGCAGGTTCAGCACAACTCAAAGGGTAAGGTCACTGGCGTCCTTTACGTTGATAAGGACGGCAAGAGGCAGTTCCAGAAGGCTAAGGTCGTCTGCGTCGCCGGAAATTCCATCGAATCCCCCCGACTGCTGCTCAACTCGGCATCCAACCTGTTCCCACAGGGCCTCGCCAACTCCTCAGGGCAGGTCGGTCGTAATTACCTGAACCACACCACCGCTGCTGCCGTCGCTATCCACCAGAAGCCGGTTTACATGTATCGCGGCACCGCGCTGGCCGCCGTGGTCTCCGACGAGGCCGCACTCGACACCAAACGGGGCTTTTACGGCGGCTACCACCTGGAAGGCCTGTCCCTCGGCCTGCCCTTCACCGCTGCCTTCATGAAGCCGGGTGGCTGGGGCCGGGAAGTCACTTCGGCCCTGGAGATGTACGACCACATGTCCTGCGTCTGGGTCTGCGGCGAGGACCTGGCCGCCGAGCAAAACGGCATCACCCTCCATGCCACCGAGAAGGACCAGTACGGCCTGCCCGTGCCGGTGGTCAGTAAGACCGACCACGCCAACGACGCGGCGATGCGGCGCCACGGCCTGGATCAGTTCCGCAAGATGTCCGAGGCGGTGGGTGCCACCCGGGTCATCGACATGCCGCCGTATCCGGCCAGCCACAACATGGGCACCAACCGGATGAGCGCCAAAGCTCGCGACGGGGTGGTCAACAAGTGGGGGCAGACCCACGACATAAAGAACCTGTTCGTTTCCGATGGCAGCCAGTTTGCATCCAGCTCGGCGGCGAATCCGACCCTAACCATCGTTGCGCTGGCCATCCGCCAGGCGGGATACATCGCAGGCGCCCTCAAACGGCAAGAGCTTTAAGGGAGCAGCCCCGGCCTCGATAGCGGAGTACCCCGAAGGGGTGTTTCTGGGCCGTACTCGCCCTCTTGGACCGGAACCCGGCATGGGATCCGGCCGACCCGGTGGCTGGCAAGGCCATCTTTCAACCTAAAGGAGTGTGTAATGGAGACTAAAAAAATAATCCGCCTCGGGACTTTCGCCTTGGCGATGGCCTCGGCGGCCCTGGCCGCCTGGGCGACTCCCCAGTGGAGCAACGTGACCGACCAGCGCCTACTCAATGCCGACAAGGAGCCTGACAACTGGCTCGTCTACGGCCGCAGCTACAACGCCAACCGCTTCAGCCCACTGAAGCAGATCAACGCCGGCAACGTCAAGAAGCTGGTACCCAAGTTCGCCTATTCCCTGGGCAGCCTCGAAGGTCAGCAGGTCACGCCCACCGTCAATAACGGCATCATGATCGTTGCCGTTTCCCAGGAATACGTCGATGCGGTGGACGCCAAGACTGGCGAACGCCTGTGGCGCTACACGATCAAGCTGCCCAAGGACATCGGTCAGTACGCCTGCTGCGGCCTGGTGACCAAGGGGGTGGCGGTCTACGAGGACAAGGTCTATGTCGCCGCCCTCGACGCCCGGCTGATCGTCCTCGATGCCCGCACCGGCAAGCAGTTGTGGGAAAAGAAGCTGGAGGACTACAAGAGCGGCTACACCTTGACCATGGCCCCGCTGGTGGCCAAGGGCAAGGTGCTGCTCGGCGTGGCCGGCGGCGAATTTGGCATCCGGGGCTTCATTCAGGCCTTCGACGCCCACTCCGGCGATCCGCTGTGGAAGACCTACACGGTGCCGTCACCAGGCGAGCCCGGCTACGAGACCTGGGGCAAGGACTCAGCCAAATATGGTGGCGCGGCAGCTTGGCTGACTGCCGCCTATGATCCGGAACTGAACCTCACTTACTGGGGTGTTGGCAATCCGGCACCGTGGGCGCACGAGATGCGTCCCGGCGACAATCTCTACTCCAGTTCAATGGTCGCCCTCGACCTGGACAACGGCCAGATCAGGTGGCACTTCCAATTCGTGCAAAACGATGCCTGGGACTACGATGCCATGGCCGAGGCAGTGCTGCTCGACGTGAAGCGCGATGGCAAGACCATCAAGGGTCTGATCCAGGCCAACAAGAACGGCCATCTCTACTTGCTCGACCGAACCAACGGCAAGTTCATTTCCTCTGAACCCTTCGTCAATGTCGACTGGGGCACGGTTGACCAGGCCACCGGCAAGATGCTGGTCAAGCCGGGCAAGAAGCCGGAAATGGGCAAGGCCGCGGAATTCTGCCCCTCCTACTTCGGCGGCAAGGACTGGGCGCACGTGGCCTACAACCCGAACCAGAAGATGGCCTACATCCCGTCCATCGAAATGTGCGTCTCGCTGACCGACGAAGAGGTTTCCTACAAGCGCGGTTCGATGTATCTAGGCGCCAATGGCGAAATGACCGGCCCAGGCCGCGGCCACCTGGCCGGGGTGGACATGTCCACCAACAAGGTCGTGTGGAAATGGCAGAACGCCTCTCCGCTGCAGTCCAGCAGCGCGCTGGCCACGGCCGGCGACCTAGTGTTCGTCGGCACGCTGGAGGGCAAGTTCGTCGCGCTGGACGGCAAGAGCGGCAAGCAGCTGTGGGACTTCCAAACCTCGTCCGGCATCGTTGGCGGCCCCATCACCTACGGCGTCGATGGCAAGCAGTACGTCGCCGTGGTCTCCGGCTACGGTGGCGCATTCCCGCTGTGGGCAGGCAAGGGGGTTCCCGAGCACATCAAGAAGATCAATCGGGGCGGCACCCTTTGGGTATTCGAGGTGAGGGACTGACGAGGCGGGGGAAGGTCCGCCTTCCCCTCCTCTGTTAATGGAGATCGATGATGCACACACAGCAATTTTCCAAATCCCTGGCTGTTTTCGCCATACTGCTCGCCACAGTGCTGAGCGGCCCGACCCAGGCAATGGGCGGCAAGCGGCCGACCGACGACGCGGCTGCCGAAGCACCCGACAGCGCCCAGCTGGCGGCCGCCGGCAACAAGCTTTACCACCAGAGCTGCTACAAGTGCCACGGCCCGCGGGCAGTGTCCGGCGGCACAGTGCCGGACCTGCGCCACTTCGAGGGCAAGTCGGAGGAATTCGTGTCCACCGTACAGGAAGGACGGCCCGGCACCATCATGCCGGCCTGGAAGGAATTTCTTTCCGAACCGGAAATCCTGAAGATCCTCGCCTACGTTCGCAGCCAGGCGGCAGCTGAAAAATGACCGGCACCCCCGTCACCCGGAGGATCGGTGCCTGGCGTCGGCGACTGGCCCTTGCGCTGGGCCTGCTGGCCAGTTTGCCTGCGGCGCGGGCCGATACCTTGGCAGAGATCCGCGAAGCCGGGGTCATCCGGGTCTGCGCAGACCCCCACAACCTGCCATTTTCCGACAAGGATCTGGCGCCGGCCGGCTACGAGCTGGAAATAGCCGGGAAGATCGCCGAGGAGCTGGGCGTTCGCCTGAACTACCTGTGGTTCCATACCGGCTACGGCAAGCGCGCGCTGCGCCAGCTGCAGGAAGGGCGCTGCGACTTTTTCATGGGCCTGCCGACCGTGATGGCAGGCAGCCTGCCTCGCCTCGCCCTGAGTCGTCCTTACTACGTGACCGGCTTCGTTCCCGTGGTCCGACCCGGACCCGGCTATCGGCAACTGTCCAAATTCAAGGACGGCAAGGTCGGCGTGGAAATGATGACCGTGGCGGACTTCCAGCTCTTTCGCCAAGGCTACAGCCGGGACCTTTACCGCAACCAGGCGGCAATCTTCCATGCCCTGGCGGCCAGGCAAATCGATGCCGCCCTGATGTGGTACCCGACCGCTGCCTGGCTGATCAAGAGCACTCCCGAAGCCGGCCTGGCCGTGCTGGCCCAGGACGGCGACCCGAGCCTCCGCTACGAGATCGCCGTCGCCCTGCGCCGGGAAGACGAAAGTCTGCGCCTGAGCATCGACACCATCCTCAGTCGCCTTGAAGCCGAGGGTGGCATCCAGCAAATCCTCCAACGCTATGGCCTGTCCGTCGGACCCGAGCAAACAAACAAGCAACCTTAAGAATACTCATATGCCTGATAAGCAACACACCTCGAACGAACATCTTATCGACTGCGACGTAGTAGTCATTGGCGCCGGCCCTGGCGGCTACTCGGCGGCTTTCCGCTGCGCCGACCTCGGACTGCGTACTGTGCTGGTCGAGCGCCACGCCACCCTCGGTGGCGTCTGCCTCAATGTCGGCTGCATTCCTTCAAAAGCCCTGCTCCATGTCGCCGCCGTGATTGACGAAGCAGGCGCCCTGGCCGCCCACGGCGTGAATTACGGTGCTCCCCAAGTGGACCGGGAAAGCCTCGCGAGCTGGAAACAGAAAGTGGTCGGCAAACTGACGACCGGCCTGGCCGCCATGGCCAAGATGCGCAAGGTCACCGTGCTGCGCGGCGAGGGACGCTTCATCGATGCCCAGCACCTGACGGTCCAAGGGGAAAACGAGCGCACTACCGTCGCTTTCGGCCAGGCGATCATCGCAACAGGTTCGCGAGCTGTGACACTGCCCTTCCTACCCGAAGACCCGCGCATCGTGACGTCCACCGGTGCCTTGGCGCTGGATTCGGTGCCCAAGCGGATGCTCGTCATCGGCGGAGGCATCATAGGCCTGGAACTGGCCACCGTCTATGCTGCCCTCGGTAGCAGTATCGACGTGGTCGAAATGCAGGACGGACTGATGGCAGGTGCGGACCGTGACTTGGTAAAGGTCTGGGAAAAACATAATGCCAAACGCTTCGACCGTATCCTGCTCAACACGCGAACAGTCGGCGCCACTGCTCTGCCCGAAGGCATTCTGGTCAGTCTGGAAGGGCCGGAAG
Organism: Betaproteobacteria bacterium; assembly: GCA_020621865.1. Classification (GTDB taxonomy): domain Bacteria; phylum Pseudomonadota; class Gammaproteobacteria; order Burkholderiales; family Rhodocyclaceae; genus Azonexus. The sequence continues at coordinate 122,736 of JAHRYW010000008.1, read as the reverse complement.
GCGCGTTGGAGCCGCAGCTCTACGACCTGGTACTGGTCGCAATCGGCCGACGCCCCAACGAGGATGGCCTGGGCGCCGCGGCGGCAGGCGTGACGCTCGGTGCCGACGGCTTCATTCCGGTTGACGAGCAAATGCGGACCAATATCCCCCACATTTTTGCCATCGGCGACGTGATTGGCCAGCCGATGCTGGCGCACAAAGCGGTTCATGAAGCCCATCTGGCTGCGGAAGTGGCGGCTGGCCTGCCCCGGCAGGCGAGAACTCGCGAAATTCCGTCGGTGGCCTATACCGATCCCGAAGTGGCCTGGGTCGGCGTCACCGAGGAAAGCGCCCGGCGCGCCGGGCGCTCGCTCAGGAAGGCAGTCTTTCCGTGGGCGGCTAGCGGCCGAGCCATCGCCAATGGGCGCGAGGAAGGCTTCACCAAGCTGCTGGTCGATCCGGAAACGCTGCGTATCGTTGGTGGCGGCATCGTCGGCACACATGCGGGGGATCTGATCGGCGAACTCTGCCTGGCAATCCAGATGGGTTGCACGCCGCAAGACCTGGGCCACACCATCCATCCCCACCCCACTCTCTGCGAATCGGTCGGACTCGCCGCCGAGGTATTCGAAGGAGTGTGCACCGACCTGCCACCCCAGCGTCGATCGTAAGCCCGGTCCATACACGAGACAAACCAGGAGATGCTATTGTTAGTTTGTTAAGCAGCAAAAATTGGACAGAGGCCTGAACAAAGGCCCGATAGCTTAAAGAGACCACATGTCGGGCCGCCTCCGGGCGGCACCGACAGGAGGAGAAGGAAATGTTGCAGTTGTCCCAACGAGAGCACATCGATCGGGTGTACGCCCTTTCCAATGGCAGCCCGGCCACCGAAGATCCCATCGTCCGGTCTTGGGTGCGCTGCATCGAGCAGTACGGCCTGGACCCAAGCCGGCCCAACCCAGCCCATATCGTCGAGCATGGGCGCCTGCGGGAACACCAGGACCAGATCGAGGATTTTCTCCGAGTGGCCCGCACCGGCATGGAGCAACTGTACAAACGTATCAGCGGCCTGGGCTACGTGCTGCTGCTAACCGATGCACACGGCATTACCGTAGACTTTATCGGAAACGATTGCCAAGACCGTGACCTGAGGCATTCCGGGCTCTACCTGGGTGCCGACTGGAACGAGCAGCACGCCGGCACCTGTGCCGTCGGTACCTGCATCGTCGAGCAAAAGGCTATCACCTGCCACCAGACCGATCACTTCGACGTCAGCCACATTACCCTGACCTGCAACAGCGCCCCGCTGTTCGACCCCACCGGAGGGTTTCTCGGGGTGCTCGATGTCTCCGCACTGACTTCGCCCGCCCCGAAGACAAGCCAGCATCTAGCCCTGCAATTGACCAGCATGTACGCGCAGATGATCGAAGACGCCAATTTCCTGCGTTATTTCCAGGGCTACTGGGTGTTGCGTCTGGGCACGGCCTGGTCGATGGTCGACGTCAGTGGCGAAATCATGCTCGCCTTCGATGGCGACGGCGTTATCGTCGGCACCAACAGCGGTGCCCGACGCAGCCTCAAGGCTCGTACCGCCGGCGATGCCTTTTCCCCCGATCTGGTGGGAAAGCCGCTAACTGCCGTTTTCCGAGAGAGCATGGACGACATCCGGCGCATCGCTCGGGCCGGCCTGTCATCCGAGCGGACCGCCATCTGCACCTACGAACATGAGATTTACTACGCTGCCACCCTACCTCCGCGGACCCAGGCCCAGACTGGCCGGCAGGCCCCAGGACCGGTGATCGCCGCTCCCCTCGAGGCACCAGCCCTCGACCGGCTGGCCGGTGACGACGCCCAGATGCAACGTCTCATTGCGCAGGCCAAGCGCCTGGTGGACAAGTCAGTCAGCATCCTGATTCACGGCGAAACGGGAACGGGCAAGGAAGTGTTGGCCAAGGCCCTGCACGAATCCAGCGACCGGCGCAGTAAAGCCTTCGTCGCCATAAACTGTGCGGCCATTCCGGAGAGCCTGATTGAGAGCGAACTGTTCGGCTACACTGCCGGTGCCTTCACCGGAGGCCGTAGCAAGGGCATGCGGGGACTTATTCTGCAGGCCGATGGAGGAACCCTGTTCCTAGACGAAATCGGTGATATGCCGCTCAATCTGCAGACTCGCCTGCTGCGCGTTCTGGCTGAACGTGAGGTAGTCCCGCTGGGCTCGGACAAGCCGGTGCCGGTGGCACTTACCGTGGTGGCTGCTTCCCACCGCGACCTGCGCAAGCTGATCGCCGAGGGACGCTTCCGCGAAGACCTCTATTACCGCCTGTGCGGCGCCATTCTCTACCTGCCGGCGTTGCGCGATCGACGGGACAAGGAGTTCCTGATTCGCAAGCTGGCGGCGGAAGAAGCCGCCCAACTACAGATTTCGGCCATGATTTCCGATGCCGCCATGTATTCCCTGGTGCGCTACCCCTGGCCGGGCAATGTGCGCCAATTGCGTAACGTGCTGCGCTTTGCGCTGGCGGTGTGCGACGGCATTTCGGTGCTCCCAGTCGATCTGCCCATCGAGTTGATGGAAGCTGCCGACAAATCACCGGTTGAAACGACGCCCCCCGTAGCGATGGAAAAGCCCGAAACCGCCGTCGACAATCAACGCGGCGCTGTCCAAACTGAAATGGAAGCCCTAGTCCAGGCCCTGCGCCGCAACAAATGGGGTGTAACCGCCGCAGCCAAAGAACTGGGCATCTGCCGCGCCACCGTTTACCGGCAGATGCAGCGCTTCCGTATCGTCCCCCCGCATCACAGCTAATCCGGGAAATTTCCGTAGGCCAGCAGTCTTAGTGCTGCTGGCCTGCTACACGCATTGTCACTAATGCCAGGGGCAGCAATATTGCCTCCGCCTCGCCGGGCGCCCCCCTACCCTGCTCTTCTTTCGAGTATCCGGCACCCTCCTGGCCGGAATACTGAGCGCTAGCCGCGCCTTCACCGCCCCTCTTTTCCGCTTGGGCCCGTCGCCGTCGGCTACGGAACACCTGACTGCACGCATGTCACGGCGCGACACCTTTGCGTTATGCAATTTACTCGGCCCGGCTTGCGACAACTGTCTCCGCTGTCGCATCCACACGGCGACAGCTGTCGCCGGATACTGCGCGACAGAACAACACCAACCCATTGAATTAATTGACATTCAATAGCTGGCAAGAAGCTTGCAATGAAAGCTTGCGGCGCAGCCATACAGCTCACCCCGCAACGGCAGGAAGCCATTTCGCGTTCTTGAACAAACAAAACAATGGAGACAATGCATGACTACTCATATAGCTTTTTTCACCCGTCACCACCGAATGATCCGCCTGGCCACTATCCTTGGGGCGCTGGCTTGTGGCGCCACGGCCCAGGCGCAAGTGACGTTGGACGTGATCGGCCCACATGAATACGACCTACCGGTCGATTTCAAACCTTTCAATGTCTTCGTCCAGTACGGCACGTTCCAGAACGGCAACAAACTGTGGAACGGCAACGGTGATCGGCGCTCCGCCAACCGGACCAACACGTTGGTCGGTCTCTCAAAATTCGTTCATTTCTGGTCGCTGGAATCAAATCCGAATATTGGCATGGCCTACGAGATCATCCTGCCAGAGGTGGGAATTCGGGACCGTACTACCCACAGTTCGGCCAGTGGCATCGGCGACCCCATAACCGGACCGGCCATCTGGTACAAGCCGTCCGCCAATTCCACGCTGGGCTTCCAGACCTTCCTGCAAATTCCGGTAGGCGACAAGGACATCGGCGGCGGTGACGTCTGGAAAAATCTTTCCAGCCTGTTTTGGGACGTGCAGATAGGAAAACTATCCTACACAGCAGACGCTGGTTTCGTATTCTTTGGCAGATCAACCGCCGCCGACGCCCGCCCCGGCACGCTCTTCCATACAAACCATCGCCTGGGCTATGCCGTTAACGACATGATCGAACCATTCATCGCCCTGGACTACGAGCGCCAGAAGCAATGGACCAACAACGTGACCGGACAGGACTTACCCAGCGCCTACGAAACCACAGTTGGTGCTGGCGTGATGCTGAAGTACTACGGCAACCAATCACTGACCGTACGCTACTCCGCCGGCATCGACGGGAAAAACCACGGTGCAACCAACAGTTTGAATCTCAAATACGTCTATTCCTGGTAAGCAGACCGCCGGGGCGGTCGCTAACCAAATTCGCGAAATCGCCGGCCCGGCCCATCCAAATGGAGTTCTCATGAAGACTTCCCGTAAATTCCTGACCGGTGTCTCGGTCGTTTGCCTGGGCGCCAACGTGTTGAGCACCGGCGTTTTCGCCGATGACCGGGCCGGATTTGCCGACCCCAACAACTGGCCCGAGTATCACCGTAGCCACAATGCCTGGCGCTTCAGCCCTCTGGGGCAAATCGATAAGAGCAACGTGAAGAAGCTGAAGGTGGCCTGGATCCATCAACCCGGCAACATCACCCACGGCCTGCAGGCGACGCCCATCGTCATCGATGGAACGCTTTACTACGTGTCGGCCAACAACAATGTCTGGGCGGTGGACGGCGTCAGTGGCAACACACTGTGGCACTACGCCCCCAAACTCAACCCTCTCGCCAACCAAGCCTTTTACGCCGCTGCCAGCCGCGGCGTAACGGTAGGTCGCGGCAAAGTCTACCTCGGCACCCTGGACGGCCGCTTCGTTGCCCTCGACCAGAAGACTGGCAAAGAGCTCTGGTCCACGCAGCTAACCGACCAGAAAACCCAGTACGGAGCCTTGTTCTCAGCTCCTCCGCAACTGGCCGGAGACGTGCTTTTCGGCGGCACCACCGGCGGTGACCAGCCAATCAGCGGCAAGATCTACGCCGTCAACGCCGATACTGGCAAGCCGGTCTGGAACTTCGACATCATCAAAAACGACCCCAAGAGTTGGCCGGGCGACAGTGGCAAGACCGGCGGCGGTAGCGCCTGGATGCCAGGCACCTACGATCCAGGCAGCAACACCATCTACATCGGCACCTCTAACGCCGCACCGGACTATTACAACGAGAACCGCCAGGGCGACAACAAGTACACCGCCTCGCTACTCGCCCTCGACCCCCGCAATGGCAAACTCAAGTGGCATCGCCAGGAAGTGCCGCATGACTCCTGGGATTTCGACTCGGCCTACGAGGCGCTGGTGGTCAAGAAGGATGGCAAAGATGTGATCGTCCATCTCAACAAGGGTGGCTTCGTCTTCGTCATGGACAAAGCCGATGGCAAGCTGGAAAACGTCTGGCAGTTCGCCGAACATGTTAACTGGGTGAAGGGCATCAACGCAAAGACCGGGGAATTGATCGATCCGATCTACCCGGAATCCGGCAAACGCAAGTTGTTTTGCCCCAATCTGCTCGGTGCGCGGAGTTGGAACCATGGTGCCTACAACCCTGGAACTGGCCTGTGGTACTCCAACGCCATGGAGGTCTGCAATGAGGTGGTGGCCGGCAAGGACGACCCGGCCAACCTAAAGGCCATCTCTGCCCTGTCCCTCGGCATCGATGAAATCAAGCTGGTTCCGCCGCCCCAGGATCAGCCTCACGGCCGTCTCGATGCACGAGACCCTGTCAGTGGCAAGCTGAAGTGGAGTATCCGCTACGACATGCCGCCGCTGTCCAGTGTACTAACCACTGCCGGCGGTCTCGTTTTCAACGGTGACATGGAAGGTCGCATCTACGCTTACGACGCTGATAATGGCAAGGAGCTCTGGCGCTTCAATGCCGGCTCAGGCATCCGGGGCGGGCCGGTCAGCTATTCCGCTGGCGGCAAGCAATACATCGTCGTACCGACCGGCCTTGGATCGCACGCACCTGGCTTCCTTGCTGGCGCCTATCCGAAGATCAAGGATCTTCCGGGAGGTGCTGCGCTGATCGCTTTCTCGCTCGAATAATGCCCCGTAGCTCCTTCAGGTCTTCCCCTCGCAACAGACCCAAAGTCTGCGCGTGACCTTGGGGGGCGGTACTCCGCCGCCCCCATTTTTTTGATAAAGGGTTCATCATGAAAAACATTCAGCAAGCCGGGCCGAAGGCATTCCGTTGGCGGCCAGTGCGGCTGATGGCACTGCTCGCTCTACTGACAACAACTACAATCGACTGCGGCGCAGTCGCCCCGCCGGCCGTAGAAGGCCAGGCTGCCGCACAGGATCAAACTCAAGCATCCAACCAGACTGCCCGACAATTCGACTTGACGGACCAGGGACGCATCGATGCTGGGCGCCGGCGTTTCAACAAGGTCTGCGCCGGCTATTGTCATGGTTTCGAAGGCGTCGGCGGGCGAGCACCAGACTTCAAAGGACGAACAGACCTCTCTGCAGAAGAAGAATTCCGAACCATCACGCACGGCCGCCAAGGTGCTGACGTGATGCCGCCTTGGGGTAGTGCCTTCAGCGAGGAGCAGATCTGGGAATTGGTCGCCTACCTGCAGCATCTAGGCCCTTACCAGGCTGCACGCTAGCGTCACAACTGCAGTCATCGCCAACCGGGTAGAGGAAAGGCTGCTGTGGCCGAACAACTGACTCTCAGGGCGGCTACGAAAATAGTGTCATCCTGTCCAAGGCCGATTTCCTACGTACAATTTCGTAGCTTTTTGTTGCCTACATGATTTTCGCTGTTAGAATGCGCCCCGCTTCTCGCCACGACAACCACTCGCGGCATTGGTCTCTAATGTAAAGAAACCTAAGCACAATGTATCTGACGGTATTTTTGACGGTACTCAGAAAATCGAACCGAAGAAAACAACGTAGCCACGGACTATAAAGCGGCTACTTTGACCCCGTCAGGAGCACCAGGTTGCCCATGTGGCTCAGTGGTAGAGCACTCCCTTGGTAAGGGAGAGGTCGGCAGTTCGATCCTGCCCATGGGCACCACCCCCGCTTTTTTTCGGTCCCCGGCTTATTGCCGGCTGACCTGCGGCCCGAAGCGCTTCAGCGCCGTCAGAAATTCATTGAAACTTCCCTCGCGAACGACAATCCCGTTCAGGGTATCGCGCAGGTTGAAGCTACCGAGATCGCTTTCGCCGCCCTGCCCGCCATTGGCGGAGGAAGTACGGCCAGGCTGTTGGGGGCGGGTTTCCGGGGTCGAGATGGACATTGTTTTTTCCTCCTGATCTTGTGGCTTCATTCTGCGCCGCAAAGCCGGCAAATTCCGTGAGCGAATTCACAGCCGATCAGATTTCCCTGATACGCCAATTGGGTTTGTCGCAAACCTGACATGATAACCGCCAAGACAAGCCACTGAATTCATTGGATTAACACCTGGCACTCCCCTTGCAATGGAATTTCCATCAACCAGGAGATTGCCATGCCAAAACCCAAGAAACACGTCCTCGTCTGCGTCCAGGGGCGCCCCAACGGCCACCCGCGCGGCTCCTGCCAGGAAAAGGGCTGCGGCTCGACCTGGCAGGCCTTCTCGGACGAATTCACCACCCGCAACCTGTGGGCCTCCGGCTTCCAGTTGACCAACACCGGCTGCCTCGGCCCCTGCCATCTCGGCCCGAGCGTGCTGGTCTACCCGGAAGGCATCATGTACACCGGCGTCAAACCTGAAGATGTCGGGACGATCATCGACGAGCACCTTATGTTCGACCAACCCGTCGAGCGCCTGCTGGCGCCACCGGACGTCTGGGCCTGAGATCATGGAAAAGATCCAATACGAAGTCGGCGACATGGTGTTCGCTGCCGAAGACATTCTCAACGATGGCGGCATGCCCGGCATCGCCGAAGCCGAAGGCCTGATCGCCCCGGCCGGCATGCGCGGCGTGATCGTCCATTACGGCGTGGCCGAACTGGATGAGAGCAAGGAAATCTACCTTGTCCAGTTCGAGAACGGCCCGGATGGCAGCCTCGGCCACCCGGTCGGCTGCCTGCCGGACGAGCTGACGCAAAGCGTGCAGCCATGACAAAAACGGGCAACCCTACGGTGAGCGGCAAAAAATGGCAAAAATCGGAATTTTCTTCGGCACGGACACCGGGCGCACCCGGCTGATCGCCAAGCAGATCGCCAAAAAACTGGGCGATCTGGCCGACGCGCCGGTCAATATCGGGCGCACGACGCTGGCCGACTTGCTCGCCTACGACGCCCTGATCCTCGGCAGCCCGACGCTCGGCGACGGCGAACTGCCCGGCCAGTCGGTCGGCCTCGCCCAGCCGAGCTGGGAGGAATTCCTGCCGCAACTGGCCGACGCCGACCTGAGCGGCAAGACCGTCGCCATCTTCGGCCTCGGCGACCAGAAGAAGTATCCCAACGAATTCGTCGATGCCATCGGCCATCTCCACGACGCCTTCGCCGCCCGTGGCGCCCGCGTGGTCGGTCGCTGGCCGACTGCCGGTTACGAATTCACCGCCTCGCAGTCCGTCGATGGCGAGCACTTCCTCGGCCTGGCCCTCGACCAGCACCACCAGCCGGTGCTGACCGAGGGGCGCATCGATACCTGGCTGGCCGAAATCAAAGCGGAGCTGCTGCGATGAACGCCAACCCCTGGTCGCTACCCAAGGACCGCGCCCTGCGCCGCCTGCTCGTCTCGCTCGACGAACGGGCCGGCGAAAGTTGCGACGTCGCGCCCGACGACGGCAACGATCCATGCATCGTCACGCTGCGCCATGCCGAACTGGCCAGCCTGCGCGCCCATGTCTACCTGCACGGCCAGCGCCCCGGCACCTACGGCCTGTTCTTCGAATACCCCCACCCGGTGCCCGGCATCATCGAAACCGAGGAAAACCTGCCGCTGCCCAAAGCGCTGGCCAGCCTGGCGATGCACTTCGATACCTGACACCCAACCACGAATCAGTCCTGTCAGATTGTCGACAACGTTGTATAGTTAACAACATAACGAAATAATTGTCGCGACAAACCAAGGCAAAACACCCGCTTTTAATCCGGCATTCATTTTGCTGAAGCGTATTCATCGTTATATACGTTTGTATATTTTGAAAATGAAAACACTGCCTTCCCACCTTGCTGCGCCAGACCGGCGCGGCCCCAGCCAGTTCGACGACCCGCCAGCTCCGGCGTCGCCGCGCTGGGACCGGCACCTGCCCGATGCCTGGACCGACGCTGTCGACCAGCCTCTGCATTTCGACCACTACAGCGAATACGAAATCAAGGCCGAACGCACGGTCGGCTACGACGCCGACTATCTGCCCTGCTTCACCTCGCACAGCTTCACGCTGCCCCGGCCTGCCACCGACGATCCCGGTGCTGCCGGCGCCTACAGCGAGGAAATGGCCGCCTGGCGCCTGCGCGACGAGCGCTGGCTGATCTTTCGCACCATCACCACCCAGCCCGGCAACCCGCCGCGAGGTTTTTATGCGATCAGTCCCGACATGCCCCGCTGAGCCCGACGACAAGCTGACGCTGACCGGCCTGCGCCACCAGCAAGGCCTGTCGCAGAGCACCTTGGCCAGCCTGCTCAAGGTCTCGCAACCCTATATCGCCCAACTCGAAAGCCAGGACGACATGCACATCGCCACCCTAGGCGGGGAACTCGCCCTGTTCGCCCGCTATCCCGGCAACAGCGTCGAAATCGCCCTGGCCGAGCCAAGCAGCAAATAAAAAAACACTCAATCATCCAGCCACAGTCAGGGAGGACTTCATGCTGAAAACCACCACACTACCGATGCCCCGAACAATCCTGGCCGTTCTGCTCGCCAATCTTCTGGGCAGCGGCCTGGCCGTCGCCGGCGAACCGATCTTCGAACTCGGCACCGTCCAGGTCAATGCCCGAAAGACTCCGCTCGGCGAAATCGGCGAGGAGCAGGTCGCCTCCGTCGTGACCCGCGAAGAGATGCGCACCTTCAACCGCGACAACGTCGCCGAGGCGATCGACCTGCTCTCCGGGGTCACCGTGTCGACCAATTCCCGCAACGAGAAGATCATTTACCTGCGCGGCTACGACGTCCGCCAGGCGCCCCTCTTCATCGACGGCATCCCGGTGTACGTCCCCTACGACGGCTACGTCGATTTCAGCCGCTTCACGACGGCCGACCTGGCGGCGATCCAGGTCGTCAAGGGCTTCAGCTCGGTCGCCTACGGCCCCAATGCGCTGGGGGGCGCCATCAACCTGATCTCGCGCAAGCCTCGCAGCGGCTTTGAAGGCGACATCAACATCGGCTTCGGCTCGGGCAACGAGCGCCACACCTCGGTCAATGTCGGCAGCAACCAGGGCCTGTGGTACATCCAGGCCGGCGCCTCGTACGCCGAAGCCGACTACTTCCGGTTGTCGCATGACTTCAAGGCGACCGCCTCCGAAAACGGCGGCCGCCGGGAGAACGCCTATCGCCAGGACAGCAAGCTGTCGTTCAAGGTCGGCCTGACGCCCAACGCCACCGACGAATACGCCATCAGCTACGTCAAGCAGGACGGCGAAAAAGGCCAGCCCCCATCGACCGACCCGACTGCCGCCCGCTATTGGCAATGGCCGTTCTGGAACAAGGAAAGCCTCTATTTCGTTTCGAAAACGGCCCTCGGCCAGCACGAAACATTGAAGGCCAGGCTCTATGTCGACAAATTCGACAACGAGGTGGACACGTTTACCGACAGCACCTACACCGTCCTGAAAACCAGCGGCGCCGGCAGCGTCAGCACCGGGCGCAGCATCTACCACGACAAGACCCAGGGCGGATCGCTGGAACTCGAATCGACGCGTATCTCCAACAACACCTTCCGCCTGGTCACCCACTACAAGCAGGACCAGCACAAGGAAACCGATGCCAATGCCCAGTTGAACACCGAGAAGGACACGCTGGTTTCCTTGGCCGCCGAGGACAACATCCAGCTGACCGATTCCCTGCTGCTCTCGATCGGCTACGCCCACCACCAACTGAAACCGGACAGCGTGTTCAACCGCGGCAACGCCTACTCGCTGCCCGGCAAGCAAAGCGCCGACAACGGCCAGGCCGGGCTCTTCTACGACTTCTCGGAACGGACCCGCTTCTACGCCACGATCGCGCAGAAAACCCGCCTGCCGACACTGAAGGACCGCTACTCCGCCCGCCTCAACACCTATATTGAAAACCCCGGCCTCAAGCCGGAAGAATCAGTGAATTACGAAATCGGCTACCAGGGCACCCCCTGGCCGGGCGCCAAAGCCGAAGCGGCGATTTTCTACAGCGACATCAGCGACAAGATCCAGACGGTCTACCAACCGGGCGCCTCCAGCTGCACCGCAATCAACCGCTGTCAGATGCAGAACGTCGGCAAGGTCCGCAGCACCGGCCTGGAACTCGGCCTGCGCTCGCCGCTCACCGCCTGGCTCGAGGTCGGCGCCAACTACACCTACATCGACATGGAAAACATCAGCAGCCCAGGCACCAGACTGACCGACATCCCGCAGAACAAGCTGACCACCTACGCGATCATCCGCCCCTTCGGGTCGCTGCAAATCGTTCCCTACATCGAGTCGGAAAGCAGCCGCTGGACGTCGAATACCGTCAAGACCGGCGACCACACGACCCTCAACCTGAAGGCGATGTACACGCCGCTGCCGAACCTGGACATCGAGGCCGGCGTGACCAACCTGACCGACGAGAACTACGCCCTGGCCTATGGTTTCCCCAATCCGGGCCGGATGTGGTTTTCCAATGCCAACTACCGTTTCTGAGGCTGATCATGGACCATCAATCTGTTGCACCTATTGCCGCAGTCATCCCCGATGGCAACGCGGACATCGACCAAATCGTCAGCGGCTTTGCCATCGCCCAGATCGGCCGCGGCCGGCAGATCCGTGGCCTCGTCCAGGAAACCTGCGGCAACTGCCAGAGCAGACAGGTCAGCCTGGTCGACCTCGATAGCGGTCGCATGTATCCGATCACCCAGTATCTTGGCACGCACTCCGTATCCTGCCGGCTGGATCTCGGCGGCATTGTCGAATCGAGTGTCGTGATGCGCCGGATTGCCCTGCGCGGGGCCGACCTGGCGATATTTAACCGCTATTCGGCGCTGGAAGCCAAAGGCGGCGGATTTGCCGCCGAGATGCTCGACCTGATGTCACGCCAGATCCCGGTACTGACCATCGTCCCTCGGCGGCATCTCGATGCCTGGCGAACGTTCACCGGCGGTCTCTCGGCCGAACTGGCACCGAACCGCCAGGCGCTGGAGCAGTGGTTCGACCAGCTCCATCGGCACCAGGCATCCGGCACCGCCCCGTCCACCACGACAACCGAGCCGCTACGCCGGCACGACTGGTTCGCCCGAGCTGGGCGCGGCGAATCCACCCTGTACGCCGGCAGACCCTGAAATTGATTCAAACACGACCAAACACACCAGCAACGCCAGAAGGAGCCTTCCAAATGCACCGATTCATCCGTTCCATTTTTACGCTAATTTTGCTATCGACCGTAGGACACTGCATTGCCGCGGGGAAAGTCGACGATCCGGCAAAATACGTCACCGAAAGCCTCGCCATCGGCGGCCTGGTCGAACATGCGCTGGAACTGCGGGTCGAAGACCTCAGAAAATTCCCGCCGCAAAAGATCAGTGAAATCCCGGTGGTCTGCCAGTCCGGTGCCGAACTGGGGAAAAAGGAAAATCTCAAGGGAGTACTGCTGCGTGACATCCTGGAAAAGGCCGCGGTCGTTTCGCGCAGCCACAACGACGTCAAGAAGATGGCGGTCATTGCGACGGCCAGCGATGGCTACAAGGTCGTCTTTTCCTGGACCGAGATTTTCAACTCCCCGATTGGCGACGGCGTCATTGTCTTCTTCGAAAAAGGCGGCCTGCCCCTGAGCGATGAAGACGGCCGCATCGCGCTGATCTCGACCAAGGACATCCGTACCGGGCCACGCCACGTCAGGTGGCTGAAAGAGATCGAGGTCAGAAAGATTGTCGACTGACCAGCCTGCCCCGGCTGGCATCTTGCGACCCCGATGGGCCGAACGACCAAGGCAGTCCGCCGACTGCCTTGGCCTGCCCGCCCGACGACAATCAGGCCGGAATGCCCAGAATCACGTGGCTGGCCTTGATCAAGGCCGTGGCCGCCGAGCCTTCCTTGAGCCCGAGTTCCATCACCGCCTCGTTGGTGACGACAGCATAGACCACGGCGCCACCAGGCAGGGTGACTGCGACTTCGGTATTGACCCCGCCCTTGTGCAAGGCGCTGACCTGGCCGCTCAACTGGTTGCGTGCCGAGAACTTGGCTTCCTGCGGACCGGCCAGCAGCATCACCCAGGGGGCCTTGACGTAGGCGATTGCCTCCTTGCCGATGGCCAGGCCCAGCGATTTGACGCTGCCCTCTGTCACGATTGCGACAATTTTGTCGCCCCCGGCCAGGGAGATTTCGACTTCGGCATTGACGGCGCCATCGACCAGCGCGCTGATCTTGCCCTTGAAAACGTTGCGTGCGCTGACATTCATGCTGCTCTCCTGGATGGTTGAAAAAGCTGGCCCGTTTCTCGCTATATACATCAATAACTAACGAATACTGTCGCGTTGATGACACTTTACCGAGTAGCGTTTTACGAAATCAACCATAGCGCAAGCGATTCGGCGCGATTCGATCAGTTGCGTTATAGTGTTATGTATATAGATAACCAGCAATGACCATGGACAATATCCTGCACCGCCTGCGCGGCAAACTCGAAGTCGATTCCGAATTCGGCACCTTTCTCGGCGACACCCGGATTCGCCTGCTCGAAGCCATCGACCAGCACGGCTCCATCTCGCAGGCCGCAAAAGCCGTGCCGCTTTCCTACAAGGCCGCCTGGGATGCCGTCGATGCGATGAACAACCTGGCCGACCAGCCGCTGGTCCAGCGCTCGACCGGCGGCAAGCATGGCGGCGGCACGCTGCTGACCGACTACGGCAAGAAAGTGATCGCCCTCTACCGGGCGCTGGAAGCCGAATACCAGGCCGCCCTCGACCGCCTGACGGAAAGCATGAACGACGGCCAGGCCAGCGACTTCAAGCAGTTTCGCCAACTGCTCAAGCGGATGTCGATGAAGACCAGCGCCCGCAACCAGTTCGCCGGCCATATCGTCGGCCTGCGCGAGGGCCATGTCGATTTCGAGGTCCGCCTCAAGCTGGACGACGATAACGAAATCGTTGCCGTCATCACCGGCGACTCGGCGGAAAGCCTGGGAGTGAAAATCGGCATGGAAATCAACGCCCTGGTCAAATCGTCCTCCGTGCTGCTGCTCAACGACCCGACGCTGAAAACCAGCGCGCGCAACCATCTGTGGGGCGAGATCACCCGCATTCACGACGGCCCGGTCAATTCCGAAATCACGCTGACCATGAAGAGCGGCAAATCGGTCTGCGCCGTCGTCACCCACGACAGCGTCGAACGCCTCGGCCTTGCCGTCGGCGAACAAGCCTGCGCCGTCTTCAAGGCCTCGGCCGTCATCCTCTGCAAATACGCTTGAGCCACGAAAGGAAAGCCGCATGAGCCAATCCACGCCGCCCGACGACAAGCCTTTTGAAATCAGCCGCGGCGCCGCCCTGGCCCACGGCTGCTGCGGTGGCCTCGGCGCCTCCCGGCTGCCGAAATTCGCCATCGGCCTGAATCCGTCCGAGCCGGACAGTTGCGCCGAGAAGGCCGGGATTCCCGCCGACACCGCAGCGCCGCCGACTGCCGACAAGGACTGAACCGGCCAATACCGCCCGCAGCCCGGCACAACCATTCGCCTTAACTCTTTGGGAAATTCGCCATGAAACGTCTCAGCACCCTGATCCTCTCCCTGCTCGCCCTCGCCTCAGCCCATGCCGACGAAGTCCAGGTGGCCGTCGCTGCCAACTTCACCGGCCCGATGCAGGTCATTTCCGTGCTTTTCGAGCGGGAAACCGGACACAAGGCCAGCCTGGCCTTCGGCGCCACCGGCAAGTTCTACGCACAGATCGCCAACGGCGCACCGTTCGAAGTCCTGCTCTCGGCCGACGATGAAACGCCGGCCCGCCTGGTCAAGGAAGGCAATGGCGTCGCCGGCAGCAACCTCACCTACGCCATCGGCAAGGTCGTGCTGTGGTCGGCCGACCCCAAGCTGATCGACGGCAAGGGCGAGGTACTGAAAAAAGGCGGCTTCAAGCACATTGCCCTGGCCAACCCGAAAACCGCGCCCTACGGTGCGGCGGCCATGCAAGTCATGGGCAAGCTGGGCGTCGCCGAGCAACTGAAACCGCTATTCGTGCAGGGGGAAAATATTTCCCAGACGCATCAGTTTGTCTCCACCGGCGCGGCCGAACTGGGTTTTGTCGCCTACTCCCAGGTGATCAAGAACGGCCAGGTCGGCTCCGGCTCCGGCTGGATCATCCCGGGCAACCTCTACGACCCGATCCGCCAGGATGCCGTGATTCTTGCCAAGGGCAAGGACAAGCCAGCCGCCGTCGCCCTGCTGAAATTCCTTAAGAGCGACAAGGCCAAGGAGGTCATCCGCTCTTTCGGCTACGAACTGCCCTGAGACCTGGCGCCGCATGAGCCCCTACACGCTGCCCGATCCCCTGCTCGAATCGCTGCTTCAGGATGACGTCCCGTGCGGCGACGCGACCACGCAGGCGCTGGCCATCGGCGGGCAGCCGGGGCGGATGGTCTTCCGGGCGCGGGGCGAGATGGTGTTGTGCGGCGCCGAGGAGGCGCTGCGCCTGGGCCAGTTGCGCGGCTTGCAGCTGGCTGGCCCGATCCGGAGCAGTGGCGAACGACTGGCCGCCGGCGACGAAATCCTCAGCCTGGCCGGCGAGGCCGCGGCCTTGCATGCCGTCTGGAAAACCGCCCAGACCCTGATCGAATACCTGTCGGGAATCGCCAGCAGCACGGCCGGGATCGTCGCCGCCGCCCGCCGGGGCAACCCGGAAATCGGCGTCGCCTGCACCCGCAAGAACTTCCCCGGCACCAAGGCGGCGGCCATCAAGGCCGTGCTCTGCGGCGGTGCCAGCCCGCACCGGCTGAGCCTCTCGGAAACCCTGCTCGTCTTCGCCGAACATCGCGCCTTTCTCGGCGACGAGCCACCGGCCGCCACCGTCCTGCGCCTGCACCGCCAGTGGCCGGAACGCGCCGTCGTCATCGAAGTCGGCGACGAGGCCGAAGCCCTGGTCTGGCAACAGGCCGGCGCCGACATCCTGCAACTGGAAAAAATGCCGCCCGAGGCCATCGCGCGTATCAAACGCGCCATGCCGGCCGGCGCCCAGACTCGGGTGGCCGCAGCAGGCGGCATAAATTCTGCTAATGCAGAAGCTTATGCGCGGGCCGGCGCCGACATCCTGGTCACTTCGGCCCCGTATTTCGCCCCGCCACGCGATGTGGCGGTGACCATCACTGCCGTCTAGAAGCGCGTTCACCATGAAAATCGCCATCGCCACCAAGGAATTCACCGCCGTCAGCGGCCATGCGGGGCAAACCCGACAATGGCTGGTTTACGACCTGTCGCAACACCGCTCCAACCAGTTGCTGCCGCCGCCCCACCGGGTCGACCTGGCCAAGGAACAGGTCCTGCACGTGTTCGCCGACGACGGGCCGCACCCGCTCGACGGCGTCGACCTCGTCGTCTGCGCCAGCGCCGGCGACGGCTTCGTCCGCCACATGAAAAAACGCGGCGCCGAAGTGCTGACCACCGGCGAAGGCGACCCGGCCGTCGCCATCACCCGCATCCTGGCCGGCGAGGCGCTGGCCGATCCGCGCTTCGACATCACGACCAGCCTGTGTAAACTGCGCGATCTGTTCTCAAGGCACTAAGAAACCCCCAAACCGCATGGAAAGCGCCGCGTATTCCGCCGATTTGGCCGCCGTCTGGCTGACGCTGAAGCTGGCGACGGTCGTCACCCTGTTACTGCTCGTCATCGGCACGCCCATCGCCTGGTGGCTGGCCCGCACCCGTTCGATCTTCAAGGGCGCGGTCGGCGCGGTCGTCGCACTGCCACTGGTCCTGCCGCCGACCGTGATCGGCTTTTACCTGCTCGTCGTCATGGGCCCGCACGGGCCGCTCGGCCAATTGACAAAGTCGCTCGGCCTCGGCCTCTTGCCATTCACCTTCCCCGGCCTGGTCATCGCCTCGGTGTTCTACTCGCTACCCTTCGTCGTCCAGCCGATCCAGAACGCCTTCGAGGCGATCGGCGAGCGGCCGCTGGAAGTCGCCGCGACGCTTCGCGCCAGCCCGTGGGACGCCTTCTGGTCGGTGGCCGTGCCGCTGGCCAAACCCGGCTTCCTGTCCGGCTCCATCCTCGGCTTTGCCCACACGGTCGGCGAATTCGGCATCGTGCTGATGATCGGCGGTAACATCCCGGATAAAACCCGCGTCGTCTCGGTGCAGATCTACGACCACGTCGAGGCACTCGAATACGCCCAGGCCCACTGGCTGGCCGGCGGCATGGTGCTGTTCAGCTTCGCCGTGCTGCTCGCGCTGTACACTTTCAACCCGGCGCGACGGAAGACGCCATGAGCGACGATATCCACGCCCGCTTCCGCGTCGACCGGCGCGACTTCAGCCTCGATGTCGATCTGCAACTGCCCGGTCGCGGCGTCACCGCGCTGTTCGGCCATTCCGGCTCGGGCAAGACCACTGCCCTGCGCGCCATGGCCGGCCTGGAGCGGGCGCCGGGAGGCTATTTCGCCGTCGGCGACGAGGTCTGGCAGGATGAATCGCGCAGCCTTTTCGTACCGCCGCACCAGCGCTCCCTCGGCGTCGTCTTCCAGGAAGCCAGCCTGTTCCCGCACCTGTCGGTGCGAAAAAATATGGAATTCGGGCAAAAAAGGGCGGCGACCGTAGCATTCGGAGTTTCCCTGCCGGAAATGGCCGAATTGCTCGGCATCGCCCACCTGCTCGACCGTTCGCCCGGCCAGCTATCCGGCGGCGAACGCCAGCGCGTCGCCATCGCCCGCGCCCTGCTCGCCGCGCCCAAGATCCTGCTGATGGACGAGCCGCTGGCCGCGCTGGATTTCAAGCGCAAGCAGGAAATCCTGCCCTACCTCGAACGCCTGCACCGCGAACTGGCCATTCCCGTCGTCTACGTCAGCCACGCACCGGACGAAGTCGCCCGCCTGGCCGATCACCTGGTCCTGCTCGACGAAGGCCGGGTCGTCGCTAGCGGCGCGCTCAACGAGGTCCTGAGCCGCATCGACCTGCCGGCGGCCTTTGCCGACGATGCTGGCGTCGTCATCGAAGCCTGCGTCGCCGCCCACGAGGCGGACAACCTGAGCCGCCTCGAATTTCCCGGTGGCGCCATCTACGTCACCCGCTGCCATGCAGAAGTCGGCAGCTGGCTGCGCTGCCGCATCCACGCCCGCGACGTCAGCCTGGCCCTGGTCCCGCAGGTGCAGACCAGCATTCTTAATTGTGTCGCCGCCGTCGTCGTCGACCTGGCGCCGACCGACACCCCCGGCCACGTGCTGGTCCGGCTCGATGTCGCCGGCGAACCGCTGCTCGCCCGCATCACCCAACGCTCGGCCAACAAGCTGGACATCCGCCCCGGCCTCGCCCTGCGCGCCCAGATCAAGGCCGTCGCCCTGCTCGCCTGAGCCCCTCCCGCTGCCCCCTGGCTGCCTCGGGATCGCCGCCAACTACTTCACCGGGGACATGTTTATTACATTAGTTATAATTACGCCAACATTAATTCATAACTAATAAACGATCCGCCGCGATGCCGGCCATGCCTAAAAGCCAGGATCGAATTGTCGTCAGGGACAACCAATGAAGCGGGCCTGCTTATCAATTGCCATCCTGGTCGCCTTCAACGCGGCCAGCCATGCCGCAGGCGATATGCTCGACGAAATGAGCCTTGAGGATCTGGTCAAGACCGACATCACCTCGGTGGCCCGCAAGAGCCAGAGCCTGGCCGACGTTCCCGCCGCTGCCTTCGTGATCACTGCCGAGGACATCCGCCGCTCCGGCGCCCAGGCCCTGCCCGACGTCTTGCGCATGGCCCCGGGCATCCAGGTCGCCCAGATCGACAACGGCCGCTACGCCGTCACCGCGCGCAGCTTCAATGGCCGCTTCGCCAACAAGCTGCAGGTGCTGGTCGACGGCCGCAGCCTCTACCACCCGCTGTTTGCCGGCGTGACCTGGGAACTCGACCCGGTTCCCCTCGAAGACATCGAGCGCATCGAGATCATCCGCGGCGCCGGGGCCGTCATGTGGGGCGCCAACGCCGTCAATGGCGTCATCAACATCATCACCCGGCACACCCGCAACCAGACCGGCGCAGCCGTCTCGGTCGCCACCGGCAGCAAGGGAACGGCCGACATCTACGCCCGCGTCGGCCAGGCCGTCAGCGACAGTACCAGCTGGAAATTGTCGGCCCAGGCCCGCCACATCGAACCTTCCCGGCAATACGCCAGCACCGCGGACAGCGTGGACCGCCTGAACAACGCCGTGATCGACTTTCGCCTCGACCACGATATCGGCGGCGGCCGCGATCTGAGCCTCTGGGCCAACGCCAGCCGCTCGAAAACCACCGAACTGTGGAACATCCAGCCGGATTTTTCGCAGCCCGGCCTGAACGTAAGCTCGCTGACGCCAAACCAAGTGCTGAGCAGCGAAAGCCTGGTTGGCCGCTACCGCTGGCTGGGCGACAGCGGCATCGAGTCGTCGCTGCAGGCCTCGCTCAATCGCTCGACCATCGATATCGACAACTTCGTCAATGAATCCCTGACCACCGTCGACCTCGATTACCAGGGTCGTTTCGCCGTCGACCGCCACGACATCCTGTGGGGCCTGAACCATCGCAGCACCCGCGATGAAATGAGTGCCAACGAACCTTATGTCGCCATCAACAGCCGACATCGCACCCAGCGCGACACCGGCTTTTTTGTGCACGACGACTGGACGCTGCTGCCCGAGCAACTCAAGCTCGGCGCCGGTATCCGGGTGGCCAGCACCACCGCCAACGGCAGCAATGTATCGACCAATGCCACCCTGTTGTGGACGCCTTCGCGCAGCGATTCGCTCTGGCTCAAGTACGCCAGCGCGCCGCGCACCTCGGCCCGGGCCGAACGCGACATTTCCATCCTGACCGGCGCTTCGGTCGTCCAGACGGCGATCCCCTTCCCGCCCTTCACGGCCAATATCCCGGTCATCGGCTACGTCAATGCCACCGGCAAGCTCGCCGCCGAGAAATCGCAGGGTATCGAACTCGGTTACCGCAAGCAGATTTCGACCAATGCCAGCGCCGATATCAATATCTACCGCTACCGCTATACCGACCTGCGCTCCGGCCAGCAAGTCGGCATGTTTGGCTGCCACCCGATGTTTGCGCTGGCCGGCATTCCGGTCGACGCGAGCAAATGCGCCTATTTCGGATTGCCGCTCGGCACGCCGGTACTCTTCAGCGAGATGCAGACCGTCAACGGTCTGGCAGCCTGGAACGACGGGGTGGAAGTTTCGGCCGACTGGCTGGTGGTGGCCGGCTGGCGCCTGCAATTCTCGTATAGCTGGAGCCGCCTGAAGGCCGACCGCAGCAGCAATATCGTTGCCAATGAAGACGGCAACATCATGGAACGCGCCGCCCCGCGCCACCACGTTTCGCTGCGCTCCCAATGGAACATCACGCCCAACCAGCAATTCGACCTCTGGCTGCGCGGCACCAGCGGCATGGACCGGCTGAACCTGGTCGATACCGTGCCGAGCGCAAGCGGCGCCCCGACCTTCACCCGCATCCCCGGTTACGCCACCGTCGACCTGCGCTACGCCTATTGCGTCAACAAGGATCTCGAATTCGCCCTGGTCGGCCGTAATCTGGTCGGCAGGCAGCGCCTCGAGTATCTCTCCGACTACATCCCGACCGCCGCCACCGAGATTGCTCCGACGTGGCTGATCAGCACCCACTGGCGATTCTGATCAAACATGTTCGCCAGGAATCTACTCCGCCTCGTCTCCCGGATTGCCCTCGCGGCGACCCTGGCGTTGACGATGCCGGCCAGCTTTGGCGAAGCGACCACCGAGGCCCAGCTCAAGGCTGCCTACCTGGTCAATTTCCTGAAATACGTAGAGTTTCCCGGCACCCGGGCGACGGTCAATCTCTGCCTGTTCGGCCGCGACAGCCTGGGACCTTACCTGGCCGGCTACGAGGGGCGCCAGGTTGGCGGGCGCGAACTGCGCATCCGCCGGGTCAACAGCCCGGAACAGATCGCCGACTGCCAGGAACTGTTCATTCCCGACACGGAAGAAGCCCGCCTAGCAGCTGTCTTGCGATGGGTGGACAAGCAGCCCATCCTGACCGTCAGCGATGCCGAGACCTTCACCCGCGAAGGTGGTGGCATCGCCCTGATCCGCAGCGAAGGCCGCCTGCAGTTCGAGGTCAACGTTGAAGCGCTGACCCGTGCCGGCCTGCGCGCCAGTCCGCAGATGCTGCGCCTGGCCAAACCAATGACCAGCGCCGCGCGATGAAACAGCCCGCATCACTGACCCGCGCCCTGCCATCGCTGCTGGCCGCTACCCTGCTGTTGTTGGCGAAGCCTGCCCTGGCCGCGATCGACGCCATCGAGATGTCGCTCGACGAACTGCTCAAGGTCAAAATCATCTCGACGCCGAAATTTGCCGAGAACCCCGACCAGATCCCCTCGGTCGTCTCGGTCCTGACCGCCGAGGACATTCGCCTTTACGGCTGGCGCAACCTGGGCGACGCCCTGCGCACACTGCAGGGTTTCAACGTCACCGACGACGCCACCTACGGCTATGCCGGGGTGCGCGGCATCTCGGCGCCCGGCGACTACCGCCCCCGCCTGCAGATGCTGATCGACGGCATGTTGGTCAATGAAAACATCTATGCCAGCAGCCCGGTCGACTCGGCCTTCCCGCTCGATATCGGCCTGATCGAACGCATCGAGATCATTCGCGGGCCAAGCGCCTCGATCTATGGCGGCGACGCGATGTTCGGAGTGATCAACATCGTCACGCGCCACGGCCAGAGCATCAACGGCAGCGAAATCGGCCTGAGCTTCGGCTCGGGAGCGGAGCGCCGCTTGCGGGCGACCTGGGGTGGCCAGGTGGGCGGCGCCGATGTCCTGGTCTCGGCCACAGGATTCGATGCCAACGGCCGGACGCGAAGCGTCAACGACGTGACCGGCGACGGCAGTTCGCAACGCATCCACGGCATCGGCGGCGAAGACGGGAACCAACTGTTCGTCAAGGTCAGGGGCAGCGACTGGAGCGCCGCCTTCATCCATGCCGACCGCGACCGCGCGGCGCCCCACGGCAGCTACGGCACGATCCCGAACGACAGCGGCCATGTCGAATCGGACCACTATGACCTGTTCCAGCTGGCCAGGAACTGGAAGCTGGATGCCTGGAATACCCTGGAGCAGCGCTTCAATGTCGGCGCCTACGGCTACGACGGCCGTTTTCCCTACGACTATTCGGCCGCCCTGCCGCCCGATCCGCGTGTGATCAATATCGACAAGGCCCGCGGCAACTGGTGGGGAATCGAAAACCGCCTGATCAATACTGCCTGGAGCGGGCAGCGCCTGACACTGGGCTTCGAATACAAGGCCAATACCCGCCAGGATCAGCGCAATATTGACCGGGGCTACGGCTGTTACGGCTACGGCCCCGCCGCCTGCCTCGATGACCGGCAGCAGAACAAGCAATTCACGCTGATCGCTCAGGATGAAATCCAGATCGGCGCCAGCAGCCTGCTCACCGTCGGCATCAGCCACAACCGCCAGGAAGGCTACCGCCCGTTCTGGAGTCCGCGCCTCGGCTTTGTCCATGACGCCGACAACTGGGGCTTGTTCAAGGCGCTGTACGGGACGGCCTTCCGGGCGCCGTCGGTCTATGAGCGGGCCTACATCACGCCCGGCCTGGCCTACGGCAACCCGGACCTGCGCCCGGAAAAGATGCGCTCGTTCGAACTGTCCTGGGAAAAACGTTTCAGCCCGCAATCACGCCTGACGGCAACGGTCTACCACTTCGATATCGAAAGAATGGTGACGGTCGACAACACCGGGCTCGCCGTCAATGGTAGCCCGATCCGGGCCAACGGCCTGGAAGTCGAATACGAACGGCAATGGTCCAACGGCAGCCGCCTGCGTACCGGCTATTCGGTGCAATACGCTGCCGATCAGACGCAACGCCTGGATAATTCGCCGCGCCACATGGCCAAGCTGAACCTGGCCGTACCGGCTGGCCTTCCCGGCCTGATGGCCGGTATAGAAGGGCAATGGATTGCGGCGCGCCTGGGCAATGTCGGCAGCGAAAGCCTGGCCCCTTACGGGCTGGCCAATTTCAACCTGCGCTACGCGCCGGCTAGCAGCCAGTGGGAGCTCGGATTAAGCATCTACAACCTGTTCGACCGTCGCTACAGCGACCCCGTGGCCGTCGATGACCTGCTGCCGGTCACCCGCTGGCAGTTGCCGCAACAGGGCCGCAGCGCCGCCCTCCGGACCATCCTGCACTTCTGAGCAGGCGATCCGGGGAAATCAATCGGCCAGTTCGATCTGCCCGCTGACCGTCGTGGTCACCAGGCTCTCGCCGGCCTCCAATGGCGCCGGAGCGGCTTCGGCCATGGCCATGGCGCGCGTCGCCCGCAGCATTGGCATCGGCATGCCGCCGCCCTGCTGGATGTTCAGCTGCTTGATCTTCCAGGCCTTACCAAGTTCGCCGGCAACGACGGCAGCACGGCCCTGGAAGGCGCGAATCGCTGCCCGCGTCGTTTCCTCTTCCACCTGCCGGCGGGTTTCCGGCGACGGCATCAGGCTGACCTCGCCGACCGCCAGGCGCATTTGCTGCAATTTGCCGAGCAGTTCGGAAACGCCGCCCTGATCCTTCGACTCGATGACCAGTTCGCTGCGCATCCGCCAGCCTTCGATTTTCTGAGCCGCCCCGTAGACCGGATAGGTCGACTGGTGACCGCTTTTGACCGTGACACCCGCCTTGCCGCGGATGACTTTGAGCGCCTCGGCGATATCGGCATTGACGCGCTGCGCCAGTTCGCCCGGATTCTTGCCATTCGCTTCGCTGAAGACGCTGGCCCGGACCAGGTCGTTTGCTGCCGGGCGGCTGGCTTCGGCCGCCAGATCGATCAGGGTGCCAGCCTGCGCCGGCAGGCTGCCGAGGCAGGCTGCGGCAAGTAGTAGCGCTGTCAGCCGGCTCATTGCATGTCCTTGTCGCGCAAGCGGCCGTAGATGACCAGCAGGACGATGGCGACGACGACCGAAGCGACGAAACCGGCCCCTTCGCCGGCCTGATACCAGCCCAGCATCTGGCCGACCAAGCCGGCCACCACCGAGCCGCCGATTCCGAGCAGGACGGTGGCGATGAAGCCCATGCCTTCCTTGCCGGGGTGCAGCAGTTTGGCGATGACGCCAACCACGAAGCCGACCACGATAGTCCAGACAATACCCATGCTCTTCCTTTTATGAAAACGGTCTAATGCGCCCAATATTACCGCTTTGACAGCGCCGTGGTTGGCATCGATCAGAAAGAATTGTTCCGGATGATCAGCCGGCCGCCAGCCTTTCGGCTAGGTAATCCATCAGCACGCGGACGCGGTGCGGGACATGGCGGTTGCTGGGCAGCATCGCGTAGATGCCGAGTTCCGGCGTCGGGAAATCAACCAGAATCGCCTCGACCCGGCCCGTTTGCAGAAACGACTCGGTGATGAAATCCGGCTGGCAGGTGATACCCAGCCCCTGGGCGGCGGCCTCGGTCAGCACGTCGCCATTGTTGGCATTGAGCCGGCTGTGGATGTGAAAGCTCTCAAGCTGCCCGTCGACCATGAACTGCCAGACCTGGCTGCTGCCGGCATAGGTGTAGCCAAGGCAA
This sequence comes from Betaproteobacteria bacterium, assembly GCA_020621865.1. Lineage (GTDB taxonomy): Bacteria > Pseudomonadota > Gammaproteobacteria > Burkholderiales > Rhodocyclaceae > Azonexus. The sequence continues at coordinate 98,049 of JAHRYW010000008.1, read as the reverse complement.
ACATGATGAGCCAGTTCGGCCGGCGTTTTGGGGCGGCCGTGGCGCGCCAGGTATTCCGGCGCCGCCACCACCTGCAGGTGGATGGCCCCCAGGCGGCGCGCCACGTCGCCGGCCTCCAGGCGGCGCGTGATGCGGATCGCCAGATCGATGCCTTCCTCGATCAGGTTGATCCGCCGGTCACTGTAATCCATGTCTAGCGACACTTCCGGGTTGTGCTGCGAAAAATCGAGCAGGACCGGCGCCAGCCGTTTCAGGCCGTAACTCAGGGGCAGGCTGATCCGGATGTTGCCGCGCGGCGTCAGGCGCTCCTCGGCGACGCCGGTTTCGGCGGCCTCGACCAGATTCAGGATGACCCGGCACTTCTCCAGGTAGGCAGTGCCGGCCGAGGTCAACGCCAGCCGGCGCGTGCTGCGGACCATCAGTTTGAGGCCGAGATGGCTCTCCAGCCCGGCGATCTGGCGGGTCACTACCGAGCGAGCCAGGCCAAGCTGCTGGGCGGCGGCCGAAAAGCTGCCCAACTCGGCCACCCGCACAAAGAGTTGCATCGCATCCAGTCTGTCCATTGTTGCAATTTAGACAATAGTAATTTGCCAATTGTCTGCTATTTAGCTCCAAAAAAACGGCATACAGTGCATCCCATCGCACCTGGAGTTGCATCGATGACACAGCCTTCCCTCTTCGTTCCGCATGGCGCACCGACCTTTGCCCTGCGCCCGGGTGCCGCCGGCGCCGCCATTGGCGCAATGGCCCGTTCGCTGCCCCTGCCGCGCGCCATCGTCATCGTCAGTGCGCACTGGGATACCGCCGTACCGACTGTCGGCCTGGCCGAACGTCCGGAAACCATCCACGATTTCTGGGGTTTTCCCGAAGCACTGTATGCAATCCGTTACCCCGCCACCGGCTGCCGCGAGGCGGCCGAGGAAGTGGCGACGGCGCTGCGCGACGCCGGCTTGCCGGTAGCCACCGATGCCAGCCGCGGCCTCGACCACGGCGCCTGGGTGCCGCTGCGCCTGATGTTCCCCGACGCCGACGTGCCGGTCATCCCGCTCTCCATCCAGAGCCGGGGCGGCCCGGAACAGGCCTGGCAACTCGGCCGTGCCCTGGCGCCGCTGAGCCGCCGCGGGATTCTGGTCATCGCCTCGGGCAACGTCACGCACAACCTCGGCGACTACCAGTTTGCCGCCCGCAACGGCGGCCGGGTGCCGGACTATGTGCGGGAGTTTCCCGACTGGATCGCCGCCCGCCTGGCTGCCGGCGACGTCCCGTCGCTGCTCGACTACCGCCGGCTGCGCCCCGATGGCGTCCAGGCGCACCCCAGCGATGAACATTTGCTGCCCTTGTTTGTCGCACTCGGGGCCGGCGGAGAAAATGCCAGCGTCAATCGCTTCCACGCCGGTATCGACGATTACGTGATCGCCATGGATGCGTACGAATTTTTGCCAAAATAAGGAGCCGACCGTGGGATTTACCGCTACCCGTGACTACACCGCAACCGCGAAGCTGCTGCACTGGCTGATGGCCGTGCTGATCTTCGGCCTGCTGGCGCTTGGCTTCTACATGCACGACCTGCCGCTGTCGCCGGACAAGCTGAAGCTTTATTCCTGGCACAAGTGGGCCGGCATCACCGCCTTTGCACTGCTGCTCGTCCGCCTGGCCTGGCGCGCCGGACATCGCCCGCCGGCCCTGCCCAACAGCATGCCGAAGCTGATGCAACTGGCGGCGCACGGCGGCCACCTGGCGCTCTATCTTCTGATGATCGCGATCCCGATTTCCGGCTGGCTGATGAGTTCGGCCAAGGGCTTCCAGACCGTCTATTTCGGCGTCCTGCCCATTCCCGACCTGCTCGACAAGAACAAGGAAATCGGCGACCTGCTGGCGCTGGTGCACAAGAGCCTGAACCTGCTCTTCATCGCCGTGCTGGCCGGCCACATCGGCGCTGCTCTGAAGCACCACTTCATCGACCGCGACGACATCCTGACCCGCATGCTGCCCCGTCATTCCAAGGAGAACTGAAATGAAGCGAATCACCCTTGCCCTCGCGCTGGCCACTGCGCAGTTGACCTCCCTGTCGGCCCATGCCGTCGAATACAACCAGGTCCAGGCGGACAAAAGCGCCGTCAATTTCGTCTACAAGCAGATGGGCGTGGCCGTCGATGGCAAATTCAAGAAATTTTCCAGCCAGCTGAGTTTCGACCCCGCCAAGCCGGCCGCCGGCAAAGCCACGTTCGACGTCGAACTGGCCAGCGTCGACACCGGCGCCCCGGAAGGCGACGACGAGGTTGCCGGCAAGCCGTGGTTCAACACCAAGGCCTTCCCGACCGCCCGCTTCGTCTCCACCGGCGTCAAGCCGCTCGGCGGCAATCGCTACGAAGTGGCCGGACAACTGAGCATCAAGGGCAAGACCCAGGAAGTCGTCGTTCCCGCCACCTTCACGCCGCAGGGCAACAGCGCGGTGTTCGACGGCGCGTTCACGATCCGCCGCGCCGACTTCTCGATCGGCGAAGGCGCCTGGGCCAAGTTCGATATCGTCGCCAACGACGTCCAGATCAAGTTCCGCATCACTGCTTCAGGCAAATAACCCCCCAACCACCCACGGAGAATCACCATGAAGAAACAACTCGCCATCCTCACCCTCGCCCTCGCCGCCGCGGCCCCCAGCTTCGCCGCACCGGAAACCTTCACGCTCGACGGCAACCACACCTTCCCGCGCTTTTCCTACACCCACCTCGGCTACTCGCTGCAGATGAGCCGCTTCGACAAGGCCACCGGCACCGTCGTGCTCGACAAGGCCGCCAAGACCGCCTCGGTCGACATCGTCATCGACACCAAGTCGATCAGCACCGGCTCGACGACCTTCAACGAGCACATCCAGGGCGAGGATTTCCTCGACACCGCCAAGTATCCGACCGCCACCTTCAAATCGACCAAGGTCGTCTTCGAAGGCGACAAGCCGGTCAGCATCGAAGGCAAGCTGACGCTGAAGGGCATCACCAAGCCGGTCACCCTGAAGGTCACCTCCTTCCAGGCCATGCCGCACCCGATGATGAAGAAGGACGCCATCGGCGCCAACGCGACGACCACCGTCAAGCGCACCGACTTCAACATGGGCAAGTACGCCCCCCACGTTGGCGACGACGTGACCATCGACATCGCGCTGGAAGCGGTCAAGCAGTAAGCCGCTTCGCCCTTCCAAAAAGCCGCCCGCCAACCGGGCGGTTTTTTTTCGCCTGCCGGCTACCTGCCTAATTGCAATATCCGTGAAATATTTCACATGGCATACCCGGCGACATTGGCTACGATCCGTCGGCCTCCATCTCGAACATTCATTAACCGAGGCCCCAGTAAAAGACCTGCCCTGGACAGGTTGGAAAGAATCCATGAACAGCAAACTTCACCAAGCCATTGAACGTGGCGATCTGCCGGCCGTCGTTGCCGCCCTCGAAGGCGGCGCCGACATCGAAGCAAGCGACATCCACGGCGCTCCCGGGCTGCCGCTGCGCGCCGCCTGCTTCAGGGGGCATGACCAAATCGTCGTCGAACTGATCCAGCGCGGTGCCAATATCGATGCGGCCAACGCCGACGGTTCCAGCGCCCCGCTCCGCACCGCTGCCCGCGGCAAACACTGGCACATCGTCAACCTGCTCCTGTCGCACGGCGCCGAAAAGCCGCCCGGCCTGGAATTGCCGGCGCTCGAATTCGAATCACCCGTCGCCGACAAGGGGGAACGGAGACGGCGCAAGGAACGGCGCACCCACGACGACGGCCCGCCCAAAGGCCTGCGCGAAAGGCGCTGCGAGCAGGAAAGACGAGTCACCCTGGTGCAGGAAGTCGAACTTTCCGATCATCAGTGGTCGTCCTATTTCTCGCAATCGCAGATCAACAGGATGGCGCAGCACGACGTCGCCGACCCGGCCGCATTTATCCTGGAACGCGCCCGCGACTAGGCTGCCCCCTCCCGGACGGCGGATTCTTGCTGGCTGCGCTGCCAATCCGGCCGAGAAGCCAGCCGGTGGCCCCGCCTGCCGATCACATACCGAAGTGGAAGCGGACCCGGCCCTGCAGTAATTTCCGCGCCTGCTCTTCGTCGCAGCCGGCCAGGCGGTCGAATATTTCGCGCGCAAGGGGCGTAAACACCGCCATCACGCCGGGATCGAAATGGCTGCCGGTATCCTTTGCCAGAATATCCATCGCCGCATCGAACCCCATGGGCTCCTTGTATGGACGCTTGGAACAAAGGGCGTCGAAAACGTCGGCCACGGCAAAAATCCGCGCCGCCAACGGTATGGCCTCGCCAGCCAGGGAACGCGGATAGCCTGAGCCGTTCCATTTTTCATGATGGCCGGCGACGACGGCAAGGGCGCCATCCAGCCAGCCGATCCCGGAGACGATTTCCTCGCCCAGCATGACATGCGTGCGCATGATCACGAACTCGGCTTCGTCCAGCCTGCCCGGCTTGAGCAGGATGCTGTCCGAAATGCCGATCTTGCCGACATCGTGCAAAAAGCTGCCGGCGATCAAGGACTGCATGGCCTTGCCCGTAAAGCCCATTTTCTCGGCAATGCGCGCGGCGATCCAGGCCACCCGGTAGTTGTGCGCCCCGGTATCGGAGTCGCGCTTGGCAATCGCCCGGCCCAGCGCCTCCATCATCGCGATGTGCGAATCGAGCACCTCGCGGGCTTTGCGGGCATTATCGGCCGACAGGTGGACCACCACCGGATAGATCGCCAGCCCGCACAGCAAGGAGGCCAGCCCGACCATCAGGGCGGCGGTGAGCGCACTTTCGAGTATCTGCTCGCGCTGCCACTCGGGAACGACGCGGACGCCCTCGAAATAACCGGTAATGGGCGAGTCCACCTGGCCAGACAAGCGCAGCGGCACGAAAATGCGCAGCACCCAGCGCTGATCCGGCAACTTCACGCTTTCATAAGAGGCGGAACTGTAGTTCGGAACCGGATGGTGGAGCAGGATTCCCTCGAGCAGGGCGCCATCCGCGGTCATCGATTCGGCCAGGCGCTCGCCCTGGCTGTTATAGATTTCGGCAATATCGAACAGACCGCCGGCGATGGTCCGCGCCGCCTCGTTGGCATGCACCTCCGCATCCGCTCCGTTCAGGGCGACTGCACCGAAATGGTGTAGCAGGCGCTGCGACTCTTCGATGGCCAGCGAAACCGTACTTTCCTCGGCTCGTTCCCTGGCCACAAACCAGGCAAGTGGGCTGGCCAGGGCGGCCAGCAGCAGGCTCACCGCAGCAATGCGCCAGGCTGTACGCCTGTTGAACGAATTCATCCACCTCTCCCTTATTGATCGTCAGCGGGCGCAATTATCGCCAGGCAAGCTTAAATCTTCCTGAATGCCAGCCGGTTCTTGCCATGACAAGCTTTTAAGGAAGGCTTAATCCAGGCCTTCTAAACTCGCTCCAACTAAAAAGCGAGCCCCGTCATGATCGTTCATCGGCATCTGCTGACACTACCCTTCCTGCTCTTCGCCGGATTAACCCCGGCCACCGAATCGTTGTTGCTGCAAGCTGCCCAGGTCAAGGCGCTGGGTATCGAAACTGCCCAGGCCAGCGCACCGGGCTCAATCGGCGGCCAACTGCCGGCCCGCGTCCTGGTCCCCAACGAGCAGATGCGCGTGGTCGCCGCCCCGGTCGGCGGCATGGTCGAGATGCTGGCCGTGGCGCCCGGCTCAAGCGTCAAGCGCGGCCAGGTCGTCGCCCACCTGGCCAGCCCGCAGGCCCTGGAACTCCAGCGCGATGCGCTGCAGGCCGACAGCCAGTCTGCATTGCTGCAACAAAACCTGAAACGCGACGAACAGCTTTTTGCCGAAGGCCTGATTGCCGAATCCCGCCTGCAAGCCACCCGCGCAGCAGCGATCCAGGCCGGCGCGCAGGCCAGCGAACGGCGCCAGGGCCTGGCCCTGGCCGGCGCCACGGCAGGCAAGCTGGGCGGCAAACTGGCCCTGACCGCGCCGATCGACGGTGTCGTGCTCGAACAGGGCGCCCAACTCGGGCAGCGTGTCGAAACCTCGGCACTGATCTATCGCATCGCCCGGCTGTCGCCGCTGTGGCTGGAAATCCAGGCGCCGCTGGAACTGGCGGCCACGCTGCGCGAGGGCGGTCCGGTCAGGATTGCGCGCAGCGAAGTCGTCGGCAAGCTGATTGCCATCGGCCGCGCCGTCGATCCGGCCAGCCAGACCGTCCTGCTCCGGGCCGAAATCGGCAAGGGCGCCGAAACGCTGTCCCCCGGGCAAGTCATCGCCGTCGACATTGCCGGCCCGGCCAGCACCCAGCAACGCCTGCCGGCAGCGGCCATCACCCGCCATCAAGGTGCCACGCTGGCCTTTATCCAGACAGCCGGCGGCGACCAGGGCAGCACCTTCGAGGTTCGCCCGGTACGCATCGTCAGCCAGGGTGGCGACAGCGTCACGGTCGACGGCCTCAAACCCGGCGAACGAGTGGCCGTCAAGGGCGTCTCCGGCCTGAAAGCAATGCTGAGCGGCGTGGGCAAGGAATAATGCTCGCCGCCCTGATCCGCTTCTCATTGACCCAGCGGCTGTTGTTGCTGGTGCTTACCGTCATGCTGGTCGGCGCCGGCGTGCAGGCTTTCCTGGGCCTGCCGATCGACGCCTTTCCCGATGTATCGACGACCCAGGTCAAGATCATCCTGAAAGCCCCCGGCATGACCCCGGAAGAAGTCGAAACCCGGATCGCCGTGCCGGTCGAGCAGGAGTTGCTCGGCATTCCGCACCAGCGCCTGCTGCGTTCGACTTCCAAATACGCGCTGACCGACATCACCCTCGATTTCGAGGACGGCACCGACATCTACTGGGCCCGCCAGCAGGTCGGCGAACGGCTGGCCGCGGCCATGGACAAGCTGCCCCCCGGGGCCAGCGGCGGCATGGCGCCGATCACCACACCGCTCGGCGAAATGTTCATGTTCACCATCGAGGGCGACCTGTCGCTGGCCGACAAGCGGGCCTTGCTCGACTGGGTGATCCGCCCGCAGTTGCGGACCATTCCGGGCGTCGCCGAGGTCAACAGCCTGGGCGGCGAGGTGCGCACTTTCGAGGTCGTGCCCAACCCGCAACTGCTGGCAGCACGCGGCCTGGCGCTGAAGGACCTGCAGGCCGTGCTGGAAACCAACAACCGCAACGACGGCGCCGGCCGTCTGAACGACGGCGAGGAATCCCTGCTGGTCCGGGCCGAAGGCGCGATTGCCACGCTCGACGACGTCAAAGGCATCATCCTGCGGTCCCGCGACAGGCTGGTCGTCCGCGTCGCCGACGTCGCCGAGGTGCGCTTCGGCGCCCTGACCCGCTATGGCGCGGTGACCAAGAGCGGTACCGGCGAGGCCGTCCAGGGCCTGGTCCTCGGCCTGCGCGGCGCCAATGCAAAAAGCGTCGTCACCGGCGTCAAGGCCCGGCTGGCCGAGATCGCCCCGACCCTGCCGCCCGGCGTCACGATCGAAGCCTTCTATGATCGCAGCAACCTGGTCCAGCGCGCCGTCGGCACGGTGTCGAAAGCCCTGCTCGAAGCCATCGTACTGGTCGTCCTGCTACTCCTTGCCTTTCTCGGCAACCTGCGCGCCGCGCTGGTCGTCGCCCTGATGCTGCCGCTGTCGGCGCTCGCCACCTTCATCCTGATGCGCTTCGCCGGACTGTCGGCCAACCTGATGAGCCTGGGCGGCCTGGCCATCGCCATCGGCATGCTGGTCGATGCCGCCGTCGTCGTCGTCGAAAACGTCGAGAGCCAGCTGGCCCACGGGCCGAATTCGGCCCCCGACAGCCTGCCGACCCTGCACCTGATCTTCCGCGCCGCCCGCGAAGTGGCGGCGCCGGTCGCCTCGGGAATCGTCATCATCATCATCGTCTTCCTGCCGCTACTGACGCTGCAAGGCCTGGAAGGCAAGATGTTCGGGCCGGTCGCCCTGACCATCGTCTTCGCGCTGGCCACCTCGCTGCTGCTGTCGCTGACCGTGGTTCCGGTGCTCGCCTCCTACATGATCCGCCGTGGTGCCCATCACGAACCCTGGCTGGTCAGGAAGCTCGCCGCCCTCTACGACCGTGTGCTTGCCTCGGCGCTGGCCCACAGCCGCACTTACCTGCTCGGCGCCACCATCGCCCTGGCCGCCGCGGCCGGCGCCTTCCTGCTGCTCGGCAAGAGCTTCATGCCGACCATGGACGAAGGCGACCTGATCATGCAACTGGAGAAGCTGCCGTCGATCGGCCTCGACCAGACCATCGCCATCGACAGCCGCGTGCAGCAGGCGATCCTCGCCCAGGTGCCGGAGGTCAAGGCCATCGTCGCCCGCGCCGGTTCCGACGAACTCGGCCTCGACCCGATGGGGCTGAACCAGACCGATACCTTCCTTGTGCTGCAGCCGCGCGACACCTGGCGCCAGCCCGACCCGGCCTGGCTGGCCGACCAGCTGCGCGCGGTGATGGCCGATTTTCCCGGCATCGGCTACTCCTTCACCCAGCCGATCGACATGCGGGTTTCCGAAATGCTGACCGGCGTGCGCGGCGACCTGGCGATCAAGCTTTTCGGCCCCGACCTGGCGACCCTGAACAAGCTGGCGGTCGATATCGAAAACACGGTCAAGGCCCTGCGTGGCGCCGAAGACACCTTCACGCTGAAGAACGACGGCGTGCAGTACCTGAAAATCACCATCGACCGCCTGGCCGCCGGCCGCTTCGGACTCAATGTCGATGCTGTCCAGAACGATCTGAAAGCCCTGCTCGAAGGCCGCGACGTCGGCACCGTGATCGAGCGTGGACGCCGGATTCCGGTCGTGCTGCGCGGCCCGGATACCCTGCGCGCCTCGCCGGCCGACTTTGCCGCCCTGCGCCTCTCCCTGCCCGACGGCGGCAGCGTGCCGCTGGCCAGCCTCGCCCGGATCGAACGCATCGACGGCCCGGTCAAGGTCGACCGCGAGAATGCCCAGCGCTATGTCGTCATCCAGTCCAACGTCCGCGACCGCGACCTGGTCGGCTTCGTGGACGATGCCAAGGCCGCCGTCGCCCGCGACGTCAAGCTACCGGACGGCTACCGCCTGGCCTGGGGCGGCCAGTTCGAGAACCAGCAGCGGGCCGCGGCGCGCCTGATGGTCGTCGTGCCGGTCGCCCTGGCGCTGATCTTCTTCCTGCTCTTCTCGACCTTCCACTCGGTGCGCCAGGCGCTGCTGGTCCTTTCCAACATCCCCTTCGCGATGATCGGCGGCGTCTTCGGCCTGCTGATCTCCGGCGAATACCTCTCGGTCCCGGCCTCGGTCGGTTTCATCGCCCTGCTCGGCATCGCCGTGCTCAACGGCGTGGTCATGGTCACCTACTTCAACCAGTTGCTGGCCCGCGGCCTGCCGGTCGGCGAAGCGGTGGTCGAGGGTGCCAAACGCCGCCTGCGGCCGGTGCTGATGACTGCCAGCATCGCCGCCTTCGGCCTGGTGCCGATGCTCTTCGCCAGCGGCCCCGGTTCGGAAGTGCAGCGCCCGCTGGCCATCGTCGTGATCGGCGGCCTGCTCACCTCGACCGCCCTGACGCTGGTCCTGCTGCCCATCCTGTTCCGCCGCTTCGGCGTCGAACCCAACGTCAGCTTCACGGAGACAAAACATGGCTGATGTCCTGCTCAACCTGCTGATGCCCGACGACGTCGCCCAACACGTCGAGGATCTGCTGCTTTCCCGCCCCGACCTGATCATCGGCTTCACGGCCAGCCCGGCCGAAGGGCACGGCTCGGCGGTCAGCCTGGTAGAAGCGGCCGAGCTGGTCAGCGGCCATGCGCCACGCACCCGCATTCAGACCGTCGGATCAGAAGAGGCCATGCGCGAGGCGCTGGCCCTGATCAAGAAGGAACTACCCCGGGCCAACGTCTTTTTCTGGCTGATGCCGGTGATCGAGGCGGGGCGGCTATGAAGCGAATCCTCCTGCTCCTGATCGGCGGCATCGGCGGTACCGGCTTCTGTGCCGAAGCGCCCCCCGGCCTGCCACCGACCGAAGTCGTCGCCCGCGTCCTGCTCGCCAACCCATCGGTCCAGGCGGCCGGCAGCCAGATCACGGTCGAAGAGGCCAATCGCCGTCGCCTGGAGGCCGGCAGCTACGAATGGAGCCTGCGCCTGGGCGGCCAGCAACGCCGCAGCCGCCCGGCCACCGGGCCGGACGAACGCTTCAACGAATGGAACGCCGCCATCGAGCGGCCGCTGCGCCTGCCCGGCAAGGCCGCATTGGACAGCGAACTCGGCGCCGCCGGCGTCGCGCTGGCTGAAACCGGGCATGGCGACGCAATGCACGAAGCCAGCCGCAACCTGCTCAAGTCGTGGTTCGTCTGGCTTCGGGAAAGTGCCGCCGCCACCCAGTGGAGCGAACAACTGGCGCTGCTCGACAAGCAGGCCGGCGCCGTCAAGCGGCGGCAGCAGCTGGGCGATGCTGCCCGACTCGAAACGATCCAGAGCGAAGCGGCACTGGCCCAGGCCGCGGCGCAACTGGCCCAGGTCCGCGTCCGTCAGCAAACTGCCGCCGAAGACCTGCGCCGGCGCTACCCAGGGCTGCCGATTGCCGCACCGATTGTCATCGCCGACCCGACGCCAGTCGAAGGCGGCGAGTCCGAATGGGTCAACGCCATCCTCGAACACAGCCACGAACTCGAATTGTCGCGCGGCGAGACACAGCGCGCCCGCATCGCCGCCAGCCGGGCCAGTGGCGACCGCCTGCCCGATCCGACCTTCGGCCTGCATGTGTCTCGCGAAAGGGCGGGCGAAGACCGGATCGTCGGCGCCTACATCAACATTCCCCTGCCCGGCGGCGGCCGTCGCGCCGCCTCGGATGCCGCGCTGGCCCAGACGGACGTGACCATCCACCGCGAAGCAGCCGCGACCCGGAAAATCTCGGCCGAAGCTGCGATGCTCTATCAGTCGGCCAGTGCCGCCTTCGCGTCATGGCAAGCCGGGCGCAACGCCGCCGCACACCAGACGCAGGCAGCCGAGATGACTGCCCGTGCCTATCAGCTGGGTGAAGGCAGCCTGAACGAGCTGTTGGCCGCACGGCGCCTGGCCAATGAAGCCCAACTGTCGGCCCGCCTGTTGCAACTGGATGCCCTGGAACTGCACTACCGCCTGCAACTCGACGCCCATCGCCTGTGGGCAATCGACTGATCGTCCGGCACTGCGCCAGCTGCGTAGATCTTGCTCTACACGGCACTTCGACGATCCTCAAAAAACTCTTGTAAGAATTTTCACGGTCTCTCCGACTAATTGCTCAAGTAGCCAATCGCTGCTTGATCAAAACCTCAACTCAACGGAGATTCAAATGAAAACCACCAAGATCGTTTCCCTGGCCATCGGTTCCGCCTTTGCCGCCGCTACCCTGACCCCGCTGGCCTACGCGGCCGGCGACAATCCGTTCGGCGCCAGCAAGCTGCAAGCCGGCTACCAGCTGGCGCAGGCCGACAGCAAGGCGAAGGACGGCAAATGTGGCGAGGCCAAGTGCGGGGCCGACAAGAAGGCGGCTGCCGAAAAGAAGAAGGACGGCAAGTGCGGCGAGGCGAAATGCGGCGCTGACAAGAAAGCGGCTGACAAGAAGAAGGACGGCAAGTGCGGCGAAGCCAAGTGCGGCGCCGATAAAAAGTAAGCCTGGACGATGCATTCCGGGCGCCGGTCGTCCGGAATGCAAGCCAGCCCTGGCCTCCCCAACCGTCAATTGCCGGAGCAAAAAATGAACAACATCCTCCACCGCTCTCTTACTCACACCTTTTCCAGCCTCGACCTGCTCGGTCTGTGGCTGGGCATGCTCAGCCTGCGCCTGCTGCTCGGCTGGGACTTCCTCGAATCCGGCCTGGAGAAATTCAACGGCACCAACTGGTTTGCCGACATCCAGGATCGCTTCCCCTTCCCGTTCAACCTGGTGCCGCCGGATATCAGCTGGCAGATGTCCATCTGGTTCGAATTGCTCGGCGGGATAGCGCTGGTCATCGGCCTGGGCACCCGCTTCTTTTCGGCATCGCTGCTGATCCTGACCGTCGTCGCCATTGCCGCCGTGCATTGGCCGGAGATGTGGTCGAATTTCGGCGAACTGCTGATGGGCTACGGCTTCACCGATAACGGCTTTGGCAACTTCAAGCTGCCGGTGCTGTTCATCGGCATGCTGCTGCCGCTGATCCTGATCGGCCCCGGCAAGCTGTCAGTCGATCACCTGCTGCGCCGCAAGATGCTGTAGCCGGGGCGCGATCGTGACCACGACCCCTTTCCGCAAGCTGCTGCAGGCCAATCTGCTGGCCATCATCAGCCTGGTCATTGCCCTCGCCAGCCTGTCGTACAACACCTGGCGCAACGACGTGACCGAGCAGAACCGCAACCAGCGCGCCGCCGGATTTGCCCTGCTCCAGGAACTGGCCGCCCTGCAACTGCTGGTCGACCACCTGACCTACAGTGACGACCACCAGAAAGGCGACACCATCTCCGGCTGGACGCGGGTCATTTTCATCGGCGACCTGGCCCACCTGACCTCGCCCAAGGTCGAGGGCGGCGCCCGAAACCTGCGCACGCAATGGGGCGCCGACGTCGGCCGGCTGGAGTCCAGCGAGGAGGCCAACAAGGCGATGAGCCGCAGCATCGAATCGCTGCGCCAGGAAACCCTGAATGCGCTGTCCGGCCTACGCTGAATCGCCGATAGATGCCCACGGCAGCCGCCGGAAACGTATGATAGACAGACGCTCCCCACCGGATGAGGCCAAGCCATGAAACTGAATCTGCGCCAACTCGCCAGCCTGTGTTTCGGCACACTCGCCATTGCCCTGCCGCTGACCGCTGCGGCCTGGGACCTGGCCGGCAGCAAGATCATCAAGCTGCAGACCCGGGACGGCCAGAGCATCGTTCTCGGCACGGTCGAGTTCAAGCCCAAGGGCGAGGCGAGCACCTTCGCGCTGCATCTCGACCACGCCAAGATGAAGGATTTCTTCCTGTCGATGAAGGAATTCAAGTGCCTGGAAGGCGAGGAAATCCAGTGCCACGTGCCCTACCCCTACCCCAATCCGGGCACCGTCACGCGCCAGGATCTGCGCTGGCTGGAGCACTCGCTGCTCTTTCTCTTCAAGGCGCCCAAGGACTTCGGCGCCAAACTGTGGAACGGGCTGTATTACAAGATGGAAATCACCGACAAGGGCATCGTCGGTACGCCGCAGGCCGTCGATCTTGTGCAGATCGGCGCCCCGCCGGCCGATACCAGCATCCCGCCCTACGGCCCGGGCGATCGCTCGGACATCCCGCCCAATTCGCGCTGGATCAGCGGCCTGACCATCGAGTAAGCGGCGCCCGCCGGCTCAGTTCTTCACTTTCTGCCAGCCTTTGGTCATCAGGCAAACGTGCATGCTGCGCACCGTCGCATTGGTGACCACGCCGTCGGTGCCGGAATAGACCTGCTGCTTGCAGAAGTTCTCGTCGCGCGCGTAATCGCCGTCGAGCGCGCCGCGCTTTTCCCAATGCCAGGAAGAACACCCGGCGAGGACGAGCGTAATCAGGAGAGCAATCAATCGTTTCATGTCGCGGATTCTACGCCGCCCGGCCGGCTGGGTGACTGGCGCCACGGCGTAACAGTTCATTCAAATAGACATTGAAATTCATAATTTATTCTATAGAATAAATACAACGCCATCAGATGACGCCAATCATGTCCACTGCCCCGCAAGCCCTGCCCCGCTCCGACCGCTCCCGCGTGCTGTCCACCGCCGTGATTGAGGCGGCGCGGCGCCTGCAGCTGGGCTCCAGCGACCTGAACGCGATCATCGGCACCAGCCAGCCTTCGGCCTCGCGCCTGCTCAACGGCAAGTATTTCATCCCGGAAGGCAGCAAGACCTGGGAATTGTCGGCCCATTTCGTCCGCCTCTACCGCTCGGTTTCCTCGCTGGTCGGCGGCGACGACGAGCTGGCCCGCAACTGGCTCAAGTCCGCCAACCTGGCCTTCGACAACCGCCAGCCGCTGGACTTGGTCAAACGCGTCGACGGCCTGCTGCACGTCTGTGAATACCTGGACGCCCACCGCGCTCGCGTCTGAAGCCCGGCCCTGGCTGGGCAAGGGCTGGCGCGCCGTCGAAGCGCAGCACCGGGTGGCGACGATGACCCTGGTCCATGGCGACCTCGACGACCAGTCGCTGCTCGAAGACATCCTCGAACAAGCCAAACCGGTGCTACCGCGCGATGCCCAGGGCCTGCACTGGCTGCTCGCAACGCCGTTTCGCTATTGGCCCAAGCCGCCGGCCGGCTCGCGCTTTCGGGCGCGGACCGATGCCGGCGTGTTCTACGGCGCCGATGACGAAAAGACCGCCTGCGCCGAATGCGGCTACTGGCGCCTGCGTTTCTGGCTGGACAGCAAGGGCCTGGCCGAGCGCGAAGCATCGATCCCGATCACGCTGTTCGAATTCCACGGCGCCACCCCGAGCGCCCTCGACCTGACCCAACCGCCGCTGGTCGCCGACCGCGCCCGGTGGACCGACCCGGCCGATTACACGGCCACCCAGCAACTCGCCGGGCAAGCCCGGCTGGCCGGCATCGAACTGATCCGCTACCAGTCCGTCCGCCACCCCGAGGGCAGTTGCCTGGCCATCCTCACGCCGCAGGTTTTCCGGGGCGTCGATGAAGCCTTCCGCAACGTCCAGCACAATTGGACCCTGTGGCTCAAGCCGCCCGGCCTGACGGTCTGGCAGCGCAATCTGGGGCCGGAAAGCCACGTTTTCCGGTTCGCCTGAGCAAGGCAGCGAAATTTCGGCAAAAATCCGCTGGCGACAGGCAAATCGGCATTTCAATTACGGCCACCGATCTATAAACTGGCGGCGCCTAACCCACGACAATCTGGAGATGAAACATGCAAGGTTTGTTTGAGTACAAGCTCGAAGGCAACGGTGACGCCATCGCCTTGGCGGTCAACCTGGATTCGATCAATGCCAAGGCCCTGGCCCGGCTCGATCGCTACATCAATTGGGCGGATGTCCTGAAACTGACGGAAAACGATCCGGAAGCCGCGCACGCCGCCGAACGCCTGCATACCGTACTCCAGCACATGGGCAGATAAATCCGCACTCGATGGACCACCGCGAAAGGGAGCCGGAATCTTCGTTCCGGCTCCCTTTCCCATTCCGGCAAGCGCTACGGTGCAAAACCCGCCGAGCCGCACCCGGCCGGGCCCTGCCGTTAATCCCGGCTTAAGTTTCGGCTAAGGCCGCATTAAGACTCGCTCCCTAGACTGCTCTCCATGGATAACCCAAGGAGAACGACGATGAGAGCACTCCCCGCCCTGCTTCTGCTGCTGGCCAGCCTGGCCGGCCACGCCGAAACCCCGCAGCAGATACGCCAGACCTATGTCGCCGAGGCCGCCAGCCAGCAAGCCGGCTTCGCCCCCTCGGCCAAACGCGGCGAAGCCTTGTTCCGCCAGCGTTTTGCCATCAACGACAAGATGCCGGCGTGCACCAGCTGCCACACCGACAATCCGTTGAACGCCGGCCAGCATGCGGTCACCGGCAAGACCATCCGGCCCCTGGCCACAGTGGCCAATGCCGAACGTTTCACCGACCCGGCCAAGGTCGAAAAATGGTTCGGCCGCAACTGCAAGGAAGTTGTCGGCCGTGCCTGCACGCCGGCCGAAAAGGCCGACTTCGTCGCCTTTATGAGCGAGGTGCGTTGAGATGAAAACCATCGCCCTGATCACCTTGCTCGGCCTGGCCCTGCCGGCGCTGGCCGACCGCCTGCCGATGCCTTCCGACGCGCCGGCCAGCTTCAAGGAAGAGTGCGGCAGCTGCCACCTCGCCTACCCGCCTGCCCTGCTCGCCGCCGACGACTGGCGGCGCATCATGAATGGCCTGAACGACCATTTCGGCAGCGATGCTACGGTCAGCCCGAAAAATGGGCCAAAAATCAAATCCTTCCTCGAAAGCCATGCCGGCAGAGCCGACCGTCTGGGCAACGCCGGCCATCCGCCGCGCATCACCCAGACCCAGCGCTTCATCCGCAAGCACCACGAAGTGCCGGCCAAGTTCTGGCGCGATCCGCGGGTCAAGTCCGCCGCCAACTGCGAGGCCTGCCATCGCGGCGCCGCCAACGGCAACTATGGCGAGCACGACATCGCCATCCCTGAATTGCGGGACTAGATCATGAACAAAATCCTTGTCTGGGACTGGCCGGTCCGCCTCGGCCACTGGCTGATGGTCGGCAGCTTCATCGTCGCCTGGCTGACCGCCGAAAGCGAAACCTGGCGGCTGGTGCATGCCGGCGCCGGCGCCATCGTCATTGCCGTCGCCCTGTTCCGCCTGCCCTGGGGCTTCATCGGTTCGCGCTACGCCCGCTTCGTCGATTTCGTCCGCGGCCCGCGCGCCGTCGCCGGCTACCTCGGCAGCCTGCTCACGCTGCAACCGGCCCACCACACCGGCCACAACCCGGCCGGCGGCTGGGCCATCGTCGCCCTGCTCGGCCTCGGCATCCTGTGCGGCGTCTCCGGCTGGGCGACCTACAACGAATTCGGCGGCCACTGGCTGGAAGAATTGCACGAAGGACTGGCCGCCACCATGCTGACCGTCGTCATCGTGCACGTCGCCGGCGTCGTTTCGGGCAGCCTGCTGCACGGCGAGAACATGGTCCGCGCCATGTTCAGCGGCTACAAGCTCGGGGCGCCGGAGGAAGGCATCCGCTCGGCCCGCCCGCTGGCTGCCGTCGCGCTGCTCGCCTGGGTCGGCGTTGCCGGCTGGTGGCTAGCATCCTGATAGAATGACAGCATGCGTATCCTGCTTGTCGAAGACGACCCCGAACTGGGCGACGGCCTGACCATCGGCCTGCGCCAGGCCGGGTTCGCCGTCGACTGGCTGCGTGACGGCCATTCTGCCGACCAGGCGTTGCAGACCGAGATTTTCGATTTCGTCGTCCTCGACCTCGGCCTGCCCCGCCTGACCGGCATGGAAGTTCTGCATCGCGCCCGTAGCCGCGGCCTGGCCGTCCCCATCCTGATCCTGACCGCCCGCGATGCGACCGGCGACAAGGTCTCCGGCCTCGATGCCGGGGCTGACGACTACCTGGTCAAACCGATCGACCTCGACGAACTGACCGCCCGCATCCGCGCCCTGACCCGGCGCAGCGCCGGCCGCGCCGCGCCGCTGCTGATCCATGGCGACCTGGCGGTCGACCCGGCCGCGCATCGGGTCACCCAGGCCGGGCAAGCGGTCGAACTGTCCAGCCGGGAATTCTCGCTGTTGCAGATGCTGCTCGAAAACGCCGGCCGGGTCCTGACCCGCACCCAGCTCGAACAATCGCTGTACGGCTGGCGCGACGAGCCGGACAGCAACGCCCTCGAAGTGCATATCCATCACTTGCGCAAGAAGCTGGGCAGCGACCTGATCCGCACCCTGCGCGGCGTCGGCTACACCATCGGCAAATGACCACGACCTGGTTCTCGCTGCGCCGCCGTCTGCTTGCCCTGCTGCTCGGCGGCGTCGCCGCCGCCTGGCTGGTGACCATGGTGTTCAGCTACCTCGACGCCCACCACGAAGTCGACGAACTGTTCGACGCCCAGCTGGCCCAGGCCGGCCAAACCCTGCTGGCCATCGCCAGCCACGAAGCGCACGAAGGCAACGGCGGCGGCGAGATCGAGGATTTCGACGAGGCCATGCACAAATACCAGCGTCGCCTGCGCTTCCAGATCTGGCATGCCGACGGCGGCTTGCTGATGCGTTCCAACAACGCCCCGGACGCGCCGATCACCATGGCCGAGGGGTACTCGGAAACCAGCAACAGCGACGGCCGCTGGCGGCATTTCAGCCAGTGGAACGACGATCACAGCCTGCAGGTCCAGGTCAGCGAAAACCACCACGTCCGCGACGATCTGATCGGCCAGATTGCCTGGCGCCTGCTGTTGCCGGCGCTATTCGGCCTGCCGATCATCGGCTTCTGGGTCTGGCTGGTGACGCGCCGCGGCTTTGCCTCGCTCGACGGCATCGCCAAGCAGATTGCCAGCCGCGACCCGCAGCAACTGCACGCGGTCACCCCGAGCACCGCTCCCGAAGAAATCAAGCCCTTGCTCGACGCGCTGAATGGCTTGTTCCAGCGCGTCGAACACACGCTGGAGGCCGAACGCCGCTTCACGGCCGACGCCGCCCACGAACTGCGCACGCCGCTGGCGGCGCTGCTGGCGCAGGTCCAGGTCGCCCTGCGCGCCCGCGATGCCGAAGAGCGCGACCGCTCGCTCGACCAGCTACAGAGCGGTCTGACCCGGGCCTCCCACCTGGTCGACCAGATGCTGCAACTGGCCCGCCTCGACCCGGAATCCGGGCTGCCCGACCCGCAGCCCGTCGACCTCGGGCTGCTGGCCGAATCGGTCTGCGCCGACATCGGCCCACAGATCCTGGCCAAGAATCTCGATTTCGACCTGGCGGCCACCCCGGCCTGCATCGTGACCGGCCAGGCCGACTGGTTGCGCGTGCTGATCCGCAACCTGGTGGACAATGCGGTCCGCTACACGCCGGAGAACGGCATGGTCCGCGTCAATGTCTCCCACGACGCAAAGGGCTGCCGGTTCACGGTCAGCGACAACGGCCCCGGCATCCCCCCAGAGGCACGGGAACTGGTGCTCCGTCGCTTTCATCGACTGGATCAGGGAAAGCAGCCGGGCAGCGGTCTCGGCCTGGCGATCGTGGCCCGCATTGCCGAACTGCATCACGCTCATTTTCAGCTCGATCAATCATATATAACTAAAGGCCTAATTGTCGCGGTACAATTTCCTGTTCGCTAATCACCGGCATGGATCGGAACATTGAAAAAACATCAATGTCCAATCCCCTCTGATCAGCGAACGGGTGTTCAACTCACAGGAATCCGCTACCCGACCATGAACGCAATGCATCATCTGGATAAAGCCTGCGCTTCCGACACCTTGACGCTACCGGAAGGCACGCGGCGTGTCATCGACGGTCAGGAGCGCGTGCTCTACGAAGGTTACTGGATCAAGACCTACCCGGTCCCGGCCGACACCCTCGAAGCCAAGAAGCGCTTGATCGAGGCCCTGACGCGACGCCTCTTTAACCACACCGAGCATGGCCTGAACATTCCCGGAACGCGCCTGAACGAAGCGCGCAGCGCCTATGAGGAAGAGAACGACCCAGCCCGCAAGCGGGTCAAGGGCGCCATGCTGGCCGGTGCGCTGTTCAACCGGGCGGCCGACATCTTCCGCAAGCTGGTCGAATTGCAGGCCTGCGGCATCGAAATTCTCAGCGACAGCCCGCTGATGCGCGAATGTGGCCGCTGCCTGCTCGAAGCCATGGATCTTGGCCGCAATGTATTGCACCGCAGCGGCGAGGAAGGCATCGACGAACTGTGGGGCGAACCTTTCCGCGCCTTCTCGATCCCGCTCGAAGACTTCTACGAAAGCCGCTACATCAAGATCGGCCAGACCCTGCGCGACATCGACAAGATTTCCAAGGTGATGATCAGCACCTTCAGCGGCATCCCCGCCTTTGCCGACATCGAAGGTCCGATCTGCGACCTGGCCACCGCCGCCAAGATCAAGACCGAAACGCTGCGCACCGACCGCGACATCTTCGACGTCTGGGCGCGCATGGTCACCGCCGGCGAACGCCTAGCCGAGATCGAATGGCTGGCCGGCCCGGGCACCATCAGCGCCCCGTTCACCTACAACCTGCTCGACGGCCTGCAACTGATCCGCCAGGGCCGCGACCTGATCTTCTACATCTCGCGCGCCCGCACCACCATGCCCAAGAGCATCCGCGAGTACATCCAGCGCTGCGAGACCTACCTGGCCACCGGCCGCGCCCCGCTCGACCCGGGCTACCTGCCGGTTTAAGGAAAACTCAGGCCAGGGCGCTGGCCAGCAACACTGCAACGTGCACCGCCTCGCACCCTGAGCCGTCCCGGATCTGGTGCCGACAGGAAAAACCGTCGGCGACGATCGGCGCATCGGCCGGCGCTGCCCGTACTGCCGGCAAAAGCGCCAGCTCACCCATCTGCATTGAAGCCTCGTAATGCTCGGCTTCCAGCCCGAAGCTGCCGGACATGCCGCAGCAGCTGGCATCGACGATGTCGAACTCGAATTCCGGTATCCAGCCAAGCACCTTTTTTACCGACTTCATCGCACCGAAAGCCTTCTGGTGGCAATGGCCATGCACCACCGCCCGACCGCCAGGCAGCGGCTTGAGCGGCAGCTTGAGGCCCTTGTTGCCCTCGCGCATCAGGAATTCCTCGAACAGGAAGGCCTGCTTGCTCAACTGGCCGACCTCCGGCCCGAGACCCAGGCTGTAGAACTCGTCGCGCAGGGCGAGCAGGCAGGATGGTTCCAGCCCGACAATCGGCGTCCCCTCGGCCAGTGCCGGAGCCAGCGCCGCCATCACCCGCTGCGCCTCCAGTTTCGCCGCCTCGACCAGCCCCTGCGACAGATAGGTCCGGCCGCAACAAAGCGGACGTTCCGGCTCGCCGTCGTCGGCCGCCGGGCGCAGCATGTCGACCTGGTAGCCGCCGGCCTGCAGCACCTTGATCGCCGCCTCGGCGACTTCCGGCGTGTAGTAATGGGTGAAGGTATCGACAAAAATGACCACTTTTTTGGCCTGACCGTAGCATTCCGGGGTCGAATCCGAAATCGGGCGGTTGACGATCTCCGGAATCGGCCGCCGGGCCGAAATGCCCAACCAGCGCTCGGCCAGCCCGGCGATCAGCGGTGAGGAGTTGCGCCGGCGGACCAGCCAGGCCAGAGGCAAGCGCCAGCGATGCAGCCATTGCGGCAGGCCGGCGAACAGCCTCGTCCGCCACGACACGCCGAGGCGCGCATTGCGCTGGGCCAGGTATTCGGTCTTGATCAGCGTCATGTCGACGGCGCTCGGGCACTCCTTCTTGCAGCCCTTGCAGGAGACGCAAAGGTCCATCGCCGCCGCCAGGTCGGGGTGGGCAAAAGGCGCTTCGCCGAACTCCCCGTTCAGCGCCGCCTTGAAGGCCTTGACCCGGGCCCCGGTCGAATGCGCCGGGTCGTGCGTGATCCGGTAGCTCGGGCACATGACGCCCTTGCCCTCGCGCTGGCACTGGTGGTTGTTCATGCAGACGGCGACCGCCTTGGCGTAATTGCCGCCGGTCGCCGGAATGCCGGCATAGGCGTCGCCGACGCCGTAAGTGTCGTAGGCCGACCAGTCGAGATAGGTTTTCATGCCCGACATCAAGCAAAACAGGCGCCAGAAAAAACATTCAAGAGATCAATCAGATACAATCACGCCCCTTGTCAGGAACGCGACAACCGCCGCCTGACCGTCCCCCCGAAAGCTTCAGATGATCACCCTCCGCAATGTCACCCTGCGCCGCAGCTCGAAAGTGCTGCTCGACAAGGCCTCTGTCACCATCAATCCCGGCGAGAAGGTCGGCCTGGTCGGCCGCAACGGTGCCGGCAAATCGACGCTGTTCGCGCTGCTCAACGGCACGCTGCACGAAGACGGCGGCGACTATTCGATCCCCAAGCAATGGCAGATGGGCCAGGTGGCGCAGGACATGCCGGAAACCGAGCAATCGGCCACCGATTTCGTCATCGACGGCGACACCCGCCTGCTCGCCGCCCGCAACGAGGTGCATGACGCCGAGGCGAGCGACGACGGCATGCGCATGGCCGAAGCCTACATGGCGCTCAACGACGCCGGCGAACACGACGCCGAAGCGCGCGCCCAGGCCCTGATCCTCGGCCTCGGCTTCAAGGTCAGCGAGCTGCACAACCCGGTCAACAGCTTCTCCGGCGGCTGGCGGATGCGCCTGCAACTGGCCCGCGCCCTGATGTGCCCGTCCGACATCCTGCTGCTCGACGAACCGACCAACCACCTCGACCTCGACGCCCTGGTCTGGCTCGAAGCCTGGCTCAAGCGCTACCAGGGCACGCTGGTCATGATCAGCCACGACCGCGAATTCCTCGACGCCATCACCCAGGTCACGCTGCACATCGACAACGCCAAGCTGGTCCGCTACGGCGGCAACTACAGCAAGTTCGAGGACATGCGCGCCGAGCAGATGCTGCTCCAGCAGGCGACGATGGCCAAACAGGCCGAGAAGATCGCCCACCTGCAATCCTTCATCAATCGCTTCAAAGCCAAGGCCAGCAAGGCCAAGCAGGCACAGAGCCGGGTCAAGGCGCTGGACCGCATGGAAAAGATCGCGCCGGTGCTGGCCGAGGCCGAATTCACTTTCGAATTCCAGGAGCCGCAAAACCTGCCCAACCCGATGCTGTCGATGGTCGATACCGCTATCGGCTACCCGCCGCCCGAAGAGGCACCGGAAGGCACGCCGCCGACCGTCATCGTCCGCGGCATCAACCGCTCGGTGATGGCCGGCCAGCGCATCGGCATCCTCGGCGCCAACGGCCAGGGCAAGTCCACGCTGGTCAAGACCATCGCCCAGGCGCTCCAGCCGATCGGCGGCGAAGTCACCGCCGGCAAGGGCCTGAACATCGGCTACTTCGCCCAGCAGGAACTCGACGTGCTGCGCCCGCAGGACACGCCGCTCGAACACATGGTCCGCCTCGCCAAGGAAGCCATCGCCAATGGCCGCAGCAACGTGCCGGGCCGCGAGCAGGAGTTGCGCAACTTCCTCGGCACCTTCAATTTCGGTGGCGACATGGTCAAGCAGGCCGTCGGCACCATGAGCGGCGGCGAAAAGGCCCGCCTGGTGCTGTGCATGCTGGTCTGGCAACGCCCCAACCTGCTGCTGCTCGACGAACCGACCAACCACCTCGACCTCAACACCCGCGAGGCGCTGGCCGTAGCGCTGAACGAATTCGAAGGCACGGTGATGCTGGTCAGCCACGACCGCGCCCTGCTCCGCTCGGTCTGCGACGAGTTCTGGCTGGTCTCCAAGGGCGGCGTCGCACCGTTCGACGGCGACCTCGAAGACTACCAGCGCTACCTGCTCGACGAAGCCAAGCGCGTCCGCGAAGAAGCGGCGACCGCGCAAAAACTGGCTGCCTGAGCGAAAAAGCAAGCAAGGCCAGCCTACCGACCATGACCGTCACTCCCTTCCCGGCGCTGGCCTGCCCGCTCGACGGCAAGCCCTTGCAACGCGAGGCTGGTAGCTGGCGCTGCGCCAACGGTCATTGCTTCGATATCGCCCGCGAAGGCTACGTCAATCTGCTGCCGGTACAGAACAAGCGCTCACTCGACCCGGGCGACAGCAAGGAGATGGTCGCCGCCCGCCGCCGCTTCCTCAACGCCGGCCACTACCAGCCGATTGCCGAAGCCGCCAGCCGTGCCGTCCTTGCCGACCTGCCGACCAACACCCCAGCAACCTGCCTCGACGCCGGCTGCGGCGAAGGCTACTACCTGCGCCAGTTGGCCACCGCGGCGACGGAGGCCAACCAGCCGCTCACCCTGCTCGGGCTGGATATCTCCAAGTGGGCTGTACTCTCGGCCGCCAAACAGGATAGCCACCCGACCTGGGTCGTCGGCAGCAACGCCAACCTGCCCGTCCCGCCCGGTACGCTCGACCGCGTACTTTGCATGTTCGGCTTTCCGGTCTACAGCGAATTCGCCCGCGTGTTGAAACCCGGCGGCCAGCTGATCCAGGTCGACGCCGGCCCGGACCACCTGCGCGAACTGCGCGAAATCATCTACCCGACGCTGAAACCCCAGCGCACCACCGAGCCGGCGGTGCCGGCCGGCTTCACCGCGCTGCCCGGCGAATCCATCTGCTACACGCTGGAGCTTAACGGCGCCGCGCAAATCGCCGATCTGCTCGCCATGACCCCGCACCTCTACCGTGCCAGCGCCGAAGGCCGGGCCAAGGCAGAGGCGCTGACCCAACTATCGCTCAGTGTTGATGTCCGCTTAACGCGACTCGACCGGCATGGCGAGCACTAGCCTCGGCAAGCCATGCCGTGCCTGATTTACTGGTCATCTGGCCGAAGTGCTTGAACCCTTGGCTGTTCGCCTGATGCCCTCCAGCGCGAACAGGGCGATTCCGGATAGTCCGCCGGTCAAAGCGATGGCCGCCCATCCCCCCCAATGTTCGAGGATAAGCGCCACCAGAAAGGGGGCAGCCGCCTGGGTGATGCGCTGACTGACGGCCAGCACCCCTTGGCGAACGCCATATCCCCAGGGACCAAACAGGGCCAGCGGCAAAGTGCCCTTGGCGATGGTCAGCAGGCCGTTGCCAGCACCGTGGAGGAGCGCAAAAATGCCGCCTGCCCACGGGGCAAGACCGCAGCCGAACAGAATTGCACCGCCGAGCGGATGCAGGATGGAGGCTATCCGTGCGACGACCAGCGGGTGAAGACGGAAGCGATTGCCCGCAACAAACTCAACGATACGGGCCACCACCTGAGCCGGACCGACGAGCGCGGAGGCAGCGATCGCCGTCCCGGCTGCAATGCCCAGAGCTTGCAGCAGGCCCGGCAAATGCGCGGCCATTGCCGATGTAACAAATGCCGTGGCCGCCCCGAACACAGCCAGGAGAACAAACACCCGTCGAGCCTCCCTGCCGTCGGGAAGCGGTGACGACTCGGCCGACATTTCGCCCTTTTGCGGGCTTTGCTTCACCGCCGGAAGACAAATCCAGTTAAGCGGCAAAGCCAGCAGCAGATGTAGCGCGGCCCAGACCAGGCAGGCCGTTTGCCAGCCCCACGCTGCGGCAATGGCGGAGGTCATAGGCCAGCCGACAGTGCTGGCGAAACCGGCCAACAAGGTTATGCCGGTAATCGGCCGCCGGGCGTGGATACCGTGCTGTCGAACCAATGCAGCAAACGTCGCATCATAAAGGCCAAGCGCCATGCCGGCCCCCATCACCGCCCAGGCTGCGAATAGCAGCCCAACCCCCTCGGCTGATGCCAACAGGCACAAACCTGCAATCAGCAAGCCGTTGGACAGACAGAGCACCTCCCGCCCGCCTCGTTGGTCTATGGCCCGCCCTACCATCGGCCCTAGCGCCGCCATCACCAGAAGACCGCAGGAGTAGGCGGCAAAAATGGTGGTGGTGGAAGTTCCGAGACTGGCCGCCATCCAGGTGCTGAGCACGGCCGGCAGGTAGGTGCTGGAAGCCCAGGCAATCGTCTGAGTCACCCCCAAGGCGCAAATCTGGAAAGCCTGGTCTCGTCCCTGGATGTTCGCCAAAGTCGCTAGCCCCTCCTCAAACCCTGCACACCGCCCCCAGCGGACGCATACGTAAGTCATTGTGCCGCAGAAGCCAGCCCCGTGAACATTGCCGGAAATCATCCCTCCCTGGACTGCCGTCGATTCGGAGCAAACTACGGAACTTTCCCGGCACTCCAGCTTCCGATGCCTATATCATTTGGCATTTCGATCTTCTCCCACCCCCATGATTGACAGCGACAACGCCCGCTTCATCCAGACCGGAGTCAGCATCAGTCTCGCTGCCTGCGCGCCTGACCGCTTGCCGAGCATGTGTCGCGGCATGGGCTGCAAGGTCACGGAGGATGGGCGTCTCGTCAGCATTTTCGTCAAACGCCTCCAGGCAGCCGAGCTTCTCGACAATATCCGCAGCAGCGGCGGCCGGGTAGCCAATGTCTTCAGTCTGCCGAGCAGCAATCGCACCTTGCAACTGAAAGGCGTCGATGCCCGGATACTGCCTTTCGATCCACAGGACCTGCCCATCGTCAAAGCCCATATCGACGATTTCGTCCGCGAAGTGCTCCCGCTCGGCATGCAGGAAGATGTCGTCCGCTGCGTTTTCTCCTGCTCGGCAGACGATCTGGTGACGGTAGTCTATTCGCCCTGTGCCGCCTTCTCGCAAACGCCCGGCCCCAAGGCCGGCGAACCGATTGCCGCTGGATCATGAGCGTACGCATCGAGACCATCCGAGAATGTCTGGAAGGGATCATTCCCGGGCACATCGCCACCTGTGACGCCGAGGGCATGCCCAACCTGGCCTACTTCTCCCAGGTCCAGTACATCGACAACGAACACGTTGCACTTTCCTACCAGTTCTTCAACCGTACCCGGCAGAACATTCTCGGCCATTCGCCGGTCCGCCTGCTGCTGACCAGCCATCTGACCGGTGCCCAGTACTGGTTGAGCCTGCAATACCTGCGCACAGAAACGGCCGGCCCGCTGTTCGAGCAAATGAAGGCGAAGCTAGCTGGCATTGCATCCCACGAAGGCATGAGTGGCGTCTTCCGTCTTTTGGGATCGGACATCTACCGCATCCTGGCCATCAGTCAGGTTCCGGGACCGACGGTGCCGCCGCCGCCACCGCCGGTCAACTACCTCAGCGCGCTGCGCCGGGCATCCGGTCGCCTGGGTGGGTGCGGCAATCTGGAATGCCTGCTGGAAACGGCGCTGGATTCCCTGGGCAGCGAATTCGGCATCGATCACGTCATGCTGCTGATGCACGACGAAGGCCGTGGCCGGCTCTACACGCTGGCCAGCCGAGGCTATCCGGAATCCGGGGTCGGCTCCGAAATTCCCATTGGCGCCGGCATCATCGGCATCTGCGCGCGGGAACGCGCACCGATCCGCATCGGTTTCATGACCAGCGAGTACACCTACGGCCGAACCGTACGCGACAGTATCGCTGCCCATGGTCATGCCGACGAGCTGGAGACCGCCATTCCCCTGCCCGGCCTGCCTCATGCCAGTAGCCAGCTGGCGGTGCCGATCACGGTCGTCGACCGCCTGCTCGGCGTGCTCTACGTCGAGAGTGTCGCCAACCTGCATTTTGGCTACGACGACGAGGACGCCCTGGTCGCCTTCGCTGCCCAGTTGGGACTGGCCATGCATCACCACCAGCAGACCGAGGAACTGGTCGAGGAACCACCCGCTGCCGAAGATTCCGGCCACCAGCCGACTGCCGGTCCGCCCCTGCTGATTCGGCACTTCGCCGCCAACGACAGCCTCTTCCTTGACGACGACTACCTGATCAAGGGAGTGGCCGGCGCCATCCTTTGGGCGATGCTGACCGATTTTGTCGAACGCCGGCGCACCAATTTTACCAACAAGGGTCTGCGGGTCGACTCCCGCATCCGACTGCCGGGCGTCAGCGACAATCTGGAAGCGCGGCTGGTGTTGCTGCAACGGCGCCTTGACGAAAGAGGCGCCGGCATCAAGCTCGCCAAGAGCGGGCGGGGACGTTTTTCCCTGACGGTGGAACGCCCGCTGCAACTGGTTTCCGGCTAATTTTCGCCACGCCCCGACCCGACTTCTTAAATCTTCATTCAGCACTTCTTAAAAGATTCGTAAGCGGGCCTGGCCCGTCTTGTCAGGGTTTTCGCGACGTCTAGACTTGCTCTCATCACCCCCTGAAGAGAGAAGCCATGGCCCCCATCCACCCTGAAATCGATCTCTGCCATCTGCTGGAGCAGATGCAGCTCATTCGCGCCTACGAAGAAGCCATCGTCACCGGCAGCGCGGCCGGCAAGTTTCCCGGCACCTGCACCTCGGTCGGCCAGGAAGCAGCCGCCGTCGGCGTCGTCAACGCGCTCTCGGGCGACGACCTGATTCTCACCAACCACCGCAGTGCCGGGCACCTGCTCGCCCGCGGCGCCGATCCCGGCCGCCTGCTGGCCGAAGTGATGGGGCGCAGCAGCGGCTATTGCAAGGGGCGCAGCGGCTCCCTGCACATCTCGGTCAAGGAGCTTGGCGTGGTGCTGACCTCCACCATCGTCGGTGCCGAGCTATCCCTGGCCCCGGGCGTCGCCCTCGCCCAGAACATGCTCGAGCGGGCCGGCATCGTGGTCTGCTTTTTCGGCGATGGTGCCGCCTGCGAAGGCAGTTTCCATGAATCCCTCAATCTCGCCGCCCTGTGGAACCTGCCCATCCTCTACGTCTGCGAGAACAACCAGTGGCAAGCCTTCGTCCATCGCCGCGAAGCCATGAGCCGCGATCATGTTGCAGACTGGGCTGCTTCCTACGGGATTCCGGCCCGCACGGTGGACGGCAACGACGTCACCGCCGTACTCGCCGCCGCCCAGGCTGCCGCCGGGAAGGTACGGGAGAGCCGTCGCCCCTACCTACTCGAGACCTACACCTACCGGACCCGGGGCCACTTCGAGCCTGACGACCAGGCCTACATAGACCAGGCCGAAAGACAGTCATGGCTGAACCGCGACCCGATCGCCCTGTGCCGGGATCGCCTGGTTGCCGATGGCTGCCTCTCGCCCGGCAAGCAAACCGAGATTGCCGACCGCGTCGCCCAGCGTATCGCCACGGCGATGGCCTTCGCCGAATCATCCCCCTTCCCCGCCGCGGACGAACTGACCCGCGACGTTTACGCCTGAGGAGCAGCCATGCCTGCAATGACCCTTTACGATGCCGTCGGTGCCGCGCTGACCGAAGAAATGCGCCGCGATCGCAGCGTCCTTGTCTTCGGCGAAGGCATCGCCACCAAGCGCCATGATCTGGTCGATGAGTTCGGCGCACTGCGTGTCCGCAACACCCCGCTGGCCGAAGGCATCATCGCCGGCACGGCAGTCGGTGCGGCCGGGAGCGGCCTGCGCCCGGTGATCGATCTGCTTTTCGCCCCCTTCCTTTGCTACGCCATGGACGAGCTGGTCAACAGCGCCGGCAAACTGCGTTACATGTCCGGCGGCCAGTTTTCCTTCCCGCTGGTCACCCTGGCCATGACCGGGGCCGGCTGGGGTGTCGGCGCCCAGCACAACCACAACGTCGAAGCCTGGTTCGTCCATAGCCCTGGCCTCAAGGTGGTCATGCCGAGCAACCCGGCCGATGCCAAGGGCCTGCTCAAGGCGGCGATCCGCGACGACAACCCGGTGCTCTTCTTCATCGATATCGGCCTTCTCCACCAACCGGGAGAGGTCGGCAACGACGAACTTGTACTGCCGCTGGGCAAGGCCTCAATCGTCCGCGAAGGCCGCGACGTGACGCTGGTCTCCTACGGCAAGACCGTCCATCACTGCCAGCAGGCAGCGGAAATGCTGGGCAGCCGCGGGATAGCCGCCGAAGTCATCGACCTGCGCAGCCTGAAGCCGCTGGACGAGGCCAGCATACTCGCCTCGGTCAGAAAAACCGGCCGCCTGGTCGTGGTGCACGAGGCCAACCGCCTGTGCGGCGTCGGTGCCGAAATTGCCGCGCTGGTCGCCGAAGAGGCTTTCGCGGCACTCAAGGCACCGATCGTCCGCCTCGGCGGCCCCGATGCGCCGGTCGCCGCCAGCTACCCGCTGGAACAGGCTTTCGTACCCCAGCCCGAAGCCATCTCGGCCGCAGCCGAACGCCTATGCCACCGGCAAGCTGCCTGATTGTCCATCACGTCCCCCATAAACGCAGGAGATAACAAAATGCATCCCAACCCCAAACAGACCATCCTCGCCGCAACCGTCATCGCCGCCGCGTTGTTCAACCCCGCCGCCTTCGCCGAAGGCCGCGATGCCGCCCAGATTAAACGGGGGGCCTGGCTGGTCGCCTTCGGCGGCTGCGCGGACTGCCATACCCCCTTCAAGATGGGCGCCAACGGCCCCGAAAAGGACATGACCCGCGGACTGTCCGGACACCCGGAAGCCTTGAGATTGCCGGCCCCGCCAAAGCTCGAAACCGAGTGGAACTGGGCCGGTTCGGCCAGCATGACTGCCTTCATCGGCCCCTGGGGCGTCAGCTATTCTGCCAACCTGACGCCCGACCGGGAGACCGGCATCGGTCAATGGAGCCAGCATGATTTCGTCGAGGCCATGCGCACCGGCAAACATCTCGGCGTAGCCCGCCCGATCATGCCGCCGATGCCCTGGCAAGCGCTCTCCCGGCTTCCGGAAAAAGACCTGAAAGCGATCTACGCTTATCTGATGGCCCAACCCGCAGTCAGAAACAAGGTTCCGGAATACGCCCCACCGGCGAGCACCTCAGCCAGGGCGGGCGGCAAGACTCCGTCATAAGGATGAACCGGAAAACGGGAGAAGGCCTTGCACCAGCCTCTCCCACCCTGTTTTCCCTGTCTATGTCCCCGCCCCCCAATCTCCCGCCCTACGAACCCGTATCGGATTGACCGTTGATGTTCGACTAGCGCGGCTTGAGCGAACTGCCTGCCACTAAGCCACAGCCGGCGACCATGGTATGCCTGCTATATTTCGGTTGGCGGGTAGAAAGGCATTGAAGCCCAGCTTTGTCGGTGCTTTGATTGCCCCACTGCTCCACCCTCAGGGCAATTAAATCTGCATTTATCAGACCACAAGCGTGATACAATTGCCATTTTTGTGACTTATACAAAATAAATATACCTCACAGGGTATTTGAGTCATCGCCGAGTGAATCATCCGAAATTCGCCGCTCATTCACACGATTCCACTAGGCCTGGAGGCTGGTTGATGCAGGACCGCAGGAGGCGTTTAACGTTGCTGGGATTTGCCTTTGCGGCGCTGGCCTCATTGGCGATCCTGACGGGGATAGTGTTCAACCTCCATTCCGAGAGGCAGCGCACCCTCGACGAATGGAGCGACAAGAACGCGCGACTGACGCGCGGAATCGCCGAACTCGTCGCCCGTTCGATGGACGGAGTCGATGTCCTGCTCGACGATATTCAAGCTGACCTCAAGTCTGTGTCGTGGTGGAACTGGTCGAGTTCCCAGGTGGGCTATCAGTTTCTTCAGGGGCGCTTGAAGATCCGGCTACCGCAACTGAGGCACCTGTTGATTTACGATGCTCAGGGCAACCAGCGCCATGTCAGTTTTGCGCCCGAGTTCAAACCCGTCAACGTGACCGACCGCCCCTACTGGAGTGATTTTATGGCCGGCGCGGAGAGGGTGCGTTTTGGCCCTTATCTTGGTCGAAATACGGGCAAGCTAGTCTATGCACATATCCGCCGGCTTGATTCCCCGGATGGAAGCTTCGCGGGTATCTTGTTTGGCGCGATGGAAACGAATTATTTCGAAGGCCACTGCCAGTCGCTGATGAATTATCACTCTCTGGTGGGCGCCCTGGTGAATCGCGCCGGCGAGGTCATTGCACGCTGCCGAGACAATCCGTCAGGCAAGGCATCCATCGAGAAGATACAGTCGCTGATTCCGGAAGGCGCCATCGCCGATCTCCGGGAAATCCCCCCGGAAATGCGGCTATTGGGGAACGAATACATCCTGACCGTCGCCTCGGTCGAGGGCTACGACGAATTGCGTATTGTGACCGCCGTCAGGCAAGACGAGGTCCTCGCCGATTGGCATACGCACCTGCGGCAATTTATCGCCCTGGCCGTACTGGGTATTGTTCTGCTGGTGATAGCGGCAATCATCATCTGGCGCCAAATCACGCAGTTGGAAGCGATGGCGAAACAACTCCAGACGCATAGCGAGCAACTGGAGAAACAAGTCAAGGAGCGTACCGCAGAACTGCAGGTCGCCAAGGAGAAGGCTGAATCCGCCAACTTGGCCAAGAGCACGTTCCTGGCGACGATGAGCCACGAGATCCGCACACCGATGAACGGCGTCCTCGGCATGGCCCAACTATTGCGCCGAACACCTTTGGATACAAGGCAGGCCAGCTATCTCGATGATATCCAGACTTCGGGCCAATTTCTGCTGACGGTCATCAACGACATTCTTGACTATTCCAAGATCGAAGCAGGCAAGATCGAATTGACCGAATTGGATTTTTCTCTCGACGACCTGATTCAGGAAGTCTGGACGATTATTGGCAACCGTGCCCAATCCCGTGGGCTTGAGCAGTTGACCGACTGTGACGTCTACGGACTTTCCCTGCGCGGCGACAAGGGGCGCCTGGAGCAAGCGTTGATCAATTATCTGGGCAACGCCGTCAAATTCACGGAGCGAGGTTGCATCACCCTTCGTTGCCGACTGCTTGAGGAAACGACGGCGGGTTATATCCTGCGCTTCGAGGTCAGCGACACCGGAATCGGGATGTCGGAAGAGCAAAAGTCCCGCGTCTTTGAAGCCTTCGAGCAGGCTGATGGCACCATCAGCCGGAGATTCCAGGGGAGCGGTCTGGGATTGGCAATTACCCGTCGCATCGCCCACCTCATGGGGGGTGAGGTGGGCGTGGAAAGTGCGCCAGGGCAAGGCAGCACCTTCTGGCTGACCGCCCGCCTGGGAAGAGGTGCGGATATCGCTCCGGAATTGCCTGTACTTGTCACCCCGTCCACGGAAGCGCAGCTGAGGCAGGATTTCCGCGGCAGCAAGGTGCTTGTGGTGGAAGACGACGCCATCAATCAGACGCTGATTAATTGTTTGCTTGAAGAGGTCGGGTTGGTGGCCGAAATGGCCTGCGACGGCGAGGAGGCGCTGGCAAAGGTGGCGCAAACCGACTACCGGCTCATCCTGATGGACGTGCAGATGCCGAAGGTGGATGGCTTGGAGGCAACTCGCAGGATTCGTTCGCTGCCCGGCAAGGGCGATGTGGTCGTCATCGCGATGACTGCAAACTCCTTCTCAGATGACCAAGCGAACTGCCTGGCAGCTGGAATGGACGACTTTATCGCCAAACCCTATGAACCGGATGTTGTGTTCGAGACACTGCTGCGCTGGCTGCAAAAGGAAAACCGCAGCAACGACGGCGCGCCGCCGAAAACTAACTGATCAGACACGAGCGGCCACTGCTGCTCGGCTAACCGCTGCCGACTTCTGATGGCAAACGCCGCGCTTGAGGGCACATGGCGTAAACTTCGTGATCACTTGCGCTCCCCCTGCTCCGATGCCCCCTGCCTTCAACATCCCGCCCGACGAAATCGAAATCACCGCCATCCGCGCCCAGGGAGCGGGCGGGCAGAACGTCAACAAGGTGTCGAACGCGGTGCATCTACGCTTTGACATCAGGAATTCGTCGCTGCCCGAGGATATCCGCGAGCGCCTGCTCAAGCTGGGCGATCAGCGGATCAGCAAGGATGGCGTGGTGGTGATCAAGGCGCAGGAGTTTCGCAGCCTGGAGAAGAACCGCGCCGAGGCGCTGCGGCGGCTGGAATTGCTGGTCGCCAGCGTGGCGACCGTGGCCCGCAAGCGGCGGCCGACCAAGCCGACGCAAGGTTCGGTCAGGCGGCGACTGGAGCAAAAGGCCCGACGCTCGGCGATCAAGGCGGGGCGTCAGGGCGGCGAATAGCTGAACCGGTTCAGCGCTCGTTGCGGCGTAGCCGGTTCAAGGCCACGAATTCGATCAGCCCCCAGATCACCGTGCTGCCCAGCGCAAGGACGGGATGGGTCAGTAATTTTCGAATGTTCATCGACATTTGGCGTGTATTGGCTCGGTAAATCATCCGGGGCGAATCAAAGGCTAGGCCGGCCGGGTTCCAGGCGCTCTCCGATCGGCGTTTTGTCATGAAAATTTCATCTTCGGGCAAACACCCTGGGAAATAATATAGCCAGCCAATGTTAAGGGCGCATTTCACGTCCATTACCGGTGCAGCCTGTTCTTCCAGCCGCTGCCCGGCTTATTTTTCCAAGGTGATCCGGAATCGTGATCGATGGCTCGCTCGGACTTCAATAAACTGCTCGAACTGGAGGCCATCATCCGCGATGGCGGGAGCCAGCTTGAGACCCAACTCGCCTGCGAAGTCGCTGTCGGCCGGCAAAGTTTCCCGGTCCATGTCATCACTCTCGGCAATCCCGACCCGGCCGTGCCGGCCGTCGGCTTTTTCGGGGGCTTCCACGGCCTGGAGAGGATAGGCACGGCCGTCGTCCTCGCCTATCTGGGTAGCCTGGTCCGGCGCCTGCGCTGGGATAGCGTGCTGCACCAACAACTCGAATCGGTTCGCCTAGTCT
Organism: Betaproteobacteria bacterium; assembly: GCA_020621865.1. Taxonomy (GTDB): domain Bacteria; phylum Pseudomonadota; class Gammaproteobacteria; order Burkholderiales; family Rhodocyclaceae; genus Azonexus. The sequence continues at coordinate 64,407 of JAHRYW010000008.1, read as the reverse complement.
TCATGCCTATCGTCAATCCGGGCGGGATGTGGCGCGGCACGCGGGCCAATCCGAATGGGGTAGACCTGATGCGCAACGCGCCGCTGGAGTCCCGGGAAAGGGTTCCCTTCATGTTCGGCGGACAACGCATCAGCGCCCGCCTGCCCTGGTATCGGGGGCCGTTGAACGGCGCTATGGAACGGGAGAACGAAGCCGTTTGCGCGGTTGTTGAAAAGGAGCTTTTCGCACGCCGCTTCGCCATCTCCATCGATTGCCATTCGGGTTTCGGCATCAACGACCGCATCTGGTTTCCCTATGCGTACACCGCCCAGCCGTTCGCCCATCTGCCCGAGATTCATGCCTTGAAGGAAATCTACGACCAGACCCATCCCAATCACCGCTATGTCTTCGAACCGCAAAGCCGGCAATACATGGCCCACGGCGACCTTTGGGACTACCTGTACCAGGCCTCGTGCGCCGTGCCGGAGCGGATTTTCCTGCCGCTGACGCTGGAAATGGGCTCGTGGTTGTGGGTGAAGAAGAATCCCCGGCAACTCTTTTCCCGCCACGGCATCTTCAATCCGCTGATCGAACACCGCGAGCAACGGGTCTTGCGCCGGCATGTCTATTGGCTCGACTTTCTCGTCCGGGCGGCTTGCGGTTACCGGCTGTGGATTCCCGGGGCTGAGCGGCGGGAAGAGTTCCGCCAGCGGGCGATGCAACACTGGTACTGGACATCGGCTCAGTGAGCACCTGGGTCCTGCTCCGCGGCCTGACCCGTGACAGCCGCCACTGGGGCGACTTCCGCGACATCCTGCGCCAGCACCTGGGTGATGCCGAGATCTGCCTGATCGATCTGCCGGGCAACGGCCGCCTGAACGACCGGGAAAGCCCGTCGCAGGTATTGGCGATGGCGGAAGACTGCCGCGCCCAACTGCGCGAGCGCGGCCTGGCCCCGCCCTATTTCCTGCTCGCCATGTCGCTCGGCGCCATGGTCGCCGTGGCCTGGGCCGACCGTTACCCGGCAGAGGTCGCCGGCTGCGTGCTGATCAACACCAGCCTGCGTCCCTTCAGCCCTTTTTACCACCGCCTCCGGCCGCGCAACTATCTGCCGCTGCTGGCCATGCTGCTGCCCGGCAACGATGCGGCGCGCCGGGAAAAGACCATCCTGCGACTGACCAGCAGCCAGCCGGATCGCCCGGAAAAACAGGCCGAATGGGCGGCTTATGCACGAGATAACCCGGTCTCGGCGGGCAATGCCCTGCGCCAGTTGCTGGCCGCCGCAGTCTATCGGGCGCCACGGCGCCAACCGCAGCCGCCACTGCTGATCCTCGCCAGTGCCGGCGATCGACTGGTCGATCCGCAGTGTTCCCGGCGCCTCGCCGGGCACTGGCAGGCCGCCTGCGTCGAACACCCGACGGCCGGACACGATCTGCCACTCGACGATGGCGCCTGGGTCGCCGGGCAGCTTGCACTGTGGTCCCGCCAGCTGCCGACGCCGTGAATTTCGATCCGGTCGCTCCGCTGCCCGCCTTGCCCGGCCTGCTATTCGGCGGATTAATGACCATCCTGTGCCGCCCGCCGCCGGCCCTGCCCGATAGCGTCTTCACCGCCCGTTTCGCAGTCACCGGCATCGACCCGACCCGGCTCGCCGGCTACCGGGATTTCTTTGATTTCCGCCTGCCTGGCATCCCGCTGAGCTACTTTTATCTGCCGGCCCAGCGCGCCCAGCTGGCGTTGATGCTCGATCGGCGTTTTCCCTACCCGCTCCCCGGCCTGATCCACCGCCGCAATGTGCTACGCCGGCACGCTGTCGTCCAGGCGACTTTGCCGCTGACCATCGATGTCGCCGTGCAGTTCTCCCGCAGCGCCGACCATACCCCGGAAATCACCTTCGAGGTGATCATCGGCCAGTCCGGCCAGCCCGTCGTTTCCTGCACCAGCACCTACCGGGTAGCGGCCAGGAAGCTCCCCCGGCCGGCCGGCGCGGGTGAAGCGGAGAGTTTTGGCGACTCGTACCGATGCGCCGAGTGGACCGTCGACCAGGCGGCGATCCGGCGCTACGCCAGGCTCTCCGGGGATTACAACCCGATCCACCTGACCGCACCGCTGGCCCGACTGTTCGGCTTGCAGAGCGCCATCGCCCACGGCATGTATTCGGTCGGGCGCGTCGCCGCCCAGATCGAAAACCAGGGCGGCCGGCCGCTGGCGGCGATCAGCGCCGATTTCCGGCGGCCCGTTCCGCTGCCGGCGCAGGCCATCTGCGGCATCGAATCCGCCGATAGCGGGCGAGGGTGCTACGGAGTGCGGCTGACAGAGCCCAAAAAGATTGCCCTGCGCGGCACTTGGGAAACTTGAACGGCCACCCCGATCCCCAAGGGGCGCCCGACCAAGCCGATTCGCGGCTCGGTCGGGCGACAGCTGCTGGATAAAGGCCAGGCCGGGCTTACTGGCCGCGAGTGAACAGGTAATTGTTGTCGGCGTGCGGGATATGGCAGGTGAAGCAGGCCGTTCCGCCATCCTTGACGGCCTTGACCTTGGGGTCGCCGCCCTTGAAGCCCTGGAAGCCCCAGCCGCCGGTTTCCGGGTAACGCTCGTCGTCCTTGACCATCACGGCAACCACCTTGCGAGCGCCCTGCTCCATCACATGGTTGTCCTTTTCCACGTAGGCAAAGCGGTCTACGGCGAAGGTGGCACCCTTGGCGAATTTGCCGGTCTTCAGGCCTTCAACGGCGGCCGGATTGGCATAGACGTGTTGGATGCCGACATTGCCAGCCGGATCGTGGCCGGTCTGGTTGACGGTCGAATGATGGTGGTACCAGCTGCGATAGCCTTCGGGGAAGGCAATGTCGCTGGTGTCCTGCGCCGCGAAGGCGCCCATTGCGGAGGCCAGGATGCCGACGGTAAAAACTGCTGCCGTGATCTTTCTCATGTTAGTCACCTCGTCCGATTTGATTGGTATGGGCAGCGCAATCCCGCCGCCGTTTGCCATCGATAGTGGCAAAACCAGTATATGTTTTGCATCTTTTGAATCGTTCATGAAAAGCGCTGCATTCAGCTAACGAAAATCATGAGTGCATAGAGATTCCAGGCCGGGAAATAACCTGAACAAAGCCGGGCGGCACTCGACGGTTTTTTGAATTTGGCCTTTTTTTGCCATTGACCGCAGCATTCCGCTCACAGGGCAGCGGACAGGCTGTCTGCTTTGCGACAAAGCCCCCGACAATGGGTTTGCCGAAGAAGCGCATCGCCCTGTTTTAAATAAACTTTTTCCACTGGCACAGCGATTGCTGAATAGGCTCCGAACAGTTTTCGAGGAGCCTTGATCGTGGAACTTCCAGTCATCAGCAACAACGCGCCGGCGGCCGAAGGCGGCGGCTGTTCCTCCAGCGGCTGCGGCACCGCGCCGGACGCCCTGAGCCACCTGCCCGACCACATCCGCGCCAAGGTCCAGGACCACCCCTGCTATTCGGAGGAAGCGCACCACTACTTCGCCCGCATGCATGTGGCCGTCGCACCGGCCTGCAACATCCAGTGCAATTACTGCAACCGCAAGTACGACTGCTCGAACGAATCCCGCCCAGGCGTCGTCTCCGAGCTGCTGACGCCGGACCAGGCGATCAAGAAGGTACTCGCCGTCGCCGCCGAGATTCCGCAGATGACGGTCCTTGGCATCGCCGGCCCAGGAGACCCCCTGGCCAATCCGGGCCGCACCTTTGAAACCTTCGAACAGCTGTCCGCGCGCGCCCCGGACATCAAGCTGTGCGTGTCGACCAACGGGCTCTCGCTGCCGCAGTACGTCGACGAAATCGCCAAGCACAACATCGATCACGTGACGATCACCATCAACTGCGTCGATCCGGAAGTCGGGGCCAAGATCTACCCGTGGATCTACTGGGACAACAAGCGCATCTTCGGCATCGAAGGCGCGAAGATCCTGATCGAGCAGCAGCAGAAGGGCCTGCAGATGCTGACCGAGCGGGGCATCCTGGTGAAGGTCAATTCCGTGCTGATCCCCGGCGTCAATGACGAGCACCTCAAGGAAGTCTCGAAGATCGTCAAGGCCAAGGGCGCCTTCCTGCACAACGTCATGCCGCTGATCGCCGAGCCTGAGCACGGCACCTACTACGGCATCATGGAGCAGCCGGAACCGACGCCGGAAATGCTGCAGGACCTGCAGGACGCCTGCGCCGGCGACATGGCGATGATGCGCCACTGCCGCCAGTGCCGCGCCGATGCGGTCGGCCTGTTGGGCGAGGATCGCGGCGACGAGTTCACGCTCGACAAGATCGACGTCATGGATGTCGATTACGAAGCCGCCATGGTCCGCCGCAAGGTGGTGCACGACGAGATCCTCGAAAAGCTCGATGCCAAGCGCGGCATCGTCAAGCCGAAGGCCGAGGGCATCCCGGAAGGTTCGCGCCCGGTGCTGATGGCGGTGGCCGGCAAGAACGGCGTCGTCGCCGAGCACTTCGGCCATGCCAAGGAATTCCTGATCTATGAAGCCTCGCCGGACGGCGTGCGCTTCATCAGCCACCGCAAGACCGAGCTCTACTGCGGTGGCATGGATTCCTGCGGCGACGGCGACGTGGTCGACGAAGGCGCCACCGAATCGCTGCTCGACCGCAACATCCGCGTGCTCGAAGGCTGCGAGGTCGTGCTCTGCTCGAAGATCGGCTACGAGCCGTGGGGCAAGCTGGAAGCCGCCGGCATCGCGCCGAACGGCGAACATGCGATGGAGCCGATCGAGGACGCCGTGATGGCGGTTTATAAGGAAATCGCGGCGACCGGGAAACTGCTTCCCGCCGCAGAAAGCCTGAAGGTGGCGTAAATGGCTCTGCAAATCACCCAATCCTGCGTCAATTGCTGGGCCTGCGTCGATGTCTGCCCGAACGACGCGATTTTTGAAGACAAGCCGCATTTCCTGATCGACGATGGGAAATGCACGGAATGCCTGGGCGATCACAGCGTGCCGCAGTGCGCGGCGATCTGTCCGATCGAGATGGCCATCGTTAATGAACTCGGGGAGTTTTTGAACCCGCCGGGGTCGCTGACCGGGATTCCGATTGAGAAGTTGAAGGAGTTTGGATTGTGGCGGGAAGCGGCGTAAGCCTTCTTTCCGCTTCTGAGGCGGGGTGGCGGCCTCAAGCCGTGCTTTCCGCCTTGAGGGCGGGCGTACTTTCTTTTGCTTCGCCAAAAGAAAGTAGCCAAAGAAAAGGCGACCCCCGGGTCGGCGCCGGCTACGCCGGTCCCTTGCGCTACTCGGCAGGCCGGGCGGCTGCGGAACTCGGGGCTGCGCCCCTCAAACAGTCCTCGCCGACTGCCCCCGGCCCGCCTGCGTTGCTCAGCGCCTCTCAGGGGGACCCGAAAGGCGTCCGGACTCGGACAGCAGCTAGAGAATTGGAATGCTACGGTCGGGCCTAAAAAAGGCCAAAATTTGAAATTTCCCAGCCTGGCCACGGATGTTTTTCCGGGCCCCTTGGGAGGCGCCGAGCAACGCAGGCGTTGGCGGAAAAAGGGCGAGGACTGTCTGAGGCCCGCAGGGCCGAGTTCCGCAGCCCCCGCCAAC
>JAHRYW010000008.1:54784-58776 GCA_020621865.1 Betaproteobacteria bacterium | reverse complement strand
GAAAGTGAGACGCCCCTCAAGGGCGGAAAACCACGGTTCAGCAAACCCAATGCCATCAAGCGCGAAAAACACAGCTCAAGAAAAGCCACCTAAGCCCAAGAAAAGAACCAACCCCATGGCCACCATCACCTTCTACGAAAAACCCGGCTGCAAAGGCAACCTCCGCCAGAAGGCCCTGCTCGCCGCCGCCGGCCACACCGTCCAGGCCAAAAATCTGAAAACAGAAGCATGGACAGCCGACCGCCTGCTCGCCTTCCTCGGCCAGCTGCCTGTCGCCGACTGGTTCAACCGCGCCGCCCCGGCGGTGAAAACCGGCGAGATCGTGCCCGAAAACCTCGGCTTCGAGGACGCCCTGCACTTGCTGCTGGCCAACCCGCTGCTAATCCGCCGCCCGCTGATGGAAGTCGGCGAGGAACGGATGGTCGGCTTCGACACCGCCGCGGTCGATGCCTGGATCGGCCTGAACAATGTCGAGCTGCCGGATGGCAACATCGAAGCCTGCGTGCACGGCCCGGCAGGCCACGGCAGTTGCGGCAGCCATGCCGACGAGGACGAGGAACATGCCGGCTGCGGCCCTCGCTGATTCCGCCGTCGAACTGGCGCCGGGCGTCCACTGGGTGGGCGCGCTGGACCCGCATCTGCGCAATTTCGACATCATCCTGAAGACCGCCAACGGCACCAGCTACAACAGCTACGTGGTCCGCGGCGAAACCGGCGTCGCGGTCATCGACACGGTCAAGGAGGAGTTCGCCGAGACCTTCTTCGCCCGCCTCGAATCGGTGGCCCGTTACGACGAAATCACCGTCATCGTCCTCAACCACCTGGAGCCGGACCACAGCGGCGCCCTGCCCGAATTGCTCAAGCGCGCACCGCAGGCCCGGGTCTATCTGTCCAGCCGCGCCCAGATGATGTTGAAGGCGCTGTTGAAGCCCTCCGGCGAGAAAGCGCCCGAGTACATCCCGGTGACCACCGACGACGAGGTCGATCTCGGCGGCCGCACGCTGCGCTTCCTGCACACGCCCTACCTGCACTGGCCAGACACCCAATGCACCTATCTGGTCGAGGAAGGCTTCCTGTTCTCCGGCGACGTCTTCGGCTGCCATTTCTGCGATGCCCGGCTGTTCAACGACCGGGTTGGCGATTTCCGCTTCTCGTTCGAGTACTACTACGCCCACATCATGCGGCCCTTCCGCGAGTACGTGCTCGACGCCGTGGCGCTGATCGAGCCGCTGGTCATCCGCTTGATCGCCCCGGCCCACGGCCCGATCCTGCGCCACCAGCCGCGCGACTATCTGCACCGTTACCGCGAACTGGCGACGCCTCGCCTGTTCAACGAGGCGAGGAGCGAAAAGACGCTGGTCGTCTTCTACATCTCGGCCTACGGCAACACCCGCCGGATGGCCGAGGCGCTCGCCGCCGGCGCCGAAACCATTTCCGGCGTGCGCGTCTCGCTCTACGACCTCGAAGGCGGCGAATCGGGCATCTTCACCGACCTGATCGAGGAAGCCGACGGCCTCGCCTTCGGCAGCCCGACGATCAACGCCGACGCGGTCAAGCCGATCTGGGACGTGCTCTCCTCGCTGACCACCGTCAACGTCAAGGGCAAGCTCGGCGCCGCCTTCGGCTCCTACGGCTGGAGCGGCGAAGCGGTGCGCCTGATCGAGGACCGTCTGCGCGGCCTGAAGCTGCGCGTGCCGCTCGAAGGCCTGCGCATCAAGCTGGTGCCGGATGCCGGCGAACTGGCGCAATGCCGGAATCTCGGCGAACAGTTGGCCCGTCACCTGACTGGCCAGGTCGAACAGCGAGAGCTCGACATGGCCGCGCTCGCATAAACAGGGAGAAATCACATGCCTAAAGCCAAAGTCACTTTCGAAGATATCGGCGTCTCGGTCACCGTGCCGGCCGGCACCCGGCTGATTGAGGTGTCCGAGAAAGTCGGCGCCGGCATCACCTACGGCTGCCGCGAAGGCGAATGCTGCACCTGCCTGACCAAGGTCGTCTCCGGCGGCGAAAACCTCGCCCCGCCGAGCATCCTGGAAGACCAGGTGCTCAAGGACAACCTCGCCCCGCGCGGCCACCGCCTGGCCTGCCAGGCCCAGATCCTGTCGGGCGACATCGTCGTGCGCCCGGCCTGAACCGAACAAGATTAAAAGCAAACGCCCGACCAGAACAGAGAAAACCAAACCAACCCGCTATTACGGAGAAACAAGAAATGGCCCTCATCACCTTCAGCAGCCCACTGCATAAAGACAAGACTGTCTATGCCGTCGCCGGCAGCCACACCCAGACCATCCTGGCCCTGGCCAAGGAACACCACATCCCGATCGACTTCGGTTGCCAGGAAGGCAACTGCGGCACCTGCCTGGTCAAGGTCTCGTCGGTCGACGGCAAGCGCGCCCCGATGGGCGGCCCGCTCAACGTCCGCGAAGTCGCCGCGCTGACCGAACTCGGCCACATCACCAAGGCCGAGATCGACCAGATGTACGTCGACGACATCCCGCCGACCCAGTGGCGCCTGGCCTGCCAGATGATCGTCCGCGACGAGGACATCCTGGTCGAGTACCCGAGCAAGTAAGGCAATGCCATGAACGGTCCGGATCGCCTGCCCGCCCGGGCACTGCTGCTCGCCGAACTGCTCGCCTGCCCGGCGGGCAGCGCGGCGGCGGGCGATCCGAACCGTCCGCTGCTGGCCAGCCTGGTCGCCGGGCAGGCCGCCGGCGATGGTTGCCTGCCCGCCGACTTCGGCCTCGGCCCGGCCGCCTGCCGGCATCTGCTGGCCACCTATTTCCCTGGCTGCGGCATTGCGCTGACCGAGCGCGAAGTCGAGGCCATCCCCGAGTGGGAAGACATCCAGAAACTGCTGCTCGACCACCGGGCCGGCCAGTCGCCAAGCGAACTGCTGATCGCCAACATCGTCGCCACCGCCTGCGCCGGGCGCGATCACCTATGGCAGGATCTCGGCCTGCTTGAGCGCAGCGAACTGACCCGGCTGATGTGGGGCAATTTCCCGGCCCTGGCCGGTGCCAACACCGGCGACATGAAGTGGAAGAAATTCATCTACCGGCAGTTCTGCTCGCGCGAAGGCATCTACGTCTGCCCCGCCCCGTCCTGCGGGGTTTGCAAGGACTACGCACTATGTTTTGGACCGGAGAACTGATCGCCAAAACCGCGCCGGTGCGCCGCCGCCCCGTGGCCTTGCCGGAGCGCTCACCGCAAGTCGACCGGGCGATGGCGGCCTATGTCGGGCTGGCCGTCGGCGATGCGCTGGGCGCCACCGTCGAATTCCTGACGCCGACCGAAATCCGCCACCAGATCGGCGTGCACGGCAACATCACCGGTGGCGGCTGGCTGCGCCTGAAAGCCGGCCAGGTCACCGACGACACGACGATGGCGCTGGCCTTGGGCGAGTCCATCCTTGCGGCCGGCAGCGTCGACGCCAGGGCGGCCGCCGAAGCCTTCGATGCCTGGATGCGCGCCAAGCCGGTCGATATCGGCAACACCGTGCGCCGCAACCTGATCAGCTTTCGCCGCACCGGCGACCCGGAGGCCCCCGCCTCCGAGCACGACGCCGGCAACGGCGCGGCGATGCGCGTTTTGCCGGTGGCGCTCAAATGCTACGGTCAGCCGGAAAAAACGACCAAAATCGCAAATCGCGCCCAGGCCCACGTGACGCACCACAACGCGCTGTCCGACGCTGCCGGCGAGACGCTGATCTTGATGGTCCAGGACTTGATCGCCGGGCGCGATGCCGGCGAGATCGAAGGCGAGCGTGCCGCCCGGCTGGTCGCCGAATTCCCGGTCTTCGCCTACGACCGGAAGCGCCGCGACAACCCGAGCGGTTTCGTCGTCGAGACGATGCAGGCCGTGCTGCAAGCCTTCTTTGCCACCGACAGTTTCGAGGATTGCCTGCTTGATGTCGTCAACCGCGGCGGCGACGCCGACACCACCGGCGCCATCGCCGGCATGCTGGCCGGCGCCCGCTACGGCTACCA
>JAHRYW010000008.1:35198-54774 GCA_020621865.1 Betaproteobacteria bacterium | reverse complement strand
CCGACACCACCGGCGCCATCGCCGGCATGCTGGCCGGCGCCCGCTACGGCTACCAGGCCATCCCCCAGCGCTGGCTCAAGGCGCTCGACCCCGGCATCCGCGTGCGCTGCGAGGACCAGGCGATGGCTCTGTTCCCGATGGTGGCCCAGCCCTCGCCAAAAACGTAAAAGGCCAGACGTCTTGTCTGGCCTTCCGGGTGCCGAACAGCGATCAACGGTTCAGCGCGTCAATCGACATTACCGTCAAACGGGCCGACCAGTTGCTTCCACTCGATGCGGCTACGTTCCATCGCCATGTCGTTTTCCGAACGGATCGGGCCTTTCGCGCCACGTTCGCCATCGATCGTGTCGAACTGCTGTGCCGCCTGATACTTGCTCAACGAGTCATAAATATCGCCGACTGCCGGCTGTACATCCAGCGAACGAATCGGTCCTTGGGCACCGCGCATGTCGGTGGTCGACAACTGGTGCGAGGTCTGCAAATCGGTGTACAGGCCTCCTTCGTACGAAGCCGCTGCGGCAGAACCGATACCGGCAATCAGCAAGCCAACGCCGGAAATTAAAAGCCTATTCTTCGTCATGATATTTCTCCTTGCGTAAAGGCCCTCCCTTTAAAGCGCTTGGACTATCAATCTTCACTGATACCACGGGGACCGTTGGCACAATCCTCAAGGGCTTGCGGCAACGGTCAATAGTTGACAAAAATACTATGGAATTGTTCCAGCTTCCGGCAAAATTCATTCAGAATTTTTCGACCGGCAAACCCGCCGTAACCAACGCCGAATCGCGGGCGGTCGCCAGGTTGGGCGGCTCGCCCTGCCCGGTCCACAACAGCGACAGCACGCTGGCGACGAAATTCTTGTGTTCCAGCGGCGCGTTCTGGTACCAGTGCCGCAAATAGCCTTCCAGACTGCTCCGCGCATCGTCCGGGTTGAGATTCAGATAGGTCAGCGCATCCCAGTTCTGCGGATTGTTCTCGAACAGCGGCAGCAACAGGTTGGCAACGACGTCGTTCTTGTCACGCAGATACGGATTCTTGCGCAAATCCGCCTCGTGTTCCCGCAGCCAGCTGGCCAGCGGGGAATAGTCCGGCAACTGGCGGTGCCCCTCGGAAATCAGGTGTTCGAAAAAGCGCCGCAGGTTCTTCCCCTGGCCGACCACTTCCGGGCTGGCCGGCGAAGCCTCCCAGGTCTCGGCCAGGTTTTTCAGCGTGAACAGCGAGGCCGTCTCGCACAGCGTCTCCTCGAACCACTGGTTGTACTTGGTGGTATCGACGCCGACGTTTTCCTCGTAATTGGACAGGATGTGGCACAACTCGTGGGCGAATTCATAAACATACAAATGCCAGCTCTGTCCCCTGGCATGAAGCTGCACCCGATACTCCCCGTTCGTCCCCCGGTCGTAGAGCGCCACCGGACTGCCATCGGTATGGGTGACGACGATCGGCGCCGCCAGCTTGTTCGGCAGGCGCGCCATCAGCTCATCGGCCACCGAATAAAGCACGCTTTCAATGGTCTCCGGCCGGGCGCCCCCCCAGCCTCCGCCTTCGACTCTGATATCGAGGCCCAGCTTACGGCTATCAACTGACGGCTTGTTTGCCTGGCCTTCCGTCGCACCGGCATGGGAAATGACGCCGAACACCGAGGCCAGAATCAGCGGCAGGCGCATTTGACGCATCACCCAAGCCCGTGGCGTCCCTCTTCGCCGCTCATGCATTTTGGTCGCCTTCATCGGAGTGCCTCCCTTGCCGCTGAAACATCAGGTGTCCCGCCCGGCAGTCCGGGCACAAATCGACACATGAATTTAGACCGGCATGAAACCGGGAGTTCCGGCCGATGGCCGGCGCAACATCGATCAGACTACTAGACCTGCAATCGCCAGTCGCGCCCCAGTATGAGGCGAAGATCGGTCCCCCGACGCCCGGCAGTCGCCTCCCTGAGCGCCACTGGGCGTCCGATGTAGGTCTTCAGTACCTGAGCCGCATCAGCAAAGCCGGGTTGGTATTCGATGATCGTCGCCGGCACCGCAAATGAACTGAAATTGGTCGTCCTCACCACCCGGACCCCCTCGCCATCGAGCAGCGCACGGAAGCGCTTGGCAAACCCGCTGATGCCATTACCGTTGGCAACTTCAACCCGCGCCTGAGGCATGGGGTTGACCACCGCCTGACCGACACGCACCGCCCGAACGGCTGCGGCCACCGGCAGCTGCTCCGGGCGGGCGGCGGGCAAGCGCTCAGCGGCCACCACGCCGGTCTGCGCCGCTGCGCCCCAAGGCAGGATGTGCGCCTGCACCTCAACCATCCGCATGGTCGTGGGCGAAACAGAACGCCTGGCTGGCATCGTTACCGGTACCGAAGTCTTTTCCACCGCCACGGGCGAAATCGCCGGCGGCGCCTCGGCGGCCGGCTTGCCAGCCAGCCGATCGGCCAGGGCCAGTGCACTCACCCCCACCTCGGCGGCCGGCACCTCGCTGGCCGGCGCCGTGTTGCCGGAAGCCGGCGAAAGCGACCGCCTCTCGGCCATTGCCAACACGTCGTTCATCCCGCCCTTGCGGGCGGCGCTGCGCAGATTTGCCCATGCCCGCTCATAGCCTGCATCGAGTACTAGCGCCTGGCGGAAAGCCTCGACCGCCTCGCCGTAACGCCCCTGCAGGTAGTACGCGTAGCCGATGTTGTTGAACAGGTAGGCCCGCTGCGGCGCCTGCTCGCCAACCCGCCGGAACATGGCGGCCGAACGTTCCAGGTCGCCCCGCGCCGCGTAGCGCCGGCCCAGGGCGTTCAAGCTGTCGACGTGGGCCGGGTCGGCGGCCAGCGCCTGTTCGTAGTAACGCTCGGCAGTCCCCATATCGCCCTGTTTCTCGCTTTGGGAACCCAACTGATAGTAGGCCGCTGCCTTGGCCATCCCATGCCTGACATCGACCACCGGGCGGACCTCCCAAGCCTGCCGGCCTGGCCGGCTTTCCGGAGAAACGGCACAGCCGCCCAGCCCAAGCGCCAGGATCATGAACAGAAATTTCGGCTTCATCGTACACCTCCGCTGCAATCAGCCACCGCCAACCAGGGTCGGCAGGAACTTGACGATGCGAATCATCGCCGGCCCCGCCACCACGATCAGGATGGAGGGAAAGATACACAGGACCAGCGGGAAGATCAGTTTGACCGCCACCTTGGCGGCCCTTTCCTCAGCCCGCTGCTGGCGCTTGACCCGCAACATTTCCGAGTGAATGCGCAGCGACTCGCCGATGCTGGTCCCAAATTTCTCGGACTGGATCAACATCGCGACCAGCGTATCGATATCGTCCACGCCGGTGCGCAAGGCCAGGTTGCGGAGCGCCCGCTCCTTGCCGGCCCCGGCCCTGAATTCAAGGCAGACCAGTTGCAGTTCCTCGGCAAGGACCGGGCTGTTCAGTTCGATCTCCCGCGCCACCCGGTTAAGTGCCGCCTCAAGGCTGAGCCCGGCCTCGACGCAGATGGTCAGCAAATCGAGCGCATCGGGAAAGTTCTCGAAGATTTCGAGCTTGCGGGCCTCGATCAGCCGATTAAGGATGAAGTTGGGCAGGTAGTAACCGAAGGCACAGACGAAGCCGACAAGGATCAGGAACTTGTTGGTCGGCATGTTGTTGTCGGTAAATACCCGCACCATCCACAAGGCAAGCGGCAAGCCGAAAGCCGCCAAGGACTTGACCGCGAAGAAGATGACCGGCGCCCCGGCACTGCGCAAGCCGGCCTGGACGAAGCGCCGCTTCAGTTCCGACCCTTCCCAGCCTTCGTCAGGCAGGGACAGCCGGGCCAATGGCCGGGCCGCCTTGACCACCGACTCGACCCATTTGCCACCATCCGTCGATACCTCTTCGCCGCCCCCCGGATTGCCGATCCGGGCCAATCGCTGTTGCACCGCATTGCGGCGCAAAACCAGGTAGGCGACCATCGGCACACCGCTGACGACGGCAAAAACCAGCAGGAGGAACAACCATTGCGCTACTGAAAAATTGGCCATTTTTGCCCCCTATACCCGAATGCGGACGATGCTCCGCATCCAGAAGGCACCGATGACAATGAACACCAGCCCGGTCTTCAGAAAAAGAAGGCCACTGTCGTCGGTCCACAGCAGAGACATGAAGTCACGGTCGATCAGGTAAAGCAGAAAAGCGGTAATGAACGGCAGCACCGTCAGCACGATGCCGGAAAACCGGCCCTCGGCCGACAGTGCGCGCACCTTGCCGAACAGCTTCAGGCGCTCGCGGATGATCCCGCTGATATTGGAGAGGATTTCCGATAAATTTCCGCCGGATTCGCGCTGGATCAGAACCGCCACGACGAAGAATCCAAGATCGGTGCTCGGCACGCGCCGCGACAGGTTCTGCAATGCCTCCTGGGTCGAGATGCCGAAGTTGATCTCGTCGAAGGCTTGCTGAAACTCCTCGCCAACCGGGTCCGGCATCTCGGCACCGGTCATCTGCAGGGCGCCGGACAACGAGTGACCGGCACGCAAGGCCCGGCCAATCAGGTCGAGAGCCTCGGGCAACAGCGCCTCGAAGCGCTTGAGCCGCTCGAAGCGGCAGCGCATCAGGTAAACCGTCGGCAAGCTTCCGGCCAGGCAACCGACGGCAAAGGCCAGCAGTAGCGGGTAGGCCGCCAGCAGCATGCCGATGATGCCGACGCAGAACAAGCTGCCACTGTAGACAAGGTAATTGGACAAGGTCCATTCCGTTCCGCTCTGCACCAGCAGGCGATCGATCTTGATCAACCGTGGCCAAAGCAGTATCAGGCGCTCGAATACCGGGCTTTCGGACTCCAGGCGCTGCTTGAGGAGCGAGGAATCCGCCGATTGCCCGGCGCCCCCGGCTGAAATCATCCGCAGACGCTTGGCCAGGCGGGCCACTTCCGGCCCCCGGGTCGAATTCCACCAGAGATAGGCTCCTTCGAACGCGACAAAGACCGCGACGAACAGCAACAGCATGGTCAGGATGAAGAAATTGTTGTCCATGACGCCCTCCGTCAGGAATAACGCCGGTTCGGATCGAAATAACCATCGGCCAGACGAATGCCGAAGGCCTGCAGACGTTCCAGAAAGACCGGTCGAACCCCGGTGGCAGAAAAATAGCCTTCCACCCCCTTGTCCGCCGATAGACCGGTCTGCCGGAAGTTGAAGATTTCGTGCATGGTGATCGATTCGCCTTCCATCCCCGTGATCTCCTGCACCGAAACAATTTTGCGACGGCCATCCACCATCCGCGCCACCTGGATGATGACCGAAATGGCCGAGGCGATTTGCTGCCGCACCGCCTTCGGCGTCATCGTCATGCCCGCCATGCCGATCATGTTCTCCAGGCGCGACAGGGCATCGCGCGGCGTGTTGGCGTGAATGGTCACCATCGATCCCTCATGCCCGGTATTCATCGCCTGCAACATGTCGAAGGCTTCGGAGCCGCGCACCTCGCCAAGGATGATCCGGTCCGGCCGCATGCGCAACGCATTGCGGACCAGGGCGCGCTGGGTAACCTCGCCCCGCCCCTCGATATTGGGCGGGCGGGTTTCGAGGCGGACGACATGGGGCTGCTGCAACTGGAGCTCGGCGGCGTCCTCGATGGTGACGATGCGCTCGTTAATTGGAATGCCGCCCGACATGATGTTGAGCAGGGTCGTCTTGCCGCTACCCGTCCCGCCTGAAATGATCAGGTTGACCTTCGCCTGCGATAAGGCCTGCAAGGTGTCGGCCATCGGCTCGGTCATTGTCTTGTAGTTAAGCAGGTCGGCAATTTTCAGCGGCGTCACCGAAAAGCGGCGGATCGACATGATCGGCCCGTCGATGGCCAGTGGCGGAATGATCGCATTGACCCGCGAACCATCAGGCAGACGGGCATCGACCATCGGGCTGGATTCATCGACCCGGCGCCCGACACGAGAGACGATCTTGTCGATGATCTTCATCAGGTGCTGGTCGTCATTGAAGGTGACATCGGTCAATTCCAGCCGCCCTGCCCGCTCGATGTACACTTGGCGATGGGTGTTGACCAGAATGTCCGAGATGGTCGGATCGGCCAGCAAGGGCTCCAGCGGCCCCAGGCCCAGCATTTCCCAGCGCAGGTCACGGACCAGATTGCGTCGCTCCTGGTCGTTGAGGGCGACATTGTCTTCCTGCATCAACTGCTCGATCAGGAATTTCAGTTCATCCCCCAACTGCTCGGCATTGAGCTTCTGCAGACGGGTTAGATCGACCCGGTCGAGCAGGGTCTGGTGAATCCGCTGCTTGGCATCCTGATAGTTGCGCCGTGCCGCCTCCGACATCGCATCGCCGTTGCCGCTGGCGCGACCGATTTCTACATTCTCAAACCGTGCTCTGATGGACATGGCTATCTTTCTTTCATCAATCAACTACGGGCGAACAAGCGGGAGAAGATACCCCGGCCGCCACCGCGTACATCCTGACCGGTAATCTTGGCGACCAGATCGAGCAAGCCGCTGGCCACCGGACTGCCGGCATCGAGGCGAAGGATCGGCACCCCCTGGTTGACCGACGCCGTCACCGATTTGTAATGGTTGGGCAGCGTCGCGTAGACCTTGTAGCTCAACAGCCGGTCTGCATCTTCCTCGGTCAGGTCGCCGGGCGAACGCTCTACCCGATTCAGGATCGGGCGAATCTTGGTGGTACCGTAATCCAGCGAACGGAAGACATCGAACAGCCGCTTGGCATCACGCAGGAAAGGCAGCGTCAGTTGCAGCACCGGGTAAACCTGGTCGGCCAGATCGAGCGCCTGGATCGTGCAGGTATCCAGCGAGCGTCCGACATCGAGCAGCACATAATCGAAATTGGCCCGTGCGAAACGCACCAGGGATTCAATATGGGATGGCCGAATATCGACCGATACCGTCGGGTCCTCGGGCGCCGAGATCACGCCGAAATTGGGCAGGATATCGACCGCTGCCGATTTGATCAGGGACATGTCGACATGGCGGATGTCACGGACGACATCGATCAGCGATATGCTCGGCCGCCGGTCGGAAACATAAAGCACGGCATCTCCGAACTGCAGGTTCAGGTCGATCAGCAACACGCGCTTGCCCGTTCTCTCGGCCAGCACATAGCCGAGATTGGTCGCCAGGAAACTCGCCCCGCTGCCCCCCTTGCAGGACATGAAGGCCAGCACATGCCCTTCGCCCTTGGGCTGCGCCACGCTTTTCTGAAGAATGCGCCGAAACGCGGCCCCAACCTCCTCGGCCACCAGTGGCGACTTCAAAACCTCACGCACGCCAAGGCGCAAGGCGCGCAGCAGAAGCTCGGGGGACTCCTGGTCGACGATCAGGATGGTATGCAGGTTCGGATAAAAGTCCCCCAGCCGTTCTACATCAGCCAGCGGAGCGATGCTGCCATGCCGGCAATCCAGCATCAGCACATCGACATCGCCCTTTGTCGGCAAACTGGTCATCCCGGTCAGCACACCTTCATGACAAACCAGTTCGGTGATCAGGTCGATACCGGAAGCGACAGTGCGAATGTCCTCCAGGTTGCGACGGTCTTCGGAGACGGCGAGTACTTTCAAGATATGGATTCCTGGGGCAGGTTTATTGTTATGGCGGATTCAGTTGCAGATAGGGTTGTCGGCACTGCTCAAGCTTTCTGAGGGAACCGAGGTGGCAAAGTCCGGAACATTGAAAGTCAGCGGCACCAAAGGAATCGTGGCCCGATAGGTCAAATTGGTAATGCGGACGGTGACCGGATCGCAGGCAGCCGATGAGCAACCGGCGGCCGGATAGGAAATATCGATATTGCCGGGCTCCAGGATGCTGAGCATCCATTTCATGCGGGTCTTGACCACATCATCCCCGACATCGCAAACCGCAGCGATGCGGGCACCCAGGCGGGTTGCCTCGATGGCCGTCGAATAGACGTACATCAGCATCGCAAACTCGATCACCGCGATGACGAGGGCCAGAAAGAGAATCGAGACCAGCGCGAACTCGACGGCGGCCGCCCCTCTTTGGTGGCGAATCGATGGTTTGAATTTCCGGGTATCCATGTCAGTACAACTGCCTCATGGTCACGCTGATTGGCTCGAAGATCAGCGTCGTCATCTTGGAAACGCCAGGGAATACGGGCTCGTACTGGTAGCCGGAAATCTTCACGGTCACCAGATTTATGCTTCCGCTCCCGGTCGGCACGTCGGCAAAGGTTTCACCGGGGCAGGCATTCGAATTGACTCGATCGCAGACGCTGATCATGTCAACCGTCAGGCCGGGAACGATGGTGTTGCCGCTACCGTTTACCGAGCCGTAGATCATGCGATTCTTGGCCAGCGCAACCGGATAGTTCCCGGGAAGCGACGGGTCGAAGAACGAGAGATAACGCACCCCATCGCGTGCCGATTTGACCAGTTGGTCATAGACGAACATTGCCCGGGCAAAATCCACAGCCGCCAGAACCAGCATGACGAGAATAATCGACACCAGCGCCAGTTCGACGGCTGCGGCCCCCCGCATGCCTTCCCGGCGAGTTGCAGATTTGGTGTTGAGCATCATCGCCATGATCGCCTCACTGCACCAGCGCCGGCACTTTCGGCCCGCCCGCCGTGGGACCGCCGGGCGCCCCAGAAGTGACACAACCGGCCTCCAGATCTTCACCGGGTCCGCGATACTCGAGTCCCATGTCATCGTTGCTCGGATTGGCGACCGGGTTCAGCATCAGCACGCAGGCCCAGCCGAGAATTGGCTGCGAGTTCTTGGCACCCGGTCCCCAGGTGCTGCAATCGACGAACGGCAAAGCCGCCAGACGACGGTCCCCGCCGGCGGCATGCGTCTCGGTACTGCTCGCATTCCAGCCGCCGGAGAGATTTGGCACATTGTTCCAAGGCGCATGGCTTGCACGCCGATTGCTGAAATCGCCGAAGGCATTGGCCTGCTGCGGCCAGTTGCTGCCGTTGTAGGCATATCCCGACCAATCCGGCGGCAAGGCGTTGGCCGGAGGCCCTGAATTCTTCACCACACCAAAACGCCAGTTCCAATTGGGCGCCAGTGAATTCACATCGCCCTGCGTCGGGGTCAGCGATGCCGTTTCTTCCAGGTCGCACTGCCCGCTGCCGTCAAGCAATGCTTTCAGATCCTTGGTCTTGTCATAGCCGGGGAAATCGACCCATTTGAACTTGCCGTTGATGTTGTCCTGGCTGTTGAAGCGTCCAATCAGCCACTCGCCGACGGCATATCCGAAATTAGGAGCCGACGAGCCGGTCTTCTTGCAGATCGCCAGCGGCAGCGAGCAATTTGATTTGGAAGGTTCCCGGCTGGCCACCGCACTGGCCCTGACAGTAGTGGCACCGACCGTCTGCCCCGGCAGCAGGTTGATCACCTGCAACATCAGCGTGGAGATATCCGGTTCGCTCAAGGTGCAGCGCACGAAGCGCATCTTCAGCGCGTTGGCAGCCGCCGCCGTTTTGGTCTGATAGCTACCACCGAGGGTCTCGCTGAAGGTAATGTCGCGGTCCGCCACAATGGTGACCGCACTCCCCTGCATGCCAACCAGATTGCGCCGCCCGGCGGTCATGCCGAAATCCTCCGCAACCTGCAACTGCTCGGCATTCGCCCCGGTCAAGGCTGCCGATGCCGACAAGGCGCAGGCATCGGCAGCATTCTGCAATTCGGCCTTGCTGACGTAGAGCCGCCCGACTTCCATGGCGAAAGCGACAAAACCGAGCAACAGTACGGCGAGGGCAATGAAGGCAACCGCCACGGCGCCATTCTGCCGGCCCATGCCTGGATTCGATGCGGGTTTCATGATGCCTCCCGGCTCCCGATTTTTTGGCCAGCTACTGGGACGCAGCGCCGCCAACGACCCCCATGTTGAAGATGGTCATTGGTGGCGGCGGCTTCGTGAAGGTTTTGTAATACAGATCGACGGCATTGCTGGCAGCCTGCCCCTCAAGCCCGTCGACAAGACGCCCCTCGTTGCGCACCGAGGCCATGGGATCGCGTGTTTGCTGGGCTTTCAAGGCCATCGAGGCGTTGCCGAATCCGGCATCGATCTGCGGCGTCGTTTGACAAGCAGCGCAGCAGCACAAGGTCGTGATCAGCGCGAACAGCTTGAGCAGTTTCATGATCTTCTCCTCATTTCGGCTCGAACCCACCCTCGGGCGGCTCGCGTTTTTCCGGTGCGACGCCCTCCAACTTGCCGCGACCGTACAGATCCCAGCGATTCGGTGGGGTATAGCTATCGGTCGGCAGGGCATAGTCAGGTGGCAATGGCTTGACCAGGCGCGGCGTCACGACAAAGACCAGTTCCGTACGGTCGGTCTGAAAACTGTGGCTGCGGAACAAGGCACCGAGAATCGGGATTTCGCCAAGGAAGGGGAAGGCATTGATGTTGCCTGTTGAGTTGTTCTTGATCAGGCCGCCTATGGCGAAGCTTTGTCCGTCGTACAACTGCACGGTGGTGGCCGCCTTGCGCGTCGTGAAGGCCGGCAGAACCGTCGTTGCGCCAGTCGACGAGGACGAGATGGTGACCCCGGTCGTGCTCAGCTCGGAGACTTCCGGATTGACCTGCAGGTTGATCCTGCCGTCCGCCAGCACGGTCGGCCGGAAGCGCAGGCTGACGCCGAACTCCTTTTCTTCCAGGGAATAAGTGACGACCCCGCCATTGCTGTTGTTCTGGACGACCGGGATGAAAATCTTGCCGCCCGCCAGGAAACTGCCCTCATGGCCGCTGATCGCCATCACCGTCGGCTCGGCCAGCACCTTGACCAGACCGTCCTGCTTCTGGGCATCGATGCCAAGTGTCGTGGCGTTCTGCGCGCCGATCAGAGGGATGGTCGTCGTCGTGCCACCGATCGTGGCACTGCCGACTGGCGCTGTCGTCGCCGCAGTCGACGGGCCGTTGGTAATCGAATTCAGGGCGCCGATGCCGACCCGTGCGTTGGTGGTGCCACTGGCGCTACCGGCCACCAGTCCGCGCCCCCCGAGCAGGCCGTTCAGGAAGCGCATACCTGAACCGTCAGCCAGCGCGAAGGCCCGGGAAAAATTGATCCCGAACTGATCCAGCACGGTCTTCGATATCTCGGCCACCTTGACTTCCAGCATCACCTGCTGGGGTGCGGCCACCGACAAGGAATTGACGACCAGCGTATTCAGGTTGCGGATATTCGAGGTTCCACCGGTCGGCGGCACCCCATCGGCCTGACTGCCAGACTGGGTCCGGCGCAGCACGTAGGAGCGCGCCATCGCTTCGATCTGCTGGGCGATGATGGCGTCGGAAACCGTACCTGAAAGAACGATACCATCGCCGACCGAACGCACCGCGATCCCCTTCTCGTCTGGATAGACGCCGAGGATGTTGGCAAGCAGCGGCGCCGGATCGAGCTGGACAACCACGTCATAGACCGAACAGCGCTTGCTGTTGCCAAGCAGGATCATGTTCGTCGAACCAACGCTGCTCCCGTACAGATACAACGAGGTCGGCGAGATCAGCTTGGCATGGGCGACGCCATCGCTACCGATGGTCAACTTGGTAATCGGCTCGCTCAGCGAAAGGAGTCGCGACTTGCCGGCCGGGACCTCGACGATCTGCTGCGCTCCAATCTGTTCGCGGCATTGGGGCAACACCACAACATCGGGCTTCGCCTCGGCACGACTGCCGGCCTGCCCCCTCTCTCCGCCAGCGGCGACAGCCGCTTTCGTATCTGCCGGTGCGGCGCCAAGGGCTCCAGAGAGCAGCCCGGCAATCAGTGCAGCGGCAACCTTCAAACGATTCGCACACATCGGAACACCCCCTTCGTTCATATTCAGAAGCATTGCTCGCTCCGTTCACGCCCGGTAATCACTTCGATGCATTGCCGCTTCGCTACCGGGTGCGCCACCACCCTGGGCTTGGCTACCGGCTCGACCTTGGGTGGCGGCGCAATGCCGAGCAAGGAGTCCTTGGTCACGCCGCCGGTCTTCACCGGGCCGACATCAACCTGATTACGCAGGACCAGCGACAACTGGCCGACGCTGCGCGCCAGATCGATCGCCTCCGCCTGCTCCGGTGTCACCTCAAGCGTCACCGCCTTGACCGCCTTGGGTTTGGTGTCATCGCGACTGGCTTCCTCGCCGACGGCCAGCACCAGTATTTTCTCCAGGACGATTTTCGAAATGCTCTGGTCGTCCTTTGGCTTGCGGTCGTCCTTGGTATTGACCACGACATCGACGTAATTTCCGGGCAGCGCAAACCCGGCCACCCCGACGACATCGTTGACGCGCACGGTGATGGCGCGCTTGCCTTCGGCGATGATGGCGGACAGGCCGCCCTTGGTGCCGACCGGCGCCAGCTTGGATTCGAGGATCGGTTCGTCCCGTTGCAGATTGACGCGGAGCACCCGTTCCTTCAGTTCTCCACTCTCGCCGAAGGCACCGGCAGGCACCGAACCACCTGGCCAGTCGATCAATTTGACGTGCTCGGGCAGTAACTGCTGACCCAGATTGAGATTGATCGCCGCGACCGCGACCTTGCGGGTCATCATGCTGCTCTGCTGGTTGAGCCAGCGTGCCGCAAACACGATCGCCAGAATGCCGGCAATCAACGACACGGCAATCATCATCATTGCGCGGGTGTTTTTCATTGCGTAGTCCCCTTGTCGTTTGGATTGTCCTCAAAGCCGGCGATCGATACCGTGCTGGTCGTCGTGAAATACGTCGCCCAAGCCTTCGCCAGCGCCTCGGCCGAGGCCTTCCCCGGCGAGTCGTGATAAATGGCCATGTCGCTGACGCGACCGACGAGATCCCTCGGATAGCAGGCCAGCAGGTCGCGGCGCTCCTTGCGATGGCGATGCTCGATCAGCCATTCGAAACCGGCCGGGTCGAATTCGACGTTCATCTGCCGGCAAACCTCTTCGAAGATGCGCCGGTAGTCGGGCAAGGACAGCGGCCCGAGATAGACCTTGTAGCCGAAGCGCCGGAGGAAAGCCTCGTCGGCCAACTCGGTCGGCTTCAGGTTGGTGGAAAAAATCACCGTCATTTCGAAAGGCAGCGAAAACTTGAACCCCGTATGCAGCGACAGATAATCCCGGCTGCGATCGAGCGGAACGATCCAGCGATTCATCAGGTCGCGCGGCGAGACCAACTGACGGCCAAGATCGTCTACGACGAAGACGCCACCGTTCGCCTTGAGATGCGGCGGCGCCTGGTAGTAACGGGTTGCCGGATCGAACTGGAGGTCGAGCATCTGCAGGGTCAGTTCCCCGCCGGCGATGACGACGGGGCGACGGCACCACTGCCAACGTTCGTCCCGGTCGGAACGGATCATGTTGTTATCCGCCTCGCTCGCCACGACGTCGTGGATCAAGGGATCGAACATCTGGATGATTTCACCGCAGACCATGATCGAATAAGGCACCGGAATGCAGCCCGGCTGCAGTGCGGCCAGATGTTCGGCGAGAAATGTCTTGCCGCTGCCGGCCGGTCCATAAACCAGGATCGCCCGCCCGGAATTCATCGCGGCCCCCATCTGATCGACCACCTCGGGCGCAACGACCAGGCCGGAGAATGCCTGGCGCACATAGGACGCGTTGATCGTGACGTGGCGCATCGAATGCCGATTGACCTGGGCGCAGTAATCGGCCAGCGCCACCGGCGCCGGGCCAACATACTGGCAGCGATCGAAGGCAGCGCTGGCAAAACGCTGGCCGCCAGCGGTCAATTGGAATTGCGCTTCGATTTCCAGGCTGCCGTGGCCGACCATCTCGACCAGTTGCTCGCCCCGCATGAAGACCAGCACTTCGCTGACGACGCTGGGCGGCAGGCGCATTCCAGCGGCTAGGGCAGCCAGTGTCGAGCGCCCGGCGCGGAACAGGATGCGTGCGCTCAAATCGCACAGCAAGTCGCGCCCCAGGCCGGTATCCTCAATCACCCGCGGCGCCTTCATGGCAAACCCCTGAGCTGCGCCGGCCGAGCGAGGCTCATCGCCGTTGCGGTAGAGAATGTCGTTCATGATTGACGCCCTAACCAGACGGCGACCCCGGCAGCGATGGCGACGGCATAGGGAATGCGTGTCGAAGACCGTTCGGCCATGTCGTTCAACGAAACGCCGCTGACGCCGCTACGGTAGGTAACGGAAATGAGCAGCAAACGGAGGTTCTGAATGAAGCGGGGGAAAGTTCCGGCCAGAAGAACCGAGGCTATCCCCAGAACACCGCCGGCGAGAACCGTGTAGAACCAGATGTGCAACAACCCGGCCGTGCCGACGAAACTGCCGACCATGCCAAACAGTTTGACGTCGCCGGCGCCCACCATGCGCAGCAGGAAAAACGGGAAAAATGCCAACATACCAAGCAAGGAAGCAGCGAGAGAATTGCCGAGCGCAGCCCATCCATCATGGAGCAGAACGCCCCCCAAGCCTGTGCAAAAACCACTGAGTACCAGCCAATTGGGGATACGGCGCTCACGCAGATCGAATATCACCGCGATTGCGACGAGCAGAACCAGCATGAGTTTCATGCTACCCCCACGGCAGTTTGGCCAACTACATAATAAAATATGCAGGCGGGCTTTATTATTGATTGATTAGTGCAGAAATCTTTTCGACGATTGCTGGAAAAACTGCAGTCAAATCAAAGAGGGAGGCGGCCGCCGCGACGGCAGCGATAATAAAGGCTAGCGATACGGCATATTCCGAGGCGGCGGCACCCGCTTCATCACCGAGAAACATTGCCATCACTCTACGCCATCGACAGCGGTACATTGCAACCCCCTTTTGGCGGCGCGTCGTCGCCTTGCCTGGCAACGACGCGAATGCCGTCAGGCTCCGGCAATCAGGTCTTTTACCTTCTGGCTGACATCGCCGAAGATACCCCCAAGATCGAACAAGGCTACCGCAGCCGCTACCGCAGCAACGATAAACGCAACGAGCACTGCATATTCGGAAGCAGCCGCACCGTCTTCTTCATGCGCCAGGCGACGCACACAGTCGTTCAAGGTTTTCATGACACCCTCCGGGAAAAGAGCAACATTATCAAAATGAGCCTTACCAATCCCTTCCGGCCAACCGAACCCAATCGCTCCAGAAGGCCATCTACTGGGGATCTGCGGTAAGTCGACTCAATTTCATGTTATACCTTTGGCAAGCGATGTAAAGCACCTTGGATAATATTTTCGTGAAGTATTTCATGCATTAATTTAATCTCTGATCGGCGATTATTTATTCAATACAAATAAACTTTCGTCATAATAGGTATTTTATCAATGGCTTATGAACAACGTTTCATAAGCCCCCCACCCGTCCGACGGGCCGGCCATCAGATTTGCCATATCGCCCCCAAAGTAACCAGGGACCATGCCGGCAAAAAGTTATCGATCCGGTAGTGAAAGATTCAGCCGGCAGCTGCCCGCTTCAGGCAGCCGGCCAGTGCCGCATCCATGGTCGCCAGATGGGTGGCGAACCAGGTCGGCAGGTTGCGGGCGTATTCACGCGCCATGCCCAGGCGGCCGGCCGCGACGCTACGTGCCATCTGAGCCAGTTCGCCGAGCACCCGCAGGTGCTCACCGTTGTGCTCGCCGATGGCGGGAAAGCGGCAGGCTTTCATCAGCTTGCCTTCGTGCTCGAAGTGCCGGCGGGTATGTTCGCGCAAGGCCTCGAACAGGGCCGGAAAACTCTCATCCGAGGCGGCGAGCAACGCATCGGCCATGGCGACGAATTCGCGATGGGTGGCGTCCATCTCCGCCACCCCGAGCGAGAAGCGCTCTTCCCAGGGCATCAAACCGCCCCGTGGACTTCGCGCTTGGCGTTGTTGGTTGTCTTCAGCGCTTCTTCGACGGTGGATTGGGGGTACTTGTACTTGAAGCCCTTGAAGGCATTGAACACCGTCACGACCTTGTCGGCCGAGCTCTGCCCCTTGAAGTCGCCCTTTTCCAGCGCGGCCAGGTCGATCAGTTCGTTCCAGCACAGGCCTTCGGTTAGCGGAATGAAGGCGACGGTGGCGCCATTGACGACCGAGACGAAGGCCTTGGGAATATTGACGGTAAACATCACGGCGACCGTAGACGGGTTCAGGCCGGCGCCAAATTTTTCCATCAGGGCCGGCCAGTGCTGCAGTTCGTCCAGCGAGCCGGAAATCAGCTTCAGTTCGTCGCCCTTGGCTAGCACCGTGGCCTGCTTGAACAGGGCGTGCGGCGGCTTGCGGCGCCCCTGGTCGTCGGCCACCTCGCCTTCGATCAGGATCAGTTCGCCGCGATAGGCTTCCCAGCCGGCATCGCTGGCGGCTTCACGGAAATTGGCGTTGAAAAAATACGGTTCGTAGCTATTGAGCAGCATGGTGTTTCTCCCTGTTTATCATTGATTTCAGGCGGCCACGGGGGCGCCAATGAATTCGAAAACGTCGGCCTCGATGATTTCCAGCCCGACCTTCTTGCAGAATCGCCGCTCCTTGTCGGTCGGCGTGGCGATGAACACCCAGCCAGCCGGCTGGGCAGCGGCGTAGATCATGTCGGCCATGACCATGCGCTCGGTGTCGCGGTTCAGGCGCATTCCCATCAGCAGATATTGCTTGCCCTTGCGCAGTTCCTTGACCTCGGGCGGGATCGAAAAGCCGCCCATCAGTTCGGTGATGAAGTCGACGTAATCGGCGTCGGAGGCGATATAGACGGCTTCCGGCTTCGGCGTGCCCATCGGCTTGAAGAGGATGGGGATGGCCGGGTTAACGACCTCACTCTTGACGTATTGCTGGCCGTTCCAGAACCAGAGTTTGTAGCGGAAATCGGTGCCGCCGATGCGGGCGATGCCGGTGATCAGGTTGTGCGGCACATCGGCGTAGGAATCCTGCAGCTGGGTGTCGCGGTTGATGTCGATCACGTAGTGCGGCGCGATGGCCTTCAGCC
This sequence comes from Betaproteobacteria bacterium, assembly GCA_020621865.1. Taxonomy (GTDB): domain Bacteria; phylum Pseudomonadota; class Gammaproteobacteria; order Burkholderiales; family Rhodocyclaceae; genus Azonexus. The sequence goes on along the minus strand of JAHRYW010000008.1, from coordinate 37,944 downwards.
AGTCGTGCAGCGCGCCGCGCGTCCACTGCGTTTCGCCGTAGACGCGGGTCAGGAACTTAGTGACGGTGCTTCGGCCGCGCTTCAGTTCGACGTTCATCGCGGCACGCGGGAACTCGTACATCAGCTTGGGTGCCATCGGCTTGCCGTCGTTCATCGCGTAGATCAACGAATCGCTGTCGGCCGGAATCGGCGCGCCGGTCGCGGCATTCCTGACGTCGGCCAGGGCGCCGGGGCCAAGGTAGGGCACGATGCTGCCGTCCTTGAGGCCGGAGAGTAGTTTTGCGCGCAGTTCTGGGGTCATTTTGTGGGCTCTGAGTTGGGTACCACCCCTCACAGCAAATTCCACGCCCGACGCTTAAGCACGCAGTGGCCGGCCTTTCCGGCCATCGCATCAGGGCATTGTCGGGTTTGCGACAGGCCGCGCCCGGGGTTATGCTGGAAATGTGTCTCACCGACCTTCGCTCCCGCCATGCGCTTTTCCCGCATTTACCTGAACCGCCTGCAAAACCAGCCGCCAGTCGATGACACGGTGGTCGTCATCGACGTCCTGCGCTCCTTCACGACGGCGGCGGTCGCCCTGTCGCGCGGGGCGAAGGCGATTTATCCGGTGGAAGGCGTCGCGGCCGCCGCTGCATTGGCCGAGACGATGCCGGATTCGCTGCTGGTCGGCGCCGTAGTCGGCGGCGATCCGGCCCCGGGCTTTGATTTCGGGAACTCGCCGGCGGCATTGATGGCCGCCGATCTGGCCGGTCGCCACATCGTCATGAGCACGGCGGCCGGCGTGCGCGGCCTGCAGCGTTTTGGCGGCGCCCGCCGGCTCTTTGCCGGCAGCCTGGTCTGTGCCCGGGCGACAGCAGCGGCGATCCGCGCCGCCGGCGCACGGGATGTCTGCTTCGTCATCACCGGCGACTGGGTCGATCGCGATGGCGACGAGGACATCGCCTGTGCCGACTATCTCGAAGCCCTGCTCCGTGGCGAGGCGGCCGATCCGGAGCCGATCTCCCGCCGGGTCCGACAATCCGATTTCGGCCGGCGATTCGGTGCCGAGGCCTGGCCCAACCTGCCCGCCGCCGACCTGGAACTGGCGGCCCGGGCCGATCTGTTCGACTTCGCCATGCCCGTCCGGCGCCAGCACGACCATCTGGTCATCCGCTGACGCACTGCAGGATTATGGGCAAAGGCTACGGTAAGGCTGAAATTTTGCCCAAATTTAAAATCCGTTTATGACCAAAGTTGTAGCCGTCATTGGGTCGAAAAGGTATGCTGCTGGCCAAAATCGAACCTTTGGATAGACGATGAAAATTCTGCTGGTAGACGATTCGAGAGCGATTGCCATGGTCACGAGCGCCCGTCTGGAATCGTTCGGATACCAAGTCAAACACGCCATCAACGGTCAGACTGCCGTCGATTTGTTCCAAACCGAGACTTTCGATCTGATCCTGATGGATATTGAAATGCCCGGCATGAACGGCTTCGAGACGACGACCCGGATTCGTGCGCTGGAAGGTCAGGAAACCTGGGCCTGGACGCCGATCATCTTCGTCACCGCCACCGATACGATCTCCAACCTGGTTACCGCCATCGAGGCCGGCGGCGACGACTTCATCGCCAAGACCGTGCCGGAACCCGTGCTCCAGGCCAAGATGAAGGCCATGTCGCGCATCGCCGCCTTGCGCAACCGCCTCTCGGTCGCCAACGCCAAGCTGCAGGACCAGGCCAACCGCGACGGCCTGACCGGCCTGCTCAACCGGCGGGCCATGGATTTCCAGGTGGACTGCCTGTGGGAAAAAGCCCAAGCCCAGGCCACGCCGTTTGGCCTGCTGATGGTGGACGTCGATAACTTCAAGAAATACAACGACCACTATGGGCATCAGGCCGGGGATGACTGCCTGCGTTCGGTCGCCGCCTGCCTGGAGCGGATCGTCCGGCAAGCCAACGAGCAACAGACCGCGCCGGGGACCTTTGTCGCCCGCTATGGCGGCGAGGAATTCGCGGTCATCATTCCCGATGCCGCCCCCGGCGTGCACAGCGGTTTGGCCGCCAGTCTCGTCCAGGCGGTTGCCGCCTTGGGCATTCCCCATGAAAAAAATGCCGACTGGGGCGTCGTCACCATTTCGCTCGGGGCTTCCTGCATGTCGCCGGCCGCTGGCCCGATCAAGGAGCTATTCCGTCAGGCTGACCAGCTCCTGTACAAGGCCAAAGCCAACGGCCGCAATCGCGCCGAGGCGCTCTGACAGATCAGTTGGCCATCCCGCTGGCCTGATTTTCCGGTAACCGCGGTGGCTCAGGCCATCGATTTTTCAATGGCCGCCAGCAGCTTCAGCGCCCGCTCGCGGTTCTTTGCCGTTGCGGCGGCGCGCGCCTCGCTGTCGGCGCTTTCGGCCAGCGAAGCCTGAATCAGCGCCTGGTGCGGGGTCATGCCGCCAAGGGCGGCTTCCAGCATGCGCTCGGCGTTTACGTCGTCTTCATTGTTTCTGTCGGGCATCGCTGTTCTCCATTCGAATCGATGGCTTGCGTTTATACCAGCAAAAAGGCCCTGCGGAACCCGCAGGGCCTTCTATTTCACAGCCTGAGCGGCTTAGCGGCCTTGCTTGGTCAGCGCGGCGATGTTGGCTTGAGCGGCGTCGGCGAACTGCTTGGCGACGGCGTTCATGTTGCCGAAGGCCGAGTTGGCGGCAGCGATGGCGCTTTGCATGGCGGCAACGGCACCTTCGGAACCAGCCGGAGCGGACTTGGCGGCCAGGTC
>JAHRYW010000008.1:31261-35188 GCA_020621865.1 Betaproteobacteria bacterium | reverse complement strand
GCATGGCGGCAACGGCACCTTCGGAACCAGCCGGAGCGGACTTGGCGGCCAGGTCGACCATGCCGGCGACCGACTTCTGGAAGTTGCCGATCTGGGCTTCAACCATCTGGGCCAGTTCCTGCTGGGTCTGGGTAGTGATTTCGTAGACCGAGCGGCCGTAGGCCACGGCCTTTTCGACAGCCGGCTGGGCCAGCGACGATTGGGCAGCCAGGGCGGCTTGCGGGTCCTTGGCGCCGATCACGGACTGGACGCCGGTGACGGTGTCTTCGAGGGCGCTGCGGGCGGTGTCGAGGTTCAGGGCAGCGATGCGCTCAGCCGAAGCCAGGGCGGTGTTGGCGACAGCCAGCAGGGAGTCGACGGTGGCCTTGTTGGCGGCAGCGAATTGTTCGGTATTGAGGGTCATGGCAGTATCCTGAAAAAAGGGTTTCAATCGGTGTTCGGGGTTCAGTATAAAGCACCGGCAGAAAAAATGGTGCACCGCAGCAAAATAGTTTTCCGCCCCCGCCATCCGCCCCGGGACAGCCCTTGTGACAAATGCTACGGTCACCGGCAAATTTGGCCATTTTTTTGAAATGTTGCAGCGCCCACAAATTCCGGCCACGTCGGCCATGAACCGATAGGCCGTCGCCGGGTGCCGTATACTGGCTGCATCTCGTTTGCCCACGCCAAGCCGACATGACCCACACCCAGACCACGCTTTCGCAGACCTTCACCCGATTTTTCGAGTCGGAGAAATCCGGCGCCGTCTTCCTGATCGCCTGCACGCTGCTTTCGCTGGCCCTGGCCAACTCAGCGCTCGGCCCGGCCTATCTCGATTTCTGGCACCTCAAGGTGGCCGGCCTGAGCATCGAGCACTGGGTCAATGACGGATTGATGGCAGTGTTCTTCCTGTTTGTCGGGCTGGAGCTGGAACGGGAACTGTACAACGGCGAACTTTCCGATTTCCGCAAGGCCTTGTTGCCCATCGTCGCAGCCATCGGCGGCATCGCGGTACCGGCCCTGATTCACTTCTCGCTGAACAGCGGCACGCCGACCCAGCCGGGCAGCGGCATCCCGATGGCGACCGACATCGCTTTCGCACTCGGCGTGCTGGCCCTGCTCGGCAGCCGCGTTCCCGTATCGCTGAAGATCTTCCTGACCGCCCTGGCGGTGATGGACGACCTCGGCGCGATCATCGTGATCGCCCTCTTCTACTCAACCGGCGTTTCACCGCTTTACTTGCTGGCGGCGCTGGCGGTTTTCGGCGCCCTGGTCGTGCTCAACCGCTTGCGGGTCATGGCGATGACCCCGTATCTGCTTGGCGGCGCCTTGATGTGGTACCTGATGCTGCGCTCCGGCATCCACGCCACGATAGCCGGCGTCCTGCTCGCCTTCGCCATCCCCTTCTCGGCCCGCGCCGAAGACGAGCATTCGCCGTCGCATCGCCTCGAACACCTGCTGCACAAGCCGGTGGCTTTCATCATCCTGCCCATCTTCGCACTGGCCAATACCGGCATCGTGATCGGTACCGACTGGCTGCAGGACCTGACCAATACCAACAGCAGCGGCATCATCGGCGGCCTGCTCCTGGGCAAGCCGCTGGGCATCACGCTGCTCAGCTTCCTGGCTGTCACCATCGGCCTCTGCCGCCTGCCGGGCGACCTGAACTGGCGGCACATCATCGGCGCCGGCATGCTGGGCGGCATCGGCTTCACGATGTCCATATTCATCGCCAACCTCGCTTTTCCCGATCAGCACGCCGTCATCAACGCTTCCAAGATGGCCATCCTGGTCGCCTCGCTGACCGCCGGAACGCTCGGCTACACCTGGCTGCGACTGTGCTGCAAAGGACCGGCGCTTACATTGTCGACAAGGTGACCTCGACCACTCCGCCGATAACCAGGAACTCGTCCTCGCCCTGCAGCACGCCGGGCAGCAGGCCGCAGTGGAAGAAAATCTTGGTCAGCGGAATGTCGACCGCCAGGATGTAATCGCCGAACTCGCAGGCGCGCTCGCGGCTGCAGGTGAATGAATTGAGGTTGTTGAGCAGCACAACGTGTTGCCCTTTGTCCCGGCTTTCCAGCACTTCGTGATCGGCCAGGCGATTGACGCCGCGGTAGAGCGTGACATGGCGGGCGCTGCGATGGCGACGAGCCAGTTCGTACTGGCAGAAGGTATAGACCAGATCGAGCTGGGCTTCGATGGCATTGGTGCCGTACAGGCCCTGCGAGCGCATTTCCAGGTAGCGGTTGTAGGCTTCGCCGGCCGGATCGCGCAGCGGCTGGCCATGCCAGCGCGGCATCAGGCCGAAGCGCGACTCAACCCAGCCCTTGAGCACGGCGCCTTCGCGGCTATCGGCATCGAAACTCCAGCCGCGGATCATCTTGATGTAATTGGCTTTGGCGCGGCCTTTCCGGTGACCGCTCAGCCCCATCTGTTCCAGCCATTCAAGCTGGAAATGCACGGTCATGTAATCGCGGAAGACCTCGGCCCGCGCCTCGGGCGAGGCGGCGGCCAGGCGCTGGAACAGATTGGCGTGCAGTTCGGCGACGCCATCGAGCAGCAGTTCGGTCGGGTGTTGCTGGAAGGTCAGGCCACCGAGCACGACGGCCGGCAGGTTGCAGCGATTGATCGGGAGACGCGCCTCGCGCGGCAGTGTCGCTTTGTTGTCACCCCTACAAAACGTAGGGGAATTGTCGGATGTAGCGGCCCCGACAAAATCCGGTTGTTTTTCAATTTTCATTGAATATTCAATCGCTTGCAGTCTGTCAATCGATCTGGCACGCAACGTGCAGAAGGTGAGGTGCGACTCTCAATGATTCCTTCGCAAATCGACTGACAGACTAAGGAGATTACACCATGGCAAAACTCCGTCAATGCGCCATCTACGGCAAAGGCGGTATCGGCAAGTCCACCACCACGCAGAATCTGGTGGCGGCCCTGGCCGAATCCGGCAAGAAAGTAATGATCGTCGGCTGTGACCCGAAAGCCGACTCGACCCGCCTGATCCTGCATAGCAAGGCCCAGACCACCGTGATGCACCTGGCTGCTGAAGCCGGCTCGGTGGAAGACCTCGAACTCGAGGACGTCCTTTCCGTCGGTTTCGGCGGCGTCAAGTGCGTCGAATCCGGTGGCCCGGAACCCGGCGTCGGCTGTGCCGGCCGCGGCGTCATCACCGCCATCAACTTCCTGGAAGAAGAAGGCGCTTATGACGAAGACCTCGACTTCGTCTTCTACGACGTGCTCGGCGACGTGGTCTGCGGCGGTTTCGCCATGCCGATCCGCGAAAACAAGGCGCAGGAAATCTACATCGTCTGCTCGGGCGAAATGATGGCCATGTACGCCGCCAACAACATCTCCAAGGGGATCGTGAAGTACGCGAACTCCGGCGGTGTCCGTCTGGCCGGCCTGATCTGCAACTCGCGCAACACCGACCGCGAAGACGAACTGATCATGGCCCTGGCCGCCCGCCTTGGCACCACGATGATCCACTTCGTGCCGCGCGACAACGCCGTGCAACACGCCGAAATCCGCCGCATGACCATGGTTGAGTACGATCCGAAGCACAAGCAGGCCGACGAATATCGCCAGCTCGCCACCAAGATCGTCAATAACACCAACTTCGTCATCCCGACCCCGATCGAGATGGAAGAGCTGGAAGACCTGCTGATGGAATTCGGCATCATGGAAGCGGAAGACGAGTCCATCGTCGGCAAGACCGCCGCCGATCTGGCTGCCTAAGCAACACCCTGCACGCTCCGGCGGGGGCTTGGGCTCCCGCCACTTTCAACCAGTACGTCGGCCACAGATTGGTGGCGACGTCAGGAGGAAAAAATGACGACTCTGTCTCGCGAAGAAACCGACGCCCTCATTGCCGAGGTGCTCGAGGTTTATCCGGAAAAAGCCAAGAAGGACCGCGCCAAGCACCTCGCGTCCAACGACGTTTCC
>JAHRYW010000008.1:29978-31024 GCA_020621865.1 Betaproteobacteria bacterium | reverse complement strand
TTCCAGGAAAAGGACATCGTCTTCGGCGGCGACAAGAAGCTGGCCAAGCTGATCGAAGAAGTCGAACAACTGTTCCCGCTGCACAAGGGTATTTCGGTCCAGTCCGAGTGCCCGATCGGTCTGATCGGTGACGACATCGAGTCGGTCTCCAAGAAAGCTGCCGCCGCCATCGACAAGCCGGTCGTGCCGGTGCGTTGCGAAGGCTTCCGCGGGGTTTCGCAGTCCCTCGGCCACCACATCGCCAACGACGCGATCCGCGACTGGGTACTCGACAAGCGCGACGGCCAGCCGTTCGAATCGACCCCCTACGACGTGGCCATCATCGGCGACTACAACATCGGCGGCGATGCCTGGGCAACCCGCATCCTGTTGGAAGAGATGGGCCTGCGCGTGACCGCCCAGTGGTCCGGCGACGGCACCATCGCCGAAATGATGAACACGCCGAAGGTCAAGCTGAACCTGCTGCACTGCTACCGTTCGATGAACTACATCTCGCGCCACATGGAAGAGAAGTACGGCATTCCTTACCTGGAATACAACTTCTTCGGCCCGACCAAGATCGTCGAATCCTGCCGCAAGATCGCCGCCTTCTTCGACGACACCGTCAAGGCCAAGACCGAAGCCATGATCGCGCGCTACCAGCCGATGATGGACGAGATCATCGCCAAGTACAAACCGCGCCTCGAAGGCAAGAAGGTCATGCTCTACGTCGGTGGCCTGCGTCCGCGCCACGTCATCGGTGCCTACGAAGACCTCGGCATGGAAGTCATCGGCACCGGCTACGAATTCGGCCACAACGACGACTACGACCGTACGATCAAGGAAATGGGTGATGCCACCCTGCTCTACGACGACGTCACCGGTTTCGAGCTGGAAGAGTTCGTCAAGCGCCTGAAGCCCGACATGGTCGGCTCCGGCATCAAGGAAAAGTACATCTTCCAGAAGATGGGCATTCCGCTGCGCCAGATGCACTCCTGGGACTACTCCGGTCCGTACCACGGTTACGACGGTTTCGCGATCTTCGCCCGTGACATGGACATCGCCCT
>JAHRYW010000008.1:25940-29573 GCA_020621865.1 Betaproteobacteria bacterium | reverse complement strand
GTGCATGGTTCGCAAGGCTGCGTCGCCTACTTCCGCACCTACTTCAACCGTCACTTCAAGGAACCGTGCTCCTGCGTGTCCGACTCGATGACCGAAGACGCAGCCGTGTTCGGCGGCCAGAAGAACATGTTCGACGGCCTGGAAAACGCCAAGGCCATCTACAAGCCGGACATGATTGCCGTCTCCACCACCTGCATGGCCGAAGTCATCGGTGACGACCTCAACGCCTTCATCAACAACTCGAAGAAGGCCGGTCACATTCCCGAAGACTACCCGGTTCCCTTCGCCCATACCCCGTCCTTCGTCGGTTCGCACACCACCGGCTGGGACAACATGGAAGAAGGCATCCTCCGCTACTTCACGCTGAACAGCATGGACGGCAAGGTGGTCGGCTCGAACAAGAAGGTCAACATCGTTCCCGGCTTCGAGACCTACCTCGGCAACTACCGCGTCATCAAGCGCATGCTGACCGAGATGGGCGTCGGCTACACCATGCTGTCCGACCCGACCGATGTCTTCGACACCCCGGCCGACGGCGAATACCGCATGTACGCCGGCGGCACGACGATGGACGAAGTCAAGGACGCGCCGAACGCCATCACCACGCTGCTGATGCAACCGGCCCAGCTGGAAAAGACGAAGAAGTTCGTCGAAAACACCTGGAAGCACGACGTGCCGAAGCTCAACATCCCGATGGGTGTCGAGTGGACCGACGAGTTCCTGATGAAGGTCTCCGAAGTCACCGGCCAGCCGATCCCGGCTTCGCTGGAACTGGAACGCGGCCGCTGCATGGACCTGATCTCCGACAGCCACGCCTGGCTGCATGGCAAGAAGTTCGCCCTCTACGGCGACCCGGACTTCGTCATGGGCATGGTCAAGATCCTGCTCGAAGTGGGCGCCGAACCGACCCACATCCTGTCCCACAACGCCAACAAGCGCTGGGGCAAGGCCATGGAGAAGCTGCTCGCCTCCAGCCCGTTCGGCACCCTGGGCAAGGTCTATGTCGGCAACGACCTGTGGCACATGCGCAGCCTGTGCTTCACGGACAAGCCTGACTTCCTGATCGGCAACAGCTACGGCAAGTACATCCAGCGCGACACCCGCCACAAGGGTGAAGCCTTCGAAGTACCGCTGATCCGCCTCGGCTTCCCGATCTTCGACCGCCACCATCAGCACCGGGCCACCACCATGGGCTACGAAGGCATGATGTCCGTGGTTACCCAGCTGACCAACGCAGTCCTTGAGCAACTCGACAAGGAAACGATCGGCATGGGCACCACCGACTACAACTTCGACCTGGTCCGCTAAACGGCTAACGCCCTGCCCCGCTGTCGGCAACGGCAGTGGGGCAACGGCGCGAACCGTGGCGACAACATCATTAGGGAGCCGATATGGCCAACATCATGATCCAGCAGGGCAGCAACGGCGGGCTGGTGTTCTATCTGCCGAAGCGCGACCTAGAAGCGTCCATCGAGTCCATCGAATTCGACACCGCCGACAAATGGGGTGGCGAACTGAAGCTGGACAACGGCGGCACCTACTACATCGACCCGATCGCCAAGCCGCCGCGCCTGCCCGTTTCCCTCAGAGCCAAGCGCCTTGGCGCTGCCGAAGACTAAAGGAGCAATTCACCATGGCAATGAAAATTGACCCCGACATGTGCACCGCCTGCGGCGACTGCAAACCGGTCTGCCCGACCAAGTCGATCAGCTCCGGCAAGATCTTCTTCAAGATCGACGCCGCGACCTGTACCGAATGCGACGGCCACAACGATTCCCCGCTCTGCGTGGACGTCTGCCCGTCCGGCTGCATCAGCCCGGCCTGAGCAAAGTCTTGAGCCGAACGCCGGCGCAGTCACCGCGCTGCCCGGCGTTCCACTGAAGACTTTTCCAGGAGCCCATCATGTCCGAAACGCCCATCGCCTCCCGCGAAGCCGCGCTGCGCATTGCGCTGGCCGCCCGCGCCCTGAACGGCCTCGATGTCCGCGCCCTGGTCGGCGCCCTCATTGAAAAGCTCGCAGCCCCGCTGACTGAAGCCAAGCTCGGCACGCTGACCGTCGAAGAGCTGCGCGTCATCCTGGCCGGCGACTTCGCCGACCAGGGCTGTCACGTCGGCGTCGAAGCCGAGGCGCTGAAGGAAGCCATCCGCCTGCTCTGGGGTCAGGGCGTGGCCAACAGCGACTTTCCGGCGGTCGACACCTACAGCGAGGGCGACATGCCCGGTTCGCTACGCGTCGCCATCGCCGCCAACCGCGGCGAGAACCTCGACGGCCACTTCGGCTCCTGCGAGCGTTTCCTGGTCTACCAGGTCAGCCCGGACGCCATCAAGCTGATCGCCGTCCGCTCCACCGTCGAAGCCGACGCCGCCGAAGACAAGAACGCCGCCCGCTCGGCGCTGATCAACGACTGCCAGATCGTCTACGTCCAGTCGATCGGCGGCCCGGCGGCGGCCAAGGTGGTCCGCGCCGGCGTCCATCCGGTCAAGAAACCGACCGGCGGCCCGGCCCGCGAAGTGCTGGTCGAACTGCAGGGGCGCCTGTCCAGCCCGCCGCCCTGGCTGGCCCAGATCATGGGCGTGCCGGCCGCCTCGCTGGCCCGCTTCGAGGAAGAACTGGAAGCGGAGGAATCGGCATGATCACCCCTTTCCAACTGGTCCGGGTCGGCGAAGCCGCCCTGCTCGACGGCCGTGCCGCCTCGCTGCGCCAGCGCTTCCCCGACCTGCATTTTTCGGAATGCAGCGAAGACGACGTTTCGCCGCGCTACCAGGTGGCATTGAGCGTCGATGGCTACGACCTCTTCCTGGTGACCGGCGCATCCGGTCATTGCCTGGAACTGACCAACGATGCTGACAGTGCGACCGGCATCCTGATTGCCAGCAAGGTCGATGACGAGTGAAAAAACCGCCGCCGACGCCGGCATCGGCAAACTCGGCCTGTGCTCCGGTTGCCGCTATTTTCCGGATTATCTGAACGGCCAGCGCTGCACGCCAGGCGACGCCTGCATCCGCGCCCACAGCGGCCGGCAGATCGACCGCTTCCTGCGCGCCAACCCGGCCGAGGCCGAGCACTACCTGGCCGACATCTTCTGGGAGCGGCGGGCCATCGCGGCCAAATATGCTACGGTCGAGTCGATTTTTTGCCTGAAATCGGACCCCGACGAAGTAGTGCGCCGCGTCGTCGCCATGCGCCTGGCCGACGATCAGTTGTTCCTGATGGTCGACGACCCGGACCGTGAAGTCCGCCTGTCGGTCGCCGCCCGCCTGCCCGAGGCCATGCTAATCCGCCTGATCCACGACCCCGACTACCTGATCCGCGCCACCGTCGCCCGCCGCCTGCCGCACGGCCAACTGGCCAAGCTCGCCAAGGACCCGGAGCGCGAAGTGCGCAAGGTCGTTGCCTCGCGCCTGCCACCCTTCGCGCTGCACCTGCTGGCCGACGATCCGGAGCCGGAAGTCCGCGCCGTCGTCGCTGAGCGCGCCCTGCCCGGCCTGGCCGCCGCGCTGCTCCGGGACAGCGAATGGTGGGTGCGCCTGGCCGCCGTCGCCAACGCCCCGCTCGAATTTTTGCCACCCTTGACCGAAGACCCGGAAATCGAAGTCCGGGAAGCGGCCCAAGCCCGGCTCGCCGAGTCGGAA
>JAHRYW010000008.1:16330-25930 GCA_020621865.1 Betaproteobacteria bacterium | reverse complement strand
AGACCCGGAAATCGAAGTCCGGGAAGCGGCCCAAGCCCGGCTCGCCGAGTCGGAACACTCCTGATCCCAAGGAAAATCATGAAACAGAACCAGGCCTGGACGGAATACTGCAAATCGTTGTCGCCGGCAATCGTCGAAACCTGCGCCAAGACACCGCTCAGTGCCGGCCCGGCCGGGCTGATCAAGGCCCTGGGCGCCGCCCTGCCCGACTGGAAATTCCGCCACGCCTTGGGCCGCGGCGGCTGGTACCGCCTGGGCGGCATCGTCGATGGCAACGGCCAGCGCGTCAGCGACAGCCTGGAAAATTGGGTCGAAACCGCGCTGGACGAACGTGACGGCGAACTCCACCGACTGCTCGACGACTATGCCGGCCAGCCGCTATTCGCCACCCGCCTGGTCGGCCAGACCCACTACCTGGTCGCCTCGGCCGGCGACGGCAGCGACGATTTCCTGCAACTGGAAATTGAAGACCTGCAGGAAATGCGTGCCCACCAACTGTTCATCAACGACCCCGCCACCGTCGAGGAACTGGTCGACCCGCGCGGCGGCGGCGATTCCCCGCTCCCGATCGGCCTGCCCTTCTACGCCTTCCGCCGCATCCAGCACGTCGGCGCCTTCCTCAAGCGCATGCTGGCGCAAAAGCCCGAGCCGGCGCCGATCCACCGCATGGTGGACGACTGGGCCAGGAGCAGCGCCGGCGGCACCAGCGCCTTCCACAACCACTGGGTGATCGCCACCCGCGAACACCTCGACCGCTACCAGCAGCCGATCTTCCGCGCCCAGCCAATCGCCACGCTGGCCGGCGACCCGCCGGAATTCGAAGCCAGCCCCGGCACCAGCGGCCTGCAGCTCCAGCAGGCACTGACCCACTTCGACCGCGAAGTCGGCTACCCGCTAGCCTGGTACTTCCACATGCTGACCACCAAGGCCGTGCCCCACTGGGTCGCGCAGACCACCGTCGAAGATGCCCTGGCCGGCTTCGCCTACCTGCCGCAGAAGGACGTGGACATCGTGCGCAGCTGGCTGCACCGGCCGTACGCGGTTTGAGAATTTTGATTTTTGGGCTTTTTTCGGGCTGACCGTAGCATTTGGCGCGGATTTCCGCGCGTTGCTTCACGAAACCCAAACAGCCATGGGCTGGGAACCAGCATCAGTGGCAAATCGGCCCATCATGGCGAATGCCAGATTACAAAGGGGGCTGAACAGAGCCCCCTTTTTATATTTGCCGTTATTGCCCTGCGGCGAGTTGCGATTCCTGCACGCCCTTCTTGCCCTCTTCCTCACCAACCAGAGAGAGCTTCGTACGTGCGTAAAGCAAACCCATTTTTACCTCTTGCCAGATGTAATAAAGCTTTCCAGCTACGGCATCCACCTCGATGGTGTCAGAGTTCTCGGACTTTGAGGTAACGGTGTGCTTTCCTGGCGTGACCTCCTTGTAGAAATAGGTCTTCGCAGCAGTTTGTCCGACAGGTTTTCCGTCGACCTCGACATCCATCCGGATCGCAGCCCCAAAAGACTCGTTCCGGTAGATATAAACGCCAGCAACATCAGGTTTTGGCGTGAAGGACTTAAGCTCCGCATCCTTCTTGGCATCCCCCATGGGCACGCTTGCGCAACCGACCATCGTGAGCGCGATAAATGAAATCAAAGCAAATTTTCGAAGCAAAGCATTCCCCCTTATTGGAATAATCGAGCCAAAAATTATGGCTGTTATAGAAAAAATTGAATTCGTGCCGTCATCATGCGGCGAACCATACGAGATAGCGCGGTTTCAAACCAGCATGCAAACCGCGTAATACCAATGGCCCCAGGTATCCCGGCGACGGGTTAGCACACCTGCCCGGAAAGGCATCCCTGCTGAGCGGTTTGCTGATTGCTCGACTGATTGCTTGACCTTCTGTCGACCACAACCGACTCACCCATCTTCACCGTGAGCTGATCCGGATAGTCATAGCCCGTACCTTTGCTATGGTCTATCAGAGCGCCGATCCCGCCCCCGAAAATAATGTTGCCGAACATCGATCCCGCAGCCCGGGAAATAGCTTTCAGCAAGCCATCCGGCATCCCCTCCTTTTTGCACGTCACTTCGAGATCTTCATTCGATTTGCGTACGGTTACGTTTGAAGGTGCCGCAGCCTCCTGACTGCCCTTGTCGTTTTTGATCTTGCAGACCGGATCAACTGGCTGACCTTCATATGTTGCCGTCAGAGCTACAGACTGACTCTCACTTTGGGTGATCGTCGAACAAGCAACGCAGTTGATTGCAGAGACAAACGTAACTACATAGATGCCAACTTTCATTATTTCTCACTGGAATAGATGGAGGATCAAGATGCTAACGAGGCTACGGAAAAACCACATTATGCCGCCATCTTGCCAAGACGCATTTGGAATAACATGACTCCGATCAAAATTTTTATTCTGAGCCGCAGATTTAACAGAATGATGTTCCGAGCCACACTATTCCCCTTGGGCGCTTACGACGCGTAGAAAAATAGTATTCATGCCGGCGCCATTTCGCGAACCATATGGAATAAAGAGACCACAACCAGAAGTCGAACTCTGGGGGGCTCCATAACGCGATACAAAGCAATCGACATCACCCGGAGATGCCTAGCAGTCGACCTAGAGAAACAACCTCGGCCGCGCAGACTACTCACTTACTGTAGTGCTGCTACAAGATCCGAACGGTGGAGAAACTTCTGGGCCATGCCGATGCGTCGACGACGATGTTCTACAGGCACGCGCTGAATCGTGGTGGGCGCGCCGTAATCAGCCCGACAGATGCACTGCTAGGCTCACCACGGGCTACGCCCGCCACGATGAGGGTTTTCTAGAACACCTCGTCGCCCACCCCGGCCAGTGCGGCGTCGCCGGCCATCACGGTTTCGGCGTAGGCGGCGGCTTGCGGCAGTAGCTGGTCGGCGTAGAAGCGGGCGGTGGCTATCTTGGCGCGGTAGAAAGTTTGGTCGCCCTCGCCCGTGTCGAGGTAGCCGGAGGCGGCCAGGGCGGCCTTGCCCATGAACCAGCCGCCGCAGACGGTGACGGCGAGGTGCATGTAGGGCACGGCGGCGATCAGCACGCCGGAAAGGCCGGTTTTGGCATTGGCGGCCAGCCATTCGCTGGCGGCGACCCAGGCCTTCAGTGCGCTGCCGAGACGCTGGCCGATGGCTTGGAGTTCCGGCTTGCCGCTGGCGGCCAGGGCCTGGACGGTGGCGTGGATTTCGCCGAAGACGACCCTGGCGGTGGCGCCCTGGTCGCGCATCAGTTTGCGGAACAGCAGGTCGTTGGCCTGGATGCCGGTGGTGCCTTCGTAGATGGTGGTGATGCGCGAATCGCGCCAGTGCTGGGCGGCGCCGGTTTCTTCGATGTAGCCCATGCCGCCATGGATCTGGATACCGAGCGAGGTGACGTCGACGCCCATTTCGGTGCCGCCGCCCTTGACGATGGGGATCATGAACTCGGCAAGAAATAGGGATTTTTGCCGTTTTTCCGGCTCGACCATAGCATGCGCCCGGTCGAGCAGGCCGGAGGCGTAGTAGGCCATGGCGCGGCAGGCTTCGACGCGGCATTTCATCAGCATCAGCATGCGGCGGATGTCGGGGTGCTTGTCGATGGTGACCAGCGGCTCGCCGGTCACTGCATCGCGGCCCTGCTTGCGTTCGCGGGCGAAGGCCAGCGCCTGCTGGTAGGCCCGTTCGCCGATGGCGATGCCCTGCAGCCCCACGCCGAGGCGGGCTTCGTTCATCATGATGAACATGTACTCCAGCCCGCGATTGGCTTCGCCGAGCAGGTAGCCGACCGCCCCACCGTTGTCGCCGTAGGCCATCACGCAGGTCGGGCTGGCATGGATGCCGAGCTTGTGTTCGAGCGCGATGCAGTGGGCGTCGTTGCGCGCGCCGAGGCTGCCGTCGGCATTGACCAGGAACTTGGGGACCAGGAACATCGAGATGCCCTTGACCCCGGCCGGCGCGTCCGGCAGGCGGGCGAGCACGAGGTGGACGATGTTGTCCGTCATGTCGTGGTCGCCGTAGGTGATGAAGATCTTCTGGCCGAAGATCCGGTAGCTGCCGTCGGCCTGCGGCTCGGCGCGGCTGCGGATCAGCGCCAGGTCGGAACCGGCCTGCGGCTCGGTCAGGTTCATCGTGCCGGTCCATTCGCCGGTCACCATTTTTTCGAGGTAGATCGCCTTCAGCTCGTCGCTGGCGCAGGTCAGCAGCGCCTCGACGGCGCCGGTGGTCAGCAAGGGGCCGAGCGAGAAGGACAGGCTGGCCGAGCAGACCATTTCCTTGACGGCGACGGCCAGCGTGTCGGGCAGGCCCTGGCCGCCGAAGTCGGCCGGCGAGGCGATGCCGTTCCAGCCCGATTCGCAAAACTGCAGGTAGGCTTCCTTCCAGCCCGGCGGCGTGGTCACGCCGTTCGGCGTCAACTTGCAGCCCTGCTTGTCACCAACCTGGTTGAGCGGGGCGATCACTTCGCTGGTAAAGCGGGCGGCTTCTTCGAGGATGGCGTCGGCCACGTCGGGCGTCGCTTCCTCGTAGCCGGGGATCTGGCTTAGCTCCTTGAAGCCGGCCAGTTCGTCCATGACGAAACGCATGTCTTTGACGGGTGCGCGGTAGTCGTTCATCGGTCTGTTCCTCGTTCGCTCAGAAGGGGTTATTGCACAGCGCGGTCTTGGCGCTGCGGTATTCGTGCATCAGCTTGGCGACCAGTTCGGCCGTCGGCAGGATCTCCTCTATGCCGCCGACGCCCTGCCCGGCGCCCCAGATGTCGCGCCAGGCCTTGGCCGTGGTGGCGCTGGCAAAATTGGCGATCTTGCCGTCGCCCTCCGGCAGGTTGGCCGGGTCCAGTCCGGCGGCGACGATGCTTTTCTTCAGGTAGTTGCCATGCACGCCGGTGAAATACGGCGTGTAGACGATGTCAGCGGCCGCCGAATCGACGATGGCCTGCTTGTAGTCCTCGACGGCATTGGCTTCGTGGGTGGCGATGAAGCGCGTGCCGATGTAGGCAAAATCGGCGCCCATCGCCTGCGCGGCGAGGATAGCGCTGCCGCTGGCGATGGAGCCGGAAAGCGCAATCGGACCATCGTAGAACTTGCGGATCTCGCCGACCAGCGCGAAGGGACTGAGCGTGCCGGCATGGCCGCCGGCCCCGGCGCAGACCAGGATCAGGCCATCGACGCCGGCTTCGAGCGCCTTTTCGGCGTGGCGCACGCTGATCACGTCATGAAAAACCTGGCCGCCGTAGGCATGGACCCAGGGCACGATCTTGGTCGGCGCCGCCAGGCTGGTGATGATCAGCGGCACCTCGTGCTGCACGCAGAGCGCCATGTCGTATTCCAGCCGCTCGTTGGAGGCGTGGATGATCTGGTTGACGGCAAACGGCGCGGCGTTGGGGTCGGCAGCCAGCTCGGACTTGATGCGCGTCAGCCATTCGTCGAGCAACTCCTTTGGCCGGGCGTTGAGCGCCGGGAAGGAGCCGATGACGCCGCTCTTGCACTGGGCGATGACCAGATCCGGGTTGGAGACGATGAACATCGGTGCGCAAAGCACCGGCAGCGACAGGTTCTTGTTCAGGGACGCCGGGATCGCCATCAACCCTCCTCCTTCAGCGCGCGCCGCAGGATCTTGCCGACGTTGGTGCGCGGCAGGTCGTCGCGGAATTCGACGTGCTTGGGGATCTTGTAACCGGTCAGCAGGCCACGGCAATGCTCGATCAGCATGCGTTCGGTGACCGCTGGGTCCTTGCGCACGACGAAGATCTTGACCGCCTCGCCGGAATGTTCGTCGGCCACGCCGATGGCCGCCACGTCGCGCACCCCGGGGTGCATGGCGACGGCCTCCTCGACTTCGTTCGGATACACGTTGAAGCCGGAGACCAGGATCATGTCCTTCTTGCGATCGACCAGGAAGACGAAGCCCTTCTTGTCGACATAGCCCATGTCGCCGGTGCGCAGGAAGCGGTCGGCGTGGAAGACCAGGTCGGTTTCGTCCGGCCGCTGCCAGTAGCCCTTCATGACCTGCGGGCCGCGGATGCAGATTTCGCCGATCTGGCCTTGCGGCACTTCGGCGCCGTAATCGTCGCGGATCGACACTTCGGTCGACGAAATCGGCAGGCCGATGGCACCGTTGAACTCGTGCATGTCCAGCGGGTTGATCGTCGCCGCCGGCGAGGTTTCGGTCAGGCCGTAGGCCTGCAGCAGCGGCACGCCGACCACCTTCAGCCAGCGCTCGGCGACCGGCCCCTGCACCGCCATGCCGCCGCCCAGCGTGACGCGCATGGTCGAAAAGTCGAGCTTGGCGAAATCGGGATTGTTGAGCAGCGCGTTGAACAGGGTATTGACGCCGGTCACCACCGTCACCGGGTATTTGCCCCATTCCTTCACGAAGCCGGGGATGTCGCGCGGATTGGCGATCAGCAGGTTGCGGGCGCCGACCATCAGGAAGGTCAGGCAGTTCGCCGTCAGCGCGAAGATGTGATACAGCGGCAAGGCGGTCAGGATCAGTTCTTCGCCCTCGCGGATCACCGGCTTGATCCAGTTGTAGGCCTGCGTGACGTTGGAGGCGATATTGGCGTGGGTCAGCATCGCCCCCTTGGAAACGCCGGTCGTGCCGCCGGTGTATTGCAGGAAGGCGATGTCGTCCTGGTTCAGCGGCACCGGCTGCCAGCCCTGCTTGCGGCCGGTAGCCAGCGCGCTGTTGAAGCGGATGGCGCCGGGCAGATTCCAGGCCGGCACCAGCTTCTTGACGTGGCGAACAACGAAATTGACGATGTGGCCCTTCAAGCCGAGCATCTCGCCCATCGGCGTCACGATGACATGCTTGATCGCCGTGTGGGCGACGATCTGGTCGAGCGTGTGGGCGAAGTTCTCGACGATGACGATGGCCGTCGCGCCGGAATCCTTGAGCTGATGCTCCAGCTCACGCGGCGTGTACAGCGGATTGCAATTGACCACGATGCAGCCGGCGCGCAGGGTGCCGAACAGCGCCACCGGGTATTGCAGCAGGTTGGGCATCATCAGCGCGACGCGGTCGCCCTTCTTCAGCCCCTTGCTCTGCAGCCAGCCGGCGAAGGCCATGCTGTCTTCATTCAACTGCCGATAGGTCATCTCCTTGCCCATGCTGATGTAGGCGACCTTGTCGGCATAGGTCGCGCAGGCCTGCTCGAACAGCGCGACCAGCGAGGGAATGTGGTCGATGTCGATCTCGGCCGGCACGCCGGCGGGATAGCTTTGCAGCCAGATTTTTTCCATTTTTGTCTCCTCCTCTGTGGCTTGTTAACCGCCGAGCAGCGCCTTCTTCAGCGAGGCATCTGCCGGTTTTTCGCCCAGCCAGACCTTGAGCAGCGCTTTCGCGAAGCCCGGCCCGGCCACCTTGCCGCGTGTTTCGCCATTCAGGCTGACAGCAACGCCGTCGGCCGAGAAATCTATGGCGATGGTATCGCCTTCCCGCGCCTTGCCGATACTTTTCATGATGCCGGCCAGGGCCTCGGCCTGCGCCTTCATGTCGGCCATTTCGGCCGGCGTGTGGTTGTTCTTCAGCCCCTCGTCCATCGCCGAGGCGAGCGTTTCGGCATCGACGTCGCGCAGCAGGCGCATGACCATGCGGCGCGGCTGCGGGCTGTCGAGGATCGCCGCCGGCATCGTCGACTTCTGGCCGACGTAGAGCGCGCCGACATAGACCTTGATGAACAGCTTGCTGCGCAGCCCGGCGCCGTTGAGCAGCAGTTCGCTGCCGCCGACGCGCAGGCTGTCGTCCACCTTGATACCGGCCACTTCGGCGGCATGCAGGGTGGGCACGGCCAGCAAGGCGGCAAGCAGCGCGGCGCGCCGGATGCTGTTGGATGCAATCATTGTTTGTCTCCTCCACCGCTCTTCTGGCGGTAATGGTTTTTTTCGGCAATGTAGACCGTGCGCTCGACCACTGCATGCACGATCCCATGTTTGTCCTTCAGTTCGACCACGTAGGTCCGCTCTAGCTCCGGGTTTTTCGCCAGGGCGCCCCGGATTTCCGCCAGTTCCTCGTCGCTGAGCACGAAATCGGCATACAGCGTCGAGTAGCCCGGCTTCCGGTAGCGGATGCTGGCTGCCTTGTCCCAGACGATGTAGCCCTTGCCCAGCGCCGCCATCAGCATCATCGGATGCGCCCCGTCGGTGATCGCGAACAGCGAGCCGCCATAGAGCGAGCCGACGATGTTCTTGGTCCGCCACGACAGCGGCAGATGGATGCTGATGTGACGCAGGTCCGGCGAGACATGGACGACCCGCCCGCCGGTGCCGCGAAAGGCCGGATGGAAGTTGAATCCCAGCCGCACCATGCGCGCGCGCCAGACGGGGGGCAGTTTGGCCAGCCAGGCAGGTTTCATCGTCTAAATGCTACGGTCGGCCGGAAATTTTGGCCAAAATCGAAATTCGCGCATCGCTCAGACCCGCTCGAAAATGCCGGCAGCGCCCATGCCGGTGCCGATGCACATGGTCACCATGCCGTACTTGCCGCCGGTGCGTTGCAGGCCATGGACGACGGTCGCCGTGCGGATGGCGCCGGTGGCGCCGAGCGGGTGGCCAAGCGCGATGGCGCCGCCGAGCGGGTTGATCTTCGCCGGATTCAGCCCCAGCTCGTGAATCACCGCCAGCGACTGCGCGGCGAAGGCCTCGTTGAGTTCGATCCAGTCGAGGTCGTCCTGACGGATGCCGACCTGGGCCAGCACCTTGGGAATCGCCGCAATCGGCCCGATGCCCATGATCTCCGGCGCCACGCCGCCGACGGCGTAGCCGGCGAAGCGGGCCAGCGGGGTCAGGTTGTGCTCACGCAGCATGCGCTCCGAAACCAGCATCACCGCCCCGGCACCGTCCGACATCTGCGACGAGTTGCCGGCCGTCACCGAACCGCGCACGTTGAACACCGGCTTCAGCTTGGCCAGCTTGTCGGGCGCCGAATCCGGGCGCGGGCCTTCGTCGGTGTCGACCGTGCGTTGGCGAACAACGATTTCGCCGCTCTGCAGGTCGGGCAGGCTTTCGCGGATCGTGTAGGGCGAAATCTCGGCCTTGAAGTGGCCGGCCGCGATGGCCGCCACCGCCCGGCGATGCGATTCGACGGCGAAGGCATCCTGCGCCTCGCGGGACACCTGCCACTGCGCCGCGACCTTCTCGGCGGTCAGGCCCATGCCGTAGGCGATGGCGACATTGTCGTCGGTGAAGAAGGCGGGGTTCATCGCCATCTTGTTGCCCAGCATCTGCGGCATCACGGTCATCGACTCGGTGCCGCCGGCGATCATCACGTCGGCCAGGCCGAGGCGGATCTGGTTGGCGGCATCGGCCACCGCCTGCACCCCGGAGGAGCAGAAGCGGTTGATCGTCATGCCCGGCACGCTGATCGGCAGGCCGGCCAGCAAGGCGCCGATGCGGGCGACGTTCATGCCCTGCTCGCCTTCCGGCATCGCGCAGCCGACGATCACGTCGCCGATCAGCGCCGGGTCGATGCCCGGCACCTGGGCGACCACCGACTTGATGGCGTGGGCCAGCATGTCGTCCGGCCGTACGTGTTTGAACATGCCGTTCTTCTTGGCCACCGGCAGGCGGGTGGCGGCGACGATGTAGGCGTC
>JAHRYW010000008.1:0-15893 GCA_020621865.1 Betaproteobacteria bacterium | reverse complement strand
ACCGTCTCGACGGCGCTCTTGGCGACCTTGGCCATGGCGATGGTCTGGAACACCGGCTGCAGGTAGTTGAACACCTCGCCCGGCGTCGCCGATTGGGCGGCCCAGTCGGCGGCGCGAATCGCGAATTCCTTGCAGCCGCCGCCGGCCGGAATGACCCCGACCCCGGCCTCAACCAGCCCGACGTAGCTCTCCAGCGCCATGACCCGCTTGGCGGCATGCATGACGAACTCGCAACCACCGCCCAGCGCCATGCCCTGCACGGCGGCAACGACCGGCACCTGGGCGTATTTCAGCGTCTGCGAAGCGCGCTGGAATTTCTCGACGGTCTGCTCGAGCAGGTCGAAACGACCGGCCGCGCAGGCTTCCGAAACCTGCGCCAGATTGGCGCCGACGGCGAACGGCGGCTCGTGCCAGATGACCACGCCGTCGAGCGTCGTTTCGGCCTGGCGGACGGCAGTAATCACGCCGTCGAGCACCTCGTCGCCGATGGTGTGCATCTTGGACTTGAAGGACAGGATGCCGACTTTGGCGTCGACCGCCGGCAGGCACCACAGGCGCACGCCGTCGTTCTCGTACAGCGTCTCGCCGGATTTGGCCGGGCTGGAAGCGCCCTCGCCGAGCACGCTTTCCGGGAACAGCTGGCGTTGATAAACCGGCAGCGTGGAACGGTCGATATAGCGCTTGTCGCGCGCCGACCACGAGCCGAAGGGCGTATGCACACCCTCACGTCCGGCCTCGACCACCCAGGCCGGCAGCGGCGTGCTGCCCATGGCCTTGCCGGCCGCGATATCGTCGGCAATGGCCTTGGCAATGTCGGCCCAGCCGGCCGCCTGCCAGGTTTCGAACGGCCCCTGCGCCCAGCCGAAGCCCCAGCGCATGGCGAAATCGACGTCGCGGGCGTTGTCGGCGATGTTTTCCAGCTGCACGGCGCAGTAATGGAAGACGTCGCGGAAGATCGCCCACAGGAACTGTGCCTGCGGATGGCCCGAGGCGCGCAGCGCTGCGAACTTCTCGGCCGGCGACTTGATCTTCAGGATGGCCGCGACTTCCTCGGCGACTTCACCGGCCGAGGCACGGTAATTCTGCAGGCCGAGGTCGAGCACCTGGATTTCCTTGCCCTGCTTGCGGAAGATTCCGCAGCGCGTCTTCTGGCCGAGAGCACCCTGCTCGATCAGCGCCTTGAGCCAGACCGGCACCCTGAAATGGCCGTGCCACGGATCGTCCGGCAGCGTGTCGCGCATCGTGCCAATCGCGTGGGCCAGGGTGTCCAGGCCGACGACGTCGCCGGTGCGGTAGGTGGCGCTCTTCGGACGGCCGATTTTCGGGCCGGTCAGCGCGTCGACTTCATCGAAGCCGAGGCCGAAGGCGGCCGTATGGTGCATGACGGCGAGGATCGAAAAAACGCCGATCCGGTTGGCCACGAAATTGGGCGTATCCAGCGCGCGGATCACGTTCTTGCCGAGACGCGAGGTCAGCCAGGTTTCCAGCGCGTCGAGGGTGGTGGCATCGGTGCCTTGCGTGCCGATGATCTCGACCAGCGGCATGTAGCGCGGTGGGTTGAAGAAGTGGATGCCGCAAAAGCGCGGCCGCACCGCCTCGGGCAATCCCTGGGCCAGCGCGTTCATCGACAGGCCTGAGGTGTTGGAGGCGACGACAGCATTGGCCCCGAGGTGCGGCCCGATCTTGGCGTAGAGGTCGTTCTTCCAGTCCATGCGCTCGGCGATGGCCTCGATGACCAAGTCGCACTCGGCCAACAGCGGCAGATGCTCCTCGTAATTGGCGGCATCGATGTATTTCAGCTTGCCCTTGCTGGCCAGCGGCGCCGGGTCCAGCTTCTTCAGGCCGTCGAGGGCCTTGTTGACGATGCCGTTCTTGTCGCCTTCCCTGGCCGGCAGGTCGAACAACACCACCGGCACGTCGGCGTTGGCCAGGTGCGCGGCGATCTGCGCCCCCATCACCCCGGCGCCGAGCACGGCGGCTTTCTTCACAATCAGCTTGTCCAAATTTGTCTCCTTGGTTCTCTTTTTTGCGGGTTTCGTTAAGCTAAAACGAACGTTTGAATTATAGGCCAGCGAAGGCTACGGTCAAGCGGTTTTTTGGGCCAAATTCAAAAAAATCCCCGGACGAACCGGGGACGAAGTACGCATAAAAATAATGGCTTAGAAGTTGTAGTTCAGCTGCGCCGAAAGAATATCGACGCTGTTGCTCCAATCGCCCCGTATGGTCTGGATTGCGACCGGTCCCGACAACACGGCACGCTCGGTTCGGGCATCGGCAAAAAAGATATGGCTGTAGCCAACATCGAGTGAAGCCTTGGGGGAAAACTGATACTTGGCACCGATGGACAGCCAGGTGCGATCGGAATCTGGCAGGGTCATGGTGCGGTCGGCGGCTGACTTCACCGGCGATTTGTCGTAGGCCACCCCGAAGCGAAGTTTCCAGGCCTGGTTGAGTTGATAGTTGGCGCCCAAGCCGACGCGCCAGGTGTCCTTGAAGTTATAGCTGAGCGTGCTCAGATTGGCGCCGGAAGACTGGTTTTGAAGCTGGATGACATCGACAACACTCCAGTTCGTCCAGGTGTAGTCGGCCAGCAACTCCAGCTTTTCGTTGATCTTGTGCGACACGGCCAACGACGCATTCGCCGGTGTCTTCAGCACCGTCTTGATGTCCTGCGGAATGGTTGCTGCATTCACCGGGCTGATACTGACCGTCTGCTCGCCCTCCAGGTTGAATTTGAGTTCGGAACGATAAGTCAGGCCAATCCGGGTAGCCGGCGTGGCCTGGAACATCACGCCCAGGTTATAGCCCACGGCCCAGTCATCGCCCTTGATATCGATGTGATTGGTCGTTGCCGCCAGGGCGCCCAGCGCCAGGCCCTGCCTGAAATGGGTTTCGTTGTGCGCGAAGTTGATGCCGCCGCCGATCGAAAACTGCTCGTTGACTTTCCACGCCACCGACGGATTGATGTTGATCTGCTTGATTTCAGCAAAGTAGCCGGCATTGCGGCCGACAAAATCGAAATCGTATTCGGTCCGGTTACCGAAGGTTGGCGAAATCCCGAGGCCGACCGACAGCGACGGCGTGACGGAATAGACCCAATAGAGCGCCGGCAGCAGCGACAAACCGCCGGCATTGCCGCCATCGGTTGTGCCCAGCGAAGGGACCAGTGCGCTCGATCCGGTGTCCCGGTAATCGATGTCCCGCGACAACAGGGTGCCGGACAGCGAAATATTATGTCCGGGGGCCAGACGGGTCATCCCGGCCGGATTGAAGAAGACCGTACCGGCATCCTCCGCCGTCGCTGCTGCCCCGGCAAAAGCGTTGCCGTTTCCCGAACCGGTCTGGTTCTGCAGCTGAAAGCCGGCGGCAGCGGCGCTGCCGGAAAAGGCGATGGCGATCAGCGCCGGAATCAGGCGCGGGGTCATGGTTTTTTGCATTGGTTTGTCTCCTGTTTTGTAAGTTTGCGGGAATGCCTCCCAGTACTGCTGACCACGATTAAATCTCAAACACGCGTTTTAAATTTTGTTTCAAATGCGGTTTAATCAAACGTTCGTTGGAAATAAACAACAAAAAAATTGGGTTCATCGCGCCTTATCGGAGAAGGCGCGATGAACCCAAAATTACTATCCCCTTTTCTGCCGGTAATGCAGCGGTCCACCGGTAAAAGGCGCGAAGCCGGTACCGAAAATCACGCCGGCATCGGCCAGATCGGCATCGGCGACGATCCCGTCGGCAACCAGGCGCTCAGTGCGGGCGATCAGCGGTTCGACCAGACGCTCGCCAAGCCCGGCCGGCACCTGGCCAGCCGCTGCCTTGGCCGCCCGGCCGGTCGACCAGTCGTAGAAACCACGCCCGCTCTTCTTGCCGAGATGTCCGTTTTCGACGGCCCGCAGCAGGCAGTGCGGCGGTTCGGCGCCATCGGCCAGTTGCCGGCCGGCGGCCAGCGCGATGTCCAGCCCGACGGTATCGACCAGTTCGATCGGCCCCATCGGCATGCCGAAGGCGAGCATCGCCTCGTCCACCGTTTCCGGGTTGATGCCCGAGTCGACCGCATGCATCGCGGCCAGCATGTAGGGCGCCAGCACGGCATTGACCAGGAAGCCGGGCGCGCTTTTGACTGGCAGCGGCAGCTTGTCGATCTGCCGGACGAAGGCGCAGGCGGCCTGGACGGCAGCCGGGTCTGCCCCGTCGGCGGCCACCACTTCGACCAGCGGCATCATCGCCACCGGATTGAAGAAATGGATGCCGACCAGGCGTTCCGGCTTGGCCAGCACGGTGCGCAGGTCTTCGAGCTTCAGGCTGGAGGTGTTGGTGGCGAGCACCGCCCCCGGTTTCAGTTTCGGCTCCAGCGCCTTGAACAGCGCATGCTTGGCTTCGACGCTCTCGAAGATAGCCTCGATGACGACGTCGGCGTGCACCGCACCGTCGCCAGTTACATCGGGAATCAGCCGGTCATTGGCGTCGCGGATCTTCAGCGGATCGCGCAGGCGCTTGGCGAACAGGTCGTTGGCCCGCTTCAGCGCCGGCAGGATACGCTCCAGCGTCTGGTCCTGCAGCGTCACGGTCAGGCCGCGCAGGACACACCAGGCGGCGATGTCGCCGCCCATGACGCCGGCGCCGATGACATGCACCCGCTGCGCCTTGAAGTCGCATTCCTTGCCAAAGCCCTTCAGGCGCTCCTGCAGGAAGAAGACGCGCACCAGGTTGCGCGCCGTCGGCGAATGGATGATCCGGTCCACAACCGCCGGCGCGGCCAGCGCATTGCCGTCGTGCTTCGCCCACAGGTCGATGATCGCGTAGGGCGCCGGGTAGTGCTCCGGCCGCGCCTTTTTGACCACTTGCTGACGGGCGCCGCGGGCGACGACGAACTTCAGCGGGCCGTTGAGCAGGCGCTGGACGACCGGCAGCGGGCGGCGCCCCCGGCCGGAGAGCAGCAGTTGCCGGGCAGCCATGTCCATGACGCGCGGCGGTACGCATTCGTCGGCCAGGCCCATCTTCTTGGCCCGCTTGGCGTCGATGGTCTTGCCGGTCAGCATCAGATCCAGCGCGGCGGTCGGCCCGATGCGCTGCGGCAGACGGCGCATGCCGCCCCAGCCGGGGAAGATGCCGAGCATTACTTCCGGCAGGCCCATCTTCGTGCCCGGCTCGTCGACGGCCAGCAGGTAGCGGCAGGCCAGCGCCAGTTCCAGGCCGCCGCCCAGGCAATGGCCGCGTATCAGGGCCAGCGTCGGGTACGACACGGAGGCCAGCCGGTTGAACAGGTCCCAGCCGCGGGCGACCAGTTCCCTGCCCTTTTCCGGCGTGTCGAGTTGGGTAAATTCGTGGATGTCGGCGCCGGCGACGAAGCCGGCCGCCTTGCCGGAACGGACGATCAGCCCGCTCGGTGGATTCAGTTCGAGCTGGTCGAGGACCACCGCGAATTCGGCCATCACCTCGGCCGACAGCGAATTGGCCGCCTCGCCAGCCTTGTCCAGCGTGGCGACGACGATGCCGCCCTCTTCCTTGTTCAGTTGCCAATGTTTCATCAGCAGGCCTCCACCAACATGGCCCCGCCGAGGCCGCCACCGATGCAGATGGTGGCGACACCGCGTCTGGCTTGATTGCGCCGCAGCACATGGAGCAGGTGCAGCACGATGCGCGCACCTGAAGCCCCGACCGGATGACCGATGGACACCGCGCCGCCATCGACGTTCAGCCTGTCTTCGGCGATGCTTCCAAAGGCACCGGGCAGGCCGAGTTGCTCGCGGCAATACGTCGCGTCCTGCCAGGCGGCCAGGCAGCCGAGCACCTGCGCGGCAAAGGCTTCGTTGAGTTCCCAGTAATCGACATCGTCCAGCCCCAGGCCGTGGCGCTGGAGCAGCGGCGTCGCCGCGTGCACCGGGCCGAGGCCCATCTGCGCCGGGTCGAGGCCTGCCCATTCGGTATCGACGATCTTACCGAGCGGCTTGAGCTGCC
This sequence comes from Betaproteobacteria bacterium, assembly GCA_020621865.1. GTDB lineage: Bacteria > Pseudomonadota > Gammaproteobacteria > Burkholderiales > Rhodocyclaceae > Azonexus. The sequence goes on along the minus strand of JAHRYW010000008.1, from coordinate 9,938 downwards.
ATTTCTCGACCGCCGCGGCCGAGGCGAGCACCAGCCAGGCGGCGCCGTCGGTGATCTGCGAGCTGTTGGCGGCGGTGATCTTGCCGTATTGCTTGTCGAAAAACGCCTTCGGCTTGGCCATGCCGGTCATGCTGGCGTCGGCGCGCACGCCGTCGTCGTCGGCGTAGACCTTGCCCTGGCTATCGACAACCGGGACGATCTCGCCGAAGTAGCCGGCGGCCCGCGCCGACATCGCCTTGAGGTGGCTGGTGACGGCGAATTCGTCCATCTGCTGGCGGTCGATCCCAAACTTCCAGGCCAGGTTTTCGGCCGTCTGGCCCATCAGCAGCCCGACGACCGGATCGGTCAGGCCCTTCATCAGGCCGATCACCGGCGTCAGCAGCGCGGCCGGGCGCAATTTCAAAAAATGCCGAAATTTGCTGCCGACCGTAGCTTTTCCCATCAGCGCGGCAAACCAGCGCACCATCACGTCCGAATAGAGCAGCGGCGCGCGCGACAGGGCATCGACGCCGCCGGCCAGCACCAGTTCGGCCTTGCCGCGCTGGATGTCGGCGATGGCCGAGTCGATGGCCTGCATGCCGGAAGCGCAGTTGCGCATCACCGTCCAGCCCGGCACCTTCTGGCCGCAGCCCAGGCGCAGGGCGACCATGCGGCCGATATTGGTTTCATCCGGCGAGGGTGCGGCACAACCGAGAATGACTTCGTCGAGGTCTTCCGGCGCGAAGGGCTGGCGCAGCAGCAGGGCGCGGCCGGCCTGGGTGGCGAGGTCGGAGGCGGCGAACGGCCCCGGCCCCTTCTGCGCTTTCAAAAACGGCGAGCGGGCGCCGTCGACGACATAAACGGGCGGATTCATGCTCAGGCAGCCATCCGGCATTCAGCAGGCTTGTTGGCCGTCGCCACGTTGTAGTCGAAGGGAAAGTCGTCGACGCGGACGACCACGTCGCGCAGGTGGTTGCGCAGCTTCATGGTCTCGTATTCGGCGGCGGTGATCACCCCGGCCTCGAAGGCGACGATGGCGATGTCGCGCACGTTGGCCTTCGGGTTGTTGTCGAAATGGCCGGCCTTTTCGGCTTCGCGGATCTTCGCCTCGATCGGTTCGGCCTGCAGCGTCGCGCGCAGCGCCAGTTCGATGGCGCCGACCGGCTCGTTCTCGGTCAGCGGCAGATAGCATTCGGCGGTCAGCCGGTCGCGGGTGGCCGACGGGGCGATCAGCGATTTGGCAACCTGATGGCCGACCTCGTCGGAGGGCACGACATACGGATGGCCCCACGGGAAGATCGAGCGGTGCAGGAAGGCGGCGATGAAGCGCACTGGGAAGTTGGCGATCACGCCGTCGAAAGCCTGCTGCGCCTTGTACATGGCGTCCCAGATCGCCCAGTGGGCAAGCGGCGCATCGGCTGCCTTGCGGCCTTCCGCCTCGTAGCGCTTCAGCGTGCAGGAGATCAGGTACATCTGGGCCAGGATGTCGCCAAGGCGGGCCGACAGCTTCTCGCGGCGCTTGACGCTGCCGCCGAGCACCAGCAGCGAGATGTCGGCCATGAAGGCGAAGGCGGCCGAGAAGCGGGTCAGTTGCTGGTAGTAGCGCTTCATTTCGGGCGCCGCATCGACATTGACCGTGGCGAAATGCGAGCCGGTCATGCCCAGCCACAGCGCGCGCAGACCGTTCTTGATGGTGAAACCGATGTGGCCGAACAGCGCCTTGTCGAAATCGACCAGGCCCTGCTTCTGGTCCGGGTTCTGCGCCGCCTGCATTTCCGGCAGCAAATACGGATGGCAGCGAATGGCGCCCTGCCCGAAGACAATCAGCGAGCGGGTCAGGATGTTGGCGCCTTCGACGGTGATGCCGATCGGGATCTGCTGGTAGGCGCGGCCGAGAAAATTGGACGGGCCAAGGCAGATGCCCTTGCCGCCGATGACGTCCATGCCGTCATTGACCACCTGGCGGGCACGTTCGGTGACGTGGTACTTGGCGATGGCCGAGACCACCGACGGCTTTTCGCCGAGATCGACGGCGCCGGCCGTCATCTTGCGCACGGCGTCCATCAGGTAGGTGTAGGCGCCGATCCGGGTCAGCGCCTCCTCGACGCCCTCGAAACGGCCGACGGCCATCTTGAATTGCGAACGGACGCGGGCATAGCCGCCGACGGCACGCGCCGACATCTGCGCCATGCCGGTGTTCGACGAGGGCAGCGAAATCGAGCGGCCGGCCGCCAGACACTCCATCAACATGCGCCAGCCCTGCCCGGCCATCTTCGGGCCGCCGATGATGAAGTCGAGCGGCATGAAGACGTCGGTGCCGCGCGTTGGACCGTTCATGAACATGGCGTTCAACGGGAAATGGCGGCGCCCGGTATCGACGCCCGGATGGTCGTAGGGGACCAGCGCGCAGGTGATACCGATGTGCTTTTTGTCGCCCAACAGACCGTCCGGGTCGAACAAATGGAAAGCCAGGCCGAACACCGTGCACACCGGGGCCAGCGTGATGTAGCGCTTGTCCCAGCTGACGCGCATGCCGAGCACTTCCTTGCCCTGGTAGATGCCCTTGCAGACCACGCCGCTATCGGGAATCGACGCCGCATCCGAGCCCGCCCACGGGCTGGTCAGCGCGAAGGCCGGCACCTCGATGCCCTTGGCCAGGCGCGGCAGGTAATGGTTCTTCTGCGCCTCGGTGCCGTAGTGCAGCAGCAGTTCGGCCGGGCCGAGCGAGTTGGGGACCATGACCGACACCGACAGCGCACTGGAGCGCGTCGACAGCTTGGTCACCACCTGCGAATGGGCGTAGGCTGAGAACTCCAGGCCGCCGTACTTCTTCGGGATGATCATGCCGAGGAAGCCCTTGTCCTTGATGTAGCGCCAGGCCTCGGCCGGCAGGTCGTAGAGTTCGTGCGTCACCTGCCAATCGTCAACCAGGCGGCAGGCCTCGGCGCATTCGTGGTCGAGGAAGGACTGCTCTTCCGGCGTCAGTTTCGGCACCGGGTAGGCGTGCAGCTTGCGCCAGTCCGGCTGGCCGCGGAACAACTCGCCTTCCCACCAGACGGTGCCGGCTTCCAGCGCGTCGCGCTCGGTGTCCGACATCTGCGGCAGCACCTTGCGGTAGGTGGAAAAGATCGGCCGGGTAACGATGGCCCGGCGCAGCGGCCGAACCGCGATTAATACGACCAAGGCCGCCAGGGCGGTCAGCCCCAGCGGGAGGATAAAGCTTTCAAACATGCGGGTTGTCTCCAGTTATGTTTTTTGGTTTTTGGTCGATTTTTGCCATCGACCGTGGCATTTCAATACTGCGGCAATGGTGCGCGCAGACCGCCCATCAGGAAGGACATCAGGCGCGGCACCAGGCGGTCCAGGCGGTCGGTCGAGTCCTCTTCCTCGATCTGCCAGTCGGTGACCAGACGCAGGGCGTCGGTGCCGGCGATGGCATAGGAGGTCGCGCCGAGCATGAAGTGAAAGCGCCAGACGATCTCGGCCTTGGGTACCTCGGGCAACGCCCTGAACAGCGCTTCCTTGTAGCGGTCCATGACCGTCTTGTACTCATGCGCCAGGAAGGCGCGGATGAATTCCGACGGCTCGGTCAGCGTCCGCCCGAGCAGGCGCAGGAAGGTGATACCGCCCCGCTTCTCGTCGCCGGCCATGCGCAACAGGGTGCCAAAGAAGGCATCGACGATGGCCGACGGCTTCAGCGGCTGCCCATTGGCCTCGCGCTCCATCTCGTCGAGGACGCGCATGCGTTCTTCGTTCAGCCAGTCCAGCCGACGCCGGAAGACCTCCTGCATCAGCGATTCCTTGGAACCGAAGTGGTAATTGACTGCGGCCAGATTGACCCCAGCCTCGCCGGTAATCTGGCGCATCGAGGTGCCTTCGTAGCCATGCGCCATGAACAGGCGTTCGGCTGCATCCAGAATGCGTTCGCCAGTTTCGAGTGTACGAGTTTCCATGACGCCCCTCCTATGATTCATACGTTCGTTTAAATCATAGAAAATAAACCGGCCGGAATCAAGAATTATTTTTATTTCATGAGTTGCGGGCGCGGATGAAGGCTTCGGCCTCGTTGGCGGGAATCGGCCGGCTGAACAGGTAGCCCTGCACCAGATCGCAACCCCGGCTGCGCAAGTAGTCGAGCTGCACCTGGGTCTCGACGCCTTCGGCGACGACGGTCAGCCCGAGATTGTGGGCAAGGCCGATGGTCGCGTCGCAGATCACCGAACCATCGGTTTCCTGGCCGATTTCCTCGACAAAACTGCGGTCCAGCTTGAGGTTGTTGATCGGGAACATGCGCAGATAACTGAGCGACGAGTAGCCGGTACCAAAATCATCGATGGCGATGCTGACCCCCATGCCGTGCAGGATGTCGAGCACCCGCACGGTCTCCGCCGGCTGTTCCATGGCCACCGACTCGGTGATCTCGAAAACCAGGTCGGCCGGCTTGATGCCCAGGCTTTCGACCGCCTGATCCAGCAGTTTCGGCAGATTGCCGTTGCGCATCTGGACGGCCGAGATATTGATGCCCATCCTGAACCCAGAGAGTCCCGACCGGGTGAAGGCCAGCATTTGCCGGCAGGCGGCCCAGAACACCCACTCGCCGAGCGGCTGGATCAAGCCGGTTTCCTCGGCCACGCCGATGAAGCGCGACGGCGGCAACAGGCCTTTTTCCGGATGTTGCCAGCGAACCAGCGCCTCCAGCCCGGCGACCCGGCCGGTGCTCAGGTTGATCACCGGCTGGAAATGCAGGCAGAACTCCTCACGCGCCAGCGCCAGGCGCAGGTCGCTCTCGATACGCATGCGTTCGAGCGCCGCATCGTTCATCTTGGCGTCGAAGAACTGGAAGTTGTTCCGCCCTTCCATCTTGGCGTGATACATCGCGGCGTCAGCGTTCTTCATCAGGATCTCGCCATCGTCGCCATCGGTCGGGAACAGCGCGATCCCGATGCTGGGCGTCGTATAAAGATCGTGTCCGTTGATCTGGCACGGCCGCCCGACGCTTTCCACCAGCTTTTCAGCGACCAGCGCCACGGTGCTGCCATGCTCGACCCGGGACAGCATGACCACGAATTCGTCGCCGCCCAGCCGCGCCACCACGTCGCTGTCGCGCACCGTTTCGCGCAGGCGACGGGCCACCTCGATCAGCAGCAGATCGCCGACATGGTGGCCGAGCGTATCGTTGATCACCTTGAAGCGATCGAGGTCGATGAACATCAGGGCGATCCGCGTCCCTTCGCGGCGGGCCACGGACAGCGCCTGATCAAGCCGCTCCTTCAGGCTGAAGCGATTAAGCAGGCCGGTCAGCATGTCGTGGTGCGCGATGTGGTGCAGCCGCTCTTCCGCGGCACGCTCGGACGAGACATCGGTAAAGTGCGCCACGTGGTAGCGGACGTTGCCCTCATCGTCACGGATCAGCGATATCGACATCCACTTCGGATAGACCGCACCGTCCTTGCGCCGGTCCCAGATCTCGCCCTGCCAGAAGCCGTGCTGGTGGATGTCGTTCCACATCCACTGGTACTCTTCCCGCGTCGTCCGGCCGGCCGACAGGAAGCCGGGATTGCGCCCGATCGCCTCCTCGGCGCTATAGCCGGTCAGGCTGGTAAAGGCCGGATTGACGGTAATGATCTTGTTGTCGGCGTCGGTGATCAGGATCGCCTCGCCACTATACTGGACGGCGCTGGCCAGCAGATGCATCTGTGCTTCGGTCTGCTGTTGCTGGGTGATGTCCTGCGCCGTACCGATCGCCCGCAGCGGCGTACCATCCGGACCGAACTCGGCCTCGCAACACTCCAGGATGTATTTGATCCGGCCGTCCGGCAGCAGCAGCCGATGTCGGACCGATACCGGATGCCGCTCGTTGATCGACTCGTTCAGCGCGGCATCGACGGCCGCCCGGTCCTCCGGATGCACCTGGGCCAGGACATCCTGGTAGCTCGCCTGGGCATTTGCCGGCATGGCGATTTCAAAAATCCGGAACAGCTCCTCCGAGCCGTCGACATGCATCGTCGCCAGTTCGATCTCCCAACTCCCCAGGCCGGCGATCCGCTGCGCCGCCTTCAACTGGTCGCGATGACGCCGAAGGCGCTCGTTGGCTGCCTGCTCCCGGCGCTGCGAGCGGAACAGGACAAACAGCACATAGAGCATGGCAGCCAGCATCGCCGCCCCCAGCCCCCCGACAATCAGCGCCCGCTGGCGCCAGAAGGCCAGGGCGTCGGTCTCGGAAAAGTTGTCCTGCAGATAGAACAGCAGGATGAAGCCAGCGACGACGAGCGGAATCAGGGCGATCCATAGTCGATACCCCTGGCGGACGCTCTTATCCGGCGATTTTTCCATGTCCTGTTGTTTTCAGTCGGTGCGCTCGAATGACCATTCTGCGCAAGCGGGCATTTAAATGCAAATGGTATCAGGCAATGGACGCGGACTGGCCTGAGCATACTGCATGAAACGACAAACCACCTCACGCCCGCTGCCCCGCTCGGGCAAGCACCGGATCGACTGATCGACGACAACCCAGTCGTCGAGCGGAATTTCGGCGGGAAAAAAGCTGTCGCCCACATACGACTGCTCGATCCGGGTCAGGTAAAAGCGATCGCAATACGGCCAGGCAGCCGCATAAAGCGACGCGCCACCGATCACGAACACCGGTTTGCCGGTCGCCAACGCCCGCTGCAAGCCCTCCTCGACCGTCGCCACCCGGGTGCATCCCGGGCGCATCGCCAAATCAGACTGGCGGGTGACGACGAAGGAATCTGCCGGCACGACATCCATCGACTCGTAGGTCAGGCGTCCGACGACCAGGGCCGCTCCGGCCACCGTGCTCTCGAAATAAGCCAGTTCCTCGGGAATATCCCAGGGCAGCCAGCCATTCAGGCCGATTGCCCCGTTACTCGACACGGCCCCGATGGCCGAAATCAGCGTTTTATCTTTGCCCATTGCTCACGCGTCAGCGACAGCGAAATGGCCGGGGTTCCCTGACCGTTATAAACATGGGGCTTGTGCATCGAGACATGGGCCGAAGACACGATGGCCATGCCGAAGATGGCATCCATCACTTCCAGGATGCTCGATTCCAGGCAGATGCTGTGCGGATTTTTCTCAAGCGCGCGAATGGCCAGAAAAATGATCTCATAGTCCACCACCTGCCGAATGTCGTGGGGGTCCGCCACCGCGTCGATCGGCGCCCAGGCATCGGCATGGACGAGCACCGCCTGCGGCCCATGCTGCTCCAGCGGGTTGCAGCCGGTTCGCAATTGAATCGTGGCATCCACGGAAGCACACCAGTGGTTGGCTAACACGCATCGCTCCTGTCATATTGGTTTGAGAGGCGTTCACGATACCAAAGCCGGCGCAGCGCGCAGGCATAAAAAAAGACGCCTCGGCGTCCTCAGAGCAAGCAAATGCGGAATAGTTCAGGCCGTGACGTTGACCAGCGTTCCCGTTTCCTGGCCGAAGGCATTGACCACCGGTGCCGGTGTGACCGCCGTGGTTGCCGGCGAAATTTCCGTCTGCAGCACCTTGCCGATCTGTTCGCGCAAATCGCCCAACTGCGTCTGAACCTTGCCCAGCGAATTCATCTGGACCACGCCGCGCCGGGCTTCACTGGCCTGGCCCTGGGCCTGATCCGATTCGGACTTCAGCGAACGGGCGCTTTCCTGCGCCTGATCGGCCACCGACTGCGCCGCACGCGCCCTGGCACGCAGTGCACTGGCACGCTGCTCGGCCTGGTCGGCACTACGCGAGGCCAGTTGCTGCTGGAGCTGTGCCCACAGGACACCGCCACCGGCCTGGGCGCTGGATGATGATCCTAGCGGCATCCCGGCTACCCCTGTCTGGTCGCGATGACGGGATCAGGCAATCACGTTGATCGTCGTTCCGGTCTGCTGCCCTTGGGCATTGACGACCGGACGGGGTGCCTCTTCCTTGAGCTCGACACGTTCAGCCTGGCGTTGCGCAGGTTTTTCCGCTTGCTGGGCCTGCTGCGTCTGCTGGGATTGCTGCGCCTGGCTGGACTGGGTGCTATTGGTGTAGGCAGTGATGTTGGAAGTAACTGATTGAATGGCCATATCCGGCTCCCTGACAACTAAGGTTTACAGTCTAACTCTACAACATCCACCAGAAAATTCCAGAAATATCCATTTGCTACGGTCACCGCCAAAAAATGGCAAAAACCGCGAATTTCCGGCGCGTAGGCGCAAAAAAACCCGCAGAGCCATCAGCTGTGCGGGTTTTCATCCTGGTCGATTCCTGGTGCGAGCGGAGGGTTTCGAACCCCCGACCCCCGCCGTGTGAAGGCGATGCTCTACCCCTGAGCTACGCTCGCAAACCTTGGGATCAACCGTACCACCGAAGGCCGGTGGCACTCCTGCAAAACGCGAAAGCGCCCACAAGAGAGGCGCGCATTTAACCATATGTCGGGCAGCGGGTCAAACGCGGGTCGGCTAGAATAGCACCCTTTGTTTCCGACCAGACACCGCACTCCATGAAACCTGTCCGTACCCGCTTCGCTCCCAGCCCCACCGGCTTCCTGCATATCGGCGGCGCCCGCACCGCGCTGTTCTCGTGGGCCTACGCCCGTCGCCACGGTGGCACCTTCGTCCTGCGCATCGAGGACACCGACGTCGCACGCTCGACGCCGGAGGCGGTGCAGGCGATCATCGACGGCATGAACTGGCTGGAACTGACGCACGACGAAGGCCCGTTCTACCAGATGCAGCGCATGGAGCGCTACAAGGAAGTCGTCCAGCAAATGCTGGCTGCCGGCACCGCCTACTACTGCTACACGACCCGCGAGGAACTCGACGCCCTGCGCGCCGAACAGGAAGCGAAGAAGGAAAAGCCGCGCTACGACGGCCGCTGGCGCCCGGAAGCCGGCAAGACCCTGCCGACGCCACCGGCCGGCGTGCCGCCGGTCATTCGCTTCAAGAACCCCAAGGACGGCGTCGTCGCCTGGGATGACCAGGTCAAGGGCCGCATCGAGTTCGCCAACACGGAACTCGACGACCTGATCATCGCCCGCGCCGACGGCACGCCGACCTACAACTTCTGCGTCTGCGTCGACGACTGGGACATGGACATCACCCACGTCATCCGCGGTGACGACCACGTCAACAACACACCGCGCCAGATCAACATCCTCAAGGCGCTGGGCGCCGAGGTGCCGACCTACGCCCACCTGTCGATGATCCTCGGCGACGACGGCGCCAAGTTGTCCAAGCGCCATGGCGCGGTCTCGGTCATGCAGTACGACGACGAAGGATTCCTGCCCGAAGCGGTAATCAACTACCTGGCCCGCCTCGGTTGGTCGCACGGCGACGACGAAGTGTTCTCGCGCCAGCAGTTTGTCGAATGGTTCGACCTCGACCACATCACCGCCTCCGCCGCCCAGTTCAATACCGAAAAGCTGCTCTGGCTGAACCAGCATTACATGAAGGCCTTGCCGCCAGCTGACCTAGCCGCCAAGGTCCAGGCCCGCCTCGCTGCCCGCGGCGTCGATACGGCAGCCGGCCCCAATCTTGAAAAAGCCGTCGTACTGTATGTCGACCGCTGTAATACGCTGAACGTGCTAGCCGATGCCGTCGAGATCTTCTACGCCCACGTCACGCCCAATCCGGAACTGCTGGCCCAGCACCTGTCGGACGAGGCGCGCCCGGCACTGGCCGAGTTCGCTGCCGGCATCGCCAGCGTGGCCTGGGAAGCACCGGCCATCGGCGCCCTGATCAAGGAAACGGTGACCAAACACGGTCTGAAGATGCCGAAACTGGCCATGCCGCTGCGCGTGATCCTGACCGGTCAGGCGCAGACGCCGGCGGTAGACGCGGTGATCGCCCTGATCGGCCGTGACAAGGTCGCAACAGCCCTGGCGCCGTATCTCTAAAAAATCGCGAAAGGCCCTTTACAAGGACCGATGAGGTCCCTATAATGCGGCCTTCTTTCGCGGCGGGGGTATAGCTCAGCTGGGA
>JAHRYW010000007.1 GCA_020621865.1 Betaproteobacteria bacterium | reverse complement strand
CCGGCTACGCCGGTTCCCTGCGCTACTCGGTGTTGGCGGGGGCTGCGGAACTCGGCCCTTCGGGCCTCAGACAGTCCTCGCCCTTTATCCGCCAACCCCTGCGTTGCTCGGCGCCTCTCAAGGGGCCCGGCAAACCACCCGGCTCCACGGCAGTTTCGGTTTTTTGATTTTGGCCTTTTTTTGGGGCCGACCGTAGCATTCTGTTCTGCGGACGCTGCTTGGTTCCGGGACGCCTTTCGGGTCCCCCTGAGAGGCGCTGAGCAACGCAGGCGGGCCGGGGGCTTTCGGCGAGGACTGTTTGAGGGGCGTAGCCCCGAGTTCCGCAGCCGCCCGGCCCACCGAGTAGCGCAAGGAACCGGCGTAGCCGGCGCCGACCCGGGGGTCGCCTTTTCTTTGGCTACTTTCTTTTGGCGAAGCAAAAGAAAGTACGCCCGCCCTCAAGGCGGAAAGCACGGCCTCAGAAAAGCCCCCAACCGCCTCAAGCGCAGAACCCAAAAAACCTCACGCCGCCAACCGCAATCTCTGCCTCCACCCCGGATAAATCTTGTCCGCATCCTGCGGAAACGACTCGAACGCCCGGGCGAACTCGTAATGATCCCGCGCCCAATCCACCGGATCAGCCCCGGCCTTCCAGCAGTCGTAAGCCTGGCGCAATGAGCGCGCCCCGGCCGCCGGCGAGTCGATGTGACCGTAAGCGCCGCCACCAGCCGTGTTGACCACATTCCCATGCCCGAGGTTGTCGAAGAAGCCGGGCAGGCGCAGGGCGTTCATGCCGCCGGAGATGATCGGCGTGGTCGGCTTCATGCCGTACCACTCCTGGTGATAGACCGGGCCGGTGTAGCTGTCGCGCTCGATGATGTAGGCGCAGGCGCGGTCGTCCTTTTCGCCTTCCATCTTGCCGTAGCCCATGGTGCCGACGTGGATGCCCGAGGCGCCCTGCAGGCGGCTCATCTTGGCCAGCACATAGGCGGTGTAGCCGCGCCTGGACGACGGCGAGGTGACGGCGCCGTGGCCGGCGCGGTGGTAGTGCAGGTACTGGTTCGGGTATTGCCGGCGGGCGGTGGTGATCATGCCCGGGCCGCCGACGTAGCCGTCGACCAGGAAGGCCAGCTTGTCGGCGTCCGGGCCGAAGGCTTGCAGCGCGAAGTCGGCGCGGGCGCACATTTCGTAATGGTCGTCGGCCGAGATGTTCATCGAGAACAGCTTGGCTTCGCCGGTCTCGTCCATCGCCCGCTTCATCGCGTCATAGACCAGCGGGATGGTCTTCTTCAGCGGCGCGAAGGTCTGGTTGCCCTGCGGTTCGTCGTTCTTGATGAAATCGCCGCCCAGCCAGAACTCGTAGGCGGCGCGGGCGAAGGGCTCGGGGCGCAGGCCGAGCTTGGGCTTGATGATGGTGCCGGCGATGTAGCCGCCGTCCTTGACCGGCCGGCCGAGGATGCGCCAGAGGTCGGAAATGTCCTTGCTCGGGCCGTCGAACAGCTCGATGGCGCGGCGCGGCACATGGAAGTCGATCATCTTGGCGTGCTCGATGTCGCCCATGCCCTGGTTGTTGCCGATGGTCAGCGTCAGGAAGGAAACCATCATCATCCGGCCGTCGGTGATGTTGCGGTCGAACAGGTCGAGCGGATAGGCGATCCGCATGTCCTCGTTGGCCGGGTCGATGTGATAGACCAGCGCATCAACGCCCTTGGTGAAGTCGTCGGTGGTGCACACCTCGACATTGGTGCCGGTGGAGGACTCGGCGGCGAAGTGAGCGGCCGCTTCGAGATAGCCGTGGCCGGTTTTCGGTTTCATCTTGTAGGCGCACAGGATGTGCTGGCCACCGGCGATCAGGTCGGCTTCCTTGAGGCTGAGGTCGGCGTAACGGTTTGACTGGTCCATCGTCTTGTCTCCTGGGGGTTGGTCGTCGGGATGGCTTTGATGGACTGAATGGTAGGAAGGTCTATTGATAAATAAAAGTCACGTATTTTTATGCGATTGTTCAGCGTTAATTGATGTATTGGCGACCTGAGCCCGGTTGTGAGCTTTCTCACGGACGTTAATCGGGGTAGCGGATACCATTCCCCCAACAGAATTCAGGGAAAGCGCTTAGTCATGTCGCTCGCAATCAAGGTCAAGATCGCCAACGGGACGTGGTTCCTGCTGGCCGACGGCATCCACGCGCGAGCCGGGGTAGTGGATAGCTGGATCGAGATGGCCAAGGACCTTTATCCGGGCAGCGAGATCCGGATCGTCGAAGAAAAAAGCCTGCCGCCAAAGCCCGAGGACGCCACGCGTCACTGAACCGCGTTTGGGGGCGCGCTACTGCCGCTCGCTATACGTCGGCAGGGTAATCCGAAAGGCCATGGCCCCCAGGCGCAGGGCGAGGACGACACCCATGCCCGCCCACGCCGCGCCAACCGGCGAAACACCCAGTTCCTGCAGCCCGATCAGGGCCAGCGCGCCGGCCCAGGCCGCCGAGGCATACAGCTCGCCGCGCACGAAAACCAGCGGCACTTCATTGCACAACACATCGCGCAGCACGCCGCCGACCACGCCGGTCGTCACCCCAAGCAGGCTGGCGACCAGCCAGGGGGCATGCCATTGCAGGGCAATCTGCGTGCCGGCGATGGTGAACAGCGCCAGGCCAACGGCGTCGGGAATCAGGAACAGGCGCTGCGGCAGCTTCAGGCCGCGCACCGCAAAAAATACCGCCAGCGCGGTGGCCAACGAAACCAGCAGATAAGTCTGGTCGGCAATCCAGAACACCGTGCGGTCGAGCAGCACGTCGCGCACCGTGCCGCCACCCAGCGCTGTGGCGCAGCCGACCATCACGGCGCCGACCAGATCCATCTGCTTGCGCCCGGCATCGAGCACGCCGGTCAGCGCATTGACCGCGACGGCCACCAGGCCGATCCAGTAGAGCAGGTTTTCCATGGGGCGAGCGAAGAAAGCGGGAGCGGCAAGTGTAGCCCTTTGTGCCACTCGCCGCCTGCCGGGCGCCTTACTGCGCCGCCGGGCTTTCGGTCTTGTCGATTTCCGTCAGCGTCAGATAGCCGTCCTGGGTGTTGACCACCTTGTAGATGGCGTCGGGCTTGGCCTGGGCTTTCTTCAGGACCGCCTGCCACTCGACCTCGGCCGAGCGCAGGCCGTCGATTTTCTTGTGCAGCGAGGCCACGCTGTCCGCCAGGTCGGTCTTCAACTCCTCGTTGAACTGCTCGACCTTCTTGGCCGTCGGGTTCATCACGATCAGCACCGTGTTGGCCAAGGTCAGCACCAGCGCGACGGCGACCAGGATCAGCATCAACTTCTCGGATCGCCCCTTGGCCGGTTGCTCTGGGATGTCCTTGCTTTCTTTTTCGCTCACGGTCTCTCTCCCGGTGAATGGTGTCATCAGCCATTACGGCTGAAGTGGCCGCGAACTTGAGCGATGCGTGGCAGCGAGGTGGCTGGAATGCTACGGTCGGCCGGAAATTTCGGTCGAAATTGAAATTGCTCAGGTGCTGATCGGCGCGAACCAGCCCGGCATATCCTGGCCAAAGCTGCGGTCGATGTAGAAAACGCAGCCCGTTTCCTGTCGTCGTGGCGCGCTGTCAAAACGTTACAGTCGGCCGGCCCGCCTTGCGGTATAAGTCTTCGTCATAGCGAACCGCCTGTCGAAAGCCATGTCCCTGCTCAACCGTACCGACCGCCAGCTGATGTCTCATCCGCTCGAATTCGTCCGCGCCGTGCTGCGCGGCTTCGCCGCCAACCACGGGCTGCTGCTGGCCGGCGCCATCGCCTACTACGCGCTGCTCTCCTTGGTGCCGATGATCATTTTGTCGGTGCTGGCGCTGTCGCACTGGATTTCGCCGGACGAACTGATCGCCACCCTGCGCCTCTACCTTGAATGGCTGGTGCCGAGCCAGGCGGCGGCCGTGCTGGCCGACGTTTCCGGCTTCCTCGACAGCGGCGCCTCGCTCGGCCTGGTGCTGCTCGGCACCATGCTGTTCTTCAGCTCGCTGACCTTTTCCATCCTGCAGAAGGCGATGGCGCAGATCTTCGCCCACCGCCAGGCCGTCCGCTGCCGCCACGCCCTGGTCGCCGCGCTGCTGCCCTACAAGCCTGGTGCTACTGGTCGGCGCCGCGCTGCTCACGCTGACCGTCGCCTCGGTCACCATCCAGAGCCTGTCGCAGGCCAACCTCTCACTGTTCGGCCGCGACTGGTCATTGCACGGAATCGCCGGCCCGGCGCTCTACGGCCTCGGGCTGGCCGCCGAGGTGGCGGTCCTGACCTTCTTCTACGTCGTGCTGCCATTCGGCCGCACCCGCGTCCGCCACGCCCTGCTCGGTGCTTTAGTCATCGCCGCGCTATGGGACGCCATCCGTCACGGTCTGGTCTGGTACTTCACGACGCTGTCAAAAGCCAGCGTCGTCTACGGCTCGCTGTCCACCGCCGTCGTCGTGCTGTTCAGCATCGAACTCGCCGCGACCCTGCTGCTCCTCGGCGCCCAGGTTATTTCCGAATACGAACAGTTGGAAAGCCGGCTGGCCGGGTGAATGCTACGGTCGGGCAGGAAAAATGGCCGAAATTGAAATGTTTCTGACCGCATTGGCTAACCCGCCATATGGCAGGCTACCAGTGTTTCTTGCTGGACAATTTGCCCATCTTGCGGACAGCTCTGTGATGTTTATCTACGTTACGGTGGCAGATATGGCACAAGGTAATCAAGTTGCTCATGCGGTTGTCGCCTCCGTCTGAAATATGGACGATGTGGTGAACATGCAACTCCCTACTCTTTCGTTTGAATCCTTCGGGGTAGCCGCACTTCGTGCATTTGTAACCGTCACGTGCCAAGACTTGATCGCGGCGATTGGACCAGTCGGGGGGTATCCCCACATGCTCTTCAGAAGATTGAATCCATGCTTGGGAATACTCCTTTCGAACCAAATTTAACTTTTTCTTAGCTTCGATCGCGTTCATTTCGAGTTGATCCAGGCTGTTTTGGTGCTTGAAAAAGACAAGCGAGCGGAGGTGGTTCTTGATGTGGGGGAGAAGAATATTCATGGTCAACAGCGAAATCCAAGTCACTATCAGACTCCACAACAATTTGCTGGATTCCAAGACAAGTGCCGCCAGCAGACAGATTGCCCAAATGCTAAAGAACGAACCATTTGCCACTTTCTGAAAACCTTCAATCTTTTGAATGATTTTCCCTGGAACCGATTCGATCCAGATACGTTCTTTCTCCCGGCTGACCTTTGTTATCTCCTCTTTGTATGGCTGTTTAAGCTTCCTGTACTTGTCTCTAATGGCCAGAAATTTAGGGTGGCGAGATGGATTCGACCAAGACATGAGTACTCAATATATAGAAGCTATTGCCCCATTGTGCCGCTATGACCTTTGAATGTCAGCTTAAACCGATGCTGCTACCCCCTTTTGCCGATTTCAGCAACGAGAGTGTGAGCGGTATTTTCCGATAGCACCTTTCAGGCTTAGCAGCAGTACCGCCGCAAGCCGTTCAGCCCTACATCGGCCAGATCATCCACCACGGCCAGGGCGCCGCTGAAATCCTGCCCGGCGGTATAGGCGTTGCGCGTGATCAGGCAGGGCAGGCCGGCGCCCTGGGCAGCGCGCAGGCCGTTTTCGGAATCCTCGATGGCCAGGCAGGTGGCGGCCGGCAGGCCGAGGCGGTCGAGTACCCAGGTGTAGATGTCGGGGGCCGGCTTCTTGGCCGGAACGACATCGCCGGCGCCGATTACGTCGAACCAGTCCGCCGCGCCCTGGCCAAGCGTGGCGCGGAGCAGGGCGTCGACGTTTTCCGGCGAGGTGGTCGTGGCGATGGCCAGGCGCAGACCCTGCCGGCGGGCTTCGCCGATCAGGCCGGCGATGCCGGGGCGTAGCGGCAGGCCGCCCTGTTCGACCAGACGGACATAGTGCGCCGTCTTGGCGGCGTGCAGTTTCTTGATCAGATCGTCGAAATCTTTGCGCGCCGCCACGTCCGCCGCGTGCTGCTCGGCGTAGTGGCGCATCCGTTCCTTGCCGCCGGTGATGGCGAGCAGCCGGCCGTACAGTGCCTCGTCCCAATGCCAGTCCAGGCCGTGTTCGGCGAAGGCGGCGTTGAAGGCGGGGCGGTGGCCGTCACGCTCGGTGTCGGCCAGCGTGCCATCCACATCGAAGATCAAGGCTTGCAGTGTGTTCATGGCCGCCGACGATACCGGGCGCGCGCGATCACGCCCAGTCAGGATTTCTGAAGGTGGGATTAAGGGGTTGGTTAATAAACGATGGCTTACTGTGTGCGTAAGAAAATCTGACTGTTACTTAATTAACAAGTCACTTATCTTGGCTGCCAATGCGGTAACACAAGAATGATTGGAGACACCATGCAATTCGGCCGTACCACCCTCTCGAAATTCGTCATCGAAAACACCCGCGCCAGCCATGGCGAACTCGGCGCCTTGCTGATCGACGTCGCCGCCGCCGTCAAGACCATCTCGGCGATGGTTGCCAAGGGCGCGCTGGGCGGCAACCACGGCGCGCTGGACAGCACCAACATCCAGGGCGAGGTGCAGAAAAAACTCGACGTGCTGACCAACGAGGCCATCCTCCACCACTGCGAGTGGGGCGGTCAGCTGGCCGGCATGGCTTCCGAGGAGATGGACGAACCCTATCCGATCCCGGCCGAGTACCCGCGCGGCCGCTACGTGCTGATCTTCGATCCGCTCGACGGTTCGTCGAACAGCGACGTCAATGTCTCGGTCGGCACCATTTTCTCGATCTTCACCCGGCTGGCGGCCGGCGATGCCGAGGCGGCCGACTACCTGCGTCCGGGCTGCGAACAGGTCGCTGCCGGCTACGCCATCTACGGTCCGTCGACGATGATGGTGCTGACGCTGGGCAACGGCACGCATGGCTTCACGCTCGATCGCGA
Source organism: Betaproteobacteria bacterium (assembly GCA_020621865.1). Taxonomy (GTDB): domain Bacteria; phylum Pseudomonadota; class Gammaproteobacteria; order Burkholderiales; family Rhodocyclaceae; genus Azonexus. Next base: position 171,974 of record JAHRYW010000007.1, on the reverse strand, counting down.
GAGCGGCAACTTCATCCTGACCCACGCCAATATCCGGGTGCCGGAAGACACCCGCGAGTTCGCCATCAACACCTCCAACGAGCGCTTCTGGGAGCCGCCGGTGCAGCGCTACGTGGCCGAGTGCAAGGCCGGCAAGTCCGGCGTGCGCGGCGTCGATTTCAACACCCGCTGGATCGCCTCGATGGTGGCCGAAGTGCATCGCATCCTGATCCGCGGCGGCATCTTCATGTACCCGAAGGACAGCAAGGACCCGAGCAAGCCCGGGCGGCTGCGCCTGATGTACGAGGCCAACCCGATGGCGATGCTGATCGAGCAGGCCGGCGGTGCGGCGACCACCGGCCGCCAGCGTATCCTCGACGTGGCGCCGGACAGCCTGCACCAGCGCGTGCCGGTGATCCTCGGCTCGAAGCACGAGGTCGAGCGGCTGGAACGCTACCACCATGAATACGACACCGGCGCCGACCGCCCCTTCGTCTCGCCGCTGTTCTCGGAACGCTCCCTGTTCCGCGACGAATCGCGCGTCTGAATTCAAGTAAAGGGAGAAACAAATGTCCGTCAAACACCCCATCATCGCCATCACCGGCTCGTCCGGCGCCGGCACCAGCACGGTGATGCAGAGCTTCCAGCACATCTTCCGCCGCGAAAAGCTCAACGCGCAGATCGTCGAGGGCGATTCCTTCCATCGCTACGACCGCCTCGCCATGCGCGCCCAGATGAAGGAGCAGGAAGCGCTCGGCAACCTCAATTTCAGCCACTTCGGCCCGGAAGCCAACCTGCTCGCCGAACTGGAGGCGCTGTTCGTCAGCTACGGCCAGAACGGTGGCGGTCAGGTTCGCAAATACCTGCACGACGCCGCCGAGGCCGAACCCTGGCAGCAGGAACCCGGCACCTTCACGCCCTGGCAGGAGATCCCGGCCGACACCGACCTGATGTTCTACGAAGGCCTGCATGGCGCCTGGGCCGGCAACGGCATCGACATCGCCAAGCAGGTCGATCTCTGCGTCGGCGTCGTGCCGATCATCAACCTGGAGTGGATCCAGAAGCTGCACCGCGACCAGCGGATGCGCGGCTACTCGCAGGAGGCGGTGGTCGACACCATCCTGCGCCGGATGCCGGACTACGTGAATCATCTCTGCCCGCAGTTCGGCCGCACCCACGTCAATTTCCAGCGCGTGCCCATCGTCGATACCTCCAACCCCTTCATCGCCCGCGACATTCCGAGCGCCGACGAAAGCATGGTGGTGATCCGCTTCGCCAACCCCAAGGGCATCGATTTCGAATACCTGCTGACCATCCTGCACGGCAGCATGCTGACCCGCCCGAACACGCTGGTCGTCCCCGGCGGCAAGATGGGCCTGGCCATGCAGATGATTTTCACGCCGATGGTCCTGCGCCTGATGGACCACAAGCGTCGCGCCTGATTCGCAAAAATGGAGAGAGACATGGATCGCAACCAGACCGAAACCACCTTCCGCCGCGAACTGGCCAACGCGCTGCGCTTCCTGGCCATCGACGCCGTCGACAAGGCCAAGTCCGGCCACCCCGGCGCGCCGATGGGCATGGCCGACATTGCCGAAGTGCTGTGGCGCGACCACCTGAAGCACAACCCGGCCAACCCGAAATGGCCGGACCGCGACCGCTTCGTGCTGTCCAACGGCCACGGCTCGATGCTGCTCTACGCGCTGCTGCACCTGAGCGGCTACGACCTGAGCCTCGACGACCTGAAGAACTTCCGCCAGTTCGGCAGCCGCACTCCCGGCCACCCGGAGGTCGGCCACACGCCGGGCGTCGAGACGACCACCGGGCCGCTCGGCCAGGGCCTGTCCAACGCGGTCGGCATGGCGCTGGCCGAAAAGCTGCTGGCCCAGCGCTACAACCGGCCGGGCTGTGCGGTCGTCGATCACCGGACCTGGGTTTTCCTTGGCGACGGCTGCCTGATGGAAGGCATCAGCCACGAAGCCTGCTCGCTGGCCGGGGTCTGGGGGCTCAACAAGCTGACCTGCTTCTACGACGACAACGGCATCTCCATCGACGGCCATGTCGAAGGCTGGTTCCGCGACGACACCCCGGCCCGTTTCCGCGCCTACGGCTGGCATGTCGTCGGGCCGATCGACGGCCACGACGGGTCGGCGGTCGCCGCCGCCATCGCCGAGGCCAAGGCGGAGACCGCCAGGCCGACGCTGATCGTCTGCCGGACGCAGATCGGCTGGGGTTCGCCGCACAAGGCCGGCTCGCACGATGTGCATGGCGCACCGCTTGGCGCCGAGGAAACGGCGGCCACCCGCGCCGCGCTCGGCTGGCCGTACGGGCCGTTCGAAGTGCCGATCAGCCTGCGCGCCGCCTGGGACGGCCGCCCGGCCGGGGCCGACGCCGAAGCCGCCTGGCTGGCCAACTTCGCCAGCTACCGCGCCCAGTACCCGGCACTGGCCGCCGAGTTCCTGCGCACGCAATGCTACGGTGAGCCGGAAAATTGGCCCGAAATGAAAAACGAGCTGCTGGCCATGGCGGCGCGCAAGGACAGCCCCGTCGCCACCCGCAAGTCCTCGCAGAACTGCCTCGACCTGCTGGTCGACCGCGTGCCGGAACTGCTCGGCGGCTCGGCCGACCTGACCGGCTCGAACCTGACCGCCGGCAAGGGCAGCATCGCCCTGCACGAAGCCGGTGAACGGATCGCCAACTATGTGTCGTACGGCGTGCGCGAATTCGGCATGACGGCGATCATGAACGGCGTTGCGCTGCACGGCGGGCTGATTCCCTACGGCGGCACCTTCGCGGTGTTCTCCGACTACGCCCGCAACGCGATCCGGATGAGTGCCCTGATGAACCAGCGCGTCATCCACGTGCTGACCCACGACTCGATCGGCCTGGGCGAGGACGGCCCGACCCACCAGCCGGTCGAACACGCCAGCAGCCTGCGCATCATTCCCGGCCTCGACGTCTGGCGCCCGTGCGACGAGCTGGAAACGGCGGTCGCCTGGATTTCGGCGCTTGAGCGCCACGATGGACCTTCCGCCCTGCTCCTGTCGCGGCAGAACCTGCCGCAATACGGCGGCGCGACCAGCCGGGCGGAAGGTGCCAGCCGTGGCGGCTACGTGCTGGCCGAGGCCGACGGCCCGCTGCAGGCGGTGATCATCGCCACCGGCTCGGAGGTCGCGCTGGCCATGCAGGCGCGGGCTGACCTGCAGGCCCAGGGCGTCGCCGTGCGCGTCGTCTCGATGCCCTGCACGCGGCGCTTCAACGGCCAGCCGGCCAACTGGAAAAACGCCGTGCTGCCGCCGGATATCGTCCGCATCGCCGTCGAAGCCGGGCAGACCGACTTCTGGCACCGCTACGTCGGCCTCGACGGCGAGGTGCTCGGTATCGACGAGTTCGGCGCCTCGGCCCCGGCCCCGGTGCTCTACGAGCACTACGGCCTGACCCCGGCCCGGCTGGTACAGAGCGTCTTGAACGCCATCGTCCGCTCCGGCGGTGCCGACGGCGACTTCTGATGCCCAGACCGCCCGCCGCCTAGCCGCGCCAATTCCCCATTTCAGCCGTGCCGAGCACCCGCCAACGCGGGTGCAAGGGGGCGGCTTGCCCAAGAATTCACAATCCACAGGAGACAGCACCATGCCCATACGGGTAGCCATCAACGGCTTCGGCCGGATCGGGCGCATGGCCTTCCGCGCCATCGCCCGCGAAAAGGAGTTCGCCGACCTCGAAGTGGTCGCCATCAACGACCTGCTCGACCCCGATTACCTCGCCTACATGCTCAAGTACGACTCGGTGCATGGCAACTTCGACGGCAGCGTCGAGGTCGACGGCAGCGACCTGCTGGTCGACGGCCGGCGCATCCGCCTCAGTGCGGAGCGCCATCCCGAGCAACTGGCCTGGGGCGAGGTGCAGGCCGACGTGGTAATCGAGGCGACAGGCCATTTCCTGAACCACGACGGCTGCAGCAAGCACCTCCACGCCGGCGCCAAAAAGGTCGTCCAGTCGGCGCCGGCCCGGGATTCGACGCCGATGTTCGTCTACGGCGTCAATCACGACCGCTATGCCGGCGAAGACATCGTCTCGGCCGCTTCGTGCACGACCAACGGCCTGGCGCCGGTGGCCAAGGTGCTGCACGACAAATTCGGCATCAAGCGCGGCCTGATGAGCACGGTGCATGCCGCCACCGCCACGCAGAAGACCGTCGATGGTCCCTCCGGCAAGGACTGGCGCGGCGGGCGCGGCATCCTGGAGAACATCATCCCGTCCTCGACCGGCGCCGCCCAGGCCGTCGGCAAGGTGATCCCGGCGCTGAACAAGAAGCTGACCGGCATGGCCTTCCGGGTGCCGACCTCGGATGTCTCGGTGGTCGACCTGACCGTCGAACTGGAACAGGCCGCCAGCTACGACGACATCTGCGCCGCGATGCGCGCCGCCTCCGAATCCGGTCCGCTCAAGGGCGTCCTCGGCTATACCGGCGATAGCGTCGTGTCGACCGATTTCCGCGGCTGTCGGATGCCGTCGATCTTCGATGCTGGCGCCGGCATCGCGCTCGACCCGACCTTCGTCAAGGTGGTGGCCTGGTACGACAACGAGTACGGCTACACCTGCAACCTGCTGCGCCTCGTCCAGCATATTTCGCACTGAAAGGATCGACCATGGCCCTCATTTCCCTGCGCCAACTGCTCGACCACGCCGCCGAGCACAGCTACGGCCTGCCCGCCTTCAACGTCAATAACATGGAGCAGATCCAGGCCATCATGCAGGCGGCCGCCGAATGCGACAGCCCGGTCATCCTGCAGGCCTCGGCCGGCGCCCGCAAGTACGCCGGCGAGCCATTCCTCAGGAAGCTGGTCGAAGCCGCCATCGAGCAATACCCGGACATCCCGGTCTGCCTGCATCAGGATCACGGCACCTCGCCGGCCGTCTGCCAGCAGTCGATGCGCAGCGGCTTCTCCAGCGTGATGATGGACGGCTCGCTGGGCACCGACGGCAAGACGCCGACCACCTACGCCTACAACGTCGCGGTCACCGCCAAGGTGGTCGAGATGGCGCACGCCATCGGCGTGTCGGTCGAAGGCGAGCTGGGCTGCCTCGGCTCGCTGGAAACCGGCGAGGCCGGCGAGGAGGACGGCATCGGCGCCGCCGGCAAGCTCGACCACGGGCAACTGCTGACCGACCCCGACGAGGCTGCCGACTTCGTCGCCCAGACCGGCGTCGATGCGCTGGCCATCGCCATCGGCACCAGCCACGGCGCCTACAAATTCACCCGGCCACCGACCGGCGAAATCCTCGCCATCGACCGCATCAAGGCCATCCACGCCCGCATTCCCAATACCCACCTGGTCATGCACGGATCGAGCAGCGTCCCGCAGGAATGGCTGGCGACCATCCGCCAGTACGGCGGCGCAATCAAGGAAACCTACGGCGTGCCGGTCGAGGAAATCGTCGAGGGCATCCGCCACGGCGTGCGCAAGGTCAATATCGACACCGATATCCGGCTGGCGATGACCGGCGCCATGCGCAAGGCGATGGCCGACAAGCCGGAGGAATTCGATCCGCGTGCCTTCCTGAAGGCGGCGGTGGCGGCGGCGCGCGACATCTGTCGCCAGCGCTTCGAGGCCTTCGGCAGCGCCGGCCAGGCGGCCCGGATCAAGCCGATCGGGCTGGAGAAAATGGCCGCCGGCTACCGCTGATCAACGAGTTTTTTCTGCGCCACTTCCTTGTGGTTTCCGGCCCCGAAGTCTGGGGCCGCTTTTTTTGGAGATCGCCATGAAAAACCCCGATTTCGTCATCGCCCCGAGCATCCTGTCCGCCAATTTCGCCAAGCTGGGTGAGGAGGTCAGCAACGTCATCGCTGCCGGCGCCGACTGGATTCATTTCGACGTGATGGACAACCACTACGTCCCCAACCTGACTATCGGCCCACTGGTTTGCGAGGCGATCCGGCCGTGCACCGGCGCCCCGATCGACGTGCACCTGATGGTTAAGCCGGTAGACCGCATCATCCCCGACTTCATCAAGGCCGGCGCCAACATCATCACCTTCCACCCGGAAGCCTCGGAACACGTCGACCGCAGCCTGTCGCTGATCCGCGATGGCGGCTGCCAGGGCGGCCTGGTCTTCAACCCGGCGACACCGCTAGCCTACATGGACTACGTGCTCGACAAGATCGACGTCGTGCTGCTGATGAGCGTCAACCCCGGCTTCGGTGGCCAGAGGTTCATTCCCGGCACGCTGGCCAAGGCCCGCCAGGCAAGAGCCAAACTCGATGCCTACGAACGCGAAACCGGCCGCCGCATCCGACTGGAGATCGACGGTGGCGTGAACACCGGCAACATCGCCGAAATCGCCCGCGCCGGCGTCGATGCCTTCGTTGCCGGCTCGGCCGTCTATGGTGCCGGCAAGGACAGCGACCCGCACCGTTACGACTCGATCATCGGCGCATTGCGCCACGAACTGGCGCAAGTCTGATGCAGTTCGAATCCGTTACTTTCGATCTCGACGGCACGCTGCTCGACACCGTGCCCGATCTCCACGAAGCCGCCCGCCGCACGCTGGCCGAACTCGGCCTGCCGCCGCGTAGCGAGGATGAAATCCGCAAATTCGTCGGCCAGGGCGTTGGGGTCCTGGTCCGCCGCTGCCTGCACGGCGTGGCGCCGAGCGACGAGGCGAGACTGGCTGCTGCAGTTGAGGTTTTCCAGCGCCACTATGTGGCGGTCAATGGGCAACAGAGCCGGCTTTTCGCAGGCGTTCGCGAAGGACTGGAAGGTTGGCGTGCCACCGGCCTGCCGCTCGCCGTGGTCACCAACAAACCGGCCGCCTTCACGTTGCCACTTCTCGAAGCGACCGGCCTGGCGCCGTATTTCGCCGTCGTCGTCTCCGGCGACAGCACGCCGCACCGCAAGCCGCACCCGGCGCCGCTCTGGCACGCCTGCGACCAGATGGGTACCGACCCTGCGGCCAACCTGCATATTGGTGACTCCCGCCACGACATCGAAACCGCCCGCAAGGCCGGTTGCACGGTGTTCTGCGTGCCCTACGGCTACAACGAGGGCGAAGCGGTCAGGGGCGAAGATTGCGATGCGCTGGTCGGGAGCCTGGAAAGCGCACTGCTGCGAGCCGGGGAGCTTGCGATGAATCGCTGAACGGCCGGAGCGGAGGCCAAGCGGAAGTGGCCGGCACGCCTTGGCCGGCCACGGTCACTCAGTCACGCCATTTCCATTTCAGCTTCAGTTCGCCGCTCTTGAAGGACTGGAAGGCGCTCTGGTAGTAGGCGATGGCTTCGTCGCGCAGCTTTTCGTCGGCGAGGCTGGCGGTGGCGTCGCCCTTGGCGTCGATCGCGAAGTAGTCAACCCGCTTCTTGGGGCCGAGGACAACCAGGCGATCATTTTTCAGGTAGCCCAGCTCCTGGTAATTGCTGATGAAAGCGCGTTCGGTGCCGTGCAGAGGTTGTTCGAACAGCGATTCGCCGTAGAAGTGGTCGTCGCCGACCAGGCCCAGCATGTCGAGGATGGTCGGCGGAATGTCGATCTGGCTGGACAGGCGGTTGTTCTGGCCGGGCGGCAACATGTCCGGGGCGTAGAAGATCAGCGGGATGTGATAGCCAGTTACCGGCAGCTTGGTCTTGCCGGCCGCCGAGGCGCAATGGTCGGCGACGATGATGAAGACGGTATCCTTGAACCAGGCGTGCTTGCGGGCCTCGTCGATGAAATGCCCAATCGCGTAATCGGTGTATTTGACGGCACCATCGCGGCCGCCGGGGGAGGGGATGTCGATCCGTCCCGAGGGGTAGGTGTAGGGACGATGGTTGCTGGTCGTCATGATCTGGGCGAGGAAACGCTTGCCGGACTGGTGGCTCTTGTCGAGTTCAGTCAGTGCGTTGTCGAACAGGTATTCGTCGGCGACCCCCCAAACGTTGGCGAAGCCGATCGACTTTTTCGGGAAATCGGTGCGGTCGATCACCCGGTAGTCGTTGCCGGCAAAATAGGCGTTCATGTTGTCGAAATAGCCGTAGCCGCCGTAGAGGAAGAAGGTTTCGAAGCCATGCTGGCGCAGGACCTGGCCGACGGTTGCCAGGTGCTCGTTGTTCGGGCGGCGGACGATGGCCTGGCCGGGGATCGGCGGGGTGCCGAGCGTCAGGGCTTCAAGGCCGCGCACGGTGCGCGTGCCGGTGGCGTACAGGCGGGTGAAACTCAGACCCTGGCTGGCCAGTTCGTCGAGACGCGGCGTCAGGCCATCGCGATTGCCAAAGCTGCCGAGAAACTTGGCGGACAGACTCTCCACCGAAATCAGCACGACGTTCTGGGGGGCGCGCTTGAAGGGCAGGCGCTTGGGGTCGAAGGCCTCCTCTTCTTCCTCGTTGGGGTCGGGGGTCAGGGCGACGGACAATTTCTCGCGTTCGACGCCCAGGTCGAGCAGGACCTGGCTGGCGCGCTCGGCCGGCATCGTCGCGTAGAAGCGTGCGTAGTCGAGTTCGTTGCGACGGAAGGCCGCGGCAAAGGTCATCAGGCCGTTGCCGACCAGCTCATTGGCGTAGGCATTCTCCGAAAACTGCATCTGGTCGACGTCGGCCAGTTGCCAGGAGAGCAGCGGAAAGACGAAGGCCAGCGCGGCACAGGCCAGGCGCTGGCGCCAGCCGGTGATAGTGCTCTGGCTGGCGGCCAGGAAACGGCGGCACCCCCAGGTGAGCGCCAGGGCGATCAGGGCGAGGCCGGCAATCAGCGCGCCGACCGGGTAGGACTCGCGGATGTTGCCGATCACCTCGTGGGTGTAGATCAGGTAGTCGACGGCAATGAAATTGAAGCGGGTGGAAAACTCTTCCCAGAAGGTCGCTTCGGACAGCGCGCCAAAAAGCAGCGCAAAGCTGACCAGGAAAAACACGACCAGCCGCAGTCCGCGCTGCCAGCGAGTGGCTTGCCATCGACTTGGCCAGACGGCCAGCACCAGCAAGGCGGGCGCCAGCAACCAGGCGGCGACCGCCAGATCGAAGCCGAGACCGCGCACGAAGATTTCCGGCCACAGGCTTGGCGGCACGGCATCGGTTCCGCTGCGCAGGGTCAGCCCGAGGCGGGTCACGAAGGCGATGCCCAGGAACAGGAGCAAATACGGCAGCAGGGGGATTCTGAATGAGGGGCGGCGCATGGGTTCGTCCGTCGGCAGAGCAGTCTGGAGGGGAGCGTTGCCGGTCACGATATCCGGGAGTCGTGCCGACATTTTCGGTGGCTCGCATTCTAAGCTGCTGAACGAGCGGGGAGATTAATGTTTGCTTAAATGTTGGTCGACGCTCAGCGCCAAGCGTCGCAAGATTTGTAGCTGCAAAATGCTACGGTCACTGTAAAAAAATGGCCAAAATCGAAAAAAATCGGATGGCTGGATAGCGAGCGCGCCGGGCTGGGCAATTGGCATGTCATTGCCGGGCAATTTGCCCTCGGCCGAAAAGTGGGTGGTGAATATGCTGTCATCACGTTCAATCAAACGCTGAAGGAGACCCGCATGAACTCATATTCATCCGTTTTTGCCCGTGTTGCCGCCCACCTTGTCTTGGCTTCCGGGTTGTTGTTCGCCAGCGCCAGCCAGGCGCAGTTGTCGGTCGAGGAGGTGATTTCCGGCGGGGTGCTGAACCCGACCGACACCTCCTGGCACTATTACCTTGACCAGATGAAACGTTTTCCGGATCGCTTGGGATTCATCTGCGTCAATGGCTATGAACTGGACAAGACCGGCGATCATGTTGGCGGGCTGGCCTTTCTGAGCGAGTGCTCACAACGCGGCAACGCCCCGTCCATGGTTTATCTGGCCGACATGTTGGAAGCCGGGCGCGGCAGCGATCGGGGCGCCGATCCGATGGCGGCGGCCCGGTGGTTGCGCCGAGCCGCCGAGTCCGGCTACACCGTGGCCCAGTTTCATCTTGGTGTCGCCCTGCTGCTCGGGCGCGGCGTCGAGGCAGACATCCCGGAGGCCAGGCGCTGGCTGCGGCGCGCTGCGGCTCAGGGTGACGCCGACGCACTGGCGTTGATCCGTGCCGATTTCGATCGCCGGCTGGCGGCCAATGCGCGGCCGGTTTACGACTGACTGCCGCCGTTTAGTGATGATGGTGCCGATGCCCGTGGCGATGTCCGCCGTGGCGATGCCCGCCATGGCGCGGACCGTAGTCATAAACGTAGGGCCGGTAGCCGTAGGACGGGACGACATAGGGCGCCGGCAGGTAAACCCGTGGGGGCGGTGGGGCATAAACGACCGGGGGCGGCGCGTAGTAGGCCGGCGGTGGTGCGACATAGACCGGGTAACCCAGATTGATGCTCAGGCCGACGCGCGGTTCGTGGGCGTAGGCGCCGGATGTCAGTCCGGCGGCAAGGATTGCGCCGAACAGAACGTTGCGCATGGTTTTCATCGTTGATCTCCTTTGACGACAGGGCCGCTTCCAGAATTGGCCCTCTCAGGATATGAACGCATGAAGCCGTTTAAGGTTTCGCCCGCTAACAATTGGAAACAAATGCGTTGTCAGGGGGCAAGCAAGGGCGCCAGCACCTGCTCGGTGGCCGGCGGCGTGTCGCCCTGCTGGGCCAGCCAGACGAAACGGCCGGCCGGGGCGCCGGCGGTGGCGGCCTGGGCGGCGGCGATTTCGGTGCGGTCGTTGACCAGCACGACGACGCGTTTCAGGCCTTGGGCGGTAGACAGCGTTTCCAGCTCGTACAGGCAGCCCTTGTTGGCGGCGACGAAGTTGCGCAGGTCCATCAGCACGACGTCGCTGCTGCGCAGCAGCTCGGCCAGCGCCAGTTGCCAGGTCGTGTCGTGGCAGTAGCACTCGTTGACCCGGTAGCGGCCCTCCGCGTCGGGCTGCAGTTCGAAGGCGGCCAGCCGGCGCGTCACGTCTTCCGGCCGGCGGATGAAGCGTTCGCCCAGCTTGCTGTCGAGAAAGGCGAAGATGTCGTCGGGGTCGATGGTGTGGGTAAGCACGTCGGTGCCGGCGATCAGTACGGTGTTGCCGCTCAGCCGCCAGCGGTCGATAACGCGGTCGAAAAGGTCCTGGACGTTGGCGTCCTGCTGGAAGACGCGCAGCACGAGCAGGGTCGGTGGCCGGCCGGCCTGGTCTTGCGCCACCATGGTGCGCATCAGCCAGGCGCCGGGCGGAATCCATAGCAGGGGCAGGAAATCGAGCAGGGCACCCCAGCCCTGGCTGGCGATGGCGCCCAGCGCCGGGCCGGTCAGCGCGATGACCCAGACCGCGGTGAACAGGTAGAACAGTTCGGAAATCTGCCGCCGGGCGTAGGCGCCGGCGATCCAGCGGCCGAGCGCCTTGGCCGGCCACCAGGCGAGCAGCCACGGCGCCAGTGCGAACAGCGCGATGCCGGCAATCGGCGGCAGCCAGCCGACCAGCCAGTAGATCAAGGGGCTTTGCCGCTCGACCAGCAGGTTGAGCAGGTCGACGCCGGCCTGCGAGGCCCAGCACAGCACGATGAAGACCGGCGCCAGCCACGGCCCGACCGCCCGCGTCGCGCCGCCCAGGCACAGCGCGGTGACGACGATCAGCGGCAGGCCGATGTCGAAGCTCATCCAGAAGAGGATCTGGGTGAAGCTGACGTTCTCGTTGACCCGCCAGCTGAGCAGCGCGATGGCGGCGACGAACCAGAGCAGCAGCGTGCCGACCAGCCGGCGGCGGCGCCAGCGGTCGATCACCGCGATCACCGGGACGACCGGCCAGGCGTAGGCGGCGCCCAGCGTCAGCACCGTCTTCCAGGTGATCGGGCCGTCGGCCATGATCTGCATCTGCAATGTGCGGGACAGTGCCATCAGCAGGGTCAGGCCGATGAAGGCGCCGACCAGCCGGTGCCGGGCACGCCGGTTGTCGTCCAGGCTGACCGGCTGCGGCGGATGCTCTGCGGCGACCGGCAAGGCCGCGGTCACGGCGTCAAATGCTACGGTCGATGGCAAATTTAGCGGCATTTTCATCAGCGCCTGCATCGTCGCCCGGTAGCGGCTGGCGACGAGCAGGGCGGCGATGACCGACAGGAAAGTGGCCAGGATCAGCAGGGTGGCGATCTTGCCGGAGAGCATTGCCTGTCGCTCAGACCATGGCCGTCAGGCCGTTCACATAGACCAGCCGGCCGCTGCCCGGGTCGCGTACATAGCTCAGGCATTGCCGGCGGTTGGTGCCGGTGCCGGGCGGCTTCAGCGAAATGTGCACCCAGCCGGAGTTCGGCCCCTTGGCCGGGTCGTAGCACTCGCAGATGATCTGGTCGAAGTCCGCCAGGTTGTCGCGCGCCCAGGCCGCCAGTTCCAGCGTCGGCAGGGCGACGATCTCGATGTCGCAGGCCTCGCCCTTGGCATGCTGGCTGGTCGTCAGCCAGGTGGACGGCTTGTTCTTCAGCGCCCGTTCGAGGTTCTGGCCGCGATAGACGCTGTTCGGCGAAAACGGCCCGAACTTGGCGCGGACGGCTTGCAGCACCTGGCGCGCCAGATGGATCGCGGCATGCAGCTCCTGGAGCGAAGCGAAGCCGTTGTCGATGCCGAGGCGGTCGGCCAGGTCGGAGCGGGTCAGCTCGTAGGCGCGGAAATTGGGCGCGATCAGCGCCCGTGGCGGCAGGTCGAAGGGAATCTGCTCGATAGCCGTGGTCGAGTAATCCGGCGCCGCGTCGCCCGGAGTGGCCGAGCGCGAGACGCCGCGCCGACGCGGGGCGGCTTTCGGGGCAGCGGTTGGGGCTTTAGGCGGGCGCGGGCTCATGACAGGTTCTCCAGGATCTGTTCGAGGATGCGCCGGTTCGCCTTGTCATCCGGCGCCCACAACTCGTGCAGGAAGGCGATGTGCTCGGCCACCGACGACACCTCGCGCGGACTGGCGCCGCGGGCGATGGCGTTGCGGTAGGCGGCCAGCGCTGCCATTGCCGGGGCCGGCGAAACGTCTGCCCCGCGCTTCTTCGGCGGCGCCTGGGAGAGCAGACGGACCAGTTGCAGATCGGCCAGGCTGGCGCTGTCCCAGAAATTGGGGTCGCTTTCGTTGCGCCGCGACAGGTCGCGGACCATCGCCTCCAGCTCGCGCTGGCGGGCGTCGTCGGTTGGCACCTGGCCTTCGCCGCGCTGGGCGGCGAGCAGGCTGGCGGCCAGCCAGTTGGTGAAGGCGTAGGCGTCGGGCCGGCGCTCGTGGGCCAGGCGGTAATGCTGCGCCATGTTGACCAGCGCCTCGGTGCGCCGTGGTCCTTCCTTCTCAACCAGCGCCAGGCGCTTGTAGGCGCCGCCGAGCAGGCTGAAGCGCTCGACGGTCGGGGCGCGCCGGCACAGCATGTCGAGGTCGAGAATGGCCGATTCGATGCATTCGATCTGCGCCTGCCGCGTCTGCTCGCGCTCCTTGGCCGGCTGGCGGGCGGCCTGTTGCCAGACCTCGGCGGCGTGGCGGACGCGGAAATTGGCGTACTGCTCGATGACGCGCATCGTGCAGTCGCCGTAGTCGGCGGTCAGCGAGGCTTCCAGGCAGGCGATGGCCTGCGGCCAGTTGCGCGCCTCGCCCCAGGCCAGGCCGAGTGCCGCCTGGACGTCGCCGCGGGCCAGCCAGCGGCCCTTCTGGTTGGCCGGGATGCGGGCCAGCCGGGCCTCGATCTTTTCGCCGGCATCGCCCTGGGCGCCGGCCCGCAGGTCGGCGGCGAGGTTCTCGAACTCGACGACCAGTTCGCGCGGGGTCGCCAGCGCTGCCTGCCTGCGTTGCGGGGCAGCGCCATCGCGATGGAAGCGGAAATCCGGGTCGCCGTAGCATTGGTAGGCGCCCCAGGTGTTGACGTCGGGGAAGCGCAGCCAGGCGTCCTCGCGGGCGATGCGCACCGCTTCGCCGAAGGTTTCGCCGGCCAGCATGCCGCGATAGAACGTGGCGGCGAAGGCCTGCCCGGCCCGGTCGTCCACCGCCCAGCCGGCGGCGACCACGGCGCGCACGCCCATGCGGACGAACTCCTCGCCGAGATTGGCGGCCAGGCCGAGGCGGTCAAGTTCGCGCCGGCCATCGACGCGGCCGAGGTGGCAGCAGTTGATGAAGACCAGGTCGGGGACGAAGCGCATCTGCGCGATGTCGCCCGGGGTCAGGAAGCTGGCGGGGCCGATCACCATGCCGGACACCGGCTTGCGGCCGGGGCCGGCGTACTGATGCACGCCGTGGCCGGCCAGGTGCAGGATGCGCCAGCTGTCCTTGTGCAGGGCTTCGAGGATCGGCGTCGCCGACTGGTCGATGCAGTCGGTCACCGCGTAGCCCTCGGCGCCCAGTTGCTCGGCGACCAGTTGCGCTTCGTCGCGGGCGCCCGGCAGGTCGCAGAAGTCCGGGCTGTCCTGGAGGTCCGGGTTACCGATGACCAGCGCGGTGTTGGCCAGGCCGTGTGCCGGTCGCTGGCGGAATTCGGCGGTGCGGAACTGGCGAACGAAGCCGGCCGCCACCGAGGGCGGGCGTTCGCCGGCGGCCCAGCGGTTTTCGAGCAGCTCCCACGGATAGCAGGCCGACTGGCTGTCGACGATGACGACCAGGTTGCCCTGCTGCGGCGACAGTTCGCGCAGGCGCAGCGGCAGCAGCATTTCGAATAGCGTCTTGGCCGCTTCGGAATTTTGGCCGGTGTCGCGGCTGGCGATCTGGACGAAGGCGTCGGCCAGCGCCAGTTGGCCGGTGGCCAGCGTTTCCTCGGCGCGGGCGCGGTCGGTCGGGAAGAGGAAGCGCAGGCGGTCGTCCTGGCGGACGATTTCCAGGCGCTGGTACCACTCGTTCGGCGTGTCGAAGCGGACCCGGCGGCGGCCGGCCTGCGCCGTCTCGACGCAGGCGGCCGGCCAACTGATGGCGGCGGCGAGCTGTTCGTTCTGCAGGATGCGGGCGAGCGCTTCGGCCGCCGAGATGGCTACATCCTCGTACAGTTCGAGCAGTTCCAGGCGGTCGATCAGCACGCGGCCGTCCAGGGCCTGCTCGGCCAGCGCCTGGTTGGTGGCGATCACGGCACGGAGCAGGGCTTCCAGCGAATCGCCGACCGGCAGGCCGCCGGCGCCGGTGCCGACGAGCAGGCAGGTGACCGCCGCCGAGCGCGGCCGGCCTTCCTCGCCGAAGCGGCCGTCGGGCCACCAGGCGACTTTCAGCGCGAAGTCGAGCAGTGCGGCGCGGGCCGAGGATTCGAGCAGGCCTGGGCTGAGTTCGCCGATCTGGCCGAGGCCGACGACGATGGCGCCCATCGGCTTGGCGGTCGGCGAGTCGTTGAGGAAGACGGTGTGGCTGCCGAGCGGTCCCGGGTAGATGCCGAGATCGAGCCGGCGCGTCAGGTGGCCGCCAAGCTGGCGGTCGAGCGCCTTTTCGGCGCTGACCACGGTGTCGCCCTGGTAGTGGCCGACCAGCACCGGATGGCGGGCGTAGGTCAGGTTGCCGTGGCGGATGCTGATTTCGATCGGCGGCGACTGCTTCTTGCCCTCGTCGGTTTCCGGCAGCTGGCCGGAGAAGCCGAGGCTGGCGATGTCCTCGGGCGTCGGCATGCCGTCGGTCGGCGGTGCCGGCGGCAGCACGAAGCGGTCCTCGCCGGCCGCGGCGCGGCTGCGCGCCGGCGGCGAATTGGGCAGCAGGCTGGTCTGGCCGTTGACCAGGATGTCGAGATAACCGGGGAAAGCCTTGGGCTGGGCGCACAGCATGTCGTGCGCGGTGTCGGCGACGTACCACACCGGCACGCCGGGCAGGCGGCCGGATTCCCAGGTCACCGTGCCATCGCCCTCGCGGCTGGCGATGAATTCGATGCGCTTGAGGTCGGGCCGGTATTGCACCTCGCCGTCGACCAGCTGGTAGTCGATCACGGTGGCCGGCTGGCAGCCGGCGACGTAGGTCATGTAGCGCGGGTCGGGCGGCGCCTCGCGGAGGAATTTCCAGGTCGCTGCCGCCTCCTGCAGGTCGGCCGCCTGGGCGGTGTCCCAGCCGGCGGCAGTTTCCCGGCGCACCGTCTGCCAGCGCGTGAGGTCGGCGAAATCGGGGTCGTCGGGGGCGAAGGGCAGCAGTTCGAGCAGGCCGGCGTAGCGGGAAACCAGATTGATGATGTCATCCGTGTTCTGCGTGATGTCGAGCAGCGACAGCTTGGCCTGCGTCGGGTTGAAGCCGGTCAGCCAGCGCACCGCCTCGTAGGAGCCGAGGTTGGGCGTGCCGAGCATCAGGAAGCGGCTGTCCGGCAGGCGGGTGATGCGCTTCCATAGCGCGCTGCCGGCGCCGCCGTCGGCGATCATCGAGCGGACGACCAGGCCGCCCATCGAATGGGCAACCAGGCGCAGCGGTTGGCCCGAACGCTCGGCCTGGCTGACCAGCGGTTCTAGCGTCGTGGCCAGCCGGGCGGCCGCCTTGCGCACCGAGAAACGCCAGTCGTAGGGGAAGATTTCGACCTGGTGGCTGCGCGCCAGGAATTCGACCAGCGGGCCGTAGAACTGGTCGACCAGGCCGACCGGCGTGACGCCGTCGCGGCCCATGGCAATCTTCTTCAGGCCGCCCTTGAGCAGCGCCCAGTAATTGAGCCAGATTTCGTCGTCGCCGACCTGCAACTGGCTGCCCATGGTGCCGGGCAGCACGACGGCGATCGGCCGCGGCTTGTTGCCTTCGCGGCTGCGCGCGATGGCCTGGGCGCAGCGCGGGCCGGTGTAGGGCTTGCCGGCAATCGCCTGGAAGCCGCCGCTGTCGCCGTCGGCCCGGGTCAGGCCGGCGCGCAGCCAGCGCACGCTCTGTTCGTTGGTGAAATAGCGGAAATGATTGACCTTGGCCCCATCGTCCTGGCGCAGGCGGGCGCCGCCGGCCGGGCGCGGCAGGCCGCCGCTCATCGACGCGGTATCGACGACGAGGTCGTGCTCGTTCTTGTAGAACCAGTCGGTGGCCAGCACCTTCAGCGTGTTCCACAGGCCGTCGCCGGCCTCGATGTCGCCGGCGATCACCGACAGGTCGGCCGTGCTGACCAGATCCGGCGTGCCGTTGAGCAGGCGGGTCAGCGCCGAGCCGGGGACCATCGCCTCGACGCCGGGCAGGGTGCGCGGGTCGGTGCGCTCCTTGACGACGGCGAGCAGGAAGTCGAGGCCGCCGGTGAACAGGCCGCAGCCGGTGGCCGCCGTGGCCACGTAGTCGAGCACCGACAGCCAGCGGTCGAGCCGGCCGGAGGCCAGCGTCGTGCCGCGGGCCGGGCAGGCGACGCGGACGAAACGGGCGAGCTTCAATTGCTTGCGGCTCAATACCTCGACCAGTTCGAGCAGGCGCTGGCGGTCGGCATCGTAGGCCGCGTCGCGCGCCTTCTTGTTGGCCTCGGACAGCGGCAGCAGGCCGAGTTGCGGGGCCAGCGTGCGGTCGGCGGCAAACAGCGTGGCGATGCGCTCGGCGTTCAGCGTCGCGGCCAGGTTGGCGCAACCGGACAGGGCCATTACCTCGCCGACCAGGCCGCCGCGCGAATGGCTGACCAGATGGATTTCGGCGCCGTCCGGCAGGCGCCTGGCCAGGGCCAGCGCGTTGTCGATCGGGCTTTGCGTCAGGGTCCGGTGTTCGAGGCCGAAGACGCGCTCGCCGTAAACCGGCAGCAGGGCCTGGCGCAGGCGGGCGCCCTCGGCGTTGCCGGCGTCCCACAGCTTGCCGAAACTGCCTTCGGTGGACGAGGCGGTGCCGTGCAGGAACACCAGTAGCGGGCCGGCGTCGGCCGGCAGTTTTTCATTGTCGGCCACGGCCTTGAGCGTGAATTCGCTGGCCAGGTCGAGGCGGTAGAGACCGGGCGGGTGCTTGCCGAGCAGCTTTTCCTCCAGCACCTTGCCCAGCGTGGCGGCCGATTTTTCGGCCACGTCGACGCCGAAGAAATCGAGCACCCGGATGGCCAGGCCGGCCACGCCGCGCTGCGCGCTGCCGGCTCGCTTCGGCGCCAGCCGCGAGAATTCCCAGGCGCCGTTGCCGTCGCGCGCCGGCGGCGTGCCGTATTCGCGCGACAGGTCGTCGATGCGGCTCCACAGCACGAAGCCGTTGTCGAGTTCGACACGGACGACGGTATCGCCGCTGACTTCGACTTCCTCGGCCGTGCCGTCGCGGGCGCTGCCGGGGTGCAGGCGGAACAGCGGCTGCGCTGTGCCGCTGGTCCGTCGGGCGCTATCGTCGCGGATGCCGCGAATCTTGTAGAGGCGCTGGCTCATCGGGGTTTCTCCGTGACGTGGTTTGGCGGTTTATTCGAAAATCTTGCCCTTGCGTGCGGTGGCGCTGCCGACGATCTGCGGCGCCTGCGGGTAGCTGGCCGAGGGCAGGTACTTGGCGATGGCCTTGTGCCAGTCGGCATAGGTCGCGCCGGCCTTCATGCCCTTCAGCGCCTTCAGCGCGTAATAGGTGAAGGCGCCGTTGAAGCGCCCGGCGATCCGCGCGTCGTAGCTGAAATTGTTGGGGCCTTCCTTGCAGCCGGAGATCAGCAGGTCGCCGAGCTTGTTGGAATAGGCGCCGAAGAAGGGCGAGGTGCCGGCGGCGCCGACCATGGTGGTGGCCGCCTTGCCGGCGCGGTTCTTCGGTAGCAGTTTTTCCGGCAGCCAGTTGCCCATCGGCATGAAGCGCGGCCGCGTCGTCGCGTCCTTTTCGGCCTTGGCGGCGCGGGTCACGGTGCCGGAGTGGCAGCTGTCGGAAAGTAGCACGATGCGCACGCCGGCCTTGCGGGTCAGGAACAGGTCGCGGATCTCGTCGTCGGTCAGTGCCTCGCCCCTGGTTTGCAGGTCGTAGGGGCAGAGCGCCTCGTCCAGGCCGTCGGCCTCGTCACCGTCGGTGTCCGGCTGGTAGGTGCCGTGGCCGGAGAAGGTGATGACCAGCGTGTCGCCCTTGGCGGCCTTGCCGATCAGCTCGCCCATCGCCTTGACCATGGCCGCTTTGGTCGCCTGGTCGTCGAGCAGCTTGGCGACCTTGAAACCGCGGGCGGCCAGTTCGCCGGCCCAGTCGTTGGCGTCATTGACGCAGCCCTGCAGGTCCATGTGGGTGCCGGGGTAGTTGTTGATGCCGATGCAAAGCGCTTTCTTGGCCATGGTCTTGTCTCCTGGGCGCGGTCGACGGGCCGCTAGCGATGGAAATTGGAATGGGAAAGGCGGTTGGCCGAGCGGAGCAAAATGCTACGGTCGGCGGCAAAAAAAGGCGAAAAATGAAAAACGCTGCGGCGAGGCGAAGGGGGCGGAAAACGGCATGACATGTGGCGCAACATGTGGACCTCGCTGGCTTGGGTGCTGCAGTTTTGGATTTTCTGGCGAAACATTGTTTAGAAAAACCAAATCAAACAAAAATGACATCAATATTCGGCCTAAACGTTATTGAAAAGTCATAAACCATCGTAGTACGTTCGTTTGAACTTGACCAGTGAAATATTTTCGAAAAGCCCGTGGTTATTGGCTTAGCGGGGAGTTTTCCGCTCCGCTTCGGAGGCTTTTGCGGCGGCCTTCGACAGTCGAAAGTCTGGTCGGTTCCGACTTGTTTTCAGGCGGCAGATGGCGGTCGCCTGCATTTCATCGGCATAATAAAAAATGTCAGTGACAAAATTTTTGCTCTGTGATTTACTGAATTGCAACTTGTTGCGAGATTGTGTTGACCCGTCTCGCCACCCCCGCTTCGGCGGGCCCAACAACTACCCGGTGAGAGAGAGTCGATGCTCGATGTCGCGGTTAGCTTTTTGGCAGAACAGTTCAATGCCTACCTGATCCGGCGCACCGGTTCGGCGTCGCTCGGCCAGGTCGTGCCCGGCGCCATCGTCGACGACAGCGGCAAGCTGGCGATCACCTCCGGCACCGTGGCGATGGCCATCGTCAACATCGAGGAAGAGCGCGTGATGCGCGAGCAGTTGCCGGCCCGGGTCATGGTCGGCGGTCGCGAGATGACGCTCCAACCGGAACTGCGGCTCAACCTGACCCTGCTCTTCGCCGCCCGGATGACCAACTACGACATGACGCTGAAGGCGCTGTCGAATGTGCTGACCTTCTTCCAGGGCTCGCCGGCCTTCGCGGCCGAGGACTACCCCTCGCTCGACCCGCGCATCGGGCGCATCGTCATGGATCTGCACAGCGTCGGGCCGGAAACGCTGAACCAGCTGTGGGCCGCCATCGGCGCCAAGTACCAGCCCTCGGTGCTGTACCGGGCGCGGCTGGTCACCATCCAGGACCAGGAGCCGCTCGGCTTCGGCGCCCCGATCACCGACATCGGCCTCGACCTGCACGAGCGATGAACATCCATTTTCGCCCCCTGTTCGAGGTCGAGGTCGCCCACGCTTATTACCTGGCGCCGACCGCCGACCTTGCCTTCGAGGTGCCGGCCGCCACCCCGGCGCTGGCCGCCGGCAAGCTGTTGGTTCGCGTCCGCGACGGCCGGCTGATCGTGCTGTTCGAAGCCGACGAAGGCGGTTTGCCGCTGCGCGACATCGCCGGCGAAACCCTGCTGATCGGCCTCAACGCGGTCAATCCCTACCTGGCCAATTTCACCGCCGCACCGGTGGCGGCGGGCAGCCTGCCGCTCTTCATCAATCGCAGCCAGCCGCGGGTCTTGGAGACGCTGGCTGCCCAACTGGTTGCCGACCGCCAGCGCGTCAACGCCACCCTGCCCGGGCGGCCACTGAGTCTGCGCTGGCGGCTCGGCACCCGATTGATCGCCGAACAGACGCTGCTTGCCGGCCAGGCGGTCGCCGAATTCGCCACCCGCGACTGGCCGGCCGGCTGCTACACGCTGAGCGAAGATGCCGGCGGCCCGCCGACCGTCAGCCAGTGGGTGCTGCATCCCGAACTGGCCGGCCGACGCCCCTGGGGCGTGCTGGCGGTGACCGTCGCCGGCGCCTTCTACGCCGATCCGCCGCGCTTCGCGGTCAGCCTCAGTCCGCGCCGGGAACAGCTGAAGTATTACGTCGTCGCCCGCAACTACGGCAGCAGCGAGTTCGGCCAGCTCAACGTCAACGACGCCGGGGCCGGCGAGCAGGGCCGTCCGCCGCTCGTCTTCGACCGCGTCGAGGCCGACGATTTCGCCGCCGACGACCTGCCGCCCGAGGTGCTCGGCGACGCCAGCGCCCGCGTCGTGCTCTTCCAGTCGCGTGGCGAAGCCGACCGCCGGGCTGGCGGCTACCGCAAGCTGCAACTGCGCCGCAACAACGAAGTCCTTGTCCAGCATCTGCCCCAGGCCGGCTCCGACCGGGCGCAGGCGCGTTTCATCGTCCACCTCGCCAAATCCTGAGAAGGGGGTCCGCCCATGCCAACCTACCGCACGCCCGATGTCTATATCGAGGAAATTTCGGTCTTCCCGCCTTCGGTGGCCGAGGTCGAAACCGCCATCCCGGCCTTCGTCGGCTACACCGAGAAAATCGGCCTGGTCACCGCCGACGACCTGAAGAACGCCCCGCGCCGGATCAAGTCGCTGCTCGAATACGAGAGCTACTACGGCAGGGGGCCGGTCTATGCGGTCAATTCGGCCAGCATCGACGAAGTCGGCAATTTCCTGGCCGCCGACATCGGCAACGGCTATTACCTCTACGACAGCCTGCGGCTCTTCTACGACAACGGCGGCGGCGACTGCTACGTCGTCTCGGTCGGCGCCTACAAGTCGGCCGCCCCGGCCGTCGACCGCGACGAGCTGAAGACCGGCGTGCAGGCCGTGGCCAAGGTGGACGAGCCGACCATCCTGCTCTTTCCCGACGCCGCGACGCTGTCCGCCGACGACCTCGCCGCCATCCAGCAGGAAGCCTTGAAGCAATGCGGCGAACTGAAGGACCGCGTCGCCGTGCTGGATTTGCGCCAGTCCGATCCGAACGGCGCCAGCTTCCGCGACAAGATCGGCATCAACAACCTGAAGTACGGCGCCGCCTACACGCCCTGGCTCAAGCTCAACTACAGCAAGAGCGTCGGCTATGCGCAGGTGCGCGACAAGATCGTCCGCAACGGCGTGCCGGTCGCCCTGAAGGACCTGAGCTCCGAACCGGGCATCCTCGCCGCGCTCGACGCCCTCGACCAGCTGGCCGTCGATGCCGGCACCGTCAGCGCTGCCGTGACCGCCCATGCCGGCGCCGGTGAAACGCTGTCCTCGGCCTTCGCCAAGAAGCTGGCTGCCTTCAAGGCACTGCCGGCCCCGGCGCCGACCGACATCGCGCCGCTGTTCGAATACGTTTTCGGCATCGCCAAGGTGGTCGATGGCCTGGTCGATGCCTCGCCGCTGAGCAACGCCCGGCTGGTCGCCGACATCAACACGACCATCGCCGGTTCGCTGGTCTCCGCCTATGCCGGCCTGATCGCGCTGGAAAAGGAGATGGCAGCCGACATCGTCACCGCCGGCGGCGCCTACACCGTCGAGTGGGACCAGAACACGCCGCCGGCCACCGCCGCCTGGAACGGCCTGTTCGGCGGCGGCGCCAACACCCCCGCCGCCTCGGCCGGCAACACCTCGGGGGCGACCGTGGCGGCGGTGATGAGCAGCGCGCTGGGCGGGTTGCAGAAAGCCTTTTCGACGGCGAGCAGCGCGCTGGCCGGCATCCTCACGGCGATCGCCAACTACCGCACCCTGCACGAGCAGACGCTGGTCGACAACTTCGCGCCCTATCGCAACGTGATCAAGGGCATCGGCTCGACGCTGACGTTGAGCCCGCCGTCCGGCGCCATCGCCGGCGTCTACGCCATGGTCGACAGCCAGCGTGGGGTCTGGAAGGCGCCGGCCAACGTCAGCCTGAACGGCGTGATCGCCCCGGCCGCCAGCTTCACCAGCAGCGAAACCGACGCCCTGAACGTCGACGCCACCGGCGGCAAGTCGATCAACGCCATCCGCGCCTTCGTCGGCAAGGGCACGCTGGTCTGGGGCGCCCGCACACTGGCCGGCAACGACAACGAATGGCGCTACGTCTCGGTCCGCCGCTTCTTCAACATGGTCGAGGAATCGATCAAGAAATCGACCTACTGGGCGGTCTTCGAGCCGAACGACGCCAACACCTGGGTCAAGGTGCGCGGCATGATCGAGAACTACCTGACGCAGAAATGGCGCGAAGGCGCGCTGGCCGGGGCGACCACCAAGGACGCCTTCTTCGTCCGCTGCGGCCTGGGCGTGACGATGAACGCGCAGGACATCCTGGAAGGGCGGATGAACGTCGAGATCGGCATGGCCGTCGTCCGGCCGGCCGAATTCATCATCCTCAAGTTCTCCCACAAGCTGCAGACCAGCTGATCTCCCCCTAACGCGAGAGGAAACCCATCATGCCGCAACAATATCCCTTGCCGTCCTTCCATTTCACCGTCCAGTGGGGCGGCACGCGCCTTGGCTTTTCGGAGGTCACCGGCCTGACTCAGGAAAACCAGGTCATCGAATACCGCGACGGCTCCTTCCCGGAATACTCGTCGATCAAGATGCCCGGCCTGCGCAAGTTCAGCAACATCACGCTGAAGCGCGGCGTGATCAAGAGCGACAACGACTTCTTCAAGTGGCTGTCGACGATCAAGCTGAACACCGTCGAGCGCCGCGACCTGGTGATCAGCCTGCTCAACGAGAAGCACGAGCCGGTGATGGTCTGGAAGGCGCACAACGCCTTCCCGGTCAAGGTCGAGGGGCCGCAGCTGAAGGCCGCCGGCAATGAGGTGGCGATCGAGTCCATCGAGTTGGCACATGAAGGTTTGGAAGTGCAAAACGACTAAGCCACCATGGCCCAATACTACCCGCCGGTCGGTTTCCACTTCCTGGTCGAGTTCATCGGCCTGGCCGACAGCGCCGACACGCGCTTTACCGAGGTCGGCGGGCTGGCGGTCGAGATGGGCAGCGAGGAAGTCGTCGAGGGCGGCGAGAACCGTTTCGTGCAGAAGTATCCGACCCGGGCCAAGTACCCGGAACTGGTGCTCAAGCGCGGCCTGCTGAAGAACTCGGCGGTCTGGGACTGGGCCAGGCAGTGCATCGTCGACTACCGGATCGAGCCGAAGAGCCTCGACATCAAGCTGCTCAACGACGCCCATGAGCCGCTGGTTACCTGGCACGTCGTCGGCGCCTGGCCGACCAAGTGGTCGGTCGGCGACCTCAACGCGAGCAGCAACACGGTCGCCGTCGAGTCGCTGCAACTGGCCTACCAGTATTTCACCGTCGATAAATCCTGAGGAGCCAACATGCCCATCATCGTCGATGAAGTGGTGATCTCGGTCGAAGTCGGCAACCGCGAAGCCGGCGGCGATGCCGGTGCGCCGCCGCCGGCCGGCCAGGAAAAGCAGGCGCTGGTCGAGGAATGCGTCGCCCGCGTGCTGGAAATCCTGCGCGACCGGGAGGAGCCGTAACATGATCCCCGCCGCCAGTGGCCGGCTGGAAAAGCTGCGCATCCAGGCCTTCACGACGCCGGACTACAGCGGCGCCGCGGCGCAGGAGTTCGCTGCCTACGTCAATCCGTCCGAGATCACGCTCGGCTACGAGGTCGAGTACGACGCTGCCCAGGGTTCGGGGACGACCAACAGCCGGATGGAATTCAAGAAGATCAAGCCGGGCGACCTGACGCTGACTTTCTTCATCGACGGCACCGGCGCCAACGGCCAGCCGGCCGACGTCCAGGCCGAGGTCGAGAAATTCCAGACGGTCACCGGCTATAACGGCGACATCCACCGGCCGAATTACCTGAAAGTCGTCTGGGGCACGCTGCAGGTCAAGCGCTGCGTGCTGAAGAGCGCCTCGATCGCCTACAAGCTGTTCCGGCCAGACGGCGTGCCGCTGCGCGCCGTGATCAGCGCCACCTTCACCGACAATTCCGACGACCAGACGCGGGTCGCCATCGCCCAGGACCAGTCGCCGGACCTCACCCATCGCCGCATCGTCAAGGCCGGCGACCGGCTGCCGGCGATGTGCCAGAAAATCTACGGCGATCCGCGCCTCTACCTGCGCGTCGCCGCCGCCAACGGTCTCGACGATTTCCGCCGGCTCGAACCGGGCAGCGAAATCTACTTTCCGCCGCTGGAGAAATAGACCGTGCCGGAAACCCGCGCCCTGCCGATTGCCGCCGAACACCGCGAATTCACCGTCAAGGTCGGTGGCCAGGCGATGCCGCGCGAGCATCAACTGGTCGCGCTCAGCGTCAATGCCACGGTCAACCGGATTTCTTCGGCAAAACTGGTGTACATCGACGGCGCCGCGGCCAGCGGGCAGTTCCCGCTCAGCGACGGCGACCTGCTGAAGCCCGGGCAGACCGTTGAAATCCTGGCCGGGGCCGGCAACGCCCCGGTCTCCATCTTCACCGGCGTGGTCGTCCGCCAGGGCGTCCGGGTGCGCGACAGCGCCGCCTCACAACTGGTCGTCGACTGCCGCCACACGGCGATGAAGCTGAGCATCGGCCAGCGCTCCAGCGATTACTTCGACCAGTCGGACAGCGAAGTGATCGAGGCCCTGCTCGACGCGGCCGGCGTCGGCAAGGACGTCGAGGCGACGACGGTCAAGCACAAGCAACTGCTGCAATACCACGCCAGCGACTGGGATTTCCTGCTCGCCCGCGCCCGTGCCAACGGCCAGCTGGTCTGGTGCGAGGGCGACAAGCTGGTTGTCCGCAAGCCGGCCGTGTCCGGCACGACGGCATGCACGCTGCAGTACGGCGCGACGCTCCTTGAATTCGATGGCGAGATCGACGCTCGCCTGCAACATCCGGCCGTCCATGGTGCCAGTTGGGACCCAGCCGGGCAGGAACTGGTCGAGGTCGACGCCGCCAGCCCCGGCCTGACGCCGCCCGGCAATTTTTTAAGCGACGACCTGGCTGCCGTTGCCGGCCGGGCGCTCGACGTCCGCCATCCGGCACTCAGCGAGGCCGCGGCGCAGGCCTGGGTCGACGGCCTGGCACTGTATCGCCGGCTCGACCAGGTGTCCGGGCGCGGCAAGTGCGAGGGCATCGCCACCGTCAAACCTGGCGTCGTCGTCGAGCTGGCCGGGCTCGGCCGGCGCTTCAACGGCAAGGCGCTGGTCACCGGGGCGCGCCACGAATACAGCCTGGTCCAGGGCTGGAAGACGCATGTCCAGTTTGGTGGCGTCGATCTCGATCCGCCGGTGGCCGGCTCGTCGGGCAACGGCCTGTTGCCGAAAGTCTCCGGCCTGCAGGTCGGTGTCGTGACCAGCAACGAAGACCCGGACGGCGAGCATCGCGTCCGTGTTCGTCTGCCGCTGCTTGGCCTGAGCAGCGACGGGCTGTGGGCGCGGGTGGCCAGCCTGGATGCCGGCGACGACCGCGGCTTCTTCTTCCGGCCGGAAATCGGCGACGAGGTGGCGGTCGGCTTTCTCGGCGACGATCCCTGCCATCCGGTCATCCTCGGCATGCTGCACAGCAGCGCCAAGGCGGCGCCGCTGGCTGGCTCCGACGACAACCATGAAAAGATGTTCAAGAGCCGTTCCGGCATGCGCATGCATTTCGACGACGACAAGATCGTGCTGACGCTGGACACCCCGGCCGGCAATTCCATTGTGCTCGACGAGGACGACAAGTCGCTGACCCTGGCCGACCAGAACGGCAACAAGATCAAGCTGGACAGCGACGGCATCCATCTCGAAAGTGCCAAGGCCGTCGACTGGAAGGCCGGCACGGAAACCAAGATGGAGTCGAGCACCAGCTTCGAAATCAAGGCCGGCACCGAACTGAAGCTCGAAGGCAGCGCCAGCGCCGAGCTGGCGGGGGGCGGCAGCACCAAGCTGACTGGCGCCATGGTGCAGATCAACTAGGCCCGAAGAGGAGAGCGCGATGCCAGCAGCAGCCTGTGTCGGCGACACCACCAGCCACGGCGGCACGATCACCGGGCCGGGCGTGGCAACGGTGATGATCGGCGGCAAGCCGGCCGCCGTGCTCGGCGACCTGCACGCCTGTTCGCTGCCGCCGAGCGGCCATCAGCCGACGGTCAGCCCATTCACGGCCGGCAGCGCGACGGTGATGATCGGCGGCCGGCCGGCCCTGCGCGTCGGCGATGACTGCGCCTGCGGCGCCTCGGCCGTGGTCGGCTGCCCGACGGTGGTGATCGGATGACGGCGATGCGCGAGAAATTTCAATTTTGGCCATTTTTTGGGGCCGACCGTAGCATTTGGCCGGTTGGCCGCGGAGCGGGCGCATGAGCGACAGCGACGAACTGTACCAATCCTTCCTCGGCACCGGCTGGAGCTTTCCGCCGCGTTTCGCGGCCGGCGGTGTGGCGATGGTTGCCGACGAAGCCGACATCCATGAAAGCCTGGTCCTGCTGTTCGGCACCGCGGCCGGCGAGCGCCTGTTCGAGCCGAAATACGGCCTCGACATGCACGAGCTGATGTTCGAGCCGATGAGCACGACCATGCGCACGCTGCTGCTCGACCGCATCCGCACCGCGATCCTGATTTACGAGCCGCGCATCAAGGTGCTCGACCTCAGCCTCGACCGCTCCGAGCCGACCGAGGGCCGGCTGGAAATCGTCCTCGAATACGAAGTGCGCGCCACCAATTCGCGCTTCAACCTCGTCTTCCCCTTCTACCGCACCGACAGCAACGAGCTGCGTGCCGCGGTGGCCGGGGCGGGCGGCAGCCGCTAAGCGACCATGGCCAGCGACCGCATCCTCCTCGACGCCATCGCCCGCCCCGGCCAGAGCCAGGACGAGCGCACGCCGGCCGCGCTCGACCCGGCCTACGCCCCGGTTGACGCCCGGACCCCCGCCGACCGCCTGGCCGAAACCCGCCGCCTGGCCGAACACCTGCGCTACTACGCCTTCGACCCCGGGCAGGCGGCCGGTGACTGGCAGGCCTTCTTCCCGGACCACGCCGCCGACCTGTTGGCCCGCGACGACGGCAGCGTGCCGCCGCACCTCGGGCTGTTCGACGCCTTCCTGCAGCAGTTGGAACCGGCGCGCGCCGCGCTCAACGAGCTGACCGGCCGCCACCTCGATTTCCAGTACCGCCGCGTGCTCGGCTTCGAGCCGCTGCCGGCCCAGCCCGAACACGCCCACCTGAAGCTGGAACTGAAAAAGGGCGCCGCGCCGCTGGCCGTGACGCCGGAGCAACGTTTCAGTGGCGGCAAGGACGGGCAGGGCGTCGAACGCCTCTACCAGCCGCTGCGCGAAACCGTGATCGGCCAAGGCAAGATCACGGCGTTGCACAGCATCCATCGCGGCGCTACCGGCCTGCGTTTCGCGCCGGTCGCCGATTCGGCCGACGGCCTCGGTGCCCCGCTCGACCCGCTGCGCCCGCACTGGCCACCCTTCGGCCACGCCGCGCTACCGGCGGCGCCGGTCGGCTGCGCGCTGGCCGGGCCGGTGCTGCGTCTGCACGAAGGCACGCGCGGCATCGGCATCGATCTGACGCTGGCCTTCCTCGGCGCCGGCCAGACCGGCGCGGGTCTGGCCGGCAAGCTGCACGCCTACGTCACCGGCGCCACCGGCTGGCTCGGCCCTTACCCGCTCAGCGGCAGCCTGGCCGGGGCGACGCTGCGCCTCGACTTCAGCGTCGCCGCCGACGAGCCGCCGATCATCGACTACGACCCGGCCGTGCATGGTGGGGCCTTCGCGGCCGGCGCGCCGGTCGTCCAGCTCCTGCTGCGCCCCGAGGTTGCCGCCGACTACGCCTCATTGGCCGGCCTGCGCGTGGACCTGGCGGCGCTGCGCGTCACGGTCGCCGGCATGCGCGGCCTGAGCCTGGAAAACGACCACGGCGCGCTGAACCCGAAAAAGGCCTTCCAGCCCTTCGGGCCGCAGCCGGTCAAGGGTTCGCGTTTCATGATCGGCTGCGCGGAGGCGCTGGCCAAGCAGTTGAGCGACCTGAAGATCGCCCTGCGCTGGCAGGGCGCGCCGGGCAATCTGG
The DNA here is from genome assembly GCA_020621865.1 of Betaproteobacteria bacterium. Lineage (GTDB taxonomy): Bacteria > Pseudomonadota > Gammaproteobacteria > Burkholderiales > Rhodocyclaceae > Azonexus. Next base: position 143,275 of record JAHRYW010000007.1, on the reverse strand, counting down.
CCAGCTGGTACGCCCATTACCCGAGCGTCGGCCTGATGAACAACGGGGTCAGCGCCCGGCTGGTCTATGCCGACCGCAGCGCCAACACGACCAGCCGCGAAGTCGACCTGATGGCGCGCAGCGACGGTGTCACCACGCTCAGCCCCGGCTCGCCGCCGCCAGCCAGCAGCGGCCTGCTGAGCCACTCTGGCTACGTCTATTCGATGAAATCGGCCGGCAGCGCCGCCGGCCGCCGCTTCGGCTACCGCTACCAGCTGGCGATGCCGGTTTTCCTGCGCGACGACGTGCCGCTGCCGGCCGCCCGCGCCGGCTACGTCACGGTCGCGCTGGTCGACGACTTCCTGCACGCCGAATACCGCAAGGAAACGCTGCGCCTGGCCAAGACGCCGGGCGACACGACGGTACTCAACGAACCCTACACGCCGACCGTGCAGGAGATCACGCTGAGCTACGCCGCTGCTTCGCCGACCGTCGACCTGCGGCCGACCGACGAAAACGCCTTCGCCGCCGGCCAGGAGGTCCAGTTCTTCCACGTCGGGCCGTTCGGCCAGCGCCGCGAGCATGCCTTCCTGCGCCGCCAGCTGGCTTGGGTCACCGACCCGTCGGTCAGCCTGCTGCCGGCCTTCCCGGATGCCGGCGAACTGATCGTCGGCATCGACGGCGTCGGGCCGGGCGACAGCATCCACCTGCTGCTGCAGGCCGCCGAAGGCAGCGCCGATCCCGAGCTGCCGGCCCAGACGGTGCGCTGGTCGGTGCTCTGCGACAACCACTGGCGGCCGGTCGCGGCCGACGAAATGGCCCTCGACACGACCCGTTCGCTACGCGCCAGCGGCCTCGTCGGCATCGTGCTCGGCCGCACGACGACGGCCGACAACACCTGGCTGCCGCCCGGCAAGGTCTGGCTCAAGGCGGCGGTGCCGGAACACCCGGCCGCCGCCTGCCGGTTGCTCGGCGTCCAGCCCAATGCCGTCGAGGTCGTCCGCCGCTGGCCGGAGGGAGCCGCGCCGACGGTCGAAACCCTGCCCGCCGCCAGCATCGCCAAGCTGCTGGCGCCGCCGGCCGGCCTCAAGCAGGTCGCCCAGCCCTACGCCAGCTTCGGCGGCCGGGCTGCCGAAAGCGAGGCGATGCGCAACCGCCGCGCCGCCGAGCGCCTGCGCCACCGCCAGCGCTGCGTCACCGCCTGGGATTACGAGCGCCTGCTGCTCGAAGCCTTCCCCAGCGTCCATCGGATCAAGTGCATCCCACACGCCAGCGACACCTCGTGGCAGGCGCCCGGCAACGTGCTGGTTGTCGCCATTCCCGACCTGCGCAATCAGAACGCCGTCGATCCGCTGCAGCCACGCGTCGATCTCGACACCTTGACCCGGATGGCCGAACTGGCCGGCCGCCACGCCGGGCCGCAGGTCGTCGTCCGGGTGCGCAACGCCCATTACGTGCCGATTCGTCTCGACTTCAAAGTCCGCTTCCGGCCCGGTCTGCCCTTCGACTACAGCCGCCAGCAGTTGCACGCGGCGCTGCTGCGCGCGCTTTCGCCGTGGGCCTTCACCGACGCGCCGCTGCAGTTCGGCGGCCGCCTCTACCGTTCGGCGCTGCTCGATTTCGTCGAGGAACTGCCCTACGTCGACTACGTGACCGACTTCCGCTGCGGCCAGGCCGGCCCCGGCGACCTGCTACTCAACGACGCGGCCGAAATCACCGTCGACCGGCCGGACGCCATCCTGGTCTCGGCCGACCGCCACCTGATCGCCGAAGCGCCCTGAGCGAGAGCCCATCATGCTGCGCCATCCGACCATCTCCTCCACCCCAGAAGCCGATCCGGCGCTCGACCAGCGCGCCCTGTTCGCGCTCGGCCTCGACCACGTCCGCCGCCTGTCGCGCCGGCTGTGGACCGACCACAACATCCACGACCCCGGCATCACGACGCTGGAACTGCTCGCCTACGCGCTGACCGACCTCGCCTACCGCGCCCGCTACCCGCTCGAAGACCTGCTCGCAGCGCCGGACGACAACGCGGCGGCGATGGCCGGCCAGTTCTTCAGCGCCCGGCGCATCCTGCCCGGCCGGGCGGTCAGCGATTCCGACTACCGCAAGCTGCTGATCGACCTGCCGGACGTCAAGAACGCCTGGCTGCAGCCGGCCCCGCGCACCCTCTACGCCAACCCGGGCAAGGGCACGCTGGCCGTCGCGCCGACTGGCCAGCCGGGCGAAATCGAAGTCGTCGTGCGCGGCCGCTACAGCGTGCTGGTCGACTACATGGACCAGGTGACGACCGCCGAGCAGCGCGCCGCCACCGACCGCAATGTGCTCGCCACCCTGCACGCCAACCGCGGGCTGGGCGACGATTTCGTCGGCGTCTCGGCGGTCGGCCGGCAAGCCTACAGCCTGTGCGCCGAACTCGACCTGGCGCCGGAGGCCGACGCCGATGCCGTGGCGGCGGCCATCGCCTTCGCCGTCGACCGCTTCCTGGCGCCGCCGGTGGCCAACTACCGGCTGGCTGAAATGCTCGACCTGCCGCGCCCCGACGGCAGCCGGCGGACGCTGCCGGAAATCTTCGAGGGACCGCTGCTGGCCAACGGCTTCATCGCCGACGAAGAACTGGAAGCGGCCGGCCTGCGCAGCGAAATCCGTTTGTCCGACGTGATCAGCGTGATCATGGACATCCCCGGCGTGGTCGCCATCCGTGACCTGGTGATGAACCAAATGGCGATGGTCGATGGCAAATTGAAGGCCGTCGAGCCGGCCGACAAATGGCGCCTGCCCGTGCCGCCGGGTTGTCAGCCGCGCCTGTGCGAGCAGTGCGGCCGGCTGGTTTTCTACAAGCGCAATCTGCCGATTCCGCCCGACGCCGGGCGCACCGCCGCCTTGCTCGACGCGCTGCGCTCGGCTGAACGCCAGAAGCTCGAAACGCCGGTCGCCGACGACCGGCCCATCCCGCTCGGCCGCTACCGTGACCCGGCCGCCTACCGCTCCTTCCAGCACGAGTTCCCGGTCATCTACGGGCTGTCGGAGCAAGGCCTGTCGCCCGGCGCCAGCCCGCAGCGCGCCGCGCAGGCGCTGCAGTTCAAGGCCTGGCTGCTCTGTTTCGACCAGATTATGGCCAACTACCTGGCCCAGTTGGCGCACGTCGGCGACTTGTTTTCGATGCGCCCCGATCTCGGCCAGACCTATTTCAGCCAGCTGGTCGACAGCTTCCCGGACTGGCAGAAAGTCTATGGCGCCGGCTTCGATGCCGCGGCGCTGAGCGCACAGGTCGTCGAGCCGGGTAGCGCCGGCATCGTCCGCCGCAACCGTTTCCTCGACCATCTGCTGGCCCGCTACGCCGAGGATTTTCACGAATTCGCGGCGGTCATGCAGGCCCGCTTCGGCATGGGGCCGGTCCAGGCTGCCGCGGCCAAAGGGCACTTTTTGCAGAATTTGCCCGAAATTGGCGCCGACCGTAGCATTGCCTATGACGCCACGCTGCGCGGCGCTGCCGACCTGTGGAACAGCGCCAACATCTCCGGTTTCGAGCGGCGCATCGCGCGGCTGCTCGACATCGACAACCCGATGCGGCGCAACCTGTCGGAGGTCGCCTACGACACCTATGCCGAAATCGACAAGACGCCGGACGACGAGTTCCGCTTCCGCGTCCGCCACCCGGTCGACGGCAAGATCCTGCTTTCCGGCAGCACCAACTACCTGTCCAAGGCCAAGGCGCGCGATGCGATGGAAACCGCCGTCGCCCACGCCCAGCGCCCGGAAGCCTACCAGCGGCGGACGGCCAGCGACGGCCGGCACTACTTCAACATCGTCGATGCCGGCGGCGACATCATCGCCCGCCGCATCGAGTACTTCGCCACCGCCGAGGCGATGGAGGCGGCGATTGCCGCGCTGATCGACCACCTGCGCACCTACTACAGCGGCGAGGGCCTCTACCTGATCGAGCACATCCTGCTGCTGCCCGAAGCCGCCGACGACCCGTTGATGGACATCTGCGTCGATACCGCCTGCACCGACTGCGCCGAGGCCGATCCCTACAGCTACCGGGTCACCGTCGTGCTGCCGGCTTTCACCGGGCGCTTCCGCGACATGGATTTCCGCCGCTTCGTCGAGGAAACCCTGCGCCAGGAAATGCCGGCCCACCTCCTGCCGCGCATCTGCTGGGTCAACAGCGACGACATGGCGGCCATCGAAAAGGCCTACCGCGACTGGCTGGCCATCCGTTCCGGCGCCGCCACCGCCAACCGGGCCGACAAGATCGCCGCCCTCAACCGCGCCCTGACCCGGGCCAAGAACATCTACCCGAGCAGCGGCCTGCATCCCTGCGGCCAGCTCGAACCGCCACCCTTCATGCTCGGCCGCACCGCCCTGGGCAGCGCCGACGAACCCCTCGATTCATAAACCGGGAGCCCGATCATGGCCGATCCCCTGAAAATCATCCGTCGCCTCGATGTCGTTACCACCGACTACGCCGTTTTCGAGCGCGACCAGGTGCTGACCCACGACCAGCTGAACAGCGTCGCCGAATACCTCGACGACCAGCAACGCCTCAGTCGCACGCAACTGCTCGGCGTCGGCATCGCCGGCGGCCTGCGGCTGTCGCTCGACAAGGATCAAATTAGCGTCGGCGCCGGTGTCGGGGTGACCACCGATGGAGACCTGCTCGGCCTGCGCGCCGCGCAAAGCTTCGCCAGCTACCTACCCTACGACGAGAACGCGCCGGCCTACGAGCCGTTCTACCGCGAAGGTTCGCGGGTCGAACTGTTCGAACTGCTACCGGCCTTCCCCGGCGACCAGCGCGAAGGCCGACCGCTGGCCGAACTCGGCGACCGGCTGAAGGAAATGGCGCTGCTCGTCTTCATGGAAAGCTACGAGAACGACCCCGACCTGTGCACCGGCGGCGACTGCGACAACCACGGCCGAACGGCGCGCAACACTCAGCGCTTCCTGCTCATTGACCGCAAGGAAGCGACCCGACTGGGAGGCCAACTGCAGACCGGCGCCGACATCGCGGCCGGCCTGCCGCGCCTGTTCGCGGCGCGTGCCAAACTGGGCAACAGCAAGCGTGGCACCCCGGCGGTGACTTCGGCGGAAATCTTCGTCGACTGCTATCTGAGCGCCGCCAAAACGACGCTGGACGGCCTGCTCAAGGGCCTCGACGCCTTGCAGAAGGCCTTCGGCAAGGCCTGGCCGGACGACCTGCCCAACCCGGCCAACTGGCAGGCCGATCTCGACAGCATCGCCAAGAAGGTTGCCGCCAGCCGGCAGGGCGTCCAGTATTACCACGCCTTCCTGAAGGATCTGGTGGCGACCTGGAACGAGCTGCGCGAAACGCTGTTCGCCGATACCGGTGTGCTCTGCCCGGCCGCCGACGCCTTCCCCAAGCACCTGCTGCTCGGCGCGCTGGCCGACCCGGCGCAACTGCGCACCGGCCGCTATCCCTCGCCCTGGCTGGTCGGCGGCAACGCGGTGCGCGAGCGCCTGGCTTTCCTGCTCGGCAAGATCGCGCTGATGATCGAGCGGTTCACCATCCCGGCCGCCAATTCCTTGAAGCCGCGCATCGTGCCCAGCCGGCGCGAGACGGCGCCGCTGGAGCTGCGCGCCGTGCCGGTCTATTACGCGCCCGGCCGCGACGATGCGATCCGCGCCCAGTGGAACGAGCCGCGTCGGCAGCGGGGCGAGAGCGCCGACAATTTCGGCTACCACTGGACGCCGGAGCCGGGGGGCAACGGCGACGACCCGTTCGAGCGCGACCTCGGCGGCCACGATTTCTTCCGCATCGAAGGCCATCTCGGCATGAAGGTCGACGAGGCCGAGGCAGCCATCGAAGCGCTGGTCCGTCAGCGCAACCTGCCGATTGCCGTGATGAGCGTCGTCCTGCACAACGAACGGAAATTCGTGCTGCGTGGCCCGAAGTTCAGGAAAACCAGCCTGCACAGCCTGCATTACCTGCTGCGCCAGGACCTGGCCAGCCAGATCAAGGACAACGTCAATTTCAGCCAGCTGATGGTGGACGACGTCACCGCCGCCGCGCCTATCATCAAGCAGGACAAGGCGCTGAACCTCAACGTCGATCCGGTCAACACGGTCAAGGCGGCGCAAACGGCGCTGACCGCGCTGCACGGCGACCTGCTCGGCAGCGACAGCAAGCCAGGGCCGCTGGCCGTGCGCAGCTACAAGGCCTATGCCGCCCAGCCGGCCGGCTGGGATCTCAAGCTCGACCAGGCGGTGCTCACCGCCGGCAAGGCCAAGTCCAGCCTCGGCGACGTGCTGCGCAGCGACCTCGTCTCGCCGGTCGACAGCCTGAGTGCGTCCAAGTCCCACCTGTGGGTCAAGTGGCTGGGCAACATCCTCGACAAGCGCGACGACGACAAGAAGGACCAACTGCTGTTCGGCCGCATGATCGACGAGCATCCCGGGCTGGAACATGCCGGCGGCTGCGTGCCGGGCGGCACCTTCGTGCTGGCTTACGACGATAGCGGCACGGTGATCGGCGACCTGACGCTGCCCTACTGGCTCGACGACAGCGACGAGAGCGAGCAGGACGAACCGGCGCTGACCCTGCCCGACATCCACGTCCGGATTCCCAAGGACCTGCTGCCGATCAAGGTCATCCGGCCGTTCGACCTGCGCCTGGAAGACTTCAAGGTGGCCAAGGTGCTCCCGGAGATCAACCTGCAGAAGGATTACCAGAAATTCTTCCAGGAATCGCTGGGCGGCCTGGGCGAGGTGCTGAAGAACACCCGGGCGACGAACGTCGTCAACGGACTCGATATCGCGACCGGTGCCAAGGAGGCGACCGGCGACAAATACATGCGGGCGATGCTCGGCAAGGTCAAATACGAGCAGCAGCAACTGCAGGAAATGAAGGCCGCCCAGGCCGACGAAACCCTGCCGGCGGACGTTCGCCAGAAGGCCGGCGAGCAGGCCAAGGTGCTGGAAGTCCAGCTCGCCGATTCGGTCGGCGAGGCGACCCAGTACTTCGCCGTCGATGCGGGCGAGAACGTCCGCTTCGAGGCCGACAAGACGGCGGTGTATGCCACGCTGGGTGACGCGGCGGCGCAGATCAGCACGGCCGAGGTCAGCGGCCAGTTGCAGAACAAGGTCACGGCCACCGTCGAAGCGGCCAAGATCTCCGGCGGCAGCGCGGCGCTGGTCGGCAACCAGCTGATGACCAACGCCTTCCGGTTCAGGTAGACGGGTCATGGCCGGCACCCACCGCATCCGCCGCCAGCGCTGGCAGGTGACCGCTCCGGACGCGGCGACCGCCTTCGCCGTCCGCTCGCTGCTCCGCCTGAAGCAGGACGGCGCGCTGCTCCCGGCGCTGGCCGAAGCCTTTGATGCAGTCGATGTCGGCGAACGTGAGGTGCACATTCCCCACCTGCACGTTCGCCTCGACTTCGCTGCCGCCGATGGGCTGGCCGGCGCGCTGCCGGAACGCCTGCGCGAGGCCGTCGCCCAGGCGCTGCGCGAAGCGCTGCCGGACGGCTGGGAGCAGGGCGGCGCGGGGGGGGCGGCCAGCCCGGCGGCCGGGGCGGCCCGGCGCATCGAACCCGGCGACTGCCTGCTCGCCTACCTGGCCAGCGGCCAGTTGCCGTGGTTCGACGCCGGGCGCGAGCGGCCGGCCACGCTGGCCCTGCTGGGCGCCGAAGCGGCCCGCTGGACGCAATCGCCGGGAGACGGCTGGGCGCGCCTGCTGGCCGCGCCGGCCGCCGATGGTCACGGCCTGGCCGAGGTCTTCTTCCGCTTCCTGCAACTGCTCGACGCGGCGCGGCGCGAGATCTGGGCGCAGTTCGTCGGCCAGCGGGCAACCGGGCAGGGGGCGCGTTTCGCGGAAACCCTGGCCGCGCTGGAAAGTTTGCTGCGCCAGCCCGGCAGCCCGGACGATCAGCGCCTGCGCCTGCAGGCACTGAGCCTGCTCTGGCTGGCAGCCGGCACCGGCAATTCGGCGGCGGCCGGGCAATGGCCGGCGGCAGTGGCCGCGGTGCGCGCCCAACTGGCGCCTTCGGTTGAGCGCGCGCTCGAATGGAAGCGGATCGAGAGCGCCGGCCCCGCCGCGACGCCCAATGCCGGCGTGGCGCCGGAAATCGCCGACGCCGCGGCAAATGCTACGGTCAGCGGCAAATTTTGGCCAAAATCGAAATCCGACACGCAGCCGGCGCCCGGCCTGCCGGTCGCCGCCTGCGGCCTGGTCCTGCTCCACCCCTACCTGCCGCGCCTGTTCGCCGGCCTGGGCTGGATCGCCGACGACCATCCCTTCGGCCAGCCGCTGCCGCCCGCCGTGCTGGCGCCGGCGGCGGCGCTGCTCCACTGGCTGGCGACCGGCCTCGATCAGCCTTACGAATTCGAACTGCCGCTGATCAAGGTGTTGCTTGGCCTGTCGCCCGACGACCCGCTGCCGGTCGCCGCCGGCCTGCTCGACGCGGCGATGCGCGACGAGGGCGAGGCCCTGCTCGGCGCCGCCATCGCCCACTGGCCGGCGCTCGGCCAGACCAGCATCGACGGCCTGCGCGTCGCCTTCCTGCAACGCGCTGGCCTGCTCTATCCGGCGGCCGGCGGCTGGCTGCTGCGCCCGCAAACCGAGACCTACGACCTGCTGCTCGACCGTCTGCCCTGGGGGATTTCGCTGATCCGCCTGGCCTGGATGCGCGGCAGCCTGCACACCGAATGGACGCCCGCCTGAGCGCCGCAACGCAGGATCTGGACGCCGAGCTGGCCTGGCTGGCGGCGGCGCTGCAACGCCGGCTCGACAGTTATTTCGGCAACCCGCCGGCCAACCCCGTCTTGCCCGGCGACCTGCCGCCGCCGTCGTTGATCAACAGCACCTCGCCCTACGCCGAGTTCGTCGCCGGCCACGCGCTGAGTGCCGCCCAGCGGCTGGTGCTGATCCTTGCTCTGGCGCCTCTGTTGCGTCCGCAACTGCTCGACGTGCTGTGGGCGCGCAACCAGGCGACCCAGCGCGGCTTTGCCGAATTCGGCGGCGTCCAGGCCGGCAACGCCTTCGTACCGACCGCCGAGACCGCCTGCTTCCTGCTAGCCGGCGATCATCTTGGCGAACGCCTGAAGGCCATCCGCTTGCTGACCGGCGACGGCCTGGCGACTGGCGACGTGCTGCAGCCGCTCTGCCCGCCACCCGGCGAAGCGTTGCTCGCCGCGCCCTTGCGCCCGGCGGCGCCGGTGCTGGCGCTGTTTGGCGCCGACAGCGGCGGCGACGGCGAGACCTTGCCCGCCCAGCGCGTGACCACCGGCCTGGAGTGGAGCGATCTGGTACTGCCGGCACCGACCCTGGCCCAGCTTGAAGAAGTCCGCGACTGGCTGACCCACGGCGACACGCTGCTCCACGTCTGGGGCATGCACAGCCGCCTGCGTCCCGGCTACACCTGCCTGTTCCACGGCCCGCCCGGCACCGGCAAGACGCTGACCGCCTGCCTGCTCGGCAAGCTGTGCGCCCGCGAGGTCTATCGCATCGACCTGTCGATGGTCGTCTCCAAATACATCGGCGAAACCGAAAAGAACCTGGCCCGGGTCTTCGATATCGCCGAGCGGCGCGGATGGATCCTGTTCTTCGACGAGGCCGACGCGCTGTTCGGCCAGCGCACGCGGGTGGACAGCGCGCACGACCGCTACGCCAACCAGGAGGTCAGCTACCTGCTGCAACGGATCGAGGACTTTGCCGGCGTCGTGATCCTGTCATCCAACCTGCGCGTCAATATCGACGAGGCTTTCCTGCGCCGCTTCCAGTCGGTGATTGCCTTCCCGATGCCGAAGGCGGCCGAGCGCCAGCGGCTATGGACCGAAGCCGTGCCGCGCCCGCTGGTCCCCGAGGCCGAACTCGACTTCGCCGCGCTGGCCGAGCGCAACGAGGTGTCGGGCGGGACGATCATCAACGTGATCCGCTATGCCGCGCTGCGCAGCCTGGTCCGCGGCGACCGCAAACTGGCCGCCGACGACATCGCCGACGGCCTGCGTCGCGAACTGCACAAGGAGGGCCGAGGCTTTTAGCCCGGCATGCCATGCAGGCCGCGCCCCGCCTGGTCAACCGCCCCGCACCGCCAGTGCCGGCGGCTGCGGCCAAAGTGGCCGAGCCCGCGGTGGCGCAGGTTTCGCCGATCCGCATCCAGTGTCAGAGCCTGCGCGTCTCGGCGCCCGGCGATGCGGCCGAAGTCGAGGCCAGCCAGGTAGCGAGCCGCATCGTCAGCATGCCGGCGGCGTCCAGGGTGGCAGCGCGCGTCAGCCTGCCGGCCGGGGTGTTGAGCCGGGCGCCTCGGCCGGGAGTCAGGATGCCGGCAGCGGCCGCGCCGTCGCCGGCCTTGCCCGGCATCCCGAGCGGCGGCCAGGCCCTGGGCGCCGAGCTGCGCCGGTTCATGGAGCCGCGCTTTGGCGCCGATTTTGCCGGCGTGCGCATCCACACCGACGACACGGCGGCCCGGCTGGCAGGGCAGGTGCAGGCGCGCGCCTTCGCCGTCGGCAACCAGATTTTCTTCGGCGCCGGCCAGTTCCAGCCGGCCAGCCGCGACGGCCGTGAACTGATCGCCCATGAGCTGACCCACACGCTGCAGCAGCGCAAGGCCCGGCAGCCGCCGCTCATCCAGCGCAGTTTCCTCGGCGACCTGGCCAAGGATATCGGCCTGCCCGACCCGCGCGATTACATCGCCGGCAAGGCCTCGTCGATCCGCGGCTTCGATTTCATGACCGTGGTCATCGGCAAGAACCCGATCACCGACGCCAAGGTCGACGACAGCGCGGCCAACCTGCTGCGCCAGGCGACCAAAATCATGCCGGGGGGCGGCGACATCGCCAAGGCGCTGGACAACCACGGCATTTTCGACAAGGCCGGCAAGTGGATCAGCGGCAAATTCACGGCGCTGAAGAACCTGGGCAGCGAGATCAAGACCTCGGTCAGCGACTTCATCACCGGCATCAAGCTGAGCGACATGAAGAATCCGGGCGGCGTCTGGGATCGCGGCAAGGCGTTGCTGGTCGGCATCATCGGCGGCATCCTCGATTTCGTCGGCGGTATAGCCGGCGACATCCTCGACTTCATCAAGGACGCCATCCTCAAGCCGATCGGCGCTTACGCCCGGACGACCAGCGGCTATCCGCTGCTGTGCACGGTGCTCGGCAAGGACCCGATCACCGGCGACAAGGCACCGCAGGATGCCGAGGCCTATCTCGGCGGCTTCCTGATCTTCGTCGGCGAGAACGAGATCTGGGCCAACATGAAGAAGGCCAACGCGGTGCAGAAGGCCTTTGCCTGGTTCAAGGGGGCGGCCAAGACGCTGGTCGATTTCGTCAGCGAAATCCCGACCCTGTTCATTGCGGCGCTGAAGTCGCTGACGATCAGCGACATCCTGCTCATCCCGAAAGCCTTCATCAAGCTCGGCAAGGTCTTCGCCGGTTTTGCCGGGCGCTTCATCAGCTGGGCGGCCAAGGCGGCCTTCGATCTGCTGGAGATCATCCTCGATTCGATCAAGCCGGGGCTGATGGGCTACATCAAGCGCACTGGCGGGGCGCTGAAGGGCATCCTGCGCAACCCGATGCCCTTCGCCGGCAACCTGATCGCCGCCGGCAAGCTCGGCTTCACCCAGTTTGCCGGCAATTTCCTGACCCACCTGAAGGCCGGACTGATCGAATGGCTGACCGGCGCGCTGCCCGGTGTCTATATCCCGGCCGGCTTCGAGCTGAAGGAGATCGTCAAGTTCGTGCTCTCGGTGCTCGGCATCTCCTGGGCCAACGTGCGCGGCAAACTGGTCAAGGTGGTCGGCGAGCCAGCGGTCAAGGCCATGGAGACAGGCTTCGACATCGTCGTCACGCTGGTCCGCGACGGCCCGGCGGCGGCCTGGGACAAGATCAAGGAACAGCTCGGCAACCTCAAGGACATGGTGATCGGCGGCATCACCAGCTTCGTCGTCGACATGGTGGTCAAGAAGGCGGTGCCGAAGATCATCGCCATGTTCATCCCCGGCGCCGGCTTCATTTCGGCGGCCATCTCGATCTACGACTCGGTCATGGTCTTCGTCCAGAAGCTGTCAAAGATCGCCGCCGTGGTCGGCGCCTTCGTCAATTCCATCGTCCAGATCGCGGCCGGCAACATCGGCGGCGCCGCCAAGCGCGTCGAAAGCGTGCTGGCTGGCCTGCTCTCGCTGGCGATCAGCTTCCTGGCCGGCTTCGCCGGGCTGGGCAAGGTCGCCGACAAGGTGATGGCCGTGATCAACAAGGTTCGCGCCCCGATCGACAAGGCGCTCGACGCGCTGATCGGCTGGATCGTCGGCATGGCCAAGAAGCTGTTTGCCAAGGCCTTCGGCAAGGACAAGAAGGACGAGCGGACTCCGGAACAGAAGCAGGCCGACCTGAACAAGGCGCTGGCCGAGGCGCAGGCGCTGCAGTCGGCGCCCAAGGCGACGTCGGACTCGGTCAAGAAGGGGCTGGCGGCGATCAAGGGCAAGTACCGCATGCAGGCGCTCGACCTGGTCGTGGACAAGCAGGACGATGGCGAGGAAACCGTGCACGTGCATGGTGAGATCAATCCGAAGGGCGACACCGCGGCGGCCAAATTCGCCAAGGACGGCACGGTCGGACCGCTGGGCATTTCGCGCAAGATGCTGACCTGGGAGCAGGCGACCCTCGACCACTTCGTCAAGGACAAGATCTGGAAGGAGTTCAAGGCCATCCCCGGCGACTACAAGTCGGCCGAAATCGACATCCGGCACAAGGTGTCGATCAGCGACACCATCAAGCACACCGACGATAGCCTGGCGCCGAAAAAGCCGCCTGAGGCGGCGCAGATGCTGACCGAGAAACAGTATCCGCCGGTCGCCAAGGGGCCGGGCAAGTACGACAAGCCGGGCATCGTCGACGCGGCCCGCAAGCTGCTGCAGGCGGCCAACAATGACATCAAGAATCTGTTCCTCGGCGGAGCCTCGGTCAATCGCGGCATCGGCAAGCGCTACGACCCGGGCGATGGCGGCAATGCCCGTGCGGCCAAGCACGACAAGCAGAAGGGTGATTTTGTCGAGAAGTGGGGCTTCAGCGACGAGGCGTTTAAAATCACCATCGAACGCAAATCCGAAAAACGGGGCACCGAGGATGAAGTCGAGGTCTGGAAATGAGTGACGACGCCGTTCTGTCTGGCGGCCCTCCCGGCGAGGACGAAGCGGCGCTGTTCGATGCCATCGCCGACCTAGCTGAAAAGATGCGCTGGACGCTACGCGCTTTCGAACATGGTGGCGACCGGGTGGTGGTCGCCGGGCTGGCCAACGACGCGGTGTTCGAACAACTGGTCTGGATACGCGACGCGGCTGGCAGCAACCTGCGCTGCCTGTTGATCGTTCGCGGCGCGGTGCCGGAAGCACGCCAGGCGGCAGCGCTGGAGTTCTGCGCCCGCGTCAACGACGGGCTTATTCACGGTTGCCTGGAATACGATTTTGCCGACCGCACGCTGGGCTTTCGCGACTCGGTCGAACTCGCCGGCCTGACGCCCGCCGCCGCAGTGAACCGAACGACGGCCCGCCTGCTCACCCTGGGTAGCCGTTACGCAGGTGCCATCACCCGGGTGCTGTGCGGCGATCCGCCCAGCGAAGCGGTAGGCGGCGCCGAGCAGAGCTAGTTGCGTGGCAAGAGCCCACCGGGGGGGGGCGTGCGGAGGTTCTGTGCCGCTACTGGTCTGTTGCTTTGAATTCATTAAGCGCGTGCTCGGCCCAAAAAACAAAGCTGAATTAAAAAGGCCGACGCTAGGCGTCGGCCTTTTTACGGCTGAACAGAACGCTCAGGCGGCCTTGCGGCGGCGTGCGGCGCCCAGACCAAGTAGGCCAACGCCCATGAGCGCCAGGGAGGCGGGCTCGGGAACCACGTTGCTCGGGCTCAGCGTGCCGCCGATGGAGAACATGCCGCCGGCCGCAGCATTGATGTCGGCGATGGCGGTGGCACTCAAGGCGATGTCGAACGGGTTCACAGGGTCAGCCAGCACATTAATGCTGGCATACAAATCGCCCGAGCCGAGGTCGTTGAAAATACCTGCATTGGCGCCGTCGTTGGCGTTGAGCGTAGCGGCATCGGTCGAAACGTCGAACAGGGAATAGATGGACGGAAGGTCGGATGCGCTACCGACGTCCTTGATGCGCAGGGTCGCGCCGACGACGGTATCCTGCAGGCCGCGCAGCGTGAAGGTGAAGAAGTTGTTCAGGAGGTTTCCAGAGTTGTCACCAACGAAAATGTTGGTATTACTGTCGCTGTTCCCTTGTGTGCCGCTCCACCAACCCTGGTTGTAAGTGCTGCCGGCGAACGGATTTTCCGACGTGCTGAAGGTTGCGGTGCCGCCGCTGGCAAAAGTTACAATCAGGTCGTTGTCAGTATTGCCGCTAAAGCCGAACAAGTACGACGCGGATGCCGTCGGTGCATGAAACAGGGCTGCGCAGGACAGCAGGCCGACAAGAATTTTCGATTTCATGAGATTCCCCTAATGTGCAAAGTGTTGTTTTTCGCTGGTTATTGGCTGTATATCGCTTGCCAAGTTAGTGACGGGAAATAAGCATGATTGGTGCCAATGCCCTATTGGAAGAATATTATTATTTTTAATCAGCTTGTTGCGAGTTCTTGGCGAAGAAGTCGTCACTGCTTTGGGTAGAGTTTGTAAAAAAAAGCGACACAATTCATCCCCGGGCAGGTGATGCCGGGCAAGCCTCAAGGCGCAAAAAAGGCCGCACAGGGCGGCCTTTTGTGAGGATGGCTAAAGTGCTCAGCGAACGATCTGGTTCAACTCGCCCTTGGCATAGCGCTCGGCCATCTTGTCCAGCGCGACGGCCTTGATCTTGCTGGCGTTGCCAGCGGTGCCGAAGGCTTCGAAGCGGGCCAGGCAGATCTTCTTGGCGGCTTCGCGGGCCGGCTTCAGGTAGTCGCGCGGGTCGAACTTGTCCGGATGCTCGGTCAGGTAGCGGCGGATGGCGCCGGTCATGGCGAGGCGGATGTCGGTGTCGATATTGACCTTGCGCACGCCGTGCTTGATGCCCTTGACGATTTCCTCGACCGGCACGCCGTAGGTTTCCTTCATGTCGCCGCCGAATTCGCGGATTTCGGCGAGCAGTTCCTGCGGCACGCTGGAAGAGCCGTGCATGACCAGGTGGGTGTTCGGGATGCGGGCGTGGATTTCGGCGATGCGGTCGATGGCGAGGATGTCGCCGGTCGGCTTCTTGGTGAATTTGTAGGCGCCGTGGCTGGTGCCGATGGCGATGGCCAGCGCGTCGCAGTTGGTCTGCTTGACGAAGTCGGCGGCCTGCTCGACGTCGGTCAGCAGGTCTTCGCGGGTCATGTGGCCTTCGGCGCCGTGGCCGTCTTCCTTGTCGGCCTTCATGGTTTCGAGGCTGCCCAGCACGCCCAGTTCGCCTTCGACCGAGACGCCGATGGCGTGGGCGAATTCGACGACCTTGCGGGTCACTTCGACGTTGTATTCGTAGGTCGCGACGCTCTTGCCGTCAGCCTGCAGCGAGCCGTCCATCATCACCGAGGTGAAGCCGGAGCGGATGGCGGCCATGCAGACGGCCGGGCTCTGGCCGTGGTCCTGGTGCATGACGATGGGGATGTGCGGGTAGGCTTCGAGGGCGGCCAGGATCTGGTGGCGCAGGAAGGGTTCGCCGGCGTATTTGCGGGCGCCGGCCGAGGCCTGCATGATGACCGGGGCGTCGACCTGGGCAGCGGCTTCCATGATGGCCCAGACCTGTTCCATGTTGTTGACGTTGAAGGCGGGCAGACCGTAGCCGTTTTCGGCGGCATGGTCGAGCAGTTGGCGCATGGATACTAGCGGCATGGGAACTCCTGTTCAGTTTCGTGTTTAGCTAATCGGCTTATTTTACAGGGATAGGTGGCTTGCTGCATCGGGGATGCGGCGGTTCAGTCTTCTCCGGCCTGCGGGCCGAGGACACGCAGGATTTCCTCGAGACTGGTGGCGCCGGCCTGCACGCGTTCGAGGGCATGGTGGGCAATGCTGCGCAGGCCTTTCTGGCGGACCAGGCGGCGAATTTCGAGCACGCTCGCGCCGCTGCCGATGCGGTCGCGCAAGTCGTCGTCCAGCGTCAGTACCTCGTAGATACCCACCCGCCCCTTGTACCCGCTGCCGTGGCAGGTCGGGCAGCCCTTGCCGCGGAAAACCCGGTCTACGTCGGCGAAGGCGCTGCCCAGGCGGGTGCGCAGTAGCGGATCGACGGCGACTTCCTCGCGGCAATCCGGGCAGATCTGGCGAACCAGGCGCTGGGCGATGATGCCGGCCAGCGCCGTGGCGACGACATAGGGTTTGAGGCCGAGGTCGAACAGGCGGGCGATGGTGGCGATGGCCGAGTTTGTGTGCAGCGTCGAATAGACCATGTGCCCGGTCAAGGCTGCGTGGAAGGCAACCTCGGCGGTCTCGAAGTCGCGGATTTCGCCGAGCAGCACGACGTCAGGGTCCTGGCGCAACAGGGCGCGCAGGATGGCCGGAAAGGTCAGGCCGATTTTTTCACGGACCAGCACCTGGCCGGCCATGTCGAGGTAGTACTCGACCGGGTCTTCAATGGTCACGTAATTCTTGTCCGGCGTCGCATCGTGCTGGAGCAGCGAGTAGAGCGTCGTGGTCTTGCCGCTGCCGGTCGGTCCGGTGGCCAGGACGATGCCCTGCGGGCGGGCGACCATGTCGAGGACGCGCGGCAGGTCGAATTCGGAAAAGCCGAGTTTGTCCAGGCCGTGTACCGCCGAGTTGCGGTCGAGGATGCGCATCACCACCTTTTCGCCGTTGATCGTCGGCAGGGTGGAGATGCGCAGGTCGACCATGCGCATCGGCGTCTTGACGGTGATCCGGCCGTCCTGGGGGCGGCGGCGCTCGGAAATGTCGAGCTCGGACATGATTTTCAGCCGCGAGACCAGCGACTGGTGTAGTTGATGCGGAATGTGGATCTTGTCGGTGAGTACGCCATCGATCCGGTAGCGGACCACGACGCTCACGGTCCGCGGCTGGATGTGGATGTCGGAGGCGCCCAGGCGGATCGCTTCGAGAATGATCGCGTTGGCGATGCGGATGGCAGGCGGAGCCTCGGTGTCGCGCAGCAAGTCTTCGAGCGGCGCCGCATCGTCGTCCTCGATGACGATTTCGATCCCTTCGTAGGGGTCTGGCGAGGCCACCAGGGTTTCCAGTTCCTTGAAGTCGACCTGGCCGCCGGTCCCGTACAGTTCGTCGATCTTCTTGCGGATGGCTGCAATGTCGGCGGTTACCACCTTCAGATCGAGGCCGGCGGTAAACCGCACTTCGTCGAGCAGCCCCTCGTCGAGCGGATCGGCCATGGCCAATAGCAGGCGTTTTCCTTCCAGCTTGAGCGGCACGACCAGCTGGCGGACACAGAAGCTGTGCGGAACCAGTTCGGCCATGGCCGGATCAATGCGGAATTCGGGGAGTTGCACTTCCTCGATCAGCATGTCCTTTTTCAACAAGTCGCGGATCAGGCGTTCCGGCACCCAGTCTTTCTCGAGCAACAGCGCGACCAGCGGCTCCTTGCGCCTTTCCTGCAGCATGGTCAGTTCCTGCAGCTGGGCGGCGGAGAGCAGGTTCTTCTTGTGCAGCATGATGCCCAGGCGGCTGCGGTGGGTGGCGGCCAGCTTGGAGAGGGCCGAAATTTCCTTTGATTTCTTCTCGTTCTCCGTCTTCAGCTGGCGGTTGCGGATGATCAGGTCGAACTGCTCGAGGGCCAGCGCGACGGTGACGCGCAGGTCGTCGTCGTTCCACGGCTTGAGGATGAATTTGTAGACGGCGCCATCGTTGATCGCCCCCATCACCGCATCGGTGTTGGCTTGGCCGGTCAGCATGATGCGGATGGTATCCGGCGAGCGCTGCTTCACCTCGCGCAGGAACTGCGCGCCGGTCATGCCCGGCATCATGAAATCGCTGATCACCAGGTGCACAGGGCCCTCGGCCAGCCTGTCCAGGCCTTCCTGGCCGCTGCCGGCGGTCAGCACCTCATAGTTTTCCTGGCGGAAAACCCGGCTCAGCGCCTTGACGATGCCCGGTTCGTCGTCGACGAAGAGCAGGCGGTATCTCGGTGGCGTCAGGTGGCTGGCCGGCGCCTGGGGCGCTGACGTCTTGCCGGTGAACAGGGCGGCGTAGTCGGTCATGCGGGAACTGGGAAGAAAACGGTGACGGTGGTGCCGGCGTCCGGCTGGCTGGCCAGATCGATCCGGCCGCTGTGGGCGAGCACGATGTTGCGGGCGGTGGACAGGCCCAGCCCGGTGCCGCTGCCGACCGGGCGGGTGGTGTAGAAAGGCTCGAAGGCGCGCTTCAGTTGCTCGTTGCCCATGCCGATGCCATTGTCGTGGATCGTGATGGTGATGCCCGCCTCGTCGGCTGCACTGGTGAGGCGAATTTCGCCCGGTCGCCCGGCATCCCGGATGGCCTGCACGGCGTTGTTGATGAGGTTGAAGAAGAGCTGGTTCAGGTGGCCGGGCAGGCAGACCAGGAGGGGCAGTGGCAGCAGATCGAGCTTGAGCGTGATGCCGCCCGGCAGCATTCCTTCGACCACGCTGGTGGCCTGGCGCAGGCAGTTGTTGAGGTCGGCGAATTCCTCGGTGGCGCGGTCGACATTGGAAAAGCTTTTCAAGTCGGCGACGATCCGGGCAATGCGCTCCAGCCCTTGGGCGCTATCGGCAAGCAGGTCGGCGCCGTCTTCGAGGATGAAGTCGAGGTCCAGCGCCTTCCAGGCTGCGGGTGCTTCGGCCAGGCGCTGCTTCAACTGGCCGAAGCTCTCCAGATAGCTTCGGAAGGAGGACAGGTTGCTGCGCACGAAGCTGAGTGGGTTGTTGATCTCGTGCGCCATGCCGGCGGCCAGTTGGCCGATCGAGGCCAGTTTCTCGGCCTGGTAGAGCATTTGCTGGCGCTCTTCGAGCTGAGCGATCTGCGCCTTGACGCGGGCGTCGAGCATTTCCGACAGGTTCTTGTAGCGAGCTTCGGATTCGATCAGCCGTGCATGCTGGCGCTTGAGGGTTTCATAGTCGGCGGCTACTGCCTCGAGGTGCAGGCTGGACGCCATCCGGAAGCGGATCTGGGCGCGCAGTACGGCGAGCAGCAGGCTGCAGCTGCCACGCAGCGTACTCGGGCTGGCCGTGCGGCTGGCCAGAAAGCCGATCGGTTCGAGCTCGACGATGAGGGCTTCCTGGCGGGCATCGGGGCTGAGCAGACCCCACAGCGTATGGCCAGCGGCATCAAGGATGGCGACGTCGCCGCCGAGCACTTGGGCGAGGCCGGGGCCGAGGCGTTCGAGCGCCGCCTCGTCGAGCAGCTCGACCA
Organism: Betaproteobacteria bacterium; assembly: GCA_020621865.1. Lineage (GTDB taxonomy): Bacteria > Pseudomonadota > Gammaproteobacteria > Burkholderiales > Rhodocyclaceae > Azonexus. The sequence continues at coordinate 124,002 of JAHRYW010000007.1, read as the reverse complement.
GCGACCATTCGCGATCGAAGGACTGGTCGCTCATGCTTCCCCCTTGGCGCCGGCGATGAAGGCAGCCTCGCTCAGGCCGTGTACCGCAGCCAGTTGGAAGGCCTCGTCATGGCGCCGGTAGAGGCTGCGCAGCAGCGCCTCGAAAGTCGCCTCGACGCCTTCGCCGATCAGCGCCGTGGCGAACAGCAGCGGCCATGGTGCTGCCGCCCAGCGCTCGCGCAGTTCGGCTTCGGGGACGGCGCCGGGCAGATCGCGCTTGTTGAACTGGACGACCAGCGGCAGGCGTTCAAAATCGAGGCCGACCCGGCTGCAATTCTCGGCCAGGCTCTGGAAGGCTTCGCCGTTGTTGGTTTCCTGCGAACGGTCTGAATCGGCGACGAAAACCACCCCGTCGGCACGCGACAGCACGGCCTTGCGAGTGCCGTCGTGGGCCACCTGGCCGGGCACGGTGAACAGGCGAAACTTGATCAACAGGCCAGAGGAAGCGCGGAAACCGAGGGGCAGCAGGTCGAAGAACAGGGTGCGGTCGTTCTGGGTCTCCATGCTCATCATCTCGCCCTTCAGTTCGGGCGAGAGCAGATCGTGCAGGCGCAGCAGGTTGGTCGTCTTGCCGCTCTGTGCCGGACCGTAATAGACCAGCTTGAAACTGAGGCGGTTATTTTCCAGTTCGGCCATGGCTCATTCTCCGGCCTGAAATTCCGGGGCGACAATCACCGAGACGTCCGCTCCCCAGCGTACCTCTGTAATACCCGGTTCAAGCTGCTCCAGGCGGGCGCGCGGCACGCGAAATAGGGTCTTGAGGATCGACTCTTCGTCGTCGACCAGCATGGCTCGGCTCATGACGCCTCCCGGCGGACATGGAGAGTCAGTGGGGACGGCGCCTGGCTGTCGATCTGGCGCAGCTGCGCGATGATCTCGGCGGAGAGCTGGTTGCCATGGACAAGTAACAGGTAGCCGTCGGGGTGGATCAGGTCGCGGCTCAGGTGCATGCCCGGTTCGAGTTGCGCACAGCCCAGCGCGCATTCGTCGCTGGACTCGTTGCGCTTGTCGGCCAGCAGCCGGGCGAGGGTGTCGACCACGACCGGATCGTAGCGCCGGCCGCGATGTTCGGTCAGATAGTCGAGCGCGGCATCGCCCGTGCGTGGGGGAGAGAGCAGGGTGCCGATCTGCAGGGCATCATAGTCGTTGGCGACGGCCAGAATCCGGCTGCCCAGCGGGATTGCGTTGCCCGCCAGGCGATCCGGGAAGCCGTTGCCGTCGAAGCATTCGTGGTGGTGGCGGACCAGGGGGGCGAGATCGCGGAACTGCGCGATGCCGAGCAGGATGTTCTGGCCGATGGTCGGATGTTTCATGACCTGCGCTTGCTGTTCGGGGGGCAGGGTGCTGAAGGGCTGGTTGAGCACCTCGTCGGGCAGGTTGAATTTGCCGATGTCGTGAAGCAGACCGGCCAGCATGATCGTCTGCACCGTCTCGTCGGGCAGTGCCAGGCGCAGCGCCAGCGAGCGCGCCAGTTCGGCGACGCGCCGGGAGTGCCCGGCCAGCAGGCTGCCGACCGGCAGGTGGCGCGTTTCGATCAGGTTGGCGAAGACCTGGACGCTGGTCAGGAATGAATTCTTCAATTCACCGTGCGCCTGCTCGACGCTGGCCAGGGTCGCGCGCAGTTCGCTGGTGCGCTCGGCAACCTGCTGTTCGAGGCTGGCATTGAGTTCCCGCAGTTCTTCGTTCTGCCGCTGGGTCAGCTCGGACAGCTGGTGGTTGGCGCGTTCCAGCTGCTGGCGGGCCAGCGCCTCCTGGATGGCGTTGATCAGCTCGTCATCCTCCCAGGGCTTGGCGATGTAGCGCTGGATCGCTCCCTCGTTGATGGCGGCGACCGTCGAGGTCATGTCGGCATAGCCGGTGAGCAGAATGCGCGCGGTATTTGGCCAGCGGAGGCGGGCGGCCTTGAGAAAGGCGACGCCATCCATGTGCGGCATGCGCATGTCGGAAACGATGAGATCGACGGCTTCCCGCTCGAGGATGTCCAGACCGGCGGCGCCCCCCTCGGCCAGCAGGATGCGGTAGCCGTACGGTCGTAACACCCGACGCAGGGCAGCCAGGATGCTCGGTTCGTCATCGACGAAGAGCAGGGTAGGGGTGTCGCTCATACGGTGTACTCTTGAGCAGATGCCTGACTTTAGCGGTTTTTGCCGGCATGGTCGAGCATTTGGCCCGGCGTGCCGGGTTGCGGCGGGAGGTGTTGTACGGCCGGGGGCAGCGGCGGCCACCCGGCGATCGAAGTTCCATTGGCCCCCGCCCGGCTGCCGGTCGGCCGGTTCGCTGGGCGGAGGGGGAGTCAGGGAAGCTGGTGCTCGCCGACCCGGACGATCTTCAGGGTGTTGGTGCCGCCGGTGGTGCCGATCGGCTCGCCGATGGTCAGGGCGATCAGGTCGCCCCGGTCAACGACGCCGCGGTCGATCAGCAGTTGTTCGGCCTCGGCCAGCAGGCGGTCGCGGTCGGTGTGCTGCTGCTGCATCGCCAGGGGGGTGACGCCGCGATAGAGCACCATGCGGCCGACCGATACGGCGTCCGGCGTCAGTGCGTAGATCGGCACGCCGCAGTTCATCCGGCTCATCCACAGCGCGGTCGAGCCGGACTGGGTCAGTGCGGCGATGGCCTTGACCTTCAGGTGATGCGCGGTCCAGATCGCCGCCATGGCGATCGACTGGTCGATGCGGGTGAACACCCGGTCGAGGAATTCGCGGTCGAGCGTGACTTCGGCCGAACGCTCGGCTTCGACGCAGATGCGGGCCATCGACTCGATGGTTTCGACCGGGTATTTGCCGGCGGCGGTTTCGGCCGACAGCATCACGGCGTCGGTACCGTCGAGCACGGCGTTGGCGACGTCGGACACTTCGGCGCGGGTCGGCACCGGCGAGACGATCATCGACTCCATCATCTGCGTCGCGGTGATGGCCAGCTTGTTCTTGTCGCGGGCCAGGCGGATCATTTTTTTCTGCAGGGCCGGCACCGTGGCGTCGCCGACTTCGACGGCGAGGTCGCCGCGGGCGACCATGACGCCGTCGGAGGCGTCGAGGATTTCTTCCAGATTGGTCACCGCCTCGACGCGCTCGATCTTGGCGATCAGCACGGCGGAACTGCCGGCGGCGCGCAGCAGCTGGCGGGCCATGTACATGTCGGCGGCGCTCTTCGGGAAGGAGACGGCGACAAAATCGACGCCGATCTGCGCCGCCGTCTTGATGTCGTCCATGTCCTTGGCGGTCAGCGCTGGCGCGGTCAGGCCGCCGCCCTGGCGGTTGATGCCCTTGTTGTTGGACAGCTCGCCGCCGACGATGACGCGGGTGTGGATTTCCTGGCCGCGCACGCCGATGACTTCCAGCTTCAGGCGACCGTCGTCGAGCAGCAGGATGTCGCCATTGACGACATCCTTCGGCAGATCCTTGTAGTCGAGGCCAACGCGTTCCTGGTTGCCGAGCGCGCAGCCGGCGTCGAGGATGAAGCTTTCGCCGATGACCAGCGTGATCTTGCCGTCGGCAAATTTGCCGACGCGAATCTTCGGCCCCTGCAGGTCGCCGAGGATGCCGACCGTCCGGCCGCATTTGGCGGCAGCAGCGCGGATGCCGTCGGCGCGTGCCTTGTGATCGTCGGCCGTGCCGTGCGAAAAATTCATCCGGACGACATCGACGCCGGCCTGGACCATGCGTTCGAGGATTTCCGGGGTGGATGAGGCGGGGCCCAGCGTGGCAACGATCTTGGTGTGGCGTGACATGTCTCTTCTCTTCCCTGGCTTTTTTTCGTTTTTGGGCTTTTTTGCCGCCGACCGTAGCATTGCCACGGCCGGCGGCGGTCTGGCTTACGTGGCGGCGCGCTCTTCGAGCACGGCGATGGCCGGCAGGGTCTTGCCTTCGAGGAATTCCAGGAAGGCGCCGCCGCCGGTCGAGATGTAGCCGACGTCGTCGTGGATGTGGAACTTGGCGATGGCGGCCAGCGTGTCACCGCCACCGGCGATCGAGAAGGCCTCGGAGTGGGCGATGGCCGAGGACAGCATCTTGGTGCCGCCGGCGAACTGCGGCAGTTCGAAGACGCCGACCGGGCCGTTCCAGACGATGGTGCCGGCGTTGGCGATGATCTCGGCCAGCTTGGCGGCGGTCTTCGGGCCGACGTCGAGGATGCGGTCGTTGGCGTGCACGTCCTCGACCGGAATCTTGTTGGCGCGGGCCAGGGCCGAGACTTCGTCGGCGACGACGACGTCGGTCGGCAGCGGCACTTCGGCGCCGCGCTGCTTCATGATGTCCATGATGGCGTGGGCTTCCTTGACCAGGTCAGGCTCGGCCAGTGACTGGCCGATGCGCTTGCCGTCGGCGAGCAGGAAGGTGTTGGCGATGCCGCCGCCGACGATCAGCTGGTCGACCTTGTCGGCCAGCGACTTGAGGATGGTCAGCTTGGACGATACCTTGGAGCCGCCGACGATGGCGACCAGCGGGCGCTTCGGGTTGTGCAGGGCCTTGCCCAGTGCGTCGATTTCGGCGCCCATCAGGATGCCGGCGCAGGCCACCGGGGCGTACTTGGCGATGCCGTGGGTGGTCGCTTCGGCGCGGTGGGCGGTGCCGAAGGCGTCATTGACGTAGACGTCGCACAGCTTGGCCATTTTCTGGGCCAGTTCTTCGTTGTTCTTCTTCTCGCCCTTGTTGCAGCGGCAGTTTTCGAGCAGCACGACTTCGCCCGGCTTGACCTCGAAACCGCCGTCGACCCAGTCAGTGATCAAGCGGACCGGCTTTTGCAGCAACTGGCCGAGGCGCACGGCGACCGGCATCAGCGAGTCGTCGGGGGTGCATTCGCCTTCGGTCGGGCGGCCGAGGTGGGAGGTGACCATCACCGCCGCGCCCTTTTCAAGGCAGTACTTGATCGAGGCCAGCGAGGCGCGGATGCGGGTGTCCTCGGTGATGTTGCCGGCTTCGTCCTGCGGCACGTTCAAGTCGGCGCGGATGAAAACGCGCTTGCCGGATACGTCGAGGTCGGTCAGTTTGATGACGTTCATTGTCTTCTCCAAAGGTGAGGTTAGTTGTCTTTTTGCGGCCAAAGTCGCGACCAGTGGTCGGCCACTTCCAGCATGCGGTTGGCGAAGCCCCATTCGTTGTCGAACCAGACGAACAGGTTGACCAGGTGGGTGCCGGCGGTGCGGGTCTGGCTGCCGTCGACGATGGCCGAATGGGGATCGTGATTGAAATCGATCGAGGCGTGGGCAGCCTCGGAATAGGCGATCAGTTTCTTCAGCGGGCCGCGCGCGGCGTCGGCCAGCAGCAGGTTGATGCTGTGCGCCGAGACCGGGCGCTGGGTGGCGATGCTCAGGTCGATGGCCGAGACATTGGTGGTCGGCACGCGGATCGCCTTGGCCTGGACGCGGCCGGCCAGTTGCGGCAGCAGGCGCTCGATGCCGCGGGCCAGGCCGGTCGACACCGGGATGATCGACTGCATCGCCGAGCGGGTGCGCCGCAGGTCGTCATGGTGATAGCCGTCGATCAGCGGTTGGTCGTTCATGACCGAATGCAGCGTCGTCAGCAGCGCCTGCTCGACGCCGACTTCGCGGTCGAGCAGGTCGAGCAGCGGGACGATGGCGTTGGTCGTGCACGAGGCGGCCGAGACCAGTTGTTCGGCGCCGGTCAGCGTCTGCTGGTTGATGCCGGCGACGATGGTCGCATCGACATCCTCGCCGCTGGCGCCGGGGTGCGAGAGCAGCAGGCGCGGGCAGCCGGCATTGATGAATTTGGCCAAATTTTGCCGCTGACCGTAGCATCCGGAGGCTTCGATCAGCAGGTCGAGGTCCAGCGCGCGCCAGTCGACCTCTTCCGGTGTCCGGGCATGGCTGACGGCAATCGGCCGGCCGTCGATCAGCAGGTTTTCGCCATCGACCTCGACCGAGCCGGGGAAGCGGCCATGAGTCGAATCGAAACGGGTCAGGTAGGCCATGCTTTCCAGGTTCGCCGGTTCGTTGATGGCGACGACCTGAAGCTTGTGCGCCACCGGCGACTCCAGCAGGGCACGCAGGAAACAGCGGCCGATGCGGCCGTAACCGTTGATGGCAAGACGCAGGGGAGCAGAATCGGGCACGTTGGGGCGCAGGGCTTTCTGGCGGGGTGAAACAAAAGGGGCCTTGCGGCCCCTTTCCTGAAACAAACAGCTTACTTGACGGCCATCCAGGCGCGGGCAGCGTCCAGCATGCGGCAGGAGTAGCCCCACTCGTTGTCGTACCAGGCCAGGACCTTGACCAGCACCGAGCCGTCTTCGTTCTTGATGACGCGGGTCTGCGTCGCGTCGAAGGTCGAGGACACGGTGGTGTGGTTGAAGTCGGAGGAGACCAGCGGCTCGTTGTTGACGTCGAGGATGCCCTTCAGCGGGCCGTTGGCGGCGGCAGTCATCAAGGCGTTGATTTCTTCCTTGGTGGTGGCGCGGTCAGCGGTGAAGGTCAGGTCGACCAGCGAGACGTTGATGGTCGGTACGCGCAGCGCGAAACCATCGACCTTGCCAACCAGTTGCGGCAGCACCAGGCCGACGGCCTTGGCGGCACCGGTCTTGGTCGGGATGATGTTGGCGGCAGCGGCACGGGCGCGGCGCAGGTCCTTGTGGCGGACGTCGACGGTGACCTGGTCGTTGGTGTAGGCGTGGATGGTGGTCATCAGGCCCTGCTTGATGCCGACGCTGTCGGCCAGGATCTTGGCGACCGGGGCCAGGCAGTTGGTCGTGCAGGAAGCATTGGAAACGACGGTCATGCCGGACTTCAGGGCTTCTTCGTTAACACCCATGACGATGGTCGTGTCGACGTCGTCGCCGCCCGGGGCGGAGATCAGTACGCGCTTCGCGCCCTGGTCGAGCAGCGCCTGGGCCTTGGCCTTGGTGGTGTAGGCACCGGTACATTCAAGCAGCACGTCGACGCCGTGGCTGGCCCAGTTGACGCCCTTCGGGTCCTTGGTCGAGTAGAAAGCGATCTTCTTGCCGTCGATGATGATGCAGTTTTCACCTTCGGTTTCGACAGAGGTACGGAAGCGACCGTGGGTGGTGTCGTACTTGAGCAGATGGGCGTTGGTCGCCAGGTCGCCGGAGGCGTTGATGGCGACGACTTCGAATTCGTTCTGCAGGCCCTGCTCGTAGATGGCGCGCAGCGTGCAGCGACCGATACGACCGAAACCGTTGATTGCAACCTTGATAGCCATGAATCTAACTCCCTCTCTAAAAAATCAGGACAACAGCGCCTTGGCCGTCTTGACGACGTTGGCGACGGTGAAACCGAACAATTCGAACAGCTGGCCGGCCGGGGCGGATTCGCCGAAGCGGTCGATGCCGATCACGGCGCCATGCAGGCCGACATACTTGCGCCAGAAATCCGGATGCGCCGCTTCGATGGCGATGCGGGTCTTGCAGGCGCCGACGACGGACTTCTTGTACTCCTCGCTCTGGCGGTCGAAGACATTGGTGCAGGGCATCGAGACGACGCGGCTGGCGATGCCTTCGCCTGCCAGCGCGGCCTGGGCGTCGAGCGCCAGCTTGACTTCGGAGCCGGTGGCGATCAGCGTGATCTGGGCTTCGCCATCGCAATCGGACAGCACGTAGCCACCCTTGGCAATGTCGGCATCGGCGATCTTCTGCGTCACGGTCGGCAGGTTCTGGCGCGACAGGGCGAGCAGGCTCGGGCCATCGGTGCGCTCGACCGCTGCCGTCCAGGCGATCGCCGTTTCGGTCGCGTCGGCCGGGCGCCAAACGTCGAGATTGGGGATGATGCGCAGCGACGGGATGTGCTCGACCGGCTGGTGCGTCGGGCCGTCTTCGCCGAGACCGATGGAGTCATGGGTGTAGACCATGATCTGGCGCTGCTTCATCAGCGCCGCCATGCGGATGCCGTTGCGGGCGTAATCGGAGAAGACCAGGAAGGTCGCGGTGTAGGGCAATAGGCCGCCGTGCAGCGCGATGCCGTTGGCGATGGCGGTCATGCCGAATTCGCGCACGCCGTAGTAGCAGTAGTTGCCGCCCTCGGTCTGGGTGACGCCCTTGCTGCCCTTGACGAAGGTCAGGTTGGAACCGGCCAGGTCGGCCGAGCCGCCGAAGATTTCCGGCACGGCCGGGACCAGCGCGGCGATGGCGTTCTGCGAAGCCTTGCGGGTGGCGATGTTCTCGGCCTTGTCGCGGCAGGCGGCGATGTAGGCGGCCTTGGTGGCTGCCCAGTTGACCGGCAGCTCACCCTTGACCACTCGGCGCTCGAATTCGGCGGCTTCGGCCGGGAAGGCGGCGCGGTAGGCGGCGAAGCGGGTGTTCCATTCGCTTTCGATGGCAGCGCCGTCGGCCTTGCGGTCCCAGGCGGCGTAGACGTCGGCCGGGATCTCGAACGGGGCGTGTTCCCAGCCGATGTATTCGCGGGCGGCGGCAATTTCATCCTTGCCGAGCGGGGCGCCGTGGCAGTCGTGCGAGCCTTGCTTGTTCGGTGCGCCGGCGCCGATCGTCGTCTTGCAGCAGATCAGGCTCGGCTTGTCGGTCACCGCCTTGGCGGCGAGCAGGGCTTGCTCGACGGCTTCGGCGTCATGGCCGTCGACGTTGGCGATGACATGCCAGCCGTAGGATTCGAAACGGCCCGGCGTGTGATCGGTGAACCAGCCTTCGACGTGGCCGTCGATGGAGATGCGGTTGTCGTCCCAGAAAGCGATCAGCTTGCCCAGGCCGAGCGTGCCGGCCAGCGAGCAGGCTTCGTGCGAGACGCCTTCCATCAGGCAGCCGTCGCCGAGGAAGACGTAGGTGTTGTGGTCGACGATGGTGTGACCCGGCTTGTTGAATTCGGCGGCCAGCACCTTCTCGGCCAGCGCGAAGCCGACGGCGTTCGTAATGCCCTGGCCAAGCGGGCCGGTCGTGGTTTCGACGCCGACGGTGATGCCGTATTCCGGGTGGCCGGCCGTCTTCGAGTGCAGCTGGCGGAAATTCTTCAGATCGTCGATCGTCAGGTCGTAGCCGGTCAGGTGGAGCAGCGCGTAGATCAGCATCGAGCCGTGGCCGTTGGACAGCACGAAGCGGTCGCGGTCAGCCCATTGCGGATTGGTCGGGCTGTGGCGCAGGTGGCGACGCCAGAGAACTTCGGCGATTTCGGCCATACCCATCGGCGCACCGGGGTGGCCGGAGTTGGCCTGCTGGACGGCGTCCATGGCGAGGGCGCGGATGGCGCCGGTCAGGGGAGAAAACTTGGGGAGGGTGCTGACGCTCATGTCCGGAAATCCAGCCTGCTGAAAAGGCTAAATTATCCGGGAAAACCCCGATTTTGGGTAGGGTGAGTTGCGCCGGAAGGCGGTTTTCGGGCTCGCTACCGATCAGTTTTTATGAATCCAGAATTCATGATCGCTGAACTCCCGGTGGCGGCCGAGCGGCGCGCCATCCGGGACGGCGCACCGGAGGGTCGATCAGGCGGCGTGATAGGCGGTGACGCGGTCCACTTCGTTGCGCGAACCGAGGATGACCGGCACCCGCTGGTGCAGTTTGTCCGGATCGATCTCGAGGATGCGCTGGCGCCCCGTGGTCGCTGCGCCGCCGGCTTGTTCGACCAGGAAGGCCATCGGGTTGGCTTCGTACATCAGGCGCAGCTTGCCGCCCTTGTCCTTGAGCTTGCTGTCGATCGGGTACATGAAGATACCGCCGCGGGTCATGATGCGATGCACATCGGCAACCATCGAGCCGACCCAGCGCATGTTGTAGTCCTTGCCGAGCGGACCTTCCTTGCCGGCCTGCATTTCGGCCACGTAGCGCTGGACCGGCGCTTCCCAGAAGCGCTGGTTGGCCATGTTGATGGCGAATTCCTTGGTGTCGGCCGGAATCTGCGCGTTTTCCTGGGTCAGCACGAACTGGCCCTGCTCGCGGTCGAGCGTGAAGACGACGACGCCGTCGCCGACGGTCAGCACCAACAGCGTGGTCGGGCCATAAACCGCGTAGCCGGCCGCGACCTGGGCGGTGCCCGGTTGCAGGAAGGCGGCTTCGGCCGCCTCCGGCGTCGACAGGTCGGCGCCTTCCGGGCATTTGAGCACGGAGAAGATGGTGCCAATCGAGACATTGACGTCGATGTTGGACGAGCCGTCGAGCGGGTCGAAGGTCAGCAGGTATTCGCCCTGCGGGTAGCGGTTGGGAACCAGGTGCGGCAGGTCCATTTCCTCGGAGGCCATGGCTGCAAGATGGCCACCCCATTCGTTGGCGTCGAGCAGGATGTCGTTCGACAGCACGTCGAGCTTCTTCTGCGCTTCGCCCTGCACGTTGTCGCTGCCGGCTTCACCGAGCACGCCGCCCAGTCCGCCCTTGCCGATGGCGACGGAAATGGCTTGGCAGGCGCGGGAAACGATTTCAATCAGGAATTTCAGGTCGCCGGTGATGACGCCCTTGTTGCGTTGTTCTTCGGTGAGATAGCGTGCCAGCGTGCGCTGTGCCATGGTGACTCCTGCCTCAATGCGAAATGCAAAGGGCGGATTTTAACCCGCGGCGCAGCGGGCGTGCAGGTAGGCGAAGGCGGCGGCGCTGGTCAGCGGCTTGCTGAACAGGAAGCCTTGGACTTCGTCGCAGCCGTTCGAGCGCAGCAGATCGAGCTGGTCCTCGGTCTCGACGCCTTCGGCAATGACCCGCAGGCCAAGGGAGTGGGCCAGGGCGATGGTGCCGAAGGCGATGGCCCGGTCGTTCAGATCGGTTTCGATGTCGGCGACGAAGGAGCGGTCGATCTTCAGGTGATCGATTGGGAACAGCTTCAGGTAGGCGAGCGACGAATAGCCGGTGCCGAAGTCGTCGATGGCCAGCGTGACGCCCATCCGGCCGAGCCGTTCGAGAATGATGATGGCTTCCTGCGGATTCTCCATCACCGAGCTTTCGGTGATTTCCAGTTCCAGCAGGTCGGCCGGCAAACCGGAGGCGGCCAGGGCGCTGGCCACGGTTTCGCAGAAGTCGCGGCGGCGCAACTGGCGGGCCGAGACATTGACCGCGATACGCATTGGCTTGAGGCCGGCATCGATCCAGTGCTTCATCTCGCGGCAGGCGTTGGTCAGTACCCAGTCGCCGATTTCGACGATGATGCCGGTTTCCTCGGCCACCGGGATGAAGCGCGATGGTGAGATCATGCCCTCGCTCGGATGGTGCCAGCGCAGCAGTGCCTCGACGCCGGTCGGCATCGCGTCGCCGGCCCGGAACTGCGGCTGGAAGCACAGCGCGAGTTCGTTGCGGGCGATGGCGTGGCGCAGCTTGTGCTCGATGTTCAGGCGTTCCGAGGTGGCCAGGTTCATTTCGCTGGCGAAGAACTGGTAGTTGTTCCGGCCGGCTGCCTTGGCGTGGTACATCGCCGTGTCGGCGTTTTTCAGGATGATGTCGCCGTCCGGGCCGTCGTCCGGGAAGAGGCTGATGCCGATCGACGGGCTGGTGTGCAGTTCGTGGCCGTTGGCCTCGATCGCCGAGGACAGCGAGACGATGACCTTGCCGGCGACTGTTGCCGCATCGGACGGGGAGTTGATGCCGGGCAGGATGATCACGAACTCGTCGCCGCCCAGGCGCGCCACGAAATCCGTCTCACGGACGACGCTGGACAGGCGGCAGGCGACCTCGCGCAACATCTCGTCGCCGACTTGGTGGCCCAGCGTGTCGTTGATGATCTTGAAGCGATCGAGGTCGAGGAACATGATCGCCACTTTCCAGTTGTGGCGGCGGGCCTCGGGCAACAGCTGGGCCAGGCGCATGAGCAGGGCGAGGCGGTTCGGCAGGCCGGTCAGCGTGTCATGCTGAGCGATGTGGCGCATCCGCTCTTCGGACTGCTTGCGCTCGGTGATGTCGGCCAGAATCCAGATGTAATTCGCCGGCAGGCCGCTCTGCGGATCGTCGACGCGGTTGACCCGCGTGCCGGCCGGGAAGTTGTCGCCATTTTTCCGGGTGACCTGCAGTTCGCCGTTCCATGAGCCGTGCTGGGCGATGTTTTCCTGGAAAACCTCCAGGGACTGTTCATGCTCCAGTTCGATCAAGCCGAAGACAGTCTGTCCGAGCAGCTCGAAGGATTCGTAGCCGGTCATCTGGGTAGTCGCCGGATTGATCGACAGGATGCGGTGCGCCTCGTCGGTGAAGATGATGCCGGCCGGCGTGTGGGTATAGACCTTTTGCGCCAGTTGTTCGCGCTCGGCACTGGTCCGGCGTTCGGTGATGTCGGTGCAGGTGGTGACGCAGCCGGCCAGTTGGCCGTCGATGTGCAGCGGTTCGCTCCGGAACAGGTGGGCGCGCCCACGCGGGCCGGCGTGCTCGTAGGTGTACGGTTCAAACTTGGTGGCGAGCGCGGTCTGGCGCTCGACGATGGCGTCGACGTCGCCGAATCCGAATTCGCCCCGTTCGGCCAGGACGCGGATCAGTTCTGAGAAATGCGCGCCTTCGCGGACGATGTCCGGCGGCAGTTCGAGAATATCGACCAGGCCGGGGTTCCAGATGCGCAGGCAGAGATTTTCGTCGAAGACGCCGATGCCCTGCGGCATGCTCGAAACCGCACTCTGCAGATAAGCCAGTTTACGGCTTGTCGCGGCAGATTGAGGCGGGGACATGTCGGTTGAGGTCAACGGAGTAAGTAAATCAATTTATTAACAATTAATGATAGCCCACTCTTTATGCCTCGGCCATGTGTGCGCATGTTTTTTTCAAATGTGGCGATTAAATGTCAGAAGTGCGCCATTTGATAGAACAGCCGACGGATGCCATCTGTTCGCGCGGGCCGGCTCCCGTTCGACCGATTTCGCTCATCGCCTCGAACAGCTCGCGGCGAGCATCGGGGGGCGCCGGATTGCGTCCGGAGGCGTCGAGTCGCCCGCGGTACTGCAGTTCGAGGCGGGCGTTGTAACCGAAAAAATCGGGCGTGCACACGGCACCGTAGGCGCGGGCGGTTTCCTGCGTGGCGTCGTAGAGGTAGGGGAAGGGGAACTGAAGCTCGCTGGCCCAACGGCGCATCGCTTCCGGTGAATCCGCCGGGTAGGCGGCAATGTCGTTACTCATGATTGCGACACTGCCGATGCCCTGTCCGGCGAGTTCTCGGCAGTCGCGGATCAGGCGGTCGATGACCGCCTTGACGAAAGGGCAGTGGTTGCAGATGAACATCACCAGCAAGCCATTCGGGCCGCGACAACTAGCCAGCGTATGACGTTTGCCGTCGCCGTCCGGCAGGTCAAAATCGAAGGCGGGCTGGCCGAAATCGCACACCGGCGGGTTCAGGGCGACCATGTTTCTCCACTCCAAAACGCATTTCGCCCATAATAGCACCGATGAATTCGCCTCGTTTCTACTGCCGGGAAGCCCTGTCGCCGGGCGCCCACGTCGAACTGCCCGAGCCGGTGGCGCGCCATGCCGTTCGGGTATTGCGCCTGCCGCCGGGCGCGCCTTTGGTTTTGTTTGACGGTCGGGGTGGCGAGTATCCGGCGCATATCGAGCGGATCGAGCGCGATCGCGTCTATGCCGAACTGGGGGCCTGGCAGGATATCGAGCGCGAGTCCTCGCTGGCGGTGACGCTGGTCCAGGCGCTGCAGGCCGGCGACAAGATGGATTTCACCATCCAGAAGGCAGTCGAACTGGGCGTGCGCGACATCGTCCCGGTCGAGAGCCGGCGCAGCGTGCTGCGCTTGTCCGGCGAGCGCGCCGCCAAGCGGGTGGCGCACTGGCAGGGCGTCGTGGCGGCGGCCTGCGAGCAGTGCGGACGCAACCAGGTGCCCCTGGTGGCGCCCTTGGAAAAACTGGAAAACTGGCTGGCCCGGCCGGCCGGCGGTGCGCTGCGGCTGATGCTGGCGCCCGATGCCGGGCAGACCCTGGTGGATATCGCGCCGACTGGGGAAGTGCAACTGCTGATCGGGGCCGAAGGGGGGCTCGATCCACAGGAGATGATCGCGGCGGAATCGGCCGGATTTCAGGCGGTTCGTCTGGGGCCGCGCGTGTTGCGTACAGAGACGGCGGGGCTGGCTGCGCTGGCCGCGCTGCAGGCCTTGTGGGGCGATTTCAGGGGGGGGTAGGCGATGTTCGAATCTGCGGAACTGGGCCACAAGGTCGACAAGAAAACGTTCAAGACCGAAGTGCCGAAGCTGCGCGCCGAGTTGCTCGACGTGCAGTACGACATGCTGGAAAAAAAGGAATTCCCGGTCGTCATCCTGATCAGCGGGGTCGATGGCAGTGGCAAGGGGGAGACCATCAACCTGCTCTACTCGTGGATGGACCCGCGCCACATCTCGACGCTGGCCTTTGCCGAGCCGAGCGACGAAGAGCGTTCGCGTCCAACCATGTGGCGCTACTGGCGCGCCTTGCCGCCCAAGGGCAAGGTCGGCATCTTTGCCGGCTCCTGGTATTCTCAGCCGATCACCGACCGCATCAACGGAACCATCCGGCGTCCCGAGCTGGACGAGCGCCTCGACGACATCAACCGCTTCGAGGCAATGCTGGTCAACGAGGGGGCGCTGGTCCTGAAATTCTGGTTCCACCTTTCCAAGGACGGGCAGAAGACCCGCCTGAAGGCGCTGGAAAAAGACCCCCGCACGGCCTGGCGGGTGACCAAGGAAAGCTACGAGCGCCTGAAGACCTACAACAAGCTGCAGGAAGTGGCTGGCCATGTGCTGCGCGTGACCAATACGGCGCATGCGCCGTGGATCATCGTCGAAGGGACCGATGACGAATACCGTTCGCTGACTGTCGGCCGCATCGTGCTGGAGGCGATGAAGCGTCGCCTGAGCCAGGAAGGGCTGCAGCGCGTGCCGGTGGCGCCGCCTATCGTCCATCCGATCGACAAGAAGAACGTGCTCAGCGAACTCGATCTGAGCCAGAAGCTGAGCAAGAAGAACTACGAGAGCGAGCTGGCCAAGTACCAGGCCCGACTGTCGGAACTGGTCCGCGATCCGAGATTCGTCGGCAAGCGTTCGCTGGTGCTGGTATTCGAAGGCTCGGATGCGGCCGGCAAGGGCGGCAGCATCCGCCGGGTAGCGGCCTCGATGGACGCCCGGCAATACCAGATCGTGCCGATCGCCGCGCCGACCGAGGAAGAGCGCGCCCAGCCCTATCTCTGGCGCTTCTGGCGCCACCTGCCGCGCACCGGGCGGGCTGCGATCTTCGACCGCTCGTGGTACGGCCGCGTGCTCGTCGAGCGGGTCGAGGGCTTCTGCGCCGAGGCCGACTGGCTACGCGCCTATGCCGAGATCAACGATTTCGAGCATCAGCTGGTCGATTCCGGCGCCATTGTCGTCAAGTTCTGGCTGCAGATCAGTGCCGACGAGCAGTTGCGCCGCTTCAAGGAGCGTCAGGACACCGAGTTCAAGCGCTTCAAGATCACCGACGAGGACTGGCGCAACCGCGAGAAATGGGACGATTACGTGGCCGCCGTCTGCGACATGGTGGACCGCACCTCGACCGGGCTGGCGCCGTGGACGCTGGTCGAAGCCAACGACAAGAACTTCGCCCGGGTTAAAGTGCTGAAAACGCTGTGCGAGCGCCTGGAAACGGCGCTCAAGGACGACAACGGAAAATATTCGGAAAAATGAGCGATACCCCTTACGACGAGCATTTCGTCTCCTGGTTCCGGGCGGTGACGCCCTACATCAACGCCTTCCGCGGCCGGACCTTCGTCATCGCCTTCGGCGGCAAGGCGGTGATGAGCGAGTTCGCCAAGACGCTGGCCTATGACGTCAACCTGCTGGTCAGCCTGGGCATCCGGCTGGTGCTGGTGCATGGCGCCCGGCCGCAGATCGAGGAAGAACTGCGCGAAAAGAGCCTGGAATCGAAATACCACCGCGGCTACCGGGTGACCGATGCGGCGGCGCTCGACTGCGTGCTCGACGCGGTCGGCAGCGTCTACCTGGAAATCGAGGCGATGCTGTCGCAGGGCTTGCCCAACACGCCGATGGCCAACAGCCGGATCCGCGTGATCGGCGGCAATTTCATCACCGGCCAGCCGATCGGCGTGCTTGACGGCATCGACATGCATTACGCCGGCAAGGTGCGCAAGGTCGACGCCGAGGGGATCAATGCCCAGCTTGGCCTGGGCAACATCGTGCTGCTCAACTGCGAGGGGCCGTCGCCGACCGGCGAAATCTTCAACCTGCAGATGGAAGAGGCGGCCGAGGCGGTGGCGGTGGCCATCAAGGCCGACAAGCTGGTGTACCTGACCGACAGCACCGGCGTCACCGACAACGGCGGCGAGCTGCTAGACGCGATGACCGCCGACGAGGCCTCGCAACTGCTGCGTGATGCCGACTGGCTGTCGGCTGACATCAAGCGCTACCTGCCCTGCGCCGTGCGGGCCAGCCGGACCGGCGTCGGTCGGGTGCACCTGATTGGCTTCGAGCAGGACGGCGCGCTGCTGCGCGAGCTATTTACGCACGACGGTGTCGGTACCGTGGTCACTCGCGAATCGCTGGAAAACATCCGCGAGGCCAAGCCGGACGACATCGCAGCGCTGATCGCCCTGATCGAGCCGATGGAGCAGGAAGGCATTCTGGTGCACCGGCCGCGCGAACTGCTCGAACGCGAAATCGACCGCTTCTCGATCATGCTGCACGACGGCATCATCGTCGGCTGCGCCGCGCTCTACATGCATTCCGACGAGGAGGCCGAGCTGGCCTGCCTGGCGGTCAGCGCCGAGCATCGCGAGTGGGGCTACGGCGAGCAGCTGATGGTGCGCATCGAGCAGCGCGCCCGCAAGCTGGGCATCAAGCGCCTGTTCGTGCTGACCACGCGGACCGAGCACTGGTTCGTCGAGCGCGGCTTCAAGCTCGGGTCGGTCGACGACCTGCCGGCCAACAAGCGCGACATGTACAACTACCAGCGCCGCTCCAAGGTGCTGTTCAAAACCTTATAATTTCGCCAAGCCCATTTTTTACGGAGTTTCACATGGCACGTACCGTCAATTGCATCAAACTCGGCCGCGAGGCTGAAGGTCTCGATCTGCCGCCCTACCCGGGCGCCCTCGGCCAGCGGATTTTTGAAAATGTCTCGAAGGAAGCCTGGCAGCAGTGGATCAAGGTGCAGACGATGATCATCAACGAAAATCGCCTGAACCTGGTCGATGCCAAGCATCGCAAGTACCTGGCCGAACAGCTGGAAAAGCATTTCTTCGGCGATGGCGCCGACCAGATCCAGGGCTACGTGCCGCCCAAGGCCTGATCAGGCTTCACCCCGACGAAACCCCGCTGCGGCGGGGTTTTGTTTTTTCAGGCCGCCCGATTCAGCAGCCAGGCGAGCAGCATGCCGCCGGGCAGCGCAATGATGGCCAGGATGACGCTGGTCCGCTTGAAGCCGGCTGCCTGTTCCGCGATGAATTGCTCCATGCCGGCGAACAGTTCGGGGAAGGCGGCGATATCGCTACGATTCTGGTTGTTCATCTGAGACTCCGGTGAGGCGAATGGCCTCACTATCGCCAGCCAATATTGCATGGACGTGACCGGAAGTTTGCCGCTGTCACGACCCCTTAACAGTCCCGACATAGCCTGATGGCCTTCTTCTTCGCCATATCGGGTGGTTGCGTGCTTAAGTTTCAAACGGGTTATTGGTTTGGCCGGCTTGGTTTTCGGGGCTTGTTCGTGCTCATCGGCGGCGTCTTCGCGGCCGCCTTTCTCGCCGTCTCGGTGCCGTATCTGCTGTCGCGCTGGGACAGCATGCAGGGGGCGGCCGAAGCGCTGGCGGCGATTCGCCAGACCGCCGCGACCCGGGACTTGATCGGCGAACTGCAGCACCGGCGCGGCAGCGTCTTCCTGGCCGGCGCCGGTAATTCGGAAATTGGCCAAAATATTCGGCCGACCCTGGGGCCAGCCGTTGATTCTATGGTCGTAGCATTGGACGGCCTGGACGATGAATTGCGCACCTTGCTGGCGGTTTCACCCGAAGAGGCGGCCGGCCGCAAGCGGATGCAGTTGTTCGCCAGTTTCGGCCAGCAGGTCGAGCGCCTGCAGTCGCAGGTCAGCGACCGTCTGGGCAGCGGCCGGGCCCAGGGCGACGAGCGCCAGCAGGCGGTGGCGGCGATCTGGCTGAAGGATTTGCCCTTGCTGCGCGAATCGCTGGCCCGCCTGGCGGTGCTGGCCGGGCTGGCGGCGCAGGAGGGCATGGTCGCCGACAAGCTGCGCCCCGAGCTGTCGGCGTCGATTGCCGTGGCCACGCATGCGCTGAGTGGCGCGCAGCGCGAACTGGCGCCCTACGGGGGTGGCGGCGGGGAGCTGGCGGCCTTGCACGAGCAGCTTGCCGCGCTGGCCGGAGAGTTCGAGCTGACGCAGACCCTGGCCTACGGTCTGGCCTTGAGCAGCACGGTGTATTCAAGCGCCGAACTGGCGCAGGGGATCGCCCGGCCGCTGGCCCAGGTCGATGAGCTGATCGGCCGCAGCGAGCGGCTGATGCTGGCCGGGCTGGAGGAGGTGCTGGCCGCCGAGCGCGGCCGTCTGGTCACCACTTTGCTGTTGGTCGTCGGCGGCTTGCTGATTTCCAGTTGCGGGCTGTATCTGGCCTACGCCCGTCTGGCGTCAAGCATCGATCAACTGGCGCGTGGTGCGAGCCGGCTGGCCACCGGCGACCTGTCGGTATCGATCCAGTTGTCCGGGCAGGACGAATTGCAGCGCATCGCCGAGTCGCTGCGCGCGGTGCGCGACGGCCTGCGCAGCCTGATCGCCGATATCGCCAGCAGCGCCCATGCGCTGACCACCGGTTCGCTGTCCTTTGCCCAGGCGGCGACCGCGTCGGCCGAGCGGGCGCGCCAGCAGGAAGGCGACACGCTGCGGGTGGTCAGCGCGGTCGAGGCAGCCGGCCGGCAGGTGGACGAAATCGCCCGGGCAGCCGGTGAGAGCGACGCCGTGGCGCGCAGCTCGGACGAGCTGGCCACCTCGGGCCTGGCGTCGGTCAGCCTGGCCAAGGACGTGCTGGAGCAGATGAACGCCGACATCATCCAGGCCACCGGCTGCCTGGAGCGCATGGAGTCGGAAACGCGCCAGGTATCGAGCGTGGTCGCGGTGATTGCCGGCATTGCCGAGCAGACCAACCTGCTGGCGCTCAATGCCGCGATCGAGGCGGCGCGGGCCGGCGAGAGCGGCCGCGGCTTCGCCGTGGTGGCCGACGAGGTGCGCAAGCTGGCCGAGCGGACGGCGCAGAGCACCAAGGAGATCGGCCAGATGATCGCTGCCATGCAGGGCATCGCCGGCGAAACGTCCTACGCGGTGCGCACCGCGGCCAGCCATGTCGAGACCAGCAATACCCAGGCTGGCGAAGCGGCGGCGGCGATGGGCCGGGTGCGCGACCAGGCCTGCCTGGTCGAGGCGGCAAGCCAGCGGATCAACGCCGCGCTGGCGACGCACCGTGACGAGGCCAAGCGTATCGAGTCGCTGGTCGCCGGCATTGCCGAACTGTCGCTGGCCAATGGCCAGGCGCTGACCGGCGCGGCCGAATCGGCGCGCCTGCTGGAAGGGCTGTCCGGCGATCTGCGCCAGGCCATCGGCAAGTTCAGGCTGGCTGACGGCTCGGCCGGCCAAATGCTACGGTAAGCCGGAAAAAATGCCCGTTTTTGAAATCGGCTAAAAGCGGCGCATCAGCAGATGCCGGCCGCCAACCGCGCTGTTGCGCACGGCGCGGAAGCCGAGGTCGCGAAAGCGCCGCGTCCTGGCCGATGAAACCAGGATGCGGCCGGATTCGAAGCTCTGTTCGATCCAGTCCACCCGCGCCTTGATCAGTGCCCGGCCGATGCCCTGGCCGCGGTGCTCGGGGGCGACCGCCGAGAGATAGAGCAGGTGCGTTCTGGTCGCCCAGTCGGCCGCCTTGACCCCGCCGACGGCGATCACTTCGCCGGCCTGCTGGGCGACGAAGAACTGGCGGTAGAAAAGCGGATCGGCGGCGCCTATTTCCCGGTGCAGGCGTTCGCGGCTGTAGCGCTCGGGGTCGGCGAAGGCATTGAAAACCAGCGCCACGCAGCGATCGACCAGGGTGGCGCAGCTCGCATCCAGCGTGTCGATGCGCCAGTCCATCGCCGGTCAGCCGCCCAGCAGCGCCCGGTCGGCATGCCGGGCATGTTCGGCGGCGCGCTGGGCGGCGGCGCGATTGATCGCGGTCTGCCGGCGCCCGAAGGCGTCGCGTTCGCCGCGCTGGCCGAAGGCGGCTTCGATGCTGCGCAGGCAGCGCCAGCGCTCGCCATGGCGGGTGGCAAAGAGCCGCATCTGATCCTTGGGGTGATGCACGCGGCAGCAGTAGCAGAACTGGGTGTCGGTCATGGCAGGCTCCGGCTAACGACGGTGTGGCCACTATGCTTTGGCGATATTTCGGGAAGATGACCGGCTGTTGCGGGCTGCGGTGTCATGGCGATGAAACATCGGCTTCCTAAACTGACTGTTCAGTTATTTCGGAAGGAGCAAGATGATAGTTATGATCGACGATGAGGCCGACGAGTTGCGCTGGGTCATGGCGGAAAGGCTGCTGTGTCCCGTTTTTCAGCCCATCATCGACTTTCGCCTGCGCGCCATCCTCGGTTACGAGGCCTTGATCCGCGGTCCGGAGGGCAGTTCGCTGCAGCGGCCGGATCAGCTCTTTGCCGCAGCGGCCCGCAGCGGCCTGTCGCTCGACCTGGAGCACGCCTGCCGCGAGGCCAGCCTGCGGGCCTTTGCCGCCCAGCGCCTGGCCGGCCGGCTGTTCCTCAACGTCACCCCGAGCTGCCTGCTCGATCCGCGGCTGATGAACGGCCATACCCGCGACCTGCTCAGCGAACTGGGCATCGCCCCCAACCGCATCGTGCTCGAACTGACCGAGAACCAGCAGATCACCGACATGCCGGGTATCCACGAAGCGCTGCTGCATTATCGCGGGCGTGGCTTCCAGATCGCCATCGACGACCTTGGCGAGGGCTTTGCCAACCTGCGCATGTGGTCCGAACTGCGCCCGGAGTTCGTCAAGATCGACAAGCATTTCGTCGGCGGCATCGCCGACGACCGGATCAAGTTCCATTTCGTCCGCGCCATGCAGGATCTGGCGGAAATCTGCAACGCCTCGCTGGTCGCCGAAGGCATCGAGCGCCAGGAGGATTTCGTCTGCCTGCGCGACATGGGCATCGCCTGTGGCCAGGGCTTCTTTATCGCCCGTCCGCACAGCCATCCGATCCGCAAGCTGCCGGCCCAGACGCTGAACGCGCTCGACCAGCAATCGCTGTCGCTGTCGCCGCTGACCGGCGGGCCGGGCAAGCTGCCGACGGCGCGCACGCTGGCCCGGCCGATCGAGCCGGTGCCGATGAGCGCCACCAACGCGACGGTGATCGACCGCTTCGAGAGCGACCCCGGTCTCGACGTGCTGCCGGTGGTGCAGGGCACCCAGCCGGTCGGCATGATCAACCGGCACAGCATGATCGACCGCTTCGCCCGGCCCTTTCGCCGGGAATTGTTCGGCCGCAAGAGCTGCGAACTGTTCATGGACCACGCGCCGCTGATCGTCGACCAGCACGCCACCATCCAGGAGCTGGCGATGATGCTGTCGATGGCCCCCAAGCATTACCTGTTCGACGGCTTCGTCGTCACCGCCGAGGGCCGCTACCTCGGCGTCGGCAGCAGCCACGACCTGATGGCGACGATCACCGAAATGCAGATCAGCGCCGCCCGCTACGCCAATCCGCTGACCCAGCTGCCGGGCAACGTGCCGATCAACGAACACGTCGACCGCATGCTGGCAACCGGCGTCAGCTTCGTCGCCGCCTACATCGACATCGACAATTTCAAGCCCTACAACGATTGCTTCGGCTACCGGCGCGGCGACGACGTGATCCAGATGCTGGCCCGCCTGGTTTGCGAGGCGACCGACGAGCAGCTCGATTTCGTCGGCCATATCGGCGGCGACGATTTCTTCGTGGTCTTCCGCAGCGCCGACTGGGAAATGCGCTGCTGGCAGCTGATCAGCACCTTCGCCGAAGCGGTGGCCGGCCTGCTCGGCGTCGAGGAAAGACTGCGCGGCGGCTACATGGCCGAGAACCGGCGCGGCGAACTGAATTTCCAGGCCTTGCCGACCCTCTCCATCGGCGTCGTGCGCATAGCGCCGGGCGATTGCGAGTCGCACCGCGAAGTCGCTGCCGCTGCCTCGGCGGCCAAGAAGCAGGCCAAGAAAAGGGCCAAGGACGCCGTCAATGATCCGCTGAGCGGCAGTCTGTTCGTCGAGCGCCGGCGGGTCGGCGGCTACGGCGAACCGTCCGTCGCGCCGCCTCGCCTGAACTGACTGCTACGGTCGGCCGGAAAAAATGGCCAAAATCAGTATTTTTCGAGCAGGTCACCGATCCGCTCGTACAGCGCATCGGCCTTGATCGGCTTGGAAATGTAATCGTCCATGCCGGCCTCGACGCAGGTTTCGCGGTCGCCCTGCATGGCGTTGGCGGTCATCGCGATGATCGGCAGGCGTCGGCGGCCGTGCGTGGCCTCGAAATGGCGGATCTGCCGGGTCGCTTCCAGGCCATCCATGACCGGCATCTGCATGTCCATCAGCACCAGGGCAAACGGGACCTCGGGGGCGGTGAGCAACGCCACCGCGCGGGCGCCGTTTTCGGCGATGCTGACGCGGTAACCGCGTCGTTCAAGCAAGGCGATGGCAACCTTCTGATTGACCAGGTTGTCCTCGACCAGAAGGATGTGGGTGTTGCCGGCCGGCGTAGCTGCGGCTGCGGGCGCTTCTGCCGTGGCGGGCAGGGCGTGGGTGGCGGCGATGACCAGATCGATCGAGAAATGGAAGGTGCTGCCCTGTCCGGGTTCGCTTTCCAGCCACAGGCGCCCGCCCATCAGGTTGACCAGCTGGCGCGAAATGGACAGGCCAAGGCCGGTCCCGCCGAAGCGGCGGCTGGTCGAACTGTCCTCCTGGGCGAAAGCTTCGAAGACATGCGCCTGTTTGTCGGCCGGAATGCCGACGCCGGTGTCGCGTACCGAAAAATGCAGGCGGGCCGCCGCGCCCGGCAGTTGCTTGACGGCGACGCGCAGTTCCACCTCGCCCCGCTCGGTAAACTTGATGGCGTTGCCGAGCAGGTTGAGCAGGATCTGGCGCAGTCGCAAGGGGTCGCCATGCAGGTGCGTCGGCAAGCTGGCGTCGAGGGCGCTGGTAAAACGCAGGCCTTTTTCCTCGGCGCGTGGCCGCAAGGGGCGCATCGTTTCGTCGACCAGCGCCGCGATGTCGAAAACGACGCTTTCGATGCCGAGCTTGCCGGCCTCGATCTTCGAGAAATCGAGGATGTCGTTGATGATGTTCAGCAAGGCATTGGCCGACGAGCGGACGGTATGCAGGTAATCGCGCTGTTCGGCCGAAAGCTCGGTGCCCAGGGCCAGGTCGGTCATGCCGATGATGCCGTTCATCGGCGTCCGGATTTCGTGGCTCATGTTGGCCAGGAACTCGCTTTTTGCCCGGTTGGCCGCTTCGGCGGCATCGCGCGCCTGCGTCAATTCCTGGCGGCTGGCTTCGCGTTCGTTGACCAGGCGCAGGATGGTCGCCGACAGCGCGGCGACCTCGTCGTCGTTGACCGGGGCATCGCTGTCCGGCAGGTGGCCCAGGCCGGAGAGCAGTTCGCGCAGCGCGGCCAGGGCCTTTTCGCGGGAGGCCAATTCGCTGCGCAGGCTGGCGGCGGTCCGGTCGAGCAGTTCGAAGGTCGGGCGAAATTCGAGTGGGACGTCGGCGATCGACAGCGGCTCGTCGTTTTCCGATCTTTCTGCCGCATGTAGTTCGAACAGCCGGATCCGGTCGAGGCTGCTCAGCCAGTGCCGGAGCGGAAACCAGATCAGCAGCAGGCCGCCGACGAAGCCGGCGAGCGCCAGCCCGGCGGCGGTGATCAACAATTCCCATAGGGCGCCGGCAATCGCGTCCACGGCGAAAGTCAGGCGCAGCACCCCGTAGTCGATGCCGCCGGCCGAGATGTTGCGATTGACGTCGTACAACTGGGCGGCAATGCGATCGTGCAGCCAGGCCGGGGGGGTGATCGAAGGCTGGCGGCTATCCTTGCTGCGGATGATCCCGCCTTCGAGGTCGATGAAGGTCGCCGAGTCGAACTGCGAGCGGGTCACTGCCTTGTCCAGCGTCCGCTTGATCGTGTCGTAGTCGCCGATCACGGCGCTCTCGCTGATGACCTGCGCAACCACCTCGACCAGCATCGTCGATGAATCCTGCGCATCCTGGACGCTGAGCCGGATCTGCGCCTGGTAGAAAACCCCGAGGCCGAGCCCGATGAACAGCAGCAGGGTGGCCGAGTAAAGCAGGTAGACGCGGGCGACCAGCGACTCGGGCAGAAGCCGGGAGATGCCGCTGATCGCGTCGGGTCGCATGGCGCTTTAGCGCAAGGTGGCCGGGGCGCTCTGGTAGAACTTCCGGTAGCTGGCGTAGTCGCTAGTGCTGGCCGGAATGAAATAGGCATCGTCGCTGACGCCGACCGCCGCCGAGGCCTGGTGCAGGATGTCCTTGCCCTTCGGATCAAGGTGCATGCCGTGGAAAGCGGCGGCGACGGCCTTGAGATCCTTCTCCGGTACCTTGCTCGAGGCCATCAGGGCCAGGTCGTGGTAGCCGTCGGATGACCAGAGCACGCGGAAAGCCTTGTTCTCGCGCTTTTCGTAGCCTTCGATCAGCTGCGAGTTGCTGCCGACGGCCTTGACCTTGCCGGCGAACATCTGGGCAAAGGCGGCGTTCTGGTTGCCGCCGAAGACGACCTTGACGTCGATGCCCTTGGCCAGCAAGTGGGCGTAGGGCACCTTGTAGCCGATGAAAGCCTCCGGTCCGGCGAAGGCCATTTCCTGGTCCTTCAACTGCTCCAGCTTGGTGATCGGCGAGTCGGCCGGTACGGCAATCTGGGCGTGCAATGGCGGCATCTGGCGGCGGCCGAAAACCTTCCAGCCCAGTTTTTCGCGCTCCGGGCTGAACAGGTGGTTGCTGAACACGAACTCGACTTCCTGGGCCAGCACGTAGCTGGTCGTGTCGGCCGAAGTTCGGCCGATCTTCAGTTGCAGCTTGACGCCGCTCTTTTCCGAAACGTAGTTGATGATCGGGTTCCAGTAGGCGGCCGTCTTGTTGATGTCCCACTGGTTGACCGGCGAAAAGCGATAGGTCGGGGCTTCTTCGGCGACGGCGGCGGAAGTCAGGAAGGCGGCCAGGCAGGCAAGGAGAAAGCGTGACATCGATACAGCCTCCATCAGCAATTGCTGTAATTTCTGGAATTTTTGTAGATTTTATAGCGTTTCTGGCGAGCGGTAAATTCGCCGCCAGCTAGCTGCCGGCCTGGAGCTGCTCAATCTGA
This sequence comes from Betaproteobacteria bacterium, assembly GCA_020621865.1. Taxonomy (GTDB): domain Bacteria; phylum Pseudomonadota; class Gammaproteobacteria; order Burkholderiales; family Rhodocyclaceae; genus Azonexus. The sequence goes on along the minus strand of JAHRYW010000007.1, from coordinate 98,756 downwards.
CGGCGCTTTTCCTCGATGTCGGCATCGGTATCGGCGTAGCGCTGGCTGATCGCGAAGAATTCGTCCTGCAGCGCGATGAAGGCATCGGCGATGTCCGGGTCGAAGTGCGTGCCCCGATTGTCGGCGATCAGTTTGACCGCCTTGTCGTGGGACCAGGGTTCCTTGTACGGACGGCGGCTGATCAGGGCGTCGTAGACATCGGCGACGGCCATGATGCGCGCCGAGATCGGGATGGCGTCGCCGGCCAGGCCTTCCGGATAGCCGCTGCCGTCCCATTTTTCCTGGTGGCTGTAGGCGACTTCCTTGGCATAGGTGAGGAATTCAACTTCGATGCCGAGACGGCGCTCGGCGGTGATGATCGCATCCCGGCCCAGTGTCGTGTGCGTCTTCATGATCTCGAACTCGTCCGGTGTGAACTTGCACGGCTTGAGCAGGATGCGGTCGGGGATGCCGACCTTGCCGATGTCGTGCAGCGGCACCGACTTGAACAGCAGCTTGATCGTGTGATCGTTGAGAAAACCGGAAAAGCGCGGATGGCTCCGCAGCCGCTCGGCCAGCGCGCGAACGTAGAACTGCGTGCGGCGAATGTGGTTGCCGGTTTCGTTGTCGCGGGTCTCGGCCAGCGAGGCCATGGCCAGGATGGTGACGTCCTGGATCGCCTCGATTTCGCGGGCGCGGCGGGAAACCTCGTTTTCCAGGAAGGCGGCCTTGTCCTCCAGAAAATCGGCCGCCGCCTTCAACTGCAGGTGCGTCCGGATCCGGGCGAGCACGACGCGTTGCTTGATCGGCTTGGTGATGTAATCGACCGCGCCCAGTTCGAAGCCTTTTTCCTCGTCGTCGCTCGCCACGTTGGCGGTCAGGAAGATGACCGGGATGCTCGCCGTGGCGGGGTCGGCCTTCAGGCGCCGACAGACTTCGTAGCCGTCCATCGCCGGCATCATGATGTCGAGCAGGATCAGGTCCGGCAACGGGGAGGACTGCAGCATGTCCAGCGCCTGCTGGCCGGACGAGGCGGTCTGGACGTTGTAGTGCTTGCTGAGCACGGCAGACATCAGCGTCAGATTGAACGGCGTGTCATCAATGACCAGGACGGACCTGACTTCGGGGTGGTAGTGGACGGTATCCATGTGCTTTCTTTGCAGCCTGAGGTGCAATGTTCGCTTGAGACCCGACCATTTGACAATGCTTAATTGCCGGCGCGAGGCGGCGGTTCAGTAGAACAGTTGGCGCAGGTCCAGGGAGTTGCGCCGGCCGATATCGGCGCGATGCCTGGCCAGCCATTGCTGCGCATGTTCGCGACCGTTGTCGCGCAGATGTTCGAAGAAGGGCAGGCTGACCGCCAGTTTGCTGTCGGCGGGCAGTTCGCCGAGGAAGGCGTCGGCGGTGATGGCATGAAACTGCAGCTGGGCGACGCGCTTTTCCAGGCTACGCCCGGGCAGCCATTGCGGCAACCAGCGCTGGCCCGCCTGCTCGCGCAAGTGGGCGAACATCCGCATCTCGCGCAGGAAGGTCGAATTGAACGACAGTTCGAGCAGGCGATGGCGGATGTCCGCCGCCGATTCCGGCGTCGCGGCGTAGCGCAGCGGGGTGAGCAGGACGAGCAGGATGTCCGGCGCGCGGCATTGCCAGGCCAGCGGGAAGACCGCCGGGTTGGCGCTGTAGCCGCCGTCCCAGTAGGGCTCGCCGTCGATGACGATGGTCCGGTGGATGGTCGGCAGGCAGGCCGAGGCGAGCAGGGCGTCCACCGACAGTTCGTGGTTGTGGAAAATCCGCAGCTGGCCGGAGTTGGCGTGGGTGGCGGCGATGAACAGCTTGACCGGACAGTCGCGGCGCAGGCGGGCGAAGTCGAACTGCGCGCCGAGGATGTCGCGCAGCGGATTGAGGTCGAGCGGATTGAGCTGCTCCGGGCTCAGGTAGTCGGTCCATTGCAGCATCAGCTTCATGGCCGCCGGAATCTTCGGGCTGGCCTCGCCGCTGGCGGCGAAGGGGGCGCTACCGGCGACGCCGGTCCAGAAGCGGGCCAGCGTTTCACGGGCGCCGTCGCGGCCGCCGGTCATCAGGCCGTGGCCGACGCACAGCGCGTTCATTGCCCCGGCGCTGGTGCCGCTGATGCCCTCGAACTCGAACTGCCCGTCTTCGAGCAGCGCGTCGAGGACGCCCCAGGTAAAGGCGCCATGCGCCCCGCCGCCTTGCAGCGCGAGGTTCAGTGTGCTCGAAGGTCCGTGGCGTGGGGGCATGCTACGGTCGGTCCAATAATTTGCCCAAAATCCAAATACCTCTGGCGGCGGTCGGTCGCCTCAGGTTAATGCCTGGCCGCCGAAAAGTGGACAAAAAAATGCCCGGTCAGGCCGGGCGGGAATGGAGAGACGACTTTTCTGCTTATCGACCGGCAGATTAGCGTCTTAATGTGACAGGACGATGACTCAGCGGATGGTTTGCACGCCGTCGGCCGTACCGAGCAGCAGCAGGTTGGCCGGGCGGACCGCGAACAGGCCGTTGGTGACGACGCCGGTGATCTGGTTGATCTGCGCTTCCAGACCCTTCGGGTCGGCGATGCTCAGGCCGTGCACATCGAGGATGACGTTGCCGTTGTCGGTAACGAAGCCGGCGCGCTCGACGGGGCGGCCGCCCAGCTTGGTGAGTTCGCGGGCGACGTGGGCGCGGGCCATCGGGATCACCTCGACCGGCAGCGGGAACTTGCCCATCGTGTCGACCAGCTTGGAGCCGTCGCAGATGCAGACGAACTCGCGGGCCACGGCGGCGACGATCTTCTCGCGCGTCAGCGCGCCGCCGCCGCCCTTGATCATGTTCAGGCCGGCGTCAATTTCGTCGGCACCGTCGACATAGACCGGGATGTCGCTCACGTCATTGAGGTCGAAGACGCTGATGCCGTGGCCTTCGAGACGTTTGCGGGTGGCTTCGGAACTGGCCACGGCGCCCTTATATTTGTCCTTCAGCGGGGCCAGGGCGTCGATGAAGAAATTGGCCGTCGAGCCGGTGCCGACGCCGATGATGCTGCCGGCGGGGGCGGTCTGCGCGACATAGTCGGCGGCGGCCTGGGCGACGGCTTGTTTGAGTTCGTCCTGGGTCATGTTGCTGCTCCTGAATGATTTTTGCCGGCATTTTACCTTTTTTGCCGGCGCGAAATTGTCATAAAAGTTTAATTTTTCAATGGTTTAATTTGACTAAACTGCCTATACCGTTTCAAGGGAGAGCAGTAATGAACGATCAGAGCAAGAAACCCGACGCCGCCAAGCCGGTGGCTACCCCCAAGCCGCCAAAAAAACTGGTGCCGCGCACGGCGCCCAAGGTCGAGGTGCCGCCGGTGGCCGCTAACCCCGCACCGGAAACCCCTGCGCCGGAGGCCCCGCTGGCTGCGCCGGTCGCCACCGCTGCGGCGGCCGTCAAGGTCAAGCCGGTGCGCAAGCCGACCAAGGTCCAGGAAACCGTGGCCAAGCACCAGAAGGTGCTGGCCGATGCGCTGGTCAAGGCGCAGGCGATCAAGTACGACCAGCCCAAGGTGATGAAACAGGAAGCGCCCGTGGCCAAAAAGTCGGCAAAACCCGAAAAGCCGCCCAAGGCCAGGAAGATCAAGCTGGTGCGCGACAGCTACGCGATGCCGGAAGCCGAGTACGCCCGCATCGGCGAACTGAAGAAGCGCCTGGCGGCACTCGGTGCCGAGGTCAAGAAGAGCGAGTTGCTGCGCGGCGGCATTGCCGTGCTGGCGGCGCTCAACGATGCCGAACTGAAGGCGGTCATGGGCCGCGTCGAGCGTATCAAGACCGGGCGCCCGGCCAAGTAGGCCAGAAGTCGGCAATTTCCCGTTTGTTACAGCTTGTCATTTGGCTGTAACAAACGCTGGGTAACCTGCACACCGTCGTCTATCCTAACCCGTGCAGGAGTTACCCCATGTTCAAGTATTCCAAGCTCGTTTCCGCCCTGGCTGTTGCCGGTGTCGCCCTGATCGGCGCCCAGTCCGCCCAGGCCCAGGTCATCAAGATCGACGGCTCGTCGACGGTGTACCCGATCACCGAAGCGGTGGCCGAGGAGTTCCAGAAAGCCAAGAAGAACGCCATCAAGGTGACGGTCGGCATTTCCGGTACCGGCGGCGGCTTCAAGAAGTTCTGCCGCGACGAAACCGACGTTTCCAATGCCTCGCGCCCGATCACCAAGAGTGAAATGGAGCTCTGCAAGGCCGCTGGCGTCGAATACATCGAAATGCCGGTCGCCTTCGACGCCCTGACCGTTGTCGTCAACCCGAAGAACAGCTTCCTCAATCAGGCCACCGTCGAGGAAATGAAGAAGCTGTGGGAGCCGGCCGCCCAGGGCAAGATCACCAAGTGGAACCAGGTCAACCCGGCCTGGCCGGATGCGCCGATCAAGCTGTTCGGCGCCGGTGCCGACTCCGGCACCTTCGAGTATTTCACCGAAGCCATGGTCGGCAAGGCCAAGTCCTCGCGCGGCGACTACACCGCCTCCGAAGACGACAACGTGCTGGTCCAGGGCGTGTCGCGCGACGTCAATGCCATCGGTTACTTCGGTTATGCCTACTACGCCGAGAACAAGGCCAAGCTGAAGGCGCTGCCGATCGTCAATCCGAAGACCGGCAAGGCCGTCGAGCCGTCCGGCGCCAATGTCGAGAACGGTACCTACGCGCCGCTGTCGCGTCCGATCTTCATCTACGTCAAGGCCAAGTCCCTCGACAAGCCGGAAGTGAAGGAATTCATCGAGTTCTACATGAAGAACGGCGCCGCACTGACCAAGGAAGTGAAGTACGTGCCGCTGCCGGCTTCTGCCTACACCGGCAACGTCGAGCACATGAAGAAGAAGAAGCTCGGCACGGTCTTCGGCGGTCATAACGAAATCGGCATCACCGTCGAAGAAGTGATGAAGCGCGAAGCGAAGAACTGATTGTTGCCGCGTCTCTCCGCAAAAAAGCCAGCCCCGAAAGGGGCGGGCTTTTATCATAGGGAATTCCTCCGGTGAATTCACAAGCCATGTCTGCAAATACCCCTTCCGACCTGCCCGTGGTCAGCGACCGCCTGGCCAAGAACGCCATGCGCCACGCCAGCGAGCGCGTCATCGAGGCGCTGCTGTTTTCCGCCGCCGCCGTGTCGGTACTGACGACGATCGGCATCGTCTATGTGCTGGTCTCCGAGTCGATCCACTTTTTCCAGAATGTCAGCATCGTCGACTTTCTGACAGATACCCAATGGACGCCGCTGTTCGATGATGCCCACTTCGGCATCATGGTGCTCGTCTCCGGTACCCTCGTTTCCTCGCTCGTCGCCCTGCTGGTGGCGATCCCGATGGGGACCATCATCGCCATCTACCTGTCCGAGTTCGCGAACGGCAAGGTGCGTGAAGTCGCCAAGCCCATTCTTGAATTGCTCGGCGGCATTCCGACCATCGTCTTCGGTTACTTTGCGCTGCTGATGGTCACCCCGCTGCTGCAGAAGATCTTCCCGGAACTGCCGGGCTTCTCGCTGCTGTCCGCCGGCCTGGTCATGGGCATCATGATCGTGCCCTACATCGCCTCGCTGTCCGAGGACGCCATGCGCGCCGTGCCGATGAGCCTGCGCGAAGGCTCCTACGCGATGGGCTCGACCCGCCTGCACACGGCACTGCACGTCGTCGTGCCGGCCGCCTTCTCCGGCCTGGCCGCGTCCTACATCCTGGCCATCTCGCGCGCCGTCGGCGAAACGATGATTCTCGCCGTCGCTGCCGGCATGCAGCCGAACCTGACCTGGAACCCGATGGAACCGGCCGCCACGATCACTTCCTTCATCGTCCAGGTGGCGCTCGGCGACCTGCCGCACGGCTCGATCGGCTATCAGACCATCTTCGCCGCCGGCCTGACGCTGATCCTGATCACGCTGCTCTTCAACATCCTCGGCCAGTGGCTGCGCCGCCGATTCCGGGAGAACTACTAATGCAACCGACTTCCCTGACGACCGAACAAATCCGCGCCCTGATCGCCAAGGGCAAAATGAAGGATGCCATCTTCAAGGGGATGGGCATTTTCTGCCTGGCCGTCGCCCTGCTGGTCATCGTCCTGCTGGTGTCCGACATGGTGGCCAAGGGCTCGGAGCGCCTGACCGTCGATTTCTTCCTCAACTTCGCCTCGCGCCGGGCAACGCAGGCCGGCATCCTGTCCGCCTGGGTCGGTTCGCTGCTGGTCATGCTGGTCACCGCGCTGGCTGCCGTGCCGCTTGGCGTCGCGGCCGGCGTCTATCTTGAGGAATACGCCAAGCGCAACTGGCTGACCGAGATCATCGAGATCAACATCACCAACCTGGCCGCCGTGCCATCCATCGTCTATGGCCTCTTGGCGCTGGGCATCTTCGTCTACACCTTCGGTTTCGGCCAGAGCATCCTTTCGGCTGGCCTGACGCTGGCCCTCTTGATCCTGCCGATCATCATCGTCTCCACCCGCGAAGCGATCCGCGCCATCCCGGCGATGATCCGCGAAGGCTCGATGGCCGTCGGCGCCACCCGCTGGCAGACCTGCCGCTACCACATCATCCCCTACGCCATGCCCGGCATCCTGACCGGCGTGATCATCGGCCTGGCCCGCGCCATCGGCGAAACGGCACCGATCATCACCATCGGCGCGCTGACCTTCATCGCCTTCCTGCCGCCGGTCCCCTTCACCGAAGTCAGTCCCGGGGTGAGTGCAGGCCTGTTCGACTGGGTGATGTCGCCCTTCACGGTGATGCCGATCCAGATCTTCAACTGGACCTCGCGCCCCGATCCGGCCTTCGAGATCAACGCCGCCGCCGCCGGCTTCGTGCTGATGGCCATGGTGCTGACCATGAACGCTATCGCGATTTATCTGCGCTACAAGATGCGCAAGAACATCAAGTGGTGATTTCATGCGCCGGAACGCCCTGATCTTGTCGCCTTCGCCTTGCCGTGCTGTTCGCACTGCCTGCGGCTCGTCTTCGCGCCAGGGCGCCCCGGCGCAAGAAACAAAATGCTACGGTCACCGCCAAAAAATGACCAAAATCGAAATTCGAACTGGAGTCTCCGATGCAGATTCATGACCACCCGACCCTCAAGGCCGAAGCCCGCAACCTGAACTTTTATTACGGTGAGGCCAAGGCGCTCAAGGGCATCAACATGCCGATCTACGACAAGAAGGTCACCGCCCTGATCGGCCCGTCCGGCTGCGGCAAATCGACCTACCTGCGCAGCTTCAACCGCATGCACGACCTCTACCCGGGCAACCGCTACGAGGGCGAGATCCGCTTCTACCCGGACAACACCAACCTGCTGTCGCCGGACGTCGATCCGATCGAAGTCCGCATGCGTATCGGCATGGTCTTCCAGAAGCCGAATCCCTTCCCCAAATCGATCTACGAGAACGTCGCCTACGGCCTGCGCGTGCGCGGCGAGAACAACAAGCGCGTGCTCGACGACAAGGTTGAACATGCGCTGAAGGGCGCCGCCATCTGGGACGAGGTCAAGGACCGCCTGAGCGATCTCGCCTCCAACCTGTCCGGCGGCCAGCAGCAGCGTCTGTGCATTGCCCGCGCCCTGGCCACCGATCCCGAACTGCTGTTGTTCGACGAGCCGACCTCGGCGCTCGACCCGATCGCCACCGGCGCCATCGAGGAACTGGTGCATGAGCTGAAAAAGCGCGTCACCATCCTGATCGTCACCCACAACATGCAGCAGGCCGCCCGCGTCTCCGACTACACGGCCTACATGTACCTGGGCGAGCTGATCGAGTTCGGCAAGACCGACGAGATCTTCATCAAGCCGCAGGATAAGCGTACTGAGGACTACATCACCGGCCGCATGGGCTAATTTCATGCGCCCGCACGCCGTGACTTTGTCGCCTCGCCTCGTCGTGCTGCAGCACTGCCTTCGGCTCGGCTTCGCGTCACGACGCACGGGCACATGAAATCAAGGAGATTGAAATGAACGAAAGCCAACACCTTTCCAGCCAGTTCGACGAAGAGCTCAGCCGCCTGCGCACCCATGTGCTGCAGATGGGCGGCCTGGTCGAAACCCAGGTTTCCGCGGCCATCGAGGCCTATTCCACCGGCGAAGTGGCCAGCGTCAAGACCATCGTCGAGACCGACCGCAAGGTCAATGACCTGGAAAAGGCGATCGACGACGACTGCGCCCACATCATCGCCAAGCGCCAGCCGACCGCCTCCGACCTGCGCCTGATCCTCGGTATCAGCAAGATCGTCACCGATCTGGAGCGGGCCGGCGACGAAGCCAAGAAGATCGCCAAGGGCGTCCGCCGCATTTACGAAAACGGCCACCTGCCGGGCCAGTACGGCGTCGGCATCCGGCATCTGGCGGAAGCGGCGCTGGTCATGATCCGCCGGGCGCTCGACGCCTTCGCCCGCCTCGATACCCCGCAGGCCGCCGATGTGATCAAGGCCGATACCGACGTCGATGCCGAGTTCAAGTCGATCATCCGTCAGTTGATCACCCACATGATGGAAGATCCGCGCACCATCACCACCTCGATCGACATCATCTGGATCGCCCGCGCCATCGAGCGCATCGGCGACCACGCCAAGAACATTTCCGAACAGGTCGTCTATGTTGTCGAAGGCCGCGACATCCGCCACACCAAGGAGAAGGCACAGTGACACCGACCATCCTGGTGGTCGAGGACGAACCGGCGATCCAGGAGCTCGTCGCGATCAACCTCAAGCACGCCGGCTTCCTGGTCGTTCGTGCCGGCAGCGCCGAGGAAGCCGAATCGGCGATCCGTGCCGCGCTGCCCGACCTGGTCATCCTCGACTGGATGCTGCCCGGCCAGTCCGGTGTCGCCCTGGCCAAGAAGATTCGTGCCGACGAACGGACCCGCGAACTGCCGATCATCATGCTGACTGCCCGCGTCCATGAAGAAGACAAGGTCCAGGGCCTGGAAGCCGGGGCCGACGACTACATCACCAAGCCCTTCTCGCCCAAGGAAATGGTCGCCCGCGTCCGCGCCGTGCTGCGCCGCCGCGCCCCGCACCTGGCCGGCGAGGCGGTCGAGATCGGCAGCCTGGCGCTCAACCCGGCGACCCACCGGGTGCTGGCCAGCGGCCAGCCGATCGAACTGGGGCCGACCGAGTTCCGCCTGCTGTTCTTCTTCATGACCCATGCCGAGCGCGTCTATACCCGCGCCCAGCTGCTCGACGAAGTCTGGGGCGACCACGTCTTCATCGAGGAACGCACGGTCGATGTGCACATCCGCCGCCTGCGCGCCGCGCTGGAAAATTCCGGCAACCACGAGCGGGTCGAAACCGTGCGCGGCACCGGCTACCGCTTCCGGGGAGCCTGAACCGGGTGTCGTCGCAAATCATCCGCGCCCTGCTGCTCGCCCTGCTGTCGGCCGTCATCGCGCTGCCGGTCGGCTATTTCGTCGCCCACTGGGCGGGGTGGACAGTGGTTTGCATCGGCCTCGGCCTGCAGATGGTTTTTCACTTCCGCAATTTCGCCCGCCTCGACCGCTGGTCGCACCGGCCGGTCGTCGATGCCAGCCTGGAAGGCGAGGGCGCCTGGGACGGCATCTTCGGCCGTCTTTATCGGCACGAAAAGGATCTGCGCGAGCAGATCGCCCAGCGCGACCAGGAAATCGGCATGCTGATCGCCGCCGGCCAGGCGCTGACCGACGGCGTCGTGCTGCTCGACGCCCACAACCAGATTCTCTTCTGCAACACCATGGCCGAGTCGCAGTTGGGGCTGGTCATCCGCACCGACCGCGGGCAGCCGGTGGTCAACCTGGTCCGCCAGCCGGAATTCGTCGCCTACCTCGAAGGCAGCGATTATTCCCGGCCGCTGACCATGCGCTCGGAGCGCCGCGACGACCGGGTGTTCTCGGTCCATGTCATTCCCTACGCCGGCGACCGGCGGCTGATGCAGGTCAAGGATGTCACGCAGACCGACCGCCTCGACCAGATGCGCCGCGATTTCGTCGCCAACGTCTCGCACGAGCTGCGCACGCCGCTGACCGTGCTCGCCGGCTTCCTGGAAACCCTGCAGGAAATCGAGGTCGACCGCGACGAGCAGCAACGCTACCTGCAGATGATGGCCGACCAGTCGAAGCGCATGCAATCCATCGTCCAGGACCTGCTGACCCTGTCGTCGATCGAATCGGCGCCGCCGCCGGACAACGAGCCGGTCGATATGGTCAATCTGCTCGACAAGCTGCGCCGCGACGCCGAAGCGCTCTCGGCCGGTCGCCATACCATCGTCGTCGAGTCCGACGGACATGCCGACCTGCGCGGCTCCGAGCCGGAGCTGGTCAGCGCCTTCGGCAACCTGGTCGCCAATGCCGTGCGCTATACGCCGGCCGGCGGCACGGTAACGCTGAGCTGGAAGGCGACGACGCAGGGGGCGGAGTTCGCCGTGCAGGATACGGGCATCGGTATCGACGCCAAGCACATTCCCCGGCTGACCGAACGTTTCTACCGCGTCGACCGCGGCCGTTCACGCGATGTCGGCGGCACCGGGCTGGGCCTGGCCATCGTCAAGCACTCGCTGAACCGCCACCAGGCGCAGCTCGACATCAAGAGCACGCCGGGCGTCGGCAGCCGCTTCGCGGCCAAGTTCCCGGCCAACCGCGTAGCCGGGCTGCACTAGCCCGGCCCGGCTTTCGCCTTAGCGGAAGAAGCGGCCGAGCAGGCCGCTGATGAAGCCCTGGCTGGGCTGCTTTTCCACGACCGCGACGGCGGTGGGCTGGGCGCTGGCGCCGGTCATCTGCTTTACGGCTTCCGCGTAGTCGCGGTCCTCGTTGGCGATGTGGTTGAGCAGCCACTTGGTCAGCATCGTATGCAGTTCGTCGGCGATGTCCTCGCCCTTGGCGGCGCGCATCGTGAATTCGGTGACCCGCTTGATGAACAGCTCATGCACCTTCTTGTGCGGCTTCAGGAACTTGTAGCCGGCCTCTTCGAGCATCGCTTCCTCGAAGCCGAAGTGCGACTGCGTGTAGTCGATCAGCTGCTCGATCACGTCGGTGACCAGGCGCTTGTCCTCTTTCATCTTGGCGATTTCGAGGTCGTTGATGTATTCGACGATGCGCCGGTGCTGGGCGTCGATCACCTCGATGCCGGTATCCAGCTTGCTGTCCCAGACGATGGGCATGGCGGTTCTCCTGAACAGTTATTATCTGGAACAGGAGTAGATAGTACTTTTGGCCTAGCACTGTTGACGTAGGTCAATGGAGCGTCAGCTGCCGGCGGGTAAGTGCGCGCCCCCCGCCGGACGTCGTTTTCAGTCCTTGACCGGGCGCACCTTGCTGGCTGCTAGCTTGGCCCGCTGGCGGGCCTGATCGGTGTTGTCGCCATTAGCCACGGCAACGCCCATGCGGCGCTTCTTGAAGGCTTCCGGCTTGCCGAACAGGCGCAGGTCGGTGCGTGGCACGGCCAGCGCTTCGGCCACTCCTTCGAAGGCGATTCCCGGCGCTTCCATGCCGCCGTAGATCACCGCCGAGGCGCCCGGCTCACGCAGCGCGGTGTCGACCGGCAGGCCGAGGATGGCGCGGGCGTGCAGCTCGAATTCGGAAAAGCGCTGTGAGCACAGCGTGACCAGCCCGGTGTCGTGCGGCCGCGGGCTGACTTCCGAGAACCAGACCATGTCGCCCTTGACGAACAGTTCGACGCCGAAGATGCCGCGCCCGCCGAGGTTGCCGGTCACCGCCGCAGCGATTTCCTGGGCCCGCTGCAGGGCGGCCGGGCGCATCGCCTGCGGCTGCCAGGATTCGACATAGTCGCCGGCAACCTGCAGGTGGCCGATCGGATCGCAGAAGTAAGTGCACACATCGCCATCGGCGTTGCGGGCGCGGACGGTGAGCAGGGTGATTTCGTAATCGAAGTCGATGAAGCCCTCGACGATGACCCGCCCCTGATTGACCCGGCCGCCGCTGGCCGCGTAGTCCCAGGCCTTCTGCACGTCGTCCGGGCCGCGCAGCAGCGACTGGCCCTTGCCGGACGAGGACATGGTCGGCTTGACGATGCACGGGTAACCGATGCCACCGTCGATGGCGGCCTGCAGGTCGGCCAGTGAATCGGCAAATTGATAGGGCGAGGTCGGCAGGCCGAGTTCCTCGGCGGCCAGCCGGCGGATGCCTTCGCGGTTCATGGTCAGCCTGGCGGCGCGGGCGGTCGGGATCACCTCGGCCAGCCCGGCGGCCTCGATCTCGACCAGCATGTCGGTGGCGATGGCCTCGATTTCCGGCACGATCAGATGCGGCTTTTCCAGCTCGACCACCCGACGCAGCGCGGCGCCGTCGGTCATCGAAACGACGTGGGCGCGATGGGCGACCTGGTGGCCGGGCGCGTTCTCGTAGCGGTCCACGGCGATCACCTCGACGCCCAGGCGTTGCAGGGCAATGATCACTTCCTTGCCGAGTTCGCCGGCACCGAGCAGCATGACGCGCAGGGCGGAAGGGGAGAGCGGGGTGCCGATTTTCATGGGGGGCCTCGGATGATGAAATTTGGAAATCGGGCGAATTTAGGCGCCGACCGTAGCATCGTCAAGCGGCAGGCATTTTCGGGCGCCGCAACAAAAGCTTAACGGTGCCGTAACCTCGGGGTCACGGGCGGCCATTATCGTCCGCTCATGCCCAAGGTCAGATCCGTTTTTTTATCCGACATCCACCTCGGCACGCGGGCGTGCCAGGCGGACAGACTCCTCGATTTCCTGCGCGAGCATCCCGCCGAGCAGACTTTCCTGATCGGCGACATCGTCGATTTCTGGGCGATGAGCCGCAGCATCAATTGGACGCAGGCCCAGAACACCGTGGTCCAGAAGCTGCTGCGCCGCGCCCGCCACGGCGAACGCGTCGTCTTCATTCCCGGCAACCACGACGAGGTGTTGCGCGATTACTGCGGCATCGTTTTCGGCGAGGTCGAGGTGGTCGGCGAACTGGTGCATCAAACCGCCGACGGCCGGCGCTTCCTGCTCATCCACGGCGACCAGTTCGACCAGGTGACGCGCCATCATCGCTGGGTGGCGGTACTTGGCGACAAGGCCTACGAACTGCTGGTCCGGCTCAATGCGCTGCTCTCCTGGGGGCGGCGCAAGCTGGGGATTTCCGGCTACTGGTCGCTGGCCGGCTACGCCAAGCGCAAGGTCAAGACGGCGCTGAATTTCATTTTCGATTTCGAAGAATCGGCCATTCACCATGCCAAGGAGCGCGGGCTTGACGGGGTGATCTGCGGCCATATCCATTGGGCAGCGATCCGCGAGATCGACGGCCTGACTTATGTGAATTGCGGCGACTGGGTCGATTCCTGCACGGCCATCGTCGAGCACTTCGACGGCCGGCTGGAACTGGTGACCTGGGCCGAAGCCCAGCCGCTTCGCCGGCTGGCGCCGCCGGTGGCGGAATCAGTCGGCGAAATGGCCGACGAAATGGCCCGTAAAGCAGTGGAGGCATGAGATGCGCGTATTGATGGTTTCCGATGTTTATTTCCCCCGGATCAACGGCGTATCGACCTCAATCGAGACCTTTCGCCGGACGCTGGCCGGGCAGGGGGTCGAAGTCCGGCTGGTCGTCCCGCGCTACGGCGACGAGGCCGACGAAGAAGGCGTCGTCCGCGTCGCCGGCCGGGCGCTGCCGGGTGATCCTGAGGACCGGCTGGTCGGCTGGCGGGCGATGCACCGGGCGGTGCTTGAAGCGGCGCAGGACTGCGACCTGATCCATATCCAGACCCCCTTCATCGCCCACTACGCCGGCCTCAAGGCGGCGCGAACCCTGGGCCTGCCCGTGGTGGCGACCTATCACACGCTGTTCGAGGAATACCTGCAGCACTACGCCCGCTGGCTCCCGGCCGGCTGGCTGCGCGGCCAGGCCCGGGCCTTCTCCCGTCGCCAATGCAATGCGCTTGACGCGGTGGTCGTGCCATCGACGGCGATGCGCGACCGGCTGAGCGCCTACGGCGTGACGGCGCCGCTGCACGTGCTGCCGACCGGCATCCCGATGGCCCAGTTCGCCGCCGGCAACGGCATCGCTTTCCGGCGCCAGCACGGCATTGCCGAGCAGCGGCCGGTGGCCCTGTTTGTCGGCCGCGTCGCCCATGAGAAAAATATCGGTTTCCTGCTCGAAGCGCTGGTCCATGCCCGCCAGGCGGTGCCGGATGTGCTGCTCGTCGTTGCCGGCGAAGGCCCGGCAATGGCCGACCTGAAGGCGAAGACCGCTGCCCTCGGCTTGTCGGAGGCGGTGCGCTTCATCGGCTACCTCGACCGCCAGCAGGCGCTGCCCGACTGCTACGCGGCGGCCGATGTCTTCGTCTTCGCCTCGCGCACCGAGACGCAGGGCCTGGTCCTGCTCGAAGCGATGGCGGCCGGCCTGCCGGTCATCGCGCTGTCCGAAATGGGCACGACGGATATCCTGGCCCCGGGACGCGGTGCTTTTTCACCGCCCGCCGACACCAGGGCCTTTGGCGAAACCCTCGGCCATTTCCTGAATCACCCGGCCACGTGGCGGCATCTGCAGCAAGAGGCGCCGGCCTATGCGCGGGAATGGAGCGACGTGGCGATGGCCGAACGGCTGGCCCGGCTGTACGCGACGATCAGGATTTCCGATTTTGGCCAAAATATCCGACCAAGCGCGCCCCGAAGGAAGTCCCCTGGGGGGATAGCATTCCGGGCGGAGCGCTAGAACCAGGTCGGCGAAATCAGCCGCAGGCCGACCGAAATCCAGTGCTGCTGGCCGATGTGCCCGAGCTGGCTGCCGTAGGTGGTGTCGACCTGGACCCGGTTGGGGACGATCCACTGCCGCACACCCAGCTGGAAAAACGGATTGCCCTTGTCCTGGCCGTAGCTTTCGGCGATCAGCCAGGTCCGGCTGGCGAGCTGGGTTTCGCTGCCGATGCCCCAGGTCAGACGATTTTCGCGGTTCTCCCGTTCGCGGGTGTAACCGAGATTGGTGTGGAGGACGACGCGGTCGTCGGCCAGCGAAACGCTGACCGGGACGTAAAAATAGGGATTGCCCGAACTGTCGTTGCCCGGCTGGGTGGCGTAGCCGAGTGCGAAGCCGATCCCGTAGCCGTTGGTCTCCAGCGGCTTGATCAGCGTCTTGCCCTGGATCAGGTGGGCGCCGCTTTCGGCCCGGCTGCCGTCAAAGGCCAGTGCGCCGCCGACGGTCAGTTCGAAATTGCCGCCGGGATTGCAGGCGGGCAGCGCCCACCATTCGCGCTGCTGGCCGTGGATGTGCACCCAGGTTTCGACCTGGCAGGCACCGGCGTCGGTCAGCCGGGCGTCGTCGGTGGTCATTGGGCGGGCGGCATGGGCTGCCGGAATGGCAGCGAGCAGGCCGGAGAGGACAAGTAAGAAGCGCATGAGGGGCAAAACTGAAGGAGCTTAGGGCCGGATTGTGACATCGA
Source organism: Betaproteobacteria bacterium (assembly GCA_020621865.1). GTDB lineage: Bacteria > Pseudomonadota > Gammaproteobacteria > Burkholderiales > Rhodocyclaceae > Azonexus. Next base: position 83,412 of record JAHRYW010000007.1, on the reverse strand, counting down.
GATGACCTTTGCTGTCATCAAAACTTAGCCTCGCCCGCTTACCGTGAGTGCTTTCACGGAGGTGTCATGCAGGAACCGTCGCCGAACCAGCTCGGGCTCGACCCGGCCAACGAATCGCCGTTCAAGGGCAAGACCGGCCTGCGCCGGGTGTGGAATGCCTTCAACTACTCGCTGGCCGGGCTGAAGGCGGCCTACCTCTGCGAGGATGCCTTCCGCCAGGAAGTCCTGCTTGCCGCGCTGCTGATCCCGGCGGCCTTCCTGCTCCCCGTGCCCTGGCTGGCGCGCGCCCTGATGATCGCCAGCGTGCTGCTGGTGCTGGTCGTCGAACTGCTCAATTCGGCCATCGAGGCGGTGGTCGACCGCGTCGGCCTGGAAAACCACCGGCTGGCCAAGCGCGCCAAGGACATCGGTAGCGCCGCGGTGCTCGTCTCGCTGCTGATGGTGGTCAGCGTCTGGGCTTGCGTGCTGCTGGAGGTGGCCTGATGTCGCTGGCCATCGCTTTCGTCACCGAAACCTTTCCGCCCGAGGTCAATGGCGTGGCAATGACCGTCGGCCGGCTGGTCGGCGGCCTGCGCGAGCGCGGCCACCGGGTCAGCGTGATCCGGCCCCGCCAGGGCCAGTCCGATGCCGGCAGTGAGCACGAGCTGGCGCTGCCCGGCCTGCCGCTGCCCGGTTATCCCGGCCTGCGCTTCGGCCTGCCGGCCGGTCGCCGGCTGGCCCGGCAATGGCGGCAACAGCGGCCGGACCTGGTCCATGTCGTCACCGAAGGGCCGCTCGGCTGGTCGGCCGTCAGCGTCGCCCGCAAGCTGGGCATCCCGGTGACCTCGGGCTTTCACACCAATTTCGACCGCTACAGCGTGCATTACGGCGTCGGCTGGATGCGCCCGGCGGTGGCCGCCTACCTGCGCACCCTGCACCGGCGGACACGGGCGACCATGGTGCCGACGGCCGCGCTGGCCGCCGACCTGGCCGGCGAGGGGCTGAGCGGCGTGCGCGTCGTCGGTCGCGGCGTCGATACCAGCTTGTTCGACCCGGCCCGGCGCAGCGCCACCCTGCGTACCCAATGGGGCGTCGATGGCGACGGCCCGGCCTGCCTCTACGTCGGGCGGCTGGCCGCCGAGAAGAACCTGGCGCTGGTCGAGAAGACCTTTGCCGCGATCCAGGTCTGGCATCCGCGGGCCAGGATGGTCTGGGTGGGCGACGGGCCGTCGGCCAGGCAACTGGCTGTCGATCATCCCGAACACCATTTCGCCGGCCTGCGCCTCGGCGAGGACCTGGCCGCCCACTACGCCAGCGCCGACCTGTTCCTCTTCCCCAGTCTGACCGAGACCTACGGCAACGTGGTCGCCGAGGCGATGGCCAGCGGCCTGCCGGTCGTCGCCTACCGCAGCGCCGCGGCGGCCGAACTGATCGTCGATGGCAGCAACGGCTGCCTGGCGGCGCCCGGCGACGAGGAGGCTTACCGCAGCGCGGCGCTCGACCTAGTGTCGGCGCCGGAATGCCTGCCGGCGCTCGGCGCGGCAGCCCGGCAAACGATGCTCGGCCACCAGTGGGCGGCGGTGGTCGATCGCTTCGAAAGCGTCGTGCGCGAGGCGCTGGCCTGAAGCCTCAAACCAGGCGGCGCACCTCGACGACGGCCGGATCGTCGGCGTGGTCGAGCAGCAGGCGGCGCACGCGGTCCTGCCAGAGTTCGCCGAACAGGCGGGTCTGCGCCGGATCGGCGCCGCCGTGGAGAATCATCGGCAGCAGTTCGCCCATACGTGGATCGGCGGTTACGGAATTTGGCCGAAAAAAGCAATCGACCGTAGCATTCGTGTCCAGGCGCCGGAAAGCCATGCCGGCGATGCCCGACAGCCCGAAACTGAGCAGCCCGCGCCGGCAGTACTGGCCGCCCAGGCCCCGGAAGCCGCCTTCGCCGGCGGCGCCGGTCAGCAGCGTCGCCACGCTGGCGATGACGCCGGCGACGCCGCTGTCGATGGTTTCATGCAGGGCGACGGCGATATTGCCGCGCACCGGCGTTTCATCGCCGTACAGCGCGCGCAGGGCGCGCACGCTCATCAGCCAGGCGCCGGCTACGGTCGGGCAGGAATGCCCGGCCAGTTTGACGGCATCGGCAAAGCGGTATTCAATCAGCCCGTCCTCGGCAGCGCCGAGCAGTTCGGCCAGCGGGTCGCGGACGGTGATGGCGGGAACGCGGGAAAAGAATTCAGGGAAGGCCATGGCAATCTCCTTTGCGCCTTCAGTATCGGCGGCCTCCAGGAGTGCGACCTTGATCCTGATCAGTCGCGCTGGATCAATTCGATCTTGTAACCGTCCGGATCCTCGACGAAGGCGATGATGGTATTGCCGTGCTTCATCGGCCCGGCTTCGCGCACCACCTTGCCGCCACGGGCCTTGATCGCGGCACAGGCGGCGGCCGCATCCGGCACGGCCAGCGCGACGTGGCCGTAGCCGTTGCCCAGATCGTAGGCCGGGGTGTCCCAGTTGTGGGTCAGTTCGAGCACGGCTTCCTTGGCTTCGTCGCCATAGCCGACGAAAGCCAGCGTGAAGCGGCCGTCCGGGTAGTCCTGGCGGCGAATCAGCTGCATGCCGAGGACTTCGGTATAGAAGGCGATGGATTTGTCGAGGTCGCCGACACGGATCATGGTGTGCAGGATGCGCATGCTTTTTCCTTAAAGGATGGGGATGAGTCGGGCTTGCTGGCGCAGTTCGCGACGCAGCGCCGGCCAGTCCGGACAGAGTTGTTCAACCACCGACCAGAAACGCGGGCTGTGGTTCATTTCCTTGAGATGGGCCAGTTCGTGGCAGACGACGTAATCGACGAGCGGCAGCGGCATCAGTACCAGGCGCCAGTTCAGCGCGATGCCGCCGCGGTGGCTGCAACTGCCCCAGCGCGTGCGGGCCGACGACAGGCGCAGCGGCGGGACCGCCACACCGAGCCGCGGGGCGTGATGGGCCAGGCGTTCGGCAAAGACGGCGCGGGCTTTTTCGCGCAGGGCGGATTCGAGCAGGGCGTTGGCATCGTCACCCGGCGCAACGCGCAGGTAGAGCGTGGCCGGGCCGAACTGCCAGCGGGCGCGGCCGAGCGTGGTGAAGGCGATGGTCAGCGGTTCGCCGAGGACGGAAATCACCATGCCGTCGGCGACTGCCAGCCGGGTGGCGGCCGGGCGGTCGCGCCAGGCGGCCAGCTTGTCGAGCACCCACTGGCCGTGTTGGTGGATCAGGTTCTCGATGTCGCCGATCCGGGCACGGCTCGGTGCGCCGATGCGCAGGCCGCGATGGTCGATGGAGAGGCCGATGGTCCGCCGCTGGCTGCGCCGCAGCTCGTAGCTCACCGCCTGGCCGGCGATGACGACCTGGCGGGCCGCTTCAGGTGGCGTTGTGCGAGGCATCCAGGTAGCGATGCGGCGAGATGCGGTGCATCTCGTCCTCGATCCACGCCTCGGCCTTCTGGTTGACCTCGATTTCGGTCATGCCGGTGGCGTCGAAAGCCGGGCCGATGCTGATCGTGACGGTGCCCGGCTTCTTGATGAAGGCCTGGCGCGGCCACAGTTCGCCGGCGTCGTGGGCGATCGGCACGACCTTGCAGCCGACGTGGGTGGCGAGATAGGCGCCGCCGGGCTTGTAGCGCTTCTTCTGGCCCGGCGGCACGCGCGTGCCTTCCGGAAAGAGGATCACGTAAAAGCCCTGCTTGAGCCGCTCGCGACCCTGGGTGACGACCTGGTCAAGCGCGTCCTTGCCGGCGGCGCGGTCGATCGAAATCATCTTCATCGCGGCCAGCCCCCAGCCGAGGAAGGGCACTTTCAACAGTTCCTTCTTGAGCACGAAGACGCAGTAGGCGCCATTGGGCACGTAGTCCTGGATGGTCATCGTCTCCCAGGCCGACTGGTGCTTGGCGAGGATCACGCAAGGCTCCTTCGGCATGTTTTCCAGACCGATGACCTTGGGCCGGATGCCGAGAATGTTCTCGACGCCGAACTGGACGCCGAGCCGCCACAACTTGCCGAAGCGGTAGCCCCACAGGCCGCGCAGGGCGAGCGCGGCGACGACCACCAGCGGCGCTGTGAATACCGACCAGACGATGGCGTAGGCCATGAACAGCGTGGAGCGCAGGGCGTTCATTTCTTTTCCTTGGCCAGAATGTGATTGACCGCCGCCGCCAGGTCGGCGAATTCCAGCGTGCCGGCCGGCAGCTCGTTGTCCGCCTTGGTCTTCGTCCCCTTGCCGGTCATCACCAGCATCGGCTGGCAACCGACCGCCGCGCAGGCTTGCAGGTCGCGCAGCGAATCGCCGATGGCCGGCACGCCGGCCAGCTCGACGTTGAGCGTTTCCGAGATGCGCTTGAGCATGCCGGGCTTCGGCTTGCGGCAGTCGCACTGCGAATCGGCCGCATGCGGGCAGTAGAAGATGGCGTCGATCCGCCCGCCCAGCGCCACCACGGCCTTGTGCATGTTGCTGTGGATCTGGTTCAGCATTTCCATGTCGAACAGCCCGCGCCCGACGCCCGACTGGTTGGTCGCGACGACCACCTTGTAGCCGCTCTGGGTCAGCCGGGCGATGGCTTCCAGGCTCCCGGGGATCGGTTTCCATTCGGCCGGGTTCTTGATGAACTGGGCCGAATCGAGATTGATCACGCCGTCGCGGTCGAGGATGACGAGCTTGGTGGGCATGGCGGCCTTTCGGGTCTCAGGCAGACAGCTTGGAAATGTCGGCGACCTTGTTCATCGCCGCGTGCAGCTTGGCCAGCAGACCGAGACGATTGGCGCGCAGGGCGGGGTCTTCGGCATTGACCATGACGTCGTCGAAGAAGCTGTCGACCGGGGCGCGCAGTGCCGCCAGGGCCTGCAGCGACTCGGCGTAGTCGCCGGTATCGAAGGCCGCATCGGCTTGCGGCACGACATCGACCAGCGCATCGTGCAGGGCGATTTCGGCGGCTTCCTTGAGCAGGGCGTTGTCGACGTTGGCTTCGACCGGATTCTCGACCTTCTTCAGGATGTTGCCCACCCGCTTGTTGGCGGCGGCTAGCGCGGCGGCTTCCGGCAGAGCCGAGAAGGCGCGCACGGCGGCCAGACGCTTCGGAATGTCGCCCAGGCGCTGCGGCCGTTGCGAGACCACGGCATCGACTTCCTGCGCCGTGTAGCCCTGTTCGCGCAGGTTGCCGGCCAGGCGGTCGTAGATGAAATCGGCCAGCGCGGTTTCGGCCGGCTTGAAGCCATCGACCGTGGCAAACGGTGCGGCAGCGGTTTGCAGCAGTTGGGCCAGCGGCAGCGCGAGGTCGCCCTCGGCCAGCATGCGGATCACACCCAGTGCATGGCGGCGCAGCGCGAACGGGTCGCGGTCGCCGGTCGGAATCTGACCGATGCCGAACATGCCAACCAGGGTTTCCAGCTTGTCGGCCAGCGCGACAACGGTGCCGACCAGACCGCGCGGCAGCGTATCGCCGGCGAAGCGCGGCTTGTAGTGGTCCTCGATGGCATCGGCGACGTCGGCGTTCAGGCCGTCGTGCTGGGCGTAGTAACGGCCCATGATGCCCTGCAGTTCGGGGAATTCGCCGACCATGTCGGTCAGCAGGTCGGCCTTAGCCAGCACCGCGGCCTGTTCGGCGTGTTGCGACAGGGCGCCGCCGCCGAGGTGATCGGCAATGGCACGGGCAATCGCTGCGACGCGCGCGACGCGCTCGCCCTGGGTACCCAACTTGTTGTGATAGACGACCTTGGCCAGGCCGGCGACGCGCGATTCCAGCGACTTCTTGCGATCCTGGTCGAAGAAGAACTTGGCGTCGGCCAAACGCGGACGCACGACACGCTCGTTACCGCCGATCACGGCGCTGGCGTCGGCCGGGCTGATGTTGCTGACGACCAGGAACTGGTTGGTCAGCTTGCCAGCAGCGTCGAGCAGCGGGAAGTATTTCTGGTTGGCCTTCATGGTCAGGATCAGGCATTCCTGCGGCACGGCCAGGAATTCCGGCTCGAACTGGCCGATCAGCACGTTCGGGCGCTCGACCAGGGCGGTCACTTCGTCAAGCAGCGCGTCGTCGTCAATCGGCTTGCCACCGGCCTTGGCGGCAGCGGCGGCCAGCTGGCGGGCGATTTCGGCGCGGCGCTCGGCGAAGGAGGCGATCACGGCGCCGTCCTTGGCCAGGGTTGCGGCGTAGCTGTCGGCATCGGCGATCACCACCGGGTCGACGGCGGCCTCGAAGCGATGGCCGTGCGTTTCACGACCGGAGTTCAGGCCGAGCACCGAGACCGGTACGACGTCGGCGCCATGCAGGGCGACCAGGCCATGTGCCGGGCGGACGAAATTGACGCTGCTCCAGCCGTCGGCCAGTTGGTAGGTCATCACCTTGGGAATCGGCAGCGCGGCCAGCGCGGCTTCGACGGCCTTCTGCAGGCCATCGGCCAGCGTGGCGCCCTTGGCCAGGCTGTCGTAGAACAGGATGTCGGCCTTGCCGTCGTTCTCGCGGCGCAGAGCAGCGACGGCCGAGGCGTCGGCGCCGAGGGCGGCCAGCTTCTTCAGCAGGGCAGGCGTCGCGTTGCCGGCGGCATCGAGACCGACGGCGACCGGCATCAGCTTCTGGACCACCGGCTTGTCGGCGGCGACGGCGGCGACGTCGGTGACGTGGGCGGCCAGCCGGCGCGGCGAGGCGTAGGCGGTGATGGCGGCAGTCGCCGGGGCCAGGCCGGCATTCTTCAGGGAGGTGGCCAGCGCGGCGGCAAAGGCCTCGCCCAGCTTCTTCAGCGCCTTGGGCGGCAGTTCCTCGACAAACAGTTCAACGAGCAGATTCTTGGACGACATGATCAGGCAGCTTTCTTTTCAATCTGGGCGAGGACTTCGGCGGCCCATTCCTTGGGCGCCATCGGGAAGCCGAGGCGGGCGCGGCTGTCCAGGTAGGCTTGTGCCACGGCGCGCGCCAGGTTGCGGATGCGGCCGATGTAGGCGGCGCGCTCGGTGACCGAGATGGCGCCGCGGGCGTCGAGCAGGTTGAAGGTGTGGGCGGCCTTGAGCACCTGTTCGTACGCCGGCAGCGCCAGTTGGGCGCCCATCAGGTGCACGGCGGTTTCTTCGTGCTTGCCGAAGGCGTGGAACAGGAAGTCGACGTTGCTGTGCTCGAAGTTGTAGGCCGACTGCTCGACTTCGTTCTGGTGGTAGACGTCGCCGTAGGTCAGGCCGTCGGTCCACACCAGGTCGAAAACGTTTTCGACGCCTTGCAGGTACATCGCCAGGCGTTCGATGCCGTAGGTGATTTCGCCGGTGATCGGCTTGCAATCGATGCCGCCGACCTGCTGGAAGTAGGTGAATTGGGTCACTTCCATGCCGTTCATCCAGACTTCCCAGCCCAGGCCCCAGGCGCCGAGCGTCGGGTTTTCCCAGTCGTCTTCGACGAAGCGGACGTCGTTTTTCTTCAGATCGAAGCCGAGCGCTTCCAGCGAACCGAGGTAGAGCTCAAGAATGTTGTCCGGGGCCGGCTTCAGGACCACCTGGAACTGGTAGTAATGCTGCATGCGGTTCGGGTTCTCGCCGTAGCGGCCGTCCTTGGGGCGGCGCGACGGTTGCACGTAGGCGGCTTTCCACGGCTCGGGGCCGATGGCCCGCAGGAAGGTCGCGGTGTGGCTGGTGCCGGCGCCGACTTCCATGTCGTAGGGCTGGAGCAGGGCGCAACCCTTGTCGCTCCAGTATTGCTGCAGACGCAGGATGATTTCTTGAAAAGTGGGCTTCTTGCTGGTGCTCATCGGATGCACTCGGTCTTGATTCGAAACGCTCGATTTTACTTGCTTTTGGGGGCCACGGTCATGGCCGGTGGCGATGCTTGATAAATATTGAACGACGTATAATAATTTACGTCGTCGATTTTTATTGGGCGGACCTTTTTGCTTCCGCCCCAACAGGAGCTCGTCATGACAGCGATTGATCCCGTCGAACCCGGCCGCCGCGAGCGCAAACGCTTGCAGCAGCTGGATCATCTGGCCGACACGGCATGGGCCTTGTTCGAAGCCGAGGGCTACGAACAGGTGACGATGGAGCGCATCGCGCAGGTCGCCGATGTCGCCAAAGGCACGCTGTACAAGCACTTTCCGGTCAAGGAGGCACTGCTGCGGCATCGATTTCACCGCGAACTGCGCGAGGGCGAGGCCGAGGGACGGCGCATCCTGGCGGCCGAGGCGCCCGGCCCGGCCCGGCTGCGGCGCTTCATGGCGGCCTCGGCGGACTGGTCCGAGCGCAACCGGCGTTACTTGCCGGCTTATTTGCAGTTTCGCCTGGGTGAACCGCGGCGCGCCGGTGCGGCGGTCGAGCGGAGCGGCCTGGAGCCGATCTTCGCCGAGCTGATCGCCGATGCCCAGGCGGCCGGCGCCTTTCGTCAGGATATCGAGCCGGCGGCGCTGGCCGTTTATCTGGAATTTCTTTACCTGGCGGCGTTGCTGCGCTGGCTGGGCGGGGCAGCCGATTCGCTGCCGACGGAAATGGACAAGATGCTGAGCGTCTTTCTGGAGGGGTTGGCATGTCGAGCCTAGGCGTCGAGGACTGGCTGGTCGACGACGACCGCCTGCTGGCGGGCAGCGCCGCGACGGTGGGCGGCAAAGCATGGCAACTCGCTCGCCTGCGCCGCTTTGGCTTGCCGGTGCCGGAATTCGTGGTGATCCCGGCGGCGTGCAGCCGGTTGCGTCGGGACGGCGTGCCGGCCGAACTGCTGGCCGCGCTCGATGCGGCCATCGCACGCCGTGGCTGGCAGGGCCAGGCGTTGGCCGTGCGCTCGTCAGCGGTCGGTGAGGACGGCAGCAAGGCTTCCTTTGCCGGCATCTACCGCTCCTGCCTCAACGTGCTGGGCCGCGAGCAAATGGCGGCGGCGATCGCGGCGGTCTGGACGTCGCTCGATACGCCAACGGCGGAGGCCTACCGGCAAAAGCTGGGCCTGCCGGATACACCGCTGATGGCGGTCATCGTGATGCCGATGGTCGCCGCGCAGGCCTCCGGCATCGCCTTCACCTGCGATCCGCTGAACGGCCGCTTCGACCGCCTGGTCGTGCAGGCGCAGTGGGGCCTGGGCGAATCGCTGGTGGCCGGGCAGGCAGCCGGCGACGAGTATGTTTTCGTTGAAAATGCGGCCAGCGAATGGCATCTGCTCGAACGGCGCGCCGGCAGCAAGCAAACGATCAGCGTGCCGCTGGCCGCGGGCGGGACGGCGAGCCAGGCCGTGGCGCCGGAACGGGCGGCGGGCTTTGTTTTCGAAACTGAGAAGGCCGAGCATCTGGCCAACCTGCTCTACGACGCAGCCATCGCGCTGGATTTTGTTTCGCCCTTCTACGACCTCGAATGGGCCTGGGATGGCCAGCGCTTCTGGCTGACCCAGGCGCGCCCGGTGACCGCCAGGCCATACCGCAGCTACGACGCCCTGCGCGGCCAGCCGGTGATCTGGACCCGCGGCAACACCTGCGAAGTGATGCCCGAGCCACTGTCACCCTGCGACTGGGCGTTTTCGCGCTGGGGCGTCAACAGCCTGCTCGAGCAAGGCTGGAAGTTGTGCGGCTATCCCCTGCTGCCTGGCGTGCAGCGGGCTGGGCTGTTTCATGGGCGCCTCTATCTCGAAGCCTCGATTCTGCAGTGGGAGGCATGGGACGCCATCGGCTTGCCGCCCGGGCAGCTCAATGCCCTGATGGGCGGCCATCAGCCGGAAATCGCCGTGCCGTCGCCTTCCTGGCGCCAGCGGCTGATGCGCCTCGGGCGCATGCTGCGCTACCTGGTGCTGGCACCTGGCCAGCGCCGGCGTGGCATGGCCGCGGTTGCGCGGGTGCATGCCACGGCCAGCCAGACGCGACAGACGCCATTGCCGAACGACGCTGCCGGCTTGGCGCGGCTGCTGCGCCAGCAGGCGCTGGCGGCCGGCGCCGAGGTCGAGATGCATTTCCTGCAGGGCTCGGGCGGCGGCACCCTGTCCTTGCTGGTGCCGATGCTCGAAAAGGCTTTCCCCGACGAAGGCGAGGCCCTGCTCGCCGCCTTGCTGGCCGGCGGCGAGCCGAGCGTGACGGCGCAACAGGGCTATGCCCTGCTGGCCCTGGCCCGATTGGCCAAAAGCCCGGAATGCTACGGTCAGCCGGAAAAAAGCCCAAAATTTCAAAAAGCCTTTGCCGAGTTTCTGGAAAAGTACGGCCACCGCGGCCACTACGAAACCTACTACCGCAGCCTGCGCCTGCGTGAGCAGCCGGAATTGCTGCTCGCCCAGATCGCCGCACTGGCCGATGTCGACGAAGCCGCGCTGCGCCAACGCCAGCAAGCCGCCCGGGACCAGGCCTGGGCGAAGGTGGCGACCCGCCTGCCGTGGTGGCGGCGCCTGCTGCTGCGCCAGATGCTGAAGGCGGCGAACCAGGAGTGCAACCAGCGCGAAGCGGCGCGCAGCGCCATCGTCGCCAGTCTTGATGCGGCGCGGCGGACGATCCTGGCGGCAGCGCAGTTGGGCGTCGAACAGGGCGCCTTGCGACGGGTCGAGGACTGCTTCCTGGGTATGCCCAGCGAAGCTTTCCGCGTGCTGGCCGGCGATCTGCCGCCAGTCGGCATGCTGGCCCGGGTGCTCGAACGCGAGGCGATCTTCAAGGCATGGGCGCAGGAAGAGGCGCCGGAATACCTGTTGATCGATGCCGTTGGCAGCCCGCAGGCGCCGCCCAGGCCAGCCGGGCGCGAGGCCGGTGACGGCAAGCTCTGGCGCGGCGTGGCGACCGGCACCGGGGCGGCGCGCGGGCGGGTTCGCGTGTTGCGCCATCCGGCCGAACGGGAGCGGCTGTTGCCCGGCGAAATCCTCGTCGCGCCGTCCACCGATCCCGGCTGGACGCCGCTGTTCCTGCAAGCGGCCGGGCTGATCGTCGAGACCGGCGGCTACATGTCGCATGGCGCCATCGTCGCCCGCGAATTCGCCTTGCCGGCCGTCGTCAATCTGCCCGGAATCATGGGCCAACTGCGCGACGGCGATGAGGTCGAAGTCGACGGCCTGCGCGGCGAGGTGCGCCGCTGCACATCATGAATGGCGGGAACAAAAGCGCGTTTGCGCAATCCGATGCCTGTCTTTCAACAAAAGGAATGGCGCGATGACGCAAGCCCTTGCCACCCTCGCCGGTGGCTGTTTCTGGTGCCTGGAAGCCGCTTTCGAGCAACTCGATGGCGTGCTCTCGGTGCTGCCCGGTTACATGGGCGGCGGCGACCCGCATCCCACCTACGAAGCCGTTTGCCGGGGAAATACCGGCCACGCCGAAGTCGTGCAGATCACCTTCGACCCGGCGAAAATCGACTTCGAGACGCTGCTCGCCGCCTTCTTCACGATCCACGATCCGACGACGCCGAACCGTCAGGGGCACGATGTCGGCACGCAGTACCGCTCGGCCATCTTTTTCCATGACGCCGGCCAGCAGGCCGTCGCCGAAGCGATGATCGACCGGCTCAATGGCGAGGGGATCTGGAGTTCGCCCATCGTTACCGAAGTAACTCCCGCCGTCACCTTTTTTGAGGCAGAGGAATATCACCACCAGTATTTTCGACGCAATCCGGAGCAGGGTTATTGCATCGCCGTGGTCGCGCCCAAGGCGTACAAACTGCGCAAGGTGTTCGCCGACCGGATCAAGGCCGCCTAGGCGGCTTCAGCGCCATGGAGGCCCTGGCCGGCGCCGGGGTCAGGCGGGAAAAATACCCCAAATTGAAGGCGGCAATCCGAGCTGTTTTGACTGGCCGGCGGGGCGCTGAATCTGCCGGTTTTGTTGCGGCGATGCAACACAAAATACCAGGTGTGCCGAGGGCTGGATTGACAATAACTATATAAATCAATATAGTGGCGTCAATGCTGCGGTGCAGCATCGGTTTCCGCGGCAATCAGATCACCTGGCTGCGGTGTCCAGCGAACCCACTTTTCCGGGCCAGGCCGATGTCGTACCCCCTGTAACCGTTCGCTGTCGTGGAAGTCTTTCGGCAGTGGCAACAGTGAAGGAGGTCGCATGTTTACCTCAACAGTTTTCCCTTCATCGATGTTGCGGCTTTCCGCCGTTGCGTCTTCCCTTTTCCAGAAATTCCTGATGTTGGCCGGCGTGTTTTTCGTGCTGGCCCTGGTCGGTGTCCAAAGCGGCAATCCCACCATGCTCGGCGGCCTGAAGTCTCTGCTGCCGGCCTCGGCCGAAGTGGCATTCGACGAGGAGCCGGAGGTCGAGGACGTCGACATTGCTTCCGAGGCGCTCAGTGCCCGCATGCGCGGGGCGATGGACTACGTCTCCCGGCGCTATCGCGTTTCCCAGGAAGCGCTCGAACCGATATTTGTCACGGCCCAGTCGGCCGGCCGGCAACTGCATCTCGATCCGCTGCTGATCATCGCCGTGATCGGTATCGAATCGCGCTTTAATCCGTTCTCCGAAAGCGTCGTCGGCGCCAAGGGCCTGATGCAGGTCGTGCCGCGCTACCACCAGGACAAATTGCCGGAAGACGCCGATCAGGCGGCCTTTCTCAACCCTGTGATCAACGTTCAGGTCGGCGCCAGGGTCCTGCAGGAATCGATTCGCCGCAACGGCGGGCTGGAAAGCGGCCTGCAGCAGTTCGGCGGGGCGGTCACCGACCCGGAACGCCGCTACGCCGGCAAGGTGCTGGCCGAAAAGCAGCGCCTGGAACAGGCCGTCCAGCATTTGCGGGCGGGGCGCAACACCCAGGCCGCAGCGCCGACAGCGAGCAAGGCCGGTTAAGCGCGCGGCCGGCGCTGTGCCGGTATAATCGCCGGCCTCAATACGGATGGGTATGGACATGTTCGACTGGAGAGACTACGGCAACGGCATCATCGCTTTCGATGCCGGCTATGTGCGCCCGATCCTGGCCGCGATCCACATGATCGTCGACGACGGCCGCGTCGCCTTCATCGATACCGGCAGCAACGACTCGCTGCCCAACGTGCTGGAAGCGCTGAACAAGGTTGGCCTCGGCCGCGATGCGGTCGATTACGTGATCCTCACCCACATCCACCTCGACCACGCCGGTGGCGCCGGCGCACTGATGCGCGAATTCCCCAACGCCCGGCTGGTCGTCCATCCGCGCGGTTCGCGCCACATGGCTGAGCCGTCGAAACTGGTGGCCGGCGTGACGGCCGTCTACGGCAAGGAATACGTCGAAACGGTTTACGGCGACATCCTGCCCATCCCCGCCGAGCGCATCATCGACGCCCACGAAGGCCTGACCCTCCAACTCGGCGGCCGCGAACTGCTGATGATCGACACCCCGGGCCACGCCAAGCACCATATCTGCATCGTCGACCGCAAGGCCAATGCCATTTTCAGCGGCGACATGTTCGGCCTCTCCTACCGTGAATTCGACGTGGACGGCCGCCAGTTCATCCTGCCGACGACCAGCCCGACCCAGTTCGATCCGGCCGAAATGCGCGCTTCCATCGATCGCCTGCTGAGTTACCAGCCGAGCGCCATGTACCTGACACACTACGCCCAGGTGCACGACGTGCCGGCGCGGGGCGCCGATCTCCACCGCATCCTGGATCGCCATGTCGAACTGGCCGAAGCCCATGCCAACGACGGTGAAACGCGTCATGCTGCGATCAAGCAGGAACTGGCCGCCTACTTCCTGGCCGAGCTGCGCGCCCACGGCTGCACGCTGCCGGAAGCCACTATCCTGGAAATCCTCGCCACCGACCTTGAGCTCAATGTGAAGGGGCTGACCTGGTGGGTGGATCACCGGGGCTGATCTCCGGATAGCCGGGCCTGGCTTGACGCGCGGCGCTCCCGCGGTCAGCGGGAAGAAATGGCCGAAATGCTACGGTCGGCCGGAAATTTTGCCCAAATTTGAAATTTTCTGGTGCCGCTGTGGCTCAAGCGGCGCGTCGCCGCATTCCCGTCAGAGCGAGCAGTCCCAGGGCCGCCATCAAGCCCAGCGCCGGCCAGTTGCCGAAGCGCGTATACGGCGTCATGCCGGCATAAGCCCGTACTTCACCCTTGAGCACACCGGTCGTAAACGGCGGCAGGACGGCCTGCACCGTGCCGTCGGCGGCGATGATCGCCGTCATGCCAGTGTTGGTCGCGCGCAGCATCGGCCGGCCAGTTTCGGTGGCGCGCATTTGGGCGATCTGCAGATGTTGCGGCTGGGCCAGCGAGCGGCCGAACCAGGCGGTATTCGACAGGTTGGCCAGGATGCCGGCGGCAGGCAGGGCGCGGATGATTTCCTCGCCGAAGACGTCCTCGTAGCAGATATTGACCGCCACCTGCTGCCCGGCGACGGCCAGCGGCGGCTGCTTTTCCGGGCCGCGCGAGAAGGACGACATCGGGATGTCGGCCAATTTCATGAACCAGTCGAAGCCGGGCGGGATGAATTCGCCGTAGGGCACCAGATGCTGCTTGCTGTAGATCTGCAGCGGCGCGCTCCCCAGGGTGATTGCACTGTTGTAGTAGGCATCGGCGACATTGCCTGTCACGGTGCCGACGATCAGGTCGCCATCGTGGCGGCGGGCCAGCGTCTTCAGCTCTTCAAGATAGTCAGGCGGCACCTGGTCCAGGAAAACGGGTAGTGCGGTTTCGGGCAGCAAGGTCAGTTGCGCCGGATTGGCGGCGATCAGGTCGCGATAGAGGTCCAGCGTGCGGATGAAGGCCTCGGGGCGGAATTTCATTTCCTGCGGGATATTGCCCTGGATCAGGGCGACGCTGACTGCTTCGCCGACCGGCTCGGTCCACGCTACCTGGCGTAGCCCGAAGCCGCTGAGGGCGAGCAGGGCGATGAAGCCGAGGCCGATGCGCCAGCGGCAGAGCAGCGCGCCAGCCAGCGCGACCAGTAGCGACAGGCCATGCACGCCGAGCAGCGGCGCAAAGCCGGCCAGCGGGCTGGGCGCCGCTTGCGAGTAGCCGACGGCCAGCCAGGGGAAGCCGGTGAAAATCCAGCTCCGGAGCCAGTCGACCAGCGCGATCAAAATCGCGAAGAAGATTGCCTGCCGACAGTCGCCGGCCGGTTGCCAGCGTTTGAACACCCAGCCGGCTAGCATCGGGAACAGCGCCATCACCGCGCAGAACAGGAAGGCCGCCGGGCCGGCCAGCCACCAGGGCATGCCGCCGAAGATCGAGAGGCTGACGTAAACCCAGGAGACGCCGAAGAGGAAAAAGCCGAGGCCGAACACCAGGCCGGTCAGCAAGGCTTCGCGGGGCGTTTCGGCGCGGCGGAGCAGGGCGAACAGCCCCAGCCAGATCAGCGGCGCCAGCCAGAACAGGCCGAAAGGCGCAAAGCAGAGCACGCCTGCGGCGCCGGTCAGCGCCGCGAGGCCGAAGCGGTGTGGCCGCCGCTCAGGCAGATGGATGATCGGCACCGGTCTGTGGCTTGGGTTGGCTGACGAGCAGCGTGTATAGGCGGCGGCTGTCGGCGCGCAGAATCTGGAAGCGGATGCCCTCGATGTCGACAACTTCGTGGCGCTTGGGCATGCGGCCCAGGTGGTGCAGGATCAGGCCGCCGATGGTGTCGAATTCCTTGTCCGGGAAGCGGGTCGAGAAGGCTTCGTTGAAGTCGTCGATCTCGGTCTGGGCCTTGACGCGATAGTGGCCGGAAATGTCGAGGCGGATATTGTCGTGCGCTTCGTCGAAGTCATATTCGTCCTCGATGTCGCCGACGATCTGTTCAAGTACGTCCTCGATGGTGACCAGGCCGGCGACGCCGCCGTATTCGTTGGCGACGATGGCCATGTGGTTGCGCGAGACGCGGAATTCGCGGAGCAGGATGTCAAGTCGCTTCGATTCAGGAATGAAGACGGCCGGACGCAGCCAGTCGCGCAGATTGAATGCCTTCTCGGCGTGCACGCGCAGCAGGTCCTTGGCGAGCAGGATGCCGAGAACGTTGTCGCGGTCGCCGTCGACGACCGGGAAGCGCGAATGGGCGGTGGCGATGACGACCGGGATGATCTTGTCCAGCGGGTCATCGATATCGATGACGTCCATCTGGGATCGCGGAACCATGACGTCGGCGACGCGCGTTTCCGAGGCCTGCAGGGCGCCTTCGATGATGGTCAGCGCATCCGCATCCATCAGGTTGCGTTCGCAGGCAGTATGGAGAATCTCGATCAGCTGCTCGCGGTCTTCGGGCTTGCGCAGCAGCAGGGAGGTCAGGCGTTCGATGAAACCCGGTTTACTGTCACTGTCCATAATGTTTGAACCGCTCAGTTGGCCAGATACGGATCTGGATAACCCAAAGCGGCAAGAATCTCCCTTTCTTCGTCTTCCATGGCCTGGGCTTCTTCGTCGTTGTCGTGGTCCCGGCCTTGCAAATGCAGTATCCCATGCACCGTCAGGTGCGCGTAGTGGGCGTCCAGCGGCTTGTTCTGCTCGGCCGCTTCCTTGGCCACGACGCTCGGGCAGATGACCAGGTCGCCCATGACCACCGGCTCGGTTTCGTACGGGAAGGACAGCACGTTGGTCGCGTAGTCCTTGCCGCGGTATTCATGGTTCAAGGCCTGGCCTTCGTCGGCATCGACCAGGCGGATGGCGATCTCGCCGCCGCCGACCAGCGCCGCGCGCGCCCAGCGCACAAAATCAGCCCGCAAGGGTAAGCCTTCCCGGTTACAGGCATATTGCACGGACAGGTTAAGTCGGTTGCTGGCGTTTTTCATAGGCTTCAACGATACGGGCGACCAGCGGATGGCGCACCACATCTTCCTTCTTGAAATGGGTAAAGGCCAGGCCGCGCACGTTGTCGAGCACGTCCATGGCTTCCTTGAGGCCGCTCTTGTGGCCCTTGGGCAGGTCGATCTGGGTGATGTCGCCAGTGACCACCGCCTTGGCGCCGATACCGATGCGGGTCAGGAACATCTTCATCTGTTCCGGCGTCGTGTTCTGCGCCTCGTCGAGGATGACGAAGGCGTGGTTCAGCGTCCGGCCGCGCATGAAGGCGAGCGGCGCGATCTCGATGGCGCGCTTCTCGTAGAGCTTGGCGACGCGGTCGGCGCCCATCAGGTCGTACAGCGCGTCGTAAAGCGGGCGCAGGTAGGGGTCGATCTTCTGCGTCAGGTCGCCGGGCAGGAAGCCGAGGCGCTCGCCGGCTTCGACTGCCGGCCGGGTCAGGATGATGCGCTCGACCAGATCGCGCTCGAAGGCATCGACGGCCGAGGCGACGGCCAGGTAGGTCTTGCCGGTGCCGGCCGGGCCGATACCGAAGGTGATGTCGTGCTCCTGGATCGCCTTCAGGTAGGCGACCTGGCGCGGCGTACGGCCATGCAGCTGGGTGTTGCGGGTGATCAGCTGCGGACCGTCGACCGGGCCTTCGGCGCGTTGCGCGACGCGACGGACCGGCGCGTTGGTCAGTTCGATCAGGCCGAGCTGGATTTCATCGACGGTTAGCGGGGCGCGCGCCATGGTGTAGAAGTAGCGTAGCGCATCGGCGGTCAGGCGCGATTTCTCGCCGACGATCGAGAAGCGCTCGTTGCGGCGGCGAATCACCACGTCGAAGCCGGTTTCGATCTGCCGGATATTCTCGTCCAGCGCTCCGCACAGGTTGGCCAGCTGGGCGTTGTCGACCGGCTGCAGGGCCAGTTCGACCGGCTTCTGCTTGGGCGCCGGCTTAGTCTTCGCGGATGACAATTTCGCCCCTCAGGCTGTGCGGCAGCGCGGACGTAATGCGGACATCGACGAAGGTGTTGATCAGGCGCGCATTGCCAGCAAAGTTGACGATGCGGTTGTTGTCGGTACGCCCGGCCAGTTCATGGGCGTCCTTTTTCGAGGTGCCTTCGACCAGCACGCGCTGCACGCTGCCGACCATGGCCTGGCTGATCACCTGCGCCTGCTCGTCGATGCGCTTTTGCAGACGGCTCAGGCGGGCCGATTTGACCTCGGCCGGCGTGCTGTCTTCCAGTTCCAGCGCCGGGGTGCCGGGGCGCGGACTGTAGATGAAGGAGAAGGAGCTGTCGAAGCCGACGTCCTCGATCAGTTTCATCGTCTTCTCGAAATCCTCGTCGGTCTCGCCGGGGAAGCCGACGATGAAGTCGGTCGACAGGGAAATGTCCGGACGCGCCGCGCGCAGCTTGCGGATGATCGACTTGTATTCGAGCGTCGTGTAGCCGCGCTTCATCGCCGCCAGCACGCGGTCCGAACCGGCCTGGACCGGCAGGTGCAGGTGCGAGACCAGCTTCGGCTGCGTGGCGTAGGTGTCGATCAGGCGCTGCGACATTTCGCGCGGATGCGAGGTCGTGTAGCGGATGCGCTCGATGCCCGGCACTTCGGCGATGTATTCGATCAACAGCGCGAGGTCGGCCTTCTCTTCGGTGCCTTCCATATCGCCGCGGTAGGCATTGACGTTCTGGCCGAGCAGGGTCACTTCGCCGACACCGTTGGCGGCCAGATCGGCGACTTCGGTCAGGACGTCGGTGAACGGGCGGGAAACCTCGCCGCCACGGGTGTAAGGTACGATGCAGAAGGTGCAGAACTTGGAGCAGCCTTCCATGATCGAGACAAAGGCCGAAGCGCCTTTGACCTCGGAGGGCGGCATCGCGTCGAACTTCTCGATTTCCGGGAAGGAAACGTCGACCGCCGCCTTGCCGTTGGCCTTTCGTTCGGCGATCAGTTGCGGCAGGCGATGCAGCGTCTGCGGGCCGAACACGACATCGACGTAGGGCGCGCGGGCGATGATGGCCTCGCCCTCCTGGCTGGCCACGCAGCCACCGACGCCGATCACCAGGTTGGGATTCTGCTGCTTCAGGTGGCGAACACGCCCGAGGTCATGGAAAACCTTCTCCTGCGCTTTCTCGCGCACCGAGCAGGTGTTGAAGAGGATGATGTCGGCTTCTTCGGGATTGTCGGTCTTGACGACCCCTTCAGAGGCATTGAGCACGTCGGCCATCTTGTCCGAATCGTACTCGTTCATCTGGCACCCGAAGGTGCGGATGAAGAGTTTCTTTGGCATGGAATTACTTTAAAAATCAGTGGTGCCGCTTCGGCAAGCGGGCGGCAGAAAAGTTGCGCATTATAACCGAGCGCAATTTCGGTTGACCGGCCAAACGCCGGCAAACTATAATCCGCGCCCTCAAGTGTGGTGATGTAGCTCAGATGGTTAGAGCGATGGATTCATAACCCATAGGTCGGCGGTTCGACTCCGCCCATCACCACCAGAAATGCAAAAAAGCCCTGATTGCTCAGGGCTTTTTTCATTTTTGGCGCTCTCGCTCACCCCTTGGTGGGACGTCCGACGGGGCTGGCGCGGCCCCTGGCCT
This sequence comes from Betaproteobacteria bacterium, assembly GCA_020621865.1. Taxonomy (GTDB): domain Bacteria; phylum Pseudomonadota; class Gammaproteobacteria; order Burkholderiales; family Rhodocyclaceae; genus Azonexus. Next base: position 64,223 of record JAHRYW010000007.1, on the reverse strand, counting down.
GGCTAGGCTGAAATGCTACGGTCAGCCCGAAAAAATGGCGAAAATCGAAATTGTTGTGCGCCTCGGTTTGGCAAAACCCCGGTCTTCGCTGCGTATCAGCAGTAGTCTTCCTCCGAGCCGCCCATCAGGTTGGGCAGCAGGATGTAAGCGCGCTGGAGGGCGCCCGAGAGATCGGCGCAGACATTCTCGTCACCGAGGTGATCGATGAATCCGGAGCGGTAGAGCAGCGAGCCGGGCTGTGAGTTGAGGCCGCAGACGATCAGGGTGCAACCCCGTTTCTTCAGCTTGTCGAGCAGGCTTTCCAGCCCTTCCAGGCCGGTCGTGTCGAGCTGGATCAGCTGCGTCATGTCGAGAATGACCACTTCCGGATGGCCGGCAGCCGGGTCGAGCAGGACTTCCAGCTTGTTGACTGCCCCGAAGAACAGGGAGCCGAACAATTGCCAGGCGGCGACCCGCATCGTGCCGTCCGGGTAGAGGAATTGGGGCTCGCTGGCTTCTTCGCGCAGCGGGCGGCGTTCGACGCGAGTCAGTTCCGACATGCGGTAGATGAAGAACAGGCTGGCCAGCACCATGCCGAGTTCGACGGCGATGGTCAGGTCGAACAGCACGGTGACGAAGAAGGTGGCGAGCAGAATGATCCGGTAGTTGTAGGAGAAACGCTGCAGCTTCTTGAATTCGTGCCATTCGCCCATGTTGATGGCGACGACCATGACGATGGCCGACAGGGCGGCCAGCGGCACATAGGAGGCGAGCGGCGCGGCAATGAGGACGATGCCGAGCAGGGTCAGGGCGTGGATCATGCCGGCAAACGGGGTGCGGCCGCCGGATTTGACGTTGGTCGAGGTGCGGGCGATGGCGCCGGTGGCGGCAAATCCGCCGAACAGCGGGGCGGCGATATTTGCCAGGCCCTGGGCAATCAGTTCCTGGTTGGGGTCGTGGCGGTCGTCGATCTGGCTGTCGGAGACGCGCGCCGAGAGCAGCGACTCGATGGCGCCGAGCAGGGCGATGGTGATCGCCGGCGAGATCAGCTTGCCGAAGTCGTGAATGGACAGTTCGGGCAGGCCGAAGCTGGGCAGTTCCTGCGGGATGCCGCCGAAACGGCTGCCGATGGTTTCGACCGGCAGTTCGAACAGGAAGGAAACCAGGGTGCCGGCGATCAGCACGACCAGTGGGCCGGGGGCGCGGCGCAGCGGCGCCAGGCGTTGCGCCATCCAGTTGTAGGAGAGCAGGAAAACAAAGCAGGCGGTGGACAGGGCGAGGGTCGGCAGGTCGACGGTATGGGCGTAGGCCGCCAGCGTCTTGATCCGGTGGAAGAATTCGGCGGGCAGGTTGTCGATGCGCAGGCCGAAGAAATCCTTGATCTGGGCGAGGAAGATGACGACGGCGATGCCGTTGGTGAAACCGATGACGACGGTGACCGGGATGAAACGGATCAATTGCCCCATCCGCGCCAGTCCCATGGCGAGCAGGAAAACACCGGCCAGCATGGTCGCCCCGAGCAGGTTGTTGAAACCGTGGATGGCCACGATGCCGTAGACGATGGGGATGAAGGCGCCGGTCGGGCCGCCGATCTGGACGCGCGAACCGCCGAGCAGCGAGGTCAGGAAGCCGGCGACGATGGCGGTCCAGATGCCGGCCGCCGGCGAGCAACCGGAGGCGATGGCAAAGGCCATGGCCAGCGGCAGGGCCAGAACGCCGACGGTGATTCCCGCGGCGATGTCCTTGCCGATTTGAGCGCGACTATAGCTTGGCAGGCAGTCAAGCAGCTTGGGGTGAAAGGCGATTTTCATGATGCACGCTCACAGGTTAAGCGTTGCATTATATGAGTGTTTGATTTATCGTCAATGTTAATCACATGTTAATATGATTTCACATAAATTCTATAAGAGCACATCATGGAGAATAGAACCGCACGCCTGACGATATTGATCGATCCCCAGAAGAAGAAAATCTTCGAGGAAATCTGCGCCGCCAATGACCTGACGTCGTCGCAGGTCGTGCGCCGGCTGGTTCGTCAGTACATCATCGACAACGCCGGCAGTCGCGAATTGCCGGATTGGCTGAAGCCGAGCGCCAAGGGCGATTAATTCGGGCTGTCGTCGGCCCGGGGGGGAAGCTTGTCGGGATGGTTGGCGCCCAGGTAGGCGTCGTAAGCGGCCTGCATTTCGTCCCCCTGCTTGGCGATTTCCCGAAGAATCCGGGAGGCCGCCCAGAACATGACGACAACGCCGCCTGCGGTGCAGGCGACGGCTTCGGCGGTCGATGTCGGGAAGTTGGCGACGACGGTTCCCTTGCCGGCGGCAAACCAGCTCGCTCCGATGGCGACGCAGGCGAGGCCGAAGACATCGGCGATCGCGTAGGCGAAGATGCGGGCGGTCAATCGTGGGCGGGGTGGGCGCAGAGGAGATTTGAGCATGCTGTGGGTGTCGTGGCGCAGTGTTTGAAAATAAGTCTACCAAAAGACTTGACAAGCTGAATGTCAAGGCCGCGACTTATGCACAGTAACGGGGCGTTGTTCATTCAGATATGAAATGTCTGCTGGTGAATTTGTCAGATTGGTGTTTTTGTTTAATAACTTATTAGAATCAACTGCTTAAGTTTAAGCTCAAGTTTCGGGCAGGGTAAGGAAAAACCTTGTGGAACGGTCACTTAGCGTTCTACCCCATGATTAATTCACAGAGTTATCCACAGTTTTTGTGGATAGTTCCAAAAGCTTAAACCCTGTAGCCTGATTGCCGGCTAAAGTTAAAGTGATACTTCAAGTTGTACGGCGATTTTGCTGCGCCGCAACAAGAAACGGCCCGCGTTGCGGGCCGTTTCGAATGGCATGGATTTATTTGACCCGCATGCCCGGTTCAGCGCCGGAATCCGGCGACAGCAGGAATATTCCGGGCGTTTTGCCGGTCGTATCGGAAGCCGCCAGAACCATGCCCTCCGATAATCCAAATTTCATTTTTCTCGGCGCCAGATTGGCGACCATGATGGTCAGTCGTCCAACCAGTTGAGCCGGATCGTAAGCCGCCTTGATGCCGGCAAAGACGTTGCGCGTTTCGTTGTTACCGATATCGAGCGTCAGGCGGACCAGTTTGTCGGCGCCTTCAACATGCTCGGCATTGGCAATGCGGGCGATGCGCAGGTCGACCTTCATGAAGTCGTCGATGTTGCAGAACGGTTCCCAGGGACTTTCCGCCTTGACTTCATTTTGCTGGTGCTCGGCGTGGCGTTGCGGCGATTGCTGCTCCTGTGTCGGCGCCAGCGATTCCTTGTTGGCTTCGACTAGCTTCTCGATCAGCTTGGGGTCGACGCGGGTCATCAGGTGCTCGTAGGCGTTGATGCCGTGGCCGGCGGCGAGCAGGCTTTGCGTATCGCTCCAGGTCAGCGGGGCGATATTCAGGAATTTTTCGACCTTGGCGGCGACGACCGGCAGGATCGGCTTGAGCAGCACGGTCAGCAGGCGGAACAGGTTCAGGGCGTTGGTGCAGGCGGCCTGCAATTCGACTTCCTTGCCCTCCTGCTTGGCCAGTTCCCAGGGCTTGACGCTGTCGACGTACTGGTTGGCCGCATCGGTCAGCGCCATGATTTCGCGCATGGCCTTGCCGAATTCCCGAGCCTCGTAGAGCTCGGCAACCCGCGCGGCGGCTTCCTGGATGGATTTGATCGCCGGCAGGTCGGCCGCGGCGGGCGCCAGTTGGGCATTGAAGCGCTTGGCGATGAAGCCGGCCGAGCGGCTGGCGATATTGACGTATTTGCCGACCAGGTCGGAATTGACGCGGGCGCAGAAGTCGTCGAGGTTGAGGTCGATGTCTTCCATGGTCGCCGACAACTTGGCGGCGTAGTAGTAGCGCAGCCATTCCGGGTTGAGGCCGGTGGTCAGGTAGCTCTCGGCGGTGATGAAGGTGCCGCGCGATTTCGACATCTTGGCGCCATCGACCGTCAGGAAGCCGTGGGCGAAGATCTTGGTCGGGGTACGGTAGCCGGCGTGGGCCAGTTCGGCCGGCCAGAACAGGGCGTGGAAATAAAGAATGTCCTTGCCGATGAAATGATAGAGCTCGGTCTTGGCATCGGGCTTGAAATATTCATCGAAATCGAGGCCATTGCGCTGGCACAGGTTCTTGAAAGAGCCCATGTAGCCGATCGGCGCATCGAGCCAGACATAGAAATACTTGCCCGGCGCATCGGGGATTTCAAACCCGAAATACGGGGCGTCACGCGAAATGTCCCAGTCGGTCAGCTTGTTCTCGCCCGGGGCGCCCAGCCATTCCTGCATCTTGTTGGCGGCCTCGTTTTGCAGCACGCCGTTGTCGCGGCTGGTGTACTGGCGCAGGAACGCTTCGCAACGCGGATCGGAGAGCTTGAAGAAATAATGTTCCGAGCTGCGCAGTTCCGGCTTGGCGCCGGAAATTGCCGAGTAGGGTTCCTTCAGGTCGGTCGGTGCGTAGGCTGCGCCGCAGGACTCGCAGTTGTCGCCGTACTGGTCCTTGGCGCCACACTTCGGGCATTCGCCCTTGATGAAGCGGTCGGGTAGGAACAGTTGCTTGACCGGGTCGTAATACTGCTCGATGGTCCGCGTTTCGATCAGGCCGGCCGAGCGCAGTTTCAGATAGATGTCGTTGGCGCACTCGCGGGTTTCGTCGGAGTGGGTGCTGTGATAATTGTCGAAGCCGACCAGGAAACCGGCAAAGTCGCGGGAATGCTCGCCATGCACGCGGGCAATCAGTTGCTCGGGCGTGATGCCTTCCTTCTCGGCGCGCAGCATGATCGGCGTGCCGTGCGTGTCGTCGGCACAGACGTACCAGCATTCGTTGCCGGACATCTTCTGGTACCTGACCCAGATATCCGTCTGGATGTATTCGACCAGATGGCCAAGGTGGATGGCGCCGTTGGCGTAGGGCAGGGCGGAGGTGACGAGGATTTTGCGCGACATGGGGGCAAGGCTTTAAAGGTAAAGCAGAATTTTACCGCGAGGAAGGCCGGTGCGGGTTTCCGTTGGCCCGGCGCGCAAGCCTGGAACAAATGTCAGGGAAGGTGAACGAGTGTCAGGGCTTGGTAAGCCCGCCCCTGGCATTGTTGCCGAGCGGGGATGTTCAGCGCAGAATTCGCGCGAAATGGGAGGTTTTATGATTTTCGCGGTGGTGGAAGATAGTCGCAGCCAGGCCGAGGTGCTCAAGGCGCTGTTGAAAAGCGAAGGGCATCAGGTCGAAGTGTTCGCCGATGGAGGCTCCTGTCTGGCGGCGATGCAGAGCCGTAGCTTCGATTTCTTCGTCATCGACTGGAATCTGCCGGACATGGGGGGCGACGAGGTGCTCAGGCAGGTTCGCGAGCAATTCGGCTGGGAGGTACCGGTGGTCTTCTGTACCGCCCGCACCGACGAGGAGGCGGCCTCCGACATCCTGCGCATGGGGGCCGATGACTATATTCCCAAGCCGGTTCGCTACATGGAGTTCATGGCGCGCATCCACGCCCTGCTGCGGCGCCGGAAGCCGCGTCAGAGCCTGCTCCAGTTCGGCGGTATCGAAGTCGATCTCGATGGGCGTCGAATTCGCCAGGGCGGTGCCGAGGTCGACCTGACCCAGCGTGAGTTCGAACTGGCCGTCATCCTGTTGCGTAACGTCGGTCGCGTCTTGTCCCGCGAGGAGTTGCTCGCCGGTGTCTGGGCGCGCGAGGCCGATGTCGATACACGTACCGTGGATACCCACGCCAGCCGCTTGCGCAAGAAACTCGGTCTGGCCGGTGAAAGCGGCCTGATGCTTTCTTCGGTCTATGGGCTGGGCTATCGTCTGGATACCGTCCAGACTGCCTGATCGGCGTGGCTGTTTAAGGTATACTAGACAAAATCGCTCGGGTATTTCCTGGCGACCTTCCTGAACCCGGAGCTTCCATGAGTCTTACAGAACAGCAGATCAGAGCCGCGCTATCCGCTGCGGTCGACCCCAATACTGGCAAGGATTTCGTCGCCGGCAAGGCAGTGAAGAACATTAAGTTCGACGGTGACGACGTTTCCTTCGATGTCGAACTCGCTTACCCGGCCAAAAGCCAGATCGACGCCATCCGCAAGCAGGTGATCGCGGCGGTGCGTACCGTTCCCGGTGTCGGTAATGTCTCGGCCAACGTCTTCAGCAAGATCGTTGCTCATTCGGTGCAGATGGGCGTCAAGCTGTTGCCGGGCGTCAAGAACATCATCGCCGTTGCCTCCGGCAAGGGTGGCGTCGGCAAGAGCACGACGGCGGTCAACCTGGCCTTGGCGCTGGCCCAGGAAGGTGCTCGGGTCGGCATTCTCGACGCTGACATCTATGGTCCGTCGCAGCCGCAGATGCTCGGCCTGGCCGGGCAGCAACCGGAATCGCGTGACGGCAAGAGCATGGAGCCGCTGGAGGCCTACGGTCTGCAGGCCATGTCGATCGGCTTCATGGTCGATGTCGAGACGCCGATGGTCTGGCGCGGGCCGATGGTCGCTCAGGCGCTCGATCAGTTGCTTGGCGAAACCAATTGGCGCGACCTCGATTATCTGATCGTCGACATGCCGCCGGGCACCGGCGATATCCAGCTGTCGCTGTCGCAGAAGGTGCCGGTGACCGGTGCGGTGATCGTTACGACGCCGCAGGACATCGCCCTGATCGACGCCCGCAAGGGCCTGAAGATGTTCGAGAAGGTCAATGTGCCCATCCTTGGCATCGTCGAGAACATGAGCATCCATATCTGTTCCAACTGCGGCCATGAAGAGCATATCTTCGGCACTGGCGGCGGCGAACGGATGGGCAAGGACTACGATGTCGAATTCCTCGGCAGTTTGCCGCTGGAAATGGCCATTCGCGAAATGGCCGACGGCGGCAAGCCGACCGTGGTCGGCGCCCCGGATTCGCGCACGGCCGAGATCTATCGCGCCATCGCCCGCCGGGTTGCGGTCAAGATCGGCGAGAAGGCCAAGGACATGACCTCGAAATTCCCGAATATCGTCGTGCAGAACACCTAAGTTTTTTGCCAAATCCCCAAGCAAAGGCGGGTAAAATCCCGCCTTTGTTTTTTGTCGAGCGGAACCGAGAAAATGACTATCAAATCAGATAAATGGATACGTCGCATGGCGGCAGAGCACGGCATGATCGAGCCTTTTGCGCCTGAACTCGTGCGCGAAGCCAATGGCCATAAAATCGTTTCCTACGGTACGTCCAGCTATGGCTACGATATTCGTTGCGCTCGCGAATTCAAGGTTTTCACCAATATCAACTCGACCGTCGTCGATCCGAAGAATTTCGACCCGAAGTCTTTCGTCGAGATCGAGTCCGATGTCTGCATCATTCCGCCGAACTCGTTCGCGCTGGCCCGCACCATGGAGTATTTCCGCATACCCCGCTCGGTGCTGACCGTCTGCCTCGGCAAATCGACCTACGCCCGCTGCGGCATCATCGTCAATGTGACGCCTTTCGAACCCGAGTGGGAAGGCCACGTCACCCTGGAATTCTCCAATACCACGCCGCTGCCGGCCAAGATCTACGCTGGTGAGGGCTGCGCCCAGGTGCTGTTCTTCGAGTCCGACGAGGTCTGCGAGACGTCGTACAAGGATCGGGGCGGCAAGTACCAGGGGCAGGAAGGCGTCACCCTGCCCAAGATCTGACGCTGTACCGTAACGAAAACGTCTTATTCTGTGACCCGCTGCGGCGGGTCGCCGCTTTTTGAGGATACCCCATGCGCTTCCATTTCCCCATCATCATCATCGACGAGGACTTCCGCTCGGAAAATACCTCCGGTTTCGGTATCCGCGCGCTGGCCGAGGCGATCGAGAAGGAAGGCATGGAAGTGGTCGGGGTGACCAGCTATGGCGACCTGACTTCCTTCGCTCAGCAGCAGTCGCGGGCCAGCGCCTTCATCCTGTCGATCGACGACGAGGAGCTGGCCTTGGAGCCGGAGGAAACGCTCGGCGAACTGCGCGCCTTCGTGACCGAGATCCGCAATCGCAACGCCGAGATCCCGATCTTCCTGCACGGTGAAACGCGTACCTCGCGCCATATCCCGAACGACGTGCTGCGCGAGCTGCATGGCTTCATCCACATGTTCGAGGACACGCCGGAGTTCATTGCCCGCAACGTCAAGCGCGAGGCGCAGGCTTACCTCGACTCGCTGCCGCCACCCTTCTTCCGGGCGCTGACCCACTATGCTGCCGACGGCTCCTACTCCTGGCACTGCCCCGGTCACTCGGGCGGCGTCGCCTTCCTGAAGTCGCCGGTCGGCCAGATGTTCCACCAGTTCTTCGGCGAGAACATGCTGCGCGCCGACGTCTGCAATGCCGTCGAGGAACTCGGCCAACTGCTCGATCACACCGGGCCGGTCGCCGCCTCGGAGCGCAATGCGGCGCGCATCTTCAACTCGGATCACCTGTATTTCGTCACCAACGGCACCTCGACCTCGAACAAGATCGTCTGGCACTCGACTGTGGCGCCCGGTGACATCGTTGTTGTCGACCGCAACTGCCACAAGTCCATCCTGCACGCGATCATGATGACCGGTGCGATCCCCGTCTTCCTGATGCCGACGCGCAACAACTTCGGCATCATCGGGCCGATCCCGAAGAGCGAATTCGCCTGGGAAAGCGTCCAGAAGAAGATCGCCGCCAATCCGTTCATCGACGACAAGAGCGCCAAGCCGCGCGTGCTGACGATCACCCAGTCGACCTACGACGGCATTCTCTACAACGTCGAGGACATCAAGCAGGAGCTGGACGGCAAGATCGATACTCTGCATTTTGACGAAGCCTGGCTGCCGCATGCCGCCTTCCACGACTTCTACGGCGACTACCATGCCATCGGTGCCGACCGCCCGCGCTGTAAGGAGTCGATGATCTTCTCGACGCAATCGACGCACAAGCTGCTGGCCGGGTTGTCGCAGGCGTCGCAGATCCTGGTCCAGGACGCCGAGAACCAGAAGCTCGACCGCGACATCTTCAACGAGGCCTACCTGATGCATACCTCGACTTCGCCGCAGTACTCGATCATCGCCTCCTGCGACGTCGCGGCGGCGATGATGGAGGAGCCGGCCGGCACCGCGCTGGTCGAGGAATCGATTGCCGAAGCCCTCGACTTCCGCCGCGCCATGCGCAAGGTGGACGAGGAGTGGGGCGCCGACTGGTGGTTCAAGGTCTGGGGTCCGGATGACCTGTCGGAAGAAGGCATCGAGGAGCGCGAGGCATGGATGCTGAAGCCCGGCGAACGCTGGCATGGCTTCAGCAACCTGGCCGACGGCTTCAACATGCTCGACCCGATCAAGGCGACCATCATCACCCCGGGGCTCGACGTCGATGGCGATTTCGCCGACGAATTCGGCATCCCGGCCGCCATCGTCACCAAGTACCTGGCCGAGCATGGCGTCATCGTCGAGAAGTGCGGCCTGTACAGCTTCTTCATCATGTTCACGATCGGCATCACCAAGGGCCGCTGGAACACGCTGGTCACCGCGCTGCAGCAGTTCAAGGATGACTACGACAAGAACCAGCCGCTGTGGAAGGTGTTGCCCGAGTTCGTGCAGAAGAACCCGCGCTACGAGCGCGTCGGCCTGCGCGATCTGTGCACGCAGATCCACGGCGTCTACAAGCAGAACGACGTGGCCCGCCTGACCACCGAGATGTACCTGTCGGACATGGTGCCGGCCATGCGACCGGCCGACGCCTTTGCCAGGATGGCGCATCGCGAGATCGAGCGGGTGCCGGTCGATGCCCTTGAAGGCCGCGTCACGGCCGTGTTGCTGACGCCCTACCCACCGGGCATTCCGCTGCTGATTCCGGGTGAACGTTTCAACAAGACGATCTGTAGCTACCTGAAATTCGCCCGCGAATTCAATGCCCGCTTCCCGGGCTTCGAGACCGACGTGCATGGTCTGGTCAAGGGCGCCGACGGCAGCTACTACGTGGATTGCGTCCGCTGACGCAGCGCGGCTGGGGCGGCTCTCGTCGTCCCCGGTCGGCAGGGCTAGCGGCGACGGTAGGTAAGGAAGCTGAAGCCGGCGCCTTCGGTCGTCGCTGTTCTTTCCCAGTCGCCCGGTGCAATTTCGGGAAACCAGGCGTCGCCCTCTGGGTCGAGATCGACTTCGGTGATCTCCAGGCGGTCGGCAACGGTCATCGCCTGGCGGTAGATCTGTTCGCCGCCGATGACGAAGGCCAATGCTACGGTCGAAGCCATTTTTAGGGCAATTTCCAAAGAATCGGCGACTTCGGCGCCGGGGGCGTCGTAGCCGGCTTGCCGGCTGATCACGATATTGCGCCGGCCTGGCAGCGGCCGGAAGCGTGGCGGCAGCGATTCCCAGGTCTTGCGCCCCATGATCACCGGGTGGCCGGCGGTCAGCGCCTTGAAATGCGCCATGTCTTCCGGGATGTTCCAGAGCAGCCGGTTGTCCTTGCCGATCACCCGGTTGCGGGCGACGGCGGCGATGATGACGATTTCGGTCATGGTCAGTGGCGGAATTGGCGCAGGTGCTCGATCAGGCCGCGCGTCGAGGCGTCGAGCGAATCGGTCGGTGCTTCGTCGCGGATGCAGGGGGCGAGGCGGCCGGCCAGTTGCTTGCCGAGCTCGACGCCCCACTGGTCAAAGGAATTGAGATTCCACAGCACGCCGAGGCAGAACACCTTGTGCTCGTAGAGCGCGATCAACTGGCCGAGCGTGAAGGGGGTCAGTTCGGGCAGCACCAGCGTCGTCGACGGCTGGTTGCCGGGGAAGCGGCGGAAGGGCAGCAGATGCTCGGGAATCCCGGCGGCCCGTGCTTCCTCGACGGTCTGTCCGAAAGCCAGTGCTGACGACTGGGCCAGGCAGCTGGCGAGCAGGCCGCTGTGGTGGCCGGGCAGCGGAAAGTCGGATTTGCCCAGCGCGATGAAATCGCTGGCAACCAGCGCGCCGCCCTGGTGCAGCAACTGGAAGAACGAGTGCTGGCCGTTGGTCCCGGCTTCACCCCACAAAATCGGGTTGGTCGAATAGTCGACGGCCAGTCCGTCGCGATTGGCCCGCTTGCCGTTGCTTTCCATTTCCAGTTGCTGCAGGTGCGACGGCAGCAGGGCCAGCGAATGGCTGTACGGGAAGACGCCGTGGCTGTGCGCTTCGAGGAAATTGGTATTCCACAGCGCGATCAGCGCCATGGTCAGCGGCAGGTTGGCCTCGGCCGGGGCGTTGAAGAAATGCTCGTCGATATCGTGGGCGCCGGCCAGCAACTGCTCGAAGTTGCGGTAGCCGACAGCCAGCGCGACCGGCAGTCCGATGGCCGACCACAGCGAGAAACGGCCGCCAACCCAGTCCCAGAACTCGAAGACGTTTTCCGGGGCGATGCCGAATTCGGCCGTTGCCGGCAGGTTGGTCGAGGCGGCGACGAAATGACGGGCAATTGCCCGGTCGTCGTTGGCGGCTGCCATCACCCATTGGCGCGCGGTATGGGCGTTGGCCATCGTTTCCAGCGTCGTGAAGGTCTTGCTGGCGACGATGAACAGCGTGCTGCGCGGATTCAGCCGGGTCAGCGTGCTGGCCAGGTCGGCGCTGTCGAGATTGGAAACGAAATGGACGTTGAGGTCGGGGTGCTCGAAGGCGGCCAGGGCATGGACGGCCATCCGCGGCCCGAGGTCGGAGCCGCCGATGCCGAGATTGACGACGTCGGTGATCCGCTCGCCGGAAAAACCGCGCCAGCTGCCGCTGTGAATCTGTTCACAAAAGCTTGCCATGCGCCCAAGCACGGCCTTGACCTCGGGCGGTGCAGCGTTGCCGGCGCGCAGGTCGGCGTGGCGGACGGCGCGGCCCTCGGTGTGATTGATCGCCTCGCCGGCCCGCATCCGCTCAACCCAGCTACGCCAGCTGGCCTGCTCGGCCAGTTGGTGGAGCAGGCTGATCGTCGGCTGGGCCAGGCGCTGTTTGGAATAGTCGAGCAGCAGTGGGCCATGGCGCAGCGAAAAATGCGCGAAGCGCTCCGTGTCGGCGGCAAACAGGTCGCGCAGGTGGCGATGCTTGATGCCGCGGGCGTGTTCGGCCAGCGCGAGCCAGGCGGGACGTAGCGGGACCTGCATGGTCAGACGGCGACCGGGGCCGCGATGTGCGGATGGGGGTCGTAGCCGTCGAGGCGGAAGTCCTCGAATTTGAAGGCAAAAATGTCGCTGACCGTAGGATTGATCCACATCGTTGGCAAGGGGCGCGGTTCGCGGGATAGCTGCAACCTGGCCTGCTCGAAATGGTTGGAGTAAATGTGCGCGTCGCCGAAGGTGTGCACGAATTCCCCCGGCTGGTAGCCGCAGACCTGGGCCAGCATCATGGTCAGCAAGGCGTAGGAAGCGATGTTGAACGGCACGCCGAGGAAGATGTCCGCCGAGCGCTGGTAGAGCTGGCAACTCAGCTTGCCGTCGGCGACATAGAACTGGAACAGGCAGTGGCAGGGCGGCAGGGCCATGTTGTCCACGTCGCCCGGGTTCCAGGCTGAAACGATGTGACGGCGGGAGTCCGGATTGTTCTTCAGGCTGTGGACGAGTTGCGTGATCTGGTCGATCAGCCGGCCGTCCGGGGTTTCCCAGCGCCGCCATTGCTTGCCGTAAACCGGGCCGAGATCGCCGTTTTCGTCGGCCCATTCGTCCCAGATCTTGACGCCGTTTTCCTGCAAGTACTTGATGTTGGTGTCGCCCTGCAGGAACCACAGCAGTTCGTGGACGATGGACTTCAGGTGCAGCTTCTTGGTCGTCATCATCGGGAAGCCGCGGGCCAGGTCGAAGCGCATTTGCCAGCCGAACACCGAGCGCGTGCCGGTGCCGGTACGGTCGGATTTGTCGTGGCCGTTGTCCAGCACGTGGCGCATCAGGTCGAGGTAGGGCTGCATCGCTTGGTGAATCCGGAGGTCGAATGAGCGGGCTATTTTAATGGTGATTGGATTGTGGCGCCATGCGGCGGCCAGGCTCAAGGCCCGGGGGCACCAAATTGCCGAATGTCGACCGGCCGAGTTCGGTTTACACTGTTAAAAAAACAGATTATTTCAAGGAGGGGGACGTGCTGAACAAGGTAGCCAATCTGGGCGGGCTATTTGCGCAGAAATCGGAGCACCCGCTGGCCGACGCCCGCGAGTTGCGCAAGGTCCTGGCCGAGTTGCCGAAGGACAACGCTTTCAAGACGCTCGACGAAATTGCAGGCTGGCTGGAGTCGCTGGCCGGTGTCGCGGAATTTCCGGCCGACCGACTGTACGAGGTACTGCAACAGTTTGAAGAAGCGGCGGCACCGCATCTGAAGCGCCTGTCGCAGGAGTATTTCTATACGGCGCGCCTGTCGAAGTCGGAAGAGAAGCGCTTATGGTCGATCAATTACGGCTTCTGGACGCTGCTCGCCGATGCCTACGAGCGCTGCCTGCAAGCGGTCAGCGACAAGCCCCGCGCCGGGGAGCTGGCCAAGTCCGCGCTGCCTTTGCTGACGGTCCGCCTGATCATCGCCCTGGGGCGCAAGCTGAAGTGGGAGCAGTTCCATTACGGCCCGCTGAGCGGCGAGCTCTGGCGCCGTCTCGGCGCTGCCTTGCTGGCGGCCGAAGCGGCAGACGCCGGCGGCAAGGCCGTGGCGCTGCCCGGCCGGAGCGGCATGAGCACGCCGGTACAGGAATATCAGAAGGTCATGCTGTTCCAGGCCGCGTCGCTGGACAGCCTGCTGCCGGTCGAGATTGAGGTCGCCGAACGCCTGATCGCCCATTTTTTGCCGGGCTTCGTCTATACCGAAAAAGTGCTGGTGGACAGCGTGTACTGGTCGGACCTGACGCTGGCCCAGCCGCCCCAGCGCCTGGCGCGGATGCCGGCGCGGGCGCAGGCGACGCAGCGTTTCATCAAGCCGGGGCCGGCCCACGCCGAGATGCTGGCCATGCTCGACAGCCTCGAGCGCGGCGGCGACGTGCCGGCCGAGATCAGCCTGGGCGCCGCTTATCCGGCCAAGCTGCTGGTCCGCGTGCTGCGCCACCTAACCGCCTACCTGGCGCCGATTCCGCCGCAGCGCCAGCACGACCGGCATCGCGTCAAGCACCGGATGTCGGTGCTGCATGGCCTGGTCAATGCCTTTGTCGTTTTTTCTGGCGAATTCGGTGGCCGGCCGGCGGGCCTGCAGATGGAAAGCTGGGTCGTCGAGAATGTCAGTCGCGGCGGCTTCGGAGCGCTGCTCAGCAGCATTCCCGGCGAGTGGCTGCGCGTTGGCGCGCTGATCGCAATGCAGCCGGAAGGTGGCGATAACTGGCTGGTCGGGGTGATCCGGCGCTGCCATCGCGAGACCGAGAATGATGCCCGGGTCGGTATTCAGGTGCTGGCCCGACAGGCCGTCTCGGTCGAATTGCGGATCCGCTCGGCGTCGAGCTATGCGGCGGCGGCCGGGGTGCCAGCGCTGCTGCTGCAGGACGGTAATGCGCCCGATGAATTGCGGGTCGTCCTGCCGCCAGCGACTTTCGATCAGCGCGAAAGCCTGGAGTACGCCGAAGGTGGGCGCCGGGTGTCGCTGACGCCGCTGGCGCTGATCGAGCAGACCAGCGATTACGAGGTGGGTCGTTACCGTCGGAGCGTCGCCGGCTGATCAGGCCTGCTTCGGGCGGATTGCCGTTTTGGGCCGGAAGGCCTTGATCACTGTCTCGTCGGTCTCGATGTAGGGGCCGCCGATCAGGTCGAGGCAGTACGGCACGGCGGCGAAGATGCCGACGTGGGCGACCGAGCCGTCCGGATTGCGGACACCTTCCAGGGTTTCCTTGATCGACTTCGGCTGGCCGGGCAGGTTGATGATCAGCGACTGCTTGCGGATCACAGCGACCTGGCGCGACAGGATGGCGGTCGGCACGAAGTTCAGGCTGATCCGCCGCATCTCCTCGCCGAAGCCGGGCATTTCCTTGTCGGCGACGGCCAGCGTGGCTTCCGGCGTGACATCACGCAGCGCCGGGCCGGTGCCGCCGGTGGTCAGGATCAGGTGGCAAATGCTACGGTCGGCCAGAGAAATCAGCGTATTTTCAATTTCCTGGCGATCATCGGCGATCAGGCGCTTTTCGGCGCGCCACGGCGTGGTCAGCGCGCTGGACAGCCATTCCTCCAGGGCCGGGATGCCCTTGTCTTCATAAACGCCGGTCGAGGCGCGGTCGCTGATCGAGACCAGCCCGACGACGAGTTCTTCATTCATCTTCGCTCTCCTCTTCGCTGGCCGGCACGCCTTGCTTGTCCAGTTCCTGCAGGACCTGGAAGATGGCGCGGAAATTCTTCGGCGGCTTGTTGTTTTCCTGTTCCTTCAGCGCATTGCGGCGCAGCGTGCGGAGATGCTGCAGGTCGACCGTCGGCCACAGGGCGGCGATTTCGGCGAGCACTGCTTCGTCTTCGAGCAGGCGCGTGCGGAAACGCTCAAGTCGATGCAGGCGGGCTGTTTCAGCCGACGACTCGCCGCGCAGCATGGCCAGTCCCGCACGGATCGGCTCGTCGTCCACGCCGCGCATCAGCTTGCCGAGATAGGCCACCTGCCGGCGACGCGCGCCGTGGGCGGTGATCTTCTGGCAATCGCGCACCGCGTCGTAGATGGTTTCCGGCAGTTTGATCCGCTTCAATTGGCCGACCGACAGCTCGACCAGTTCGGCGCCGAGGTCGCGTAATTCGTGCATCGCCTCTTTCTGCTTGGTTTTCGAGGGGCGGCCGGTGTCTTCGGTGAAATCTTCTTCTTGCATGGGGTGCTCTTAACGGGCGGGCAATCGCGGGCTGTTATGATAGCGACTTTCCTGCCCAGACGCCGCTTCCATGTCCGAAACCGCCGCTTTTTCCTATCCCTTCGCCACCCTGCAGCAACTCGCCGAGGATGTGCTCAAGCACGCCAACGCCAAGGGGGCGACGGCCTGCGAAGTCGATGTTTCCGAAGGCTTCGGCCAGTCGGTCACGGTGCGTTGCGACGAGGTCGAGACCATTGAGTTCAACCGCGACAAGGGCATCGGCATCACCATTTATTCCGGCCAGCGCAAGGGCTACGCCAGCACCTCCGATTTTTCGGCCCAGGCGCTGCGCGAGACGGTCGAGGCGGCGCTCGACATCGCCCGCTTCACGGCCGAGGACGACTGCGCCGGCCTGGCCGAGGCGGCGCTGATGGCCAAGGATTGCCCCGATCTCGATCTGTACCATCCGTGGGCGCTGACCGTCGAAGATGCCATCGAGACGGCGCGGCAATGCGAGCAGGCGGCCTTTGACGCCAGTCCGCTGGTCAGCAATTCGGAAGGCGCGTCGATTTCGACGCAGCAGGCGCATTTCGTCTCGGCCAACAGTCTCGGCTTCATGGGTGGCTACCCGACCTCGCGGCATTACATTTCCTGCTCGGTGATCGCCGGCGAGCAGGAAGCGATGCAGCGTGACGACTGGTACACCACCCACCGCAATGCCAGCCTCCTCGATGCCCCGGGGCAGGTCGGCCGGATCGCTGCCGAACGCGCCGTGGCACGGCTTGGCGGGCGCAAGGTCAAGACCGGCGAGTTCCCGGTCATCTTCGAGGCGCCGCTGGCCGGCGGCCTGCTCGGCAGCCTGGTTCATGCCGCCAGCGGCGGCGCGCTCTACCGCAAGTCATCCTTCCTGCTCGACCAACTGGGCAAGAAGATCATGCCGGAGTTCATCCAGATCTCCGAACGGCCGCACATTCCCTGTGGCCTGGGCAGCGCTTCCTTCGACAGCGACGGCGTCGCCACCCGCGACCGCGAGGTGGTCACCGATGGCGTGCTGCAGGGCTACTTCCTCAGCACCTACACGGCGCGCAAGCTGGGCATGCAGACGACGGCCAACGCCGGCGGCAGCCACAACCTGATCATCCAGCCCGGCGAATACGACCTGGCCGGCCTGATCGCCCGGATGGGGCGCGGCCTGCTGGTCACCGAACTGCTCGGCCAGGGCATCAATTACGTGACCGGCGACTACTCGCGCGGCGCCGCGGGCTACTGGATCGAAAACGGCAAGATCGCCCATCCGGTCGAGGAAATCACCATCGCTGGCAATCTGAAGACGATGCTGGCCGGCATCCTTGCCGTCGGTAACGACGTGCAGGTGCGCGGCACCAAGCAGACCGGCTCGATCCTGATCGACCGGATGACGGTGGCCGGCGAGTGAGGCCGCGCTGTTAGGGTTTTCCGCAATTCTCCTTCGCCGGCGAATTGTCCAGAATGAAGTTGCTACCTCTGGCGTTCCCAATAATTTCTGAAGGAGACAAGATGCAACGTCGTGATTTTCTGAAAAAGGCTTCCCTCGGCGCTGCCGCCGGTGCCGCCGCCACCATCGCCGCGCCGGCGATTGCCGCCGATCTGCCGAGCATCAAATGGCGCCTGACTTCCAGCTTCCCGAAGAGCCTGGACACCATTTACGGTGGTGCCGAGCAACTGGCCAACCGTCTGCGTGAGCTGACCGGCGGCAAGTTCGACATCCGCGTCTTCCCGGGCGGTGAGATCGTTCCCGGCCTGCAGGCGCTGGACGCCGTGCAACAGGGCACCGTCGAGTGCTGCCACACCGCTTCCTACTACTACGTCGGCAAGGATCGCACCTTCGCCTTCGGCACCACCATCCCGTTCGGCATGAACGCCCGTCAGACCAATGCCTGGATGTATCAAGGCGGCGGCCAGCAACTGCTCGACGAGTTCTATGCCGGCTACAACTGCGTTTCCTTCCCTGGCGGCAATTCCGGTACCCAGATGGGCGGCTGGTGGCGCAAGGAAGTGAAGACCGCTGCCGACCTCAAGGGCGTCAAGATGCGCATCGGCGGCCTCGGTGGCGCCGTGCTGACGCCGCTTGGTGTCGTGCCGCAACAGATCGCCGCCGGCGACATCTACCCGGCGCTGGAAAAAGGTACCATCGACGCCGCCGAGTGGATCGGCCCGTACGACGACGAGAAGCTCGGCTTCTACAAGGTTGCCAAGAACTACTACGGTCCGGGCTGGTGGGAGCCGAGCACCTGTCTTGAGTTCTTCGTCAACAAGAAGGAATGGGACAAGCTGCCCAAGGAGTACCAGGCTGCCTTCGCCTGTGCCGCTGCCGAAGCCAACGTGACGATGACCGCCGAATACGATCACAAGAACCCGATCGCCCTGGCCAAGTTGTTGCAGAACGGCGTCAAGCTGCGCTCCTTCTCCAAGGAAATCATGGAAGCCGCCTACAAGTCGGCCCAGCAGCTCTATGCCGACGAAGCCGCCAAGAACCCGGCGTTCAAGAAGATTTACGACTCGTACAGCAAGTACGCCAAGAATCAGCGCGCCTGGTTTGCCGTGGCCGAAATGCCGATGGACCAGTTCAACCTGGCGCATCGCTAAGCACATACAGTCTTGACACGAAGGCGGGGCACCGAAAGGTGACCCCGCTTTTTTTTACCCCCGCGTTGCCAAGTGGCCTGGGATGGTCAAGAATCGCTCACCCTTCAGGGGCGGCATTGAACATTACCAACAAGGAGACAACATGCAACGTCGTGACTTTCTGGCCAAGGCCGGCGCCGGTGCAGCGGCACTTTCACTGGCTGCCTGCGGCAAGAACGAAGAAAGCAAAACGGCTGCGCCGGCCGCACCGGCGGTCCACGGTGCATTGCCGGAAATCAAGTGGCGCCTGACCTCCAGCTTCCCGAAGAGCCTGGATACCATCCACGGTGCGGCCGATATCCTGGCCAACCGGCTGCGGGCGATGACCGGCGGCAAATTCGATATCCGCGTCTTCCCGGCCGGCGAGATCGTGCCTGGCCTGCAGGCGCTGGATGCCGTGCAGCAGGGCACCGTCGAGTGCTGCCATACCTGCTCCTACTATTACGTCGGCAAGGACAAGACCTTCGGTTTCGGCACCTCCATTCCGTTCGGCATGACGGCGCGCCAGATGAATGCCTGGATCTACTTTGGCGGCGGCCAGCAGTTGCTCGACGAGTTCTACGCCAACTACAACGTGCTGTCCTTCGCCGGTGGCAATACCGGCACGCAGATGGGCGGCTGGTGGCGCAAGGAGGTGTACACCGTGGCCGACCTGAAGGGCGTCAAGATGCGCATCGCCGGCCTGGGCGGCGCCGTCTTTTCGGCGCTCGGCATCGTGCCGCAACAGATTGCCGGCAGCGACATCTACCCGGCGCTGGAAAAAGGCACCATCGATGCCGCCGAATGGGTCGGCCCCTACGACGATGAAAAGCTGGGCTTTTACAAGGTGGCCAGCAACTACTACTACCCGGGCTGGTGGGAGCCGGGTCCGGTCATCCATTTCTTCGTGAACAAGGCTGAATGGGCCAAGCTGCCCAAGGAATACCAGGAGGCCTTCCAGGCGGCCGCCCACGAGGCCAATGTGACGATGGCGGCCGAGTACGATCACAAGAATCCGACCGCCCTGGCCAGGCTGATGCAGGCCGGGGTCAAGGTCCGCGAGTTCTCGTCGGAAATCCTCAAGGCCAGCGCCCAGGCGGCGGCCGAGCTCTACGCCGATGAGGCGGGCAAGAATCCGGCGTTCAAGAAAATCCATGCCGAGTACGACAAATACCGGCGCACCCAGGCCGCCTGGTTCAGCCTGGCCGAAAGACGCATGGACGGCTTCCTGCAGACGGGGAAATAGCCGAATGCTACGGTAAGCCGGAAAAAAGGCCCGCGATACGTTCGCGGGCCTTTCGCTATCCGGCCGGGCTTTAGCTTTCGAGCAGGCTGCGCAGCATCCAGGCATTCTTTTCGTGGATCTGCATGCGCTGGGTCAGCAGGTCGGCCGTCGGCTCGTCGCCAACCTTGTCGACCAGCGGGAAGAGCCCGCGCGCCGTCTTGGTCACCGCTTCCTGCCCGGCGACCAGCTGCTTGATCATCTCCTCGGCCGAAACCTTGCCCTCGCTTTCCTTGATCACCGTCAGCTTGGCGAATTCGCGGTAGGTGCCGGGGGCGGCGACGCCCAGCGCCCGAATGCGCTCGGCGATCATGTCCAGGGCATTCCACAGTTCGGTGTACTGATCCATGAACATCACGTGCAGCGTGTTGAACATCGGGCCGGTCACGTTCCAGTGGAAGTTGTGCGTCTTCAGGTACAGGGTGAAGGAATCCGCCAGCAGGCGGGAGAGTCCTTCGGCGATCTTTTCGCGATCTTTCTTGGTGATGCCGATATCCATGATGGTCTCCTGAGGTCGTTGCGAATGAAGCTTTCCATGCCATGGATATTGCGCCTAAGGCGCGGTCTTCGCCAATTGCATCTGGCTATTTTCCTCATTGATGGACGAAAAAAAACGGGGCCGAAGCCCCGTTGGAAACGTAGACGAGGGACGTCTACTTGTTGGCATCGCTTTGCAGACTCTTCAGCAATTCGGCGGCGGCCTTGTCTTCATCGGCGCTGCTTGCATCCGGTTTGTCCTCGTCGGCGGGCGTCATCAGCGATTCCAGGTCGGCAGCGGCCGGCGCCTTGCCTTCCTTCTCCAGTCGCAACTGTTCCTTCTGCGCCTCGTCGCCGTAGCTGACGATGTTCGGGAAGATGATGATCAGCGCGACCATGATGATCTGGATGCAGACGAAGGGAATGGCGCCCCAGTAGATGTCCGTCGTCTTGATCGAGGCCGGGGCGACAGAGCGCAGGTAGAACAGCGCGAAGCCGAACGGCGGGTGCATGAACGAGGTCTGCATGTTGACCGCGAGCAGCACGCCGAACCAGATCAGGTCGATACCCAGTTTGTCCGCCACCGGCGCCAGCAGCGGCACGATGATGAAGGACAGTTCGAAAAAGTCGAGGAAGAAGGCCAGGAAGAAGACCAGCAGGTTGACCACGATCAGGAAGCCCATCTGGCCGCCGGGCAGCGACAGCAGCAGGTGTTCGACCCACAGGTCGCCGTTGACCGCCCGGAAGACCAGGCCGAACACCGTCGAGCCGACCAGGATGAAGACGACGAACGACGACAGCTTGCCGGTGGTGGCCATGGCCTGCTTGAGCAGCGTCCAGTTCAGGCGCTTGCGGCCGATGGCCAGGGCCAGGGCGCCGGCCGCGCCCATGGCGCCGCCTTCAGTCGGGGTGGCGATGCCCATGAAAATGGTGCCGAGGACCAGGAAGATCAGCAGCAGCGGCGGCACCATCGTGGTCAGCACGCGCAGCATCAGCTTCAGGCCGCGCAATGAGCGGGCTTCCGGCGGCAGTGCCGGGGCCGCATTGGGCTTGATGATGGTGAGCAGCGCGACGTAGCCAACGTAGAGGCCAGTCAGTACCAGGCCGGGGATCATTGCGCCTTCGTACATGTCGCCGACCGACTTGCCGAGCTGGTCGGCCATGATGATCAGCACCAGCGACGGCGGGATGATCTGGGCCAGCGTGCCGGAAGCGGCGATGACGCCGCAGGCCAGCTTCTTGTCGTAACCGTAGCGCAGCATGATGGGGAGCGAGATCAGGCCCATCGAGATCACCGAGGCAGCAACCACGCCGGTCGTTGCGGCGAGCAGGGCGCCGACGAAGATCACTGCATAGGCCAGCCCACCGCGCATTGGACCGAACAACTGGCCGATGGTGTCGAGCAGATCCTCGGCCATGCCCGATCGTTCAAGAATCAAGCCCATGAAGGTAAAGAAGGGGATGGCCAGCAACGTGTCGTTGGCCATGATGCCGAAGATACGCTCGGGCAGTGCCTGGAAAAGCGCCGGGGTGAGCAGGCCGAGTTCGATACCGATCAGGCCGAAGACAATGCCGTTGGCGGCCAGCGCGAAAGCAACCGGATAGCCGAACAGCAGGAAGAGAACCAGGGCGCCGAACATCAGCGGCGCCATGTTGGCGATGATGAACTCAGCCATTATTTGGCCTCCTTGGCGTTGGCGGCGGCAATGGCGGCAGCCAGTTCTTCTTCGGCCGTCGGGCCTTTATCCTTGTGGTTGGGGTCGTCAATCCGGCCGGCCAGGAAGGCGATACGCTTGATCAACTCGGAAATGCCCTGCAGGGCGAGCAGCGTGAAGCCGAGCGGCAGCAGCGCCTTGACCGGCCAGCGGATCAGGCCACCGGCATTGGAGGACATCTCCTGGATTTTGTACGACTCGGCGACCAGCGGCAGCGACAGCCAGAGCACGGTGATGACCATCGGCAGCAAAAAGAACAGGGTGCCGATGATGTCGATGATGGCCAGGCCGCGCGGTGACAGCTTGCCGGACAGCACGTCGATGCGCACGTGTTCGTTCATTTGCAGCGTGTAGGGCGAGCAGAGCAGGAAAATAGCGGCGAACAGATACCACTGGATTTCCAGCAGGCCGTTTGAACTGTCGTTGAAAATGAAGCGGTAACTGGCGTTGCCGGCGCTGATCAGGGCGACGACCAGGACCAGCCAGAACGCGCCCTTGCCGACACGCTCGTTGAGCCAGTCAATCAGCTGCGATAGCTTGAGAAGAGGGGTCACGAAAAGTCCTCCTAGGTTGATAGAATTCCCGGCTTCTTGATGGCCAGGGTTCAATGGAAAATCCCAAGGCTATCAATTTACCGCGAAGGCGAACGACAAAAAATGGTGGAAATCCCTACAAACCGGCCAACCCGCATCTGTCTGGTGCGTCACGGTGAGACCGAATGGAACGCCGAGCGGCGCATCCAGGGGCAGATCGACATCGGCCTCAATGCAACCGGCCGCCGGCAGGCGGTCGCCGCCGGGCGCTGGCTCAAGTCGGCCGGCATCACGGCGCTCTACAGCAGCGATCTGCAGCGGGCCTGGACCACGGCGCTGGCCATCGGCGCCGAACTCGGCTTGCAGCCGGTGTCCACGCCCGAGATGCGCGAACGCCGCTATGGCGTCTTCGAAGGGCTGACCTACGACGAGGCAAAGACCCGGCATCCGGCCGGCTATGCCGCCTTCGAGGGGCGCAATGCCGCCTACGACTTCGAGAACGGCGAAAGCCTGGTCGCCATGTTCGAGCGCATTACCGGCAAATTGCAGGAAATCGCCGCCCGCCATCCCGGCGGCACGGTCGCCGTCGTCCTGCACGGCGGCGTACTCGACATCATCAACCGCTTCGTGCGCGGCAACCCGCTGGAGATGCCGCGCGATTTCCTGATTCCCAACGCCGGCATCAACTGGATCTCCACGCTCGATGGCCGCTGGAGCCTCGAATCGTGGGGCGAAACCGACCATCTGGAGCCGGGCGCCCTCGACGAGCTTCCGGCGTGATAAAATTCGACCCCTTTTCAATGGCTTGAGGCATTCCCCATGTTTTCCGCGAAAGACACCCTGGCAAAAGTTGACCCTGAACTGTGGAAGGCCATCCAGGCCGAGAATCAGCGTCAGGAAGACCACATCGAACTGATCGCGTCCGAAAACTACGTCAGCAAGGCTGTCATGGAAGCCCAGGGCTCCCAGCTGACCAACAAGTACGCCGAAGGCTATCCCGGCAAGCGCTACTACGGCGGCTGCGAACACGTCGATATCACCGAGCAGATCGCCATCGACCGCCTGAAGAAGCTGTTCGGCGCCGAAGCCGCCAACGTCCAGCCGAACTCCGGCTCGCAGGCCAACCAGGCCGTGCTGATGGCCTTCGCCAAGCCGGGCGACACGATCATGGGCATGAGCCTGGCCGAAGGCGGCCACCTGACCCACGGCATGCCGCTCAACATGTCCGGCAAGTGGTTCAACGTCGTTTCCTACGGTCTCGATGCCAACGAAGCCATCGACTACGACAAGATGGAAGCGCTGGCCCGCGAGCACAAGCCGAAAATCATCGTCGCCGGTGCCTCGGCCTATTCCCTGCGCATCGACTGGGAGCGTTTTGCCAAGATCGCCAAGGAAGTCGGCGCCATTTTCTGGGTGGACATGGCCCACTACGCCGGCCTGATCGCCGCCGGTTTCTACCCGAACCCGGTGCCCTTCGCCGACGTCGTCACCTCGACCACGCACAAGACCCTGCGCGGCCCGCGCGGCGGCGTGATCCTGATGAAGGCCGAGCATGAAAAGGCCCTCAATTCCGCCATCTTCCCCGGCCTGCAAGGCGGTCCGCTGGAGCACGTGATCGCCGCCAAGGCCGTCGCCTTCAAGGAAGCCGCGACGCCGGAGTTCAAGAACTACCAGGAACAGGTCATCAACAACGCCCGTGTCATGGCCCGCGTGCTCGGCGAGGAGCGCGGCCTGCGCATCGTTTCCGGCCGCACCGAAAGCCACGTCTTCCTGCTCGATCTGCGCGCCAAGAACATCACCGGCAAGGAAGCCGAAGCCGCCCTCGGCCGTGCCCACATCACGGTCAACAAGAACGGCATCCCGAACGACCCGCAGAAGCCCTTCGTCACCTCCGGCATCCGCATCGGCTCGCCGGCCATGACGACGCGCGGCTTCACCGAGATCGAAGCCGAGCAGATCGCCCACCTGGTCGCCGACGTGCTCGACGCACCGAACGACGAGGCTGTCGCCGCCACCGTCCGCGAGAAGGTGTCGGCACTGTGCAAGCGCTTCCCGGTATACGGCGAGTAAGCTTGCTTGCCAGTCGCCGGTAATTGCTTACCGGCGACTGGCAACTAGCGACTAACAGCTATGAAATGTCCTTTCTGCGGCGCTGAGGATACGGCGGTTGCCGATACCCGTCTGAACGACGACGGCGACGTCGTCCGTCGCCGCCGGAAGTGCAACGCCTGCGACAAGCGCTTCACGACCTACGAACGCGCCGAAATCCAGCTGCCGCAGGTAGTCAAGAAAAACGGCCTGCGCACCGAATTCAGCCGGGCCAAGCTGCGCGCCAGCCTGGAGCTGGCCTTGCGCAAGCGGCCGGTGTCGATCGAGTCGGTCGACGCTGCCGTCGCCGACATCGAGGAGCGTCTGCTGTCGGCCGGCGAGCGCGAAGTCAGCACGCAGCAACTGGGCGAGCTGGTCATGCGCGAGCTGAAGAAGCTCGACAAGGTGGCCTACATCCGCTTTGCCTCGGTCTATCGCAATTTCGAAGACGTGGATGCCTTCTCCAAGGCCATTCGCGAAGTCTCGCCCGCTTCTTCCAGCACCGCCAAGAAAAAATGAGTTTCACCGCCGTCGACCACGGCATGATGGCCCGCGCCCTGCAACTGGCCGAGCGCGGCCTGTGGACGACCTCGCCCAATCCGCGGGTCGGCTGTGTGCTGGTCAGGGACGGCCAGATTGTCGGTGAAGGCTGGCACGAAAAGGCCGGCCAACCACACGCCGAAGTCCACGCCCTGCGTGCCGCCGGCGACAAGGCAAAAAGCGCTACCGCCTACGTCACGCTGGAGCCGTGCAGCCACCATGGCCGCACGCCGCCCTGCGCCGAAGCGCTGATCGCCGCCGGTGTGACGCGTGTCGTCGTGGCGATGAGCGATCCCAATCCCTTGGTGGCCGGTAAAGGCTTGGCTTTGCTGCAAGCAGCCGGTATCGAGACGGCGAGCGGCCTGCTGGAGAACGAGGCGCGCGAGCTCAATATCGGCTTCGTCTCGCGGATGACCCGCGGTCGGCCCTGGTTGCGGCTGAAGGTGGCGGGCAGCCTGGATGGCAAGACGGCGCTCAACAATGGCGTCAGCCAGTGGATCACCGGGCCGCAGGCGCGGCGCGACGGCCATGCCTGGCGGGCGCGCGCCTGCGCCATCCTGACCGGCATCGGCACGGTGCGCGACGACGATCCGCAACTCCTGGTGCGCGACGTCGAGACGACTCGCCAGCCGTTGCGGGTGATTGTCGATAGCCGCTTCGAGATTCCGCTGACGGCGCGCATTCTGCGGGATGGGCCGGTCATGGTCGTCGGCGCGCTTGAAAATGCTGAAAAGATCGAAATGCTACGGTCGGCCGGAAATTTCGTCGAAATTCTGAAAAATCCGGACGGTAAGGTCGACTTGAAGGCATTGCTCGAATTGCTCGCCCAGCGCGGCATCAACGAAGTGCATGCCGAAGCCGGCTTCAAGCTGAACGGCTCCTTGCTGCGCGAAGGTTTGGTCGACGAATTGCTGCTCTATCTGGCGCCCTGCCTGATCGGCCACGACGCCAGCGGCCTGTTCAACCTGCCCGCGCTGACTACGCTAGACGACAGGCGCCGCCTGCAGATTCGCGATCTGCGTCAGGTTGGCGAAGATATTCGCCTGATCGCGCGTCTCCGTTAGGGCCGCAGACGGCGCAGCCGCCATCCTTGCGGAAGCGGATGGTGTTCCATTCCATCGACAGGGCGTCGAGCAGCAGCAGTCGGCCGGTCAGCGATTCACCAATGCCGGCGACCACCTTCAGCGCCTCGGCCGCCTGCATGGTGCCGATGATGCCGGTCAGCGGTGCAAAGACGCCCATCACCGCGCAGCGGACTTCCTCGACATCGTCACCTTCGGGGAACAGGCAGTGATAACACGGCGAATCGTCGCGGCGCAGGTCGTAAACGCTGATCTGGCCGTCGAAGCGAATGGCGGCGCCGGAGACCAGCGGCTTCTTGTGGTGGACGCAGGCACGGTTGATCGCGTGCCGCGTCGCAAAATTGTCCGAGCAATCGAGCACGACGTCGGCGCTGGCCACCATCTCGTCCAGCGCGGCGCCGGAGAGCCGTTGCTGTAGCGGCACGATTTCAATGTCCGGATTGATTTCCGCCATCGCCTGCTGCCCGGATTTCGCCTTCGCCATTCCAACGCGGGCCTGCGTGTGCATGATTTGCCGCTGCAGGTTGGTGAAGTCGACGGTGTCGTCGTCGACCAGCGTGATCTTGCCCATCCCGGCCGAGGCCAGGTAAAGCGCCGCCGGCGAACCGAGGCCGCCGGCCCCGATGACCAGGGCGTGCGCCGCCAGCAGGCGCGTCTGGCCCTCGATACCCAGGGCGTCGAGCAGGATGTGGCGGCTGTAGCGGAGGAGTTGGTCGTCGTTCATGTCGTCGGTAAAGCTTGGTGGTTAGTCGGTATATGGATCTGTTGCTAACAACGACCGACTATCGACCAACAACTATTTGTATTCCCGCCACTCCGGCGGCGTGTCGTCGTGGTCGCCGTGCGGGTGATGCTCCCAGGCCTTGACGTAGGCTTCCTGCGCCGAGCGCTTGATGCGCTTCTCGGGGGCACCGATGTTGTGCAACTGGGTTTCCTCGACGTAATAGATCAGCGCCCGGGTCAGCTTGGTAAACAGCGTGTTGTCGAGGTGGAAGCCCTTGTCGACCAGATGTTCGTCCAGTTCGCGCAAGGTGTGCTGCTGGAGGTCGTAGGCGACGCCGAGCGAGCGCTTCTCGTACTTCGGCAGCACCTCGACGGCCTCCAGGTGCTGCAGGTCGTCGGCCGCTTCCGGTACCTGGCCCGGGGGGAACTTGGAAAACTGAATCTCCCGCTTTTTCCTGAGGTCTGTGTCGCCCATCATCCCTCCCGATCTATCGACTATTGCGCCTTATTCTGCATGATCTGCAGACCCTTGAGAAGATTCAGCGCCTGCTGGAACTGGTAGTCGGCCTTGCTGGCGTATTCCAGTCGCTGCGGCAGATCCTCCTCGGTTTCGTCCTTGCCGTTCTTTTCCTTGCCCGGCTTTGTCGGCGTCTTGTTCTGCGGCTTGGCGTCGGATTTTGGCGCCTCCTTGCCGGCGACTTCCTTTTCCCGGTCGTTGTTCAGGTGGCGGTCGAGATCGGCTTCGCGGACGCGCATGGCCGCACCGTTGCCGTTCGGCGATTCCTCGACGACGATGTCCGGCGTGATGCCCTTGGCCTGGATCGAACGGCCTTCCGGCGTGTAGTAGCGGGCCGTGGTCAGCTTGATCGCGGTGTTGCCGGGCAGCGGCAGCACGGACTGCACCGAGCCCTTGCCGAAGGTCTGCGTGCCGACGACGATGGCGCGCTTGTGGTCCTGCAGCGCGCCGGCGACGATTTCGGAAGCTGAGGCCGAGCCGCCATTGACCAGGACGATCATCGGCACCTTGCGGATTTCCGGCGGCAGCGTCTTCAGCGGGTCTTCCTTGGTGCCCCGCAGGTAGTCCTGGGCGCGCGCCTTGAATTCCTGCTTGGCATCCTCGGTGCGGCCGTCGGTCGATACCACCTTGACCTCCGGCGGCAGGAAAGCGGCCGAAACGCCAATGGCGCCATTGAGCAGGCCGCCCGGGTCGTTGCGCAGGTCGAGCACCAGCCCCTGCAGTTTGCCTTCCTTGTACAGCCCGGAGAGATGCTTGGCCAGTTCGGCCGTGGTGTTTTCCTGGAACTGGGTGATGCGGACCCAGCCGTAACCCGGTTCGACCAGCTTGGATTTGACGCTCTGCACCTTGATCACTTCGCGGACCAGGGTCAGTTCGATCGGCTTGGTCTCGCCCTTGCGGATGATCGACAGCTTGATTGGGGTCTTCGGCTTGCCGCGCATCTTCTTGACCGCTTCGGACAGCGTCAGGCCCTTGACCGGCGTGTCATCGAGCTTGAAGATCAGGTCGCCGGCCTTGACGCCGGCCTTGAAGGCGGGGGTGTCCTCGATCGGGGAGATGACCTTGACCAGGCCGTCTTCCATGCCGACTTCGATGCCCAGGCCGCCGAATTCGCCTTGGGTGCCGACCTGCAGATCCTTGAAGGCATCCGCGTCGAGATAGGTCGAGTGCGGATCAAGGTTGGACAGCATGCCGGAAATGGCATTGGTGATCATCTTCTTGTCTTCGACCGGCTCGACATAGCCTTGCTTGATCGCGCTATAGACCTCGGCGAAGGTGCGCAACTCGTCGATGGGCAGCCCGGGTTTGACTTCCTTGTCGGCCAGGGCCGGGAAGTTGAGGCTGATGAGGGCGCCGGCGACGAAGGCGCCGACGGTCAAACTGATGGTTTTCGTTTTGCTCATTTCAAGCTGGCCCATTTCATCGGGTCGATCGGTTGCCCTTGGTGGCGGAGTTCAAAGTATAAACCGGAATCCGGGTTGCCCCCGCTGTTGCCGACGGTCGCCACCGTTTCGCCACCCTTGACGGCCTGGCCGACCTGTTTGAGCAGGGAATCGTTGTTGCCGTAGATCGACAGATAGGCGTTGCCGTGGTCGACGATCAGCAGGTTGCCGAAGCCGCGCATCCACTCCGAGAATACGACACGACCGTTGGCGATGGCCTTGACCTCACTGCCCGAGGCGGCCTTGATGAACAGGCCGCGCCAAGTGCCGCCGCCGTCGCGCGGCGAACCGAAGCGGCCGGACACGGCGCCGCGCACCGGCAGGCGCAGCTTGCCTTGCTGGCGGGCGAAACTGCCGTCGCTGGCTGCGGGTTCATAGTGGTTTTCGGCCTCTGCCTGGCGCGGGCGCGTCGTTTCCTGCGTCGGACGAGCGATTTCCTTTTCCTCGCCGGTTGCGGGGCGCTTTTCCTTTTGACGGGCCGCCGCAGCTGCCTTGGCTTCGGCCAGGCGTGCTGCCTCGGCGGCACGGGCGGCCTGCGCTGCCTGGGCGGCGAGGATTTTCGACAGGCGGTCGATCAGGTTGGTCAGGCGCTTTTCGTTTTGCTGCAGGTTGCCGATTTCCTTGCGTTGCTCCTTGACCTTGCTGGACAGCTCGGCATACAGCGCCTTGCGATCCTCGCGCTGCTTTTGCAGGTCGGCGTGGCGCTTCTGCTGTTCGGTCTCGACTTCGGCCAGTTCGGCGCTGCGCTCCTTGGCGTCGGCGGCCAGTGCCTTCTTGCGGTCGAGCGTGGCGGCAATCTCGCCCATCAGTTCGGCGCGGGTCAGGGCAATGGCCGACAGATAGTGCAGGTCGCGCGCCGTCTGGTTCGGGTCGTCGCCATTGAGCAGCAACTGCAGCGAATCCGGCGTGCCGCGCAGGTACTGCTTGTAGAGCAGCTTTTCCAATTGGGCCTGTTGCTGGCCGAGCGTGACGCCGAGTTCCTGCGATTGCTGTTCGAGATTCCGGAGTTTGTTCTTCAGTTGGGTGCGTTGTTCGTTCAGCTCATTCAGTTCGCGCTGCAGCCGCGAGATCTGGCGGTCGGATTCGCGCAGGCGGTCGCCGGCGTCAGCCTTGTTTTCCTCGCTGGCCGACAATTCCTTGCGCAATCCTTCGATGCGGCTGCGCAGCTCGCCCAGGTCCGCCTGTTTTTCGGCGATTTCTGGCGATGCTGCTTCCGGGGAAGATTTTTTTTCGGCGACGGCGCGCTTGGCCTCAACCGGCAGAGCGCCGAGAAAAACGGCAGCAATCAGCGCTGCCGTCAGCCTCTGGCAGGCGCGTCGCAGGCGATGCCTGTCAGAAAAGTGATTGCCAAGGGTCATTGCCGGTTGATTTCGGTTAAGCGAAACGCAAATCGCTATTTTATAATGGGCCATTCACCGATAACGAGGTTTTATCTTGGAAACACCTTCCTTCAGCCTGATCGACAAGCAGGAGCACATCGAGCTGGCTGCTCGTGCGCTGAAATCCATCGCGCACCCCCTGCGCCTCAAAATCCTTTGCGTGCTCGGCGAGCAGGAGGCCTGTGTGCAGGAGATCGTCGATGCGGTCGGAACCTCGCAGAGCAATATTTCCCAGCATCTGGCCATTCTTCGCGAGAAGGGGGTGCTGGTCACCCGCAAGGATGCCAACCGTGTTTTCTACCGGGTAGGCGATCAGCGCACGCTGCAGCTGGTCGGCATGATGCGCGAAGTATTCTGCGGTTCGGAGGAGTAAGCAATGCCGATGGAATTTATCAACCAGAATGTCCTGCTCATTTCGCTGGTCGTCGTCAGCGGCCTGTCGCTGCTCTGGCCGGCCCTCGCCCGTCCGTCGGGCAATGGCGTCAATCCGGGTGAGGCGACGCTGCTGATCAATCGTGAGGATGCGCATATCGTCGACGTGCGCGAACCCGACGAATATGCTGCCGGCCATTTGCCCGATGCGAAAAATATTCCCGCCGCCAAGCTGGCGGAACGTATCGGCGAGCTGGAAAAGTTCAAGGGCAAACCGATCATCGTCTGTTGTGCCTCCGGCATGCGCTCCAGCAAGGCCTGCGCCGAGTTGAAGAAGCAGGGCTTCGAGAAGCTGTTCAACCTGACGGGCGGCATCGATGCCTGGGTGGGGGCCGGTTATCCGGTCAAGAAAGGCAGCAAGGCCAAATGAGCGCCCGTGTGCTGATGTACACGACGGCGGTCTGTCCGTACTGCGTGCGTGCCAAGCAGTTGCTGAAGGCGCGCGGCGTGACGGAAATCGAGGAAGTCCGGGTCGACCTCGATCCGGACCGGCGCGATGAAATGATGCAGAAAACCCAGCGGCGTACCGTGCCGCAAATCTACATCGGCGAAACCCACGTCGGTGGCTGTGACGATCTTCATGCCCTCGATGCGGCCGGCGGCTTGCGGCCACTGCTCGAAGGCTGATTTGTAACGATTTAACCACTGAAAGAAACCCATGGAACAAAACGAACAACCTGTCTTCGGTATCGAAAAGCTCTACGTCAAGGATCTGTCGATCGAAGTGCCGAATGCGCCGGAAATCTACCTTGAGCGCGAAGCCCCGCAGATCAACATCCAGCTCAATACCAGCGGCCGCGGCGTCGGCGAGGGCATCTACGAAGTCGTGCTGACCGTGACCGTGACCGCCAAGTCCGGTGAAAAGACGGTGTTCCTGGTTGAAGTCGGCCAGGCCGCTGTCTTCCGCATTCAGAACGTGCCGGAAGACCAGATGGAGCCGCTGATTGCTGTTGCCTGCCCGAACATCCTGTTCCCGTATGCCCGCGAGGCGGTATCGGATGCCGTGTCCCGCGCTGGCTTCCAGCCTATCGTCCTGCAGCCGGTCAATTTCGAAGGCATGTACATGCAGCGCCTGCAGGAACAGGCTGGCGCCCCGGCTGAAGCTTCCATCCAGTAACGTGACCATCATGTGGCGTCGCGCTCTAGCCGCCCTGTCCCTGCTCAGCGTCGCCGGTGCGGCGCTGGCCATCGACTACCGTTCGGTCAATGTACCGGCGGCCATCCTTTACGATGCGCCGTCGCAGGCGGGCAAGAAGCTCTACCTGATCAAGGCGCAGACGCCCGTTGAAGTCGTCGTCCGGCTCGAGGGCTGGTTCAAGGTCCGCGATGCCGAGGGCACGCTGGCCTGGATCGAATCGCGCCAGCTCATTGAGCGCCGCATGCTGGTGGTGACCGCACCGGTCGCCGAGATTCGCCAGTCCGACAAGCCGGAAGCACCGGTACTGGCCGAACTGGAAAAATGGGTCGCCGTGGAGTTCGTCGAACCCGCCGCGCCGGGCTGGGCCAAGGTCCGCCATCGTGACGGCGCGACCGGCTATATCCGCGCGACGCAGGTCTGGGGTTTATGAAAATAACGCTGCTTGGGGCGGGTGCCTGGGGTACGGCGCTGGCCATTGCCTTTGCCGGCAAACATGAAGTGACGCTGTGGTCCCGCGAGAAGGATGTCGCGGCCGAGCTGCAAAGCACCCGTGAAAACCGCCGTTTCTTCCCGGGTTACAAACTGCCGCTGACGGTCAAGGTATCGACCGATTTTGCCGGGGCTGTTGCCGGTGCCGACCTGTTGATCGTGGCGACGCCGATTGCCGGTCTGCGTCCGACGGTGGAGGAGCTGAAGAAGCTGGCTTGCCAGTTGCCAGTGCTGTGGGTGTGCAAGGGTTTTGAGGCCGGTAGCGGCAAGCTGCCGCACCAGGTTGTCACCGAGGTGCTCGGGCCGGAGGCCGTTTGCGGCGCCTTGTCCGGGCCGAGCTTTGCTGAGGAGGTGGCGGCCGGACAGCCGACGGCGGTTGCCCTGGCGGGCAGCGATGCCCTGTTTGCTCGCGAAGCGGCGCGCCAGTTGCATACCAGTCGCCTGCGCATCTACGCCAACGACGATCTGGTCGGCGTCGAAGTCGGCGGTGCGGTCAAGAACGTGCTGGCCATTGCCACCGGCGTTTGCGATGGCCTCGGCCTTGGCCTGAATTCCCGGGCGGCGCTGATGACGCGCGGCCTGGCCGAAATTGCCCGTCTTGGCCTGGCGCTCGGGGCCGAGCGGCAGACCTTCATGGGGCTGGCCGGCATGGGCGACCTGATCCTGACCTGTACCGGCGACCTGTCGCGCAATCGGCGCGTCGGTCTGGCGCTGGCGCAGAACAAGTCGCTGCCGCAGATCCTCGAAGAACTCGGCCACGTTGCCGAAGGCGTCTATACCGCCCGCGAAGTCGATCGCCTGGCGGCCGCGCTGGGCGTCGACATGCCGATCAGCGCGGCAGTGGCGGCGGTGCTGGATGGCCGGCTGACGGCCGCGCAGGCCGTCGAGCAGTTGATGGCGCGCGACCCGAAAGAAGAATTGGCCTAAACGGCGCCAGCGAAACCAAGCTGCCGCCACGCCTCGAACACGGTGACGGCGGCGGCGTTGGACAGGTTGAGGCTGCGCTGCCCGGGCTGCATGGGTAGACGCAGGCGGCGGTCGGGGGCGAACTCTTCGCGGATTTCCGGCGGCAGGCCGCTGGTTTCGCAGCCGAAGACAAAGACATCATTTTCCTGCAGCGCGGTTCCGTACAGGTTGGTAGAGCCCCGGGTCGTCATCGCGAACAGCCGTCGCCCGGCTAGTGCCGCCTTGCAGGCCGGCCAGTCGGCGTGACGGACGACACGGGCGTATTCGTGGTAATCCAGCCCGGCCCGGCGCAGGTTCTTGTCGCTGAGGTCGAAACCGAGCGGTTCGACCAAGTGCAGTTCGGCCCCGGTATTGGCGCACATGCGGATGATGTTGCCCGTGTTGGGCGGGATTTCCGGCTGGTAGAGAACGACGGCGAACACGACGCGGGATTCCTGCAATTAAAGGGGCGGATTAAATCACGGAATCAATCCCGGAGGGCGCGGGTGACCACGGCCACGGTGACCGACGCGGCGCCATGCAGTTTCAGTACGCGGGCGCATTCGTTGGCGGTGGCGCCGGTGGTCAGCACGTCGTCGATCAGCAGGATATGTCGGCCGCTTAGGTCGGCCCGACATTCGAAGGCGCCGCGGACATTTTTGCGCCTTTCCTTGGGCGCCAGCTCGGCCTGGGGCATGGTTGCCCGGGGGCGCAGCAGAATGCTACGGTCGGCCGGGAAAAAGCGGCAATTTTGAAATTCCCGGGCGATTTCCGCCGCCTGGTTGAAACCGCGCTGGCGCAGCCGTTCGGGGTGCAACGGCAAGGGCAGGACGAGGTCGAAGTTTTCGTCGGCGAGCCGTTCGGCCAGTCGCTGCCCGCACCACTTGGCGACGGCGAGTTGATGACCGTATTTCAGTGCGTGGATGATGCGGTCGGCCGGAAAGTCATAGCGAAAGAGCGCCAGCGTCCGGTCGAAATGCGGCGGGTCTTTCAGGCAGGCGCCGCAGCGCTCGCCGTGGGTTGTCCGGTCGGCGCAGATCGGGCAGAGCTGGACAGGAAGCGCTGGCAGGTCGGCGGAACACTGCGGGCAGAGCAGGGCGCTGCCGGCGTCGTCGCCGCAGAGCAGGCAACTGGCCGGCAGCAATGATTCCCCGATCCGCCGGGTGAATGTCTTGAGCTCACCGGGGTGGGGTAAAATTGACATCCAGCCCGAGCGTCCGCGATAATTCATAATTACCGATATGTTTCGTGTCTGATTTTTATAGCATTTTTCTCGCAAGGCCATCCATGCAAGCTAGCTCCGTCGCCGCTGTTTCCCCCGCTTCTCAGCCCATTTCGCAAACCACCTCTGCTCGTCGCTGGACGGTCGAGGAAGTGCTCGCCCTCTACGAAATGCCGTTGATGGACCTGATCTGGCGCGCCCAGGGCGTACATCGCGAACATTTTGACCCGAACGCCATTCAACGCTCGACGCTGCTCTCGGTCAAGACCGGCGGTTGTTCCGAGGATTGCAGCTATTGCTCGCAGTCGGCCCGCTACGACACCGATACCGAACGCGAGCGCCTGATGCCGCTCGACGAAGTGGTTGCCGCTGCGCAGGCGGCCAAGGCCAAGGGCGCCTCGCGCTTCTGCATGGGCGCCGCCTGGAAGGGGCCGAAGGACAACGATCTTGATCGCGTGCTCGACATGGTTCGCGAGGTCAAGGCGCTGGGCATGCAGACTTGCGTCACGCTCGGCATGCTCAAGGACGGCCAGGCCGAAAAGCTGAAGGAAGCTGGCCTCGACTACTACAACCACAATCTCGACACCGACAAGGATTTCTACGGCCAGGTCATCAAGACCCACACCCATGACGATCGCCTCGACACGCTGGATCAGGTGCGCGACGCCGGTATCAACGTCTGCTCGGGCGGCATCATCGGCATGGGCGAATCGCGCAAGAACCGCGCCGCACTGATCGTTCAGCTGGCCAACTTGCCCAAGCCGCCGGAATCTGTGCCGATCAACAATCTGGTGCCGATTCCGGGTACGCCGCTGGCCGACAACCCGCGTCTCGATCCCTTCGAGTTCGTGCGTACCATCGCCGCCGCGCGCATCGCCATGCCGACCTCGTGGGTCCGCCTGTCGGCCGGGCGGCAGGCGATGAGCGACGAGCTGCAGACGCTGTGCTTCCTGGCCGGCGCCAATTCGATGTTCTACGGTGATCGCCTGCTGACCACCGATAATCCGGATGTGGACCGCGACGACCAACTGTTCGCCCGCCTCGGCGTCAAGGCAGTTTGAACGCGGCCAATGTGAATACGGGCTTCGTCGACCGGCAGCATGTTGCCCGACGCTTTTCCCGTATCGCACCGAACTACGCCGACGGCGATTTCCTGGTCCGTGAAATCGACCGCCGGATGCAGGAGCGTCTCGACTACGTCAGTCTGCAACCCAAGCGCATTGTCGATCTGGGCTGCAGCCGGGGGGGCAGTTTTGCCGGGTTGGCCGCGCGCTATCCCGAAGCCGAACTGATCGGTCTGGATATTTCGCCGGCCATGCTGGCCAACGGTCGCCAGACGCGCCCGGGCTGGCAGCGCTGGCTGGGCATCGGGCGCACTGGCGAGCCGCTGCGCCTGGCCGCCGATGCCGCCAATCTGCCGCTGAAGAACCGGTCGGCCGCCCTGGTCTGGTCCAACCTACTGCTGCACTGGCTGGATAATCCGATCCCGGCGCTGGCCGAAGCGCATCGCGCGTTGGAGGTCGGCGGCCTGCTGATGTTTTCGACGCTGGGGCCGGATACCCTGAAGGAATTGCGTTCGTCCTTTGCCGACGGCTATGCCCATACCCAGCATTTTGCCGACATGCACGACCTGGGCGACATGTTGGTTGGTTGCGGTTTTGCCGACCCGGTCATGGACATGGAGGTCGTCACCCTGACCTACGACGATTTTGATGCGATGCTGGCCGAGTTGCGGGCTGCCGGTTCATCCTGCGCCATGAAGGCCAGGCGCCACGGGCTGACCGGCCGCCAGTCCTGGGCCGGCGCCCGTACCGCCTACGAGAATTTGCGTCGCGACGGCCGTCTGCCGGCGACCTTCGAGGTCATCTACGGCCACGCCTGGAAGGCAGCGCCCAAGCAGACACCGGATGGTCGCGCCATCGTTCGTTTCGACTTGCCGCGCAAGGGCTGAATCAGTCCGGCTTCTGCCTGAAGAATTTTAGCGGTTTGGCTGACTGGAATTTCGGTACCGGAATCGCCTTGCGTTTCCGTTCGCGAATTCGCCAGCCAAGCAGCAAGGCGACGCCCGCCGAATAGGCCAGCGGCCAAAGCAGTGCGCTGGTCTTGGCGAGCCAGAAATAATGCACGCAGGCCAGAATGCTGGTCAGGTAGATGTTGCGGTGCAGTTCCTGCCACCGCCTGCCGCCCAACTTTCGAATGGAGCGATTGCTTGACGTCGCGGCCAGCGGAATCAGGAGCAGGAAAGCGGCAAAGCCGACGATCACGAAGGGACGCTTGACGACATCCTTGGCTATCTCATCGATATCGAAGGCATGGTCGAAGCCGATAAAAGACAGCAAGTGCAGTGCCGCGTAGAAAAAGCAGAATAGGCCGAGCATACGGCGCAGGCGTAACAGCCAAGGCAGGCCGGCAATGCTGCGTAAGGGCGTTACGGACAGCGTGACCAGAAGCAGGTTGAAGGTCCAGCTACCGGTCCAGCGCTGCACGAATTCGACCGGCTCGGGGCCGAAGTTGCCGGTATAGGCAGCCCACAGCAAGCGGCCGAACGGCAGCAGGCAGATCACGAAGACGCTCGTTTTGATCAAGCCGAGTTGGGGGGCGTTGGGGTTGAAGCTCATGTCAGAAATTGTTCCGAGGACCCGTTCCGCGCGCCGAAAGCAGGTGGTGCCGACGGCAAGCGGAAGACTTCAGGTCGACAACGCGGCGCGCAGGTCGAGGATGTCCTCCTCGGCTTCGTGCAGCAGATCGGCATAGCGCTGCCGGTTTTCCTCCTCGGCAGCCGCATCATCGCCATTCAAGCAGGCCTGTTGCCACATGGGCTTGCCATCGGCCAGCAGTTTCGCGAAATAGAGGATGTCGGCCAGTGAGCACGGCGTCTCGACGTTGCGCATCTGGTTCTGGTCGCGCACTGCGTCGGTGATCTGGGCCGGGACGCCCAGGATGTGCAGCAGGCTCTCGCCGATGCCCTCGTGCCAACCGATCAGCAGTTCGATCATGGCTGGCTCATTATTGCGATATTCGGGATATTCGGCAGCACGATACATCAGATAGAAGACGCCGATGTTGTGCACCAGGCCGGTCAGCATCGCCTGATCCGGATTGACTCGGCCGAGGTGGCGGGCCAGCACCCGGGCGATGGCGGCAACCTGGATGGAGTATTCCCAGGTTTGGCGTGAGATGGCGTCATAGCCGGAAAGATGCCGGGATTTCAGCATCTGGTCCATGGCGACGGCCAGCGATGTGGTGCGGACAATGTCGAATCCCAGCCGTCCGATGGCGGTGCCGAGATCGGCAATCCGCTGGCCGCCGGGGTTGATCGCCGCCGAATTGGCCAGGCGCAGCAACTTGCTGGAGATCAGCGGTTCGACGCCGATCGCCTGCACCACCTGCTGGAGGTTGGCGAACGGGTTCTTCAGCGTGTTGCGGACGAGGATGGCGGCATCCAGGCAGGTCGGGAAATTGACGTCGCCCGACAGGTCGCGGGCGATATCTTCCAGGATGCGGAAATGGGCTTTGCCGCCGTTGGTCATGTCACCCGGCAATATAGCGTTCCAGTTGGTCGATCAGGAACTGTTGTTCGCGGATGGTTTCCTTGACCAGGTCGCCGATCGAGATCATGCCAATAACGCTGCCATCGTCGTCGAGCACAGGCAGGTGGCGGAAGCGCTTTTCGGTCATCAGGGCCATGCACTCCTGCAGCGACGAGGCCGGGGTAACGTAGGCCACCCGGTCGCTCATGATTTCACGCACCAGCGTTTCCTTGGAGGTCTTGCCCTGGAGAATGATCTTGCGGGCGTAGTCGCGTTCCGAAAAAATGCCGACCAGTTGTTCGCCATCCATGACCAGCAGTGCGCCGACTTCGTGTTGCGCCATGACGGTCAGCGCATGATAGACAGTGTCGTTGGGGGCCACGATGGCCAGTGGGCGGCTACGGCCGGCCAGAAGTTGCTTGAGCGTTTTCATGTTCTTATCCTTCTCCGTTGGGAAGTGGTGCGCTCAGTCTAGTCTCCTCGTCGAAGGCTGCCAAGCGGCATAAAAACAAAAAGGCAGCCGAAGCTGCCTTTTTTGAGCAATGCGCCGATCAGCGCAGGCCGGCGGCGTATTCTGCGACAGCCTTGATCTCGACGTCGGACAATTTGGCGGCGATCGTGCGCATCATCTTTTCCGGGTCGTTGGCGCGCTCTTCGACGCGGAAGGCCTTCAGCTGGGTCTCGGTGTATTCAGCATACTGGCCAGCCAGACGGGGGTACTGGGCGGGCAGGCCGGCACCAGCCGGGCCGTGGCAGCCGGCACAGGCCGGGATGCCCTTCTTGAAGTCGCCCTGGCGCCAGATCTTTTGGCCCAATGCCAGCTGCTTCTCATCCTTGGCGGCAGACGGCTTCAGTTTCTGGCTGGCAAACCAGGCGGCAACGTTCTTCATGTCCTCGTCGGACAGCGGGGCAGCCATGCCGCCCATGATCGGGTTGTTGCGGGCGGCGGGCTTGTCGCCAACCGGCTTGAAGTTGCTCAGTTGCTTGTAGATGTACTCTTCGACTTGACCGGCCAGGTGCGGGTTCGTGGCGGCGGGGCTGTTGCCGTCGGCGCCATGGCAGGCGACACAAACGGTTTCGGCGATGACCTTGCCCTTGGCAGGATCGGCCTTTGCCTTGGCTTCTTCGGAAGCGTGGGTGATGAAACTGGTGGCAAAAAGGATTGCCATTGCCGCTGTACGGATCATTTCGAACTCCTAGTGCGCGTTTGATAGGCGCTATGGCCGGAACGGAGGTTACAAACCTGTTATTCTATAATACTTCCCTGCCCTCTTGGCGGGTCTTCCGAGTTTTTTATGCCTCTGTTCCAACAGGCGGTTTTTTTAACCACCGTCGCCAATCTTCGCGATATGCCGCAGGATTCCGTCCGCGAAGTCGCCTTCGCCGGACGCTCCAATGCCGGTAAGTCTTCCACCATCAATACGCTGGCCGGACGCGTCCGGCTGGCCTACGTCAGCAAGACGCCGGGCCGGACGCAGCATTTGAACTATTTCACGCTGGCCGCCGGCAAGTATTTTGTTGACCTGCCGGGTTACGGCTATGCCAAGGCCCCGGAGGCGATTCGCTCGCAGTGGGAAGGGCTGATCGGGCCCTATCTGAACAAGCGCGAGCAGTTGGCCGGGCTGGTTGTCATCATGGATATCCGGCGCCCGATGACCGACCTCGACCTGCGGCTGATCGACTGGTTCCGGCCGACGGGCCGGCCGATCCACATCCTGCTGTCGAAGGCTGACAAGTTGAGTCGGCAGGAGCAGACCAAGGCCTTGCGTTCGGTCAAGGCGGAAGTGGCGACCTGGGGCGATGCCGAGCTTTATTCGGTCCAGCTCTTTTCGAGCCTGAAGAAGACCGGAGTCGAGGAGGCGGAGCGAGTGCTCGCCAAATGGCTGGAGATCGAAATCAAGCCGAAGGAAAACAAAGGGCCCCCGGATAAGGGGGGTCCGGGGGCCAAAATGCCCTAACGTAGTCAAGGCACCCGCTCAGGGAGGTGAAGCGGGAGACAGCGCGTGCCATCTGCAGTCTGTGACGCGGGTCAAGGCGGTTAGTTCCTCCCGGATTTAAAATTTTTTGTATTCAGTTGAACGAGGTTGAAGCATGACTGTGGTGAACTGTGGTTTTCCCGGAACGCGGATGCGCCGGATGCGCCGCGACGATTTTTCCCGTCGTCTGATGCGCGAGTCGGTGCTGACGGCCAATGATTTCATCTACCCGGTTTTTGTGCTCGATGGCCAGGCGCGGGTCGAAAAGGTGGCGTCGATGCCCGGCGTCGAGCGGCAGTCGCTCGATATCTTGCTGAAAACGGCGGAGCGCGCCGTCAAGCTGGGTATTCCGGCCTTGGCCCTGTTCCCGGTGATTGATGCCTCGCTGAAGTCGCTGGGCGCCGAGGAGGCTTACAACGCCGACGGTCTGGTGCCGCGCGTGATCAGGGCCTTGAAGCGCGAGTTTCCAGAGCTCGGGGTGATCACCGACGTGGCACTCGATCCCTATACCAGCCATGGCCAGGACGGGCTGATCGACGAGTCCGGTTACGTGCTAAATGACGAAACGCTGGACGTTTTGGCCAGGCAGGCCCTTTGCCACGCCGCGGCGGGCGCCGACGTGGTGGCGCCATCGGACATGATGGATGGCCGTATCGGCCGTATCCGAAGCGAACTGGAAGCGGCCGGTCAGATCTACACGCGGATTCTGGCCTATTCGGCCAAATACGCCTCCAGCTTTTACGGCCCGTTCCGCGATGCGGTCGGCTCGGCCGGCAACTTGGGCAAGGGCAACAAATACACCTACCAGATGGACCCGGCCAACAGCGACGAGGCCTTGCGCGAAGTGGCGCTCGATCTCGAGGAGGGCGCCGACATGGTCATGGTCAAGCCTGGCATGCCGTATCTGGATATCGTGCGCCGGGTCAAGGACGAGTTCAAGGTGCCGACCTATGCCTACCAGGTCAGCGGCGAATACGCGATGCTGAAGGCCGCCGCGCAAAACGGCTGGCTGGACGAGAAGGCCTGCGTGCTGGAAAGCCTGCTCGCGTTCAAGCGTGCCGGGGCAGACGGCATCCTGACTTACTTTGCGCTAGATGCGGCGGAGTATCTGAAAGGCTGATTGAGGCTTTGGGAAGCGAAAGGGCGGCCTTGGCCGCCCTTTGTTTTTTACGCGCCCGGCGCGCCGGATTGCGACAGGCAGGCGAAGTAGAGCATGGGCCATTGCTGTGGCCATTGGGTCAGCGGTTCGCGCGTGAAGCCGCTGCGCGCATATTGTTCCCAGCGGCCGACGACGTAGCAGCGCAGCAGGTTGGCCAGGGCGCCAAAATCGGCGTCGGGTTTGAGATTTTCCTGCGTGGCGGCGATGCGCAGGGCTTGCTTCATGGCCGCCTCGACCTTGTCGAGCAGCGCATTGATGCGGGTTTGCAGGCGTTCGTTTTCATTGACCAGCGCATCGCCGATCAGGACTCGGGTCATGCCGCGGTTTTTCTGGGCGAAGCGGAGTAGCAGGCCGATGATCAGCTCGATCTGCTTGAAGCCTTCGCTTTCTTCCGAGGTGATCTGGTTGATCACGCTGAACAGGCTTTGTTCGATGAATTCGATCAGCCCTTCGAACATCTGCGCCTTGCTGGCGAAGTGGCGGTAGAGCGCCGCTTCGGAGCAGTCCAGCTTGCCGGCCAGCGCGGCGGTGGTGATCTTTTCCCCTTTCGGGGTTTCCAGCATTTCGGCCAGTGTCTGCAGGATTTGCAGGCGGCGTTCGCCCGGTTTTGTCGCCATCGGTGTCCCCTCCTCAGATTTGATTTTTGGCCGAAATTTGCAATCGACCGTAGCATTTTGAGAGTTGTGTTGCCGAGCGGATTTTAACGTCAACAAAAGGCGATTGGCGTAAGCCAGCACTCACCCACACGGTCTTCATGCCGAGCTTTTTGGCGGTGACCAGGTTGATCAGGCTGTCCTCGACCATGATGCAGCGGCGCGGGTCGAGGCGCTCGGCGCGGAGCAGGGCGCGGAAGCCGGCGAGCATCGGCTTGGGCTGGAAACGGACATTCTCGACCGAGTAGATGGCGTCGAAACAGGCGTCCAGGCCAGTGATGCCGAGCACGGCATCGGTGTAGTGGCGCGGGGCATTGGAGAAAATTATCTTGCGTCCGGGCAGCCGGCGCAGGGTGTGCAGCAGCGGTTTTTCGAAAACGACCATTCGGGCAAGGTCGGGAAACTGGTGCGTTTCTTGGAGAAAGTGCCGGGGGTCGGTTTCGTGGTGGCGCATCAAGCCGAGCAGCGTGGCGCCATAGCGCTCCCAGTAGTCCTGGCGGATGCGGGTGGCTTCGTGCTCGTCGACGCCGAGATGGCGTTCGATGTATTGGCGCATCGCCCGGTTGATGTGCGGAAAGATGTGCGGGCTGGCGTTGTGCAGGGTGTTGTCGAGATCGAACAGCCAGACTGGGTTTTTCATCGCGATACCGGGGTTGCCATTGAAAAAGCCCGCCAAGGCGGGCTTTGTTGCGTTGCGCGTTGCTCAGTGCGACTTGATCATCGTGCCGACACCGTGGTCGGTCAGGATTTCCAGCAGCAGCGCGTGTTCGACGCGGCCGTCGATGATGTGCACGCCCTTGACGCCGTTGCGCGCGGCATCGAGCGCCGAGCC
This sequence comes from Betaproteobacteria bacterium, assembly GCA_020621865.1. GTDB lineage: Bacteria > Pseudomonadota > Gammaproteobacteria > Burkholderiales > Rhodocyclaceae > Azonexus. The sequence goes on along the minus strand of JAHRYW010000007.1, from coordinate 21,793 downwards.
GATCTTGGGCAGCATGCCGCCGGACAGCGTGCCGTCGGCAACCATGTCGTCGATCTGCTTGGGCGTGATGCCGGTGATCAGGTTGCCTTCCTTGTCCAGCACGCCCGGCGTGTTGGTCAGCAGGACCAGCTTTTCGGCCTTGAGCACTTCGGCGATCTTGCCGGCAACGACGTCGGCGTTGATGTTGTAGGTCTCGCCCTCGGCGCCGACGCCGATCGGCGCGATGACCGGGATGAAGGCGCCCTTGTCGAGGTGGTCGATCAGCGACGGGTCGATCTGGGTGATTTCGCCGACCTGGCCGACGTCGATCAGGTCGCCCGGGACGTCCTTGTTTTCCAGCATCAGCTTCTTGGCGCGGATGCAGTTACCGTCCTTGCCGGTCAGGCCGACAGCCTTGCCACCGTGCTGGTTGATCAGGTTGACGATGTCCTTGTTGACCTGGCCGCCGAGTACCATTTCAACGACTTCCATGGTTTCGGCGTCGGTGACGCGCATGCCCTGGATGAATTCGCCCTTCTTGCCGACGCGGGTCAGCAGGTTTTCGATCTGCGGGCCACCGCCGTGGACGACGACGATGTTGAAGCCGATCAGCTCAAGCAGCACGACGTCGCGTGCAAAGCAGTTTTTAAGGTGTTCGTCGGTCATCGCGTTGCCGCCGTATTTGACGACGATGGTCTTGCCGTGGAAACGCTTGATGTAAGGCAGGGCTTCGGCCAGAACGGCGGCCTTGATGCCGGGGGCGAGGTTTTCGAGGCTCATGGCGGGCTCCAAGTGGAATCGCCGCGGATTGTACAAAGAAAAAGGCCGGAACGGGGTCCGGCCTTGGTGTTTGAGGGCAATGAACTCAGGCGATATTCAGCCGCTTGCTCTGGTTGTTCATCCGCTTGGGTAGCGTCAGTTCCAGCACGCCATCGTTGAATTTGGCGTCGGCCTTGCTGTCGTCAATGTCGCTTTCCAGCTGGAAGGAGCGAGAAACCTTGCCGAAGTAGCGCTCGGCGCGCAGGACGCGCTCGCCTTCCTTGGTTTCCTTTTCCCGTTTGCTCTCGGCGCTGATCGAGACCTGATTGCCGTCGACAATCACATGAATGTCTTCCTTGGCGACGCCGGGAAGCTCGGCGTGGACCAGGTAGTTGTCGCCCCGGTCCTTGACGTCCATCTTGATCGACGGCGGCTGGACCGGCGCCCCGTCGAACTCAACAGGACGAACGAAAAAACCGCGGAACAGATCGTCGAATGGATCGATACGAGTGATGTTGGCCATGATTACCTCCTTGGTTGATCAAACTTTCCTGATCCCAATATAGGAGGGGTTTCGGCCGTTTCAAGACCCCGATCGGATCTGCTCAGGCAGTATCAGGATGGCATCGCGATTGGTCCAGGAGAAGCAACGTTCGGCGGCATCGCGCCAGGCCAGCCATTGCCAGTCGCGGTGCTCGGCCGGTGCGGTGGTGATTTCGATCGGGCCGGCAACGCACAGGCTGAAGACGTGTTCGACGTTGTGGGTGACGCCGGGGGCGTAGCGGTGCCGCCATTCGCTGAATATTTCGAAGCGGTTGCTAAGTGACCAATTGGAGAAAGCCGTCAGAGGGGCATCGATGCCGGTTTCCTCAAGGACTTCCCGGCGCGCGGTATCGATCAGGGCTTCGTCGTCTTCGCGGCTACCGGTTACCGACTGCCAGAAGCCGGGATGGGCGGCGCGTTCAAGAAGCAGCACGTCCAGCGCCGGGGTGTGGATGACGACCAGCACCGAGACGGGCTGTTTGGGCAGGGTCATGCCTCGGGAAAGGTAGGGATGCCCCGGGCCGGGGTATCGATCAGTATCCAGAAGGGTGCCTGGCGTTCGCGCCGGGCTTCGGCCACTGCCTGGAAGACTTCGATCAGTGTTGCGAAGTCGTCAGGATCGGCTGCCCGTAGGTGCGCCATGCCGTTAATGATCAGCACATGCCCCTTGGCCGGTTGCCAGTCCGGGTCGCACAGGCAGTCGTACAGCGCATCGAAATTGGCACCGTACCAGATCGGAAACTGGAAGGCACTGCCCAGTTGGGAGAGCGCGCTTTCTATGGATGTCTGTTGGGTGATGTCCGCCTTGATCAGGCAGAAACGCATCCGCTCGGCGCTCGTTTCGACTGTGGCGAGGCGGGGTGGCGACAAATGGTAGAGGCCGGAGAGAGCGGCATCCTTAAGCGACTTATCGCTCATCGTACATCCTGTTCCACGATGCGCCGGAAAGTCCGGTAATGATCGTCGGTGTAGTAATACTCGTTGCGTTGGCCTGCGATGATCCGGCGTGGGCCGCGATCCCGCCGCCACGGCGTCTTGACCGTGTACTCGTGGTAATAGCCCCGGGCTTGCAGCGGCAGGCGTTTTTCGAAATTGCCGAAAACGATGCCGTCGCGTTCATAAGGAAAGGGACCGCCAGCCTTGATCAGCGCCAATGTCTGCCGGGCTTCGGGTGGCAGATTTGCCAAAAAAATCGGCTCGACCGCGCCCCGAAGGAAGTCCCCTTGGGGGATAGCATTCCGGTCGGTGCTGAAGCCGAAGGCGCTTCCGATCGCCAGCCAGGCGACGATCAGGAAGCGCAGACAGACTTGCATCAGCGTTTAGCTCGGGCTGACTTCAACCTGGGTTTCGACCTTCTGGCGCAGGCGGACGTGCAGTTCGCGCAGTTGCTTCTCGTCGACCGCCGACGGGGCGTCGGTCAGCAGGCACTGGGCGCGCTGGGTCTTCGGGAAGGCAATCACGTCGCGGATCGACTCGGCGCCGGTCATCATCGTGACGATGCGGTCGAGGCCGAAAGCCAGGCCGCCGTGCGGCGGAGCGCCATACTTCAGCGCGTCGAGCAGGAAGCCGAACTTGAGCTGCTGCTCTTCCGGGCCGATATTCAGCGCGGTGAACACCTTTTCCTGTACATCCGAACGGTGGATACGCACCGAACCGCCGCCCAGTTCCCAGCCGTTCAGGGCCAGGTCGTAGGCCTTGGCCAGGCACTTGCCCGGATCGCTGGTCAGCAGGTCGAGATGCTCGTCCTTCGGGCTGGTGAACGGGTGGTGGCAGGCGGTCCAGCGCTTGGATTCGTCGTCGTACTCGAACATCGGGAAGTCGATGACCCACAGCGGCGCCCACTTGGCGCCGGTGACGAAGCCCTTTTCGTGGCCGATCTTGATGCGCAATGCGCCGAGGGCATCGTTGACGATCTTGGCCTTGTCGGCGCCGAAGAAGATCAGGTCGCCGGACTGGGCGCCGGTGCGCTCGATGACGGCCTTCAGCGAGGCTTCGGAGAGGTTCTTGACGATCGGCGACTGGAGGCCGGTCTCGTTGATCTGGGTGACGTCATTGACCTTGATGTAGGCCAGGCCCTTGGCGCCGTAGATGCCGACGAACTGGGTGTAGGCGTCGATCTCGCCACGGGTCAGCGTGGCGCCGCCCGGGATGCGCATGGCGGCAATGCGACCGCCTTCGCTATTGGCGACACCGGCGAAGACCTTGAAGGCGACATCCTTGAAGGCGTCGGTGACTTCGGTCAGTTCCAGCGTGACGCGCAGGTCTGGCTTGTCGGAACCGAAGCGGTGCATGGCTTCGGCGTAGGTCATGCGCGGAAATTCCGGCAGATCGACGTCGATCGCTTCCTTGAACACAGTACGGATCAATTTTTCCATCAGCGCGGTGATTTCGGCCTCGCTCATGAACGAGGTCTCGATATCGACCTGGGTGAATTCCGGCTGGCGGTCGGCGCGCAGGTCCTCGTCGCGGAAGCACTTGACGATCTGGTAATAGCGGTCATAGCCGGCAACCATCAGCAGCTGCTTGAACAACTGCGGCGACTGCGGCAGGGCGAAGAACTGGCCGGGATGGACGCGCGACGGCACGAGGTAGTCGCGGGCGCCTTCCGGCGTCGACTTGGTCAGCATCGGCGTTTCGATGTCAATGAAGCCGTTGTCGTCGAGGAAGCGACGGAAGGCGCGCGCCGTCTTGTAGCGCAGCATCAGGTTGTTCTGCATCTGTGGCCGGCGCAGGTCGATGACGCGGTGGGTCAGGCGGACGTTCTCGGAGAGATTTTCCTCGTCGAGCTGGAACGGCGGCGTAACCGAGGCGTTCAGCACTTCGATTTCGTGGCAGAGGATCTCAATCTCGCCAGAGGCAAGGTTGGCATTGGTGGTGCCGGCCGGGCGCGGACGGACCTTGCCGGTGATCTTCAGGCAGAATTCGTTGCGGACGGATTCGGCAATCTTGAAGGTCTCGGCGCGATCGGGGTCGCAGACGACTTGGGCCAGGCCTTCGCGGTCGCGCAGGTCGATGAAGATGACGCCACCGTGGTCGCGGCGGCGGTGGGCCCAGCCGCACAGGGTGACGATCTGCCCGTCGAGGGCGGCGTTGAGTTGTCCGCAATAATGGGTACGCATGAAAATTCCGTGGGGTTGCTTAGGTGTGAGTGACGACGCGAGGGTGAGGCGGTGGTGCCACGACCCCCATCGAAATGATGTATTTGAGTGCTTCGTCGACGGTCATGTCGAGTTCGACGACATCCTGGGCCGGCATCATCAGGAAGAAACCTGAGGTCGGATTCGGCGTGGTCGGGACATAGACGCTGACGTATTCCCCGTGCAGATGGCGCGGGATGTCGCCGCCAGGCCTCCCGGTCAGAAAGGCCACCGTCCAGCTGCCCTGGCGTGGATACTGGACCAGCAGGGCTTTGCGAAAGGCGTTGCCGTTGGGGGCAAACAGCGTGTCGGAAACCTGCTTGACGCTCTTGTAGACGGAGTTGACGACCGGGATGCGCGACAACAGCTTGTCCCACCAGCCGACCAGCTTCTGGCCAATGAAATTGGCAGCCAGCAGACCGGTCAGGAAGATCATCAGCAGCGTCAGTACGGCGCCAGCACCGGGAATCGCAAAGCCGAAAAGCGACTGCGGGTGGAAGGATTCCGGAAGCAGGCGCAGCGATTGGTCAAGGGTGTTGACGATGAGCGACAACACCCAACCGGTAATGACCAGCGGGACCCAGATCAGCAGTCCGGTAATGAAGTAGCGTTTGATCAACTGGCCACGCACGACGAGCAACTTCCTTCCCCGGTCTGGCAAGGTAGCGGGGCGTCGGCCTTCTTGCTGCCGCCTTTGAAGTCAGTCGCGTACCAGCCGCTGCCTTTCAATTGGAAACCGGCGGCAGAAAGCTGCTTGCTATAGCTCTCCTTGCCACATTCCGGGCAAGTGGTGAGCTGCGGATCAGTCATCTTCTGCAGATGTTCTTTCTGGTAACCGCAGGAGTCGCAGCGATATTCGTAGATCGGCATGGGAATCCTCCAAAACCTTGAATTATAACCGAGAGTCTGAGCACCCCATATCAGGTCGCTTGCAGTAATTTCAACCGATAGAGCCAAGATAGGCTTGGGTGATGGCATTGCCCCAGAATAGCGCGATGATTCCGGCGGCGGCCAGATAGGGGCCAAAGGGAATGGGAATGTTCTTGCCGTGGCGGGCGACGACGATTAGCGAAATACCGACAAGGGTGCCAACTACCGAAGACAGCAGAATGATGGCCGGCAACATCTGCCAGCCAAGCCAGGCGCCGAGTGCGGCCAGTAGCTTGAAATCGCCGTAGCCCATGCCTTCCTTGCCGGTAGCCAGCTTGAACAGCCAGAACACACTCCACAGCGCTAGGTAGCCTGCCATGGCGCCAATGACGGCAGTGGGAAGGTCGGCGTAGATGCCCCATAAATTAAAGACCAAGCCCAACCAGAGCAGGGGCAAGGTGATCGAATCAGGAAGCAGTTGGGTGTCGAAGTCGATCGCAGAGAGGGCGATCAGGGCCCATAGAAGTAGCAATGCACCGACAGTCTGCAGCGTCGGCCCGAAATGCCAGGCAGCATAGGCCGAAAGGAGGGCGGTGGCGGCCTCGATAATCGGGTAGCGCGGTGATATGGGATTGCCGCACCCGGAGCATTTTCCTTTAAGGATAAAGAGATAGCTGATCAGGGGGATGTTTTCCAGTGCCGATATCGGGTGCCAACAGGCCGGGCAGCGGGAACGTGGCTTGACCAGCGATAGGGGTTCGGGGGCTGCTGATGCAGTCTCTCCCCGCAATTCGGCACATTGCGCCTGCCATTCCTGCTCCATCATCTTGGGCAGGCGATGGATGACCACGTTTAGGAAGCTGCCTACGCACAAGCCAAGCAGCCCGGCAGCGGCAGCCAGGCCGCCCAGCGTTTCGGGAAGCATCAGACCACCGAGCCCATTTTGAAGATCGGGAGGTACATGGCAATAACCATACCGCCGATCAGGGTGCCGAGAACAACCATGATCATTGGCTCCATCAGGCTGGACATTGCCTCGACAGCGTCATCGACTTCCTGTTCAAAGAAATCGGCAACTTTGCCCAACATGGAATCGAGAGCGCCTGATTCTTCGCCGATGGAAACCATCTGGATTACCATGTTTGGGAAAAGGTTTACATTTTGCATTGCGGTGGTCAAGTTGGTGCCGGTTGCCACTTCGCTTTGAATCTGGCGAGTGGCAACCTTGTAGACATGATTGCCCGCTGCGCCGCCAACAGACTCCAGCGATTCAACCAATGGCACGCCGGCCGCAAACATCGTGGCTAGTGTCCTGGTCCAGCGGGCGATCACCGATTTTCGAACGATGTCGCCAAAGACCGGCATGCGTAAGAGTGCCCTGTCCATGGCCATTTGTACTTTCTCGGATCGTTTCCAACTTTCGAGGAACGCATACAACCCCCCGCCGAGGATGCCAAAAATTGCCCACCAATAAGCTACGAAGAAATCAGAGATGGAAATGACCACCAAGGTAGGCACAGGCAAATCGGCACCAAAGCCCTTGAATACTTCCTTGAAAGCCGGAATCACGAAGATCATGATCACCGCCGTAATAATAAAGGCGACGACCAGTACGGCAACAGGGTAAAACAGCGCCGACTTGATCTTGCTCTTAATCGCGAGAATTTTTTCCTTGTAGGTTGCCAAACGGTCGAGCAGCGTATCGAGTATGCCGGCCTGCTCGCCTGCCCCCACCAGATTGCAGTAAAGCGCGTCGAATTGCAGGGGAAATTTCCGGAAAGCTTGGGAGAGAGAGCTTCCGGTCTCGACATCTGCCTTGATGTCGAGCAGCAACTTGCCGACAGCCGGGTTGGAGTGTCCTCGGCCGACGATGTCGAACGATTGCAGCAGCGGAACCCCGGATCTCATCATTGTTGCTAGTTGCCGAGTAAATAGCGCTATATCTTTTTCGGTGACCTTCCCGCCTGTTTTGAAGCGAACCTTCTTCACCTTCGCGTTGGCGATACCCTGGCGTCGCAGCGTGGTCTGAACGACTGATTCGCTGGCGGCACGCATTTCCCCGCGTACTGATTTGCCATCCTTGTTCTTGCCTTCCCAGAGGAAGGTGCTCTCCTTGACTGCCGAGGCTTTGGGTCTTGCGGCGGTAGCCATACGGGTTCCTTTTCGTTAGGCGTTGGTGGTGCTCAAGACCTCGTCAAGCGAGGTGACACCCTGTTTAACTTTCAAAAGTCCGGATTCGCGCAAGTTCTTGACGCCTTCGGCCTTCGCTTGTTCCGCCAAGTCCAAGGCGGATGCGCCGCTCATGATCATGCGCTGCATGGCTTCCGAGATGGGCATGACCTGATAGATGCCGACGCGCCCCTTGTAGCCTGTTCCCTTGCATCGTTCGCAGCCCCCAGGGCCGAACAGCGTCCACGAGCCATCGAGGTCAGCTTCTGTGTAGCCCGCATCCAGAAGCGCCTGGTCGGGTACGGTCATCGGCTTTTTGCAGCTGCACAGGCGGCGTGCCAGACGCTGAGCGGTAATCAGCAAAACGCTGGAGGCAATATTGAAGGTCGGCACACCCATGTTCATCAGACGGGTTAGCGTCTGGGGGGCGTCGTTGGTGTGTAGAGTCGATAGGACGAGGTGGCCTGTTTGGGCAGCCTTGACGGATATTTCGGCTGTTTCCAGGTCGCGGATTTCACCGACCATGATGATGTCCGGATCCTGCCGCAGAAAGGCCTTCAATGCTACCGGGAAGGTCAGGCCGGCGCGGTCGTCGACATTGACCTGGTTGACGCCAGGAAGATTGATTTCGGCGGGATCTTCGGCAGTCGATATGTTGATGCCATCCTTGTTCAGGATGTTGAGGCAGGTGTAAAGGGAAACCGTTTTACCGGAGCCGGTCGGTCCGGTAACCAGGACCATGCCGTAGGGGCGGCTGATGGCGTCCATCAGCGCTGCTTTTTGCTCGGGCTCGTAACCCAGGGCTTCGATGCCTAGCGTAGCGGAACTGGGGTCGAGAATACGCATGACGATCTTTTCACCCTGCAGGGTGGGGAGCGTGCTGACCCGGAAATCGATGGCGCGATTTTTCGACAGGACCAGTTTCATACGGCCATCCTGGGGGACGCGCTTTTCGGCGATATTCAGGCGGGAGATGACCTTAATCCGCGAAGCGATCTTTTCCTTGATGGCCAACGGTGGTGTGGCAACTTCACGCAGGATGCCATCGACGCGAAAGCGAATGCGATAAAACTTCTCATAAGGTTCGAAATGGATGTCTGATGCGCCGTCGTTGATTGCATCAAGCAGCATTTTCTGGAGAAATTTGACGACTGGCGCATCGTCGATATCCTGACCAGCAGCTTCATCTGCCTTGGCAACAGTGTCTTCATCGAGGAAATCGAGATTGACATCTTCGCTGGTAAAGTTTTTCAGCGCCTCGGAAGCCGATTCGGCATATTTGGCCACCAGCGGAGCGAGTTTGGGATGCTCGACGACAATCGGATCGACGGCTAGTCCTGTCTGAAAGCGGATTTCGTCGAGGGCGCGCAGGTTGGTCGGGTCGGCGATGGCCACTGACAGTCGGTTGCCGCGCTTGTTGAGCGGAATGACTTTGTGGGTGGCTATCAGCTTGCGGTCGATGGCGTCCGCTGGAATGTGAGCCTCATCGAAGGCATTGAGATCAAGCAGCGGGTAGCCGAAGGTGTCTGCGACAAAGCGGGCGATATCCAAAGCGCCAGCCTTCTGGTTGGAGATGATCTGCTCGATCAGTGAGGTTTTGGCGTTGTGCGCCTGGGCCAGCAATTGCTCCGCCTCGACCTCCTTGAGTTGCCCGGCCTGGACGAGCGCACGCGCCAAGCCACTGAGAGGAGGGTTTTGAGGGGTTGCTGCCATTGATCGAAGTTAAATGCCGTATAGATCGTCTGATAATGCTACGCAGGCGATTGTTTGTAAAGGTTGTCGGGTTGTAGCTTAGCCTGTTTACGGGCTAATTATGTGTGGCGCGACGACTTTGCGAGTTTCGGCGGGTATTAAATCTACGGGATACTGCGGGCAGCGGTGCTTTTTCTTCGCCTAGACTCGCCCGAGGACGACCTCGGCGACGAAGCGGCTGCCGACATAGGCCAGGATCAGCAGCGCAAAGCCGGCCAGCGTCCAGCGCAGGGCGCGCTTGCCGCGCCAGCCCCAGGCGTGGCGGCCGATCAGCAGGGTGGCGAAAATGCCCCACGAGGCGAAGGCAAACAGGGTTTTGTGGTCGATGGTCAGCGCCTTGCCGAAGATTTCTTCGGAGAAGAAGACGCCGCTGCCGACGGTCAGTGTGAGCAGGACGAAGCCGACGAGCAGCATCTTGAAGAGTAGCGACTCCATGGCCAGCAAGGGTGGCAGGCTGCTCAGGCTGCGCTTCAGTGAGCGGTTGTGCAGGGCGCGTTCGGTGAAGCCCATGAATATGGCGTGCAGCGCCGACAGGGTCAGCAGGCTGTAGGCCAGCATGGCGGTGAGGAAGTGCAGTTTGAAGCCGGTGGCGTTGGCGTGGGCGACCAGGTGCACGTTGGGGAAAATGACCGGCAGGATGGTGCATATGGCAGCCAGTGGGAGAACCATCGGCTGCATGCCTTCCATTCGCGCCATGAAGCTTTCCAGCCAGTAGATCAGGACAGCCAGCCACATCATCAGCGACAGCGCGAAACTGAACGAAAAGCGCATGCCGATATCGGCGAACAGGGCGTCGTAGAGGCCGGCGGCGTGGGTGATGAGTGCCGCGGCGATGGCCAGTCGCTCCCAGGTTTGCATGGGGCAGGCGACGCACTGCCCTTCGCTTTCACGCCAACGCGTATTCCAGAAATGGAAGCCGAGGGCGCCGTAAATCAGGGCGGCGAGAATGTGCGGCAGAAGCTGAATTACAATATCGACCATCCTTGAATTCTACTAGAAGCCCAACTGACATGCTCGATAACCTGACCAATCGCCTTGCCCGCGTCATGAAGACGCTGAAGGGCGAAGCGCGCCTGACTGAAAACAACATCGCCGATGCGCTGCGCGAAGTGCGCATGGCCCTGCTGGAGGCCGATGTGGCCCTGCCGGTGGTCAAGGAATTCATCGCCGCAGTCAAGGAAAAGGCGGTCGGCGAGGAGGTCATTGCTTCGCTCAGTCCGGGCCAGGCGCTGATCGGCGTCGTTCACGCCGAACTGACCAAGATCATGGGCGCAGCCCACGAGGGCATCAACTTCAATACCCAGCCGCCGGCCATCGTGCTGATGGCGGGTTTGCAGGGTGCCGGCAAGACGACGACGGTCGGCAAGCTGGGCAAGTTTCTCAAGGAAAATCACAAGAAGAAGGTGCTGGTGGTGTCCTGCGACGTCTATCGTCCGGCCGCTATCGAGCAGCTGAAGTTCGTCGCCGGGCAGGCCGGGGTCGATTTCTTCCCGTCGGCGGTCGGCGAGAAGCCGGAGGCCATTGCCGCTGCCGCGATCGACTGGGCCAAGCGCCATTACCACGACGTGCTGCTGGTCGATACGGCCGGCCGCCTGACCATCGACGAAGAAATGATGGCGGAAATCAAGCGCCTGCATGCGGCGATCAACCCGATCGAAACGCTGTTCGTCGTCGATGCCATGTTGGGCCAGGATGCGGTCAATACGGCCAAGGCCTTCAACGAGGCGCTGCCGCTGACCGGCGTCGTGCTTACCAAGCTGGACGGTGATGCGCGCGGTGGTGCAGCGCTGTCGGTGCGCCACATCACCGGCAAACCGATCAAATTTGCCGGCGTCGGTGAAAAACTGACCGGGCTGGAAGCCTTCCATCCGGAGCGGATGGCGTCCCGAATTCTCGGCATGGGCGACGTGCTGTCGCTGATCGAAGAGGCGCGCAAGGGGCTGGACGAGGAGAAGGCCGTCGCCTTCGCCAAGAAGCTGAAGTCGGGCAAGAGCTTCGATCTCAATGACTTCAAGGATCAGATGGCGCAGATGCGCAGCATGGGCGGCCTGTCGGCGCTGATGGACAAGATGCCGGCGCAGATCGCCCAGGCGGCCGGCCAGTTACCGGCCGGTGCCGAGAACAAGATGGTTGGCCGCGTCGAGGGCATCATCAATTCGATGACCCCGGCCGAGCGCGCCAAGCCGGAATTGATCAAGGCCAGCCGCAAGCGCCGGATCGCTACGGGCGCCGGCGTGCAGGTCCAGGACGTCAATCGCCTGCTCAACCAGTTCGAGCAGATGCAGAAGATGATGAAGCAATTCAGCAAGGGCGGCATCGGCAAGCTGATGCGCGGCATGAAGGGCATGATGCCCGGGATGCGCTGATTTTTCGGCGATTCAGGCGCTGACCGGGCAAATGCTACGGTCAGCGGCAAAAAAAGGCCAAAATCAAAAAATCAGTTGGCGGCCTGTGCCAGACGGCCTGGTTTTTCGTAGCTCCACTGGTTTTGCCAGGCGGCGCGCACCATGTTCGGGTATTCCGGCTTGCCGAGGCTGCCGTTGTAGCGGCCCAGCGCGCGGAACAGGTCGCCCTTTTCGATATCGAGATAGTGGCGCAGGATCGTGCAGCCGTAGCGCAGGCTGGTGCGCAGGTCGAACAGGTTGTCGTCTGGTCGGCCGATGATCTTGACCCAGAAAGGCATGACCTGCATGTAGCCGCGGGCGCCGGCCGACGACACGGCGTATTTGCGGAAACCCGATTCGACCTGCATCAGCCCGAGCACCAGTTGCGGGTCCAGTCCGGCCCGCGTTGCCTCGTAATGGACGCTGCGCAGCAGGTCGATGCGGTATTCGCGATTCGGGATGCGCTTTTCCAGCCGCGGTGACATCGCAGCCAGCCAGTCGACGGCCTCCATCGGTGTCTTGAATGAACTGACCGGTGGCCGGGAGTCCGAAACGGCCTTGTGCAGCGCGGCCTGCGCGCTGGCCGACAGCACTTCGTACTTTTGCGCGCCGGCGTAGGCCGCCGACGCGCAACTGAACAGCAGGGCCGCGATCAGGCGGCGCACAGTTTCCCTTGCAGGGTGGCCAAGATGTCGGCCTGGGCAACCATCGTCACCTCGGCATCGGTCCGTCCCTTGTACTCGAACTGGCCGTCCTTCAGGCCGCGTTCGCCGATCACCACGCGGTGCGGAATGCCGATCAGTTCCATGTCAGCGAACATCACGCCCGGACGTTCATTACGATCGTCGAGCACGACGTCGATGCCGGCTTTCTTCAGATCGGCGTAAAGCTGGTCGGCGGCGGCCTTGACCGCCTCGCTCTTGTGGTAGCCCATAGGTACGATGCAGACTTCGAACGGTGCGATGGCCGGCGGCAGGATGATGCCCCGCTCATCGTTGCCCTGCTCGATGGCGGCGCCGACGATGCGCGACACGCCGATGCCGTAGCAGCCCATCTCCATGATCTGGCTCTTGCCGTTCTCGTCGAGATAGCTGCAGCCAAGCGCTTGAGCGTACTTCTGGCGCAACTGGAAGATGTGGCCGACTTCGATGCCGCGCAGGATTTCCAACTGGCCCTGGCCGTCCGGCGACGGATCGCCGGCGACGACGTTGCGCAGGTCGAAAACTTCCGGTTCCGGCAGGTCGCGGCCGAAATTGACGCCGGTCAGGTGATAACCGGCCTCATTGGCGCCGCAGATGAAATCGCTCATCACGGCCACCGAACGATCAGCGAAAACGAGCACATTTTTGCCATCGACCGTAGCAGGCCCGATGAAACCGGGTTTGCATCCCAGGTGAGCGATGACTTCCTCTTCGGTGGCGAAGCGGAACGGGTTGATCGCGGCGATCTTGCTCGCCTTGATCTCGTTCAATTCGTGGTCGCCACGGATGAGTAGCAGCGCAAAGGTCTGGCTGCCGTCCTCCTTCTCGCTGACCACGGCAATCGACTTGACGATCCTGTCGAGCGAGACATCGAGGAATTTAGCCACATCGACACAGGCCATCTTGCCCGGTGTATGAACCTTCTCCATCACCTTCTCCGCAGCGACTCGTGCAGTGGCCGGCGCCACGGCTTCGGCCAGTTCAACGTTGGCGGCATAGCCCGAATCTGGGCAGAAAGCGATGTCGTCCTCACCAGAATCGGCCAGGACGTGGAACTCATGTGAACCCGTGCCGCCGATCGAACCGGTATCGGCCGCCACGGCACGGAACTTCAGGCCGAGGCGGGTGAAGATGCGGCTGTACGTATCGTACATGTTGCCGTATTCACGCTTCAGGTCGTCGAACGAGGTGTGGAAGGAATAGCCGTCCTTCATCAGGAATTCACGGCCGCGCATGACGCCGAAACGCGGGCGGATTTCATCGCGGAATTTGGTCTGCACCTGATACAGGTGGATCGGCAACTGGCGATAGCTCTTGACGTCGCGGCGCACGACGTCGGTGATCACTTCCTCGTGCGTTGGGCCGATGACGAATTCGCGCTGATGGCGATCCTTGAAGCGCAGCAATTCCGGGCCGTATTGCTCCCAGCGGCCCGATTCCTGCCACAGTTCGGCTGGTTGCACGGCCGGCATCAGCAATTCGAGGGCGCCTGCGTTATTCATCTCTTCGCGGACGATATTCTCGACCTTGCGCAGTACGCGCAGGCCAAGCGGCATCCAGGTGTAGATACCGGCTGCGGCACGCTTGATGTAGCCGGCGCGCAGCATCATCTTCTGGCTGATGACTTCGGCGTCGCTCGGGGCTTCCTTGAGAGTGGTGAAAAAGAACTGCGTAGTGCGCATGGGATGCTCTTGAATTCGTTGCGAAACCTCGATTTTACACGGTCCCGCTTCTTTGCATGTGAACGCCCTTTGTGAAAGAATCGGGGTAACTATTAATTTTTGCAGGATTTTTATGCTCGATCGTGAAGGCTATCGCCCGAACGTCGGCATCATTCTTTGTAACGCCAGAAACGAGGTTTTCTGGGGCAAGCGCATACGGGAGCATTCCTGGCAGTTTCCGCAAGGTGGCATCAAGCGAGGCGAAACGCCCGAAGAAGCCATGTTTCGCGAACTGTACGAAGAGGTCGGGCTGCTGCCCGAGCATGTGCGCATCCTCGGTCGGACCAAGGGCTGGTTACGTTACGAAGTGCCGACACACTGGATCAAGCGCGAATGGCGTGGTTCCTACAAAGGCCAGAAGCAGATCTGGTTCCTGCTGCGATTGGTCGGCCGGGATAGCGACGTCAGCCTGCGTGCGACCAACAAGCCGGAATTCGATGCCTGGCGCTGGAACGACTACTGGGTGCCGCTCGACGCGGTGATCGAGTTCAAGCGGACTGTCTACGAGCAGGCGCTCAATGAACTGGTGCGTTTCCTTGATTTTGACCGCAAGGGAGCGCGACAGAGGAAAGACGCGTCTGAGCCTTCGGTGCCGGCACCAAACGCGACCCAAGACGAGGAGTGAGCATGCGGATGTTGCGTGATTCGGCGCTTTTTCTGCTGATCGCCTTGGGGTTGGCGTCGCCGCTATGGGCAGACTTTGAAGAAGACTACGAGAACAAGAAGTGGCAGGAAGTTGAAGTTCAACTCCCGGCGCCGCCCAGGCAGGAGAATTTGCTCCCGTTCTACGTCAGCGCAGCCACCAGCAATCGTTTCTTTATTGATGGCTCGACTCTTAGCGTCGGCGGCGACGGTGTGGTGCGCTACGTCCTGGTCGTCATGTCGGCAGAAGGGGGGCGCAATGTCACCTTCGAAGGCATGCGCTGTGAGGCCAGGGAGCGGCGGATTTACGCTTCCGGTCGTCTGGACGGAACATGGGCGAAGACGCGCAAGAACGAGTGGGTGCGCATCCAGGAGGCGTATGCCAACCGGCACCACGCCGCGCTCTTCCTCGACTATTTCTGCCCCGTCGGCGTCATCGTCCGCAATGCTGACGAGGCGAGAGCTGCGCTTGTGCGCGGTGGCCATCGCGATACCCTGCAATGGTTAAAGCCATGACTCCGGACAAATTAATCATCGAATTCGACCGTGCGCTACGCACGGTATTCGCTTCGGCGCGCAGCGTTCGGCCGGTTCCCGGCGATACGCAGCCGGAGGCGGGTTTGGATGCCGATCAGCGGCGCCATGTAGTGGGCCTGATGCGCGTTAATCATTGCGGTGAAATCTGTGCGCAGGCCCTGTATCAAGGGCAGGCTTTGACTTCCCGCGACCCGGCTGTCAGGGAGGCGCTGCGCGGTGCGGCGGACGAAGAGACTGAACATCTTGCGTGGACCGAGCGGCGCATCGCAGAACTCGGCGGACGCAAGAGTTTGCTGAACCCGCTGTGGTATGCAGGTTCGCTAACGCTCGGCCTGGTGGCTGGAGCGCTGGGAGACAAGTGGAATCTTGGCTTCCTGGCGGAAACGGAGCGTCAGGTCGAGGCCCATCTCGACGGTCATTTGCTCAGTCTTCCAGAAGGTGACCTGCGGTCAAGGGCTATCGTTGACCAGATGCGCCTGGATGAAATCCAGCACGCCGAGACAGCTGTGCGCTACGGGGCGGCCGAATTGCCGGGGGCGGCGAAGGCGGCCATGAAGCTGATGGCGAAGGTCATGACCGGCACGGCCTATCGCCTCTGATCCGGCGTTTTCCCGGAATCAAGTTTCCTCGATGATCTCGAAATCGTAGGTGATTTCGGCAGTCTTGCCGATCATGATCGAGGCCGAGCAGTACTTGTCTTTCGACAGTTCGATGGCGCGCGCCACGGCATCCGGCTTGAGTTGCTTGCCTTTGACGCGATAATGAAAATGGATGCTCGTAAACACCTTGGGGTCGCTGTCGGCGCGCTCGGCCTTCAGGCTGACGTCGCAGGCACTAACCTGATGGCGCCCTTTTTTAAGAATCAGAACCACGTCGAAGGCGGAGCAGCCGCCGGTCCCGGCCAGAACCATCTCCATCGGGCGTAGGCCTATGTTGCGGCCGCCGGCCTCAGGGGCTCCATCCATGACCACCGCGTGGCCACTGCCAGTCTCCGCGACAAACGACATGCCGGCGTCGTCCCCCATCCATCTTACGGTGCATTCCATGCTGATCTCCTTGCTAGAGCGCGAATTCTAGCGGATATCGGTAGGGTGTGGCTGCTCATGCCGGCGCTGTTGCAGTGCACCAATTTCTGCCCGATGCCCATTTTAATTGAGTGGGTATTGCTGGTTTAATTTATCGTTAATCAGTTTCATAAAAAACAAAATTTTCACAATAAATCAGTTGTATAAAAGTAATAGATATCGTTTATGTATTGATTTGCTTGTTAATGGTGCGGCGCACAAATATCTCTTGCGAAGGTGATTTACTTCGTGCACAATGCGAAGCGTACGAACTGCAGTGACTTATTAGCGATGAGTTCTTCGGTTCAGATTTGTCTCCTCCACCCTCCTCCTTTGGTGTGGATTTAACGCGGCTCAGCGAGCCGCGTTTTTTTTGTCCATTTACCGGGTTGCTTGATAAAGCATTGACAGCTGCCGGAACAGTCGACTAGAATCCGCGCCTTTCTCCAATCTGCGCCCAAATTTTTCAGGACGGCACACTTATATGAAAACGTTTTCCGCCAAGCCACATGAGGTGAAGCGCGAGTGGTTTGTGGTAGACGCCACAGACAAGGTGCTCGGCCGCCTCGCTACCGAAATCGCTCGTCGCCTTCGCGGCAAGCACAAGGCCATCTATACGCCGCACGTTGATACTGGCGATTTCATCGTCGTCACCAATGTGGAAAAGCTGACCGTGACCGGTAATAAGGCCGAAGACAAGAAGTACTTCCGCCACTCCGGTTATCCGGGCGGTATCTACGAAACCAACTTCAAGAAGATGCAGCAGCGTTTCCCGGGTCGCGCCCTGGAAACCGCCGTCAAGGGTATGCTGCCGAAGGGTCCGCTGGGCTACGCCATGCTGAAGAAGCTGAAGTGCTACGCCGGTGAACAGCATCCGCACACTGCCCAGCAGCCGAAGGCTCTGGAAATCTAAGGGGTCATCATGGCTGAAAGTTATTTCTACGGTACCGGTCGTCGCAAGAGCGCCGTTGCCCGTGTTTTCATGAAGCGTGGTTCCGGTGCCATCGTTGTGAATGGCAAGCCGGTCGATCAGTTCTTCTCTCGCGAAACCGGCCGCATGATTGTGCGTCAGCCGCTGGAGCTGGTGGAGCAACTGACGGGTTTCGATATAAAGGTTAACGTTATCGGTGGTGGTGAATCCGGCCAGGCCGGTGCTGTTCGCCACGGTATCACCCGCGCCCTGATCGAATACGATGCCGCTCTGAAGCCGGCACTGTCGAAGGCTGGTTTCGTTACCCGCGATGCTCGTGAAGTCGAACGTAAGAAGGTCGGCTTCCACAAAGCCCGTCGCCGCAAGCAATTCTCCAAGCGTTAATTTGCCTTGGATGCAAAAAAGCCGCCGTTTGGCGGCTTTTTTGTTTTTTGGGCGCGCGGTATCATGCGCCCTCCTTTGGGAGAGATTTCATGATTAAGATTGGCATTGTGGGTGGTACCGGATACACCGGTGTGGAGCTTCTGCGTTTGCTGGCTATGCATCCGCAGGCAAATATCGTGGCAATTACGTCGCGAGGTGATGCTGGGTTGCCGGTTGCTGAAATGTTTCCGAGCCTACGTGGCCGAGTTAGCCTGAAGTTCGAGGATCCGGCCAAGGCCAATCTGGCCGCCTGCGATGTCGTTTTCTTTGCGACCCCGAACGGCATCGCGATGCAGCAGGCGCCAGCCTTGCTGGATGCGGGCGTGCGGGTAATCGACCTGGCTGCCGATTTTCGGATCAAGGACATTGCCGAGTGGGAGAATTGGTACGGCATGACCCATGCCTGTCCGGATTGGGTTGAAAAAGCGGTATATGGTCTGCCGGAAGTCAATCGCGAGCAGATCCGCTCGGCAAGGCTGATCGCCAATCCCGGTTGCTACCCAACCGCAGTGCAGTTGGGCTTTAAGCCGCTGGTGAGTGCTGGCTTGGTCGATTGCGGATCATTGATTGCCGACGCCAAATCTGGCGTCTCTGGTGCTGGCCGTAAGGCGGAAACGCATATCCTGTTTTCCGAGGCTTCAGACAATTTCAAGGCATATGGTGTTTCTGGGCATCGGCATTTGCCGGAGATTCGCCAGGGGTTGGCGAGTATGGCAGGTGCCTCGGTCGGATTGACCTTTGTGCCGCATTTGACGCCGATAATTCGCGGTATCCACGCGACGCTCTACGCCAAAATCCGGGAGGAAGCAGATTTTCAGGCTTTGTTCGAAAAGGTGTACGCCAACGAGGCCTTCGTCGATGTGTTGCCGGCGAAGTCGCATCCGGAGACTCGTTCGGTCCGCTCGGCAAATACCTGCCGAATTGCCGTACATCGCCCGCAAGGCGGCGATACACTGGTGGTCCTGTCGGTCATCGACAATCTGGTTAAGGGGGCGGCGGGTCAGGCTGTCCAAAACATGAACCTGATGTTTGGGCTCGATGAAACACTCGGCCTATGCCAACTCCCGCTGTTACCCTGAAATTGAAGCGATTCCGGCGCCGGTTTGGAATTTCGGCGCCGCGAGTCGTGGTGCGCAGCCATTTGCCGTGGCAGTGGATCGCCGCGCCACTGGTGCTGCTGGCGCTGTTGTTGGCGACGGCCGGCTGGTTGATGGCGCAGCGAAATGAGGCAGGAGTGTTGGGCGCCGAAGTTGATCATCTGCGTCAGGAGTTGCAAGCCCAGGGCGAAGAATTGCAGTTGCTGCGGTCGGCTGCAGGTACTGGCAAAAATGCAGTTAGTATCGAAAGGGCGGCGCAACAACAGCTGCTCGGCAGGATTCAGAGTCTTGAGGCAGAGAATGCGGGGCTCAAGGAGGACATGCTTCTTTTCGAACGCCTTATTCCGGTTGCCGGCGAAGGGGCCTCAGTTCGGGTCGAGAATTTCAGGGTTTTTAAAGAGTCTCCGACTCGCTATCGATATCGGTTGCTCATCGCCTTTCAGTCTGACAAGCAATCTCCCGATTTCAAAGGCCGACTGGAGATGGTGATCAGCTATGCCAGTGCTGGCCGTGCATCGCAGTTGCAGTTGCCTGGGAAGTCGGAGGCTGCCGGCAATTACCTGTTGCAGATCAAACACTTCCAGCGTCGTGAAGGGGGTTTTGAATTGCCGCCAGGGGCTGTGTTGCAAGGGGTTGAAGCTCGTATTTTGCAGGGTGATACTCTCAAATCTAGGCAATTGGCTCAACTTTAGGAGTGTTCGATGTTTGGAAAAAAGAGCGAAAACAAGCCTCAAGGGCGTATTGATAGCTTGATTGGTGCCGGCACTCGGGTTGAGGGAAGTCTTCATTTCACTGGAGGCTTGAGAATTGACGGCGAGGTGAAAGGAAGTGTTCAGGCCGCAGACGGGGCGTCGTCCTCTACGCTGGTGTTGAGCGAGCATGCCCGTATCGAGGGCGGGGTGATGGTTGCACATCTTGTGACGAACGGCACGGTTGTCGGGCCGGTCTCGGTTACCGAGACGCTGGAAATGCAACCAAAGGCACGCATCGTTGGAGATGTCGAGTATGCATCAATAGAAATGCATCAAGGGGCAGTGATCGACGGGCGCCTTCTGCATTCCGCCGGAAAATCAGTGGAACTAAAATCTCCACCGTCGGCCTAAACCGATTGACCGCGATTGCCTTGGCTCGCATAATCTCGCACGAATTTTCTCAGGAGTTTTCCTCATGAACGCAGTTACCGAAATGGCCGCACCTCTTGTGTTTACCGACAGTGCCGCAGGCAAGGTCAAGGAATTGATCGAGGAAGAGGGTAATCCGGGGTTGAAATTGCGCGTATTTGTCACTGGCGGTGGCTGCTCGGGTTTCCAGTACGGCTTTACCTTTGACGAGGAGGTCAATGAGGACGACACGACCATGGAGAAAAATGGTGTCACGTTATTGATCGACCCGATGAGCTATCAATATCTGGTCGGTGCTGAAATCGACTACTCAGAGGGCTTGGAAGGGTCGCAGTTTGTCATTCGCAACCCGAATGCCACTTCCACCTGCGGGTGTGGATCTTCGTTCTCTGCCTGAGAGTGGATGGTCGATGTAAATGAAAGGCGGCATTGGCCGCCTTTTTCTTTTTGGGGGAATTCAGTCGACAATTCGGCGACTCTCTGAAAATAAGTAATGCGCTAAAATGCCGATCTTTTCCATTGAATGAGTCACTTGGCGTCAATGCGCCATTGGCTTTGGGTCGGGAGTGCCATATGGTAGACGTCGAGCGCAGCCTGCAGTTGATCAAGCGTGGTTGCGATGAATTGTTGATCGAAGCTGATTTGGTTGAGCGCATTAAATCCGGTAAGCCTTTGCGTGTTAAGGCGGGCTTCGATCCAACAGCGCCGGATTTGCACTTGGGGCACACGGTGCTGATAAACAAATTGCGCCATTTTCAAGAACTTGGTCATCATGTCATGTTCCTGATCGGTGATTTTACTGGTTTGATTGGTGATCCGACCGGAAAGAATGTCACTCGTCCGCCGCTGTCGCGTGAGCAGGTGGTCGAAAATGCAAAAACCTACAAGGAACAGGTTTTCAAGATTCTTGACCCGGAGAAAACGGAAATCTGTTTTAACTCTGCCTGGTTTGATGCTTTGGGGGCGGCAGGAATGATCAGATTGGCGGCCCAGCACACTGTCGCCCGCATGCTGGAGCGCGATGATTTTTCCAAGCGCTACGCCGGTGGATTGCCTATCGCGATCCATGAGTTTCTCTACCCCCTTTGCCAAGGCTACGATTCGGTGGCAATGCGTGCAGATGTCGAACTGGGCGGTACTGATCAGAAATTCAATTTGCTGGTCGGTCGGGAGCTGCAGAAGCACTATGGGCAGCAGCCCCAGTGTGTACTGACAATGCCCTTGCTCGAGGGGTTGGATGGCATTAATAAGATGTCCAAGTCGCTGGGTAACTATATTGGCATCAGCGAATCTCCGCGCGAGATATTCGGCAAGGTCATGTCAATCTCGGACAATCTGATGTGGCGCTATTACGATTTGTTGTCGTTCCGCGACTTGGCAGAGATCGCGCGGTTCAAGCAGGAGATTTGCGAAGGGCGAAATCCGCGAGACATTAAGGTGCTTTTGGCTCAGGAGCTCGTCGAGCGTTTCCATTCTCGGAGTGCCGCGGAAGACGCGTTAACCGAATTCGAGGCGCGTTTCCGTCAAGGCGTGTTGCCAGACGATATGCCTGAATTGACAGTTGCAAGCGAAGGGGTTGCGATGTCGGTAGTCAATGTTCTCAAACTCGCCGGATTGACTGTGAGTACTTCTGAAGCGTTGCGCATGGTGGCTCAGGGAGCGGTTAGGGCAAATGGGGAAAGGGTGTCTGATAAGGGAGTGGCTTTTGCGCCTGGAGAGTCGGTAGTTCTACAGGTGGGTAAGCGAAAGTTTGCCAAAGTGCAGGTAGTCTGATGACCGCTCGTTAGTGCTGAAAATATTTCCCTGTGGGTGTTGACGGTCTGCGGGGAGTCTATATAATGCGCCCCTCTCCTGCGGTGCTGGGCGTTTCGGCGAAGTGGGGGAGTCAGGTGAAGCGGAAAGATTTTAAAAAAATGTTTTCGAAATTGCTTGACGGGGAGTTGGGAGTTCTTCATAATCTCGC
>JAHRYW010000006.1 GCA_020621865.1 Betaproteobacteria bacterium | reverse complement strand
GGGGGTTTGTGCTTTGGAAATCTCGGATCTCTTATCGGCTCAACTTAGCGCTCCGGTTTTTAGGGCGGGAACGTCGATATCCTTAACGGCAAGGAGTTCTGTAGTCGGGCTATGCTGACCTGGGCGCATGCTCGTGGCGTCCAATTTTTTTTCATTGAGCCGGGCAAACCGAATCAGAACGCCTATATCGAATCGTTCAATGGGCGTTTCCGAGATGAATGCCTGAATGAGCACTGGTTCACCAGCCTACACCATGCGCAAGTCGTCATCGAAGGCTGGCGCCGCGAATACAACGAGGAGCGACCGAAAAAATCCTTGGGCGGGTTGACGCCCGCAGCCTATGCCAAATCACTTACCCAGAAATCGGGTAAATTAACCAGGACACTAAAGCCCTCTACTGCTGAAAGCGGGGGACGTCGGAACAGGACTGGCATTAGGGAAAGTGCCAATGCGGAAATATGGCGCCCGGGTTTAGGCTGGGACGACTATGCGAAGGGGTATCCATGCCGTGGGTATCGACTCGTGAGGGGTCGGCGAGCAGTTGTCAAACAAGGGGGCAATCATGCAATTCAGTAAAACCTTTCGTCTGTTTCAGGCCTTCGTCGTACTGGCCGGAAGCGGACTTGCGGCGGCAGAGCCGCAGACCATCCGGATTGGCGTCATCGGTCCACTCAGCGTCAAGTCGTCTGAGGACATGGGGCTGAGCATCATCGGCGGAGCCAAGGTCTTTCAGTCGGACATCAATATGTCCGGCGGGGTGATGGGGCAGCAGATCGAGCTGGTCATCCGCGATGACCAGGCCAAGCCCGAGATCGGCGTGGCCATGGCCAAGGAGCTGGTCGAGAAGGAAAAGGTCGTCGCCGTGGTCGGCTTCGCCAATACCGGTGTTGCGCTGCCGGCCGCCAAGGTGCTGCAGGAGTCCAAGGTGCCTGTCGTCGTCAGCGGCGCCACCGGGGCGTCGGTGACCAAAACCTTCATGCCGCCGGCCTATCCGGTCAGCTATGTATTCCGGACCTCGGCCAGCGATGCCCTGCAGCCGATCGTGATCCTCAACGATGCGATCGACCGCCGCAAGCTGGACAAAATCGCGCTGCTGCACGATGAATCGCCCTACGGCCAGTTCGGCCGGCAGAGCGTGCTGGCCGAGCTCGAGCGGCGCAAGATCAAGCCGGTGGCAGTCGAGAGCTTCAAGGTCGGGGAGGGGGATATGAAGGCGCAGATGCAGCGGGTCAAGGAAAGCGGCGCCAATGTCATCGTCGTTTACTGTCTGGGTGCCGATGCCGTGACCGTCGTCAAGACGGCCGAAAAAGAAGGCTTGAAGCTGCCCATGGTCGGCCCGTGGACGCTGTCGCAGCAGACTTTCATCGACAAGGCAGGGAGCAGCGCCGAAGGGGTGCGCACCTCGGTGACGTTTATCGAAAACGAGCTGAGTTCGGTTAAGAACCAGTTTGCCGTCAATTATCGGAAGATCAACAGCGTCAGCCGCATTCCTTCCGCCGTTGCGGCGGCGCAGACCTACGATGCGCTGCGCCTGATCTCGCTGGCCATCTTCCAGGCCGGTTCGACCGAGGGGCCGAAAATCCAGGCCGCACTGGAAAACCTGGCCCACAGCACGACCTCGACGGTGGTTTCGCGCTACGCCCGGCCGTTCACGCCGAGCGACCACGAGGCGATTACCGAGAACATGATCGTCCTCGGCGAGATTCGCAAGGCCCAGGTGACTTACGCCTACAAGGAGGACGCGAGCAGCGCCGGGATCATGCGGACCAAGGCGCCGGCCAAATAGCGGCAGCGGGGTTCGGCGCTTTTCGCCCTTGCCGCTAGAATCGCCATTCTTCCAATTGCGCGGCCGACGGGCCGCCTTATTCGACGATGAAGGTTCAGGGGCATTTCCATCGCGGGCGTTTCGCCCCGTCGCCGACCGGGCCCCTGCATTTCGGGTCGCTGGTCGCGGCAGTCGGCAGTTTTCTCGATGCGCGCGCGCAGGGTGGCGAGTGGCTGCTGCGGATGGAGGATATCGATACGCCGCGCAACGTCGCCGGGGCTGCGGCGGATATCCTGAAAACGCTGGAAGCCTTCGGCTTCGAATGGGATGGGCCGGTGCTTTTCCAGAGCACCCGGCTCGATGCCTACGCGGCGGCGCTGGAACGATTGAAGCGGGCTGGGCTGGCCTATGGCTGTGCCTGTTCGCGCAAGGAAATCGCCGACTCGGCGAGGCATGCTGCGGTCGATGGCGGGCTGGCTTATCCCGGCACCTGCCGTGCCGGCTTGCCGCCGGAGCGCTCGGTCCGGGCCTGGCGACTGCGGGTGACCGACGAAGAAATTGCCTTTGCCGACCGCCTGCAGGGGCGCGTGGCGCAGCACCTTGAACACGATGTCGGCGATTTCGTCCTGCTGCGGGCCGATGGCTTGTTTGCCTATCAGTTGGCCGCCACCGTCGATGACGATTTTCAGGGAATTTCCAGCGTCGTTCGCGGCGCCGACCTGCTCGCCTCGACGCCGCGCCAGATCTGGCTGCAGCATTGTCTTGGCTTTGCGACGCCGGAATATGCCCATCTGCCGGTGGCCGCCAATGCGGCTGGTGAAAAACTCTCGAAGCAGACCCGGGCCGCGCCGTTGCGGACGGATTGGGCGGCGGCCGAACTGGTCGGGGCGCTCCGCTTTCTTGGCCAGCCGGCGCCGGGCGGGCTGGAAAATGCGTCGGTCGGCGAGGTCTGGGCCTGGGCAAAGGCCAACTGGAACTTTGCGGCGATTCCGCGCCGGCCGGCTATCGTGGTTCCCTAGTTTCCTGCGTTTGCCAGTGGCGCTGGCCGTAGCCGGCGATACCGACCATGGCGCGGACCATGCCGTAGGCCAGCCAGCGCAGCAGGCGCGAGTGCCAGGGTTGGCGGGCGATATCGGCCGGCAGCAGTTCGCGGGCGCCGGCGGCGATGGCCTGCTTCAGGCTGCTGCGCAGTTCGTTGCCGAAACCGTGGTCGCGCACCACTAGGTTGGCTTCCTTGGCGAGCAGCAGGCTGAAAGGGTCAATGTTCGATGAGCCGACGGTCGCCCACTCCCCGTCGATGACGGCGACCTTGGCGTGCATGAAGCTCTTTTCGTATTCGAAGATGCGGATGCCGGCCTTGAGGGCGGCGGCGTATAGCGTCTGGGTGGCGTAGTGCAGCAACTGATGATCGGTCTTGCCCTGGAGCAGGACAGTAATCCGGACGCCGCGCCGGGCCGCGGCATAGAGCGCGCGGCCGAAGCGAAAGCCGGGCAGGAAATAGGCGTTGGCAATCAGGATTTCGTCGGTCGCATTGTCGATGGCGTCGAGATAGGCGTGAAGGATGTCGTTGCGGTGCCGGATGTTGTCGCGGATCAGGAAGGCGGCGCTTTGCCGGCCGGCCGGCTCGCAGTGGGGCGCCGCGGGCGTGGCATGCCGGTAGCGCCGCTTGAAATTGACCCAGGCGACGGTTTCCCACATCCGCCGCACGGCGTGGTGAATCTGCCGCAGCGCCGGGCCTTCGACGCGGACAGCGTAGTCGTAGTGCGGGCGCAGCTCGGGCGGCGCGTTGTCGTCGCTGATGATGTTGATGCCGCCGACGAAGGCGATGCGCGCGTCGATGACGACCAGCTTGCGGTGCAGGCGGCGCAGGCGGTGGCGCTTGAAATGAAAGCGGCCGATTTCCGGCCGGTAGTACATGGCGCGGACGCCGGCATCGGTCAGCATGGGCAGGAAGTCGGTGCCGAAATTGCGGGCGCCCCAGCCATCGACCGTCACGTTGACCTGCACGCCGCGTCGGGCGGCAAGGGCCAGCGCCCCGGCTACTTCGTGACCGATCTCGTCGTCGGCGAAGATGTAGCTTTCGAGGTAGATTTCGGTGCGGGCCGCTTCGATGGCGGCGAGCAGGGCAGGAAAATAATCGTTGCCCGAATTGAGCAGTGTCAGCCGGTGGCCCGGCAGAAACTCAGCGGCCATGCCGGGTCAGGTGGGCCGACAGCGCGGCGTGGTCGGAAATGTTCGACCACGGCAGGCCATGGTGGACTTCGCTGTGCTTGATGTCGAAGCCGCGGACGTAGATGCGGTCGAGGCGGAACATCGGCATGGCGGCCGGGAAACTGCGCGCCGGCACGCCGCTGGGGCCGCTGAACACTTCGTGCAATTTCAGGCGCTGGGCGAGGTGCTCGCCGGCCCGGTTGCTCCAGTCGTTGAAGTCGCCGGCGATGATCAGCGGCGCCTCGGGCTCGGCCATCTGGTCGAGGTAGTCGGCCAGGGCGCTCATCTGCCGGCGGCGCGAATAGCCGAACAGCGACAGGTGCACGCAGACGCAGTGGGCGGCCGGGCCTTCGGGCAGCTCGATCCGGCAATGCAGCAGGCCGCGTTTTTCGAACTGCAGGTGGGTCACGTCCTGGTTGTGGCTGTGCAGGATGGGGAAGCGCGAGAGGATCGCGTTGCCGTGGTGGCCGTGGTCGTAAATCATGTTGCGGCCATAGGCCGAGGCCGCCCAGACATCCTCGGCCAGAAACTCGTGCTGCGGCGAGTCCGGCCAGTCGTCGTGGTTCTCGGCGTGGCCGAGGTGCAGGCCCTGGACCTCCTGCAGGAAGACGATGTCCGGGTTCAGGTGGCGCAGGCGGGAGCGCAGCTCATGCACCATCATCCGCCGGTTGAACTGCGAGAAGCCCTTGTGAATGTTGAAGGTGGTGACATGCAGGGCGGGCTTGCTCATCGCGGCACCGGATCAGGAAATCGCCAGCATCCGGTCAAGCGCCAGTTTGGCCAGTTTGGCCTCGTGTTCGGGCACCGAAATCTGGTTGACCACCTTGCCTTCGGCCAGGTTTTCCAGCGTCCAGGCCAGGTGCTGCGGGTCGATGCGCTGCATCGTCGAGCACATGCAGATGGTCGTCGCCATGAACTGGACGATCTTGTCCTGCGGCAGAACTTCCTTGGCCAGGCGGTCGACCAGGTTGAGTTCGGTGCCGACCAGCCAGCGCGTGCCGGCCGGCGCTTCCTTGATGGTCTTGACGATGTGCTCGGTCGAGCCGACGTAGTCAGATGCCGCGCAGACCTCGAAGTTGCATTCCGGGTGGGCGATGACCTTGCCCTCCGGGTACTTGGCGCGGAAGGCGTCGATCTGCGACTTCTGAAACATCTGGTGTACCGAGCAGTGGCCCTTCCACAGAAGAATGCGTGCCTTCCTGATCTGTTCTGGGGTCAGGCCGCCGAGCTCGAGGTCAGGGTCCCAGACGACCATCTCGTCCATGGCGAAACCCATGTTGTGGCCGGTCCATCGGCCGAGATGCTGGTCGGGGAAGAAGAGCACCTTGGGGCGACGCTCGAAGGCCCACTTGGCGATGGTGCCGGCGTTCGACGAGGTGCACACGATGCCGCCATGTTCGCCGCAGAAGGCCTTCAGGTCGGCCGCCGAGTTGATGTAGGTGACCGGGGTTACTTCTTCCTCGGCATTGAGCACGGTGTTCAGCTCGCGCCAGCAGCGTTCGACCTTGGCCAGGTTGGCCATGTCGGCCATCGAGCAACCGGCGGCGAGGTCGGGCAGGATGGCGATCTGGTTCGGCGCGGTCATGATGTCGGCGACTTCGGCCATGAAATGCACGCCGCAGAAAATGACGTATTCCGAGTCGGTCTGCGATGCGAGGCGGGAGAGCTTCAGCGAATCACCGGTCAGGTCGGCGTATTGATAGACGTCGGCGCGCTGGTAGTGATGGCAAAGGATGACGGCACGCTTGCCCAGTTTGGCGCGGGCGGCGCGGATGCGGTCGTGGCAGGCCTCGTCGGACAAGGCGTTGAACGGATCGAAGGAAATGGTTGCTGTCTGCATGCTGTTCTCTGAAATTCGGCTTTTTTTCCGGCTGACCGTAGGATTATCCCTGAATCCACGGCAAACCGGCCTTGCGCCAGCCGCCGACGGTGTTGCGATGGCCGCTGGCGTCCTTGTCGCCCTCGAAGCCTTCGAGGATGTTGTAGCAGTCACCGAAGCCGGCTTCGGTCGCCGCCGTGGCCGCCGCCACCGAGCGTGCACCGCTGCGGCAGAGAAACATGACCAGCGCTTCGGGATCGACCTGGCGCTTCAGTTCGGCCATGAAGTTCGGGTTGCGCACGCCGCCCGGATACTGGTTCCATTCGATCTCGACCGCATTGGGAACGCGGCCGACCCAGTCCCATTCGGCGCGGGTCCGGACATCGACGATTTTGGCGCCGGGCGCCAGTTGCAACAGCTCGCAGGCTTCCTGCGGCGTCACTTCGCCCTTGTAGGGGCGGCCAAGGGCCTCGCTGCGGGTGCGGGCAAGGCTCAGTATGTCGGTTAACTTTCCCATAATTTCCAACTGCTAGAATCACAGGCTCACAGTATAGGGCAGAGTCCATGGGCCAAGAGCTTCTCCACACCGCGACATCGTCCGCCGACCGGGCCGCCGAGGCACAAAAGGCGACCTGGGTCAGCGTGGTCGTCAATCTGGTGATGACGGTCGCCCAGCTAATCGTCGGCTGGCTGGCCCACTCGCAGTCTTTGATCGCTCATGGCCTGCATTCGTTCTCCGACCTGTTGTCGGATTTTTTGGTCATCTACGCCACCCGGCAGAGCGCGCATCCCGCCGACCAGGCCCACCCGTATGGCCACGCCCGCGTCGAAACCGCCGCCACGCTGGTTCTCGGTGCCTCGCTGATGTTCATCGGCGGCGGCATCCTGTGGGAATCCGGGATGCGTCTCCAGCACATCGAGAAACTGCCGGTGGTCGAGCTCTCGGCGCTGTGGGTCGCCATCGCCACCGTGCTGTCCAAGGAGGCGCTGTATCGCTACCTGATTCGTGTTGCCGAGCGCCTGCGTTCCCAGCTGCTGATCGGCAACGCCCTGCATACGCGGGCCGATGCCGCCTCGGCGCTGGTCGTCGTGGTCGGTATCGGCGGTGCACTGGCCGGCTGGTCCTTCCTCGATCTGCTGGCGGCTGCACTGATGGGCTTCATGATCCTGCGCATGGGGAGCGGCCTGGCCTGGGGGGCGATCAAGGAACTGATCGACACCGGGCTCGACGAGGCCCAGGTCGAGGCGATCCGCCAGACCCTGCTCAAGACGCCCGGTGTGCGCGGCTTGCATCAGTTGCGTACCCGGCGAATGGCGCATCAGGCACTGGTTGATGCACACATCCAGGTCGATTCCCGGATCAGCGTTTCCGAAGGGCATCGTATCGCCGAGTCGGCGCGGGCCAGGGTGCTGCGCGAACATCCGGAAGTGCTCGACGTACTCGTCCATATCGATCCCGAGGATGACATGGATCCGGACATATTCGCCACCCGCCTGCCGGCCAGGGATGCCTTGCTGGCCGAATTGCAACCCTTGTTCGCCGGCCTGCCGCCGCCGGAAAAGGTGGTCTTGCATTACCTGAACGGCCAGATTGAAATCGAGGTCTTCCTGAATCACGATTTTTTCGAAAATGGCGAAGCGCTGAAACAGGCCGAGGCGGCCTTGGCCGATCGGATCAAGGCGCATGCCAATGTGCGTCGCGTCTCGTTGAATTGTTTGGTTGCACCAAATTAGTGCGCAAATTTGCCGTTATGCACAATCAAGGTGCGTTAATTCTTTGCTTAAACCCGGCATCTCCTTGTGGCAAAATAGAAAGATTGCTCCAGAGCGTTTGGCATCCTTTTTGCTAAATCTCCCGAGTTGATTTTTTGATTGTCGCCGGATTAGCCGGCACCTTGTTTTCTTAGGAGACTGACGCTTATGGCAACCCCGCAAGACGTGATGAAGATGGTCAAGGAAAACGACGCTAAGTTCGTCGACTTCCGTTTCACCGATACCCGTGGCAAAGAACAGCACGTCACCGTGCCGGTTTCCGCCTTCGACGAAGACAAGTTTGAAAATGGTCACGCTTTCGACGGTTCCTCCATCGCCGGCTGGAAGGGCATTCAAGCCTCCGACATGCTGCTGATGCCGGATCCGGACACCGCCTACGTCGACCCCTTCTTCGACGAAACCACCGTTGTCCTGTCCTGCGACGTCGTCGATCCGACCGACGGCCGCGGCTACGACCGTGACCCGCGCTCCATCGCCAAGCGCGCTGAAGCCTACCTGAAGTCCTCCGGCCTGGGCGACACCGCCTACTTCGGTCCGGAACCCGAATTCTTCATCTTCGACGGCGTCGAGTGGAATGTCGACATGTCCGGTTGCAACCTGAAGATCCACTCCGCTGAAGCGGCCTGGAATTCCGGCGAGCGCAACGAAGGCAACGGCAATACCGGCCACCGTCCGGGCGTCAAGGGCGGCTACTTCCCGGTTCCGCCGGTCGACAGC
The DNA here is from genome assembly GCA_020621865.1 of Betaproteobacteria bacterium. Taxonomy (GTDB): domain Bacteria; phylum Pseudomonadota; class Gammaproteobacteria; order Burkholderiales; family Rhodocyclaceae; genus Azonexus. Next base: position 188,067 of record JAHRYW010000006.1, on the reverse strand, counting down.
CTGCACGACATCCGTTCCGCCATGGTGCTGACCCTGGAAGCCATCGGCTGCCCGGTCGAAGTTCACCACCACGAAGTGGCCAATGCCGGCCAGTGCGAAATCGGTACCGTGTTCAACACCCTGGTCAAGCGTGCCGACCAGACCCAGATGCTGAAGTACGTTGTGCACAACGTTGCCCATCAGTACGGCAAGACCGCCACCTTCATGCCGAAGCCCATCGTTGGCGACAACGGTTCCGGCATGCACGTTCACCAGTCCATCTGGAAGGACGGCAAGAACCTGTTCGCCGGTGACGGCTACGCCGGCCTGTCCGAGCTGGCCCTGTTCTACATCGGCGGCATCATCAAGCACGCCAAGGCCCTGAACGCGATCACCAATCCGGGTACCAACTCCTACAAGCGTCTGGTTCCGCACTACGAAGCTCCGGTCAAGCTGGCCTACTCCGCCAAGAACCGTTCCGCTTCGATCCGTATCCCGTTCGTTGCCTCGACCAAGGCCCGTCGTATCGAAACCCGTTTCCCGGATCCGATCGCCAACCCGTACCTGTGCTTCTCGGCTCTGCTGATGGCCGGTCTGGACGGTATCCAGAACAAGATCCACCCGGGCGATCCGGCTTCCAAGAACCTGTACGACCTGCCGCCGGAAGAAGACGCACAGATCCCGACCGTTTGCGCTTCCCTGGAAGAGGCCCTGGCTGCCCTGGACAAGGACCGCGAGTTCCTGACCAAGGGTGGTGTCTTCTCCAACGACTGGATCGATGCCTACCTGGCTCTGAAGATGGAAGAAGTGAACAAGGTTCGCATGACGACCCACCCGGTCGAATTCGATCTGTACTACAGCTGCTAAGTCGCGCTGAGGCAAAAAAGGGCGGGTTTCCCGCCCTTTTTTTGTCCACTTTTTCGTGTCCGTGCCGTTAAGTCCGGTACACTGAAAAAGTTACGAGGAACCATGACGATGACACGTAGTTCGCTTGCCCTGTTTATTGCCTTGCTGCCGCTGACGGCTGGGGCGCAGACCATTTACAAATGTGTCGATGCCAACGGTGCGACGACCTACGCCAGCGCCAAACTCGACAAGAACTGCAAGGCCATCTCCAGCGGTCCCGAAAATGCCATGCCCGCCCCCAGAGCAAGGCCGGCAGGTGCGGCGGCCAACCCGTCACCGGCGGGTTTCCCTCGGGTGCAGGAAGACACCCAGAAGGCGCGCGACGGCGATCGTCGGCATATCCTCGAGCAGGAACTGGCCGGCGAACAACGCAGCCTGGAACAGGCGAAAAAGGAATTGGCCGATCAGCAGGCAGCGGGGGCCACCGGCGACCGCCTGGCTCCCTACCGCGACCGTGTCGCCCAGCACGAACGAAACATCCAGGCGATCCAGAAGGAATTGGGCAATTTGCGCTAGTCGTTACTGACTATTCGCTGGATTGGGGAAGTTGAAGGGCGCCATGGCGCCCTTCGCTTTTTCTAAAGACTAAACGCGTAACTAGGTTTTTACCTTGTACCAGGCCGCGTAGAGCGCCGGCAGGAAGAGCAGGGTCAGGGCGGTGGCGACGATCAGGCCGCCCATGATGGCGACGGCCATCGGCCCGAAGAAATCGTTTCGCGACAAGGGCACCATGGCCAGCACGGCAGCGGCGGCCGTCAGCACGATCGGCCGGAAGCGCCTTACTGTCGATTCGACGATGGCTTCCCGACGCGCCCTGCCGGCCGCCAGGTCCTGCTCGATCTGATCGACCAGAATCACCGCGTTGCGCATGATCATGCCGAACAGCGCGATGGTGCCGAGCAGGGCCATGAAGCCGAAGGGCTGATTGAAGACCAGCAGGAACAGTGCGATGCCGATGATCCCTAGCGGTGCGGTCAGTAGCACCATGACCACCCGCGACACGCTTTGCAGCTGGATCATCAGGATGGTGATCACGGCCAGTACGAAGAGCGGGATGCCGGCCATCACCGAACCGGAGCCTTTGGACGATTCCTCGACCGAACCGCCGGTGGATATGCGGTAGCCCTCGGGCAGGCTGGCCTGGACCGCATCGATGTCGGGTTTGATCCGGTCGACCACGGTGGCGGGCTGGGTCTTGCCGTAGAGGTTGCCGCGGATGGTGATCGTTGGCAGACGGTCGCGCCGCCAGATCAGCCCGGGTTCGAAGCCATGCTTCACGTGGGCGAGCTGGCTGAGCGGAACGCTCTTGCCGGTGCGCGTCGGCACCGACAGATCGGCCAGCGACGACAGGTGGGTGCGTTCCGCGCGGTCGCCGCGCAGCACGACGTCGATGCTCTTTTCGCCTTCCCGGAAGGTGGTCACCGTATAGCCGGTCAGCGACATGTTTAGCAGAGCTGCAATGTCCTGGCTGGAAACGCCCAGCAAACGGGCCTTGTCCTGATCGATTTCCAGTTCGACCACCTTGGACAGTTCGCCCCAGTCGAGATTGATATTGGAGAGTTCCGGATCCTTGCGCATGATTTCGGCGATCCGGGCGGCCGCTTCGCGCAGGGTGCCGACATCCTCCCCGGAAACCCTGTATTGCACCGGATAACCGACCGGCGGCCCGTTTTCGATCCGGGCAACATTGCCCCGGGCGCCGAAGCCGTCCTGTTCAAACAGCTGGATCAGACGATTGCGCAAGGCCTCGCGGGCTTCGACGCTACGCGTCACGATGACGAACTGGCTGACGTTGCTGGCCGGTAGCTGCTGGTCCAGGCCGAGGTAGTAACGTGGAGCTCCCGAGCCGATGTAAGCCGTAAAGTGCTCAAACTGGTCGAATTCAAGCTGATCCTTGTTCAACCACGCTTCTAGGCGACGGGTTTCGGCGTCGATGGCGGCGATCGATGCGCCTTCCGGCAGGCGTAGCTCAAGGTTGAGTTCAAGGCGGGTCGAGTTCGGGAAGAACTGCTTCTGAACCTTGCCCATGCCGACGATGGCCAGCACAAAAAGCACCACCGTGATGCCGATGACCAGCCAGCGTCGACGGACGCACCAGTCCACCAGTCTCCGGAAGCGGAGGTAGAACGCCGTGCCGTAAACGTCATGGTCGTCGGCATGGGCCGGGCCGTTGAGTCCGAGCCGGTCGATCAGGCGGGCCAGGCGCGGGGCGCGCTCGGCAAGGCGGCCAGGCTGCCTTGCCGCCCGCGGATCGGGCAGGAGCTTGTAGCCCAGCCAGGGGATGGCGATGACTGCCGCCAGCCACGAAATCAGCAGAGCGACGACGTTGATCTGGAAAAAGGCAAAGGCGTATTCGCCGGTCGACGACTTGGCCAGCGCGATGGGGATGAACCCGGCGACGGTGACCAGGGTACCGGACAGCATCGGGCCGGCTGTGCTGGTGTAGGCAAAGGAGGCGGCCCGGGTGCGTTCCCAGCCCTGTTCCATCTTCACCCACATCATTTCGACGGCGATGATCGCATCGTCGACCAGCAGGCCGAGGGCGAGCACCAGGGCGCCGAGCGACACCTTGTGCAGACCGACGTTGAGCAGGTCCATGGCGAGGAAGGTGGCGGCCAGGACGAGTGGGATGGAGACGGCAACCACCATGCCGGTGCGGATGCCCAGGCTGATGAAGGTGACCAGCAGCACGACGACGACGGCCTCGGCCAGCGACTGGACGAAGGCCTGGACCGAGCGTTTGACGGCATCCGGCTGGCTGGCCGCCTTGCCGATCTCGACGCCGACCGGCAAGCTGGCCTGCAGCGTATCGATGCGGCTGCCGAGGTCCTTGCCCAACTGGATGACGTCGCCGCCCTTGGCCATCGAAACGCCAATCGCCATCGCCGGTTTTCCACCGAAGCGGACCTGCGTGGCCGGCGGATCGATGGTGCCGCGGCGTATCGTCGCGATGTCGGCCAGCCTGAAACTGCGGTTGCCTGCCCGGATCAGCGTGTCGCCAACCGCCTGGATGCTGTCGAAGGCACCGCCCGGGCGAATCTGGATGCGTTCGCTGTCGGTTTCGAAGAAGCCGGCGCCTGCCACCGCGTTCTGCTGGGCCAGTGCCTGGGTGATGGTCGTCAGGTCGATGCCCAGCGTCGCCAGCTTGGTATTGGACAGCTCGACAAAGATCTTTTCGTCCTGGATGCCGAAGATCTCGACCTTGCCGACGTTCGGCACGCGCAGCAGTTCGTCGCGGACTCGCTCGGCCAGGTCCTTCAGTTGGGGATAGTCGAAGCCATCGGCGGTTAGCGCGTAGATGTTGCCGAACACGTCGCCGAATTCGTCGTTGAAAAACGGTCCCTGGATGCCGGCCGGCAAGGTCTGGCGGATGTCGCCGATTTTCTTCCGGACCTGGTAATAAACATCGGGCACCGCCCCGGGGGGGGTGCTGTCCTTGGCAAAAAACAGCACGGTTGATTCGCCGGGCCGGGAAAAACTCGAGACGCGGTCGATATACGGCGTTTCCTGCAGCTTCTTCTCGATCTTGTCGGTCAGTTGCTGCTCGACCTGGCGGGCCGTGGCGCCTGGCCAGAAGGTGCGGATCACCATGATCTTGAAGGTGAAGGGCGGGTCCTCCGCCTGACCGAGCCGGCTGTAGGCGAAAATGCCCATCAGCGCGATGGCGAGCAGGAAGTAGCCGACCAGCGTGCGATGGTGCAGGGTCCAGTCGGAGAGATTGAAGCGCTGGCTCACGGTGGGATTGTCCTAGCGCTGCCGGTCCGACGGGGTGATCGGTCGGGTGGTGACGTTCTGACCATCAACCAGCTTGTTGGCGCCGCTGACGACGACCAGTTCCCCGGCCTGCAGGCCCTCGCTGATTGCTGCGCCGTCTTCACGGAACTGGGCGACCCGGATCGGCAGGGAGGCCACCTTGCCATCCTTGACGACGCGAACCAGTGGTCCCTGCCCGAGATCGATGACCGCGTTCAGCGGCACCAGCAGCTCGTTGTTGGCTTGGCCTTCAATCGCCACACGGGCGGTCATGCCCAGGCGCAGCTCGGGCGGCGGGTTGAGCAGGCGGATGCGGGCGGCGTAGGTGCGGGTCGCCGGATCGGCGGCCGGGGAGAGTTCGCGCAGCTCGCCACGCACGCTCATCCTGGGATCCGCCCAGAGGCCGACCATGAGATTCCTGGCTTGCCTCAGTTCGGCCAGGCGGTTTTCCGGAACGGCAATGGCGACTTCCTTTTCCTCCGGTCGGGCGATGCGCAGCACGGCCTGGCCGGCGCTGACCACCTGACCGGTATCGGCGAGCACGGCCGTGACGACCGCCGGGTACTCGCTAACCAGCGTCCCATAAGCTGCCTGGTTGCCGGTGATCTGGTTCTGGGCGCGGGCTTGCTCCTGCCGCGCCAGGGCGCTGTTGAGCGCATTGTCCTTGGCATCGAAAGCGGCCTGACTGACGAATTTTTTGGCCAGCAGACCGGCATAGCGCTCGCGCTCGGCACGGGCGGTGGTCAGGTCGCTCTCGGCGGCCTGCAATTGGGCGCGTGCGGCGCTGGCGGCGAGCTGCAGGTCGTTCGGGTCGATGCGGGCCAGGGGCTGGCCTGCCTTGATCTCGGCCCCGGTGTCGACCAGGCGGGCGGCAATCTTGCCGCCGACGCGGAAAGCCAGGTCGACCTCGTGACGGGCGCGAATCTCGCCGGTGTAGATGCCGGCGCCGGACGGCGCGCTGGCAGCGGGTTGGACCAGCACGGTACGGACCGGGGGCGGCGGCGGGTCGCCGGCGTGGCAGCCCGTCAATAGCGTGCTTGCGCCGAGCAGCAGGGCGGGCAGTGGGGAGTTGGTCTTGAACATGTTTCCGGCATCCGGTGGCGGGTGATGCATGATAATGAACGATCGGTCAGTAACGCAAGTTCTCCGCTGTGCGGTGCATCAAATCGCTACAATATTGGCCATGAATGTCACCCATGCTTCCTTTGCCGGCCTTGATCTGCTGGCCTCGGCGGTGCTGCTGATCGACGAGGGGCTGGCCATCCGCTACATCAATGCGGCCGGCGAGAATCTCCTTGGCGTCAGCAGTCGCTCAGTCATCGGCAAAACCCTGGCGGCGGCCTGTACCTGCTCGGCCACCCTGCAGTCGGCGCTCGACAACGGGCTCAACAACAACTGGGGCTACACCGGTCAGAATATCGAGTTGCTGCGCAGCGACGGCGAGCCGCTGCATATCAATTGCACGGTGACCCCGCTGCGGCCGGACATTGCGCCGGGGGTCCGCCTGTTGCTGGAGTTGCAGCCGATCGAGCACCACCTGTCGGCGACGCGGGAGGAGCGGCTGATCGAGCAGCAGCAGGTCAGTCGCGAGCTGATTCGCAATCTGGCGCACGAGATCAAGAACCCGCTGGGCGGCATTCGCGGCGCGGCGCAGCTGCTGGAGCATGAACTGGCGCATTTGGCCAATGCGCCGTCGCTCAAGGAATACACGCAGGTCATCATCAAGGAGGCCGACCGCCTGCAGGACCTGATGCAGCGGCTGCTGACGCCGCACCGGGCGATGCTGCCGACGACGGTCAATATCCACGAAATCCTTGAGCGGGTGCGGAGCCTGCTGCGTGCCGAGTTTCCCGGTTCCCTGCAGGTTCGCCGCGACTACGACACCAGTCTGCCCGAGTTGATCGGTGACCGTGAGCAACTGATCCAGGCCGTGCTGAACATTGCCCGTAATGCAGCGCAGGCAATGAACGGCGAGGGCGAGATCATCCTCAGGACGCGCTCGCTGCGCCAGGTGACGCTGGCCAAGAAGCGCTATCGCCTGGCCATGGAAATCAAGGTCATCGACAACGGCCCGGGTATTCCCGATGAAATCCGCGAGCGGATGTTCTATCCGCTGGTTTCCGGGCGCGAGGGCGGCAGCGGCTTGGGTCTGACCATTGCCCAGAACTTCATCCAGCACCATCACGGCACCATCGATTGTTCGAGCTACCCCGGCAATACCGTCTTCACGCTGCGCCTGCCGGTCGAACAGGCCTGAGTTTTGCTTCTGTTCTGGCCATTCTAACGACAAGATGAGCCAACAAAATATGAAACCGGTCTGGATCGTAGACGACGATCGTTCCATTCGCTGGGTCCTGGAGAAGACCCTGTCCCGCGAGGGCATCCCGTTCAAGAGCTACGCCTCGGCGACCGAGGCGATTTCGCAGCTCGAACAAGGCATCGAGCCGCCCCAGGTCCTGCTGTCCGACATCCGCATGCCGGGCCAGTCCGGGCTGGAATTGCTGCAGGAAGTGAAGACCCGTTTCCCGTCGGTGCCGGTCATCATCATGACCGCCTATTCCGATCTGGAAAGCGCGGTGGCCGCCTTCCAGGGCGGAGCCTTCGAATACCTGCCCAAGCCTTTCGACGTCGACCAGGCGGTCGAGTTGATCCGGCGCGCCATTGACGAATCGATGCACCAAAGCGGTGCGTCCGAGGAGGAAGGGCTGGTCCCGGAGATTCTCGGTCAGGCGCCAGCCATGCAGGAGGTGTTTCGCGCCATCGGTCGCCTCGCCCTGTCGCACGCCACGGTGATGATTACCGGCGAGTCCGGTTCCGGCAAGGAACTGGTCGCCCGCGCCCTGCACCGGCACAGCCCGCGGGCCGACAAGCCCTTCATCGCGATCAATACCGCGGCGATCCCGAAAGACCTGCTGGAGTCCGAGCTGTTCGGCCATGAGCGCGGGGCCTTCACCGGCGCCCAGGCGCAGCGGCGCGGCCGCTTCGAGCAGGCCGAGGGCGGTACGCTGTTTCTCGACGAAATCGGCGACATGCCCTCCGAACTGCAGACGCGCCTGCTGCGCGTGCTGTCCGACGGGCATTTCTATCGCGTGGGCGGGCATTCGCCGATCAAGGCCAATGTCCGGGTCATTGCGGCGACGCACCAGAATCTCGAAACGCGGGTCAGGGACGGCTTGTTCCGAGAAGACCTGTTCCACCGCCTGAACGTGATCCGGGTTCGCCTGCCGGCGCTGCGCGAGCGGCGCGAGGATATTCCGCTGCTGACCCGGCACTTCCTGCAAAAGAGCGCGCGCGAGTTGGGCGTCGAAACCAAGCGACTGTCCGATCCGGCGCTGAAGTACCTGTCCGGGCTGGATTTCCAGGGCAACGTTCGCCAACTGGAGAATCTTTGCCACTGGCTGACCGTGATGGCACCGGGGCAGCAGGTCGAGATTGGCGATCTGCCCGGCGAGTTGCGTGACGCGACACCGGTGGCGCTGGCCACCGACTGGGAGAGCGCGCTCGAAGGCGAGGTCGACCGCATGCTGGCGCGCGGCGTGCCGGATGTGCATGGCGTGTTGTCGCAGACCTTCGAACGCATCCTGATTTCGCGGGCCCTGGCGCACACCGGCGGCCGGCGGATCGAGGCGGCGCAGGCGCTGGGCATCGGCCGCAACACGATTACCCGCAAGATCGCCGAACTCGGCATCGACGGCGGCAAGGAACACGTGGCGGAATAGGGCGAATCCGCCCTAAAATCCGCCGCATGGCACTGATCGATCCCGTATTGCTCAAGCCCCGGCTGGGTCACCTGGCCGGGCGTTTCGACGTGGACGCGCTGGACGAATGCGATTCGACCAGCAGCGAATTGATGCGCCGGGCCGACCGGGGCGCGCCGGCCGGCACCGTGATCGTCGCCGACCGGCAAAGCGCCGGGCGCGGCCGGCGGGGGCGGACCTGGTTGTCGTCGCCCGAAGCCAGTCTGACCTTTTCCCTGCTCTGGCGTTTTCCTGGTCCGGCTTCCCGGCTCAGCGGCCTGTCGCTGGCCGTTGGCCTGGGACTGGCGCAGGCGCTGGAGGGGCTCGGGGTCGCCGGCGTGCGCCTCAAATGGCCGAACGATGTGCTGATCCAGTCGGCAGACGGCGTGGCCAAGCTGGCCGGTATCTTGATCGAGTTGGCCAGCGACCGGCGGGGCACCCAGGCGATCATCGGCATCGGCCTCAACCTGGCGGCGCCGAGCGGCGACTTTCCGCTGCCGGTGACCGGGATCAACCGGGCCTGTTCGTCACCGCCGGATCGCCATGCAGTGCTGGCCGCCATCCTCGGCAACCTGGCCGGAATTTTGGAAAAGTTTACGGTCGAAGGCTTTTTTTGCCTGAAATCGGAATGGCAGTGCTTCCACGCCTGGCAGGGACAGATGGTGCAGATTCTGGCCGATGGCGCGGCACCGCAGATCGGGCGCTGCCTGGGCGTCGACGACGACGGCGCCTTGCTGCTGGAAAGCGCCAGCGGGATCGAGCGCATCCACTCCGGCGATGTCAGCTTGCGCCCCGCAGGGGCCGCAAACGCATGATCGTCTGCATCGACAGCGGCAATACCCGCATCAAATGGGGCGTCCATGATGGCAGCCGGTGGCTGGCGCAGGGGGCGGTAACGCACGCCGAGGTCGGCACGCTGGGTGCCTTGCTGGATCAATGGCGAGCGGCCGACAGGATCGTGCTGGCCAATGTGGCGGGCACTGAGGCTGGCGGCCGGATTCGCGACAGCCTGGCGGCATGGCCGGCGCCGTGGATGGAACTGCGCGCCGAATTCAGGCGCTGCGGGGTAACCAATCTGTATCGCCAGCCGGAGAAACTGGGCGTAGACCGCTGGTGCGCGTTGATCGGCGCCCGCGCGCTGGTTCCTTCAGCGGCCATCGTGGTCATGGCGGGAACAGCGACGACCATCGACACGCTCGATGCTGACGGCGCCTTTCTTGGCGGGATGATCCTGCCCGGCATGGAACTGATGCGCCGCGCGCTGGCGACGGACACGGCAGCGCTGCCCTTCGCCGCCGGGGAATACACCGCGACGCCCCGGTGCACCGACGATGCCATCGTGACCGGCGTTGTCGAGGCGCAGGTCGGCGCTATCGAGCGGGCCTGGCGACGGCTGGGGTCGGTCGACAAGCAATGCCTGCTGTCCGGCGGCAATGCGCCGACGCTGATCCGGCACTTGGACATCCCGTGCCGCGAAATTCCCAATCTGCCGCTCGAAGGAATGGCCAGAATCGGCCTTGGCGCTTGAACAAACGCCGGCGAGAGGTGACAATCCGCTGTCATTGCGCCACCTCCGGGAGATTCCATGTTCGATCCGGTCATCAGCAGCCTGCCGGCCTTTGCCGGCTATTTCGCGACGGCCCTCGGCCTGCTCGCCGTCTTCGTCGTTCTCTACATTTTCGTCACGCCGTACAGCGAACTGGCCCTGATCCGCGAGGGCAACACGGCGGCGGCGGTCAGCCTGGGCGGCGCCATCATCGGCTATGCCCTGCCGATCGCCGTCTCGGTCGCCGTCAGCCACAGCATCGCGGCGATGGTCGGCTGGGGCGTCGTCGCCTGCGTCGTGCAGCTGCTGGCCTACATCGTGGCGCGCTTCGCGCTGCCCCAGATCAATCACGCCATCCCCCAAGGCAAGCTGGCCTCCGGGATCTTCCTCGCTTCGCTTTCCCTCGGCATCGGCATCCTCAACGCCGGCTGCATCGCCTGACCTCTCTAGGAGACTGACATGGCCCTGATGGACTTCATCAAGAAACAGTTTATCGACATCCTGCAATGGACCGAGGAGTCCGATGGCACGCTGGCCTGGCGCTATCCGATGGCCGAGATGGAAATCCAGAACGGCGCCAGCCTGACCGTGCGCGATTCGCAGGTCGCGCTGTTCGTCAACGAAGGCACGGTGGCCGACGTTTTCGGCCCCGGCATGTACAAGCTGACGACGCAGACGCTGCCGGTCCTCACTTATCTGAAGAACTGGGACAAGCTGTTCGAATCCCCGTTCAAGTCCGACGTCTACTTCTTCTCGACGCGCACCCAGCTCGACCAGAAGTGGGGCACGCCGAACCCGATCACCATCCGCGACAAGGAATTTGGCATCGTCCGCCTGCGCGCCTTCGGCATCTACTCGTATCACCTGACCGATCCCAAGCTGTTCTACCAGAAGATTTCCGGCACCCGCGACAGCTATGGCCGCGAAGAACTCGAAGGTCAGCTGCGCAACACGCTGGTCGCCGGGCTGAGCGACCTGTTCGGCGAATCCGGTGTGCCCTTCATCGACATGGCAGCCAACCAGGACGAGTTCGGCAAGGCGATGCTGGCCAAGGCGGCGCCGCTGTTTGCCGATTTCGGGCTGGCGCTCGACTCGCTGGTCGTCCAGAACGTTTCGTTGCCGGAAGAGTTGCAGAAGATCCTCGACCAGAAGATCGGCATGAACATGATCGGCGACATGCAGCGCTTCACCCAGTACCAGGTCGCCAACGCCATTCCCGACGCGGCGAAGAACGAGGGCGGCATGGCCGGCCTCGGCGTCGGCATGGGCGCCGGCGTCGGTTTCGGGCAGGTCATGGGGCAGGCGATGGCCTCGGCGGCGCAGGGCATGAACCAGGCAACAGCACCGGCGTCCGTATCGGCCGACGAAGTCGTGGCGACGCTGGAAAAACTGCACGGGCTGGTCGAGAAAGGCATCCTCAGCCAGGCCGAGTTCGATGCCAAAAAATCGGAATTGCTCAAAAAATTGACCTGACCGTAGCATTTTGGCTCTCAGCGCCTCCTGCCCCTCCTGCGGCGCGCCGGTTGTCTTCAAATCGGCGTCGTCGGTCTTTGCCGTCTGCGAATACTGCCAGAGCACGCTGGTCCGCCACGACCAGAATCTGGAAGACATCGGCAAGATGGCGGCGCTGGTCGAGGATCGTTCGCCGCTGCAAATGGGCGCCGAAGGCAGCTACAAGGGCGTCCATTTCGCGCTGATCGGGCGCATCCAGATCAAGTACAGCCAGGGTATCTGGAACGAGTGGCACCTGCTGTTCGACGACATGCGCACCGGCTGGCTGTCGGAGGCCGGCGGCGAGTATGTGCTCACTTTTGCCCAGTTCGTCGGTGAAGCGCTGCCGCCCTTCGCCGAGCTGAAGATCGGCCAGCGCTTCGTGCTGGCCAGCCAGACGTGGACGGTCAGCAATCTGGAAAACGCCGAGTGCATCGCCGGCCAGGGCGAGCTGCCGTTCAAGGTCGGCGCAGGCTATCCGGTCGCCGCGGCCGACCTGCGCAATGGCGCCAACTTCGCCACGCTCGACTACTCCGAAACGCCGCCCTTGCTGTTCGTCGGCGAGGCGGTCGATTTCAAGTCGCTGAAGATGGCCAACCTGCGCGAGGGCATGGCCGTGCCGACGCCGACCGTCGAGGCCAAGGTTTTCCGCTGCCCGAGTTGCGGCTCGCCGATGCAGGCCCGCTCGGCGCAGATTCTGGCGGTCGGCTGCGTCTCCTGCGGTGCCGTCGTCGATACCGCCGACCAGAACGCCAAGGTGCTGTCCAAGGCGCTGGGCAATCGCGACGAAAAATACGTCCCGCGCCTGCCGCTGGGTAGCAAGGGCCGGCTGGAGGACAAGCCGGTCGAAGTGATCGGCTTTCTGGTCAAGCAGACCAAGGTCGACGGCATCGCCTACGACTGGCGCGAATACCTGCTCGCCGGGGAACATGGCACTTATCGCTGGCTGACCGAATACAACGGTCACTGGAACATCGCCGATGTGCTGTCCAACCCGCCGGCCAGCAGCGGCATCATCGAAATCGATGCCGTGCAATACGGCGGCCAGAGCTACAAACACTTCTCCACCACCCAGGCGGCCGAAGTGATCCAGGTCGCCGGCGAATTCACCTGGCGGGTCAAACGCGGCGAAACCAGTCGCGTCGTCGATTACGTCGCACCGCCCCTGATGCTGTCGCGCGAATCGACCGACAATGACCTGAGCTGGTCGCAGGGCTATTACGTCGCGCCGCAGACGATTGCCGAGGCCTTCAAGCTGCCGGGTGAACTGCCCAAGCCGATCGGCGTCTTCGCCAACCAGCCGAATCCCTGGGCGGACACCAACCGGCGCGTCTGGCGCCTGTTCGGCAAACTGGCGCTGCTCGCCCTCGTCATCCAGCTCTTTTTCGTCTTCATTTCGGGCGGCAAGCAGTTGCTGCGTCAGGACTTCACCTTCGAGCCGCGCAGCGCCGACGAAGTCCAGACCCGCGAATTCGAGATCACCGGCAAGCCGCGCAAGATCGCCGTGCGCAATTCGACCTCGCTGAACAACAACTGGATCGGCCTCGACCTGCTGCTGGTCAACAAGGCCACCGGCACCGCCTGGCCGGCCGCTCGCGAGCTGTCCTTCTACAGCGGCTACGACGACGGCGCATGGACCGAAGGCAGCCGGGACGACGAGGTGGTTTTCCTGAACATCCCGGCCGGCACCTATTACCTGACCATCGACCCCGACATGGCACCGGACAAGTCGGTTGCCGTCCGCAACCGGCTGGAAGTGCATACCGCCGGCGCCGGCTGGTCCAACTTCGTGCTGGTCATGATCTTCCTGCTGATTTTCCCGATCTTTACCACCATGCGCCGCGCGGCCTTCGAAGGCCGGCGCTGGGCCGAGAGCGACCATGTGCCCGCGGTTGGCGGCAGTGCCGACGGAGGCGACGACTGATGTTCGACAAATTCACGCTGGCCAGCGGCGTCTTCGCCGTGCTGCTCTTCGCCTATGCCCAGCAGCAGGGCTGGAACCTGTTCGACAACGTCGCTAACCCCAACCACAGCGGTTCCGGCAGCAGCCGGACCTATCACAAATAACTAATTCGCCCGGTTTAATACATAATTACGCCCGTGCGTATTTTCGTCATATTCCTCCTCGCCCTATTCGTTCTGCCCGCCCAGGCGCTGGAGCAGGTCGTCCTGCAACTGAACTGGAAGCACCAGTTCCAGTTTGGCGGCTATTACGCCGCCATTGAAAAGGGCTACTTTCGCGATGCCGGCTTCGAGGTCAGCCTGCGCGAACTGAGCGACGGGCAGGAGCCGATTCAGTCCGTGCTCGGCGGCGAGGCCGACTACGGCGTGGCGGCATCGGAACTGGCCCTGCATCGGGCCAAGGGCGAACCGGTGGTCGCTCTCGCCACCATCGTCCAGAATTCGCCGCTGGTCCTGCTCGTCAATCGGCGCAAGATCACCAGCATCGATGCCCTGAACGGCGGCCGCATCATGCTGACGCCGCACGAATCGGAACTGTTCGCCTATCTGCGCCGGGAAGGCATCGCCAAATACACGGCGGTGGCGCACAGCTACGATCCCAAGGACCTGATTTCCGGTCGCGTCGATGCCCTGTCGGCCTACCTGACCGACGAGCCCTACGTGCTACGCGAGGCCGGCTTTCCTTATCTCGCCCTGAACCCGTCGGCGGTCGGCATCCATTTCTATGGCGACACGCTGTTCACGAGCGAAGCCCGCGCTCGCCACTCGGCGGCCCGCGTGCGCGCCTTCCGGGCGGCGGCCATCGAGGGCTGGGCCTATGCCATGGCGCATCCCGACGAAATCGCCGACCTGATCCTGAAGAAATATTCCAAGCGCCACACCCGCGAGCACCTGCTGTTCGAGGCCAATGAACTGAAGCGCCTGATGCAGCCCGAACTGGTCGAAATCGGCCAGCAATCGGCCGCCCGCTGGCAGCAGATCGCGCAGACCTACGCCGAACTGGAAATGCTGCCGGAGAAACACTCGATCGCCGGCCTGATTTTCGAGGCCGAAGAACGCAAGTTGCCGTCCTGGTTCGGCTTCGCGCTGACCGGCGCGATCATGCTGATCGCCGCCGTCGCCATTGCCGCCCTGTATTTTGCCCGCCTGACGCGCAGCCTCAGCCGCGAAATGATCACCCGTCGCGTCTTCGAGCGGGCGCTACGCACCAGCGAAGAGCGTTACCGCCAACTGGCCGAGCACAGCAAGGATGTCATCTGGACCCTGGATCTCAATACCCGGCGCTTTACCTACGTCAGCCCATCGATCGAGGGCGCGCGCGGATACACGCCCGAGGAAGTGGTTAGCCAGCCCCTGTCGGCGTCCTTGCTGCCGGAGTCCCACGCCAAGATCATCGCGATGCTCGAAGAGCACCTAAGCCGGATCGCTGCCGGCGACCAGAGCGCCTTGTCGGCGATGACCGAGGTCGAGCAGCCGCACAAGAATGGCGGCACCGTGGTCTCCGAAGTCGTTGCCAGCTTCCTGCTCGATCCCGAGGGCAAGCCGCAGGCGGTCCTCGGCGTGTCGCGCAATATCACCGAGCGGCGCCGGGTCGAAGCCCAGTTGCGCGAAGCCAACGACAAATTGCGGGGCCAACTGGAGCAGATCGAGAACCTGCACGTCGCCCTGCAGGAGCAGGCGATCCGCGACAGCCTGACCGGCTGCTTCAACCGCCGCTATCTCGACGAAACGCTGGAGCGCGAACTGTCGCGCTCGCGGCGCGAAGGCTATCCGCTGTCGCTGGTCATTCTCGATCTCGACCACTTCAAGCAGATCAACGACACCTATGGCCACCAGGCCGGCGACCAGGCGCTGATCGTGCTGGCCGAAACCCTGCGTGCCGACATCCGCCATGAAGACGTCCTCTGCCGTTACGGCGGCGAGGAATTCATCATCCTGATGCCGCACATGCCGCTGGCCACCGCCGCCGAGCGGGCCGAAGCCTGGCGGCAGAAGATCGCCGACATCCGGGTGCCCTTCGGCAAGTTCGAGCTGACCTTCACCACCTCGGCCGGCGTCGCCGCCTACCCCGATCACGGCAAGACGCCGGATGAACTCTCGCAGTCCGCCGACCTGGCCCTCTATCTGGCCAAGAACAGCGGGCGCAACCGGGTGGTCGTCTTCTCCGTCGACGCGGCCTGAGGCGGTTTAGTCCCCGCCGCCGCCACATCCGCCGCCATCGCCACCGCCGTCGGAGCTGTCCGAACTGCCGGAATCGCCCGAACAGCCGCTGCTACAGCCGATGTGGCTGGCGCAATAGTCCGTGCCGCTAATCCCGCCACCGCCGGCCGCCAGGCAATCCAGTCGATAGACGAAGCCGCCGGCGATGCCCAGCGCGGCGTCGAGCGCAAACAGCCGGGGCAGACGCTCCGGTTGCTTCGGGTCGATCTTCTCGCGGGTGCAGGCCAGGCGCCAGGCCCGCTTCAGGCCGTCGCTGGCCTGCGTTGGCGTGCTCATTGCCTCGGCCGGCGTGTGGTGCAGGAAGCGGCCGAAAGCGTGGGCGCAGAATTTGTCGTATTGCCGGGTGAACAGGATGAACTCGTGCCAGGCGTCATCGACCGCCTGCGAGGGCATCGCCACCATGCGCCGGCCAGCCTGACGGCAGAGCTGGAAGTAATCGTTGAGCGCCACGAAAACCTGCTCGCGCTGCTCGGCGCTCAGTTCCGGCCGCCGCGCCGCCAGGCGTTTGTCGAGCATGCGCTGGTAGGGAAAGCCGTCGATATAGGCGGCCCGTCGCTGGCGGCTCCAGTTGCGCCAGAAGACAAAGGCGATCGCAGCGAGCAGGGCGATGACGATGAGTTTGGCCACGCACTCAGCCCTCGATGTTGAAACAGAGGTACTTGATTTCGAGATATTCCTCGATACCGTACTTCGAACCCTCGCGGCCGAGGCCGGACTGCTTGATGCCGCCGAAGGGCGCCACCTCGTTGGAAATCAGGCCGGTGTTGATGCCGACCATGCCGTATTCCAGCGCCTCGCCGACCCGCCAGCAGCGGCCGACGTCGCGGCTGTAGAAATAGGCGGCCAGCCCGAACTCGGTGTCGTTGGCCATGGCGATGGCCTCGGCCTCGGTTTCAAAGCGGAACAGCGGCGCCACCGGCCCGAAGGTTTCCTCGCGGGCGACGTGCATGGCGTTGGTCACGTCGGCCAGCACGGTCGGCTGGAAGAAGTTGCCGCCGCGCTCGTGGCGCGCGCCGCCGCACAGCACCCTGGCGCCCTTGCCGAGCGCATCAGCGACGTGCGCCTCGACCTTGGCCAGGCCGGCGGCGTTGATCAGCGGCCCCTGGGCGACGCCGGCCTCGGTGCCGTCGCCAACCTTCAGGCCGCGCACCTTGTCGGCGAAGCGGGCGGCGAATTGGTCGTAGATGCCGGCCTGGACCAGGAAGCGGTTGGCGCAGACGCAGGTCTGGCCGGTGTTGCGGTATTTGGCGATCAGCGCGCCGTCGACCGCGGCATCGATGTCGGCGTCGTCGAAGACGATGAAGGGCGCGTTGCCGCCCAGTTCCAGCGACAGCTTCTTGATGGTCGGCGCGCATTGCGCCATCAGCAGCCGGCCGACGGCCGTCGAGCCGGTGAACGACAGCTTGCGGACGATCGGATTGGCGCACAGTTCGCCGCCGATCTCGGCAGGCTGGCCGGTCACCACATTGAAGACGCCGGCCGGCAAGCCCGCCTGTTCGGCCAGCACGGCCAGCGCCAGCGCGGTCAGCGGCGTTGCCTCGGCCGGCTTGACGACGACCGGGCAACCGGCAGCCAGCGCCGGCGCGACCTTGCGGGTGATCATGGCGAGCGGGAAATTCCACGGCGTGATCGCCGCGCAGACGCCGACCGGCTGCTTGACGACCAGGAGGCGCGTGTTGGCCGCCGTGCTCGGGATGCTCTCGCCGTAGGTGCGCTTGCCCTCCTCGGCAAACCACTCGACGAAGGAGGCGCCATAGGCCACCTCGCCGCGCGCCTCGGTCAGCGGCTTGCCGCATTCGGCGGTGATCAGCTGGGCAAGATCCTCGGCGTTGGCGACGATCAGCTCGAACCAGGCGCGCAGCAATTGGCCGCGCTGGCGTGCGGTCAGCGCCCGCCAGGCCGGCCAGGCCGCGTTGGCGGCATCAATGGCGCGGCGGGTTTCGGCGGCACCGCAAAGCGGCACTTCGCCCAGTGTTTCGCCGTTGGCCGGGTTGATCACGCTGAAGGTGGCGCCGTCATCGGCGGCATTCCAATTTTGGCCAATTTTTACGGCCGACCGTAGCATTTGCCGGTTCGAGAGGTTCATGGTCTTGAAAAATCCTGAGGAAACGGTAAGTTAGCCGATGTTTCCCGAAAGAACTGGAAGAATGCGCGTCACCATCCTGCCTGCAATGATCGTCTCGGCCCTGCTGCTCACCGCCTGCAGCGGCCCGGCGCCGCGCCCCGAAGCATCGACGGGAACTATACCGCAAGCCTCTCGCCCGGTCAGCGAGAAGGGCTACGAGGTGGTCATGTATGCCATGGGCTTGCTCGACACCGGCTACCGTTTCGGCGGCAAGAACCCGGAGGCCGGGCTCGACTGCAGCGGCATGGTCAGCTACATCTACGGCCGGGCAGCCGGCGTCAAGGTTGCCGGCAGCGCCGCCGACATCGCCCGCAACGGCCGGCCGATTGCCCGCGACGAGCTGCGGCCCGGCGACCTGGTTTTCTTCAACACGCTGAATCGATCACTGTCGCACGTCGGCATCTACATCGGCGACACGCGCTTCATCCACGCGCCGTCGACCAACGGCCGCGTCCGCATCGACCGCCTGAGCGACGGCTATTACGCGCAGCGCTTCGAGGCTGCCCGCACTTTCTTCGACTGAGCGGCCGGCTTAGTCCCCACCGTTCTCGATGGCCGCCACGATCCGCGAGCGCAGATCATCGAGGTCGTCGCCCGAAATACCGAGAAAATCGAGCGCCCGCTCGAACAGGTACTCGCCCACCTCGATATCGCCGCCGAGTTGCTCGCACAACAGGCGTTCGGCCACCTGCGTCACTGCGATCAGCGACAGCGCGCCGCCCGGCAGCGTCCGATCCGGCAGATCGTAAGCCTCGTTGTCGTGATGGAAGCGGATCGCCTGGCCGAGGATGGGCGGCAAACCCCAGTTGCGGACCAGCAAGGAACTGATGATCGGATGCGTGCAGGGGAAATACTCCTCCTCCATCTCGCCCAGCAGCCGGCCCTCGGCCTGGCATTTTTCCAGCAAGCCGCCGTAGTTCGGGAAGCGCCGCATCATCAGCGGCACGCCGGCATCGTGGAACAGCGCGTAGGTGTAGGCCGCATCCGGCGAAACGCCATATTGGCGGCGGGCGATCAGGCTGGCCACCAGCGCCAGCATCGCCGTCCGCTTCCAGAAATTATCGATCCACGCCGCCGGCAGCCCGGTGATGCTCGCCTTCAAGGCCGAGGCCACCACCACGCAGACCACATTGGTGATACCCAGCCGCTCGACGGCCTTGCGCACGCTGGACACGGGGTTGTTCACCCCGAACAGCGGCGAGTTCGCCAACTTCAACGCCGCCGCCGACATGCCGGGATCGCCGGAGATCACGTCGGCCAGGCGCTTCAGATCAGGCTCATCCTTCTGCGCTTCCTTCATCGCATCGGTAACGGCATTCGGACAGGTCGGGATATCGACCGTAGACATCACCTTCTGGACGTCTTCGTGGGAGAGCTCTCGATGCTGGTCAAGGGGCATGATGATTTTGAAGTATTAGTCAAAATTAATAATTACCCAACAGCATAATCGAAAGGCCGCAATGGACGCAAGCGACGGGGAAGGGTAGAATCGCCGATCCCAAGCGCCCGTAGCTCAGCTGGATAGAGTACTGCCCTCCGAAGGCAGGGGTCGTGCGTTCGAATCGCGCCGGGCGCGCCAAAATATCAACGGGTTAGGTGATCGACACCTAACCCGTTTTCATTTTGTGACCATGCTGTGACTAATCTGGGACCAGTATGTGACCGAGCTCGCAATGACCGGTCTGGGTATGTCACAAACAGACTACTGCCTGCCGTGGCTTGCAAGCTACGACTAGCTGGTATTTTCTGATGAGTTGGCCATATTCCCATCAGGTATGTGTTCCGCTAGTTGCTCAATTCGACATCCAAAATACGAACACAATTTATCCAAGTGATCAGTCAGCGTGCCATAGCCCCGCTGGTTGACCATTTTGGAAAGGGTCACGCGGCTGATGCCAGTGGCTTCAGCGAGCTCAAGGAGGGTGACACGACGCCCTTCTTTGAACTGCTTGTCTGCAAGTAGTTCTTGTATGCGATAACGAATCATTGTTCGCTTAGTTTAACAGAAGAAAATATAGGCTTGCATCTGCATGCGCCGGATGTTAATCTATACATACATTGATGCGGATATGTGCACCAATGTTTCTGTAATTTATCTAAGGAGCGTTGAGAAATGTCACAAACCTACCTTACTACTGACGAGCTTTCCTCTCGGATCAAATATGACTCGCGCACCATTCGTGAGCGCCTAAAAGACAGCGTGCTGCTCGAAGGGGTGCATTACATCCGTCCCTTTGGCGGTCGTAAGATCCTCTTCATCTGGGAAAAGATCGAAGAAGACATGGGCTGTGCTAGCCCGCAGTCTTTTGCAATTCCGATGGCCAATGGAGGTGTTTGCCATGGCTAGCATTCAGCTGCGTAAAGAGACGGGCACCCTGATTATCGATTTTTATTTCTTTGGCAAGCGCTGCCGTGAACAAACGGCCCTCACCGATACCCCGGCCAACCGGAAGCGTCTCGGCAAAGTCCTGACCAGGATTGAAGAAGAAATCAGTCTTGGTACCTTCAACTACCGCCAGTTCTTCCCTTCCAGCAAGAACGCAGCGAAGTTCGATCAGGTAGCGCCCGATGTGGCGATTGGGGTCAGCGCACAGGCAGTTTCGAGTCTGGGTGAGGCCGTTCAAAATCCCACCCCGCTCTTCAAGGATTTCGCTGACACCTGGTTCGGCGAGAAATCCGTTGAGTGGCGGACCTCTCACCAAAAGACGGTTCGTGACGACCTCGACAAACGGCTGGTTCCCCGATTCGGGGATCAGGCGGTCGGCAGTATCACTAAGGCTGACATTCTTGCATTCCGTGCCGACCTCGCCAAAGCTCAAGCACGGGGCAAGCAACAAACGTTGTCCAACCCGCGAATCAACAAGATATTGAATCCGCTGCGGCAAATCCTCTGCGAAGCCGCCGACCGTTTTGATTTTCGCACGCCGTACCAGAACATCAAACAACTCAAAGTCAAACGGACCGATGTCGATCCCTTTTCGCTGGAGGAGGTCAAGAAGATCATCGCCAGCGTCCGCATCGATTTCAAACAATACTTTACCGTCCGCTTCTTCACGGGCATGCGCACCGGGGAAGTCCATGGCTTGAAGTGGAAGTACGTCGACTTCGAGCGGCGTCTCCTGATGGTGCGGGAAACGATCGTCGATAACGAAGAAGGACTCCCGAAGACTGACTCTTCGCTGCGTGACATTCAGATGTCGCAAATGGTCCATGACGCCTTGAAGATTCAGGAGACCGGCACGCGACACCTCTCCGAGTACGTCTTCTGCAACAGCGAAGGCAAGCCGCTCGATTACAAGAACGTCACCAATCGCGTCTGGCGGCCCCTACTGCGTCATCTCGGCCTGAAAGTCCGCCGTCCCTATCAGTGCCGCCATACGGCCGCCACGCTCTGGCTGGGCTCGGGTGAGAACCCGGAATGGATTGCCCGGCAACTGGGGCATACCACCACCGAAATGCTGTTCCGGGTCTATTCCCGTTATGTGCCCAACTTGACCCGGCGCGATGGCTCGGCCTTCGAGCGGCTACTGACGGCGGTGATTGGCGACGGAGAGAAGCAACTGACGACGAGTGCGAAATAGGGGGCTGCGATCATGAACGAACACAACACATTCCACGTGGCGACGAGTGATGGGCAAGCCGCACTGCCGTTTTACTTTCGTCTGACCAGCCTGGTTCGTCTCCCCGCCAAGCGCGGCAAGGGCGTACGGAACCAGGCCACCCTCTATCACGATGACGCCGAACTGACAGTCAACTGGACCTCGGCCTTTGTCGACACCCGGCTCAAGCGGGGTTGCTATGTCGCCTTGCGCGGCGCAAGACGAGGTCCGAAAGATGGTGGTCTGAATATTGATCGTCTGGAACGCATCGATAAACCGTTGGCGGCGCTCAATCCCTTCCAGACCGTACCGACCACCTGGTTTAGTGATCGCGATGCGATCCAGCGGGCTATTCAACTCTGGGAGCGTCTCGATCGACCGTTGCAACACCTCTTCAATGCCGTCATGTGGGACGGCGGCCGCTTCCTTCGTTTTTTGACCGGCCCCGCGAC
Source organism: Betaproteobacteria bacterium (assembly GCA_020621865.1). Lineage (GTDB taxonomy): Bacteria > Pseudomonadota > Gammaproteobacteria > Burkholderiales > Rhodocyclaceae > Azonexus. The sequence continues at coordinate 166,297 of JAHRYW010000006.1, read as the reverse complement.
AACCGCCGACTATCCCTGGATTCCCGGCCAAAACTTGCGGCACACGGTACAGGTTGCTGAGCGCGCGATTGGGCTTACCAAAGGCACGGCCCGGACGTCGGTTCCTATTGTCATTGCCGCAGCATTCTTTCACGACGCCGGCAAGGCCGATGATTTTCGGATCGCTGATCGTGGCTATGTGCTTTCCGAACGCGGTGAATGGATTGGACACCAGCACACCATCCTCGAATGGCTGGCCGTGGCTCGCGCCCAAGTGATCGTTCCGGAGCGGACATACATCCAGTTGATACATGCCCTCATCGCCTTTCGGGGTAGTGCGGCAAATCAACGTTCGTTGGAAGCCATGATCCTAAGCACAGCCAATCGACTTGACGAAGAAGCACGCAGCCAACTCATCACCTCGGCTTTGCGTCACAACTAACCGACTATTGAGCGGATTGATATCGTGGCGAGCGACCGTGCGTTGCTCGCCAGCTCAAAACATTAAAGGACTAAACATGAACACCAACGCACAGCTGCAGGCGATGGCCTGGGGAAGTCTTGTCCCCATGGCGATCTTGGCCATCCTTGCGATCCGCAGGCTGACCGAAAGCAAATCACCCAACGAACAACGGGCCAAACGGCTTGCTGTTTTCGTTGGTTTCCTGCTTTCAGGTATCGTCATTGCGCTCGAGTGGTATTGCTATCTCAATGTTGACGCAGTGATTGCCTGTTATCTGGCGTTCCCTACGGCGACGGTCGTGTTTGCCATCTTTCTGACCCTTGTGCCACGGGCCTACCGGGCGTTTGGTGGGCAGAGGGCGCCAAACCCCAAGGGAGCCGACAAGGCGCAACCCTCAATTCAAATTGAACCGGAAATTCGGCAGCATCAGGAAGCATTGCGGGCACAACTCGCTGCCTTGCCCCAGTTTCGGGAGACGGTTGATGGGACGCTCCTCAGCTTGCTCACCGGGGATCAGGTGTACTGGGATATCTATGCTGGCGAGCCCTGTTTGACCATTGAGTTCAGTAATCGGAGCCGAATCGCAGCTTGCCGTTGGGAAACGCTATTGCGATATGTGTCGATTCAAACTCAAGTCGGTCGCTATTTGCCGTCACCGATCATGGATGCGGCGCCGGCTCAAGCGGCAAGGGGGTAGTATGAACAAGTGGAGTCGTTTTTGGGCTGCCTTCGCTGCCGAATGGCGTCGCCTCAATCCGGTCTTTGTCCAGTCACAAGATTCCTTAATACGGAGTTTCGTTTCCGGACTCTGGGAAGGATTTTATGGGTTCTTTGCGCCACTCCGAATCCTGTGGTGGCTGCTATGGCGAAGTTGGCGTATCAGATAAGAGACTCAGCAAATACCCCGGCAACGGGGCATTTGCGTTGATGCGGCGTTTTGGGGTTGGTCGGAGAATGGCTAGAATCAGCAAATGCCAAAATCGATCGCGGCGCCAACGCCAACCTTAAATCGCCTGCGGGCTGCCGCCGCCTTGATACCGATTATCGAGTCCGGATTGTCTGACAAGAAAATTTCTGTGGAACGCGCTGCGTTAATGGTGTCGTATTGTGAGTGGGCTGCCCAGACGAACGTGGAGAGTGATGATGAGCGCTCGCTGGCACAAACCATCCTATGTTCGTTGAACATTCTGAAAGATCGACTGGCTGAATGCAGGCAATTGCGCTTAGAAGCATGAACGGCTGATTTTAAATTGAGCATTGGCCGCTTCGCGGCCAATGCTCTTCGGTCGGTATTGCTCCGAAAGACAAGCAGCACTGTAGGTGAACTTTTCCGCACGACGGCTAGCCGGCAGGATGTCGGCCAAAGCGGAAGTTCGACTCCGCTCAATGCACCAACAGTTTTGGTATCGAAGCAGACCTTCGAGGTGCCTACCTTAAGGACGGCGATTCAGGCAGGGTCGCCAAGTGAGCCTTTGGCCCCGTAATATGCGCTCTTCATGGGAGGAAAAACAATGAACAAAGACGCGCTGCTGAGGTTAATCGCCGAAAGCGCCTACAACATCGGCTACGCCGCGAAAAAGCACTTGGCAACCTACGACCTTGTAGAAAAAGTGCAGGGCTGGATCGGCCTTGTCTCGCTCGCGGTCGGCATATTCGCGCTTTTCATGCCAGATTTGGCGAAGAATCCGGTTGCTGCAACCTTCATCGTACTCGGCGTGGCATCCATCACGATTAATTTCTATACCGCCGACAAGGATCGGTACGCGAAGGTTGGATCGGAACTCACCGGCATATTTCATGAACTGCGCGCCTTGTACTTACAGGTGAAATCGCAGCCAGGCACAGCCAACTTGACGTCATTCATCAACGAACACGACCGGATTCAAAAGGATTCGCTTGGGCTAGGCATTGCCAAGCAAATTTTCTTGAGCGATTGGTACGCACACTATAAATTTTTCTGGCAGATGCAGACCGGCTGGCTCGACGAGCAACTCCATTTTCGTCTCGTGCGCGACAAGCTCCCACTTGGCTTCACCCTCTTGATGGTCGGTGCAGCGCTTTGGGGTGCAGGCTCTTTTGTTCCCGACTTGCTGATCTATCTCAAGACCTTCTGCCAAAAACCATGAGCGCTCACCTCTTTCAGCAGTTTCGCAGCCGCAAGCGGGTCGGTTTGACCAAGTTCGACAAATTCATAGTCGAAGTCCTGCCAGCCTGCGCCGGTTAGCCACAATAGGGAGACAAAATGGCACTCGCGGATTGGTTCAGCACTTTTTGCTTCAACTTGCAAATCAGAGATGGCGGAACTATTGCCACGCGGAGTGGCAATATCACTCGCCGATTGAACACGGACTTTTGGTCGACAACATCAGACACATCGCACAGCCTTTATGTTGGTTCGTACGGTAGGAATACAGCCATTTCTGGATTCAGCGATGTGGACCTGATTTTTCAACTGCCCTACTCGGTCTATAAGCAGTACAACGATTATTCAGGCAATGGACAGTCAGCCTTGCTCCAATCAGTGAAGGCTTCCATTGAGCGAACGTATTCAACCACCAACATCCGTGCTGATGGCCAAGTAATACAGGTGCCCTTTACCGACGGCATAATTTTTGAGGTCGTCCCTGCCTTTGATAACAACGACGGAAGCTTCACTTTTCCAAATGCAAACGATGGTGGGTCTTGGAAAACTACCAATCCGAGACCTGAGATAAAAGCCATACGTGACCGAAATACCGCTACCAATGGCAACTTGGTCCCGCTATGCCGAATGATGCGAGATTGGAAAAACAAGTGGTCGGTACCTATCGGCGGCCTCTTGATTGATACCCTAGCTTACCAGTTCATAGAAACTTGGGAGCATCGTGACAAGTCCTATGTCTATTACGACTATATGTGCCGCGACTTTTTCAAATGGATGGCGACACAGGACGAGAATCAAGAATGGTGGCGAGCACCAGGGAGCGGTCAATACGTTTGGGGCAAAGGGCTATTTCAGTATAAAGCGAAGCGGTGCTACAACCTGTCATTGGAGGCCATTGAACACGAGATGGCCACACCAAAACGAGAGTGGTCAGCGAAGCAAAAGTGGCGCGAGATATTCAGCACCAACTTCCCAGACTAACCATGGCCAAGACGCTTTCACCAATTGAAGGTCATTGGCCGCAATTAGCGGCTGATTGACAGGTAACTGGCGCAATGCAGCCCCTGCCTACTCATAAGCCCAAGGTCAGCTTAGTTCGAGATCCGGTCTCATGCCACCCGCAATAGGCAGAAACTCGGCCATTGCCGCTATTGAGACATCATTCGAGCTACGTCAGCAATGTGGCCAGTTGCAGACAGTAGCAAACCGTCATGCAGTTCTTTCGGAGTCCAACATTTTAAGCATGATCATTTGCGACACACCGAGATGCGCGCAGCTAGGAATCTTGAAGCGGTAAGACCCTTGAGGTAGTTGGACCGAAAGCCTCTTCGCTTGGAAAAACTTAAACCGGGGTATTTTTGTCACACTGGGCGTCATGGCAAATCTATCGGCACGAAAGTCTGAGTAATCGAGTGGTCTACGGCCAACAGCGGTTCCGTCAATACTTGCATCCACCGAAAGAGTGTCACCCGTATTGTCGGAGATTTTGATGGTGAGAGTCAGGACATCTCGCCTGGCTATCTCCTGTATTTCAATTGCTAAGTGGCCATCCTTGAATGCAGAAGCCAATTTACCAGTTGAATAATCTTCCTGAAGCTGATTCTTGAAACCGGCAAGCTGCTTGCTATTACCAATTATTTCCAGCTTTGAGTTCATGTACTGCCATGCTGAAACTCCGGTAGAGCTACCTACGTAAGTTCCAAAGACAAACGGTACCCCCATCAAGGCGATAATTATGGGTAGCGCCACAAAGTACTGCCAGAGGGCAGTAATCTTTTCCTTGCTGTCTGCCACCTTACCCTTAGTGGCTTTGGACTCTACGCTGTCTCAATTTTTGGGTTGCTTACTTCTCTCATCTGTTTTGGTGCAATGATTTATTTCAATGCTAACCTGGCTGGGATATTTTTCCTCTCGTTGGTTATTGGCTATGTGATTTTCCCGCAAATGAAGCGTAATGGAGAGATTGCGGCGCTTGATGAGATTTTAGAGTCCTCAGGGAAAATGATGATAGAGCGCCAATGAAGGTATGAGAGTGCCTGCCAACATACCGAGTATGATTTGTGATTGGTATGGCGTATGGCTGGATTTAATATGCTTTCTACCGCCCACCTTCAGGGTGGCTTGTACGGCATTGAGTTTTTCTTGAAGAAACTCGGAGCAAACTATATGAAAGTTAGCAGGGTTGCGGTACGATATTGCTATCGTAGGCTGATTAAATTTTTAGAGGCTCTTATGGATATATCTAATATACCTGTTGCTGAACTGAAGTCCCTGCTTGCTCAGATTCCGAAAGAAATAGAGCGACGGGAGAAAGAGGAAAAGCTTCAAGTGCGCAAGGAAATCATTGCGTTCGCTGCTGAGCGAGGCTTTGCTTTGAGTGATTTGGTGGACGAGGCTCCCGCAAAAAAAGCGCGAACTCCAGTGGCTGTAAAGTATAAACATCCCAGCGACTCGACATTGGTCTGGACTGGTCGTGGTCGTCAGCCAAAATGGGTTGTTTCTTTCTTAGCCAACGGTGGGACGTTGGGCCAGTTGTTGGTGTAAGAAGCAGCGAATTTCATGAGCGGCGTATAGCCCCTTTTGTATTGCAGTCGGCGGGTCTTCGTGATTGCAAGCCGCAATGGGGGGGTAGTGTTTCGACAGCTTGGGCTATGCCGTGAAGATTCATGGATCGAAGCAAGCTCTCGAGGTCTAAGAAGCGGCTAAGCAGAGATCTCTGCTTTTCGCTGTGACCGCCCCCTGTTTTCTCTGGCATTGGGCTTTAGAGCCCGAGGGTAATTTACTCGATTTTTGAGTGAGTGAATTGGCATAGTCAGCGGATGTCAAGCCGTCAGCCTTCGACGACGACTTGTGCGCCGCGTAGGCTGGCAAACCACTATTCGTTCAAATACCGATCCCGGAAGCGCCCATTAAGCGATTAGATGTGGGCAATCTGGTTGGGCTTTCCGGATTCAATGGGAAGAGTTGACACCATCGGAATGCGCCGAGGTCGGCATGGCCCGGCAACAGAAGGTTTTTGCCACTGTCTGTTAGGATTGCCTTGGGCAATCCCCGAGTTTTGGCTGACTGTTCGAGCGCTCTAATCAGTTGTATGCCACCTATCGCACGTTACGGAACAGTCCCGCCCGCTTCGTGAGTCGTATCATCAACAACGCTCAGGCTATAGGTGAGATGCCCTTCAGCCATCCAGTCGAACACGAAATCGATCGACAAGGCCTGGTTGGCGGCCAAAAGGCGCTCTAGCGGGTGCCGATCCAATACCAGTTTTTTCTCTTTCGCCATCTCTTTTGCAAGCTGGCGTCGGCATAGAGCCGATCTACCCGCTAGTGTTTCACCGCCAAGCTGGCCTGCCCGAGATTCTGCTAGATCATCGCAGCCCCGTAGCGCCGATGACCTTTTTCCAGCCTGACTATTGGCGCCTTTTAAGCCGCGTTGCGATCTGCTGGTGGCCGATAACGGTATGAACTCGGACACCTGCCAACAAAGCGCAACGACTTTCGCTCGGTGAGTCCCCCGTCGATCAGGTAGCGCAGCAGATCACGCCTTGACGGTGCGGTCACAATTTTTATCTCAGGGCTCCTTTGACGTTTTCGTTCTCCGGAAGCGACTTGGTCACCAGTATCTTAAGTCAGTTGTTCTCTGCTTCTAGATCCGTCAGCCGCTTGGCGTCCAAACACTGATCCCCCCATGCTTGCTCTGCCAGAGGTAGTTGCCTACCTCCGAGATGGGGGGGGCGCAACTCCGTACAACCGCTATACCGGCATTCACTTACCACAGGAGAAATGATCTGATCTTCAGTGAATCGTTTCTTCATGTCCAATCTCCTTGTCGGGATGATTGGACTCTAAGGTCAGGCTCTACTCCATTGCGGGGGATATAGGGCTATATGCGTCTTGCATATTTTACGCTTGTGCGGGAATTGGATATCGTAAGATCCCCTAGGAATTTAGTATCCAATAGTGTTTACGCTTCTTCGAAGAACTGTGAGTGGCCAGGATTTAGTTACCTTCCTAACGAACGGCTCTTGCCAACACGATATTTATCATCACCCATTTTATACCCGTCGAGCATGAAATTTACGCAGCGACGACTTGGGCGAGGTAGGGGGGGCGTGGTGGTTATTATTAAGTCAAAGGAGAAAAAATGAAGGGTATTATCAAAATAGCAGCGATTGCTGTCGCATTGTCCCAAATTGGACTGGTGTATGGCGCTAACCCCCAGGACGCAGAGCGTCTTGGAACTGATTTAACTCCTCTTGGCGGGGAGAAGGGGGGGGCGAAAGATGGCAGCATCGGCGCGTGGGCAGCGGAAAATCCATTCTTGCCCGGTTGGAGCTATGGGAAATTTCGAGGGGATTATTGGAAATACAAAGACGATAAAAAGCTTTTCTCAATTGACGCAACTAATGTTAGCAAATATTCCGATAAATTAAGTCCGGGCCAGGCTGAATTATTTAAAGATATCAAAGGATATCGAATGGATGTATATCCTTCGCGGCGCACTTGCCAGGTGCCGGATTTTGTGAAGGAGAACACTAAGAAGAACGTAACAACCGCAAAGATGGCATCTGACGGATGGTATTTAAAGGACGCTATTCTTCCCGGGGTTCCGTTCCCTATTCCAGCGACTGGCGCCGAAGCAATGACGAATGCAAAGTTTCGTTATCAAGGTCTTGGCGTAGACTGGCCTAAGACTTGGTCTACTGTATCTCCTAGAAAGGGTTCGTCGGAATTCATTAAAGTTGAAGCATTTATGTTTTCATATACGCCTTGGGGGAAGAAAGGCGCAAATGCGTTATCCTCGATGCCCCCAATCGAGTTTTACGCGAATTTCGGCTACAACGCCCCGATAGCCTTGGCTGGGCAGGCACTAAATATGACCGTGCGCATTAACGAGCCGGGTAGTGAAGTGTTTTACTACTTCCCGGGGCAGCGACGCGTGCGTCGTATGCCAACGTATGCATACGATGCTCCACAAATTGGCTTTGAAAATCAATATACGATGGATGAGCCAACTATGTTTTGGGGAGCAATGGACCGCTTTGATTGGAAATTGGTCGGTAAAAAAGACCTTTACGTTCCATACAACTCATTTGGTGCCTATAAATTCAACGCTAAATTTGAAGATATAGCGCAGCAAGATTTTTTAAATCCTGAATATAGGCGATATGAACTACATCGAGTATGGGTAGTCGAGGCTACAGTTAAAAGTGGTACTCGCCATGTGGCATCAAAGAGAACGTATTACCTAGACGAAGACACTTGGAATATCGTTGCTGCTGAAGATTATGACAATCAAGGTAAGCTTTGGAAGGTACGGGAATCGTACGTAATTCCGGTGGCAGAGCTCGGTGGAGCGTGCCATTCGCCTGTCCTCATGCAATATAACCTTGCTGATGGACGGTACGTATTCGACATGCATGCCGCAGGAACTGGATCCGATATCCGCTGGATTGCTGAACCTGGTGATCCGCGATTGAATCCATCTTATTTCAGCTCAGATAGTTTGCGATCAAGAAGCGAGCGCTGACTGTTCGCTCTGTTAATAACTTTGGTTTCATAAACCCCCCGGTGATGCCGGGGGTTTTTCTTATGGGGAGTTACCTTCTGCAGATTTGTGATGATGTGGCTGATTTTGTATTATCTATCCGTATTCAAAGCTCGATGTTTTTTCTACTGGATGATTCTGCCTAGTAGCGTCTTCCCTTAATTGTGCTGTCGCCATAGATGTAATTCTGTATATGACTATATTGCGATTGTGCCGGAATTGGATAGCTGTAATTGATATTGTGATCCACAATACGTCTAGTATGGATAACCAATTTAATGAAGCTGTTCTATGAGAAAAATAGAATTGTTTCGGATATTTTGTCCCCTTGGACGGCAGTGCCCATTCCATCCAACCGCTGTCGCTCCACCTCGCCGGTTCTCTTTGTAGAACCGGCTTTTTTTTACTAATATATTAATTAACGTAACTAGTGTCGATAAAATATTTAGATTTTAAAGCGAGGATAGCCGAACAGGCGACGCTCACGGTGTAGCGCGACCAGTCGGGCTGGTGCCCGGGTGTTCTCTGGGTGAGCGTTTCTGACTAAAAATGCCGGAAAGTGTGTGACAACCCCGAAAACTAGCATCCGCGCCTTTCGGGGCTCGCTGTTGTCTTCCAATATCAATGAGTAGTTCAAGCGAAAAGGCCCTGCGAATCCCGAAGGGAGACCGCACCAAATTTACTACGCTAGTTGTTGAGCTACGCATCGCGGAATCAGTATTGCCGAAAGAGGTTTTGAGCGCTAGGTCGGCCTCGACCTCTACAAAAAAATCAGTCTTTACTCTTAATAAATCAGAATTTATAAGTCAAAATCTATTATTGACCGTGAATATAATGTGATCTGGGTTGTTATAGATCGCACCAGGGGGGGGGTATTGAGTCATTAAAGTTCAATAAGCGTTCCTGGCTTTTCACCCCTGCCAGCCTAGTTGCCTTTTTGTGGATTGATGAAACGAATCCCATGTATTATGGTTGTGGCCTATTCCAAAATGTGGGGAAGTGCCTTTGGCAAGTATTATAAAAGTGCCTCTATAATTTAATGTAAATTGAGATCAAATCCGTTGAAGGGCTCTAATTGGATGAGATCGTTAATAGAATTAATTATTAGACTTGTGGGTTTGAGAGGGTAATTCACTGAACATGGCTCGGTAGTACGCAGAAAATCGTGGCAGATGCCAGAATCCATATTCTTCAGCAATTTCAGCAATAGATCTTTGTTTGTTATTGCGATTGGCTTCAATTAATGCCTTTCGTGCACTATTAAGTCGAATATATCGACAGAAAAGTAATGGGCCAATCCCAAGGCTCTCACTAATGCATTTGTGGAGTGTCCGGTGCGCGACCCCTAGTTTTTCGCATGTCTTCGTCAATGAAAACTGATTTGCTCGGCTAGCCAATACTTCTTTCCTAAATTCGCTGACAAGCCAAGCCGAAGCAGAAACAGGGCGGTTGGGTGTCCCGCCCTTTAGCGAATGCTCAATTTTTTCAATAAGCGAAAATATTACAACGTCTTCTGCGTGAGTTTTAAAGAGTTGACTTTCAATTAGACCGGGAGAGGTGAAAATATCGCCCGCGATTGTATTTTTAAATTCGCGAAGAGCATTCGCAAGTTGTATATTCTCAATTACATCGCCATTTCGATAGTTTCTTTGGAAATAGTCAATTAGTAATTGGCTAACTTCTTGAAATTTAGGATCTGAAATCCCAAGTGTGAGGGTGAACATATTGAGAGGAGTCTTCGTGTAGAGCTCAAAATCGCGGTCGGGAGCGAGTAGTCCTACATGAGCAGAACCCATTGGTTTCCCACAGAAAATTCCATGCGAATTGGTGGGGCTGTGGATTGTTAAAGAAATATGGCTATCCCCAAGTCGCCCTCCTGACATTAATGGCTGATTACAATCCTCTTCCACCATTAATAATGAGTCAGAAAATTCCGCACTTCGCACTTGAGCACTAAATTTTCCACACGAAATCTGTTCGTAAAAAAAATCCCATTTGCCAACATGGATGTTTTCTCGAATGTTTGGGTGCAGGACGAATAGATTATCCATAGTGAATACCTCTTGTCTTTGCTTACTTAGTTGGGATTAGTCATTGCTTATCCTCAGGCTAGCAACGGGGTATTGTCAAGTACCGCAAAAAGTTTTAGCGGACACGGGGCTCCTAGAAGTAGCTCTAAACCGCCTGCGGGCGGAGCGGTGGTTAAGTGTGGTGTTGCTATCGCGCTTTTGTCGACAAGACAGCCATATACCTGCCCTAGTCCAGTCGTATAGCAGCCATCTACATCTATCCGCAGGTCAAGAGAGGTAGGTAGTCCGCGTATTCTGAAGGTAAGCCGGTATTGACTTAACGATAGATAGCGTTATTTCGCTGCTCCTGCGCGAGCAGGTGCAGGTAATGAGGCTGCTTCGCTCGTCTTTAATGAGCATCGTAATTCTAGCGTTAAGTCTAAAAAAGTAGAGCTCGGGACGGCGCGGATAGAGAGCAAGCTAGGCGTACGAAGGAATGCTGATTATGGATATCGCAAATTCTCGCTTGATGGCACGCTTACAAAAACGTGGAATCGGGCAGCACATTTAACAGCGTACCTGGGCTCGTTGTATGAGGGGGGCGAGTGTTACTTTGCGAAACTTATATTTTTGCAAACTAACAAAAATGATAGTCGAGATGCTTCTAGTGTAATTGTCAAAAAAGTGAGACGTGAAGTTTGCTCGGGCGATGGTATAGGTGCGAAAGAGCACTATTTGGAGCCTATGGTTTGCCCGAAAGATAGAAATTGACCCCACTCAGTCTATCGCAAGCTATCGAGAAAATAATTGGCTATTTTTGATCGAAAGGCTAATTACTAGGTTGGCGCGATATATCGTTTCCTGCCATAAAAATTTTTGGCTGATAGTGATAATTATTTCACGGTTGTAATGAATAAAGGAGATATGGCTGCGCCTTCCTTAGAGTCGATGTGACTAGACAAGGTATCTGCTTAGGGGCGTTAATTAAGGAAGGCTGGGGATATTTTTGCAATTGGAGGAGCGTATGAGCTGTTTATGTTGGAGAGCCAGTGTGCGCTTTATAATAAATATTTCCCGGAGCGATAATTAATTTTAGCCGATTGAGTATATATGCTTTAGTAGTTGTTCAAATTAATGTGCTGGCTGAAAATACAAATTGAAACCCTCGGCTACCGTAGGAGGCGGGAAACAGTTCAATGCAATTTTTCGATAACCATTTGGAACGAGTTGGCGAAATAATTAATGATGGATAGTTGAATGTTGAAATGCGCCGAAATATGTGTCGGGGTCGCGTAGAAGGATAGTAGGGGGCGGTCTTTAGTGGCGGCATATGTATGCTGACTTAGCAACTTTTTTTAATACTTGTGAGCGAGCAAATGAAGTATCTATTAACAGTTTTATTGTGTTTTGGTGCAGTTAATGTATTTGCGGAAGATCTTTCTGGGTTTGATCGTGGTATTGCCAATGTATATAAGGCTGTAGAGGCAGCAATAAAGAAAGGAGATTCGGAGGCTGTATATAAAAAGCTATACCGGGAGGGGGCGGTTGTTGCCGCGGAGGGTACCCTGCAAGTTGCTAGAGATAAAAAGTCATTAATGGCGATCATTGACGATGTGCTGAAATCAACTAAGGATTGCGTAATTGCGCCGGATTCGGCGCGAGAAGTATCCGGAAAATTGGCCTATTCATTCGTTACCTACAAATGTATTCCAGTTGGATCGCACGAGCGCAATCTGATTTATAGAGGGGTATATATTTGGAGTAATGATGGAAAGGATTGGCGTGTTCTGGGCGAAATATTCGGATCTGGCTCAATGTGATTCTTTAAAAGGTGAGTAAGTCTTGGTAACTGGGTCATTGTTATGGGCCAATCATATTAATTGTCTTTGCGATATATGTGCGCTCGTCTAACCGTATATTGAAAATAGAGGTGTAAAAAACATGGGAATGCTTGAATCCAATAAGGCGATGAACGGGAAACGCTTTGTTGCTAATCTTGTGGTCATTGCTGTGGCAGCTGCCTGGGCGGGCGCGGCATCAGCTAAGAATGGCATTAATGATCAGCTCCAAATGTCAGAGTTAAATAAGCATAATGCTATTAATGATGGTAGGGGTTATGCGGCTGATAATTGGGCATATAAAGGGGGGAGCTATTATGAACAAAATTTTAGTGCCTTAACCCAAGTTAATGATCGGAACGTAAATCGCCTTGGGCTTTCATGGGCGCTTGATTTAAATGGTGTTGATGGTGTTTCAGCTACACCTATCGTGATTGATGGCGTTATTTACGTTAGCCTACCGGGGTCTATAGTGTACGCGGTTACTGCTAACACGGGGAAAGTTCTATGGAAGTTTGAGCCAAAAGTGGACGCAAGTCATGGCTTCTCAAGTAGTTGGACACGAAGAATCAATCGAGGAATCGCTGTTCATGACGGCAAAGTTTATGTGGGTACTGCAGATTGCAAGTTGATCGCCCTCAATTCAAAAAATGGGGAAATCACTTGGTCATCGTCGGTTTGTGATCCAACTAAAGAACACGGCATTGCTGGCGCTCCTCTTGTAGTTAAGGGCAGGGTATATATTGGTAGTGGAGTTTCTGATTTCGGGGCTGTTGGCCATCTTTCAGCATTTGATGCGAATAATGGCAAGGAGCTGTGGAAATTCTTTACGGTGCCAAATGCGCCTGATTCCCATACAAAATCAAAAGCGATGGACATTGCCTCTAAAACGTGGTCAGAAGGTTATGCCAAGGACGGTGGCGCGGCAGTCTGGGGGTCAATTGTCTATGACCCCGATTTTGATACAGTATATTTCGGCACAGATTCGGCGTCATCTATTAATCCCGAGGTTAGAAGCCCGGGGGGGGGAGATACGCTGTACACAAATTCTATACTCGCGGTAGATGCGAAAACCGGTGAGTATAAGTGGCATTATCAAGCAGTTCCACGTGATGCTTGGGATTACAATGCGAATATGCCAATTATGCTTGCAGATATAGACTTTGATGGGGTTAAGAAAAAGGTTTTGATGCAAGCACCAAAAAGCGGGTTCTTCTACGTCGTTGATCGATCTAATGGGAAATTGATCAGCGCGGATAATTTTGTGCCAGTAAGTTGGGCTAGCCATTATGATCTTGATACTGGCAGGCCCGTAGAGCTACCGGGAGCTCGCTATTATCAAAATTCGGATGGGAAGGCGCTTGTCTATCCAGGCGTATGGGGCGGCCACAATTGGCAGCCTATGAGTATGAGCCCGGTAACCGGATTGGTTTATTTCAGCGCATGGAATCTTTCTACGCTATACGCTACTGACAATAAGGCAGTATTAGGTGGAGTGCTAACAGATACATACTCTTCGGGTACGAGTCCAAAGGACGTAAAGGGTAGGGGCAGTCTGATCGCTTGGGACCCCGTCCAGAAAATGGCTCGTTGGAAAATTCCTCAAGATTTGCCAATTAATGGCGGAACGTTGTCGACTGCAGGTAATCTTGTCTTCCACGGTACTGCAACGGGTTTGCTCAATGCGTACAGTGCGGAAAACGGACAATTGCTTTGGTCGAAGAAAACTGGTTCAGCAATACACGCGGCCCCTGTTAGCTATAACGTTGATGGTAAGCAGGTAATCCTCGCAGCTGTTGGAGCGCCAGCTATGGCGCGAAATTCCCTTCCTGCATATTCCGTAGGTGAGAATGCGCGCGGCGCTACACGGTTGATGGCATTTGTGCTCGACGGAAAGGCAAGGGTCCCTGAGACTAAGGTCAGGGAGCATGACAAAGTCGCACCTCCAAATATCCCGTCAACTAAAGAGGCTCTTAAGCAGGGCGAAGAGCTCTATATAAGGGGAAGTTGCTGGCTGTGCCACGGGCCTCATGCCGATTCTATCGGTGGAAGCATCCCAAGTCTAACCCGCTCTCCGATTTTGCAATCGAAGGAAGCCTGGTACGAAGTCGTAGTAAAGGGGGCAAAGCAGAATAACGGCATGATCGGTCAAGGTGACTTTTCACCAGAAGATGCCGAATTGCTAAGGGCCTACGTGGCGGATAAAGCTCGTGGGCAATTTAATAGCAAAAAGTAACTTATCTAGAGGCAATTTATGCAAATTTTTACTCAAAATGAAGTAAACAATTCTCAACTGAACGACTGGCCGGCTCTGAAAGAGTTGGATTTTGTCAAGGTGCTTGAAGGAAATCCAACTCATAAAGGCACCCATTCATTCGGCAGTTTCGGTAGTTCTTTACAGATTGGTCTGTGGGAATGCTCGCCCGGTAAGTTTGAATATACTTACCCTGGAAACGAGATCTGTATTATCGAACAAGGCACGGTTGAGATTATCGACTCGCTAGGAAATGTCAGAAGACTTGGTCCCGGTGATTCTATGTTCACTACCAAGGGCGAAGTTGTAACGTGGAATATTATTAGCAAAATTCGTAAAGTATTCATGATTGCATAGTAGAAATTTCACTGATCAACGATCAAGGGCGAGAGCTCTTAAAAAGGAGGCCACCCAATTGAGGTGGCCTTTTTTATTGGAGAGAACCCAGGCGTAAATCCTAAGCAAGGTAAAAGCTGAACATGAATTTGCCAAATTTCAATGGGAATGGAATTAGGGGACGATAAGATAACTATAAATTGCCTTGACGAAATTTCGGTTAGGAAAAGTGAAGCGCCAAGTTGTTACGCGATGAAATAAATTCGGAAATTTCATTAAGCCGATTATTCTAACCGAAATTTGTATGAGTTTTTTGGTGAAAGTAAATTGTCACTACTGTCCGGTTAAATGAGGACCCGAAGCGCCCAATGCCATGACTGACGAGGCTTTCCGAGCAATGAGGTGTGGTGTCGATTTGAAATCGGCGAAAAATGACCCTTCGAATTTTTCTGAAGGGCATGATCATGAATGCCGGCAAGACACTGTTTGCGCAGTTGATGGACTTTCTGCCGTGGTCGACATTCAACCGATACGTCACGCGCTACAGCGGCGACAAAGGCGTTCGCACCATGACTTGCGCCGAACAGTTTCGAGTCATGGCATTTGCCCAACTCACTTACCGGGAAAGTCTGCGCGACATCGAGGTCAGTCTTTCGGCGCAGGCAGCCAAGCTGTACCACATGGGATTTCGCGAACCGATACGGCGCTCGACGCTGGCCGATGCCAACGAATCGCGGGACTGGCGTATCTATGCCGAGTTCGCCGCCCGGCTGATCGCCCAGGCCAGAACGCTCTACGCCAGCGAGGACTTGGGGTTGGAGTTGTCGAACAGCGTTTATGCGCTCGATTCGACGACCATCGATCTGTGCCTGTCGGTGTTTCCGTGGGCGAACTTTCGAACGACCAAGGCGGCGGTCAAGATGCACACGCTGCTCGACTTGCGCGGCAGCATTCCCAGCTTTATCCATGTTTCCGACGGAAAATTGCACGACGTGCATGCGTTGGACTTGCTGACCCCGGAGGCCGGTGCAATCTATGTCATGGATCGTGGCTATGTCGATTTTGCTCGGTTGCATCGCTTGCATCTGGCGGGCGCCTTCTTCGTCACCCGCGCCAAATCGAATCTCAAAGCCCATCGCATTTATTCGGCTCAGGCCGACCGCAACACCGGCGTCATCTGCGACCAGACGATTGCGCTCGATGGCTTCTACTCGAAGCAGGATTACCCGACGCATTTGCGCCGGGTTCGCTTCAACGACCCGGAAACCGGCAAGTCGCTCGTCTTCCTGACCAATCAGATGATCTTGCCGGCAGCAACGATCTGCGCGCTTTACAAAAGCCGCTGGCAAGTCGAGCTGTTCTTCAAATGGATCAAGCAGCATCTTCGTATCAAACAATTCTTCGGTACGTCGGAAAATGCGGTCAAGACGCAAATCTGGATCGCAGTGTCGGTCTATGTGTTGGTCGCCATCGTTCGAAAAAAACTGAATCTCGACGTCTCCCTCTACACTTTGCTACAGGTTTTATCGCTCACCCTGTTCGAGAGAATGCCCTTGCAGCAAGCGTTTCCGGGCGACGACTACACTTCGGACAATGGCAGCATCAACAACCAATTGAATCTATTCAATATTTAACCGGACAGTAGTGGTAAATTGTATCAAATACTTTGGGCGAGGGTGTGGCATTACAGATGCAGAAAACGGATACACCGTTGATGCGTTTTCAAGGAAAATAAAATCACTCGGCTTAAACTTGAGGCCAAAATTTCGATTATACGGAGGAGAAAAGGCGATAATGATTAAAAACAACAAAGTACGAGCAGCTACAGTTGGTGTGGTCTGCACCTTGATGCTAACTAATCAATTGGCATTAGCTGTCACTGTTGATTGGCCGGCGCACGGAAAAAACTCAAGTGAACAAAGATTCAGTGAGCTGAGTTCGATAAATGAGAAAAATGTTAGCAATCTGAAAGTGGACTGGTTCGTTGATATGCCAGGAGCTCAAGATGGCTTAGCCGCTACACCTATTGTCGTAGATGGTGTCATCTACGCTACCACTTCTTTTGCGAATGTTTATGCCATAGATGGTGCAACGGGGAAAATTAAATGGCATTTCAATCCTGAAACAAACCCTGGAAACGGAGTTTCCAATTCGTGGAGCTCGAGAGTTAATAGAGGCGTCGCGGTAAGTGGCTCACGTGTTTTTGTGGCCACGCCGGATTGCCGGCTTATAGCGCTTGACATTAAAGATGGCAAAAAAATTTGGGATGAACTTACCTGTGATCCAAAGGCCGAATATTCAATAACAGGGGCCCCTCGTGTTGCAGCAGGAAAGGTGTTTATTGGTAACGGCATCTCGGATTTAGGCGCACGAGGTTACTTATCTGCTTATGATGTCTCGTCCGGAAAATTAGTCTGGCGCTTCTGGACTGTGCCAGGAGACCCAAAAAAAGGGTATGAGAATGAAACGGTTGCAATGGCGGCAAAAACCTGGGCTGACGGATGGGCAAAAAGTGGAGGTGGTAGCCCGTGGGACGCAATTGTTTACGATGAAGAATTAAATCAAGTCTATTTTGGAACCGATAGTGCAATCCCTTATGACCCCGAGCAACGTAGTCCGGGAGGGGGGGATAATTTGTTCACAAATTCGATTGTTGCCGTAGATGCGGATACGGGCAAATACAAATGGCATTACCAAACTGTCCCTAACGATGCTTGGGATTATAATTCGGCGAGCCACATTATCTTGGCGGATTTGAAAATTGGAAACGGCTTGCGAAAGGTTTTGATGCAGGCACCAAAAAATGGCTTCTTCTATGTTCTGGATCGGAAGAGCGGAAAACTGATTAAAGCTGATCCGTATGTTGGTGTAAATTGGGCAAAGAAAATTGATCTAGAAACCGGGAGGCCAATCGAAAACCCCGATGCAAGGTATTATAAAAATAAATCGAAGAGTGCCGAATTAGTGCCGTCGCTTCTCGGTGGCCATAACTGGCACCCAATGAGTTTTAGTCAAAAAACTGGTTTGGTATATATACCCGCACACGAGTTCAAGACGACATATCGCGTTAATCCAGAATCAGCGCTGGGTGGTGCGGTATTTGATTGGTACGGAGCCGATCTTAACGCAGATAGAACTGATCTAAAAATTGAGAAAAAGGGCCAAATTGGACGATTGATCGCCTGGGATCCGGTGGCAGGCAAGGTGCGTTGGACGGTTAATCATGAGCTTCCTATGAACGGCGGTGTATTGTCAACAGCAGGTAATTTGGTGTTCCAGGGTACCGCTACCGGTATTTTCAACGCATATGCTGCCGATACTGGGAGGAGCCTTTGGTCTTATAACGTGCAGTCTTCTGTTCAAGCTCCTCCAGTTACCTACCAGATTGGCGAAAAGCAATACATTTTAGCTTCAGCTGGTGGGGGTGGAATCGCACGTTTCATGGTGCCTCTATATGGAACTGGTGAGAAGGCTATTGGCCCTGATCGTCTAATTGCATTCTCACTTGAAGCGACTAAAACGCTCCCAAACGTAGTTGAAATGGAAAATAGAATCCCGAAGCCGCCAAGCCGAGTCGGAAACAATGCGCTGGTGGAAAAGGGAAGGGAACTCTTTGAGATTTCAGCATGTGGGATGTGTCACGGTTCGCAAGCAATTGGTAGGCGCCCCGAGGGGGCCTCGGTCAGAGATTTGAGATACATGACGAAGGATACCCATAGGAATTTCGAAAAAATTGTCTTAGAAGGCGAATATAAAGCGCTTGGAATGATGCCTCACAAAGATATTATTTCAAAAAATGACGCAAAAGCAATCCATGCCTATTTGATTGATTTGCAGTGGAAGTTCTATAAAGAACAAATGTTACATAAAAAGGCGAAATAATACCTAATTTATGTAAAGCAAAACGAGAGCGTCGGTTAGATTGAACAAACCGATTGCTCTCGTCTGATGATCGCCTTTGTCTAGAAAGTTGCTTTCGCAAAATTTCCATAGCGGGAGTGCCGATATTGGATATTGGCTAATACAGTTAGGTAATAGATTTTCTGCAGCACTACGCCAGTGCGAATGCGGGGTGTTCATTTTTGCATTAGGGATAGATTTTATAGCGCACTAGGTTGCTAGTTGGGTCATTTGCTGTGCAAATTTCCATCCCAATAAGGTATCCCTAATACGCGGTTTCGCAACGTCAAGTAACTTTCTAGTGGGGGTGGTATGAAATTCACATACAATTTTCTAGCCTTGGCTGTTGTGCTCGCCTATTCGGCCAACGCCTCAGCTTTTACTTTTGAGGGGGAGACGGTGTCAGGTAGCTTCGACTCTACGATCTCTTTTGGGGTCGGGGTTCGGGCAAAAAGTCCATCGTGCGGATTAATTCTTAAAGATAGTAGTGGTTTGGCCCCTTCCGGAAACTCACAGCCGTCGGGAGCCGGTGCTCCTGGTGGCTGTACAGAATACTTCTCGGGGATCGGTGATCAGGGCAATCTAAACTATAAAAAGGGCGATTTTTTTACGACTTATCTTAAGGGGTCGCACGAACTTCTTCTTAGATTTCCTGATGAATGGAAATTTATGGGGCGGGTTTCGTGGGTGAGAGATTTTTCTGCAACGCACGCTAGTGGATATAGAAGTGTTGGCACTCCGCCCACTCTAGGCTCCTTTCCGGATGAAGCTCGAGAAGATTTGAACTTCAAGGCTCGATTGCTCGATTTTTGGGTGAGCAAAGATTTCAATATTGGCGATCAGCGGGCACGGGTACGTGTTGGTAATCAAGTTATCAGTTGGGGTGAGAGCCTATTTATTCCCGGAGGAATAAATCAAACAAACTCAATGGACCTTATGAGGTTGTCCCAGCCGGGTACACAGCTCAAGGAAGTGTTTTTACCCGCGCCGATCATTAGTTTTGCGACCGGGCTTGGTAATGGCTTCAATCTTGAGGCGTATGTACAGGGGGCGTGGAATGATAATTATTTACCACCTACTGGTAGCTATTGGTCGGCAGCTAATGGAATGGGTAAAGGTGATAGTGCCTATGGGCTTCCGAGGAAAAAGCCAAAGGACACCAATCAATACGGGGCATCCCTAAGGTGGCAGCCCGAGGGCACTCAATTGAACCTCGGATTTTATGCGATGAGTTATCAAGATAAATCGCCGCAATATACCTATAATATTCTCACTACCGGAGCTGGCGGTTGGGTATTTGCCGAAGACAGAAAGTTGTTTGGTCTTAGTGCGAATTTCCCTCTTGGTGACTGGGCTATTGGTACAGAGTTGTCTTATCGACCAAAAGATGCCGTATCTTTGAACCCAACTTCTGCCACTCTTTGTGCCGGTGGGAAGAATGGGCACTGCTACGTTGATTCTAAAAAACTTCAATGGCATCTCACTGGAAGCCTGAGCATGACTCCGGGTGATTACGGGCCAATTCTTAAGGCCCTGGGCAATGCTTCAACCGCTACGTTTACGGCTGAAGCTGTTGTCGTAAAGTATCCGAGCCTGAAGCGTTTCTACAACGGCGAACCGATTGCATCTGGTGCTTGGGGCTTTGGCTTTGAGAATAGCTTGACTGCTCCAGCAGAGAGTGCGGGTACACGTACTTCCATGGGATATAACCTCGATTTCAGTTGGGTTTACGATGGTAATCTCATCCCGGGATGGCAGGTAATTCCGGAGATTTATTACTTCCAGGCGGTCAAGGGCCGTACTCCGAATATCATGGCTCAATTTATGGAAGGCGCAAAATCCGCTAATTTCATCGTATCCTTCACCCAAAATCCTTCAACTTGGCAGGGTGGTATTAATTACGCTAAGTTTTGGGGTGGGTCGCGCGTATTTGATCAGCCGTATAAAGACCGCGATTTCTTCGGTGCCTATGTTTCGAGGAATTTCTAACGGCTAATTATAAGGCTTGGCATCCGTGCCAAGCTCTTCCTTTTTTTGCCCAACATTTATAGAAATTGCTCATGATTAACGTTTTTAGTGTAATTGATGTCGATAAATACCTGACCAAAACTTTACATGGGTTGGAGACATTTTGTTTTAAATATCGCACGCCATTTTTAGTTTGGCTTGCATTCTTCACGATTGTGATGGGTTATTTTGCAAGTCAGCTTCGCATGGAAGCAGGGTTCGAGAAGCAGTTGCCTATTGGACATGAATACAGTAATACATTTAAGCAGTATCGATCGGAAGTTCTAGGGGCAAATCGATTAAATATCGTTGTTAAATCGAAGAGAGAGTCGATATGGACACAGGCCGGCTTGAAGCGTCTATATGAGGTTACCCAAGCGGTAACCTATCTTCCTAGTGTGGACAGGCTAGGTGTTCAGTCTCTTTGGACTCCAAATACATTTGTGAACGAGATTACTGAAGAAGGCTTTCGTGCGGACCCTTTAATTCCGGGAACCGTGACCGCGGATCAACTGAATGCAGAGCTGATTTCTTCAATTCAGCGATCAGCGAGTCAAGGTGGCTTTGTTGGCACGCTTGTTTCTCGTGATCAAACAAGTGCCATGATCATCGCTGAACTAGCAGAAATTGACAAAGACGGGAATAAAATAGATTATGTTAAATACAATAACAAATTAGAAGAATTAAGGAGCCGCTTCGAGGATGAAGGGTTTGAAATTCAAATAATAGGATTTGCTAAGCAGATTGGTGACATCGCACAAGGAGCTTCGTCGGTATTAGAATTCTGTACGGTTGCACTATTGCTCACTGCAGCGGCGGTCTATTGGTACTGCCATTCTTTACGCTTTACGTTGCTGCCGATTATCTGTTCATTTACATCATTGATCTGGCAATTTGGTGCACTAAGGTTGCTCGGCTACGGCCTCGATCCGTTAGCTGTTCTTGTACCATTTTTGGTTTTTGCGATTGGGGTGTCACACGGGGTTCAGCAAATAAACTTCATTGTGCGAGAGCTAGCGAATGGTAAGTCAACCGAAGAGGCTGCAAGGGCGAGTTTTTCAGGTCTATTGATTCCAGGAGTGCTCGCACTAATAACTGCATTTGTTTCATTTGTTACCCTTGTGTTTATACCAATTCCAATGGTGAGAGAATTGGCCATTACGGCATCGTTGGGTGTTTTCTTCAAGATCACAACTAACCTTGCCATGCTACCGGTCGCTGCATCGTATTTCAAATTTTCTAAAGAATATGCCGAAAAGGCGCTCGTAAAGAGAGATAAGAGAGCGCGGTGGTTGAGGGCTCTTGCAAAAATAGCAAGGCCAAGAAACGCCGCTTTAGTAATAGGCATTGTGTCTGTGGTATTTGGCATCTCTGTATGGCAGAGCTCAGATCGAGTAATTGGTACTCTACAGCCTGGCGCTCCTGAACTGCGCCCTGAATCTAGGTTTAATCTAGATGCAGTTTCAATCGCCGAATCTTACGACACCGGTCTTGATTGGCTTACGATTATATTTGAGTCCCCTCCAGATTCATGTGATAACGTCGCAATCGGAGCTTATCAAGATAAGTTCGTTTGGGATATGCAAAACACTGAAGGTGTTCTTTCGGCAGTATCCTTTTCGTCACAGCTGAGAACTTATAATGAAGGCTATAACGAAGGGAATCCAAAAATGAATGCAGTTCCAATTGATGTCGTTAATTACTCGGCGTTGGCGGCAGAAATTGCGAGAATGAGGGGGTATGTTCGTAAAGATTGTAGTATGTCAGCCGTGCATCTGTTTTTAACCGATCATAAGGCCACCACGATTAATGGTGTAATCGAAAAGGTTAAAAACTTCCGGAAGGAACATACGTTAGCTGATGTAAAGGTTCGACTTGCTTCGGGCAATTCAGGGGTTTTAGCCGCTATTAACGATGAAGTTGAAAAAAGCGAATTGCCGATGATGCTATATGTCTATACCGCGATCATTGTTCTCGTCGCGATGGTCTATAGGGATTTCAGGGCAGTAATAGCATGTTGTTTGCCGCTGACAGTCGGAACGTTTATTGGCTATTGGTTTATGAAGGAGCTTGAGATTGGGCTCACTGTGGCTACCTTGCCGGTTATGGTATTAGCTGTTGGTATTGGCGTTGATTATGCATTTTATATTTACAATCGATTACAACTTCATTTAGCGGAAGGTGTAGATATCGTTAAGGCGCTAGAAATGTCAATTCTCGAGGTTGGGACGGCTACGATATTCACTGCCATTACCCTCGCTATTGGTGTTGCAACATGGTCATTTTCAGAGCTCAAGTTTCAGGCCGATATGGGGAAGCTGTTGGCGTTTATGTTTATGGTTAATATGATTATGGCAATGACTGTGTTGCCTGCGGTAGCGGTCTGGTTGGAAAGGCTGTTCCCCAGGCGTAACCCTCCGAAGGCCCCAGGTATCCTTAGTCACTAATGATTGGGTTGTAAAGTGCATATTAATACTATTAATCTTCGAGCTCTTGTTCTTCTCTTCGTTTCTCAATTTTATATTTTGACGGCATTCGGGCTGGCTGAGGTACATGCCTCGCCTTCGGTTAATGTTCCTACGCCGGCAGTAAAAAGTTCTGCCGCATCTTTAGCCTCGATGTTGGAAGTTGCGCGCGCTGGGAGGCGAATAGTTGCTGTAGGAAATTATGGGATTATTCTTCTATCCGACGATGAGGGGATGCATGTTCGACAAGCCTCCTCAGTACCAATATCATCTACCCTGACTTCTGTATTTTTTCTGGATCAACAAAAAGGCTGGGCTGTCGGTCATTGGGGTACGATATTGCGCACAATAGATGGAGGTGAGAATTGGACGATCCAGCGACAGGATGTTGCTGAGGATAGGCCGCTATTCTCGGTGCACTTTTTTAATGAAAATGAAGGTGTTGCGGTTGGATTGTGGTCGCTTGTTCTAAAAACTTCGGATGGTGGTATTACATGGTCGGCAATATCACTACCGAAACCTCCTGATGGGAGCAAAGCCGATAGAAACCTTTATAAGGTCTTTGGAGGAGGTGATTCATTGTACATTGCTGCGGAAAAGGGAATGATCCTTACGAGCGACGACAAAGGTATAAATTGGCGTTATTTAGATACCGGTTATGGGGGATCGTTTTGGGCTGGAATAGTATTGGCTGACGGTAGTATTTTGATTGGTGGGCTCCGAGGTACGATTTACCGAAGCACCGATAAGGGCAAGCATTGGACAGCGATAACAACAGATAATAAGAGCTCGATTACAGATTTTGTGGAAGCCGACGGTGTCATTTTCGCTTCCGCTAAAGATGGTGTTCTGCTTGAGAGTGTCGATGGCGGTACTAAATTTATCTGGAAGCAACGCAACGATCGATTGCCAATTAATAGCATTATTCCAGTTGAGCGTGGCGTGTTGCTTTTGACTAAGAAGGGCATATACCTAGAGCAGAAGTGGTCCCAATGATGTTAGGCGCGGGCCACTCAGAGAGGTTTTTCCTCAGATGTTTTTCAAAGATTTCTATTCTGTAGTATTGCTCTTGATCAGCACTTTACAACTGACTTAAATTATTTATTATTTTGTTTTCAGAAAGCCAATTGGATATTAATAATTCCAGTTGGCTTTTTTTATGTGTCCAGATTTTGCGCCTACGTTGTTTGGTGGAGGGGCGTGCTCACCGAGTGTTTGGAACGCGTGATTGTATTCAAAATATTAACCTATGTATATCTATAGGCATTGGTATTCCAGTGTTAATTGACGCAGCTATTGATTATTCAAAATGCTGGCTAGGTGTATGGTATTTCGTCATCCAAGGGCAAAAATGTATCCCCAGCATAAATTTGTATGACTTTGGATTTGGTTTGCTCCATTATTTTAAATAATTTAATAGCAGAAGCGTGTTGGTAGTGAATCCCGTGTCTATTCACTTGAGGCGATGGAATTGCCGGCTCATGTCCTTGTTTTTAGTCTAACAAGGATGGTTGGCTATTTTTGGTTCGCGAAGTTAATTCTTTTGACAATAAAGTCCTTTAGAGAGAGCTTTTGTATTGGGAGCCTCTATTTAAAGCAACTGTTCGGCCTGTTTCACGGAGTTGTATAAGGCTTTGGAATATCGTTTCACCGGTGGTCTCATTAAAATGTGCGGAATTTTCGAAGTGAGCTCCAGAGTATTTTGCTGGTTTTTGTATATAGAAATTCGAATTTTTGCCCGGTTGTAGTAAGTCGGCTTTTAATTTTATTTTGTCGAGCGAACCGAATGTTGGTTTCTAAAATAAAGAGTTTTTGAGAGATATAATCCAATTGATACGGTCTGGCTGGGGTCCCCTTTGGCTAAAACGATCAATTTTTAGCTTCAATTTGTTCTAGCTATTTGAGGCGGCTTAAGAAAGATCTTACGGATCCAGTTGTTGGGGATGGCGGTACGTTTTATCGATATGTCGTGAAAAGTGATAGATGTCCGACAATTTTTCGATTTGTAGGTGCAGTCTAGCTGAGCGCATTGGCGATGGAAATGGAAATGGAAATGGAAATGGAAATGGAAATGGAAATCAAAGGTGAGCCTTTTGGTTTTTATATTTCTATTTAATAGTCGATTTTGGCATAGATGCTCAAAGTTGGTGCCACTTTTGGATATCACCCGTCCATCAGGCCGCGCTAACCTTACCTTGATTATTTTTGAGCGGAGCTTAAAAATGGCTTTTTCAAAGTCGGTTGCGTTTGGTCTAATTGGTGTCGCTGTTTGTAATGGGGCATTTTGCGCACAGGAATATCGCC
The DNA here is from genome assembly GCA_020621865.1 of Betaproteobacteria bacterium. GTDB lineage: Bacteria > Pseudomonadota > Gammaproteobacteria > Burkholderiales > Rhodocyclaceae > Azonexus. Next base: position 141,052 of record JAHRYW010000006.1, on the reverse strand, counting down.
CTGCTGTAAATTCTTCTTCGGAACAACGTGTTGTGTTGCCGCTGGATCACGGACCTCACGCTGTTACTACTCCGTGGCTAAATCGGCAGAAGTTGATTTCGTCATCGCAAGTTGACAAACAACACGCTGCAGTTACGGTGACTCCGCGGTTACCTTCTGATTCAATTGAGCGGCGGCCATAATGGTTATCTCCTGACTGCAGTTTAAAGTGTTACGGCATTGTTTTCCTCGTTATCCAGGCGGCGAAACTGTGCAGTTAATCCCGCTATGGAAGGGGGGGAGGTTGCTACAGGTTCTATCTCCTTGGGCCGATTTTTTGCTCGCTGATCGGATGCGTTCTTGCCGGCGGAGTGCAGACTTAACCTAGTTATGTCCTCCGAATTGAAGCGCAGCAGTGTTTGGCGAGACTGCGTATATTGAAGTTGCGTGTCGATGGGCCTGAAACGCATAAAAGCGGTCGCTCAACAGAGGTTAATGGCGCAGCTCTCCTGATCAAGAATAGTTGCAGAATCCGGCGGTCGCGCAGCGATGGGGAGTGATCTTTCCGTGATAGATCTCGCGTGCAGAATGAGAGGCTTGCATGGAAACTTGTAGTCGGAATTTAACATGCACCATAGTAAATCGAGGTTATGGGAACAATTCGTTCAAGGAGTGTTGCGAGTTATTGCATCGATATGCATCCATAATTCCGAATAAATGTACGCATATTGATTCGTGCTCGTTTCGGCTATTTTTCATTAACGATTTTAAATTCGGGTAATTTCGAGCATGCACCACCTACCAGAAGCCGTTCTGGCTTCAGTAGAAGCCGGCAAGATTCCCTCGCCACCAGAAGTACTCCTGCTATTGATGCGGACGGTGGATGACGAACAGGCGACGTTTAAGGATTTAGCTAGCATTATTGGGCGAGACCCCGGATTGGCGAGCCGTATTCTATGTGTGGCCAATTCACCAGCCCTACGGTGTGGCAGGGAAATCAAAACCCTCGAAATCTGCCTGATAGCGCTTGGCACGCGTATTGTTCGCTCATTGGCAACCTGCCTCTCCATTCAAAGGCTTTTTGAAAAAGACTCCAGGCTGATACCTGAAGAGGTCGCAGACTTTTGGAGTCACTCCTTGCTCGTAGGAGAGATGGCTCGATCCATTGCTGAACTGACCGACTTCCCTCATCCGGATGATGCTTACCTATCTGGGTTGCTCCACGATATTGGCCAACTAATCCTGCTTCAGGCCGTTGGCGACCCGTACCGCCGCTATCTGGCAAATGCCTCGGCTAATCCTCAATATATTGCCGAAGAAATGCAGTTGTTTGGCTGCACGCACGCCGAAGTAGGCAGTTGGCTAATTGATCAGTGGGGGTTAGATTCCGTCGTCGCTGATGCTGTGGCTTTCCATCACAAGCCAGTATTACAAATTGTTGATGCTAGCACCTTGCCGCAAATTGTCTGGCTGGCACATGCGCTAACGACACTCGATGACGGCTCCCCGGAAATCGGGCTAGCCATCAACCGTGCAGCCTTCAAGGTCACCAAGGCAGAGCTGTGTGCGACGCGTGAGCGCGCTATTGAACGTACCCGCCAGATCGGGGAGGTAATGGGCGTCTCAATTAACTCGGCGTTTCCTAAGCGTGCTAAGCTTCAGATGCCCCCTTCACCCCTTACGCCTGAGCCTCCGCTAAGCTTGGCTGATGATGACCTCACTATAATGGTTGACGGCATGGCACTGCTCCAGCCCCTTCAACAAGATTTATTTAGCTTGGGGAGCGACAAGGAGGTGCTGCTGGCGCTTCGTGAGTCGGCGCGCATTCTTTTCGATTTGCCTAAAATCGCGATTCTCTTGGTGAACGAACAGGAAGATGCGTTGACCGCCGAAAAAGTAGGAGCTCAGCCTGAACTCTTTCGGCAACTCTCCATTCCCCTTCTTGCCTCACGCTCCCTCGCCGCCGCAGCCGTCATAGGTCGTCAGGTGCGCACCTCATTCGACAGTTCCCAAGCGCTACCAATTCTCGATCTTCAGCTGGTCCGCGCTCTCTCTGCGGAAGGAGTGCTGTGCATCCCCATGTTGACTAGGCAGCGAATGATGGGGGTCATAGTGTGCGGTCTGTCGGCAAAGCAGTACGCTCGCCTGCAACGTCGGATTCCCTGGTTGGCTAATTTCGGCAAAATAGCCGCGATAAGTCTGGAGGCCGTCATGGCGGCCGAGCATCAGCGGCAGCAGGTTCAAGAGGAACTGACTCAACAGTTTGTTCGGCATGCCCACCAGATCGTTCACGAGGCCGGCAATCCCCTGGGAATCATCAAGAGCTATCTCAAAATCCTTGAACGGAAATTACCTGAAGACGGCGTACGCCAAGAACTCAGTGTATTGACCGAAGAAATCGATCGGGTGGCTAATATCGTTGGGCATATGACCAACGCGCTTAAGGGGGGCTCGACAAGCAAGGCAATTGATCTGGTGAGCGTGCTGAATGACTTCCTAACGCTCTATGCTGACACCTTGTTCAAGGCCAAAGATATCCGCGTTGAAACGCAGTTACCCTCGGCCGACATTCCTGTAAAGCTGAATCGAGACAATCTCAAACAAATTGTCCTGAATCTCTGGAAGAACGCGTCTGAGGCTCTCGGTGCAGGCAAGTTCGTTAAGATTGCGCTGGCAGACAACATTATCCACGATGGTGATAGCTACGTTCAGTTGCGTATTGACGACAATGGCCCCGGCATAACGGAAGAGAATATTCAATTTCTCTATCGTCCAAAACAGCTGGCTGATTCTGAGCGGCGTGGCATTGGGCTTTCAATCGTTGGAAGTCTGGCTAGGCAGGAAGGAATTCTGATTACTTGCCGCAGCCAGCCAGGTATCGGTACCAGTATTGCCCTGCTAATTCCGAAGGCCGCAAGTGTCGAGAATGGTGCAGAGCGCTAAACAATGAATGCTATCAACGCCATTAACGCATTGGCTAATATTCCTTGCATTGAGTTGTCGCAGCAGCAAATCTTGATTGTCGACGATGAAGTGCGTTTTCGGACTGCATATAGATCATTGTTAGCTCATGAACGTCGCAAAATTGACGAGGCGGCTAGCGGAAAAGAGGCATTGGCCAAGCTTTCCGACGGAAAATTTGATCTTGTTATTATCGACCTGAAGCTTCCAGATATCTCTGGTCTTGAGATAATGGAGTGGCTTACAACAACAAATATCGATACCAAGGTTATAGTGTTTAGCGCCGACAAGTCGATCAATTCGGCAATTCACGCGCTACGTCACCGTGCCTTTGAGTTCCTGCGTAAAGATTGTGATCCGGATGACATGATACTGGCTGTCGAACGCGCGCTAAATCATCGGCAACGCGATCTGGAGCACGCCATCATAGTGGCCCAACTTAAGCAGTCGGAGCGCCTTCATCGCTTTCTGGTTGACCAGTCCCCAGATATCATTTTTACGATCAATTGCGAAGGCAATTTCACTTTTATAAATGGCCGCGTGCAGTCTCTGCTTGGTTATGATCCCGAAGAACTAATTGGCCGACATTATTTTTGTATTGTAGATCCGCGAGACCATGTCCATGCTCAGTATGCCTTCAATGAGCGGAGAATTGGTGATCGCGCTACCAGCAATCATGAGGTTCGCTTCAGGCGAAAGCCGGCATCCCTAAAAGACCGGGAAAACACCGTTATAACGGCAATTCTAAGTTCTCAGGGGGTGTATGAAGCTATGGATGCCGATCAACCCGGCCGTTATCTCGGAACCTCTGGTGTAGCCCGCGATATTTCCGAGCGCAAGAAGGCGGAACAAATTATTGAATTTCAGGCCTTTCATGATCTTCTAACCAAACTGCCAAATCGCACTCTATTTGTGGATCGCCTAGAAATTGCGATAGTTCAGGCTAGCCGTCGCAAAGAGAAACTGGCTGTGTTGTTTCTAGACTTGGATCGCTTTAAATTGGTAAATGACACCTATGGTCATCAGGTCGGAGATCGCTTGCTCCGTGAATTTTCTACACGTGTTCGTAAATGCCTGAGAACCGGTGATACGTTTGCGCGGCAGGGAGGTGACGAATTCACAGCATTGCTCCCCGCACTATCAAACAGTGATGATATTAATGTTGTTACGGAAAAGATTCTTGCTGAACTACGCAAGCCGTTTGAGCTCGCTGATACTCAGTTTATGGCGACTGCAAGCATCGGAATAGCAATCTACCCCGATGACGCGAGCAGCGCAGAAGAGCTAATTCGCTGCGCTGACATGGCGATGTATCAAGTAAAGGGGCATGGAAAAAACGGATATGCAGTATTTAAGCCCCATATGCAAACTATTCATCTGGATTGCCTCTCTGTCGAAAATGATTTGCGGGAAGCGGTTAAATCCGGTAATCAATTCGAACTGTATTTCCAGCCACAGATCAACACCTTGACCCGCCAGGTGATTGGGCTCGAGGCGCTGATACGCTGGCATCATCCTAAAGAGGGGATGATTGGCCCTGAGGTCTTTATCCCCGTTGCGGAGGAAACTGGTCTAATCGTTGCCATCAGCGATTGGGTAATGCGGAGTGCCTGCTCACAACTTGCTGTTTTACGGGAGATGGGTTTTAACAACCTTAGACTGGGTGTGAACCTATCGCCCCGAGAGTTTGACCGCAGTGATCTGATAGAGCGCATCCAAATTCCGCTGAACGATTATCAGATCCCACCTGAATCACTCGAGATCGAGATTACCGAAAGTATCCTGATGAGTGACGTAGAAAGCATCGTGGAGCGCGTCAAACGATTGCGTGACACCGGAGTCCATATCTGCATAGATGACTTTGGAACACGATATTCCTCTTTGAATTATCTGCGCCGTTTTTCAGTCAACCGAATCAAGATTGATCAAGCGTTTGTGCGCGACCTTGGCACTTCACATGACTCCTATGCCATAATCCAGGCCATTGTCGGTATTGCTAATAATTTTGATCTGCAGGTCATGGTTGAGGGGGTTGAAACAAAACATCAGCTGGCGATATTACGAAAGCTTGGGTGTAACGAAATGCAGGGATATCTTTTCAGTCGGCCCTTACCTTTTAAGAAGACCATTGAGTTTTTGCAAGGTCCGCAATTAGCTTGAGAAGATGCGGATTGGCTAAGTCATATCAGAGTTACCAAATGGAACTTGCTCATCTCAAGATTGATTCCTGCATCTGCAGGTTATCTTGCTATAAATCGTAACTCAGAGCAGCAAATAGTAAATTTGTTCCGTCGGCTAGAAGTATTAAGAAGCAGACCCAGAAGTCAGTAACAAGAAAGTGAAAAAGCGTGACGTCAGACTCTCTGTGTAGGGAGGTGCGCCTGCAGTAGCTGCAGCCCGTTCAGATGTTTGATCCTAATACAATCACTCATGGTTGGGCGCGTCTGGGTTAGATCATCGCAGCCCCGTAGCGCTGATAGTTTTTGGCTATTTGCGCCTTCTAAGCCACTTTGGGATCTGCTGGTGGCCGATAACCGTATGAACTCGGACACCTGCCAACAAGGCGCAACGACTTTCGTTCGGTGAGTCCCCCGTCGATCAGGTAGCGCACCAGATTACGCCTTGACGGTGCGGTCACCATTTTTATCTTAGGTCCCCTTTAGCGATTTCGTTATCCGGACGCGAATCGGCCGGCGGTATCTTCAGTCAGTTGTTCTCTGCTTCTAGATCCGACGTCCCCCCGTTTTCAGTAGCAGTGGGCTTTAGAGTCCGGGGTTAATTTACCCGATTTCTGGGTAAGTGATTTGGCATAGGCTGCGGGCGTCAAACCGCCCAAGGATTTTTTCGGTCGCTCCTCGTTGTACTCGCGGTGCCAGCCTTCGATGACGACCTGTGCATGGCGTAGGCTGGTGAACCAGTGCTCATTCAGGCATTCATCTCGGAAACGCCCATTGAACGATTCGATATAGGCGTTCTGATTCGGTTTGCCCGGCTCAATGAGAAAGAGTTGGACGCCACGGGCATGCGCCCAGGTCAGCATGGCCCGACTGCAGAACTCCTTGCCGTTATCCGTCCGAATCGCCTTGGGCAAGCCTCGCGTCTTGGCCAACTGATCGAGCGCTCTGGTGAGTTGCATGCCACCGATTGCGCGTTCCGGAACAATCGCGACCGCTTCGTGCGTCGCATCATCTACGATGGTCAGGTTTTTGATGACTCGTCCTTCTGCTGTCCGGTCGAACACGAAATCCATCGACCAGACCTGATTGGCGGCCGAAGGGCGCTCTAGCGGGTGACGATCCGACACCGGAATCTTCTTCCGCTTTCGCCTTCTCACTTGCAGACCGGCCTCGGCGTAGAGCCGATCCACCCGCTTGTGATTCACCACCACGCCAGCCTGCCGCAGCTTCAAGTAAATCATCCCGGCCCCGTAGCGCCGATGACGTTGGGCGAGCGTGACGATCTTCTCCTTCAAAGCAACATTGCGATCCGTCGCCGGCCGGTAACGGAATGAACTCGGACTCATGCCAGCAAAGCGAAGTGACCTCCGCTCGCTAAGCCCCTTATCGATCAGATAGCGCACCAGATCACGCCGTGACGGTGCGCTCACCACTTTTTTCGCAGGGCTTCCTTGGCAATCTCGTTTTCCAGCATCGTTTCGGCCAGCAGCTTCTTCAAGCGCGTGTTTTCCGTTTCGAGCTCCTTGAGCCGCTTGGCGTCCGACACACTCATTCCGCCGAATTTGCTGCGCCAGAGGTAGTAACTCGCTTCTGAGAAGGCATGCTTGCGGCACAACTCCGCAACTGGCATTCCGGCCTCCGCTTCTCGCAGGAAACCAATAATCTGTTCTTCGGTAAAACGTTTCTTCATGTCCAATCTCCTTGTCGTGGTGGATTGGACTCTAAAGTCAGGCGCTACTCAATTCCGGGGGGACGTCGGATCCTTCAGACGCTTGGCGTCCAAAACACCGATCCCCCCATACTTGCTCTGCCAGAGGCAATTGCCTACCTCCGAGAGTGCGTGTATGGGACGCAACTCCGTACAACCGTCATTCCGGCCTTCTCTTTCCCCAGGAAACCAATGATTTGATCTTCGGTGAATCGCTTCATTATGTCCAATCTTCTTGTGGTGGTGGATTGGACCCTAAAGTCAGGCGCTACTCAATTCTTTGGGTGCGTCGTGCCTGATTCGGATAACTGACGTTTTGGACATCGCCCTATAGTTGTGTCGAAAGGCTCGAGTTTGGTGCCATATGCCAGATTTCGATAATGTCGATGTGACTTTCATTTGATGATGCGAGAGGTGTTCAGTGAAGCAAGGTAAGAAAAAAACGGCTGTGCTTACGGGAATGCTGCTATCGGCAGCGGGCATTGCGAGCACGTTCACTACGAGTTTCGCACTAGCTGCACCTACAGGGCAGGCTGTGGTACGAACCAAATGTCAGGCGTGCCACGCTCCGCTAGAAGTTGGCGGGTGGAGTCGAATTAGTGAGAGTCGTCGTACCCCAGAGGGTTGGGATATGACAATTGCCCGGATGATGTATGCTCATGGCATTAAACTTACTGCGCCAGAACGGCAATCGGCCGTCAAATATCTAGCTGATACGCAGGGTCTGGCACCTGATGAAACATCCGGTTATCGATACGCCCTGGAGCGGCGGTCGAGCGTCGTAGAGCATTTTGACAATCAAAAGGTTGGCGAAACCTGTGCTCGTTGTCACTCGTACTCAAGAGTCGCTCTTCAAAGACGTTCCGAAGATGATTGGCGCCGTCTTTCCAATTTCCATGTGGGGCAGTTCCCTGTAATTGAGATTCAAGCAGGGGGTCGAGACAGAGATTGGTGGGATATTGCATCCAAGGAGGTTCCAGCTTTGCTTGGCAAGGAAAAGCCGCTGGTTTCGAAATCCTGGGAGGACTGGAAGAAGCGCGGTGCATCTGATGCTTCAGGGGTGTGGCGAGTTTCTGGATACCGGCCGGGAGTGGGAGATTACGAAGGTAAGGCAACCATCAAGGCTCTTGGCGAAGATCGATACGCCATCGAGCTGACGATGCAGTACGGCGATGGACGGGTAGAGAAATCAAACGGAACGTCCGTTATTTACACGGGCTATGAATGGCGAGGGGCTGTCAAGCAAGCCGGTATCGATATTCGCCAAGTATTTGCTTTGTCAGCAGATGGTAATCATATGAGCGGCCGGTGGTTCGCGGCCGACACGGATGCACTGGGTGGTGATTTCAGTGCGATTCGAGTAGCAGGCCAGACTGAAATACTCTCCGTGTCTCCCGCAATGATTAAGGCAGGAGAGACAGCGAAAATAACCATTAACGGTGTCGGCCTTAATGGCGAAGTGAAATTTGATAATGGGGTTGCCGTCAATAAGGTTCTTTCGCGGACAGATGAAAAGGTAGTCGTCGAAGTTAAAGCAGATGCTTCTGCTAATGCAGCATATTCGGCTGTGAGCATCGGCTCCGGCAGTTTGGCTAAATCATTTGCTGTATATAAGAAAATTGATTTCCTAGATATCGTCCCAGGTAATCCTATGGCACGAGTTGGCGGAAATGGTGGTACGCGTCCTAAGGTTCCGGTGCAATTGGAAGCCATTGCGTATTCTGCTGGAGCGGATGGCAAGAAAAACACCGCTGACGATATCCGTCTCGGCCCGGTATCGGCAAATTGGAAAATCGGCAACCTGAATAAGGGCGCTGAAGAAATGAAGGATGCTAAATATGCCGGGGTAATTGATGGTTCTGGACTGTTTTCTCCGGCAGATGCTGGACCGAATCCTAATCGAAAATACGGGACTAATAATGCAGGTGAGTTGAGAGCGTTTGCTACTGTTAAAGATGGGGCAAACACCGTAAATTCATCCGTTCCTCTAGTAGTTACCGTGCAGCGTTGGAACGACCCTCCGATTTACTAATGGGAGAGATTCATATGTCCGGATCAGAACAATTGATCGTATCTCGTGCAGTTTTTCACGACTTTGATATACGAAGCGATAGGGTTTTATTACATGTTCCAAGCACATCTGTGTTTGTATTAGACCCTATTGCAAAGGATGTCCTAGATTGTTTAAAAGGAGAGACCCTAGTAACAAGGGATGAGATTCATCGCCGATTAAGTTCTCACACTCCTGAAAGCATATCTGGTGCAGTAGATGATTTCTTTAGCCTTGGAATACTCGAATTACCTGGAGGCGCACAAGGCCAGGAGTTTAAGGAGATTCGTGAGTTCCCTTTGAGCACCATCGTCCTGAATGTAAATACAGGTTGTAATCTAAGTTGCACCTATTGCTACAAGGAGGATTTGGATGTCCCTTCTGCAGGTAAGCGTCTAAGCCTAGAGAAAGCCATTAAAGGTGTCGAATTATTAATCAGCGAAGGGGCATCTCGCGACCGCATTAATGTTGTGTTTTTCGGCGGTGAGCCATTGTCGAATATGGAATTGATTCGACAGGTAACCGAATATGCCGAACGACGGTGTTCTGAAGAAAACAAGCAGATAGATTTTTCGCTCACGACTAACGCCACTCTCCTGACAGAAGAGCTTATTGACTATTTTGATGCGCACCGATTCGGTATCTCGATCAGCATGGATGGTCCCGAGGCTGTCCATGATAGGAGGCGCTTAACCGTCGGTGGAAAGGGAACCTATTCTGTTGTCAGGAAGAAGGCGAAGCTGTTACTGGAAAGATATAAATCTAAGCCGGTCGGAGCGAGAGTGACGCTGACCTCCGGGTACACCGATGTATGTGAAATTCATAAGCATCTTAAAGACGAGCTTGGGTTTGCTGAGGTTGGCTTTGCGCCAGTCACTTCTAATCCCGTAGATGTCTTTAATCTTAGCGAGTCGGAATTGCGCTCATTATTTGAATCCATGAAGACATTAGGTAGGGAATACGTGTCTTCTGCGATACGTGGTGTAAATAATGGCTTCTCAAATATGCATCAGTTGATGTCAGATCTTTACGAAGGAAGGAAAAAGTCACTACCTTGTGGTGCAGGAGTTGGCTTATTGGCGGTTGATCATAAGGGAGAGTTAAATCTTTGCCATCGATTTACCGGTTCCACGCTTCCAACGTTTGGCAATGTTGAATCTGGAATTAACAAGGTCGAGCTTGGCAAGTTTATTGAAAAAGCAATTGATCGAACGGACAGAGGTTGTAAATCCTGTCGAATCCAGAATTTATGCTCGGGTGGCTGTTACCACGAATCGTATGCAAATTTTAGTGATCCCCATTCACCCGTATATCACTATTGTGATTTGCTACGCGAGTGGGTCGATTTTGGTATCGAATGCTATTTGGAAATTCTAGAGAAAAATCCAAGTTTCCTTCATCAACACATCAGTAATAGGAGGGTCGAATTATGAACCGACTGAAACCAATGAATAAAAAGGCATTTGCTCTCGATCAGGCAAAGTCCGGCGATGAGCGAAAAGAAGTTATCGCCATGGCATCCGCTGTGGCCGGATGCGCCACTACGTTCGATCCTGGTTGGGAAACGGATCCATTCTACGGTGTCGCAGGCCTTTGCCAGCCTATGGAGGCAGATTTGTACGGTTGTTCTGATCCCTGTTGGTGGCCCGCGCAGGTTCCGGACACCTTAAATAGTCATCCGGATTGGAATACTGGGCAAGACAACGCTGCTAGAGATTGGCGAGCTCTGCAGGCAGTCTTTCCAAAATAAATTTTTTAGCGCTTTATCCCATGATATGGGGAGAAAAAATGAAACGTAACTGGATATCAACAACTCTGGTGGCATCAAAGTGCGCTGCTGCAGTTGCTTTACTGGCATCAGGGAATGCATTTGCTGTTTCGGATTATTTGGTTACTGCTTGCCGACCAAATTTGCTAGTCGTAGCAGACGCAAAGGCGAGGAAGGTGGTTAAGTCGATTGAAATTCCAAACACCGCACTTGGTAGTAGTCCAACGGGTGTCGTTGTTTCGAAGGACGGGAAGGTCGCCTATGTAATTCACAATCGCTGGGAAAGCGTTTCCGGTATTGATTTGGAAAGTGGAAAGGAAGTATTCCGCGCCGATCTGTCTACTGCAGATATACGAGCAAAGGCACCATTCGCAATCGATTTGAGCCCGGACGGCAAGGAGTTGGCAGTTTACGTAAATCCGACAAGGATGTTACCTGGCGAATATAAGGTAGAGGATCCGTATATCGCGATTTACGACACTTCTGCCGGCGTTCATGCAGAACCGGCGAAGAAATTCGCAGCTCCTAGACGAGTTACTACGCTTGCATACTCGCCGGATTACAAGCGTCTGTACACGTTCAGTTGGGACATGCTTGTACTCGATCCGAAAACTGGCGAGTTGATTGGAAAGCATCCCTGGCGTAGCTGGAAGCGGCCAAATTTTGGTGAGCCAGATACCTTGGCTGTATGGCCTCAATGGGATACGTCTAACGTCTTCGCTACCCCATATTATGTTCAACGAACAGATAAAAAGGAAGGCGAGCCCGGTTCTCTTCGCGCTGGCATCTGGACTCTCGATCTCGTAACGGACAAAGTTGCATTCAAAGATTTTGAGGACGCATCGGTCGTACTGTTCTCAACAGCAATAAATCCGGTCAGGAAAAATGAGGCCTATACGGTATATACCCAACTTACCAAAACTGATCTTAATACAGGGAAAATGAAGCGGGTTGATCTAAACCATACGTATTATGACGTTAACGTTTCTACCGATGGAAAAGAGCTCTATATAGGCGGGACCCAAGGCGAAATCGCCGTGTATGACAGTCAGTCTTTGAAGCGCTTAGGTGCGATACTTATGCCTAAGAATGCGGATCAAGTGCTTTCATCGCTGCGTTTAGTTAGAAAGTAAGTCGGCGACAGTCTGGAACCGGACCGAAAGTGCTGGTCTCGTATCTAAACGGCGTGATGCAACGGGATAGATTTAATTCTATTTCCCGTTGGGTTGCGCCGTTTTTTATTTCGCAGCGAGCGGATCTATTGAAAGTATTTATGCTATCGATGATCGCGATAGCCTTATCTTTCGTGCAGCCGCTACTTACAAAACAAATAATAGACAAAGGAATAATTTCCAAGGAATTAGATTCGCTATTAATCAGCGGATTGTGCATGTTTGCGATTGCAATAATATCTCCATTGGTTGGTTATTACACGAGGCGCTTTTACGTAAGTGCTTCAACTCAAATATCCCATAGGATGAGAGAGGAACTATTTAAACAGGTTCTTAAGTTTCGTGCGAAAGATATCACCAATTATCATAGAGGCGATCTTCTAACAAGATTGGACGGAGATTTGGCGGAAGTGCAGCGATTCGCTATGGACACCGTAATGTCCTCAATAAATTCATTCGTAATATTGGTGGGCACAATTGCAATACTCGGGTCAATGAATGTATGGCTGACACTGTTTGTTATAACAATATTTATCCTAAATGCGTTCCTGTTAAAAATAATTAGACCAAAATTAGAGCAAATTTCAAAGCATGCCAGAGAGCTTGGCGTTGCCCTCACATCCCATTTGGTGGAGCGGGTTGGGGGGATTCGGCATGTACAAAGTAACAATGCCGAAGAGCATGAAGTAAATAATTTAAAAAAGTTGCACAAAAATATATTTGATTGTTCACTTGACGTCCAAGCTATCGGGTATATAGCTACCGCTTTCCCAAATTTAATAATGACATTAGGTGTTGTTGTTATATTCGTGTACGGAGGTATCTCGATTGTAAATAATGACGGGATGACTTTAGGAATGCTAGTGGCCTTTGCTACATATGCTCAACGTATTTCAGGGCCCTTGCAATCCTTTTCTGGTGTATATGTTGCGTGGCAACGGGCCAAGGTAAGTATCAACCGAATAATCCCCATCCTGGAGCAGGCAGGAGCTACTGAAAAATCTAATGCATATGGTGAGCACGCGAACAGTGATCGTATGGGCGAGATTTTTGTGAATTGCCTTTCATTTAGATATCCGAACACCGAAAAAAAGGTAGTAGATAACGCATCATTATTTATAGGTAAGGGCCAGAAAATACAAATAAATGCACCGTCTGGCTCCGGCAAAAGTACATTAATTGATCTTCTAGTTGGGCAGCAATTGCCACAAGAAGGAGAAATTTTTGTTTGTGGTGCAGAAATCTCGAATCAGTCGCTTGAGTTTATAAGAAAAAATGTAAAAGTGGTTTCTGGTGAGCCAGTTCTATTTACCGGATCATTACTCGAGAATATTACATACGGCAATCCCGGTTATGACATTACCGAGGTGAAGAGTATCGTAGAGATGCTTCGGCTGGATAAAGATTTCGGTAGTGTTGAAAATTATGGAGATTACCGTATTGGTTATGACGGTCGGGCATTATCTGTGGGGCAGCGTCAGCGGGTAGCTCTGGGTGCAGCATTGCTTTCCAAGCCGGCAATATTGATCTTAGATGAGGCACTAAATGGTGTTGAAATAGAGTTGGAAAAACATATTTTGAATGAAATGGACGTGCGCTATCCGCTAATGACCAAAGTCTATGTCTCGCACAGGATTGATAGTGCGTCGAAATATGATTTTCGGATTTTGATTGATTCTGGCTCTTTGTATGTTTTCGATGAAACAATGGCGTGAAGTACGAGTCGGTATAATCGATGGCTTCGTTAATGCGAACACGATTAACCCGTTAAATATTCTTTTGCAAAAAGAATTTATTGAATCGAGGTCTGGCACCTTTGATTGCGAATTACCGAGCCACGCTGATCAAGTTGCTGGTCTGATATTGGAGTCCGCACCCGCCGCTAAGTTGGTTATGTGCTCGATTTTCGGTCGCCAATCATTTGCATCGGTTAGTACGGTAGTTGAGGCATTAAGATGGCTTGCAGATCTTAATTTAGACTTAATGAATCTAAGCTTCGGAACAAATTTATATAGTAAGGAATTGGAAGATGTTTGCGTTTGGCTTTCATCTTATGGCACCTTGCTGATTTGTTCATCTCCGGCACGGGGGAAAGTAGTTTATCCAGCAGCATTTGATTGTTGTATAGCAGTGTCCGGTGATGCTCGTTGTAGTCCAGGACAAATTTCTTTTTTAGGAACTGAGCTCGCTGATTTTGGAACTCATCCGTTTGTGGAAATGAACAATCCAAAAGCAGGAGGAGGGGCTAGCTTCGCTACCGCACGCCTTAGTGGTTTAGTATCGGAGTTGATCGCGGTGGGATGCCCCCGAGAGGCAATAATCAAAGAACTAAAAGATAGATGCTCATTTTATGGGCCAGAGCAGAAGCGTGCCGCATCTCAGTAATATCCGTAGTGCGAATGGCCGCCTTATAGGTTTGGCGATGCTAGTTGCATCTATAGTCTTGGTGTGTCCAAACACCGCGGTTTTCTTTTTATTTTTTGCACTTATATGCCTTGTATACTGCGCATTATTAAAAAGAAATATTGAATTTGTAAGCCAGTTGCCGTTTCCGGTTATTTCTGGATTATTTTTGGCCTTGCTGCTCTCGATGGTATGCGAAAATTACGAGATAAGGTATGCGTGGCTATATACGGCACCTGGAATCGAACTGTATAAAAAGGTTGCAAATCTGTTCGTTGGTGACGAAGGTGGGGTATTCTGGCTAGCTTTATTTTTGACTGCATTTGTACATCGTTCTTCTCACGATAGTGATCTCTTAAAAGTTAAATCGGCAGTCGCATCTTGGTATGTACTCGCCGTTACTGTAATTAATCCATTATCAGTTTTATCTGGCGACTACTCTCAATCGCCAGCAGGTGGCGGGCTTAACGCTCACCTCGATAGTGTATGGCTTCTCTTTCATCCCCCATTCATATTTTTTGCTTACGCACTGATTATTAATCAAGGTGCAACTGCGGTCTTGTATATTTTTAAAGGGCGATCCATCGTATCTCAAGACTACCTGAAAGATATTGGACTAACATGGACTATATTGTCGGCAGGTATCGGCTTCGGGATGGCATGGGCGTTTGAAGATGCAGCATACGGGCAATATTGGCATTGGGATCCGGTACAGACATCTCTTCTTTGCATCTGGTTGCTCCTAACTGCCTGCCTTCATTTGTTGCGCGAGCATCTTACGAAACTCAGAATGCTCTTATTGGCAGTATGTGTTATTGCTTCCGCTATCATGGTGCCAATTACGTTGGCAATTACACGATCGAATATTGTTGCCAGCTCACATCGTTATGTTGGAGATACCTCCTTAATTTGGCATCTTGGGTTTGTTGGATACGTATTACTATTAATGTTTGCCTTTCGGTTGGTAGGAATAAATTGCAAAATTTATAAATCGGATACTAATCGTGTTAAATGGACTTGGCGGCATTTAATCCAGAATGTTAAAAAATTGCGACGATTGGATTACGTCTCCTTAGCTGTTGTCGTTTGTGCATTCGTTGCAGCTGAAGGAGTGGTTACTGCCTATTTGCGAAATATATATCAGATCGCAAAGCCTAAGGAGATGATGCCGTTCTATGAGACGCTGCGAGCCTGGTCTGGCGGGGGTGTAAATTCCGACGTATTAAATGAATTCCACCGGTGGGATGTGGATGGGCATTTGATCGTTGCCTGGCTGGCCACCTTGACAAGCATTCTATTCGTTTATGGAGGTTGGTATTACGTTCGTAGAGTGTCAAAGTTTGGTAGTTATGGCTTTGTTGCGCTAATTATTTGCGCAATAGTATATTGGTCGGAGTATGGCGGATATCTTGCCGATCAATATCAAGGGGCTGGAATCCTCTCTGAGAAAGCAATTAAATATACCCCAATTCTCGATGTCCTGATTTTGGCTGGCGCTGGGTTCATTGTTGGGAATTTGACCTGGATCGCTAATGTAACTTTGCGATCTGTGTCTTGGCCAAACACACTTTCTAGTATTTTGCCAGTTAGCCTGATCCATTCGGGGTTCGCAATTTTATTGATCGGACTTATTACAGGGACAGTTCTGAATACCTATGTCCAACACACGGAGTCACTCGGAGCCTCTGGAACGTTCGAGAGAAATTTGGGCGATGGGTACAAATATAAAATTTACCCTATAGGTCTTTCCAGTGGCTCAGAGAAATCGATGCAATTTGCAAATGTTTCCTCTGCTAGGGTTGAATTAATAACTCCCGATGGGGAGTATCACCTTTCCGGCAAATATTACGCCAGTAAAAGTGGAATTAATTCCGATTTTGCTGGGCCTGTTAAGGCTATCTGCGAGCTGATTGATTATCGCTATGCGAGGGTTAAAGGTAGTCCTTCCTATGTACTACACCCATTGGTTCATAGATCATTCATTGAGGATATCCAGATTTGGGTGCACGGTCCAAATGAGGGCGATCCAAATTCTAAGCAAGATGTAGTAGTGGTGGTCAAAAAGTTTCGATTTTCATCGTTCGTATGGTTTGGCGCTATTTCATTGTCGATTGGCGGCTTGTGGCTCTCCTTAAGGAGGTTTCGCCTTGGTAGGACATAGGTTTTGAGGTTCGAATAGTGAATATTTGTGTGCTTGGGTCAGGTCCTGCAGCTTTAACTTCAGCCTTGTTATTAAAAAATGCTGGATATTATGTTGAGGTTTTTGGTGCACCTCGACAGGTCTTCGCTGTTGAAGGGATGTCCACGAGGACGTTAAACGGTCTTATCAATGCCGGCTTCAAAGGGGCCGGGAATTTTGTTGGGGCGCGGCATCGGCGAGTGTCCGTATGGCAGGGCAAGTATGTGGAAGCAAACGGAGAGTTTGTGATTCAGCGCCGGAATTTTGATCGGCATTATGCGAAATTCTTGAGATCAATTGGAGTTCCGATCCACGAGATTGATGTAAATGAGGTTGCTTTGCCAGACGGAGGGTGGGGGGTTCGGTTCAAAGGTAATTCCGCTCCCGTAGGTATCGCTTGTCGTCGTTTCGATTTTCTTGTTGATGCACGCGGCAGCGGAGCTCCAAAATCATTGAATAATTTAATGACTGGCCCTCTCGGCCTCAGCATCACATGTCCATTTAATAATGGCGCGCCAATTGATGGTCAATATACTTATGTAGAACCATTCAAGGATGGTTGGGCATGGGCGGTGCACCATTCGGATGGATCCGGTTCAATTCAGATTATTGTGGATTGCGAAAATATTAAAGACGGCATTAAGGACGTTGGTGTTTTTTTTAAACAATCACTCTCCCAGTTAGGTGTAACTTTGGATCGGATTGGTTGCGATTATGTCTTGGACTCAAGTGTTAGCTACAGGGGGTTTTGTCCCACATTGCGAGGTGGGATTGTTACACAAAACTCTATTAGGGTTGGTGACTCTTGCTACTCTGGTGATCCCATGTCGGGACATGGGATGTTTGAAGCCGTTTCAGGAGCATTTGCGGCGCTGCCTGTAATAAATACTTTATTATTTCGGCCTGATCAAAATCGGTCCGCTATACAATTCTATTCTGATCGAGCGAAACGAATATTTGTTTCAAGAATGAAAAAGGGAGCGGAAATTTATGCCAGCGAGGCGAGGTGGAATGATCGCCCATTCTGGAGAAAACGCTCATTTTTCACATCTAAGTTATTTGTTGAGGATAGCCTGCCTCAACCTGGGTTTTTTAGAGAGCCAGTTGTCGAAAATGGTTATATTGTTGAAAGATACGTGGCGCGGAGCAACACCCACCCCAGGGGTGTACGTTTTATAGGGGGGGTTGACCTATACAAATTGGCTAAACTAATTAAAGTCATGAAGCCTGGTTATTCAATGGATTCTATTGCTTCTGAGTTAAGCTTGCCGACTCCAAGCGTTGGTGCCGCTTATCAATGGCTGATTGCCAATGATTTCCTTCGGTCGCATTAATATAGTCAGTCCATGCTATCCGATACGCCGATCCCCATCGGTAGTCAAAATAATTGCCACTTTGGGATAACGTTGCATATCATCCACCATTAAACTTTGTTCGTTCGTTTAATGCGGAGGTTAAAATGAAATTCGCAAAGTTTTGTTCATTTGCATTAATTGCTGTCGCTATTTCTACAGGGGCGGTATGCGCGCCGGAACATCGTGCTGCTGCAAATTCGTCGGATAATAAGCGTGTGGTTTTGCCGCTTGATCATGGGCCGCATGCGGTTTCCACCCCCTGGTTAAATCAGAGGCGATTGTTGGCGTCATCGAATGCTAGCAAGGAGCCCCTTCCCTCTAATAATTTGCCTGGCTCGCCTTCTGACCAAACTGAACGGCGGCCATAATGTTCATTCCCTGAAAGTAGTTAATAACATTCCTGCATGGTTCTCCTCGTTCTTGCGTTGGCATAATTGTGCAATCTTCCCCTCTCCGGAAGATAGCTAGCGTAAGTTACGACCGGCCCTATCTCATAGGGCCGGTTTTTTTTCGGCATTTTATAGAATACGGGCAGCTAATTTTGGCCGAAATTGTTCTGCTTTGGGCCGCTTCCAATAATAGGAGCCTCCTTGAGGCTACGGTCCATTATATTTTTACTGCCTTTTTGCGTCGGACCGTCTGACAGCTGCGCTGGCCGCCGTCCGCTGACCTACAGCTTTAGGCTGCTCCGCTTTCCGCATATGCTTAAGCTGAATACTTGCCCCAACGCAGAGCATCCATCCATATCAGTTCTGATGCCCGCGCCTCTAAGCATGGCTTATCTTGGTTGCCACCTCAACTATTCTGATCAGTTTCACGCTCGAATAAATGAGTCTGGCAAGGTGAAATTTTGACCATCTGCCGGACGATCACGCCCACCACAGGGGCTGTAGAGATAAGTGCTCCATTGGTGATTGCAGTTGCGCTGATGTCGCGGGGAATGGCGATGCTCATCAGTCGGTGGCCACAGCGGATGCGGACGACCTCGCCGCGCGACGTGACGCGTCGTCGTATCACCGCACTGCACAGATAGGCGGGAGCCGGCGCAGCATATCCAAGCGATTGTCCGGTCCGGATTCGAAGCCGGAAACCGGTGCTTGCACAGGCCAACTCAAGGAACATTATCGACTGCAATGTAGCCACCAGTCTGCTGAGGCAAAGTCGTACGCGATGCCAGGTCAGTCCACTTAAAGGCAACATGGGACAGCACGGGAGATTGGTTTGCCGTATTGAAACGCCGAGCTTCCGCGCCAGTGTTGTGAGCAATTGGAGCATCGTTGAGGCTAACCGGACCGCAACATCCGCCGTGACGTGTGGCACTACTTCGTATGTGTGCTCGATCATGAGCATCGTATGGGTTGCTTGATCGGTGAGCACTATCTGCCAATCAGATTGGCCGCCAAAGGCTCCCTGTGTAACGATGCAAAAGATTTTTTTAAGTTCCTGCAGGGCGGGAGCAGGCAGGGTTGGGCTGATCGTCAGGATCGGTAGTGTTGTCAGGGGCATGCTTCCTCCACGCGGATTGGACGCGTCGGCGCGATGCTGCGTGGATTGCAGCGCCCGGCCAACAGGGGGCTTGTTGGCCGGCGAGCGCTCTGGTGGAGCGAAGGCGCGGTGGGGGGCGTCGCGTGCTAGCACGCGACTTTGGAGGGTTATGGACGTCTGGACATAACAAGCGCCGGACGTGATTTTTGGACGTGGGGGGGGCGATTAAATCATTGCCGGCTTGGGCAACGGGCGGCCGATATGCCGCATGTCAATGGGACGCAATTCTGCATTCGCAGAGCGGCAAATTGGGTAAAAGCTAAGACCGGGAATTGTCGCGGCTTAACATTAAGAGTGCGTGGGACGCGCTATTTGAGGCCCGACGGGCCGTAGGCTCGCAACTTCAGGGCGCCAGCTAGCTGTTTGCGAATATGCCAAATCCCTTTGCAGAGGTCAACTTGATTGATTGGGGTGCCGCACCTCTGTTCAAGGGCGCCCCGCATACAGAAATGCGAGGAGCTCTAGCCACGTTGTACTGAGATTGCCGTTCGCGTCGGGAAGCGACAGCCAGCGGCGTTGCGCTGTTCCCTGGCGCGACTGAATGCGCGTTAATCCGCTCCGTTGGAGGCAGACTTCAAGCTCGCGGGCAATTGCGGCTGGCATGAGAATTTCTGGTCCGCGTGGCCGCAGCCAGTCTATTGCTTTGCAGATGAGAGTCTGCAGCTCCCTGTCATTGGACAGAGTCTGCCAGATTACGGCTGCGGTCACTGCTTCTCCAGGAGCGAGTTGGGGGCGGCGTCGTAGGCGGTGACCCAGTCGTTCACGCAATTCGAGATCGCGTACGCGCTCGCGGATGAGTCGCCCATGCTCACTCATGTCACTGGTCGCTAGTCCGATGCGGGCACTCGCGTAAACCTCCCAAGCGTCTTCCCATTTAAGCCTTTGAATGTCATTGCTGATCGACTCGGAGGTTTGTTCTAGCTTGATCTCCTGATAGGGCATGCGTTTGGCCAGCATATCCGTGGTGTCCACGCATGGAAAGTTTCGCCGAAGGGATTCCCGGAAGATTTTTATTACGGCCGCCCTGTCATTTCCGTGCCGAAGTCGCATTCGCTCCAGGCTGCGCGCGTCGTTTCCTGCCACCCGAGAGAGGAATGAAAGGGGCACTTCGTCGCCAACGAGCTGGCAGGTGTAATGGTGGTGGGCAAATTCCACGACATGTGTGTAGGAGACAATTCCCGTATCGGGCGAAGCGTGTCCCGTTGCAAAGCTACGCCTCCACTCGTCACCTGCAGCTGCGAGCGTGATGGAATCGAGAGGCTCGAGCGGGTTTCGTCCGGCGAGAAAGGCTCGAGATACGAAACTATGGCGCAAATGACGGGGTCGTAGGTGGGTGTCGCCCGATGCCGCACGCAGTGCCTCAATCAATAGTGCCTGGGCCGGCTCGACATGTTCGAGCCGGTTGGCAGTACCGGTTGCAAAAAGATAAGTCCCCGCTCGCTCGCGGCCGCGGTGGGAGGCCTCCGCGGTGCGGTGATTTCGGTAGTTGGCCAGAAAATCATATTCGTCTCGGGGCAGCGTGATCGGACCGACCAAGCGCAAGGCATTGACACTCTTCCGGCTGGTGAGGGTGGAGGCTGTGACCCGCAGGCTGGCGCGGCCGTCGGTATGCAGCATGAGCGCGCCGATCGTGACCTCGGCCGCCTCACCGGTTCGCAGGCCGAAGCGATAGAGGATGACCAGCAAGGCGCGAGCGAGTTCGACGAGGGGGGAATGCCTTGCCGGGGACTCAAGTGAGCGGAATACGTGGCGGTAGAGTGCTGTATCGACCAGATTCGCGTCGACACTGGGCAGATGCCCGTTTCGGGCGCGGCCGGGGATGGTCGCCCAGTCGACCTCGTCGATCAGATCCATGTGACGCAGCAGTGATCGCTCGAATCCCTCGAACGCCGTACGATGGATAGTTCGATCCTGGATCTGTTGCTGGCGGATGTCCTTCCGATAGGCGTCGGCACGCGCCTCTGTGCCTTGTGTCACGAGGTCCGCGAAGTGGAGCGGGGTCAGGTGGTTGCGGAGGATGCTGACGTAGTTGCTGATGGTGCCCGGTGCGAGATTGCGGAGCTTTAGTCCGCCGAGTTCTAGCAGGTCACGCGCATAGCACAGCAGGCCGTATGCGAAGCTGGAGCCGTGCCCCTCAGGATGACCGGCTCTGGCATAGAGTTGCGAGAGTTTTCCTTCGGCCGCGCGCAGAGCGACCTTTGCGTCGGACAAATGCTTTTGCAAGCTCTGCCCCTCGTTACCCTGTTGGCGGCGTCCCTGGGGATCCCAGGCAATGGCGTGCCCGATGTCGTCGATGATGGTCTGAAGGGCAACTTGCTGCAGGGTGTTGGCCTGCGCAGTGGGTAGGAGGCGCGGAATGGTGAGGGCAACGGTTGCGCGCGGGGCCGCATGACGTGTGCCCGAGATCAGGCGTAGCCACGGTTCGTCCGCAAGTGCCGTATTTTGAATCCGACCCTGCGCAACAGCAGCTACATCCGGGGCGAAGTGGCGGACATGGGCCGAACGGACGAGGTGTTCGAGGTGCGACAAGACAGATTTCGCCGCAATTTCGAGGCCAAGTAATTGCCGAATATGCGTAGGGGAAATCTTCGCGCCTTCCGGTAGCGGCAATAGCCGCCATTGCCAGAGCCGGCGCAGCAGCGCTTCGGTGACCGGGTCTGCTATCCAGCGGTAGGGCGGACGCTGATTGAATCGAAATGAAAAGCTATCGCCACTGCGCTGGAGCGGGGAGGCGAGGGCTGTAAGGAACGCCTGCCAGTAAACCTTGCGCGCCAGTCCGCCGAACAGCGCGCTCGAGCACAGCAGCAGGGCGGCGACCTGCTCTGTTGAGAGGTTCGGGGCGCCAGGTGTGATGAACCTGTGTTCGATCTCCTCGATCAACCTGCGGACGCAGCGCCGGTATTCATGGAGGGCGCTGAATGTCCCGGCTTGCAGTGAGCCCTCGTCGAGCGAGAATTCCTGAATCAGCGGTAGCCGTGGGTGGCGAAGACCATGGGCCTGGCAGTAGTGCCTGAAGCCCCGCGCGAAGTAATCGAGAAACACTCGTGCCCGGTGCTGCGGCATTCGCCTCTTACCTGAGGCTGTATCACCCTGGAGCGGTGTGGGTTCGAAGAAATCGAGCAGCGCATTCATGACTATGTCCTCATTGAATGCGGCGATGGCCTCATTGCGAGCAATCGCTGGATCGATTTGATCAAGAACCGACTTCAGCGATCGAGCGGACTGGAAGAGTAGGCGCTGTTCCAGCCACGCGTGCCGCTCAGGACCTAGGGGGGGGCGGTTCCGCGACGGGCGTTCCACGCGCCAAGGCGTGGCCCAGTCGACCGGCTCAAAACCCGAGGGTGTCGAGATACTCATCAGTCTTATCCGTACAGTCGTGCAGTCCATCCCATTGCGGCCGTGCGCGCCAGGGCATATCGGTGGCGCCGTGAGGGGGATGGTGCCCCATGACACGTCTGAGCCAACTGCTCGGACAGCCCATCTCCCACAGGCGCGAGCGAAACAGGTGGCGGAACATGTCGTCGGGCCACACCCAGTGCTCGGCAAAGTCCGGGATGCTCACCTTGAGGGCTGTGATCGTTGGCGTTACATAGCTTTCGTCCGCGGTATGGAGCATGGCCAGTGGGGCATCGGCCGAAGCGTTACGAGGTAGCAGGTGCTTGGTGCGAGCCCAGCGCTCGAACTCGGTGACTTCGGCAACAAACCGGGTGGTCAGTGGTACGAGCCGGGTGGACCGGTAGCCAAGTGCGTCCTTTTCCGAGGCCATCGCGGCTCGATCATCGAGCGAAATATCTGCATGGCAGGGCAGGACGGAACCGGTTGGCCTGCCGCCTGTTCCCGCCAGGTACATCAGCGTCAGCCGTGCAACGCGGGCGTTATAGGCCTGGATGACGCGCTGCGGACTGGTTCGGCCTCGACCCAACTCAGCCGACGATTGCAGTTTTTCGATAAGTGCACGAACGGAGCCAATATCCGCACGGTAGCTATAACCCAGGAAAGGGGTGGGCGTGGGCGGCGGTGAGGACCATCCTTCATCCAGCGCCTCAAGATCGAAGTTCGCTACGACGCGCTCGATGACATTTTGGACCCGTTCGATAAGCGCGGTTGCGTCCGGCGCGAAATAATGGATGCCGGCGTCGCGCCGGGCCTGCGCCTGCAGACCGAGGAGCGTGACGAGCGCTTCGTCAGGCATTTCATTTTCGAGATCGTGTTCGAAGGCACGCGTGAGTCGTCGGATTGAAATGGGCTGACCGCTGTCTCGGCTCAGGTCTCGCAGCTTCTTGTCGAGGCTGCGTAGCACCAGAGCGCCCTCTTTTGATGTGCCAAGGGCCGCAAGTGCGTGGCCCAGCCGTCTCGGGAGAGGGATATGGATTTGCCGGCCAACATGCGCATAACCAGTTCCCTCAAGTTGACGCGTGAATTCTGGTGCTTCGGGTAAGTGGCGACGGATCCATGCTTCGTGCAGATGGTGCTCGATATGGCAGTGCGAATCCTGATTGTTTGTCTGGAGAATGTGCGTGCCCAGCCGCCCGAGCAGCAATGTGGCCTGCAGGGCAATTTGTTCGGGTTCGGACCACCGCTCTGAGCGCCGGAGCAGTTCGTGACGTATTTCGACGGATGGTATGCGTTGCTCGGCTGGGGCGTGGTACTCGCGCCGCTGGGCAACTGCAGCCACACCGATGTCGCGGGCAAGTCGTGAAAGGCGCTCGCGGGGGCTAGCTGTCGAAACTGGTAATGCACGAGTGCTACGGAGGGTTGCTAGGGCGGCGAAGTTGTCAGGATGCAGCTCTTCAAAGCGCAGTTCAGGTAGCGTTTTTAGAAGGGCGGCGGTGTCAGCTAGTGCCAGTGCTTCTCGGGCGAATTTAGTACCCTCTGCTGTCAGGCAATCCAGCATCAGTTGGATCCGGACTGTCGGGGAGTTCTGCCGTTGGTATAGGGCCAGGGAGATTGGGAGTCCTCGGCGCAGGGCCCTCACCAATAAGCTAATGGTGGTGGGATCAGGTGAGAGCAACAAGTGTACAAGAAGTGCCTCACGCAGCGTCTCGTGCCACCACGGCTCGACCGGGCAATTCTGAGGCAAGGCGCGGTACGCATCATCAAGAAGGTCCGGTACGGCGTCGAGAGAGCGATAGTCGTTTCTGCTTAGATCCCCATGTAGCGGCAGCAATCGCAGAATTCCCCGGACGACATCCCGGGCGTCGAGCAGCGCGGCCGCGTTGCGATGGTCGGACAGACGTGTTAGGGCTTGTTCACATGCTTTGGCCACGGCGTAGAGCTCGTGGCAGGCGGGAGGCACTCTTAAAGCAACGAGCGTCTGTTCGGGGGCGGGGTGGAAAGCCTGCAAGTGCCCAACGAGTTCCTCAAGGCGATTTTTCATGCGTCCTTGCAGGTGTTTTCGGCGTAGAAATCTCGTGACGCTCTGTGTAGAGCATTGCGGGCAATAGTCGTCTGGGGCGGAAATTTGATGCTGAGATACTACAGCAAATATTTCAAATGAGACATGCGTCCCTAAATGAATGTAGTGATTTGGTTTAAAAAGGTCTCGTTTTAAACCATTAAAAACTATTAAAAATCAATGTAATAACGATTTTAAACAATACAAGCCAAATAATAACTATCTATATATGTCGTAGATCGGAGCCCTCCGAAGGCAGGGGCGCGCCGGGCGCGCCAGTGATTCAAGAAAAAGCCACCGTTCTCGGTGGCTTTTTTGTTTTTTGGTTACGCGGCGAGCGCCTGGCGATTGGCCTGGAAGATGTCGTTCAGCGTCTCCAGTGTTACTTCGGCAACGATCTGGCCGTTGTCGTCGAGGATTTCGTAGAGCAGTTCGCCGGGTTGCGGGCGCATGCTGAACAGGACGATGACGTCTTCGAGGCGGCCGCCGCCTTCGCGGTGCGGGGTTTGGCTGGCCGGCGAGATGGTGTGGCTGCCGGCCGGGCGGATTTCGCGCAGGCTGCCGTCTTCTTCGTAGATGCAGTGTTCGCCCTGGATGACGAAGGTGTGGTTGAGCGCCTTGTGGCGGTGCAGCACGATCTGCTGGCGGGCGGCGAACTTGAAGATGACGTCGGCGATGCGTTGCTGCATGTCGACCTGCAGGATGGAAAAGACGAAGTGGGGGAAGTCGCCGAAGGGTTGCCAGGCGATGTGGCGGTCGTCGAAGCGGTAGGGGTTCATGTTGTCTCCGTTGGGTTTGGGGTGGAGACAGTAGAACCCGGATGGCATGCCTGGCCCAAGGTCAGCTTGCCTGAGGCCGGCGAGGCATTTTGCCTTGCCGGATCGGGAAGGAATCCCGGTTTGTTTAGACTTCGCCGGCCTCGTAGGCCGACAGGGTCACCCCGGCATGGGTCAGCACGTCGCGGATGGCCTTGATGTCGGTCTTGCTGCAGGTGCTGCTGTTATGCGGGTGGTGCAGGAAGGCTTCGACCTTGTTCAGCGTGATCTTGAAGCGGGCGCCGTGCGAGGGTTCGACCTCGGCGCCGAGGTGGCTGAGCAGGGATTCGATTTCGCGCCAGTGGATGTTGGCCGAGGGCGGGTCCTGGAAGATGCTGCGCATCAGGTGGGCGTGCTTGTGGCTCATGATGAGGCTCCCTTGTAAGGCACGCCTTCATTCTATGCCTGTCGCGGCCGGGTGTGTCAGGCCAGAACGATCTTGAGCAGGGCGAGGCAGAGCAGGGTGTAGCCGGCGGCGACCAGGTCGTCGGCCATGACGCCGAAGCCGTTCTTGACGTGCTGGTCGAAGTAGCGGGCCGGCTGCGGCTTGGTGATGTCGAAGTAGCGGAACAGCATGAAGGCGGTGAGTTGCCAGAAGAAGGTGTCCGGCGTCATCAACAGGACCAGCCAGAAGGGAACGATTTCGTCCCAGACGATGCTGCCGTGGTCGGGGTCGCCGAGGGCGCGGCCGGTGACGTCGATGAACCAGATGCCGGCGATGAATGCTACGGTCAGCAGGAAAATAAGGCCGAAATCGGAAAAATAGCCGTGGAACAGCGCGAAGGTCGCCCACGCGAACAGCGTGCCGAAGGTGCCGGGCGCCTTGGGCGCCAGGCCGCTGCCGCAGCCGAGCGCGAAGAAGTGCGCCGGGTGGGCGAGCAGGATCTTGAGGCTAGGCTTGGTTGCCAAAATGGTCGTATCCCTTGCGTGCGAATTCGACTGGCTTGCCGTCGGGGTCGAAGACGCTGACTTCGCCGGCCGGGCCGGCAACCATTTCGCCGATGTTCCACAACGGCAGTTCGAGGCGGGCGGCGATCTGGGCGATGGCCAGGCTCTGCGTGCCGGGGGCGGTGAAGCACAGTTCGTAGTCGTCGCCGCCGGCCAGCTGGCAGTCGAGGGCAAAGCGGCGGAGCTCGGCGTTGTAGGTCTCGCCGCTGCCGGCCAGTTCCTTCAGGTGTGGCAGCTGGACGAGCTTGACGGCGGCGGCGCAGGCCGAGCGTTCGGCGATGTGGCCGAGGTCGGCCAAGAGGCCGTCGGAAACGTCGATGGCGGCGCTGGCAATGCCGTTCAGCGCCAGGCCGAGGGCGACGCGCGGGCGCGGCTTTTCGAGGGCGGCGACGCACAGGCGCGGCCAGGGTTCGGGCAGCTTGATCCGGCCCTGCAGGTGGGCGAGGCCGAGGCTGGCCAGCCCGGGGCGGCCGGACACCCAGATCTGATCACCGGGCTTGGCGCCGTCGCGGCGCAGCGCCTGGCCGGGTTCGACTTCGCCCATGGCGGTGATGCACAGGTTGAGCGGGCCCTTGGTGGTGTCGCCACCGACCACATCGACGCCGTATTCGGCGGCGCAAGCGAAGAAGCCTTCGGCGAACTGGGCAATCCACGCCTCGTCGACCGATGGCATGGCGCCGGCCAGCGTTACCCAGCGCGGCTGGGCGCCCATTGCGGCGAGGTCGGAGAGATTGACGGCAAGTGCCTTCCAGCCGAGGTTCTTCGGATTGGTGTCAGGCAGGAAATGGGTGCCGGCGACCAGCATGTCGGTGGTCACCGCCAGTTGCTTGCCGGGCGTTGGCTGGAGCAGGGCACAGTCGTCGCCGGGGCCGAGCACGGCCGAGGGCGTGGGCCGGGCGAAGTACTTGTCGATCAGCGCGAACTCGCCCGGCATGGGTGCTTACTTGCCCTGCTTGCGGGCGGCGACCTCGGTCGGGCGCAGCACGCCGGCGATCTTGTCGAGCACGCCGTTGACGTACTTGTGGCCGTCGGTGCCGCCGAAGGCCTTGGTCAGTTCGATGGCTTCGTTGATGATCACGCGGTAGGGCGTTTCGGCGTGGTTGAGCATTTCGAAGCTGCCGAGCAGCAGGATGCAGGCTTCGACCGGCGACAGTTCGGTGAACGGACGGTCGATGTGGGTGGAAATCTGCTCGATCAGCTTTTCCTGCTGGGCCATGACGCCGCGCAGCGTGCCGACGAAGAATTCACGGTCGGCCTTGGCGAAGCCTTCCATTTCCGGGGCGTAGGCTTCGATGGCGGCCTCGTCGGCACCGCCGACGCGCCACTGGTAGAGGCCCTGGAGGACGAATTCGCGAGCCCGGCGGCGGGCCGACTTGGGCGGCGCCTTGACGTCCTGCGGATGTTCGCTGTCGCTGAGGAAGGTGGTCATTGGGCGATCGCTTTCTGGAGATTGGCCATTTCAACGGCGGCCTGGGCGCAGTCGGCGCCCTTGGGTTGCATGCGGACTTCGGCCTGCTCGTCGGTTTCGCAGGTCAGGATGCCGTTGGCGATGGGGATGCCGTTATCGAGCTGGACTTCCATGATGGCGCGGCAGGAGTCGTTGGAGACGACTTCGAAGTGGTAGGTCTCGCCACGGATGACTGCGCCGAGGGCGACCAGCGCGTCGAATCGGCCGCTGTTGGCCATGGTTTGCAGGATCAGCGGGATTTCCAGCGCGCCCGGGCAGGTGGCGATGGCCATGTCGCCGTCGGCGACGCCAAGGCGCTTCAGTTCATCGACGCAGGCGGAGAGCAGGCCTTCGCAGACGGGCAGGTTGAAGCGGCTCATCACGATGCCGATGCGGAGACCGGCGCCGTTGAGGTTGTTGTCGTATTCGTAGACGTTGTCGAAGCGGGACATTTTTATAGCTCGGCAGGTGAGGTGACGAAACCGGTGACTTCAAGGCCGAAGCCGGTCATCGAGGGCATCTTGCGCGGGCTGGAGAGCAGGCGCATCTTGGAAACGCCGACATCGCGCAGGATCTGGGCGCCGATGCCGTAGGTGCGCGGGTCCCACTTGGTCTGGGTACGTGGGGCGTTACCAGTCAGGCGGGTGATCAGGTCTTCGCCGCATTCGGCGCGGTGCATCAACACGATGACGCCGTGGCCGTTCTGGGCCATGGCGGCTTGCGCCTGGTCGATCGAGAAGGATTGCTGTTTGCTGGCCGGGTCGAGGAAGTCGAGTACCGACAGCGGTTCATGGACGCGGACCAGGGTTTCGCCGCCGGCCGGGATGGCGCCCTTGACCAGCGCCAGGTGCGTGGCGCCGCTGGCGCGGTCGACGTAGGCGTGCAGTGTGAAGTCGCCATGCGCGGTGGCGATGGTCTTGCTGGTCACGCGCTCGACCAGTTTTTCGGAAGCGGCGCGGTAGTGGATCAGGTCGGCGATGGTGCCGATCTTCAGGCCGTGTTCCTTGGCGAATTCCATCAGCTCCGGGAGGCGGGCCATGGTGCCGTCGTCGTTCATGATCTCGCAGATCACCGAGGAGGGTTCCAGACCGGCCATGCCGGCCAGGTCGCAGCCGGCTTCGGTATGCCCGGCGCGGACCAGCACGCCGCCTTCGCGGGCGGTGATCGGGAAGACGTGGCCGGGCTGGACGATGTCGTCGATGGTCGTGTTCTTGGCGACGGCGACCTGGATGGTGCGCGCCCGGTCGGCGGCCGAGATGCCGGTGGTAACGCCTTCGGCGGCCTCGATCGAGACGGTGAAGGCGGTGCCGTACTGGGTCTTGTTGTTGGTGGCCATCTGGGCCAGGCCGAGCTTCTTGCAGCGCGCTTCGGTCAGCGTCAGGCAGATCAGGCCGCGGCCGTACTTGGCCATGAAGTTGATCGCTTCCGGCGTGATGTGTTCGGCGGCCATGACCAGGTCGCCTTCGTTTTCGCGGTCTTCTTCATCGACCAGGATGACCATGCGGCCGGCCTTGAGCTCGGCGACGATCTCGGCGGTATTGGCGATGGCGGGGTGCGGTGGCATGGGGGCTTCCGGGAACGGCAAAAGGGCTGCTATTTTCGCAGAAACAGCGCGTTAGCACACGTGTTTGCTGAGGAGCGGGGACTGCTTAGGGCAGGTAGGCTTCGACCTGGATACGCAGGCGCACCTCGTCGCCGATGAAGGGGATGCCCTGCTGCATGCCGAACTCGGAGCGGCGCAGCACGCCATAGGCGTCGGCACCGCAGCCTCGTTTGCGGTTGGCCAGATTGAGGCCGCACTTGAAGCGGGCAATCTCCAGTCGCAGCGGCCGGATTTCGCCGAGCATGACCAGTTGGCCGTCGACGGCGGTCAGCTTGTCGTCGGTGAATACCAGCTTGTCGCTGCGGAACAGGATGTCCGGGAAGTCCTTGGCCTTGAACCAGTTTTCGCCGAGCAGGATTTCGTCGCGCTTGGCCATGCCGGTATCGAGCGAGGCGACGGCGATGCGGATGTCGATGCGGCCGGTCTTGGCCTCGGGGTCGAAGTCGACGATGCCGCTGCTCTGGTTGAACCAGCCGCGCTGGGTCGAGAAGCCGTGATGGTCGATTTCGAAGCTGGCGTAGGTGTGCGTCGGATCGATGGTGTATTCGGCAGCCTGGGCGAAGGGCGCGAAGGCGGCGAGGAGCAGGGCGGAGATGAATGCTACGGTCGGCATGAAAAATTGGCCAAAATCGAAAAATGCGATGCCGGTCTGACCATGCCGGCGGCGTGCCGTTCAATGCTTTAGGTTAACATCCCCGCCCATGCGCCACGCCCTCCTCTTCTCCGTCTTCGTCATCGCCTCCTGCGGGCTGGCCTACGAGTTGATCGCCGGCGCGCTGTCGTCCTACCTGCTCGGCGATTCGGTGACGCAGTTTTCGACGGTGATCGGCACCTACCTGTTCGCCATGGGCGCCGGTTCGTGGCTGTCCAAATACATTACCCGCGACCTGATCGGTCGCTTTATCCAGATCGAGCTGATGGTCGGCCTGCTCGGCGGTTTTTCAGCGGTCGGGCTGTTCCTGGTGTTCACCTGGCTGGCGGCGCCGTTCAAGCTGGTGCTCTATCTGGCGGTGTTCGGCGTCGGCGTGCTGGTCGGTCTGGAGATTCCTTTGGTCATGCGCATCCTGAAGCGCGAACTGGCCTTCAAGGACCTGGTGTCGCAAGTGCTCACTTTCGACTATCTCGGCGCCCTGGCGGTTTCCATCCTGTTCCCGCTGGTGCTGGCGCCGCAGCTCGGCATGGTCCGCACCGGGCTGTTGTTCGGCGTCTTGAACGTCGCCGTCGCGCTGTGGGCGTTGCACCTCTTCCGTGACCAGTTGCCAGGGCGGCGCTGGCTGGCGGTGCAAAGCTGGAGCGTCTTCGGCTTGCTGGCCGTTGGCTTTGCTGGCGCCGGGCCACTGACCACCTTCGCCGAGGCCCACCTCTACGCCGACGAAATCGTCCATGCCGAGACGACGCCCTACCAGCGCATCGTCGTCACCCGCTGGCGTGACGACTTGCGGCTGTTCCTGAACAACAACCTGCAGTTCTCGTCGCACGACGAATACCGCTACCACGAGGCGCTGGTTCATCCCGGGCTGGCCAGCCTGCCCGGCGCAAAGCGCGTGCTGGTGCTGGGCGGCGGCGACGGGCTGGCCGTGCGCGAGATTCTCAAGTATCCGAATGTCGAGTCGGTGACCCTAGTCGATCTCGATCCGGCGATGACCGAACTGTTCTCGACCGCGCCGGCACTGGTCGCGCTGAACGAGGGGGCGCTGAAGTCGGAACGGGTCAGGATCATCAACGCCGACGCCCTGCAATGGCTGGAGGACAGCCGCGACTACTTCGATTTCATCGTCATCGACTTCCCCGATCCGGCCAACTTTGCGCTCGGCAAGCTATACACCTCGGCCTTCTACCGGCTGGTCGAGAAGCGCCTGTCGGCCCACGGGATGCTGGTCGTCCAATCGACCTCGCCGCTCTATGCCCGGCAGTCGTTCTGGTGCGTGGTGACGACGCTGGAAGCGGCCGGCTTCAAGACGGCGCCGTATCACGCGCTGGTGCCGTCGTTCGGCGAATGGGGTTTCATCCTGGCCGGGCGGCAGGAGTTCACAAATCCCATCCCCCAAGGGGACTTCCTGCGGGGCGCGCTAAGCCCGACAAAAATCCGATTTTTAACCAATGAAACCCTGCCCGGTCTGTTCATCTTTCCGGCCGACATGAGCCGCGTGCCGGCCGAGGTCAATCAGTTGAACAATCAGGTCCTGGTGCGCACCTTCGAGGCCGAGTGGCGCAAGGTTATCCGTTGAGCCGGTCGGCCTTCAGATAGGCCAGCGTCTGCTCGAAGGGCATCGGCTTGCTGTACAGGTAGCCCTGCAGGGTGTCGCAGTTCAGGCTGGCCAGGAAATTCTGCTGTTCGGCCGTCTCGACGCCTTCGGCGACCAGTTCGAGACCCAGGCTGTGGCCGAGCGCGATGGTCGCGGTACAGATCGCCGCATCGTTGGCGTCGGTCTCGATGTCCTTGACGAAGGAGCGGTCGAGCTTCAGACGCTGGATCGGCAAATGCTTCAGGTAGGCGAGCGAGGAATAGCCGGTGCCGAAATCGTCGATGGCCAGCATGATGCCCATCGCTGACAGCTGGTCGAGGATGGACAGCGTCGTTTCCGGGTTCTCCATGGCCGTGCTTTCGGTCACCTCAAGCTCGATGTCCTGCGGCCGCAGGTCGTAGCAGGCCAGCGCGCCGCGGACCAGCAGCAGCAGGTTTTCGTGGCGCAACTGCTGGGCCGAAATGTTGATTGCGACGCGAATGTTGTCGATGCCCTGTTCCTTGAAACAGCGGATCAGCCGGCAGGTTTCCCAGATCACCCAGTCGCCCAGCGGCTGGATCAGCCCGGTTTCCTCGGCAATGGTGATGAAGCGCGACGGGGGCACCGAGCCGAAAGTCGGGCTGTGCCAGCGGAGCAGGGCTTCGAGCCCGATCACGCGGCCGGTCGAGGTCTGGATCTGCGGCTGGAAATGCAGCGAAAACTCGCTGTGGCTTGGGGAAATCGCCGAGATCGCCTGGCGCAGTTCGTTTTCCATCTGCAGCCGTTCGCCGGCCGCTTCATTCATCCGGGCGGTGTAGAACTGATGGTTGTTCCGGCCGGCGCTCTTGGCGTGGTACATCGCCGCATCGGCGTTGCGCAGCAGGGTGCCGGGGTCGCTGCCGTCGATCGGGAACAGGCTGATGCCGATGCTTGGCGTGGCGTACAGCACGTGATCGCCGATCCGGTAGTTGTCGGCCAGCTGGCTCTGGATCTTGCTGGCGACGCGGGCTGCGGTCAGCGGGCTTTCGATCTCGGGCAGGACGACGACGAATTCGTCGCCGCCGATGCGTGCCACCAGATCGCTGGAGCGCACGCATTCACGCAGGCGCAGGGCGACCTTCTGCAGCAGTTCATCGCCGACCTGGTGGCCCAGCGTGTCGTTGATGTTCTTGAAATTGTCGAGGTCGATCAGCATCAGCGCCAGCTGGTGATTCTCGCGCTCGCAGACACGCAGCGACTGGGCCAGTTGCGACTCGAAGGCGAGGCGGTTCGGCAGGTTGGTCAGCGGGTCGTGGTAGGCCAGGTAAGCCAGTCGCTCGGCGACTTCCTTGCTGGCCGAGATGTCGGTGAAATTGGCGACATGGCTTTGCACGCTGCCGTCAGCATTGCGCAGCACGGCGATTTTCAGCCAGCGCGGATAGGTCGTGCCATCCTTGCGCTTGTTCCAGATCTCGCCTTCCCAGAAATCACTGGTCCGCAGCGCCGACCACATCGTCGCGTAGAACTCCGGGCTGGCCCGGCCGGCCGCCAGCATGCGCGGGTTGTGGCCGATCAGCTCGTCTGCCGTATAGCCGCTCATGCGGCAAAACGCCCCGTTGACGGCGACGATCAGATTGTCGCCGCTGGTGACCAGGATCGCCTCGTGACTCTGCTCGTAGGCCCGCAGCAAGACGGCGGTGGACAGAGGTTGTCTGTCCGCTGCGGGTTTCGGTGCGTGGCTGGGCGTGTCGGGTGGGGTCACTGAACCTGAGGTGGCGGGGCGGATATGACTGAAGTTTATACGTTAAACAGGAAATTCATTACATCGCCATCCTTGACCACGTATTCCTTGCCTTCGGCGCGCATCTTGCCCGCTTCCTTGGCCCCGGCCTCGCCCTTGTAGGTGATGAAGTCATCGAAAGCAATGGTCTGGGCACGGATGAAGCCGCGCTCGAAGTCGGTGTGGATGACGCCGGCCGCCTGCGGTGCGGTGTCGCCGGCATGGATGGTCCACGCGCGGACTTCCTTGACCCCGGCCGTGAAGTAGGTCTGCAGGCCGAGCAGCTTGTAGCCGGCGTGGATCAGGCGGTCGAGCCCCGGTTCTTCGAGGCCGAGGTCGGCCAGGAACATTTCTTTTTCTTCGTCGTCGAGGTCGGCGATTTCCGATTCGATCGAGGCGCACAGCGAGACCACTTCAGCCTTCTCGGCGGCGGCATGGGCGCGTACGGCGTCGAGCAGCGGGTTGTTCTCGAAACCGTCTTCGGCCACGTTGGCGACGTAGAGCACGGGCTTGGCGGTGATCAGGCAGAAGGGCTTGAGGCTGGCCCATTCTTCCTTGGACAGGTCGAGCGCGCGAACCGCCTTGGCCTGGTCGAGCTGGGCGTAGCATTTTTCCAGCACGGCAACCAGGATCTTGGCTTCCTTGTCGCCGGAGCTGGCCGGACGGCGGTAGCGGTTGAGCGCCTTTTCAACGGTGGCCATGTCGGCCAGCGCCAGTTCGGTGTCGATGACCTCGATGTCGCGCAGCGGATCGACGCCGCCGGAAACGTGCACCACGTTGTCGTCGGCAAAGCAGCGCACGACATGTACCACGGCATCGGTTTCGCGGATGTTGGCAAGGAACTGGTTGCCCAGGCCTTCACCCTTGGAGGCGCCGGCGACCAGACCGGCGATGTCGACGAATTCGACGATGGCCGGCTGCATCTTCTGCGGCTTGACGATCTCGGCCAGCGCCTTCATCCGCTTGTCCGGGACTTCGACGATGCCGACGTTCGGCTCGATGGTGCAGAACGGATAGTTGGCGGCTTCGATGCCGGCCTTGGTCAGGGCGTTGAAGAGGGTGGACTTGCCGACGTTGGGCAGGCCGACGATGCCGCATTTGAGAGACATGATGTTTTCCTTAGACGGCTTTGCCGTGCAACTGTTGTTGGGCGCCGGCAAAGTCCCCGGCGGCAAGTTTGGGCCAGGCCAGCAGGCAGCGGGCCAGGGCGTGTTCGATATCCGGCAGTTCTTCCTTGCGCGGCTGGTGCAGTACGAAATCGACCACCTGCTGCGCCAGGTTCAGCGTGCGCGGATGGCCGATGCCGAGGCGCAGGCGCCAGAAATCCGGCGTCCCGAGCTTGGCCTGAATGTCTTTCAGGCCGTTGTGGCCGCCATTGCCGCCACCCTGCTTGAGACGGATGCCTCCCGGCGGCAGATCGAGCTCGTCGTGGATGACCAGGATCTCGGCCGGCGGAATCTTGTAGAAATTGGCCAGTGCGGCCACCGCCTGGCCGGAGCGGTTCATGAAGGTGGTCGGCTGCAGCAGCCAGGTCTCGTCGGCGCGCGCCGCCCTGCCGAAGAACTTGGCTTGCGGGGCGAGCGTCACCTTCAGCTTGTCGGCCAGCTGGTCGACAAACCAGAAGCCGACGTTGTGCCGGGTAGCTTCGTATTCCGGTCCCGGGTTGCCGAGGCCGACGATCAGGCGGGGTGCGTTCATTGGCTATAAGTGCGAAAAAGCCGCCGGCGGCATGAAGCCAGCGGCGGCCGTTCCTGCTGAGGGCCGGAGATTACTCGGCAGCAGCTTCGCCTTCGGCGGCGTCGGAGGAGCCACCCTTGCCGACCACGCCAACGACCACGTCGTCACCGGTGTGGTGGACCAGCTTGACGCCCTTCGGCAGCTTGAGCTGGGACAGGTGAATGCTGTCGCCAATCTTCAGGGCGGCGAGGTCGACTTCGATGAACTCGGGCAGGTCGCCGGCCAGGCAGTGGACTTCGACTTCGGTCATCACGTGGTTGACCAGGCCGCCGTTGAGCTTGACGCCCGGGGCGATTTCTTCGTTGACGAAGTGCAGCGGCACCTTGATGTGCAGTTCGTGGGTGGCATCGACGCGCTGGAAGTCGACGTGCAGGACTTGCAGCTTGTAGGCGTGACGCTGGGTATCGCGCAGCAGAACCTGTTCCTTCTTGCCATCGATAACGAGGTTGATGATCGAAGAGTGGAAGGCTTCCTTCTTCAGCTTCAACAGCAGGTCGTTGTGATCAACTTCGATCGATTGGGCGGCAGCGGCGCCACCGTAAACGATGCCCGGCACCTTGGCAGCGCGACGCAGGCGGCGGCTCGCACCCGTTCCCTGCAGCGTGCGCGCTTGCGCGATCAGTTCAAAAGTCATGGTGATACTCCAGAGTGTTTCCTGATCCGCGACCAGAGCAGGAAGGTTTAAAAAACTTAGTCGATGAACAGCGACGAGACGGAGTCGTCGTTGCTGATCCGGCGAATGGTTTCGGCCATGATTTCGGCCACGGACAGCTGGCGGATGCGCGGTGAAGCG
This sequence comes from Betaproteobacteria bacterium, assembly GCA_020621865.1. Lineage (GTDB taxonomy): Bacteria > Pseudomonadota > Gammaproteobacteria > Burkholderiales > Rhodocyclaceae > Azonexus. The sequence goes on along the minus strand of JAHRYW010000006.1, from coordinate 105,033 downwards.
GCGGCATCGTCGCGCAGCGGAATGGTGTCGGTGACGACCAGGGCGTCGAGGTCGGACGAATTGACACGCTCGACAGCCGGGCCGGACAGTACCGGGTGGGTACAGTAGGCGACGACCTTCTTGGCGCCGTTGGCCTTCAGGGCGGTGGCGGCCTTGCACAGGGTGCCGGCGGTGTCGACCATGTCGTCCATGATGATGCAGGTACGGCCGTCGACTTCACCGATGATGTTCATTACTTCGGAGACATTGGCCTTCGGGCGGCGCTTGTCGATGATCGCCAGGTCGCATTCGAGGCGCTTGGCCAGCGAACGGGCCCGGACGACGCCGCCGTGGTCGGGCGAAACGACCAGCGGGTTTTCGTAATTCTGCTTGCGGATGTCGTCGAGCAGGATGGGCAGGGCATAGATGTTATCGACCGGAATGTCGAAGAAGCCCTGGATCTGTTCGGCGTGGAGGTCCATGGTCAGCACGCGGTCGACGCCGGAGGCGACGAGCATGTTGGCGACCAGCTTGGCAGCGATCGGCACGCGCGACGAACGCGAGCGGCGGTCCTGACGGGCGTAGCCGAAATACGGGATGGCGGCGGTGATCCGGCCGGCCGAGGCGCGCTTAAGCGAATCGACGATGACCAGCAGTTCCATCAGGTTGTCGTTGGTCGGTGCGCAGGTCGATTGCAGCACGAAGATGTCGCGGCCGCGGACATGTTCCTGCAACTCGACGCTGACTTCGCCGTCGGAAAAACGACCGACGTTGGCGCGACCAAGATCGACATTGAGCTGTTTTGCGACATCGGCAGCCAGTTTCGGATTGGCGTTGCCGGTGAAGACCATCAAGCTGTTGTAGGCCATTTCGACGTTCCTCCGGACTTTCAGCATGGTTGCCAGCCTTTGTCCGACACAATGAAAATCGGGCAGGCTTGTGACCTGCCCGAAGGAAAGCTTGGCTGGGGAAGAAGGATTCGAACCTTCGAATGCCGGAATCAAAATCCGGTGCCTTGACCAACTTGGCGACTCCCCAGCGGGTTGCTCGAACGGGTTCGCGTCCAAGCGAGGCGCGAATATTACAGGAGGTGAGGGGGGAAATCCAGCCCTTTTAGCGAATTTTTGCGAGTGGGTGTTCCGGCAGACCGTCGGCGACCCACCCTTTCATGCCAACGGGGAGTCGGGCGAGCAGGTCTTCCGCCGTGCTGCGCCGGGCAAAACCGGCGAAGACACAGGCGCCGGAGCCGGTCATCATCGCTTGCGGCGCATGTGCCTTGAGCCAGGCGAGGTGTTCGGCCACGACCGGGAATTTTGCACAGGCGACTACTTCCAGATCGTTGTGGCCTTGTCCGGGCTGCCAGTCGGCCGGGCGCAGCGGCGGTGTGTCGCGCTTCAGTTCCGGTGCGCCGAAAATGGCCGCCGTGGGGACGTGGACTGCGGGATGGAGGATCAGATAGGTTTCCGGCGGCAGGTCGACGTCGGTAAAGGCTTCGCCGACGCCCTCGGCAAAGGTGTTACGGCCATGGACAAAGACCGGCACGTCGGCGCCCAGCGAAAGGCCGAGTTTTTCCAGCTCCGGGCGACCCAGCCCGGTTTGCCACAGGTAATTGAGGGCGAGCAGCACGGTGGCCGCATCGGACGAGCCGCCGCCCAGGCCGCCGCCCATTGGCAACTGCTTGTCGAGATGGATGGTCGCCCCCTGCCGGCAAGCCGTGGTCTGTTGCAGCAGGCGGGCGGCGCGGACGGTCAGATCGCTGTCGGCCGGGACGCCGGGGATCGGCGTGGCAAGAACGATTTGGCCATCGTGGCGCGGTTCGAAGCGCAGCGTGTCGGCACGGGCGATGAAGCGGAAGACGGTTTGCAGCAGGTGGTAGCCATCGGCCCGGCGCCCGACAACGTGTAGAAATAGATTCAGCTTGGCCGGTGCCGGCCAGTTGCTGTCCCAGTTCCATTCGCTCACGGTGTTTCCTTCCACTCTTCGATGCGCAGTTTCAGTTCGATTTCGCCGTCACGCGAAATGGTCAGGCGGGCTGGCAGGGCGGTGGGCATTTCGTCGTCGTAAGCGTAGTCAACCTGCCAGCCGGCTTCGTATAGCCTGCCGGGGCGCCCCAGGGGGTCGGGTTCGATGCGCGCTTCGCCGCCGCCCCGGCCGAGCAACCAGGCCGGCAGGCGGGTGACCGGCAGGCGCTGGCCGGTGACTTCCTCGATCAGCGCATCGGGATCATCGGATTCCCGGATCTTGCCCTCGGCGGTCTTGAGGCGGGACAGTTCGGGCGTCGTTTCGATTTCGGCCAGACCGTAGCCGAGCGGGCTGGCGAGCAGGACGCGGTCGCTGCGGTTCTGGTGGGTCCAGGTCAGGCGGCCGCCGGAGCTTTGGGTTTTCTCGCCGGGCAGGGTGACGCGCAGGGCGAAGCGGCCGTTCAAAGAAAAGTCGTGGATCTGGTCGCGGGGCGAGAGAGGGATCGGCGACAAGGCAGCCGGCGGCAGGCCGGCGCAGCCGGTCAGCAAACCTGCCGCTAGCAGCAGAGCGAAACGCAGCTTCAAGGCAGGAGTTTCTTCAGGGTGCCGGCGAGAACTTCGTTGTCCGGATTGGTCTTGGCGGCTTCCTTCAGGATGCCGCGGGCCTCATCCTTGCGGTTCATGGCCCACAGTACTTCGCCGAGATGGGCGGCGATTTCCGGATCGGCCTTGATCTTGTAGGCGGCTTCCAGCGTGCGCAGCGCCTCGGCCAGCTTGCCCTGGCGATAGAGTACCCAGCCCATGCTGTCCATGATGAAGGGGTCTTCCGGGGCGAGGCTCAGCGCCTTGGCGATCAGGTCGTGGGCTTCGGTCAACCGGACGTTGCGTTCGGCCAGCGAATAGCCGAGGGCGTTAAGGGCGTGCGCGTGGTCGGGCTTGATGGCGAGCAGGTGCTTGATGTGGCTTTCGAGCAGTTCCGGCTTGCCAATGCGTTCGGCGGTCAGGGCCGCTTCGTAGATCAGTTCGGTCGAATCGGGCTGTGTGCTCAGGGCGCTGTCGAGCACGATGTAGGCATCGTTGTGTCGGCCGGCGTCGCGCAGCAATTGCGATTCGGCCAGGGTCAGCTGGACGCGTTCGGCCGGCGTGCCGCTCTGGGTGTTGTGGAGCAGTTCGCGGGCGGCATCGAGCTTGCCCTGTTGCATCATGATCAGGGCGGCGCGCGAGCGGGCGGCGATGAATTGCGGGCCGGCGGTGACCTGGCGGAAATGTTCGAGGGCGCTGTCCGGCTTTTTGTCTTCCTGGTCGAGTTGGCCGAGGAAGAAGTGAATGTTGCTCTTGTCCGGATAATCGGAAGTCAGCAGCCGCTCAAGCTGGGCGCGCCCGGTCACGGTGTCGCCCTGTTGCAGGGCGAGCATGGCGACCGGGTACATGACTTCGGGATTGTCCGGGGTGTTCTTGATCAGCTGGTCGAATTGCTTGCGCGATTCGTCGTAGCGTTTTTCGCTGATCAGCAGACGGGCCAGGGCCAGGCGCGCATCATGGGCGCCGGGGTTGCGGCCGACGAATTCGGTCAGGCTGTCGATGGCGGTGTTCGCCGATTGCTGTGCCTGCAACTGGGCGCGGGCGACGGCGGCGATTTCCCAGTCCGGCCGCAGTTGCAGCGATTTTTCGGTTTCATTCAGGGCGCGCAGGTTGTCGCCAGCGTTGGCCGCTGCCTGGGCCATCGCGAAATGAGCCTCGGGAAGATTTTCGTAGGGCGTCGCCACACGGTCGATCAGCTTCTGCACGGCAGTCTTGTCGCCGTGCTTGTTCAGCATGCGGTTGAGCTGCATCAGGTTGGTGCCGAGGTTGGGCTTGTCCTGTTCGAGCAGGGCAGTCAATTGCGGCGCCAGTTCGTCGAGGCGATTGGACAGGATCAGCAGCGAGGACTGCGTTTGCTTGGCTTTGGTCGAGTCGGGTTCGACTTCCAGCCAGAGCCTGGTCAGTTCCAGGGCGCGCTCGTACTGGCGGGTGCCGCCGGCAATTTCGGTCGCCCGGGCAATGACTTTCGGGTCGCGCGTGCGCTGGGCCAGGTCGGCCCAGGCGTCGGAACTCAGCTTGGGGTCGCCGCGGCGCAGGGCGAATTCGCCAATCAGCACCTGGAATACGGTACGTGCCAGCAAGTCCTCGGACGAGGCTTGCACCAGCCGCTTGGCGATCGGGCGGGCCGGCGGGTCGCCGGCAGCCAGGACGGGGCCGCCAAGGGTCAGACCGAGGGCGAACGAGAGGGCGGCAGCGATGAGCTTCAGTTGCATGGACGGCTTTCAGTCTAGATATGCGCGAGCTTGCTCTTAGGAGCGCATAAAATCCAATAAGTTTGCGATGTTATTTGGGTTTGGTCGGAGGAACAAGCAATGCCGGAATTGCCGGAAGTGGAAGTATGTCGCCGTGGACTGGCGCCGGAACTGGTCGGTGCGGTGATTGACGGGGTGGTCATCCGGGCCCCGAAGTTGCGTCACGAGATTCCACCGGCGCTGCGCGAACTGCTCCCGGGCTGCCGGATCGTCGAGGTCCGCCGGCGTGGCAAGTATCTGTTGATCGATTGCGAGCGACCGGGCGTTGAGGGCAGTTTGATCATCCATCTCGGGATGTCGGGCAACCTGCGCTTTGTGCCGCCCGATCTGCCACCGGCCAAACATGACCATTTTGACCTGGTGTTGGCGACTCAGACCCTGCGCCTGGCCGATCCGCGCCGCTTCGGTGTCGTCCTTTGGCAGCCCGGACCGCCGGATCAGGCCGGGCAGCATCCCTTGCTGGCCTCGCAAGGGGTCGAGCCGCTGTCCGATGTATTTACGGCCGACTGGCTGTACGAGGCGATTGCCCGGCGCGGTGGGCCGATCAAGCCGACGCTGATGGATAGCCATCTGGTCGTCGGCATCGGCAACATTTACGCCTCGGAAAGCCTGTTCCGTGCCGGTATTTCGCCACTGCGAGCAGCCAACCGGATCAGTCGGGCCCGTTATGAGATGCTGGTGCCGGCCATCCGCGAAACGCTGTCGGACGCGATTGCGGCCGGCGGCAGCAGCATTCGCGACTACGTGCATAGCGATGGCGGTGCCGGCTGCTTCCAGATCCAGGCCGGGGTCTATGATCGGGCCGGTCTGCCATGCCTGCGCTGCGGCGGGATTGTCCGGCAGATTCGGCAGGCTGGCCGCAGCACCTATTACTGTGTTGGCTGCCAGCATTAATAACTATCTGCAAGCCCCTGTTTTTATGCTAAATTGAAATTTCCGATAGCATCCGGGAATATTCTCATGTCGCTGGCCAACCAATTCGCTGCCTACACCGCCTGGCGGTCCCGTCTCGCCACTTATATTGGCGAGCTGCAAAGCTGGCTGAGTCAGAACGAACTCTCCGACGCCCAGAGCGACATGCGCCTGACGCAATTGCTCGAGCGCTTGCGCGAGGATCGTCTGAATGTCGCCTTCGTTGCCGAGTTTTCGCGCGGCAAGTCCGAACTGATCAATGCCATCTTCTTTGCCGATTACGGCAACCGGATGCTGCCCTCGTCGGCCGGCCGGACGACGATGTGCCCGACCGAACTGTTGTTCGACGGCAACAAGCAGCCCTGCATCGAGCTGTTGCCGATTCAGACGCGCGCTACCAACTCCAGTATCAGCGAATACAAGCGTTTCCCCGACGAATGGACCAAGGTCGGGCTCGATACCGAATCGCCGGATGCCATGCAGTACGCCCTGCGCCACGTCAGCGAGACGACCCGGGTGACTCCGGAGGAGGCGGGTCGCCTCGGCTTCGAGGTCGGCGAAGGGCAGATCGAGCTGTACAGCGTCGGCGAGGACGGGCTGGTCGAGGTGCCGCGCTGGCGCCACGCAATGATCAATTTCCCGCATCCGCTGCTCAAGCAGGGGCTGGTCGTCCTCGATACGCCGGGCCTCAACGCCATCGGCGCCGAGCCGGAACTGACCCTGTCGCTGCTCCCCAACGCTCACGCCGTGCTATTCATTCTGGCCGCCGACACCGGCGTCACGCAGTCCGACATGGCGATCTGGCGCGAACATATTTGCGGCGGCGGCATGGCGCGGCGCGGCCGCATGGTCGTGCTGAACAAGATCGACGGCCAGTGGGACGAGTTGAAATCGGCCGAGGAAATCGATGCCGAAATCCTCAAGCAGGTCGAAACCAGCGCCAATATCCTGGAGTTGCCGGCCAGCCAGGTTTTCCCGGTGTCGGCCCAGAAGGGCCTGGTCGCCAAGATCAACGGTGATACCGCGCTGCTCGAAAAGAGCCGCTTGCCGCAGCTCGAAATGGCGCTTTCCCGCGAGCTGATTCCGGCCAAGCGCGAGATTGTCTGCGAAGGCACCGAAAGCGAGTTCGGCGATGTCAGCCGGCGCATTCGTGGCCTGCTCGATTCGCGCCTGGTCGGCCTGCGCGAGCAATTGACCGAACTGACCGAGTTGCGCGGCAAAAACAAGGGCGTTGTCGAATACATGATGGGCAAGGTGCGCGCCGAGAAGGACGAGTTCGAATCCGGCCTGCAGCGCTACTACGCCGTGCGCAGCGTGTTCTCGACGCTGACCAACAACCTGTTCGGCCACCTCGGCCTGGACGTGCTGCGCCAGCTGACGCATGAGACCCGCGCCGCGATGCTCGAAGCGGCCTTCTCGAAGACGCTGTCGGATGCGATGGCCAACTTCTTTGCCAAGTCGCGCGAGGCCTTGTCCAAGTCGGGCGGTGAAATCACCGAGATCCTGGCCATGATGGAGGCGGTCTACAAGCGTTTTGCCGTCGAACACGGCCTCAAGCTGGGTTCGCCGACGACCTTCTCGCTGCTCCGCTACGAAAAGGAACTCGATCGCCTGCAGGCGTGGTGCGACGACCATCTGAACACCATGGTCAGCCTGCTGACCCATGACAAGAAGAACATCACCCAGAAGTTCTTCGAGGAGGTGGCGGTCCAGGTGCGCAAGGCTTTCGAACATGCCAACCGCGATGCCGAAATCTGGCTGCGGGCGATCATGGCGCCGATGGAAACCCAGGTCCGCGAACACCAGATCCAGCTGAAGCGTCGCCTGGAGAGCATCAAGCGCATCCACCAGGCGACCGATACGCTGGAAGACCGCATCGCCGAACTGGATGGCGTCGAGAAGAGCCTGCTGGCGCAGATCGATGCGCTGGAAGAAATCATCGGCCGCGTCCAGGACATGCTGTTGCCGCTCGACCCGAAGCAGCTGGAAGCGGCCTGAGCGGGACAAATGCTACGGTCGGCCGCAAAAAAAGGCCAAAAATAAAAAACCCGCGGCGTCCGCGGGTTTTTTTATTGGGCTACGTAAAACTCAGGCGCGCTTGTTGCCGGTGAGCTTTTCGTATTTGACCCACAGCATGTCCTGGGATTCGACGTGGTCGGGGTCCTTGGGGATGCAATCGACCGGGCAGACCTGGACGCACTGCGGTTCATCGTAGTGGCCGACGCACTCGGTGCACTTGTTCGGGTCGATCTGGTAGATCTCCTCGCCCTGGGAGATGGCCTCGTTCGGGCACTCCGGTTCGCACACATCGCAGTTGATGCACTCGTCGGTGATGATCAGGGACATAGCTGTCGTTCCTCTCTCGGTTAAGCTGTGGTTTTCGCCCGCAGGCGCTTTTCGACACAAGGTTGCACAAATTTACTGACATCGCCGCCCAAGCGCGCAATTTCGCGGACCATGGTAGCGGAAATGAACATGTACTGTTCGCCCGGCGTCAGAAACACGGTTTCGACCTCGGGATAGACGCTGCGGTTCATACCGGCCATCTGGAATTCGTATTCGAAGTCGGAAACGGCGCGCAGGCCGCGGACGACGACCTTGGCACCGCGTTCGTGCACGAAGTCCATCAGCAGGGTGTTGAAGCCAACGATTTCGATGTTCTTCAGGTCGCCCAGCGACTCGTGCGCCATCGCGACGCGGTCGACCAGCGGAAAGCGCGGCTGCTTCGAGGGGCTTTCGGCGATCGCCAGGATCAGCTTGTCGAAGAGCGTGGCAGCCCGCCGCACCAGGTCCTCGTGGCCCCGGGTGATCGGGTCGAAGGTGCCCGGATAGATCGCTACGCGATGGTCGAGTTTTTTCAAGACGTTTGCCGCCGCAACAAGTGAAAGTGGACTTCCCCCGCCTTGCCCTGGCGCACCGTGCGCCAATCGCCAAGCGATTCGATTTCATGCTCTGCTTCGACGTAGATCGCCGCATCTTCGTTCAATATACCGGGGAGAAACGGCTCCAGCCGGGCAATCCAGCCTTTTTTGTAGGGTGGATCGAGGAAGATCAGGTCGAATTTTGCCTTCGTCGAGGCCAAATATTGTAGCGCATCCGCACGGATGATCTCCAGCGCGCTCGGTTTATGGAGCAATTCGTGGTTTTCATGCAACGCTGCCAGCACCTTTGGCGACTGCTCGACCATGACTACCCGCGCCGCGCCGCGCGAGGCCGCTTCGAAGCCCAGCGCGCCACTGCCGGCGAACAGGTCGAGGCAGTGCCAGCCGTCGAGATCCTGGCCCAGCCAGTTGAACAGCGTCTCGCGAACGCGGTCCGGCGTCGGGCGCAGGCCTTCGCTGTCGGGAAACCTGAGGACGCGTCGGCGGAATTCACCGCCGACGATGCGTACCGAGTTCAATCCGCCGCCACCGTGACGGTGATCAGTTTCTCGGGGACGACGCGGCGGGCGAAGGCCGCCTTGATCTCCTCGGCCGTGACCGCCTGCACCCGGGCCTGGTACTGGTCGAGGTAGTCGAGCGGCAGGCCGAAGAAGCCGATGTTGGCGACGTTGTCGAGGATCTTCTTGTTGCTGTCCAGGCGCAGCGGGAAGCTGCCGGTCAGGTTGGCCTTGGCGGCGGCCAGTTCCTCGTCGCTCGGGCCGTCCTTGAGGAAGCCGGCGAGCACGTCGCGCGTCACCTTGATCGCGTCCTTGGCCTGCGAACGCTTGGTCTGCAGGCCGATCTGGAAGGGGCCGGTCTGCCGCATCGGGGCGAAGTAGCTGTAAACGCTGTAGGCGTAGCCGCGCTGGTCGCGGACTTCCTTCATCAGCCGCGAGACGAAGCCGCCGCCGCCCAGCGTGTAGTTGCCGACGAGCAGCGGGAAGAAGTCCGGATTGCCGCGCTCGATGGCCGGCAGGCCGATATAGACGTGCGCCTGGCTGGCTGGGTGGGCGAGCGCGATGGAGCTACCGGCAGCCAGTTCGGGGGCGGCCGGCAGCGTTGCTGGTGTTCCCTTGGGCAGGCCGGCGGCGATCGACTCGGCGATCTTCTCGGCGTCCTGGCGCGACAGGTCGCCGACCAGCGTGATGCTGGCGTTGGCGGCGTTGTAGTAGCGGGCATGGAAGGCGGCGAGATCGTCGCGATTCAGCGCGGCGACGCTCTCCGGCGTGGCTTGCCGGCCGTAGGGGTGTTCCGGGTACATGGCGGCCCAGAAGGCCTTGCCGGCGATGCTGTCGGGGCGGGTCATCGCTTCCTTGAGGCCGGCGATGGTGCGGGCTTTTTCGCGTTCGAAAATGGCCGCGTCGAACAGCGGCTGGTGCAGCACGGTGTTCAGGATGGTCAGCGCCGGTTCCCGCTTGTCCTTGGCTGACAGGGTGCGCAGGGCGACGCTGGCGCGGTCGGTGTCGGCACCGCCGCCGAGGTTGGCGCCGATGTCGGCGAGTTGCTCGGCAATCGCTGTTTCATCCAGCTTGCCGGCCCCGTTGTCGAGTGTGGCGCGAGTCAGCGCGGCGAGCCCGGATTTGCCCTGCGGGTCGAACATCGAACCGGCGGCGAAGTCGACCTGGATGTCGAGCATCGGCAGGACGCGGCTTTCGACGAAATAGACGCGGGCGCCGGATGGCGATACCCAGTGCTCGATCTTGACGCCGGCGACGGCGCCATGGGCGAAAAACAGGGCAAATGCTACGGTCAATAGTCTTTTCATGCCAAAAACTCCGAAAGGCGGGGTAGCCAGGCGATCAGTGCCAGGCCGGCGGCGACGGCGGTGGCCGCGAGGGCCCAGGACTGGCGGCGGACGAGGCGGCGCTGGGCATCGAGTTGCGCGACGAGCTGGGCGTTCTGTTCGCCCAGCGCCTGGATCAGTTCGCCGGAGGCGAGCAACTGGCTGCGCAGTTCGCGCTGGGCTGCTTCCAGTGCCGCTAGCCGGCCGGAAAAGTCGGCGTCGTCAGCGGCCATGAGATCGCCGGACGAGTCGGTCGCGCTGCCATCGTCCGCCTTGCGGCCGATGTTTTTCCACAGCTTCCTGGCGCCGTCGGCGATGATCGGCGCCTTGCCGATCACGTCGCTCCACGGCACGTTGCTGAGGATGGTCTTCCACGGCATGGGCATGGCGGCGATCTCAGTGGCGGCCGGGGGCGGCGGCGCGCCGCGGCTTGCCGTCGAGCGGCTGCGGTTCGAGGACGCCGATGGTCAGCGCATCGTCGTTGAAATACTTTTTGGCAACGGCCTGGACCTCTGCGGCGCTGACCTTTTGCAGCTTTTCCAGCATCCGGTCGAGCTTCTGGTAGGGCAGGCCGACTGCTTCGATCTGGCCGATTTCCATCGCCTGGCCGAACATCGAGTCGAGCTTGTAGGTCTCGCTGGCCAGCAACTGGGCCTTGGCCCGCTTCAGTTCGGCGGCGCTGACGCCTTCCTGCTGGACGCGGGCGATCTCGGCGCGCAGCGCGGCTTCGAGGTCGGCGACGGTTTTCCCTTCCGAGGGCGTGCCGTGCAGGTAGAGCATGCCCGGGCCGCGCGCCGTGTTGTCGTAGTCGATGCCGGCCGACAGCGCGACCTTGTCCTCGCGCACCAGCTTCTTGTTGAAGCGGGCCGCATCGTGGCCGTCGAGGATGGCGGCCAGCATCTGCAGTGCGTAGGGATCGCTGTCCTGGTCGATGTCGCGCAGGATCGGCGCCTTGTAGCCCATGATCAGTACCGGCAGCTCGGCCGGCGCCTTGACGTTGACCCGGCGCGTGCCTTCCTGCGCCGGTTCGATCTGCTGCTTGCGGGCCGGCAGGGCGCGCCCTTCGAGCGGCCCGTAGTATTTTTCGGCCAGCGCGAAGACGGCCTTGTGGTCGACGTCGCCGGTGATCACCACGTAGGCGTTGTTGGGCACGTACCAGGTGTGGTACCAGGCCTTGGCATCGGCCGCGGTCATCGTTTCGAGGTCGTTCATCCAGCCGATGATCGGCCGGCGATAGGGGTGGGCCTGGAAAGCGACCGCATTCATCTGTTCGAACAGCTTGGCCTGCGGGTTGTCGTCGGTGCGCATGCGGCGTTCTTCCATGACGACCTTGATCTCCTGGGCAAATTCCTTGGCATCGACGGTCAGGTGACGCATGCGATCGGCTTCGAGCTGCATCACGTCGTCCAGCTTTTCCTTCGGCACCTGCTGGAAGTAGGCCGTGTAGTCGCGGCTGGTGAAGGCGTTGTCGCGTCCGCCAGCGGCGGCGACGCGCTTGTTGAACTCGCCGGGGCCGACGTTCGGCGTGCCCTTGAACATCATGTGTTCGAGCACGTGGGCGACACCGGAGGCGCCGTCGACTTCGTCGGTGCTGCCGATCCGGTACCAGACCATCTGGACGGCGGTCGGCGCCCGGCGATCTTCCTTGACGATGATGCGCAGGCCGTTGGCCAGCGTGGTTTCGTAGGGATTGGCCAAGGCGGCAGTCGACAGCCCGGCAGCGAGCAAAACGGCGGACAGGTATTTGAGGCGCATGGGGAGACAGGGCTTTCTGCTAGAATTCGGGGCTGATTTTGCATCGAACCGGACGGCATCTTAACGGCTTGCCGCCCGCCTGTCAGCAAGGCTTGTGACCCGCTTGAGACCCATTTTCCCATGTTCAGTTTCCTGAAGAAATCCAGTGCCGAGAAGAAGGCCGTCGAAAAGCCGGCCGAAACCGCAGCCGCCCCGTCCTGGCGTGAGCGCCTGTTCAAGGGCCTGGCCAAGACCCGCGCCCAGTGGGGCGGCAAGCTCAAATCCATCTTCTCGCGCGGCAAGGTCGACGACGAACTGCTCGAAGAGCTGGAAACCCTGTTGCTGACCAGCGACTGCGGCATCGAGGCGACCACCCATCTGCTCGACGAGCTGAAGAAGGCGGCCAAGCGCGACAAGCTCGATACGCCGGCGGCGATCCAGCAGGCGCTGCACGACGCCTTGCTCGAAACCCTGCAGCCGCTTCAGCAGCCGCTCGATGTCTCGACCCACAAGCCCTACGTGATCATGATCGCCGGGGTCAATGGCGCCGGCAAGACGACTTCGATCGGCAAGCTGGCCCATTATTTCCAGACCCAGGGCAAGAGCGTGCTGCTGGCTGCCGGCGACACCTTCCGCGCCGCCGCCCGCGAACAGCTGGAAGCCTGGGGAGAACGCAACAACGTTACGGTCATCGCTCAGGATAACGGCGATCCGGCGGCCGTCGTCTTCGACGCCATCTCGGCCGCCAAGGCGCGTGGCATCGACATCGTGCTGGCCGACACGGCCGGCCGCCTGCCGACCCAGCTGCACCTGATGGAAGAAATCGCCAAGGTCCGCCGGGTGATCCAGAAAATCGAGCCGGAAGGCCCACACGAGACCTTGCTGGTGCTCGACGCCAACATCGGTCAGAACGCGTTGCAGCAGGTCAAGGCCTTCGACAAGGCGATCAACGTGACTGGCCTGGTCCTGACCAAGCTCGACGGCACGGCCAAGGGCGGTGTCGTCACGGCGATTGCCCGCCAGTGCCCGAAGCCGATCCGCTTCATCGGCGTCGGCGAGCAGATCGACGACCTGCGCCCCTTCGTCGCCAGGGACTTCGTGGACGCGATGTTCGAACAATGATCGAGGCCAGCAATCTGACCAAGCGCTATCCGGGCGGCTTCGAGGCCGTCAAGGATGTCAGCTTCCGTATCGACGCTGGTCAGATGGTGCTGATCACCGGTCATTCCGGCGCCGGCAAGACGACACTGGTCAAATTGATCTCGACCATCGAGCGGCCGACTTCCGGCAGCCTGGTGGTCAATGGCCAGAACCTGGCGGCGCTCGGCCGCCACGCCATTCCGCATGTGCGCCGGCATTTCGGCCTGGTTTTCCAGGACCAGAAGCTGCTGTTCGACCGCAATGCCCTGGATAACGTGCTGCTGCCGCTGGAAATCGCCGGTTTGCCGCGCCGCGAGGCGATTCGCCGGGCCCAGGCGGCGCTCGACAAGGTCGGCCTGCTCGCCCGCGAAAAGGCGCGCCCGATCGCCCTCTCCGGCGGCGAGCAACAGCGGCTGGCGATCGCCCGTGCCGTGGTCAACCGGCCGACCATCCTGATTGCCGACGAACCGACCGGCAATCTCGATGCCGAATCCGGCACCGCCATCCTCGACATCTTTGCCGACTTCCATCGCGTCGGTGTGACGGTCGTTGTCGCGACGCACGATCAGAGCTGGATCGAACGCTATCACCCGAATGTGCTGCGCCTTGACCATGGACGGGTAGCCGCATGAACGCCTGGTTTACCCAACATCGCGCCGCGCTGGTCGCGGCCTTCCGCCGCCTGTGGGCGGCGCCGCTGAATACCCTGCTCTCGTTGCTGGTCATCGGCATTGCGCTGACCCTGCCGGCTTTCGGCTATGTCGCCCTCGACAACCTGCGCGATCTTGGCCGCAACGCGACCGGCGTGCAGCAGATCAGCCTGTTCATGAACCTCGATGCCAGCAAGAAGGACGTCGGCGAAATCGAGAACCGCCTGCGGGCCGCGGCCAACGGCAAGTGGCGTTTCGTGCCCAAGGAAGAGGCGCTGAAGCGTATGCAGTCCAGTGAGGGCATGGCCGAAATCGTCGCCAGCCTGCCGCGCAATCCGCTGCCCGACGCCTTCATCGTCGAGCCGACCAACACCGAACCGGAGGCGCTGGAAATCCTGCGCAAGGAAATCGCCGGCTGGCCCAAGGTCGCCCACGTCCAGCTCGACTCGGCCTGGGTCAAGCGCTTCGACGCCTTCCTGCGCCTCGGCAAGCTGGCGCTGTGGATGCTGGCTGGTTTGTTCGCCGCCGGCCTCGTCGCGGTCACTTTCAACACCATCCGTCTGCAGGTCATGGCGCAATCGGCCGAAATCGAGGTGGCGCGGATGATCGGCGCGACCGACGGGTTCATCCGTCGGCCCTTCTATTATTTTGGTGCGCTGCAAGGCGCGCTCGGCGGCCTGCTCGCCGCGCTCCTGGTGCTCGGTGCGTTGCGCCTGCTGGCCGGCCCGGTCGGCGAACTGGCGACGCTCTACGGCGGCGCCTACAGCCTGAAGCTGCCGGGGTTCGCCGCGATAGCGGCACTGGCCGGCATCGGCGCCTTGCTCGGCTGGCTGGGTGCGCAGCTTTCCGTCAGCCTGTCGCTGCGGAAATTTGACTAGGCCTCTTCCCGGCATGGCGGGATTCAGCCGCCGCGATTTTCTTCGCACCGTCGGGGCCGCCGCCCTGGCCGGTTGCGCGCCGGCCGGCAAACCGCCGCTGCCGCCTGGCGAACTGCTCGGGATGGATCACTCGCTCGGCCACCGGCTGCGCGACGGCACTTTCCCGGCGCCGTCCGAAACCCGCAAGACCGGCGTGCTGATCGTCGGCGGCGGCATCTCCGGGCTGTCGGCGGCGTGGCGGCTGGCCAAGGCGGGTGTCGACGACTTCCTGCTCCTGGAAATGGACAGCGAGCCTGGCGGCAATTCGCGCAGCGGCCAGTCGCCGCTGGTCGCTTACCCCTGGGGCGCCCACTACCTGCCGCTGCCGACCCGCGAGGCGGTGCATGTCCGCGAACTGCTGGCCGAACTGGGCGTGCTGCAGGGCGACCCGGCCGCCGCCCGGCCGACCTACGACGAGCGCTACCTGTGCGCCACGCCGCAGGAGCGCATCTATCGCAACGGCCTGTGGGAAGAGGGCCTGTTGCCGCACCGCGGCCTGGCCCAGGGCGAACGCGAGCAGCAGCAACGCTTTTCGGCGCAGATGGAGGAACTCAAGCAGGCGCGCGGCCGCGATGGTCGCCGGCTGTTCGCCATCCCGATGGCGCTGTCCAGCCGCGACGCGGAGTGGCTTTCGCTCGACCGGATTTCCTTTGCCCGGTGGCTGCACGACAACGGCTATACGGCACCGACCCTGCACTGGCTGGCCAATTACGCCTGCCGTGACGATTACGGGATGGCGCACGATCAGGTGTCGGCCTGGGCCGGTCTGCATTACTTTGCCTGCCGCAACGGTGAGGCGGCCAACGCCGCTGGCGACGCGGTGATCACGGCCCCCGACGGCAATGCCTGGCTGGCCCGCGGGCTGGCGCAAAAAGCCGGCGACCGGGTGCTGAGCGGGGCAATGGTCTGGCGGATCGAGGAAAACAAGGCAAATGCTACGGTCGATGCCTTTTTTGGGGCAAAAACGATACGTTTTGAAGCCCGGCAAGTGATCTGGGCGGCGCCGGCCTTTGTCCTGCCGCGCGTCTGGGCGGCCATGCCCGGCGCGCTGAAGGCGGCGGCGCTGGCCGGCGATTACGCGCCCTGGCTGGTCGCCAACCTGCATTTGTCCGACCTGCCGGAAGAGCGCCACGGCGCACCGGCCGCCTGGGACAACGTGTTCTACGACAGCCCCGGCCTCGGCTACGTGAACGCCACCCATCAGCTGATCCGCCGCCACCTGCCGGGTACGGTGTTCACCTATTACCGCGCACTGCACGAGGTGGCGCCGGCCGAGGGCCGCCGGCTGCTGCTCGAAACGCCGCGGGCGGCCTGGGCGGAGGGCATCCTGGCCGAACTGGAGCGGGTGCATCCGGACATCCGCAAGCTGACGACGCGCCTCGACATCTTCCGCAACGGTCACGCCATGCGCCGCCCGGTGCCGGGCAGCCTGTTCGGCGGGCAGCGGGAAAGGCTGGCTGATTTCCGCAGCCGGCGCATTACGCTGGCCCATGCCGATTTGTCCGGTTTCTCGCTGTTCGAGGAGGCGCAGTATCGGGGCGTGGTGGCCGCCGAGCGCTGCCTGGGCGGAAATATTTCCTGATTCCCCGCATTGCCCGCTTGGCCGGGATTTATGGCATGTTAATCTTTGCCGATAGCGCGCGGGAGGCGGCAGAGGGGGCAATGGAAAATCCTGGAAGCCCGGACGAGTCCGGAACGAGTCGCGGCGATGTCGTTCGGAAACTCTGGTTCGGCACCTTGCTGGTCAACCTGTTCGTATTCGGCTTCGTTGCGCTGATCATCCACAAGAATCACGAGCGCGAGGTCGAGCAGGCATTCGCGCTGACCGAGAACTACTCGAAGATTCTCGACGAGGCGCTGGCCGGGTTCATCAGCAAGATCGACATCACCCTGCGGACGGTCGGCGTCGAGGTGGAGCGCCAACTGGCGCGTGGCGGCATCGACGACAAGGCCGTCAATGCGCTGCTCGCCGAGCAGGATGCGCTGATTCCGGAAGCGCTCGGCCTGCGCATCGTCGATGCCCGGGGCATCATCCGTCATGCCGTCAACGGCATCCAGGTGCCCAACGCCAGCATTGCCGACCGCCCGCAGTTCATTCGCCTGCGCGACGATGCGCAGGCCGGGCTGGTCCTTTCCAAGCCCTTCGTCGGCCGGGCGGCGGACAAATGGCTGCTGACGCTCAGCCGGCGGATCAATTACCCGGATGGCCGCTTTGCCGGCGATGTTCATGTCGCGGTTGCCGTCGATCATTTCATCGATACCTTCGCCAAGCTCGATCTGGGCGACAAGGGCAACGTCGGCTTGTGGGACAAGACCACGCTGCTCGCCCGTTATTCCCGGGACGATGCGCGGGGTGCCACGGTCGGCAACATGACGCCGTCGCCTAATCTGCGGGCGCTGCTCGAATCGGACAAGCGCGAGGCGACCTACCACGCCCGCTCCGGGGTCGACGGCGTTTCCCGGATCTATTATTTCCGCCAGGTGAACGACTATCCGCTGTACCTGGTCGTCGGCTTGGCCGACGAGGATTACCTCAGCCAATGGTGGCGCGATACGCTGGGCATTTTGGCGCTGGCGGCGATGTTCGTGTTGGCCACGGTGGCTTCGGCGACGCTGGTCGCCCGCGGCCTGCGGCGCCAGGTGGCCGATCAGACGGCACTGGCCCGCCAGGCCGCTGAATACACCGCCCGGCTGGAGGCGTCGAATCGGGCTGCCGAGGCGGCCTGGCGGCAGAGCGAACTGATTCTTGCCTCGGCAGCCGAAGGGATCTGCGGCGTCGATCTGGCCGGCCGGGTGATTTTCGTCAACCCGGCGGCCTGCCGGATGTTTGGCTGGAACGAGCACGAAGGCATCGGCAAGAACCTGCATGCCGAGACCCATCACCACCGGGGCGATGGCGAGGTTTTCGCGGAGAACGACTGCCCGGTTTGCCAGACGCTGCGCGACGGTCAGCGCCGGCATCTCGAGGACAGCCTCTATTGGCGCCAGGACGGAACGTCGTTTGCGGTCGAGTCTACTGTCTCGCCGATCGAGCGGGACGGCCGTATCGTCGGCGCTGTCAATGTTTTCCGGGATATCGGCGAACGCAAGCGGATCGAGGCCGAGCTCGAAGATCATCGGCGCAATCTGGAAGAACTGGTCCAGCAGCGCACCTCGGAATTGATGCAGACCGAGGCGCGGGCCAGCCACATTCTCAATTCCAGTGCCGACGGCCTGTACGGCATCGACCGTGCCGGCATCATCACCTTCATGAATCCGGCCGGGTGTGCCATCCTCGGCTACAGGCCGGAGCAGGTGGTTGGCCGGATGGCGCACGCGCTGTTCCATCACACCAAGGCGGACGGTTCGCGCTATCCGTCGTCCGAGTGCCCCAGTTACCACCCCTTGCGCCATGGCGACAAGATACGCGTCGACGACGAGGTGTACTGGCATGCCGACGGCCATCCCGTGCCGGTCATGTACGCCACCCACCCGATGATCCAGGACGGCGAAATCACCGGCGCGGTGACCAGCTTCGTCGACGTCAGCGTGCAGCGCGCCGCGGCGCAGGCCCGCGAGGTCGCGCTGGCGGCGGCGGAAAACCTGGCGCGGGTCCGGCGCGAGTTCCTGGCCAACATGAGCCATGAAATCCGGACGCCGCTCAACGGCGTGCTCGGCTTTGCCGACATCGGCGCCCGCCATTACCAGGATAGCGAGCGGGCCCTCGACGCCTTCACCAAGATCCAGACTTCGGGCCAGCGTTTGCTCGGCGTCATCAACGACATCCTCGATTTTTCCAAGCTCGATGCCGGCAAGCTGGATATCGAGCAGACCGAGGTGGCCCTCGAAATGGTCGTCGACAACACGCTGGCGCTGGTCCGCGACCGGGCTGCCGCCAAGGGGCTGGCCCTCCAGGTCGAGCTGGCGCCGGATCTGCCGCGAATCTGCCTCAGCGATCCCTTGCGCATGGGGCAGGTGCTGCTCAATGTGCTGTCCAATGCCGTCAAGTTCACCGAAGCGGGCAGCGTCACGCTGTCGCTTTCCTGCCGGGACGGCATGCTGGCCTTCCGGGTGGTCGATACGGGCATCGGCATGGATGCGGCGCAACTTGCACTGCTGTTCAATCCCTTCCAGCAGGCCGATGCGTCGGCGACCCGGAAGTTCGGCGGCAGCGGCTTGGGGCTGGCGATCAGCAAGCGCATCCTGGAGTTGATGGGCGGCAACATTCGTGTCGACAGCCAGCCCGGGGTTGGAACAAGCGTCGAGTTTTGCCTGCCCTGCGTGACCACGCAGCCGGCGCCTGCGCCAGCGTCGCCGGCGAAAGCAGCCGTCGCGCCCGGCGGCAAGCCGCTGGCCGGCCTGTCCATCCTGGCGGTCGACGACGAGAGCATCAATCGCTTGATCCTCGAAGAAATGCTCACCGATTGCGGGGCGTGCGTCGTCACCGTCGACAGCGGTGGCGCGGCGGTCGAGCGGGTGGCCGATGCCGGGCCTGGGGCTTTCGATGTCGTGCTGATGGATATCCAGATGCCGGAGATGGACGGCTACGAGGCAGCGCGCCGGATTCTCGAACGGGCGCCGCAACTCCCGGTCATCGCCCAGACGGCCCACGCCTTCCGCGAGGAACTGGCGCGCTGCCTGGCGGTTGGCATGGTGGGGCATGTGACCAAGCCGGTCGATGCCGAAGCCCTGGCGCAGGTGATCCGGCAACACCTGCCGGATGCCGGCCGGGGGGGCACCGGCTGAACGGCGCCGGCCGTCCCCGGCGGGCCGAACGCGATATTTCGATTTCGGCCGTTTTTTCGGCCTGACCGTAGCATTCCGCCGTTTACGAGGCCAAGTAACGCAGCAATAGCACCTTCAGGTCGTCGGGTTCGACCGGCTTGGAGAGGAAGTCGTTCATGCCGGCCGCGATGCAGCGCTCGCGATCCTCGGCGAAGGCGTTGGCGGTCATCGCGATGATCGGCAGGTTGGCCAGCCGGGGCTGCAGGCGAATCTGGCGGGTCGCTTCGAGGCCGTCCATTTTCGGCATCTGCATGTCCATCAGCACCAGGTCGTAGTGCTGTTTGCCGATCAATTCCAGCGCCTGCTCCCCGTTTTCCGCCGTGTCGGCGGTCAGGCCAAACTCGCGGAGCAGTTCGAGGGCGATTTCGCGGTTGATGGCCTCGTCTTCGACCACCAGCAGGTGGCGGCCGGCCAGTGAATCCTGGACGGCTTTGGGCGTCAGGCCGGCGAAGGTCGAACGCAGGGCGTCCATCGCATCGTCGCCCGGTTTCAGGTTGGCGGTGAACCAGAAGCGGCTGCCCTGGCCCGGTTTGCTGCTGACGCCGACGCCACCACCCATCAGCTCGGCCAGTCGGCGGGTGATGGCCAGGCCCAGGCCGGTGCCGCCAAACTTGCGGCTGGTCGAGCTGTCGGCTTGCTCGAAGATGCCGAACAAGCGGCCGATGGCCTCTTCGGGAATGCCGATGCCGGTGTCGGCGACTTCGAAATGTATTTTGACGCCGCTGCTGCTTTCCGAGATCCGGCGCACCTTGATCGTGATGCTGCCGCGCTCGGTGAACTTGATGGCGTTGCCGGCGTAATTGATCAGGCACTGGGTGATGCGCGTCGGGTCGCCGATCAGCGCATGTTCGAACTTGTCGGATTCGACGTGCAGTTCCAGTCCCTTCTCCCGGACGCGGTCGCCGATGACCGAAACGACGCGCTTGAGGATGCCGTCGATATCGACCTGCGTTTCGTCGAGTTGCAGCTTGCCCGCCTCGATCTTGGAAAAATCGAGGATGTCGTTGATCACCGCCAGCAGGTGCTGGGCCGCGAAGTCGATCTTGTCCAGGCGGTCGATCTGTTCGAGCGTCGGCGCGTCGCGGCGCAGCAGGTGCACCATGCCGAGCACGGCGTTGAGCGGAGTGCGGATTTCGTGGCTCATGTTGGCCAGGAAGGCGCTCTTCGAGCGGCTGGCGGCTTCCGCTTCATGGCGGGCGATTTCCAGTTGCTTGGTGCGCTGCCGGACTTGCTGCTCGAGCTGCTGGCGATGCTGCTCCAGTTCCTTGTGGGAGCGTAGCCGTTCGCTGATGTCGGCGAAGACGACGACGGTCCCGGTGATCGTGCCGTTGCGCCGGATCGGGGTGACGGTCAGGCGGACCGGCAGGCTTTCGCCGTTCTTGCGCCAGAAAATGTCCTCGTGGCGGCGCGGTTTGCCGTCGCGTGCGGTCTGCCAGGTCGGGCAGGACTCCTGCGGGTAGGGCGAACCGTCGGCCCGGGTGTGATGAAACAGCGCGTGGCAGTCCTTGCCGAGCACTTCGGCTTCGCTGAAGCCAAGCAGGCAAAGGCCGGCCGGGTTGATGAAACTGCAGATGCCGTCGAGATCGGCGCCGTAGACGCCCTCGCCGAGCGTGTCGAGGATCATCCGCTGGCGTGCCTCGCTGGCAATCAGTGCCTGCTCGGCCTTGACCTGTTCGTGCAGGTCGACGTCGAGGCAGAACATGATCGGCCCGTGTTCGCTGGTGTCGACGACGGTGTGGCTGGAATAGACCTCGACCGGGTGGCCGTCCTTGTGGCGCAGCGTCAGGCGGCCGGCCGGAATGCCGGCCTTGTGGGAGAACATCCACTGCACCGATTCGCGCACGCCGGCCTGCATCGGAGCCGGGATGATCATTTCGTACAGCGATTTGCCGCGCGCTTCCTCCGGTGTGTAGCCATAGATGGTTTGCGAGGCGTGGTTCCAGTAGACGACCGTGCCATCGGCCCGGTAGGCCTGGATGGCGACTGTGTCGATATTTTCGAAGACTGCCTGGAAGCGCGCCTCGGTGGCGGCCTGGCGGGCCAGCGCCCGCCTCGCCCGCGAGCGCTCCTGGCGTAGCCGGCGATTGGTGCGGACCAGCTTGACGACAACGAGCAGCAGTCCGCCCAGGGCGAGAATCAGCAGCAGACCGATGATCTCGCCGTACTGGCGAAGAATATCGTCCAGGGTGACGTCCTGCGGTGTGTCGTAGGGCGGGGCGCGGAGCAGGCGCATCAGGTCGTCGATGCGACGGTAATCGCCCGGAATGGTGAAGCCATGGATGTCGGTGCTCGTTGTCCCGGCCCAGTCCGGCGGCATGGAAAGGACCGTGGCGGCGACCTGGCGGGCCAATTCCGGCGGCGTCCAGGGCATCGCGACGAGCGGCCAGTCGGGGTAGACGCGGGTCGATAGCGCGAGCGGAAAACCGGGTTCGGGAAGCGGGTTGACGATCAGCAGTTGTTCCATGTTGAGCTTGTGCTCGCGCTGCATGGCTTCGATCAGGCCGGTACGGACGAAGGCGGCGTCGACGTTGCCGGCGAGCAGTTCGGTAATCGGCGCGTCCTGGAAATTGCCGGTTTCGACGATCCGGGCATCCTCGGGCAGATGGATGCCATGCCGCCGCAACTCGTTGGCCTGCAACAGATAGGCGCCGAGCGAACTCTTGTTGGTGATGGCGATGCGCTTGCCGGCCAGGTCGGCAATTTCGCGGATTTTCAGTTCCGGGCGGGTGACGATGACGCCGCCGAAGCCACTCAGTGGTTTGCCGTTTTCCTGTTCGACCAGCGTGGCGATCGGCGACTGCAGGTTTTCGCGCTGGGCGAGCAGCAGGTAGTGCGCTGGCTGGGTAAGGACGAAATCGACCCCCTGATGGCGAACCGCGGCTTCCAGTTCGGGGTAGGTCATGATCTCGAAGCTGAGCGGCTGGTCGGGATGGGCGCTGTTCAGGTAGTCGAACAGCGGTTGCCAGCGGGCCATGCTTTCCGCCTTGGGGCGGACGGCCAGGATGCCGAATTTTGCCGGTTTTTTGGCTTTGACCGCGCCCTTCTGTAAGTCCCCCTGGGGGATAGCATTTGCCGCCGTTTCGGCTGTGCCTGCGGTGACGGCCTCCTCGGCCTGGCCGAAACCGACGACCAGCGCCAGGCACAGCAAGGCTGCCAGTCGTGATGGCCAGCGATCAAAGATGCTGCGGAGGCAAATCGGCAAGTGCGCTCCCTATCCGGTTCGATACGAACGATCCTATTCGTACCGAATAGTAGCAACCTGTGATGTCGCTGGATAGGTCGCCGGATGACGATTCAGTAAATCAGGCAGGCTTCCCGCGCCTGGCGCCATTGCTGTTCGTCCGCCGTCGCCGGTTCGTCGAGCGTCTGCGGCGTGGCGGCCGGATCGTCCACCCATTCGCGCAGCAGCGGCGAGCCGTTGATCAGGTCGATGGCCAGCCGGTCGTGCTCGTACTCGTAGGCGAAGTCCCGCCACAGCGGATAGTCCGGGTAAAGCCGGCGGATCGCCTTGAAGGCCAGCGTCTGCAGGCGCCAGGGCTGGAAGGTGGCGTGCTCGTAGGCGGCATCCTCGACATGGATCTGGATGCCGTTGCACAGCTTGCCGGCGTGCTTGTGGAAGGTCGGCTCGAACCAGCATTCGCGCAGCCGGCAACCGGCCAGCCAGTGCGGGGCGAAGGCGCGCATTTCGGCGAGCACGGCGCGGGCATCGATGTCCGGGGCGCCGAACAGCTCGAGCGGCCGTGTCGTGCCGCGACCCTCGGAAAGCGTCGTGCCTTCCAGCATCACGGTGCCGGCATAGGCGCGGGCCATCCACAGGTTGGGGGCATTCGGGCTGGGGTTGATCCAGGTCCGCTCGCCCAGCGGCCAGCCGTGGCCGGGCGCTGCGTCGGGCTGCCAGCCCTGCATCTCAATGACGCGGTAGTCGACGTCCAGCCCCAGCGTGGCGATGAACCAGCGCCCGAGTTCGCCCATGGTCATGCCGTGGCGCATCGGCATCGGGCCGGCGCCGACGAAGCTCTCCCAGCCGGCGCGCAGGGTCAGTCCTTCGACCGGCCGGCCGGCCGGGTTCGGGCGGTCGAGCACCCAGACGCTCTTGCCGTGCCTGGCGGCCGCCTCCAGCACGTAACGCAGCGTGGTGATGAAGGTGTAGATGCGGCAGCCGAGATCCTGCAGGTCGACAAGCAGCACGTCGAAAGTATCCATCATCGCGTCGGTCGGCCGGCGGACTTCGCCGTACAGGCTGAAGACCGGAATGCCGAGTTGTGGGTCGAGGAAATCGGGCGACTCGACCATGTTGTCCTGCTTGTCGCCGCGCAGGCCGTGCTGCGGACCGAAAGCGGCGGTCAATTTCAGGTCGGGCCGGGCGGCCAGGGCATCGAGCGAATGCGTCAGGTCGGCGGTCACCGAGGCCGGGTGGGCGAGCAGGGCGAGGCGCTTGCCGGCCAGCGGGCGGCGCAGGGCGGGGTCGGCAAGCAGGCGGTCGAGGCCGAACTGGATGGGCTGGGTCATGGCGTGTTTCGGTTCAGGGTCAGGGTGAAGCTCTGGCGAAGGTGAAAGTCGGGCCGGGTACTGCCATGGGCCAGCGCCCAGTAGCTCTTGCTGCCGTCGGCGGCCTCGATGACGACGCTCAGGCCGAGGTGCAGGCAGGGGCCGGCCGGCAGCAGCGAAGCGGCCAGCCGGGCATCGAGCTGGAAGCCGTCGGCCAGCGGTTGCAAGCTGATCTGCGGGGCGGCCGGCGGCACGAATCCGCTGTCGGCTGCGCGGTAGGCAATGAAGCGGTAGGCGGCCCACTGGCCGGATGGTGACAGGTTGAATTCCCGGTAGGCCGCATCGTCCTGGCCGGCGATGAAGGCCTCGCAGCAAGTGTGCTGCCACAGACCGTCGGCCGGCCCGGATGGCTGCTGCGGAGGCAGAAGCAGGCGGCCGCCTGGCGTGGCGTGGATGCGGTAGCGCAGCGCCAGGCCGCCATCGGCCGTCGCCGCAACGCTCACCGCGATGGCCGTGACGACCGGGCAGGGCGTGGCCGGGTGGCGGGTCAGCAAGGCGTCGGTCGGGGCGGACAAGGTCGTGGCGGGCAAGTAAAACGATGGTAGCGCGTACTTTAACTGCTTGCGGCCGCCAATGCTGCGGTCAGCCCGGAAAAACCGCCAAAAACCGCGCTCACCCTTGGTCGACGAATGCTTTTGGAGTAAGTTACCGCCTTTCAGGGACCGCTTTCAGGGAGAGAAAAGTGACGCCGCTGCGCATCAATCTAGAACAAGAAGAAATACCGACCCACTGGTACAACATCGTCGCCGACATGGCCAATCCGCCGGCGCCGCCGCTTGGGCCGGATGGCCAGCCGGTGTCGCCGGAAGCGATGGGGGCGATCTTCCCCGGGCCGATCCTCGAACAGGAAATGTCCGCCGAGCGCTGGATCGCCATTCCCGAAGAAGTCCGCCAGATCTACGCCCTGTGGCGTCCCGCCCCGCTCTGCCGGGCGCTGCGCCTGGAACAGGCGCTGGGCACCCCGGCCAAGATTTTCTACAAATACGAAGGCGTCTCGCCGGCCGGTTCGCACAAGCCCAACTCGGCGGTGCCGCAGGCCTACTTCAACAAGATTGCCGGCACCAAGCAACTGACCACCGAAACCGGCGCCGGCCAGTGGGGCTCGTCGATTGCCTTTGCCGGCCAGATGTTCGGCCTGCCGGTGCGCGTCTTCATGGTCAAGGTCAGCTACCAGCAGAAGCCATTCCGCCGCTCGATGATGCAAACCTGGGGTGCCGAGGTCTTCGCCAGTCCGACCAACCTGACCAACGCCGGCCGCGCCGCGCTGGCCGCCGATCCGGACAACCAGGGCTCGCTTGGCCTGGCGATTTCCGAAGCGGTCGAAGAGGCGGCTGCCGATCCCGGCACCTGCTATACGCTGGGCTCGGTGCTCAACCACGTGCTGCTGCACCAGTCGGTGATCGGCCTTGAGGCTAAGAAGCAGTTCGACAAGATCGGCCTCTACCCCGACGTGATCTTTGGCCCCTGTGGCGGCGGTTCCAGCTTTGGTGGCGTGGCCTTCCCTTTCCTGGCCGACAAGGCGGCCGGCGACAAGCGTGCCGCCAACCTGCGCTGCGTCGCGGTCGAGCCGACTTCCTGCCCGACCCTGACCCGCGGCGCCTACGCCTACGACTATGGCGACGCCTCCGGCTATACCCCGATCATGAAAATGTACACGCTCGGCCATGATTTCATGCCGCCCGGCATCCACGCCGGTGGCCTGCGCTACCACGGCGATTCGCCGCTGGTTTCGCAACTGCTCCACGAGGGGCTGGTTGAAGCGCTGGCCGTGCCGCAGGTCGCGACCTTCGAGGCGGGCGTCCAGTTCGCCCGGGCCGAGGGGATCATCCCGGCGCCGGAATCCTGCCATGCCATCCGTGCGGCCATCGACGAGGCGCTGAAGTGCAAGCAGACCGGCGAGCCGAAGACCATCCTGTTCACGCTGACCGGCCACGGCCATTTCGACATGGCGTCCTATGACCGCTTCTTCTCCGGGCAGCTGGAGGATTACGACTACCCGGCCGAGGCGATTGCCGAGTCGCTGAAGCATCTCCCGCAGGTAGGCTGATTCGTGAAACTGCTTGTCTTCCTGCTGGTGCTGGCCAACCTGCTGTTCTACGCGTTCAGCGCCGGTTATTTCGGCCGTCCGGATAATCCGGATGCCGGCCGGGTCAATCAGCAGATTTTCCCGGAGCGCATGCGCATCGTGTCGCGCGGAGAGGCACCGGCTGCGCCGGCCAAGGCCGACATTCCGAAGCCGGTCGTGGTCGAGGCGGCACCGCAGGAAGCAGTTGCGGCGCCGGCCCGGGAAGCCGCGCCGGAACAGACAGCCAAGC
Source organism: Betaproteobacteria bacterium (assembly GCA_020621865.1). Lineage (GTDB taxonomy): Bacteria > Pseudomonadota > Gammaproteobacteria > Burkholderiales > Rhodocyclaceae > Azonexus. The sequence continues at coordinate 79,076 of JAHRYW010000006.1, read as the reverse complement.
CGGCCGAGGCCGCCAAGGAAGTTGTGGCAACGGCCTCGAAGCCGCCTGAAATCGCCCAGGTTTGCCTTGCCTGGGAGCACCTTTCGGCGCCTGATGCCGATCGTCTGGCCGCCATGCTGGCCGGCAAGTATGCCGATTTCAAGGTCAGCCGCCGGGTCATCGCCGCAGAAGGCAATGGTTGGTGGGTCTTCATTCCGCCGCTGGCCGGCAAGGCCGATGCCGACAAGAAGGCCGGGGAGTTGAAGCAGCTGGATGTCAGCGACTTCTTCGTCGTTCAGGACGGCCCCAGTCGCTTTGCCATTTCGCTTGGCGTCTTCTCCTCCGAAAAGGGTGCCCAGGATCGTCTGGCCGACCTCAAGACCAAGGGTGTGCGCTCGGCGAAGGTCGGTCCGCGGCCGGGCAAGGACAGTACCGTCCGGCTGCAGGCGCAAGGTCCGGAGACGAGCAAGGGGGGCTTGTTGGCGGCGGTCGGCAAGATACTGCCCAAGGCCGACGCGCTAGACTGCAAGTGAGCGCCTTCGTCGTCGGCCTGACCGGGGGCATCGGCAGCGGCAAGAGCACCGTTGCCGACCTTTTCGTCGAGCGCGGCGCGGTGCTGGTCGATACCGACGCCATCGCCCATCAACTGACCGCGGTCGGTGGCGGGGCCATGCCCGCATTGCTCCGCGAGTTCGGCACCGAAGTGGCGACGCCTGCCGGTGCGCTTGATCGGCCGGCAATGCGGCGCATGGCTTTCACCGATCCCTCGGCACGGGCACGGCTAGAAGCCATCCTCCATCCGCTGATTCGCCAGGTCTCCGCCGAGCGCTGCCGAGCGGCTGCTGCGCCCTATGTCATCCTGGCCGTGCCACTGCTGGTCGAGTCCGGGACCTATCGCGAGCGTTGCGACCGCATCCTGGTCGTCGACTGTCCAGAAAGCCTGCAGATCGAGCGTGTGGTGGCCCGCAACGGGATGAGCGCCGCGGAAGTCAGGGCGATCATGGCCGCGCAGGCCTCGCGCCAGCAGCGCCTGGCGGCTGCCGATGATGTCGTGGGCAACGATGGCGATCGGGCAAAGCTTTCCGAGCAGGTCGATGCGCTTCATCTGAAGTATCTAGCGCTTTCGGCCGAAAAAGTTAAAGCGGCCTGTTGAGATTTGCTTGCAAATAGCTCAGAATTAACAAAATTTCCCCTTTCTTGGGCACATCGCGTGATTACTTACGAATATCCGTTCAACGAGCGCATCCGCACATTGCTGCGGCTCGAGGATCTGTTCGAAAAAACCGCGTATTTCACCCAGGAAGACGGTTCGCTGGAGCACCACGCAGCACTCGTCTCGCTGTTCGAAATCCTTGAAGTGGCCGGTCGGGCCGACCTCAAGATGGACCTGATCCAGGAACTCGAGCGCCAGCGTCAAACGCTGCTCGCCTTCCGCAATAATCCGGATATTTCCGAAGAGGCGCTGTCCGGCGCGCTCTATGAAATCGAACAGTCGTCGGCGGCGCTGCTCGGCATGACCGGCAAGATCGGCCAGTACCTGCGTGAAAACGACTGGCTGATGAGCATCAAGAGCCGGGTGGCGATTCCCGGCGGCTGCTGCGAATTCGATCTGCCGTCCTATCACTGGTGGCTGCACCGCCCGGTTGATATCCGGCGCCATGCCCTGGAAGCTTGGCTCAAGCCGATACTGCCCCTGCGCGATGCGGCGGCCATCGTGTTGCGCCTGCTGCGTTCCAGCGGCCGCCCGAAAAACTACACGGCGGCCAACGGCCAGTTCCAGCTCAACCTCGGCGGTTCCGCCGCACAAATGGTGCGCGTCACGGTCAGCGTCGACGAGCAGGCCATTCCCGAAGTTAGTGCCAACAAGTATTTTCTCAACATCCGCTTCACCAAGCCGCCGGCTGGTGAAATCAAGGCGCGCGGCTGCGAACGCGACGTCGCCTTCGACCTGACCTTCTGTAATCTGTAATGGCGCGCAAGGTTCGTTGCCCGCAATGCGGCGGAGATGCCCTGTGGGCTCCCGAAAATCCCTGGCGTCCGTTCTGCTCCGAACGCTGCAAGCAGATCGACCTCGGTTGCTGGGCCAATGACTCCTACCGGATTCCGGTACAGGAAGACAGCAACGAACCCGGTAGCGAGCCGGATCCTACCAGCCGCGCATAAGCGCGATGCCGTGGGCGCCGCGGTCTTGCGCCTCGGCCAGCATCGATTTTTCCATCCCGCCCAGCGCGAGTACCGGCAGCGTATTGCCGGCTATTTCACGGCTGAATTCTGTCCAGCCCAGTCCGGCTGATTCGGGGTGCGTCGGCGTCGGCAGGACCGGGCCGAGCAGCGCGTAATCGAGATCGAGTTGGCCAGCACGGACAATCTCGTCCGCGCTGTGGCAAGACGCACCGACCCAGCTGAAATCGGGACGCTCCGTGCAGGCGGCCAGTCGCGCTGCCGACAGGTGCAGGCCGTCGGCGCCGACACGGTGGGCGATTTCCTCGTCGTCGTTGATGACGACCAGGGCGCCATGGGTGCGCGCCAGTCGGGTCACCGCCTCGGCAAACCACAGGCGCTGCGCTTGCGGCCACCCCTTGTCGCGCACCTGGATCAGGCGCAGGCCGGCGGCCAGGGCTTCTTCCAGTCTTTCGAGTTGGCGTTCCGTGCCTTCCCGCTCGGCGTTGGTGATGGCCATCGTCGTCGGCAGCGACAGCGCTTTAAGGATCGGGTCGTTGGCCGGCAGGATGGGGGCGACGGTCGCTGCCTGGCCGGTTTGCTGCCAGTCGACGGCGCTATGTTCGAGCGGTGCCGTGATGCCGATCTCGCCATCCCAGGCGGTGACCCGCCAGAAATTCAGGCGGACCGTGGCGTGCGGATAGGTGAAGATGCGGGTCAGCCACGGCGAGCAGGCAGTAACCGTGATGCCCAGTTCTTCCTGCAGTTCGCGGATCAGGGCGTCACGCACGCTTTCGCCGGGCTCGACCTTGCCACCGGGGAATTCCCAGTAGCCGGCGTAAACCTTGCCCTCCGGGCGCTGGGCGAGCAGGAATTCCCGGCTGTCGGCGCGCAGCATGACGGCGGCGGCTACCTCGACGATCTTGGTCACGGCTGTTCCTTTGCCATCGTCTGCTGGCGTCCGGCCAGATCCCTGGCGAACTGCCAGGCGACGCGGCCGGAGCGCGAGCCGCGGCCGAGCGCCCAGTTCAGTGCCTCGCGCTCGCTGACGGCGATTACTTCTTCACTGACGCCGAGCTGGCGGGCCCAGTGCCAGGCGATATCGAGGTAGTCGTCTTGGCTGAACGGGTAGAAGGAAATCCACAGGCCGAAGCGTTCGGACAGCGAGATTTTTTCCTCGGTTGTTTCGCCGGGGTGAATTTCGTCATTGACCCGGTGCGCTTCGAGATTTTCGGCGAAGTATTCCGGCATCAGGTGCCGGCGGTTCGAGGTGGCGTAGATCAGCAGGTTGTCCGGCGGTGCGGCGATCGAGCCGTCGAGTACGGATTTAAGCGCCTTGTAGGCGGTTTCACCGGCTTCGAAGGAAAGGTCGTCGCAGAAAATGATGAATTTTTCCGGCCGACCGTAGCATTGGTCGACGATGTCCGGCAGGTCGACCAGGTCTTCCTTGTCGACTTCGATCAGGCGCAGCCCCTGGGCCGAGTATTCGTTCAAAACGGCCTTGACCAGCGACGACTTGCCGCAGCCGCGCGCCCCGGTCAGCAGCACGTTGTTGGCCGTCTGGCCGGCGACGAACTGGCGGGTGTTTGCGGCGATGCGTTCCTTCTGGTCGTCGATGTTCTCGAGATCGGCCAGGCGGATCGGGTGCGGGTGCAGCACCGGTTGCAGCCAGCCCCGGCCATTGCTCTTGCGCCAGCGGAAGGCGACCGCGGCTTGCCAGTCGGGCAGTGGCGCAGGTGGCGGCAATACCGCCTCCAGGCGGCCGAGGACGGCTTCGGCGCGGGCAAGCAGGCGTTCCAGCGAGGGCGATTCGTTCATGGTGGCAGGTATACTTCGCGGCAAACCGAGAACTCTAGCGAAAGCCATGCGAAAAATCCAAGTTGCCGCCGTTTTATTTGTTGCCCTGTTGGGCGCTTGCTCCAGTGTGCCGCCCAACATTTTGCCGACGACCACCGTGTCGCCGGCTCCGGCTGCCGCGCTGGCAAGCTGTGCGCCCTGTCAGGCATGCCCGGTTTGCCCGGCTGCAACGCCGGTGCCCGCCGCTGCCCCGGTCTTCACCCGCTCGTTCCAGCTTGCTGCCTGGAGCGAGCTGCCGGGCTGGGCCGACGACAATCTGGAGGCGGCCTGGCCGGCCTTCATGCAATCCTGTCGCGGCATCAACAGCAAGGGCAATGGCGCTGCCTGGAAGCGTGTCTGCGATCTGGCCAGGGCATCCGATGGCAAGCCGGGGCTGGATGTGCGGCGTTTCTTCGAGCAGAGCCTGCGGCCCTACGCCATCGTCGGCGGCGATGGTGCGGTCAACGGGCTGGTCACCGGCTATTACGAGCCGCTGCTGCGCGGCAGCCGAACCCGGATTCGTGGCTACGAGCAGCCGGTTCGCGGCGTTCCGGACGATCTGCTGACCATCGATCTGTCGGCCGTCTTTCCCGAACTGAAGGACAAGCGCGTGCGCGGCCGCCTGGAGGGCAATAAGGTCGTGCCCTATTGGTCGCGGGCCGAAATGGCCGCCCAGGGTGACAAGGCGCCGGGGCGAACGCTGCTTTACGTCGATGACGCCGTCGAACTGTTCTTCCTGCAGGTGCAGGGTTCCGGGCGCGTCAGGCTGGCCGACGGCAGCATGGTCCGCCTGAACTACGGCGACCAGAACGGCCACCCTTATCAGTCGATCGGCAAGGCGCTGGTCGAGCGCGGCGAACTGAAGCTGGAGGAGGCCTCGATGCAGGGCATCCAGGCCTGGGCGCGGGCTAATCCGGCACGCCTGGAGGCCTTGCTCAATGTCAATCCGAGCTACGTCTTCTTCCGCGAGATGCCGAACAGCCAGGAGGGGCCGCTTGGCGCGCTGGGCGTTCCGTTGACCGCGGAACGCAGCATTGCCGTCGACCCGCGTTCAGTGCCGTTGGGGGCGCCGGTATTCCTGGCCACGACGCGGCCAAATTCGGCGACGCCGTTGAATCGCCTGGTCATGGCGCAGGATACCGGCGGCGCGATCAAGGGCGCGGTACGCGCCGATTTTTTCTGGGGCTTCGGCAAGGAGGCCGGCGAGCAGGCGGGGCGGATGAAACAGAGCGGACGGATGTGGGTTCTGCTGCCGGCCGAGCTTGCGCCGAAATGAGGCGTTGATGCACCAGCGTCGCGCGTAGATATTGAAAACAGCACCAATGTGGTGCTGTTTTTTGAAAAATGCCTATTGCAATGCACTGATTTAAAACATTTTTAGCGCACTGGAATGGTGCTTGCTTCTCGTTTCCCCAGTCTTTTTCTTGGGGGTTTCATGGAAGCGTATCAATCAGGTAGCAATGTGCTGTTCATTCTGCTCGGCGCCATCATGGTGCTGGCCATGCATGCGGGCTTCGCCTTTCTTGAGGTTGGCACCGTCCGCAAAAAGAATCAGGTCAATGCGCTGGTCAAGATCCTGAGCGATTTCGGCGTGTCGACCATCGCTTATTTCTTCGTCGGCTACAGCATTGCTTACGGCACCAATTTCTTCACTGGCGTCGATACGCTGATGGCGAAGAACGGCTACGAAATGACCAAGTTCTTCTTCCTGCTCACCTTCGCTGCCGCCATCCCGGCCATCATTTCCGGCGGCATTGCCGAGCGGGCCAAATTCCACCCGCAATTGCTCGCCACCTTCCTGCTGGTCGGGTTCGTCTACCCGTTCTTCGAGGGGATCGCCTGGAACCAGGCCTTCGGCATCCAGGCCTGGCTGAAGGCTTCGTTCGGCGAGGAATTCCACGACTTTGCCGGTTCCGTCGTCGTTCACGCCATGGGCGGCTGGATCGCCTTGCCGGCGGTGCTGTTGCTTGGTGCGCGCTACGGCCGTTACAGCAAGGATGGCCGGATTTCCGCCCACCCGCCTTCATCGATCCCCTTCCTGGCGCTGGGTGCCTGGATTCTGACCGTCGGCTGGTTTGGCTTCAATGTGATGAGCGCCCAGACGCTGGACAAGGTTTCCGGCCTGGTGGCGCTCAATTCGCTGATGGCCATGGTCGGTGGCACGCTGGTCGCGCTGGTCCTTGGCAAAAACGACCCGGGCTTCCTGCACAACGGCCCGCTCGCCGGCCTGGTGGCTGTCTGTGCCGGCTCTGACCTGATGCACCCGATTGGTGCTTTGGTCGTTGGTGGCGTTGCCGGCGGCCTGTTCGTGGTCATGTTCACGCTGACCCAGAACCGCTGGAAGATCGACGATGTCCTCGGTGTCTGGCCGCTGCACGGCCTGTGCGGCGCCTGGGGCGGCATCGCGGCCGGCATTTTCGGCAGCAAGGCCCTGGGCGGCGCCGGCGGCATCGCCTTCATGCCCCAGTTGATCATGACTGGCATGGCCATTGTTGTGGCGTTGCTTGGTGGCCTGTTGGTCTACGGGACCTTGAAGGCGACCATGGGGCTGCGCCTTGACCAGGAAGAAGAATACGACGGCGCCGATCTCAGTATCCACAAAATTACGGCGACGCCGGAACGGGAACCGAACTGGTAATCCTGCGAGGGGCAAGGTCGTTCCGCAGAGCCCGGCTGCATAGCCGGGCTTTTTTGTGCACGGATGGCCTGCCGGGGAATTTTTTGCGGGCGCTTGTATTGCGTTGCAAATCGCAGAATACTGTGCAGACGTCGGGATTGGCCGTCGTCATGATTGCTGCTCCGACTCAACAGAGTGCTGTTCTTCGAACGACAACAAGCGGATGGAGGATCGAGACATGACTTTGGCTGCCAAAGTGCGTACGCACAAGATTTCCAGAAATGCCACCCTGAGTGCATCCGGATACAACCTGGTTGGTGCCGAGTCGCCGGCTATCGAGGCGATGACCGACTTTCTTCGGGTCAATGTGGTGCATATCGAATCATCGGCGTCGATCATCGAGGCGAATGCCCGGATGATCTCGCGCGGTGTTCGCATGCTGATCGTCAGCGATGCCGACGATCGTGTCGAAGGCCTGATCACGGCACGCGACATTCTCGGCGAGAAGCCGATGCAGGTCGCCCAGGCGCGCGGCTGCAAGCGCAGCGAACTGCTGGTCGCCGACCTGATGACGCCGGTTGCCCGCGTCGACACGCTGTATCTCAACGAGGTCATGAACGCCCGCGTCATCGATATCCTCGATGCGCTGAAGCAGGCCGGCCGTCAGCACATCCTGGTCGAGGATGTCGATCCGTCGAATGGCCTGCCGCGCGTGCGCGGGCTGTTCTCGGCGACCCACATCGGCCGTCTGCTCGGCGTACCGGTGCTTGCCTTCGAGCTGGCCAGCACTTTCGCCGAAATCGAAGCGGCGCTGGTCAATTGATGCTCGGAGCGGCATGACGACGCCGGACGACCTGCGTCAACTGGCTTCCCAGTCGCTGCTCGCCCATTTTGCCGACCTCTGCGAGGGGGCGGTGATCGTCGACGAGCAGGCGCGGGTGGTCTGGATGAACGACCAGTATCCGGCCCGCCTTGGCGTGCGCGATCCGGTGGCGACCATTGGCCGGCCGATCGAGGAGGTTATCCCGAATAGCCAGATGCGGCAGGTGGTCGAGAGCGGTCGGCCGATCATGCTCGACATCATGGAGTTCGGCGAGGAGTCCTTCGTCGTCACCCGGTTGCCGCTGCGCGATGCGAGCGGCAAGGTGGTCGGCGCGGTCGGCTTCATCATCTACGACGATCCGCGCCACCTGGCGCCGGTGGTGTCGCGCTACCAGCAACTGCGGGCCGAGCTGGCCGAGGCCGAGCGCAAGCTGGCCGATGCCCGGCGAACCAAATATACCTTCGCCAGTTTCGTCGGTGCCGGCCCGGCCTGCAGCGAGTTGAAGCAGGCGGCGCGGCGGGCGGCGCGCACCGCGTCGTCGGTGCTGATCCTCGGCGAGACGGGGACCGGCAAGGAGTTGCTGGCGCAGGCCATCCACGCCGCCAGCCCGCGCGCCAGCGGGCCCTTCGTTGCGGTCAATATCGCCGCGGTGCCGGAAAGCCTGCTCGAAGCCGAGTTTTTCGGTGTTGCCGCCGGAGCCTATACCGGCGCCGACAAGCGTGGCCGCGACGGCAAGTTCAAGCTGGCCGACGGTGGGACGCTCTTCCTCGACGAAATCGGCGACATGTCGCTGGCGCTCCAGGCCAAGTTGCTGCGCGCGCTGCAGGAGCGCGAATTCGAGCCGGTCGGCTCGAACAAGCTGGTGTCCGTCGATGTGCGGATCATCGCGGCGACCAGCCGCGACCTGGAGCAGATGGTCGCCGCCAACCAGTTCCGCGCCGACCTCTATTACCGGCTCAACGTCATCACGCTGAAGACGCCGCCGCTGCGCGAGCGTCCCGAGGACATGGCGCTGCTGGCCGATTACTTGATCGAACTGATCTGCCGCCAGCAGGGCATGGCCCTGCACGGGATCAGCACGCCGGCGCTGAACCGGCTGCTGCAGCACGACTGGCCGGGCAATGTGCGGGAACTGGCCAACGTGCTGGAGCGCGCGCTGCTGATGAGCGACGGCGACGTGATCGAATGCGCCGACCTCGACCGGGTCATGCCCAAGGCCAAGGCCGCCCTGGCGCCGGCGGCCGGCAAGGTCGTCGGCATCGCCGAAGCGGTCGCCCAGGCCGAGCGCCAGGCCATCGTCGACGCCCTGCGCAACGCCCAGGGCAACAAGGCCCAGGCGGCGCGACTGCTCGGTATCTCGCGGGCGGCGCTGTACGAGAAGATCGCCGCCCTCGGCGTCGACGCCCAGCTGGCCTGAACCGTCTGCAAGTCCGGACAGGGTGTCTGCGCCGGCAGACAGCCCAATGCTACGGTCGGCCCGAAAAAATGGCCAAATTCCATATTCTTCAATGAGTTGAATATTGTGGCACGGCACGTGCGAAAGAGATGGCTCCGCAATAACACTCAAGGAGACAACTGTGGACTTTCTGATCGTGCTGGGGGCGCTCGCCTTCCTGATGCTGGTGGCCTATCGCGGCTACAGCGTCATCCTCTTCGCGCCGGTCGCCGCCATGGGCGCCGTGCTGCTGATCGACCCCAACCTGGTGGCGCCGATGTTCACCGGCCTGTTCATGGACAAGATGGTCGGCTTCGTCAAAAACTTCTTCCCGGTCTTCCTGCTCGGCGCCGTGTTCGGCAAGGTCATCGAGTTGTCGGGCTTCTCGAAAGCGATTGTCGCCTCGGTGATCAAGCTGATCGGCCGTGAGCGGGCGATGCTCTCGATCGTCGTCGTCTGCGGTTTGCTGACCTACGGCGGCGTCTCGCTGTTCGTCGTCGTCTTCGCGGTCTATCCGTTCGCCGCCGAGATGTTCCGCCAGGGCGGCATCCCCAAGCGCCTGATCCCCGGCACCATCGCGCTTGGCGCCTTCACCTTCACGATGGACTCGCTGCCCGGCACGCCGCAGATTCAGAACATCATCCCGACCACCTTCTTCAAGACCGACATCTACGCCGCGCCGTGGCTGGGCATCATCGGCGGCGTCTTCATCTTCATCGTCGGCATGCTCTATCTGGAAGCCGCCCGCCGCCGCGCCGCCAAGGCCGGCGAGGGCTATGGCGAAGGCCATCTCAACGAGCCGGAAGCCTTCACCCACGAGAAGCTGGCCCATCCGCTGATCGCCATCCTGCCGCTGGTCATGGTTGGCGTCATGAACAAGGTGTTCACCACCGCCATTCCGGCCCTCTACGGCGAGAAGGTGTCGTTCATCCCGGCGGTCATCGGCAAGGCGGCACCGGTCGTCCAGCAGACCAAGGCGGTCGCCGCCATCTGGGCGGTCGAAGGCGCGCTGCTGATCGGCATTGCGACGGTCTTCATCTTTGCTTGGCGGACGGTCGTCGCCAAGTTTGCCGAGGGCAGCAAGCACGCCATCGGCGGCGCCCTGCTGGCGACCATGAACACTGCCTCCGAATACGGCTTCGGCGCCGTGATCGCTGCGCTGCCCGGCTTTCTGGTCGTCGCCAACGCGCTGTCGGCGATCCCCAATCCGCTGATCAATGAAGCGATCACCGTCACCGCGCTGGCTGGCATCACCGGCTCGGCGTCCGGTGGCATGGGCATCGCGCTGGCGGCGATGGCCGACACTTTCATCGCCAACGCCCAGGCGGCTGGCATCCCGCTCGAAGTCTTCCACCGCGTTGCCTCGATGGCCTCCGGCGGCATGGACACGCTGCCCCACAACGGCGCGGTGATCACGCTGCTCGCCGTGACCGGCCTGACCCATCGCCAGTCGTACAAGGACATTTTCGCGATCACCTGCATCAAGACGCTGGCCGTCTTTGTCGTGATTGGGACGTTCTACGCGACCGGAATTGTTTGATAATCGACTAAAAATAAAGAGGAGACTGAACATGGCTCTTTCCCGTCACCCGATGGCCGCTTCGCTGCGCGCCTCCGATACCGGCAAGGTCGTCTCGGCGCGCGACGCCGTGCGCCTGATCAAGGACGGCGACACGGTCGCCACCGGCGGCTTCGTCGGCATCGGCTTCGCCGAGAACATCGCCATCGCCCTAGAAGCGCTGTTCCTCGAAGGCGAGGAGGCCGACCTGCACGGCCTCGGCCGGCCGCGCAACCTGACCCTGGTCTACGCGGCCGGCCAGGGCGACGGCAAGGAGCGCGGCCTCAATCACTTCGGCCACGACGGCCTGGTCCGCCGGGTCATCGGCGGCCACTGGGGCCTGGTCCCCAAGCTGCAGCAACTGGCCGTGGCCAACCGCATCGAAGCCTGGAACCTGCCGCAGGGGGTGATCACCCACCTCTTTCGCGACATCGCCGCCGGCAAGCCGGGCACGCTGACCCGGGTCGGGCTGGGCACCTTCGTCGACCCGCGCTTCGGCGGCGGCAAGCTGAACGAGATGACAACCGACGACCTCGTCCGGTTGATGGAAATCGACGGTGAGGAATACCTGTTCTACAAGGCACTGCCGATCAACGTCGGCATCATCCGCGGCACGACGGCCGACCCGGACGGCAACATCACGATGGAGAAGGAGGCGCTGACCCTCGAAGCCCAGGCCATCGCGATGGCGGCGCGCAACTCGGGCGGCATCGTCATCGCCCAGGTCGAGCGGGTGGCCGAGCGCGGCACGCTGAACCCGCGCCAGGTCAAGATTCCCGGCATCCTGGTTGATTGCGTCGTGGTTGCCGAAAAACCGGAATACCACGCCCAGACTTTCAGCGAGCAATACAACCCGGCCTACGCCGGCGAGATCAAGGTGCCGATGTCGGCGATCGCCGCGATGCCGATGAGCGAGCGCAAGATCATCGCCCGCCGGGCGGCGCTGGAATTGAAGGCCAATGCCGTGGTCAATCTCGGCATCGGCATGCCGGAAGGCGTCGCCTCGGTGGCCGCCGAGGAGCAGATGATCGACCTGATGACGCTGACCGCCGAACCGGGCGTCATCGGCGGCGTGCCGGCCGGCGGCCTGAGTTTCGGGGCGGCGACCAACGCCCAGGCGATCATTGACCAGCCCAGCCAATTCGACTTCTACGACGGCGGCGGGCTGGACATCGCCTTCCTCGGCCTGGCCCAGGCCGACCGCCAGGGCAACCTCAACGTCTCCAAGTTCGGGCCGCGGCTGGCCGGGGCCGGCGGCTTCATCAACATTTCGCAGAACGCCAAGAAGGTCGTCTTCGTCGGCACCTTCACGGCCGGCAACCTCGATGTCGCGATCGAGGCCGGCCGCCTGGCGATCCGCGAGGACGGCCAAGCGATCAAGTTCGTCGACGAGGTCGAGCACCGCACCTTCAGCGGTCCGCAGGCGGCGAAGTGGGGCAAGACCGTGCTCTACATCACCGAGCGCTGCGTCTTCAAGCTGACCGCCGAAGGCCTGGAACTGACCGAGATCGCCCCCGGCGTCGACCTGCAGAAGGACATTCTGGACAAGATGGAATTCAAGCCGCTGATGCCGCGCGAACCGAAGCTGATGGACGCCCGCATCTTCACCGACGAGCCGATGAACATCCGTGGCGAGATGCTCGAAAGGCCGCTCGCCGAACGTCTTTCCTACGACCCGGCGCAAAACCTGTTCTTCCTCGATTTTGCCGGCCTCAGTGTGCGCAGCGAGGACGACATCGACCGCGTGCGCGAAGGGGTCGAGGCCTTCCTGCTGCCGATCGGCCACAAGGTCAACGCCGTCGTCAATTACGACCGCTTCAGCATCGTTCCCGAACTGACCGACGCCTACATCGGCATGGTCAAGGGCATCATGGAACGCCACTACCACGACGTCACGCGCTATACCTCGAACACCTTCCTGCGCATGAAGTTGGGCGAGGCGCTGGAGAAACGGCAGATACAGCCGCACCTCTACGAAAGTGCCGCCGAGGCCCAGGGCAGGCTGGCAAAGCAGTGATGACCGAAGGGTCATTAAGTAGGTGACATTGCGGTCGGGCACGGTATCATTCCCCGATTCCCGCGCTCGACACAGGTTTTGGCATGAAAAACACTTCTTCGGCGCCGCTTGCCGGGCGCAAGGCTCGCCTCGCGCTGGCGTTCGCCGCTCTGGCTGCGGTCGCTGCCTATTTGCTCTCCCGCCCGGGCAATCCGCCGCCCGTCGAGCCGGCCAAGGCGGCGAGCGCTGCCCGGCCGGCGCTGACCGTCCGGCTGACTACGCCGCAGAAGCTCGACTGGCCGCTGGTTCTGCCCGCCAACGGCAATGTGGTGGCCTGGCAGGAAGCGGTGATCGGCCCGGAAATCGCCAACTACCGGATCACCGAAGTGCGCGTCCAGGTCGGCGACACGGTCAAAAAGGGCCAGGTCCTGGCCCGCATCGCCAGCGACACTGTGGCCAGCGAATTGGCCGAGGCGCAGGCTTCTGTGGCCGAACTGGAAGCCAGCGCTGCCGAGGCGAAAGCCAACGCCGAGCGGGCCAAAGAGCTGAAGGAAAAGGGCTTTTATAGTTCGCAACTGAACACGCAGTATCAGACTGCCGAGCACACGGCGCTGGCCCGTCTGGCCGCGGCCAAGGCGCGCCAGCAGGCGGCGGCGCTGAAAATGGACAAGACCGGCGTGCTGGCGCCGGACGACGGCGTGATCTCGGCGCGCAGTGCCACGGTCGGCTCGCTGACCCAGCCCGGGCAGGAGCTGTTCCGGCTGATTCGCGGCGGCCGGCTGGAATGGCGGGCCGAAGTGCCGTCGGCCGATCTCGGCAAGGTGCAGCCCGGCGTCGTCGCCACGCTGACCGCGCCGGGCGGCGAAACGGTCAAGGGCATGGTGCGCGCCGTGGCGCCCAGCGTCGATCCGCAGACGCGCAACGGCCTGGTCTATGTTGACCTGCCGGCGGCAGGCGCCGTCCGCGCCGGCATGTTCGCGCGCGGTGAATTCCAGCTGGCGCAAAGCCCGGCGCTGACTTTGCCGCAATCGGCGCTGGTCCTGCGTGAAGGCTTTGCCTATGTGTTCCGGCTTGAAGGCGGTGAGCGCGTTGCGCAGACCAAGGTCGAACTCGGTCGTCGCAACGGCGAGCGGGTCGAGATCGTCGCCGGGCTGGATGCCGCGGCGCGGGTTGTCGAATCCGGCGCCGGCTTCCTGGCCGACGGCGATGCCGTGAAGGTCGTCGAAGGAATTTCAAAATGAGGCATTTTTTCGGCCTGACCGTAGCATTGGGCGTTTTTGCGGCCAGCGGAGGCACTGCGTGCTGAACGTCTCGTCGTGGTCGATCCGCAACCCGATTCCGGCCATCCTGCTTTTCGTCCTGCTGACGCTGGCCGGGGTGATGGCCTTCAAGGCGATGAAGATCCAGCAGTTCATGGACATCGACCTGCCGACGGTCACCGTCACCGCCAGCCTGCCCGGCGCCGCGCCGGCGCAGATGGAAACCGAGGTGGCGCGCAAGATCGAGAATTCGGTGGCGACGCTGCAGGGCATCAAGCACATCTACACCAAAGTCCAGGACGGCACGGCGACGGTGACCGTCGAGTTCCGCCTGGAAAAGCCGACGCAGGAGGCGGTCGACGACGTGCGCGACGCCGTCTCGCGCATCCGTGCCGACCTGCCGGGCGACCTCAAGGATCCGGTGATCAGCAAGGTCAATCTGTCTGGCGCGCCGATCCTGACCTACACGGTGGCCTCGCGCCGGATGGACGACGAGGCGCTGTCGTGGTTCGTCGACAACACGGTCAGCAAGGCGCTGCTGTCGGCGCGCGGCGTCGGCGCCGTGGCCAGGGTTGGCGGCGTGACGCGGGAAATTCGCGTCGAGCTCGATCCGGCCCGGATGCTGGCCTTGAATGCCACCGCCGCCGACATCTCGCGCCAGTTGCGGCAGATCCAGCAGGATGCCTCGGGCGGTCGTTCCGACATCGGCGGCAGCGAGCAGTCGGTGCGCACCATCGCCACCGTCCAGCGCGCCGACGAGTTGGGTGCCATGGACATCGTGCTCTCCGACGGTCGACGCATCCGCCTCGACCAGGTGGCGACGGTCAGCGACACCGTTGGCGAACAGCGCACCGCCGCGCTGCTCAACGGCAAGCCGGTGGTCGGTTTCGAGATCACCCGCAGCAAGGGGGCGGGCGAGGTCGAGGTGGCCGGCACGGTCAAGGCCGTGCTCGACAAGCTGAAGGCCGACTACCCGGACATCGAAATCACCGAGGCCTTCAATTTCGTCGATCCGGTTATCGAAAACTACGAAGGCTCGATGAAGCTGCTGATCGAAGGCGCGCTGCTCGCCGTGCTGGTCGTCTGGCTATTCCTGCGCGACGGCCGGGCCACCTTCGTCTCGGCCGCGGCCTTGCCGCTGTCGGCGATCCCGACCTTCGCGGCGATGTACCTGATGGGTTTCACGCTCAATGTCGTGACCCTGCTCTCGATGTCGCTGGTCGTCGGCATATTGGTCGACGACGCCATCGTCGAAATCGAGAACATCATGCGCCACCTGCGCATGGGCAAGACGCCCTACCAGGCAGCGATGGAGGCGGCCGACGAGATCGGTCTGGCGGTCATCGCCACGACCTTCACGCTGATTGCCGTGTTCCTGCCGACCGCCTTCATGAGCGGCGTGCCGGGCAAATTCTTCGTCCAGTTCGGGTGGACGGCGGCGATCGCCGTCTTCTTCTCGCTGGTCGTTGCCCGCATGCTGACGCCGATGATGGCCGCCTACCTGCTCAAACCGGTCGGCCACGCCGAGGCTGCGCCACGCTGGCTGCACCGTTACGAGGGCTGGGCGGCCTGGTGCCTGAAGCATCGCATCCTGACGCTGCTTGCGGCGGCTTTCTTCTTCGTCGGCTCCTTCATGCTGGTGCCGCTGCTGCCCAAGGGCTTCCTGCCCCCCGACGACGTGTCGCAGACACAGATCTATCTCTCGCTGCCGCCCGGTGTCACTTTCAAGGACACGTTGGCCGCCGCCGAGCAGGCGCGGGTCATTGCCCAGGCCAATCCGCATGTCCGGCTGGTCTATACCGCCGTCGGCGGCGGCAAGGCGGGCAGCGACCCCTTTGCCCCGGCCGGCGCCGCCGAGGTGCGCAAGGCGACGTTGACGCTGAACCTGACGCCGCGCAGCGAGCGCTCCGGCATCAGCAAGCAGGCCATCGAGGGCGAGCTGCGCCGGGGCCTGGCCGCCATCCCCGGCGTCCAGGTCAAGGTCGGCCTGGCGTCCGGCAACGAGAAATACATCCTCGTGCTGGCCAGCGAGAACGGCCCCCTGCTGGCCGACCACGCCCGCGTCGTCGAGCGCGAGCTGCGCGGCATTCCGGGCATCGGCAACATCACCTCGACGGCCAGCCTGGTTCGCCCGGAACTGGTCATTCGCCCCGATTTCGCCCGCATGGCCGACCTCGGCGTGACTTCGGCGGCCATTGCCGACACCTTGCGCATCGCCACCGCCGGCGACTATGACCAGGGCCTGGCCAAGCTCAATCTCGCCCAGCGCCAGGTGCCCATCGTCGTCAAGCTGCCGCCGGCGGCGCGCACCGACCTTGCCTTGCTCGAACGCCTGACCGTCCCCGGCAAGCATGGCCCGGTGCTGCTCGCCAACGTCGCCAGCGTCAGCATCGCCGGCGGGCCGGCCGAGATCGACCGCTACGACCGCCTGCGCAACATCAATTTCGAAATCGAGTTGAACGGCGTGCCGCTCGGCGAGGTCGAGGCCAAGGCGCTGGCCCTGCCCAGCCTGGCCAACCTGCCGCCCGGCATTATCCAGACCACGGTTGGCGACGCCGAGGCGATGGGCGAGCTGTTCCAGAGTTTCTCGCTGGCCATGGCCACCGGCGTGCTCTGCATCTACATCGTGCTGGTTCTGCTGTTCAAGGATTTCGTCCAGCCGGTGACCATCCTCGCCGCGCTCATCCTGTCGGTGCCGGGCGCCTTCCTGGCCTTGTTCGTCACGCAGACCGCCTTGTCGATGCCATCGATGATCGGCCTGATCATGCTGATGGGCATCGCCACCAAAAACTCCATCCTGCTCATCGACTACGTCGTGCTGGCCCGCCGCGAGCATGGCCTGGACCGCTGGAGCGCGCTGCTCGACGCCTGCCGCAAGCGGGCGCGGCCGATCGTCATGACGACGGTGGCGATGGGGGCGGGTATGATGCCGATCGCACTCGGCGTCGGCACCGATCCGAGCTTCCGGGCGCCGATGGCTATTGTCGTCATTGGTGGGCTGATCACCTCGACTTTTCTCAGTCTGTTGGTGATTCCGGTCGTCTTTACCTACGTCGACGACCTGATTTCCATCGTTCGCGTCCGGTTTGGATTGAAGTCGCACTGAAATCATTTTCAGTGCTCCCGGGGTGTTTTTGGGAAAGTGTGGAATATGCCACGGACAAGCTGGCTGCCCGCGCTTAACCTGTAGTCAAAGGAGGGGCTGTCATGGCAATTACCGCAAACGTTTCACTGTTCAAGAACGACTTCGTCGCCGAACTGAGCGACGGGCGCCACATTGAGCGTCACGACTGGCGCGAGATGGCCGAGGCGTTGTTTAACGCCGGCGTCCAGGCCAGTGCTGTCAAGTATGAGTGGCGTGCCGGGCAGCGCATGATTACCGCCGGCCAGCAAGTGGCATTGCGTTCCGAGATTCGTCGGCAGGCGGTTCGTCACGAGGGCCAGTCCATCGCCGCCTGATTTTTCGGCCGAAAGCACGCCAAAAGTGCTCGGCCTTTCCGCTGATCCCCGCGTTCGGGGATTGTGTGCCGACCGAGGGTCGGCTTTTTTTTGCCTTGATGGAAAGTTGCTCTGACTTTGGTCATAATCGCGCGGCGCATTTTGCGCTTGAATACAGTTCGTGTTCCGGTTTGCTGCCCGGACCGATCGATAACAGGATCAGACCTTGGCTGAACAGGCTTCCGCGACACCGAACCGGTACTCACTTCGAGCGATTTTCAGCCTGGCGCTGGTTGTTGGGCTGGCCATCATCTGGCTGGCCGCCGCCTACGAGCTGGATCGGCGGCGCAGCAGCGACCTGCGCGAAGTAGCCCACGCCACCGAGTTCCAGGCCCAGGCCTTCGCCGAAAATACGCTATCGACGATCAAGCGGCTGAACGAAATCCTGCTTGATCTGCGTACGCGCTGGGACGGTGATCCCCGGCAATTTGCCAAGCTGGTGCAGCGCCGGCAGCAATACATGTCCGACGTCGCCTTCCAGGTTGCCGTGATCGACGAGCAGGGCTGGATGGCTTATTCCAACCTGGCGGCGCCCAAGGATCGGGTCTATCTCGGGGAGCGGGAGCATTTTCGTACCCATCTCGCCGGTGGCGACCGGCTGTTCATCAGCAAGCCGCTCAAGGGCAAGGTGTCCGGCAAGTGGTCGATCCAGTTTACGCGGCCTATCCTGGTCGATGACAAGTTCAAGGGAGTGATCGTCGTTTCGGTCAGCCCGGAAACCATTGTCGCCTTCAGCGAAAAATTGACTCGGGATACGGTCGCCGTGCTGGTTGCCGACAGTGGCGACATCATGGCCCGCCAGCCGGAGCATGAGCAGGGCATCGGCGGCAAATTGACCGGCACGCCTTATCTGGCACCCGATGCCCCGATTTCGGGCAATTTCTCGCGACGGGCGCAAGTCGATGGCGTCGAACGTCTATACGGCTTCTACCGGCTGCCCGAATACGGTTTCAGCTTTGTCATCGGGCATGCCGTCGAGGATGTCCTGGCCAGTTATTACAGCCATCGCGACAGGGTACTCGGAGTGGCCGCCGGCGTCAGCGTGGCCTTTGCCCTGCTGCTGTGGCTGCTGTTCCGTTCCCGCTCGCTGCGCGCCGAGGTGGAACAGCGCCTGCAGGACAGCCAGGCCATGCTCCGTTCGGCCGTCGATGCGATCGGCGAAGCCTTCGTGGTCTACGACCAGGATGACCGGCTGGCCTACTGCAACGAACAGTATCGCGACTATTACCGGATGTCGGCCGATCTGCTGGTGCCGGGCATGAAATTCGAGGAGATCATCCGCATCGGTGCCGCCCGCGGCCAGTACAAGGAAGCCATCGGCCGGGAGCGGGCGTGGGTGGCCGAGCGGATGGCGGCGCATCGCAGCAGCAACACGGAACTGATCCAGGAGCTCGATGGCGGGCGCTGGTTGCGCATCCGCGAACGCAAGACACCGGAAGGCTTTACCGTCAGCTTCCGGATCGACATCACCGAACTTTACGAGGCCAAGCAGTCGGCCGAAGCCGCCAATCAGGCGAAAAGTCGCTTCCTGGCCGTCATGTCGCACGAAATCCGGACGCCGCTCAACGGCATTCTCGGCATGGCCCAGATGTTGTTGATGCCGGGACAGTCCGAGTCGGACCGCCAGGAGTTTGCGCGGACCATCCTGAATTCCGGTCAGACCCTGCTTGCCCTGCTCAATGACATCCTGGACCTGTCGAAGATCGAGGCCGGCAAGCTCGAACTGCTCGTCGCTGTCTTCGAACCGGCTCAGGTGGTTGATGAAACGACCTCCCTGTTTGCTGGCGCGCTGCAAGACAAGGGGCTGGCCATCCGGGCCCGGTGGCGCGGTCCGGCCGGGGCGCGGTTCCGCGCCGACCCGATACGGCTGCGCCAGATGCTGTCCAATCTGCTCAGCAATGCCATCAAGTTCACCGAGCGGGGCTCCATCGAGGTCGAGGCGATCGAGGTCGTTCGCGGGCAGGACGCGGCGGTGCTTGAATTTTCGGTGCGCGACAGCGGCATCGGCATCCCGCCGGAGAAACTCGATGTGCTGTTCAAGCCCTTTTCGCAGGCGGACAGTTCGACTACCCGTGAGTATGGCGGCACCGGCCTGGGGCTTTCCATCGTTCGCCGCCTGGCCGGCATGATGGGCGGCGAGGCCGGTGTCGAAAGCGTCGTCGGACAGGGCTCGCGTTTCTGGTTCCGCATTCGGGCCGGGATCGTTGCCGAGGGCGAGGAAAGCCGGCGCAGCGAACGGCTGCCGGCCACTTCAGCTGCTCCCGCAGCCGTTCCGGCGGCGCTGACTGGCAGCGTGCTGGTGGTCGAGGACAATCCGGTCAACCGCAAGGTGGTGCAGGCCATGCTCGGCAAGCTCGGCCTGCAGATCGATGCCGTCGACAACGGCAGCAAGGCGCTGGACGCGATCACCGGCGGCCTGCGTCCCGATCTGGTGCTGATGGATGTCCAGATGCCGGTCATGGATGGCTTGCAGGCCACCGAGGCAATCCGGCGCTGGGAAAGCGAGGGGGGACACGGGCATCTGCCGATCGTCGCGCTGACTGCCGGTGCTTTCGAGGAGGATCACCACCGCTGCATGGCGGCCGGTATGGACGACTTCCTGGCCAAGCCGATCAAGCATGAGCAGTTGCTGGCCATCCTGGCCAAATGGACGGCGGATCGCCCGGCGAAATCCCTCCAGTGATCCGCTGGCTGCCGGCCTGAGCCGGCGTTACCGGACTAGGTCTTTTCGGCGTAGCCGTGTTCCACGGCGTAGAGTGCAGCCTGCACCCTGCCGCGGAGCCCGGCTTTCTTGAAGATGTTCTGAATGTGGATCTTCACGGTGCTTTCCGCGACACCCAGTTCGAGTGCAATTTCACGGTTGGTCTGACCCTTGGCCAGGCCGCGCAGGATTTCCTGCTCGCGCGGCGACATTTCTTCCCGCCGAGGTTCTATGGCCACGCCGGGCGGTTGCTGCGCCCGGAAATCCCGAATCAGGCGGGAAGTCATCTTTGGTGAAATCACCGATTCGCCGCGATGCACTTTCAGCAAGGCATCGACCAGGGTATCGGCGGCAATATTTTTCAGGACATACCCGGCAGCACCGGCTCTCAGGCATTCGACGAGGTCGCCGGTGTCCTCAGACACGGTCAGCATCAGGACCTTAACCTCGGGGGCCGATTCGCCGATCAATTTGAGTGCTTCACGCCCGGAAATTCCCGGCATGTGAATATCCATCAGCACGATGTCCGGTTTCAGCGATTCGGTCCGCTTGACGCCTTCCAGGCCATCGGAAATCTCGCCCAGCACCAGGAACTGCTCATTCTGCTCAAGCAGTACCCTGACGCCGCTGCTGAACAGCAGATGGTCATCGACGATTAGTACCCTGATTTTCTCCATAGCCTCTTCCATTCTTTCTCAAACAGCCGCCGCGCTCACAATGCCAGCGTGACCGTGGTGCCTTGGCCGGGTCGGGAATCGACCGTGCATTTCGCGCCCACCCGGGATGCGCGTTCCTTCATGATTTTCAGCCCGACGTGTCCGCCGCTGGCCGAGATACTGGCCGGATCAAAGCCCGTGCCGTTGTCCCTGACCGTGATCACCGTCCTCTCGGCGCTGCGCTCGACGCCGATATCGACCTGGGAAGCCCGCGCGTGCTTGCGGATGTTGGACAGGGACTCCTGCACGATGTGCAATACCTGCAATTGCTTGTCGGGTTCCAGCGGGGCGCGTTTGCCGACGGACAGGAAACTGACCGGAATTTCAGTCTGCATTTCAAAGCGATCTACCGCGTTGCGGATTGCGGCGTCGAGATCGTTGCTCGCGCCGGCACGGGTCCGGAAGTGCAGGAGCAGTTCGCGAACGTCTTCGTAGCTTTCCTTGACCCCCTCGCGAATCTGGTCGAGCGCCTTTTGCGCTTCCTGGGGGCGGCCGAGGTCCATCGCACCCTGCAGCAGTTTGACCTGGATGTTGAGGAAGGAGAGGGCCTGGGCGATCGAGTCGTGGAGTTCCTGTGCCAGCAGGTTGCGCTCCTCGGCAATCGCGTGCTCCCGGTCGCGCGAGCGCAGACGCTGATATTCGACGGCGACGCCGAGATGGCGGCCGAGGGTTTCGAGCATCGATTGTTCCGACGACGAAAAGGCTCTTTCGGCCTTGTAGAACAAGCTGAACACGCCGATCACGAAGGCGTCGTGGTTGATCGTGAAGGCCCCGACGGTATGGAAGCCCATGTCGGCGCATTGGGTCGGGCTCATGCCGCAGCCGCCGGCCGGGTCGGCAATGATCGGTATCCCTTTCTCGGCGGCGTGGCCACAAATGCACTCGCCGCAATTGATCGCCATCTCCCGGCTGAGGAAGTCGATGGGCAGTCCGGTGTGGGCGACCATGTACATTTCGCCCTGCGCCTCGCTGGCCAGACGGACCGACCCCGCATCGGCGCCGAGGGCCGTCGCCACCTGGTTGATGAAAGCGGCGCACAAGGCGTCGACATCGTTGGCTTCGTTGAGGATGGCGGTGACGCCGTACATCAGGGCGAGTTGGGCGTTGCGTTCCTCGAGCGAGGTGGTCTTGGAGGTAACCAGTTTCTCCAGATCCTCGTAAAACTGTTCGAGGTGGGCGGCCATCAGGTTGAAGCCCTTGGCCACGGCCCCGAATTCGTCGCGCGTCCTGACTGGCAGACGGGCGCCAAAGTCGCTCTCCGCCATGTGCTGGATGCCGCTATAGATTTGATCCAGCGGGCGGATCACCTGAACGAAAAAGAAGCGGATCAGGACCAGCGTACCGAGCAGGGCGAGCGCAAACAGGGCAATCTGGACGGCGCGCAGCAGATTGGTGCTGTGGGCGTAGTTGTGCTCCATGCGCAGAACCAGGGCGTTGAGCTGTCTGACGAAACCGCCGACCCACTGGCGGTAGGCGATGGTCGCTTCGCGGCCGGTGGCGTCGCCCTTGCTGGCGACATATTGCTCGATCAGTGGCCGTCCATGCAGGGCCCAGTTCGTCTTCAGGGTGCGGATCTCGGTCAGCGTTTCCCAGTCACGCGGGGCGGCCAGCGGCCGCTCAGGGTCGCCAAACTCCAGGTCGTGCCAGACCTTGTCGAATCTTTCCAGTTCCGACTGCAATTCGGCGAACACCATCTCGTTCGGACCGGCGTCGCTGCCGGTCATCAGGTAGCCCATCAGGTAGGCGCGCATCCGCTGGCTGCCGGCGTCGTTGATCGCTGCGGCACTGCCTTCGAGTTGCCAGGAAACATAAAGGGTCGTCCCGATGGCGGCGACGGCGACGAAGAAAAACAGCACGAGCAGGCCGGTGATCTTTCCGGACAGTCGCTCCGTGCTTTCCAGCGATGATTCGTGATCGGTATCGATTGTGACGTGCTTCATGTTTGCGGCTATCCTGCGGGGCAAACGAAAAAGCCATTCTGCCGCATTGCAGCGGCAGAATGGCGAGACAGAGCTAGCCGCGAGCCTATCACTACATCAGGCTGTGCGCTTGGCTCGCACGATCTGGTAGGAACGACCCAGGTAGTTCAGCGGTGCGGTCAGCACATGGACCAAGCGGGTGAACGGGAAGACCAGGAAGACCGTCATGCCGAAGAACATGTGGGCCTTGAAGATCGGATCGACCGCATCGAGCAGTTCGGGCTGCGGGTTCAGCGTCAGGATGCTCTGCACCCAGGCCGACAGCGCCAGCATCACGGCCGGGTCGCCGTGGTTGGCGTGGCCGACCGAGACCGGCAGCGTGGACAAGCCGAGAATCAGCGTGACCATCAGCCAGGACAGAATGAAGATGTCGGAGTAACGGCTGCTCGCCCGGACGCGCTGGTTGAACATCCGACGCGCCCACAGGATGGCGCCGCCGATCAGGCACATCAGGCCGAACACCGAGCCGGCCATGATGGCCAGCCACTGGTGCTGCATATCAGTCACGCCGAGCGACAACCAGAGGCCGTGCGGCAGGACCAGACCGGCAAAGTGGCCGCCAAAGATCGACAGGATGCCGATATGGAAGAAGTTGCTGGCCAGCACCATGTTGGATTTGGACAGCAGTTGGGTGGAATCCGTCTTCCAGGTGTACTGCTCGGCATCGTAGCGAATCCAGCTACCGACGACGAAGACGGTCAGGGCGATGTACGGATAGACCGCGAAAATCAGTTTTTGCAGAAAAACCATGATCGTTTTCTCCTCAGGCCGCCAGCTTGATCAGCGAGCCGTGGTTATCGATGATGTGAATCAACTTGGCATAGGGGCTGCCCGCCTTGTCGAGATTGCCGGCCAGTACCTTGAGTACCTTGCCGGTATCGCCCAGGAAGACGGCCGCTTCGCTTTCATCGAGGTGTGATACGAATTCCAGGATCAAGGGCAGGAAATCCGGGAGTTCGGCTTCGTCGTGCTTGAAGCCGTAGCTCTTCAGATATTCAGACAGGTCGATCAGCGCCGGCCCGCGGGTCTTTTCCTCACCGAAGATATGGTGAGTCAGATGCAGGCTGTGTTCGGGAACCATGTCGAAAGTCTGTACATAGCGGGACTTGGCCTCGGTGGAATCAAGGGCGAGCAGGCCATCGACGAATTCGGCGATGGCGGCATGCTCGTCTTTCGAGAAAATCCCTTCGTTGTCGATGGCACCGATCAGGTCGATGGCCCGACCGGCGTCGTCGACTGCGCGCTGCAGGCCGGCCAGCTCGTCGTCGTCGGGATAGTCGAGGAGCAGCGAAATCAGCTTGAATAGTTTCATGACGCTTCCTTAGTAATCAGAGCCGTCGGCAAAGGGTGCCGGTTCGCGCGGTTCGATGGTTTCCTTGCGCCGCTCGGGGAACAGCGAATGCATCGAGATACCGGCCGAGGAGTCGTTGCCGAAGGTGAAGCCGTTCTGGCCCTGGAAGCCGTGGTAATCCTCGATCTGCATTTCCTGGTGCGCGGTCGGGATCACGAAACGGTCTTCGTAATTGGCGATCGCCAGGTAGCGGTACATCGACTTGGCGGTGTCCTCGGTAATGCCGGCGGCAACCAGCGGGCGGGTGTCCGGCTTGCCCTCGACGTGGATCGAGCGCATGTAGGAACGCATGGCGATCAGCCGGTTCAGGGCCGATACGATGTAGTCCTCCTTGCCGGCGGTCAGCAGGTTGGCCAGATACTTGACCGGCAGGCGCATTGCTTCGGCCTTCGGAATGACGCCGTCGGATTCGGTCGGCAGCTTCTTCTGGTCGATCTGCGACTGTACCGGCGAAAGCGGCGGCACGTACCAGATCATCGGCAGGGTGCGGAATTCCGGATGCAGCGGGAAGGCGATCTTCCACTCGACGGCCATCTTGTAGATCGGCGACTTCTGGGCCGCTTCGATCCACGACATCGGAATGCCGTCCTTCTGGGCCTGCTCGATGATCTTCGGGTCGAAGGGATCGACGAACAGGTCGAGGTGGGCCTTGTAGAGATCCTGCTCGCGGTCGGTGCTGGCGGCGTCGAGAATCTTGTCGGCATCGTAAAGGATGATGCCGTTGTAGCGGATGCGGCCGACACAGGATTCGGAGCAAACCGTGGGCAGGCCGGATTCGACGCGCGGGTAGCAGCCGATACACTTTTCGGCCTTGGACGATTCCCAGTTGAAGAAGACCTTCTTGTACGGGCAGCCGGAAATGCACATCCGCCAGCCGCGGCAACGGTCCTGGTCGGCCAGGACAATGCCGTCTTCCTCACGCTTGTACAGCGCGCCGGATGGGCAGGAGGCGACGCAGGCCGGGTTGATGCAATGGTTGCAGATGCGGGGCAGGTAGAGATGGAAGGTATTCTCGAACTGCTTGTACATCTCCTTTTCCATGTTCGAGAAGTTCTGGTCCTTCGAACGCTTGTCGAATTCGCCGGCCAGGTCGTCTTCCCAATTCGGGCCCCAATTGATCTTGTCCATTTTCTGGCCGGTGATCAGCGAGATCGGACGAGCCGTCGGCGCAGCTTCGGAAAGCGGCGCGTTTTGCAGACGGGCGTGATCGTAGGTGAAGGGCTCGTAGTAGTCGTCGATCTGCGGCAGGTTCGGGTTGGCGAAGATCTGGACGATCTTCTTCAACTTGCCGCCGGCCTTCAGTTCCAGCTTGCCGTTTTCCTTGGTCCAGCCGCCCAGCCACTTCTCCTGGTTTTCCCAGTCTTTCGGGTAGCCGATGCCCGGCTTGGATTCAACGTTGTTGAACCAGGCGTATTCGACCCCCTTGCGGTTGGTCCAGATGTTTTTGCAGGTGACCGAGCAGGTGTGGCAGCCGATGCACTTGTCGAGATTGAAGACCATCGCGAATTGCGCGCGAATTTTCATTTCGTTTCTCCTAAATTGCGTGTCAGTTCGCGATTACTTCTTGCCGATGCCCTTGGGGTTGCGCTGTGCTTCGCGCTCCGGCGTCAGGGGACGTTCCAGCCAGTCGATCGATTGGTCCTCAATCTTGTGCAGGACGACTTGTTCGTCGCGGTTGCAGCCGACCGTGCCGTAGTAGTTGAAGCCATAGGCCAGCTGGGCGTAGCCGCCGACCATGTTGGTCGGCTTGACGAGCACGCGGGTCACCGAGTTCAGGATGCCGCCGCGCTTGCCGGTCGAGGGCGAGCCGGGAACATTCACGATCTTCTCCTGGGCGTGGTACATCAGGGCCATGCCGCGCGGCACGCGCTGGGAGACGACGGCACGGGCCATCGTCGCGCCGTTGGCGTTGATCGCTTCGACCCAGTCGTTGTCCTGGATGCCGACCGACTTGGCGTCGTCTTCAGCCACCCAGATGTACGGGCCACCGCGGAACAGCGTCAGCATGCGCAGGTTGTCCTGGTAGCTGGAGTGGATACCCCACTTCGAGTGCGGCGTGATCCACGACAAGGTCAGGTGCGGCTTGGCTCGCACCGTGGCGGGCACGGTGTGGTGAGCCTTGAGGTCGACCGGCGGCTTGAAGGTGCAGAAGCCTTCGCCGAAGTCGAGGAACCACTCGTGATCCTGGTAGAAGTGGGCACGGCCGGTCAGGGTGCGGAACGGAATGTGCTCGTGGATGTTGGTGTAGCCGGCGGTGTATGACACAGTTTCCGACTCGATGCCGGACCAGGTCGGCGCGGTGATGATCTTGCGCGGCTGGGCGACGATGTCGCGGAAGGTGATCTTGTCCTCGTGGCGGCCGGCATAGAGATGGTGGTGGTCGATGCCGGTCTTCTTGGACAGTGCGCTCCACGACTTGTGGGCGACCTCGCCGTTGGTTTCCGGTGCCATGCGCATCACCGAATCACAGACTGCGATGTCTTCTTCCAGTGACGGCATGCCCTTGGACACGCCTTCTTCCTGCACCGTGCGGTTGAGGACAGCCAGTTCCTTGTACTCGTGCTCGGTGTTCCAGTCGATGCCCTTGACGTTGTTGCCCAGCTTGGTCATCAAGGGGCCAAGTGCGATGTACTTGTTGTACGTCTGGCCGTAGTCGCGCTCGACGACCTTGATGATCGACATGGTCTTGCCCGGAATCGGGTCGCATTCGCCCTTCTTCCAGTTCTTGACCTGACCGAACGGGTTGGCCAGTTCCTGAGCGGAGTCATGCTGCATTGGCATGGCGATCAGGTCCTTCTTCGTGCCCAGGTGCTTGGCGGCCAGACCGGAGAAGGTCTTGGCCAGGGTCTTGAAGATCTGCCAGTCGGACTTGGATTCCCAACCCGGGGTCACTGCTTCGCCGATCGGGTGGATGAACGGGTGCATGTCAGTGGTGTTGAGGTCGTTCTTCTCGTACCAGGTGGCCGTCGGCAGAATGATGTCCGAGTAGGCGCCGGTGGAGTTCAGGCGGAAGTTGATGTCGACCATCAGATCCAGCTTGCCGGCCGGGCCTTCGGGCAGGTAATTGACCTGGGTGCAGGCGGCGCCGGCCGTGCCTTCCTGCATGACGCCGTTTTGGGCGCCAAGCAGGTGCTTGAGGAAGTACTCGTGGCCCTTGGCCGAGGTGCCGATCAGGTTGCCGCGCCAGACGATCAGGTTGCGCGGCCAGTTGACCGGGTTGTCCGGGTCGGCGAAGGCGACGTCGAGCTTGCCGTCCTTCAGTTGCTGGGCGACATACTTGCCGACGGCGGCTTCGTCGGTGGCACCGGATTTTTCAGCTTCGACCAGCAGTTCCATCGGATTGCGGTTGAAGTGCGGCGCACCCGGCAACCAGCCCATGCGCACGGCGTCGACGTTGTAGTCGGCCAGCGTGTAGCCCTTGTTGCGGTTCTTGCCGGCCGGCGACAGCAGTGCGTCGGCATCGACCGTTTCGTAACGCCACTGGTCGGTGTGGAAATACCAGTAGGAGGTCGAGTTCTGCTGGCGGGGCGGACGGTACCAGTCGGTCGCGAAGGCGATCGGTGCCCAGCCGGCTTGCGGGCGCAGCTTTTCCTGGCCGACGTAGTGAGCCCAGCCGCCGCCGGTCTGGCCGACGCAGCCGCACATGTGCAGCAGGTTCATGATCGAACGGTACTGCATGTCGTTGTGGTACCAGTGATTGATCGCGGCACCCATGATGACCATCGACTTGCCCTTGGTCTTCGAGGCGTTGTCGGCGAATTCGCGGCCGGTGCGCTCGATGTCGGCAGCCTTGACACCGGTCTGCTTGGCGGCCCAGGCCGGGGTGTAGGCGACATTGGCGTCGTCGTAGGAGCGGGCGACATTGCCGCCGCCGAGGCCGCGGTCGATGCCGTACTGGGCGATCTGCAGGTCGCAGACCGAGGTGATCAGCGCTTCTTCGCCATTGGCCAGCTTCAGCTTGCGGACCGGGACATTGCGATAGAGCAGGCTGGATTCGCCTTCGGTGAAGTGCGGGAAACCGACCGAGACGACGTCGTCGCGGCTGTCGATGCAGGACAGTTCGGCTTCGATCTCGCTACCGGTGCCCGATTTTTCCAGCAGGTTCCACTTGCCGTCTTCGCCCCAGCGGAAACCGACGGAGCCGTTCGGCGCGACGAAGGATTTGCTCTTCTTGTCGAAGACGACCGTCTTCCATTCCGGATTGTTCGATTCGCCCAGCGCGCCGTCGAAATCGGAAGCACGCAGGTTGCGGTCGGTGACGTAGGCGTCGCCATGCTTGCGCAGCATGACCTGCATCGGGAAGTCGGTGTACTTGCGGGCGTATTCCTGGAAGTACGGGTCCTGCTTGTCGATGTAGAACTCTTTCAGGGCGACGTGGCCCATGGCCAGGAAGGCGGCGGCGTCGGTACCCTGTTTGACCGGCATCCAGAGGTCGGCGAACTTGACGTATTCGGCGTAGTCCGGGGCCATCGAGACGATCTTGGTGCCCTTGTAGCGCACTTCGGTGGCGAAGTGGGCGTCCGGGGTGCGGGTCATCGGCAGGTTGGCGCCCGTGATGACGAGGTAGGTGGAGTTGTACCAGTCGGCCGATTCCGGCACGTCGGTCTGCTCACCCCAGGTTTGCGGCGAAGCGGCCGGCAGGTCGCAGTACCAGTCGTAGAACGAACCGCAGGCGCCGCCGATCAGGGACAGGTAGCGGGCGCCGGCAGCGTAGGAAATCATCGACATGGCGGGAATCGGCGAGAAACCGTAAATGCGGTCCGGGCCCCACTTCTTGATGGTGTAGATGTTGGCTGCGGCGACGATTTCGGTGACTTCTTCCCACTTGGTGCGGACGAAACCGCCCAGGCCGCGCACGCCGACGTATTGAATGCGCTTTTGCGGATCGTTCTGGATCGCTTCCCAGGCTTCGACCGGATCCTTGCCGGACTTGCGCTCGGCCCGGTAGAGGTCGAGCAGGCGGCCGCGGATCATCGGGTGCTTGATGCGGTGCGGCGAATAGAGATACCAGGAGAACGAGGCGCCGCGCTGGCAGCCGCGCGGTTCGTGATTGGGCAGGTCCTCGCGGGTGCGCGGGTAGTCGGTCTGCTGCATTTCGAAGGCGACCAGGCCGTTCTTGACGAAGATCTTCCAGGAGCAGCCGCCGGTACAGTTCACGCCGTGCGTAGACCGTACAACCTTGTCGTGGCGCCAGCGGTTGCGGTAGGCATCCTCCCACTTGCGGTCTTCGTTGGTGACGATGCCGTGTCCATCGGCGAAGGTGCTTTGCACCTTGTTCAGGAATTTCAGGCGGTCAAGAAAATGACTCATTGCTTGCTCCTAGGTGGGCGGCCCGGTGAGCGGGCCGCGTTTCGGTTTCGTTGTGACTTAAATCGGAAAAATCAGGGATTCTTGATGTAGGCGTTCTTGCGCAGGTAGAACCACCAGTTGATGACCAGGCAGACGGCGTAGAAGGCCGCGAAGCCGTACATCGAGTACTCGGGGGTGCCGGCCTTGATCTGCTGGCCGATGACGACCGGGGCGATGAAGGAGCCGTAACCGGCGACCGCCGAGGTCCAGCCCAGGGCCGGGCCGGCCTGCTCGCGGTCGAAGATGAAGCCGACCGAACGGAAGGTGGAACCGTTGCCGATGCCCGAGGCCATGAAGAGGACGACGAAGAGCAGCATGAACATGAAGAAGTACTGCTCCGGCGTGGCCGAGTGGTAGGCCAGGAACATCACGTAACCGGCGGCGGTCGAGGCGACGACCAGCACTGCCGAGATGCACTGGGTAACGATGGAGCCGCCGAGCTTGTCGGAGATCCAGCCGCCGAGCGGGCGGACGGCGGCGCCGACGAAGGGGCCGATCCAGGCGTAGGTCAGCGCCGAGGGGGCGGCCGGGTTCTTGACGTGGGTCCACACGCCGGTGGCGGCGTCGAGGATGTGCTTCTCGCCGAAGATCACCGTGATCGACAGCGGCAGGGCCATCGAGAAGCCGATGAAGGAACCGAAGGTGACGACGTAGAGTGCCGTCATCGACCAGGTGTGCTTGTTCGAGAAGATCGAGAACTGCTTGGCGACGTTGGCCTTCATGCTGCCGAAGGCGGCCAGTTTCATGACCAGCAGGGCGGCGCCGATATCAAGCGGCATCAGGATCCAGGCGTTGAGGACGCCCAGGCCGGTCGGTGCCGGCAGGTAGAGGTAGATACCGACGATCGAGGGAATGAAGGCCAGCGTGTACAGCCAGGTGATCTTGGCGAAGGAGCCGACCGTGCTGTCGATTTCCGGCGAGACGGTACGCAGGTTGTTCATCCCGAACCAGGCCAGGATGGAAATCGGCACCAGGCCCAGGACCCAGGCGAAGCCGGCGTTCTGGACGAAGGTCGGGGTGCCGGCCGGGATCTTGCCGAACAGCCAGCCGCTATCCTTGACCAGCGTCATCGGCTCGCCGCCGAAGGCGCCGAACACGCTCATGGTCATCAGCATGGGGATCAGGATCTGCATGGTCGTGACGCCGAAGTTGCCGAGGCCGGCGTTCAGACCCAGTGCCGTGCCCTGCAGGCGCTTCGGGAAGAAGGTGCTGATGTTCGACATCGAGCTGGCGAAGTTGCCGCCGCCGACACCGGACCACAGGGCCAGCATCTGGAAGATCCAGAGCGGCCATTCCGGATGCTGCAGGGCGATGCCGGTGCCGATGGCCGGCGAGAGCAGCATCGCGGTGGTCAGGAAGATGGTGTTGCGGCCACCGGCCAGGCGGATGAAGAAGGACGACGGGATGCGCATGGTCGCGCCGGACAGGCCGGAAATCGCGGTCAGCGTGAACAGCTCTTCCTTGGAGAAGGGAAAGCCGAGGTTGAGCATCTGGACCGAGATGATTCCCCACATCAACCAGATGGCGAAGCCGCAGAGCAGCGCCGGGATCGAGATCCACAGGTTGCGGTTGGCGATGCGTTTGCCGGTGGATTCCCAGAAGGCATTGTCTTCCGGACGCCAGTCGGTCAGGTCGGCGCCGCTGCTGGCCGCCGGGGTGTTTTTCGAACTCATTGAAACTCCTTGGTGAAGCGAATCATTCGAGGTTGTCGGCAGCGACCAGCTCGTGCTTGCCACGCATCAGGTCGGCATCGCGGACTTCGGTCCAGTACATCCAGATCAGCGAGACCCAGACCACGCCGTACATCAACATGAAGCAGGAGGAGCGGATGCCGGTCAGGTCGACCAGCGCGCCAAACATGATCGGCAGCAGGAAGCCGCCGAGGCCGCCAGCCAGGCCGACGATGCCGGAGATGACGCCGATGTTGGTCGGGTAGTCATCGGAGATGTACTTGAAGACCGAGGCCTTGCCGACCGCCATGGCGATGCCGACGACGAACATCAGGGCGGTGAACACGTATTCGTTCAGGTAGATGTGATAGGTCTGCGGGCCGGTCACCGTCTTGACCGTGAATTCGGTCTGCGGGTAGGACAGGATGAACAGGCAGATCCAGCACACCCAGAGCACCGACCAGGTCACCTTGTGGGCGCCGTACTTGTCCGAGAACCAGCCGCCCAGTGCGCGCAGCACGCCGCCCGGCAGCGAGAAGCAGGCGGCCAGGAAGGCGGCGCTCTTCAGGTCGAAGCCGTATTCCTGGACGTAGTACTTGGTCATCCACAGGGCCAGCGCGACATAGCCGCCAAAGACGATCGAGTAGTACTGGCAGATCTTCCAGACGTTCGGGTCGCGCAGCGCCTTCAGCTGGTGGCCGACCGTGACATGGGATTCGACCTTGTGGGACGGGTCGCTGTAGGTGAAGACGAAGAAGGCCAGCGCGGTGACCAGCATCATCGCCGCGAAGACGGTCGGCACCATGGTCCAGCCCCAGGCGATGACAATCGACGGGGCGACGATCTTGGTCACGGCGGCCCCGGCGTTGCCGGCGCCGAAGACGCCCATCGCGAAGCCCTGGTTCTGTTTTTCGAACCAGCGGGCGCAGTAGGCGATGCCGACCGAGAAAGCGCCGCCGGCGAGTCCGACGAACAGGCCGGCGACCAGCAGTTGCCAGTATTCGGTGGCCCGGCCGACCAGGTAGATCGGCACGACGGTGAGCATCATGATCGTGAAAAACACCGGCCGGCCGCCGAACTTGTCGGTCATCATGCCCAGCGGCAGGCGGACCAGCGATCCGGTCAGTACCGGCATGGCGGCAAGGATGCCGAACTGGGTTTCGTTGAGGCCGAGTTGCTGCTTGATCGGGATGCCGATCACGGCGAACATCATCCAGACCATGAAGCAGACGGTGAAGGCCGTCGTGCTCATGATCAGCACCGAAAGTTGTTTGGTTTTCTGACTTGCCACGTTGCCCCCCGCAAAGTTGCCCAAGATGTTTTTTTGATCCGGGGGGAGGATACGTAGCGGCAAACCACCGGAACATTCGCTCTTGGTAGCTTTGCGGCAAAGCAGAGGAGGGGGGCGGGGAGATGGAAGGCCATAGCCCGGTCGGCTGGTACGTGAAAACCCTTAGGTCGAACGGCGTAGTCCGACAGGCCGATCGGCATCTCCGGCTGTGGCGGCGCAGGGCCGTCCGGCGGCGGGTAATACCGTTTTTCGAATTTGAGCTTTTTTTCCGCCTGACCGTAGCATTCGGGGCGGAGGGGGCCGCTCAGCCGGCCCGGTGGCTCAGGGGGCTTCGGCCGGCGGAGGGGCCTTGCCGGCGCTTGTCGGCTTGCGGCCGAAAGTCAGGGTGTAGAAGACGTCGAGCGCATTGTCGCTGCCGGCGCGGCCGACGACGGCGATCTGGCGCGTCAGGTTGACGGTCAGCTTGACGATGCCCTCGGCGCGGCCCAGCGTCTGCTCGTAGGAGAGTAGGGCATTCGACGACAGCCGCTTGCCGACACTGAGGATTTGCTGGCCGGTGGTGGCTGCCGTGTCCACGCTGCTGCCGCCGGCCACCCGGCTGGTCGCCTGGCGGCCGCCGCTGTCGCCGATGGCGCCCTGGCGGATGCCGAACTCGTCGAAGCCGAAGGTCTTTTTCAGCTGCTGGATCAGGTTGCCCGAATCGTTGCCGAGCAGGCCGCCGGCCGCCGAGAAAAGCAGCGTCGCGTCGCCGGCGCCCATCTGTTCCGGACCGTGGCCAAGAACCAGCCAAGCGAGCTTTTCGGCGTCGGGCAGTTCCGGGTCGGAGACCAGCTTGACCACCGGTTTTTGTGCCGTGCCGCCGATCTGCACCCCGGCCTCGACGGCCAGTCCCTTGCGCAGGGCGCGCACGTCCAGCCCCGGGTTGTCGAGCAGGCCGTTGAAGCTGAGGATGCCGCGCTCGATGTCGAGCTTCTGGCCGTAGGCGTCGAAGCGTCCGCCCAGGGTGCGGATCGTGCCGCTGGCCCGGGGCAGGTCGCGGCCCTGGGCGGTGATGCGCAGGTCGCCGGTCAGCCGGCTGCTCAGGCCGGCGCCGCGGAACAGGAAATTGCGACCGAGATTGGTGCTGATGTCGAGATCGAGCCTCGGCCGCAGGGATGTTTTCACCTTCTCGCTGCCAGCGCGTTTGACGATGACGTCGTCGGACAAGCGGGGCGTGCCGCCGGGCGCCAGCTGCCAGTAACCGGCATCGACCGCCAGCTTGCCGTGGGCGCCCAGCGTGCCGCCTTGCCAGGTCAGCCGGCCGCTGCCGGAAAGCGCCACCCACTGGTCGGGCAGCTGGAAAGCACCGAGGCGGTCGAGGCGGAAATCGAGGAAGGCGCTGTCGTTGGTGCCGTTGGCGGCCGGGGTGCCGGGGGACAGCGCGGCGTCGATGCGCATTTCGCCGGTGATCTCGAGGCGGCCCGGTTTTTCGGTCAGCGCCGCCAGGTTGTCGCGGGCTTCGAGGCGAAGGGTGCGCGGCAGGGGCTGGAGCAGGCTGTCGAAACCGAGCCGGTTGATGCGCAGCAGGTTGTCCTGCAGGTCTACATCGAGTTCGCCACGCGCCAGGTTCAGGCCCTGCTCGGGCAGGCGCAGGGCCAGCTGGTCGCCACGGAAGTGACCGCTGACCAGCGGCACGGCCGGCGTGCCGGCCAGCCGCAGTTCGCCCTCGCCCTGGCCGGCGCTGTGCCAGCCGGCGCCGATCACTTCGCCCAGCCAGCCGAGGTCGGCCACCTTGGCTTGCACTCGGCCCTGCCAGCGCGCCTGCCGATCGAGCGACCACGGGCTGCGCAGGGCAGCACCCAGTTCGCCGTCGACCTGGCCGATCCGGCTGCCACGGGCGCTCAGCGTGGCGCGCAACTGCCGGCCATCGGCGCCGGCCTGCAGCGTCGCCTGCCAGTCCAGCGGATTGCCGGCCAGGCGTGCCGGGCCGACGTTCCAGCCGGTCGTCGCCAGCTGCAGCGGGGCCGGGGCAACGAGCGTCACATTGCGCGCCGGGTCCGGGCTGCTCAGCCGGGCTTCGCTCAGCCTGCCTTGCCAGCTGCTGCGGTCGGCGCTCAGGCCGCCTTCGGCCTGCATTTGCAGGCGGTGCTCGCCGGCCAGTTCGGCGCTGGCGCTCAGGCGGTGCGCCTGGTTGCTGCCCTCGCCCTGCAGGTGGAGGTTGCGGGCCAGTCCCGGCTGCTCGGGTGTCGCCAGGGTGGCGATATCGAGACGCAGGGCGAGCGGCGAATTGGCCGCGCCGCCGAGCTCGGCCTTCAGGCTCAGGCCGCCCAGGCGGACCACCCCGGGCAGGCCGAGCCGGGCCGCATCGAGGCTCAGGGCCAGGCGCGGGCTGTCGCTCAGGCCGCTCAGTTCGAGGTGGCCGTCGAGGCCGCCGTCCAGGCCGTAGGGGGCGAGTTGCGGGGCGGCGACATCGACCGTCACGCGGTCGCCGGCCTGGCCGAAGGCGCCCTGGGCGACCAGCCGGTTGGCGCCGGCGGCCAGCTGGATATCGAGGCGCGGGATGCGCGGCCAGGCGATGGCGACGCGACCTTCGCCGCTCAGCGGCTGGCCGGCCAGCCGGCTGTCCTGCAGCACGAAAGTGGCCTCGGCGACCGGCTGCGGCGAGAGCTTGCCGTCGGCCTTCAGGCGGGCGTTGATCTGCGCCGCCGGCAGCTGGCCGAAGCGGCTCGGGTCGAAACGCTGCAATTCGCCTTCGGCCGTGAAGCGCCGCTCGCCGTCGAGGGCGATTTCGCCGTGCGCGGCCAGCCGGGCATCGCCGGATTCCAGCCGGAGTTGCGGCAGGGTGACGCGGCCGGCGGCGTGGTGGGCCTCGGCGCGCAGGCGGAAGCCGGCGCCGGTCAGGTCGACGTTGAGATTCTGCCGGTCGCCGCCGACAGCACTTGAAATTTGGCCATTTAATGCCGGCGACCGTAGCATCGTGGCGATTTGCCCGACCTGCAGGCGCCGGACCGCCAGATCCAGCGTCAGCGCGCCGTTCTGCCACTCGCCGTGGCCGGTCAGTTCGCCGTTGCCGGGCAGTGCGGCTTGCAGGCTGGCGAAGCGGGCGACGTTGCCTTGCCATTCCAGCGTGCCGGCCAGCGTGGCGAGCGGCAGGCGCTGCCGGTCGAGCGGGCCGGGCCGATGATTGGTCAGGCCGAAGCTGCCGACGATGCCCTCGCCCTGCGGCTGGACGTCGGCGACGATGCTCAGGCTGGCCTGCGGCGCGCCGGGCTGCCAGGCGGCCGGGTCGATGTCGTCGAGTTGCAGGCGGGCATTGGCAAAAGCGGCGCTGGCAAAGGGCGTCAATTCAATCTCGGCATGGCCGGCGACGCCCTGCGTGGCGATTGCTGAAACGGCCAGGCGTTCGAGCAGGCCGCTGGCGGTCAGCGCGACGGCCAGCGGCCGCTGGTCGAGCAGGCCGGCAATCTGTGCGTTGGCCTCGACCGGGAAGGGGGCGGCGCCGTCGAGCGTGGCGTTGCCGCTGAGCGCGATGCCGGCGGTGCGGGCGTGCCAGCCGTCGATCCGATGACGGCGGCCGTCGCTGTCCAGGCGGGCGACGAGGTCGGTGACGGTCAGCGCCTCGCCCCATTGCAGTGTCGCGATGCTGATCTTTTCGGCATCGACCGCCAGCGGCAGACGCAGGTCGGTTGGCAGCGGTGTCGGCGTCGGGCTCGGCCGCAGGGTGACGTGCAGTTGTTCGATGCCCAGCGTGGCGATCTGCAGCGTGCCGTGCAGCAGGGCGGCCGGCGACCAGTCGACGTGCAGGCCGCTGATCTCTATCTGTTGCTCGGGGTCCGTCCAGCGCACCTGGCCGAGGCTGAAGGCGCCAAGCAGGCGGCCGCTGGCCACGTCGATCTGCAGTCGCCCGCCGCTGACGCTGGCGGCCAGCCCGGCAATGGCGCGCAGGCCGCTTTCGCTGCTGCCCAGCCAGCCGGCGAGGCCAAGAATGACGAGAGCGGCGATTGAAACGAGGCGGCGCATCAGAACGGAATGGCCAGCGAGAAGTGCAGATGAATTTCGTGGTTGCGCTGGCCGTAGGCGAGATCGACGCCGATCGGTCCGGCCGGGCTGCGCCAGCGGGCGCCCAGGCCGTAGCCGACGGCGAGCCGGACATCAGTCAGCGAATCGACGGCGTCACCGGCGTCGATGAAGGCGGCGATGCCCCATGCGTCGTCCAGCCAGTGCGTCGCTTCGGCGCTGGCGATGGCCAGGTAACGGCCGCCGACGGTCGCCGTGCCTTCCTTGATGCCCAGGCTCTGGTAGGCGTAGCCGCGCACCGAGCCGGCGCCGCCGGTGCGGAACAGGTAGTCCTGCGGAATGTGCTGCCGGGAATCGGCCAGCGTGTAGCCGGCTTCGCCGCGCAGGGTCAGCGTGTCGGCCTTGCCGAGCGGGATGTAGAGCTGGGCGCGGCCGTGCAGGCGGACGAAATTCTGGTCGGACAGCGCCGCCCGCGCACCGCCGCCGACCTGCCCCTGGAGCACGACGCCGCGCCGCGGGTCGAGCTGGCTGTCAACCTGGCGCCAGGTCCACATCGCGTTGGGTACCAGCGCCCGGCTGGTCACCGCCGAGGCGCCGTCGGGATAGCGGCGTTCGGTCTGCCAGTTCAGCGACAGGCGCTGCTCGACGCTGCCGCGCTGCTGCACGGTCTGGGCGCCGAAGGCGTAGCGCTCGGTCTTCAGGCCTTCAATGTCGGTCGCTTCGGCCAGCACGCCGACGCTGTGGCGGCGGTTGCGCTCGTCCGGCGGCAGGAAGACGTCGGCGTAGGCGGTCTGCTTCTTCTGCTCCAGACGCAGGCCGCTGTTAAGTTCCCAGGCCTGGTTGAAGAGATCGGGCGTGTGATAGTTGACCTCGACGCGGGCGCCGGTATTGGTGCTGGCGCCGGCACCGAAGGCGAGGCGGTGCGGCGAACGTTCGCGGACGCGGACAAGGACCGGCGCCGTGGCCGTGCCGTCGTCCTGGATTTCGGCGGCGGCACGGTCCAGCGTCGCCGTTACCGACGAAAAATAGGGCGTCGCCTGCAGCGTGGCCTGCAGTGCGTTCAGCTTTTCCTCGCGGTAGGGCTGGCCGGGCTCGACCTGGCGGTTGTAGCGCTCGATCAGATCGGGCGAGTAGCGCTCCAGTCCTTCGACACGCAGCGCGCCGAAACGGTAGCGCGGACCGGTCGTGTAGTGGGCGCGCAGGCTGGCCTGGTGGGCTTCGGCGTCGATCGCCGCCGCGCTGTCGAGGAGCCGGGCATCGGCATGTTCGAGGGAAAGCAGTTCGCTCAGTACCTGCTGTTTGGCCGTATTCCAGTCGGCTTGCCGGAAGGGCTGGCCGACCGGCAGGCGCCAGCCGGCGATCAGGCCTTCACGGGTTTTGGCGTCGACCGGCCCGTCGACCGCGACGTCGACGGCAACGATCGTCGTCCGCGGCCCGGGGTCCAGGGTCAGCTTGAGGCCGTCGTCCTGTTCGGCAAATGCGAAGGCCGGGGAGAAATAGCCCTCGGTGGCCAGAATTTCGCCGAGCACCTCCTGCAACTGGCGCGGGTTGCCGGCCTCCTCGGGCAGATAGGGGGCGAGCAGTTCGCTGATTTCATCCGGCGCCTGCAGCACGAGTTCTCCCGCGGCCAGCGGGCTGGCCAGGAAGAACAGCAGGAGGGACAGGCGGCGGGCGATCACCGCGTCATTTTACGCGTCGGCCAATGGACGCGGGGGCAGAACGAAGCTGCGCGGTTGCAGCTTCAGGCGTTGCCACAGCGCCTTGAGCAGCAGGCCGCCATGCTCGAGCTGGATGCCACGGGCGCGCATGGCGGTGCGCAAAGCCAGCGTGAAGCTGACGGCCAGGTTGGTGAAGCCGATGGCGGCGACGCCGAAAGCCGCCCAGGCGATGGCCTTGAGCGGCAGTTCGAACTGGAAGCCGACCAGCGCGTAACCGAGGTTGGCCGAGGCGAAGGCGATGTGGCGGATATCCAGCGGCAGGCCGAGGATGGTGCCGATGATGCCGGTCGAACCGAGCATGCAGCCGAACAGGAAGTTGCCCATGATGCCGCCCAGCCGGTCCTGGATGTAGGCGCCGATGCGGCCGGCACGGTCGCGGCCGAACAGGGCGCGCAGCCAGCGCAGGCGGGCCAGGCGCGGGCCGATGTCGGCGTAGGCGGCGCGGTTGTCGAAATAACCGGTGATCAGGCCGGACAGGAAGAGGTAGAAGCCAGCGATGGCGGCATGGGGCAGCGCCCAGGACAGCGGGTCGAGGTCGGCGATCAGGTGGGCGCCCTTGTCGACGGTGATCGGCGGCTGGTTGGCCAGGAAGCTCAGGCCGAGGCCGACCAGCACGGCGACCGGCAGGGCGATCATCACGTTGCCGGCAATGGCCGCCAGCTGGCTGCGGCTGACCGCGGCGATCACGTCGACCAGGCGTTCGAGGTCGGCGCTGCGGCTCAGGCGGAGATCGCCGAGCAGGCTGGCCAGCGTCTGCGCGGTCATGGCCGGCTGCTTGGTGGCGACCGTCATGCCGAGCAGGAAGATCAGCACGAAGCCGAGGCCGTAGATCATGCTGTACAGGAAGGCTTCGCCGAACAGCGGGGCATTCAGCGCGGCGGCCTTGATCTTGAGCAGGGCCATCAGGCCGATGATGACGCCGGCACCGGCCGCCGAGCGCCACATCCGGCCGTAGTCGGCCGGCGTCTCGCAGATGTAATGCTCGCCGGAGCGGGCGGCGTTTTCGGTGACGCGCACGGCGAGCAGGTGGGATAGCTGGCCGAGGTAGAAGCGCAGGCTGTTGCGGCGGTTTTCGGCCAGGAAGGCGGCGTGGGCAAACTCCGCCCAGGCCTGGAGGGCTTCGTTCCGGGTGTCCGCCTGTTCGCCGGCAATCAGGATGGCGGCCAGTTCGTGCAGGCGCTCCAGGCTCTGCTCGCTGCGCGTCAGCAGATAGGACAGGTGCAGGCTGGTGCCGACCGTCAGCGCCCGCTTGCGGATGCGCTGCAAGGTGTCGCGGCACTGGTCAGCGATGACCAGCAACTGGCTGCCGTCGTCGGCGGCCACGGTCGGATCGTTCAGCGCGGCGCGGAAGGCGTTGACGAAATCGAGCGCTTCGGCCGACAGCGCGACGAAGCGCGGCGTGTCGTCGTCGAAGTTGGGCGAGGCGCGCATCAGTTCGCTCTCGACGCCCAGGCCGCTGACCCGGTGGGCGAGCAGCAGCACGGCATCGAGCATCTGTTCCTGGATGCCGCGCCAGTCGATGTTGCGCAACTCCTCGGCCGGGGCGATCAGCGCCCAGAAGCGCTGCGAGGCCTCGGGCAGGATTTCCTGCAGCCACTGCCAGTCGTCGGAACGGTCGTAGATGACGTGCAGGCAGTCCTTCAGCCGGCGCTCATCCGGCACCTCGGGGAGCAGGCGGCTGCCGAGGATGCGCCACCATTCCGAGAAGAAGCCGGTGCCGGGCAGGATGCCGCTGTCGGTAAAGAAGGTGACCAGCCGCCGGGTGGCGATGAAATGGACGATATGGCCGCAGAAGGCGGCGCGCAGCGCGGCATCGGCCTCCAGGCGGTCGAGCATGGACAGGAAGCGTTCCGGTGCCGCATGGTCGCGCCGGTTCTGCGGGCGCAGCGTGGCCACCAGGCGGCGGACCAGTTCCAGGGTGTCGGCTTCGGGGTCGCGAAAGCGGTTCAGGGCGTCGGCCACCGGGTCGCCGGGGGGCGGGGTCTTGCCGAGCAGCCAGTGGATCAATGTTCGCAAGCGGGTCATGTTTATTATCCTTTTTGGTAATTGCTGTCTCGCCGGAGACCCGATCTTAGCGCAGAAAATTGACCCGTCATGTGCATGGCTGGTACCTAAAAAGTGACGGTTTGTACTAAAATTGAACAGTTACGTACCGAATACCTTTTTTTAATTTTTCCGGGACATCTGAATATGAACATCATCAAGAAATCTCTGGTTCTCGCCCTGCTGGCCGGTATCGGCTTCTCCGCCGTGGCCCAGGAACGCGTTTATGCAATCGACGGCCGTGATGTCGTCGCCAAGTCCGGCTTCGACCTGTGCTGGCGCACCGGCTACTGGACGCCGGCCGCCGCCGCTGCCGACAAGGCCGGTTGCGAATGCGACAAGGACCTGCTGCCGGCTTCCGCTTGCGCACCGAAGTCCGCCGCCCCGGCCGCTGCCGCTGCGCCGGCCAACACTGGCGTCAAGCCGTCTGGCGAAAAGGTCACCGTCGCCGCCGACGCCCTGTTCGACTTCAACAAGGCTGTCCTGCGTCCGGAAGGCAAGGCCAAGCTCGACGAAGTGGTCGCCAAGTCCAAGGCCATCAAGCTCGAAGTGATCCTCGCCGTCGGCCACACCGACCGCATCGGTTCCGACTCCTACAACCAGAAGCTGTCCGAGAAGCGCGCTGCCGCCGTCAAGGAATACCTGGTTGCCAAGGGCATCGAAGCCAACCGCGTCTACACCGAAGGCAAGGGCGAAAAGCAGCCGGTTACCGGCGACAAGTGCAAGGGCAATGCCAAGACCAAGGCCCTGATCGACTGCCTGCAGCCGGATCGCCGCGTCGACATCGAAGTCATCGGCACCAAGTAAGCCGACTCCGCTTCCCGAAAAGCCCCGCATTGCGGGGCTTTTTCTTTTCTGTCACGCCCGGCAAGCCCCGGAGCGCCAACGGATGGCATACTTCCACTCTCACTCTCGCGGAGCACAAGCATGAAATCGCGTTTCCTGACGGTTGCCGCCTCCTGCCTGCTGTGGGCCGGCCTGGCTCTGGCCCAGATCAACATCAATACGGCGACGAAAGAAGAGTTGGACGCCCTCAAGGGCATCGGTCCGACCAAGGCCCAGGCCATCATCGATTACCGCAAGAAAAACGGCCCCTTCAAGTCGGTGGGCGAGCTTGAAAACGTGCCCGGCATTGGGCCGAGCACGCTGAAGGATTTGCGCGGCGACGTGACGGTCGGCGGCGCGTCGCGTGCTCCTGCTCCCACGGTGGCCCCGGCTGCAGCCAGCCGGCCGGCGCCTGCAGCGCCAGTGGCGCGTCCGGCAGCCGATATGCCTAAACCTGCTGCAGCGCCGGCTCGCCCGGCGGAAAAGCCCGCTGCCCCGTCGACCAAGCCGCTGGCGGCCGAACCGGCCCGTCCGGCCGGCCCGGCGGTGCCGGCCAGGCCCGTGATGGAAAGCAAGCCGGCAACACCGGCAAGCCCGGCCAAACCGGCGATGCCCGCCCAGCCGGCCAGTGCGCCCAAGCCGGCAGTGCCGGCCACGCCGATGGCCAAACCGGCCACGCCATCGCCAGCCCAGCCCTCTCCGGCTCGGCCGTCCGCCGCCGGACCGGCACCGGCCAAGCCAGCTGCAGCACCCGCTTCGCCGGCAGCCCCGGCCAAGCCCGCGGCGCCTGCCAGACCGGCCCAGCCGGCGGCTTCCTATTGATCGCCAGACGCAACGATCCGAGGCCCGTTTGAGCGACTGCCTGACCCTCTGTGCCACGACCCGCCTGGCGCAAACCCTGCGCGGCGAGTTGCCGGCCACGGGGACGGTCTGGCGCACCCGGCAGGCCCTGACCGTCGGTCAGTGGCTGGGCGGGCTGGCCGACGAGGCCTTGCTGACCGGCGTCGCCGAGTTGCCGCTGGCCCTCGACGCCTTCGCCGAGCGCCTGCTCTGGGAAAAGGTCATCGCCGGGTCGCTGACCGAAGCCGCGCCGCTGTTCGACGTTCAGGGCATGGCTGCCTCGGCGGCCGAGGCGCAGGCGCTGTGCCGGATCTGGAAGCTGCAGCCGGGCGGCAGCGCATTGTCCGACGAGGCAAAGCTGTTTCTCGGCTGGCAGGCGGAGTTCGAGAAGCGCTGCCGCAGCGGCGGCTGGGTCGATACGGCCGGCCTGCACCGGCAGTTGATCGGCTTGATCGCGGCCGGCCATTTCGCCTTGCCGGCGAGCGTCTGCTTTGCCGGCTTCGACCGCTACACGCCGCTGGAGCGCGACCTGATGGCGGCGCTGGCCGGGCGTGGGGTGGAATTTGAAAATTGGGCAAAAAATGGCGGTGACCGTAGCATTTGCCAGGTTTTGCCGTGTGCCGACGTCGATGCCGAATGTTCGGCCGTCGTCGCCTGGGCGCAGGCGCGGCTGGCCGAGAATCCGGCCTGCCGGCTCGGCATCGTGGCACCCGACCTGGCCGGCGTGCGCGACCGGCTGGAGTTTCTGCTCGACGATGCCCTGCACCCGGCGCTGATCCGTCCCGATGCGGCCGAAATGCCGCGCTGCTTCAACTTTTCGCTCGGCCGGGCGCTGGCCGATCTGCCGCTGATCCACGTCGCCCTCGACCTGCTGGCGCTCGGCAGCGGCCGGGCCAAGGTCGAGCAGAGCCGCCTGTCGGCCTTGCTGCTGGCCGGCGGCTGGTCGGCCGCCGAAGCTGAAGCCGACGGCCGGGCGCGGCTCGATGCGGCGCTGCGCCGCGATCTGCCGTATTTCACCACCTTGCCGGCCTTGCTGCGGCTGGCCGCCCGCCTGGCCGAGTCGGCGCCGCCCCTTTGTCCGCAGACGGTGGCGGCGCTCGACGCCTTCGTGACCGCGGCCAGCTTGGCCAGCCGCAAGCTGTTGCCGGGGCAATGGGCCGGCGTTTTCCGCGCCTGCCTGAAGGCGGCCGGCTGGCCGGGCGACCGTTCGCTGTCCAGCCACGAATTCCAGGCCCATCGCGCCTTTGGCGAGGTGCTCGACGGCCTCGGCCGGCTCGATGCCCTGCTCGGCCCGCTGGCTTTTGCCGAGGCCGTGCGCCGCCTGTCGCAACTCTGCCGGCAGCGGCTGTTCCAGCCGGAAACGCGGGGCCGGCCGGCGATCCAGGTGCTCGGCGTGCTCGAAAGCGCCGGCCTCGAATTCGACGCGCTGTGGGTGATGGGCATGAACGACGACCTGTGGCCGCCACCGCCCCGGCCGAGCCCGCTGCTGCCGGCCGAATTGCAGCGCAGCGCCGGGTCGGCGCACGCCAGCGCCGAGGTTGAACTCGATTTCGCCCAGCGCGTGCATGCCCGCCTGCGGCAATCGGCGCCGCAGGTGACATTTTCCTGGGCGCAGGCCGATGGCAACCGCGTGCTGCGCCCCAGTCCGCTGATCGCCGGCATGCCGCCGGCCGCTGGATTGCCGACTGAGGTGGCGACGCTGGCCCGGGCCATGGCCGCTGAAGCGCCGGCCGCACTTGAACTGCTCGACGACGCCATGGCGCCGCCGGTGGCCGAGGGCGAGAAGGTCTCCGGCGGCAGCTGGCTGCTGCGCGCCCAGGCGATCTGCCCGGCCTGGGCCTACTACCAGTTCCGGCTCGGTGGCGAGGCGATGGAGCAGGCGGTCGAGGGCCTCGATCCGGCCGCCCGCGGCACGCTCGTTCACGAAGCCTTGGAGGCCTTCTGGACGGCGGTTCCCTCGTCCGATGCGCTGGCGGCGCTGGGCGAGGCGGCGCGCCGGGAGGCGATTGCCGAGGCCGTGACCAAGGCCTTGCAGACCTTTGAACTGGACCGGCGGACAAGCCTGCCGGCCCGCTTCCGCGAACTCGAAGCGGCCCGCCTGGCCCGCCTGCTCGACCTCTGGCTGGCTGTCGAGGCCAGACGCGGCCAGGGGTTCGCGGTGATTGCCTGCGAACAGCCGGCCGAAGTCGAGATCGAAGGCATCAAGGTGCGCATGGTTGTCGACCGCATCGACCAGTTGGCCGACGGCCGCCAGGTGATCATCGACTACAAGACCGGGGCCGCGATCGACACCAAGAACTGGGCCGAGCAGCGCATCACCGAGCCGCAGCTGCCGATCTACGCCGCGCTGGTCAATGACGAAGTAGCGGCCGTCGTCTTCGCCAAGGTCCTGCTCGACAAGCCGGGGTTCGCCGGCGTCGCCGACGAAAAGGACATCCTGCCCGGCGTGCAGGGCATCGGTGACGACAAGCAGAAAATTTTCGATCCGGCGGAATTTCCCGACTGGATCGCCGTCATTACTCACTGGCGCGAGCGTCTGCACGCCGTGGCCAGCGAAGTGAAGCAGGGCCGGGCCGGCGTCGTTTTCGCCGATGAGAAGGGGCTGCAGTATTGCGAAGTCCTGCCCCTGCTCCGCCTGCCCGAACGGCGCCGCCTGCTGGCCGCGGCCGCCGCACCGATTACCGTGGCCAACTGAAGAACAGGAGAACCAACATGCGTGAACTGAAATTGCTGGGTATCTGCGGCAGCCTGCGCCGCCAGTCGACCAACGCCGGCCTGTTGCGGGCGGCGATGGCCGAACTGCCGGAAGGCGTCACCATGGAAATCGCCGACCTCTCGGCGGTGCCGTTCTACAACGTCGACCTGACCGAGCGCCCGGCCGCCGTCCAGCGCCTGATGGACCAGGCCCGCGCCGCTGATGGGCTGGTCTTCGCCTGTCCGGAATACAACTACTCGATCGCC
Organism: Betaproteobacteria bacterium; assembly: GCA_020621865.1. Lineage (GTDB taxonomy): Bacteria > Pseudomonadota > Gammaproteobacteria > Burkholderiales > Rhodocyclaceae > Azonexus. The sequence continues at coordinate 34,475 of JAHRYW010000006.1, read as the reverse complement.
CCGGCGCTGAAGAACGCCATCGACTGGCTGTCGCGCGAACCGGACAACGCGCTGCTCGCCGGCAAGACTGCCGCGATCATGGGCGCCGGCGGCGGCATGGGCACCTCGCGTGCCCAGTACCACCTGCGCCAGGTCTGTGTTTTTCTCGACCTGCACATGGTCAACAAGCCGGAAGTCTTCGCCAGCGCCTTTGCCGGCGCCTTCGATGCCGACGGTAACCTGACCGACGCTAAGCTGATCGGCCAGGTCGCCGCCCAGATGCGGGTGCTGGCCGATCTGACCCGGAAGCTGAAAGCCTGAGATGGACGGCCCGCTGGCCATCCTCCACATCGAGGACAACGAGGCGGACTTCCTGCTCGTCGAACGCGAACTGAAGCGCAGCGGCATCGACTTTCGCTGCCGCTGGGTCGATAACCAGGCCGCCATGCTGGCCGCGCTGGAAGAGGGCGGCTGGGACCTCGTGCTGTCCGATTACGCGGTGCCGGGCATCTATTTCCCGGAAAACCTCGCCTACCTGAAGCGGCGCTGGCCGATGGTGCCGGTGATCCTGATCTCCGGCACCATCGGCGAGACCAAGGGCAGCGTGATGGTCAGGCTGGGCGCCGACGCCTTCGTCCCCAAGGGACATCTGGCCGACCTGCTACCGGCCATCCGCCGGCTGCTCGATCTGCCCGGAGACGCGACTTGAGCGCTGCACTCGACCGCCTTGCCGAGGATGATCTCGCCCGTCAGCGGGCGCTGGAGGTCGCCTCCTTCATCGTCGAGGCGCCGGCCGGGGCGGGCAAGACGGAGCTGCTGACCCAGCGCTACCTGCGCCTGCTGGCGGTGGTCGACGAACCGGAAGAGGTGCTGGCGCTGACCTTTACCAACAAGGCAGCGACCGAGATGCGCGACCGCATCCTCGGCAGCCTGGAGCGGGCGGCCGGCGGCGAAATGCCGGAAGCCGCCCACAAGCGCCTGACCTTCGATCTGGCCCAACGCGTGCTGGCCCACGATGCCGGGCGCGGCTGGCAACTGCTCGGCCACCCCGGCCGCCTGCGCATCACCACCATCGACGCGCTGTGCGCCAGCCTGGCCCGGCAGATGCCCTACCTCAGCCGCTTCGGCAGCCAGCCTGGGGTCAGCGAGGATGCCGAGGCGCACTACGCCACCGCCGCCCGCCGGACGCTGGAGATGCTCGAAGCCGGGACGCCGGATGCCGAGGTGGTCGGCGCCGCGCTGGCCTTCATGGACAACAACGCCGGGCGGCTGGAAAAGCTGCTCGTGGCCATGCTCGGCCGCCGCGACCAGTGGCTGCACCACGCCTCGCGCATCGAAAGCGGGGCGATGAAGGCCGAGGTCGAGGCAGGCTTCGCGGCGCTGATCGAGCGCGACCTGGCGGCCGTCGAGCGCCTGGTCGACCGCCGCCTGCAGACGCTGCTGATGCCGCTGGCCCGCTTTGCCGCGGCTAATGCGCCGGGGGCGCTGGATTCCATTTCTGACTGGAATTTGCCGCTGACCGTAGCATTTGCCGACCTGCCCCGCTGGCAGGCGGTCGGCCGGCTGTTGCTGACCGGCACCGGCACGCTGCGCAAGACGGTGGACAAGCGCCTCGGCTTTCCAGCCGGCGCCGAGTTCGCCGAGCAGAAAAAGGCGATGCTCGAACTGCTCGCCGACCTGCGCGGCGTGGCCGGGCTGGAAGAAACGCTGGCCATGCTGCCCGGCCTGCCGCAGCCCGTTTTGAGCGAGGCCGAATGGGCCACCGTCGAATGCTTCTCGCGCCTGCTCCGGCTGGCCGCCGGGCAGTTGTGGCTGGCCTTCCAGGAGGCCGGCGAGGTCGATTTCATCGAAATCGCCGCCCGCGCCGGGCTGGCGCTCGGCGACGACGAGGCGCCGACCGACCTGGCCCAGGCCCTCGACTACCGCATCCGCCACCTGCTGGTCGATGAATTCCAGGACACCAGCCCGAGCCAGGTCGAACTGCTCGAAAAGTTGACCCGTGGCTGGATGCCGGACGACGGCCGGACGCTGTTCGTGGTCGGCGACCCGATGCAGTCGATCTACCGCTTCCGCAAGGCCGACGTCGGCCTGTTCCTGCGCGTCCGCGAGCGCGGCATCGGCGACATCCGGCTCGGCCACCTGCGCCTGTTCCGCAACAACCGCTCCTACCCGGGCATCGTCGACTGGGTCAATGCCGCTTTCCCTGGCATCTTCCCGGCTGAAGACGGCCCCGAGGCCGGCGCCGTGCGCTACGCCGCCTCGGCTGCCACCCGGCCGGCACGGGCCGACAGCGGCGTCGTCGTCCATCCGGTCATCGAGCGTCCCGGCGCCGATGCGGTCGGCGAGGAGGCCCGCCAGGTGCTGGCCATCATCCGCGCCGCCCGCCGCGAATCGCCGCAGGAAAGCATCGCGGTGCTGGTCCGCGCCCGCAGCCACCTCGATGCGCTGGTCGCCGAAATCCGCCGAAGCGCGCCGGAGCTGCGCTTCCAGGCGGTCGATATCGAGGGCCTGGATGGTCGCCAGCATGTGCAGGATCTGCTGACCCTGTTCCGCGCCCTGCATCACCGCGCCGACCGCGTGCATTGGCTGGCCCTGCTGCGCGCCCCGTGGTGCGGCCTGACCCTGGCCGACCTGCACGCGCTGGCCGCCGGCGACAAGCAATCGACGATCTGGCAGCTGATGCAGGACGAAGCACGCGTCGCCCGCCTGTCCGCCGACGGCCGGCAACGCCTGCGGCATCTGCGCGACGTGCTGCGCACCGCCTTCGCCGGGCGCGACCGCCAGCCGGCACGGCGCTGGCTGGAAGGTGTCTGGCTGATGCTCGGCGGGCCGCGCTGCCTGGAGGCGCCGGAGGCGCTGCCGGACGTCGAGGCTTTCTTCCGCCTGGTCGACCGGCTGGCTGCCGCCCGCAATCTCGATGCCGAGACGCTGGCTGCCCACGCCGCCGAACTCTATGCGCCGTCCGACCCGCTGGGCGACGCGGTGCAGATGATGACCGTGCACAAATCCAAGGGCCTCGAATTCGACACCGTGATCCTGCCCGGCCTGCACCGCGAAACCGGCGGCAACGACAGCAGCCTGCTGCTCTGGGACGAGGTGGCCGGCGCCGATGGCGATGAACATCTGCTGGTCGCCCCGCTCAAGCAAAAGGGCGCCGACAACGGCGAGCCGACTGTCTACGACTACCTGAAAAAACTCGAAGCCGAACGCGCCGCGCACGAGGACGAGCGCCTGCTCTACGTTGCGGCGACGCGGGCCATTCGCACGCTGCATCTGCTCGGCGTCGCGGTTGCCGATGAAGCAAAGGACGACGGCCTGAAGCCCCCGGCCGCCGGCACGCTGCTCAAGCTGCTCTGGCCCGGCGTCGCCCAGCCGGTGTTCGCCGCGGCGCTGGCCGATAATCCCGCGGCCGAGGCGTTGCGCCCGGCCATCGACCCGGCCGCCTTCGTGCCGCCACTGGTCCGCCTGCGCACCGTCGGCCTGGCGGAAACACTGGCCGCCATCCCCGAGGGCCTGCGCCCGGCCGACAACCCGCTCGATCTCGATGGCGTTGAAACCGGCCTGTCGCTCGAAGCCTCGGTCGGCACGCTGGTCCATCGCTGCCTGGAACTGATTTCGAAAAATGGGCAAAAAAAGCCGGTGACCGTAGCATTCAGCGCCCTGCTGCCCGCTTACCGCCGCTGGCTGCGCGGCCAGGGCCACAGCGAGCCCGAGGCCGACAGCGGTGCCGCCGAGGTCGTCGCGGCGCTCGAAACCACGATCGCCTCCGAAACCGGCCGCTGGCTGCTGGCCGATCATCCGCAGGGCGGCGCCGAACAGGCGTGGACCAGCCGCGACGGCGAGGCAGTCGCCCATCACGTGATCGACCGCACCTTCGTCGCCGACGGCTGCCGCTGGATCATCGACTACAAGACCGTCCGCCTGCCCGAAGACGAACTGCCCAAGCGTGCCGCCAGCTACCGGCCGCAGCTCGCCCGCTATGCCGGCCTGTTCGCCGGCGACCCGTTGCCGCTGCGCCTGGCCATCTACTTTCCGTTGCAGGGAAAACTGGTCGAATTGCCCGGCTAGGGAAATGACTAGTCATTTCAAACGGGTGTATGGCTTTATACTGCCCGATTATTTCCTCGTCATGCGTCGCCATGCTTTCTCGCCTGTGCCTGCTGCTTGCTTGTCTCCTGCCCGTCGGCGCCGCCGCCGGCGCGGAGCAGGCGCTGCGCGTGCTGGTGCTCGACGACGCGCCGCCGCTGTCCTACCGTGACGAGAGCGGGCAACTGACCGGCTTCAATGTCGAGATCGTCCGCGCCATCTGCCGGGAGATCCAGGCCAGCTGTCAGTTCGAGGTGACGACGCAGGGCGCCGTGGTCGATGCCATCGCCCAGGGCAAGGCTGACATCGCCGGTGTCGGCTTGCAGCAAACGGCCGAGCGGCAAGGCAAGCTGATCTTTGCCAAGGCCCATTACCGTTCGCAGTCGCTGTGGCTGGCCCCGCGTGGCGTCCAGCCCGGTCAGCCGGGCTTGCGGGTGGCCGTGGTCGGCGGCTCAGAGCAGGAAAGCTACGCCCGCCGCCAGGGCTGGGCGACGCTGGCGGTGGACACCCATGGCGAACTGGCGGCGCCGCTGCTGGCCCGGCAGGTACAGGCGGCCATGGTGCCGATGGTCAGTGCGCTCCACCTGCACAAATCGCCGGCCGTCCGCCAACTCGACCTGGTTCCCCTGGTCATGCGCATCCCCGAACTGGCCGGCGATCTTGCCTTCGGCATCTCGCCGCGGCGGCCGGCGCTGAAAGAAGAAATTGATGCGGCGCTTGATCGCATCAAGCGCAATGGGACGTATGATCGAATCAATTCACGCTTCCTGCCATTTCGGGTGAGTTGATGCGAACTGCCGTTTCCTCGTGCCGCCAAGCGGCCGGAAAAGCCTGTCCATGTCCGTGCTGATCAAGCAGCGCGGCTTCTATGCCAGCCGCGCCTTTGCCTTGCTGGCGGCCATCTTCCTGGTCATTTTCGGGACCGCCGTGGTGCTGCTCGCCCTCGACCAGCAGCGGGTCATCGACGCCAACAGCCGCCTGCAGGCGCAGACCGTTCCCGAGATCATCCGCTACCAGCGCCTGGCGCGGAATCTCGAACAGTTGCGCCAGGAAGGCGAGCGCATCTTCGCCGTCAATTCGCACGCCTCGCGCCAGCAATCGATGTTCGTCGTCACACTGATCGCCAGCCACCCGAGCATCCTCGAGCATCCGGGCGCCACCCAGTTGGCGCGGGAAACCGAGCAATTCCTCGGCGAAGTCGTCCGCCAGTCGATCCGCGACGATAGCCGCCCGGCCACCTTCTACGGCGAGTGGCAACGGCTGGCCGCCCGCCTCGGCACGCAGGTCGATGATGTCTCGATCCAGGGCGTGGACCTGGTGACCAGCGACCTCAACGTCGCCACCGAGGCGATGCGCCTGGCCCGTTACAAGCTGATGGGCGTGCTGCTGCTGTTCGGGCTGTTTCTGCTCGCCTTCGTCGTCCTCGTTCGCCGCCACCTGATCAAACCGCTGCAGGCCATCGACCGGGCCTTGTCCAACCTCAGCGTCGTCCAGCCGGCGCCCGAGTTCCTGCCGACCGCGATGCGCGAAATCCAGGCCGTCGAGGAAGCCATACGCGAGCAGCACGCGCTGCTGATCCAGAACGACCAGGCCCGCCATGTGCTCGAAAAACTGGCCAACAAGGACGGCCTGACCGGCCTGATGAACCGCCGCCATTTCATGCAGATCGCCGAGGTTGAACTGCAGCGGGCGCAGCGCTACCGCCGCCCGGTCACGGTGGCGATGGCCGACCTCGATTACTTCAAGAAACTCAACGACACCTACGGCCATGCCGCCGGCGACCTGGTGCTCAAGACTTTCGCCGACCTCGTCCGCGAGGCGCTGCGCCAGTCCGACCTGGTCTGCCGCTATGGCGGCGAGGAGTTTGCCTTCCTGTTCCCGGAAATTCCCCCGGGCGACGCGGCGAAGCTGGCCGAACGCCTGCGCCTGCGCTGTGCGGAAACCGAGGTCGCGCTGCCGGATGGGCGTGCGGTCAAGGTGACGGTCAGTATCGGCCTGGCCGATGCCAGCGAATGCCCGATCGAGATTGCCCTCAAGCACGCCGACGAGGCGCTTTACGACGCCAAGCACCGTGGCCGCAACACCATCGTGCTGGCCGGTGGAGTGGCCGAGGGCAGCCAGGCATCAAGCGAACCATATAACGCCCGGCTGTTCTGAACGCGGGGCCGGAAGCGGCCATCGGCCAGCAAAATTGTTGGCGCCGGAACCTGATGGCATAGTCAGTGGTCACTGCAGTCGACCGTCCGGAAATTGTTCATGTCCACCATCGCCCGCTGCTTCCCCCAAATCCTTCTCTTGCTCGCGCTGCTCGGCCAGCCGGTGTCGGCGGCCGATCTGCCGGCCGGCGATCTGGCCGACGACGATGTCGATGTCAGCTATCGCGACGGCACCTATTCTTCCCGGCTTTCCTTTTCGGTTGCCGCCTCGCCGGCCACCGCGCTCGACGTGCTGACCGATTTCGACCACATGGTCGGCGTCGTGCCCAATCTGCAAAGCAGCCGCATCGTTTCCCGCACAGGCCGGGTATTGGTCATCGAGCAGCGGGGCAAGGCCGATTTCGGGCCATTCTCGGTCCGCTTCGAATCGCGCCGCCGGGTTGAAGTGTTCCCGGATGGCCGTCTGGTTGCCGATGCGCTGAGCGGTTCGACCAAATACATGCACAGCGAGCTGCGCGTGCAGGCGCAGGGGCGTGGTGCCCGGATCGACTATCAGGCCGAGATGATTCCCGACCGCTGGCTGCCGTCAGCGCTGGGCGTCAGCTTCATGCGCCATGAGCTGGCCGAGCAGTTCAATGCCCTGCGCCGGGAAATGGAACGCCGGCAGGCCGCAGCCTGACCCGGTCGAGCGCAGCGCTCAGGGCCAGAGCAGGCAGGCCCAGATGGCCGCCGCGCTGGCCAGGCTCAACAGCACGGCGGCGCTGCCCATGTCCTTGGCCCGCTTGGCCAGTTCGCTCTTTTCCGGCGAGGCCTTGTCGACCACGGCCTCGACCGCCGAATTGAGGATTTCGACGATCAGGATCAGGATGATGCTGCCGACCATCAGCGCCCGCTCGACCCCGGTTTTGCCGAGATAAAAGGCGAGCGGGATGGCGATGGCGGCGAGCAGGATCTCCTCGCGGAAAGCCGCCTCGTTCCGCCAGGCGGCGATCAGGCCGTCACGCGAATAACCAAGCGCGTTCCACAGGCGGCGCAGGCCCTTCTTGCCCTTGAACTCGGCAGCGCTCATTTTTTCTTGTCCAGCAGCGGTTTCAGGAAGCGGCCGGTGTGGCTGGCCTTGCACTTGGCGATCTGTTCGGGCGTCCCGGCGGCCAGGATGCGGCCGCCGCCGGCACCGCCTTCGGGGCCGAGGTCGACGATCCAGTCGGCGGTCTTGATCACGTCGAGGTTGTGCTCGATGACGACGATGGTGTTGCCATTGGCGGCCAGGCGCTGCAGCACGCTGAGCAGCATCTCGATGTCCTGGAAATGCAGGCCGGTGGTCGGTTCGTCGAGGATGTACAGGGTGCGGCCGGTGTCGCGCTTGGACAGTTCCAGCGCCAGCTTGACGCGCTGCGCCTCGCCGCCGGACAGCGTGGTCGCGCTCTGGCCGAGGGTGATGTAGCTGAGGCCGACGTCGACCAGGGTTTGCAGCTTGCGGGCGACGACCGGCACGGCGTCGAAGAATTCGCGCGCCTGCTCGACGGTCATGCCGAGCACGTCGTGGATGGTCTTGCCCTTGTACTGGACTTCCAGCGTTTCGCGGTTGTAGCGCTTGCCGTGGCAGACGTCGCACGGCACGTAGATATCGGGCAGGAAGTGCATCTCGACCTTGATCATGCCGTCGCCCTGGCAGGCCTCGCAGCGCCCGCCCTTGACGTTGAAGCTGAAGCGCCCCGGGCCGTAGCCGCGGACCCGCGATTCGGGGACCTGGGCGAACAGTTCGCGGATCGGCGTCAGCAGGCCGGTGTAGGTCGCCGGGTTGGAGCGCGGGGTGCGGCCGATCGGCGCCTGGTCGACATTGATCACCTTGTCGAACAGGTCGAGGCCGGTGATTTCCTTGTACGGCGCCGGTTCGGTCGTCGAGCCGTAGAGGTGGCGGGCGGCGGCCGCGTACAGCGTGTCGTTGATCAGCGTCGACTTGCCGGAGCCGGAGACGCCGGTGATGCAGGTGAGCAGGCCGCCGGGGATTTCCAGCGTGACATCGCGCAGGTTGTTGCCGTGGGCGCCGACGACGGTCAGCTGCTTGTCCGGGTTGACCGGCCGGCGCTTGGCCGGGGCCGAAATCGATTTGCGCCCGGACAGGTAGTCGCCGGTCATCGACAGCGGGTTGGCCTGGACTTCTTCCGGCGTGCCCTGGGCGACGATGGCGCCGCCATGCACACCGGCGCCGGGGCCGATGTCGACGACGTAGTCGGCACTGCGGATGGCGTCCTCGTCGTGCTCGACGACCAGAACCGTGTTGCCCATGTCGCGCAGGTTCTTCAGCGTATGCAGCAGGCGGTCGTTGTCGCGCTGATGCAGGCCGATCGACGGCTCGTCAAGCACGTACATGACGCCGGTCAGGCCGGAGCCGATCTGCGAGGCCAGCCGGATGCGCTGCGCTTCGCCGCCGGACAGCGTTTCGGCCGAGCGTTCCAGGCACAGGTAGTCGAGGCCGACGTTGATCAGGAAGGAGAGGCGGGCGGTGATTTCCTTCAGGATCTTGTCGGCGACCTGCGCCTTGGCGCCGGTCAGTGTCAGGCAGTTGAAGTAATTGCGTGCCTCGCCGAGCGGCAGGCGGCTGATGTCATGCAAGGTGTGAGTACCCACTCGCACATGCCGGGCTTCAATCCGCAGGCGGGTACCGTTGCAACTCGGGCAGGCCGAGCTGCTGACGTATTTAGACAACTCCTCGCGAACGGCATTCGATTCGCTGCCGCGGTAGCGTCGTTCCAGATTGGGAATGATGCCCTCGAAGCTGTGGCTGCGGTCGAAACGGGTGCCCTTTTCGTTCAGGTAGCGGAAGTTGATTTCGGTATTGCCCGAGCCGTAGAGGATCAGTTGCTGGATCTTGTCGGGCAGTTCGGACCACGGCGTATCGACCGAGAAGCTGTAATGGGCGGCCAGCGATTCGATGATCTGGAAATAGAACTGGTTTTTCTTGTCCCAGCCGCGGATGGCGCCGGCGGCCAGCGAGGCGGCCGGCTGGGTGACCACGCGCTTGGGGTCGAAGAACTGGATGACGCCCAGGCCGTCGCACTTCGGGCAGGCGCCCATCGGGTTGTTGAACGAGAACAGGCGCGGCTCCAGTTCCTGCAGCGCGTAGGAGCAGACCGGGCAGGCGAACTTGGCCGAGAACAGGTGCTCGACGTTGCTGTCCATCTCCAGCGCGATGGCCCGGCCCTCGGCGTGGCGCAGTGCCGTCTCGAACGATTCGGCCAGCCGCTGGCGCATGTCGTCGCGAACCTTCAGGCGGTCGACGACGACGTCGACGTGGTGCTTCTGCGTCTTGGCCAGCTTGGGTACGGCGTCGATTTCATAGACGGTGCCGTCGACGCGGACGCGGGCGAAACCCTGGGCGCGCAGTTCGGCGAACAGGTCGAGCTGCTCGCCCTTGCGGTTGGCGACCACCGGGGCGAGGATCATCAGCTTGGTCTCGGCCGGCAGGGCGAGCACGGTATCGACCATCTGCGAGACCGTCTGCGCCTCCAGTGGCTGGTTGTGGTCCGGGCAATACGGCGTGCCGGCGCGGGCGAACAAGAGGCGCAGGTAATCGTGGATTTCGGTGACGGTGCCGACGGTCGAGCGCGGGTTGTGCGAGGTTGCCTTCTGCTCGATGGAAATCGCCGGGGAGAGACCCTCGATCAGGTCGACGTCCGGCTTTTCCATCAACTGCAGGAACTGCCGGGCGTAGGCCGACAGCGACTCGACGTAGCGGCGCTGGCCCTCGGCGTACAGCGTGTCGAAGGCCAGCGACGACTTGCCGGAACCCGACAGGCCGGTGATCACGATCAACTGATCGCGCGGCAGGTCGAGGTTGATGTTCTTCAGATTGTGCGTGCGGGCGCCGCGGATGCGGATGGTTTCCATCGCTGTGGCTTCTGTGTTCGGGGAAGGGGGAACTATAGCAAGCCCGGCTCGAAAGCTACGGTCGGCGGCAAAAAATGGCCAATTTTCAAATTTTGCTTTCCATAAAAGCAAGTGATCGCTTGCCGCTGGAGCGACTTGCCATCAGAATATTCTGATTTCATTTTTCGCCCGATCATGGCTCGCCAAAATCAGTCCCTGCTCGAAGACATGCTGCACGGCGCGCTGGCGACCCTGGTCGGCATTTTTCGCTTTCCGGGCCGGCTGCGGGCCGATGCCCTGCGTTGGCGCCGGCCGTCATCGCCGGCCGAGACGGCAGCGGCACCCGGCGCGGATGCGCTGGCGGGCATGGCCTGGCCGGAGTTCGTCGGGCTGGTCGCCGCGGCCTTCCGGCGGGAAGGTTATCTGGTCGTCGAGCGCGGCGGGCGCGGCGCGGATGGCGGCGTCGATCTCGAAATGTACCTGGGACGCCACCGCTACCTGGTGCAATGCAAACAGTGGCAGGCCAGCTGGGTCGACCTGCCGATGGTGCGCGACCTGTTCGCCGCGATGCGGGCCGAGCGGGCAGTCGGCTGCTTCATCGTGACCTCGGGCGGCTTCACCGACGAGGCCCGGAGCTTCGCCACCGGCCGCGCCATCCGCCTGGTGCCGGTCGAATCGCTGTGGCGGATGATCGCCGGTGCTGGCGGGGTAGACGAAGCACCTGGCGCACCCGATCTCGGCGGCGATCTGGCGCCGGCCTGTCCGCAATGCGGCAGGGCCATGATCAACCGCGTTGCCGGGCGCGGAGAACGCCGCGGCCTGGCCTTCTGGGGCTGCTCCGGGTTTCCGGTCTGCCGGGGCGTGCGGAGCAGGTAGCAAGCGGCGGTTCAGCCCGCCTTGTCCACCGAAATGACCGGATGCGTCTCGTTGTCCGAGACCAGCACGGTCAGCAGGTTGCCGACCAGGCGGACGCGGTCGGCCTCGGTCAGCTTGACGATGTTTTCGCGCTCCAGTTGCTCGAAGGCCAGCCGCACCATGCTGACGGCGCCTTCGACAATGCGGCCGCGCGCCGAAACGACGGCCTCGGCCTGCTGGCGGCGGAGCATGGCGCTGGCGATTTCCGGCGCGTAGGCGAGGTGGGCGATGCGTGCCTCGATAATCTCCAGCCCGGCCAGCGCGACATGTTCCTGGATGGTGTCGGCCAGTGCCTGGGCGACGCTGTCCAGATCGGCGCGCAGCGAGTTGTGGCCATGCTCGTCGCCGTCGTACCAGCGGGCGCTGACCACGGCACGGACGGCCGATTCGCTCTGGATGCCGATGTAGGTGGCGTAGTCCTCGACGTCGAAAGCGGCGCGGGCGGCGTCGGCTACCCGCCAGACGACGACGGCGCCGACTTCGATCGGGTTGCCGGCCCGGTCGTTGACCTTCAGCGTCGGCGTGTTCAGGTTATTGACGCGCAGCGAGATGCGCTGGCGCTGGTAGAAAGGATTGACCCAGAAGAAGCCGTCGTCGCGCAGGGTGCCGGCATAGCGGCCGAAGAAGGTGAAGACGGCGGCGATGTTCGGTGCCAGGATGATGAAGCCCTTGGCCAGGAAAATCAGCAGCGGCAGCATGACGATGCCGAGCATGGCCGGCGGCCGGTTGTAGAGGGCGATGTTGCCGAATACCTGCCACAGGGCGCCGGCCAGCAGCACTAGCCAGACGGGCAGGGCCAGCCAGCCGGAAATGGCCGTGGCGGCGCGTTCTTCGATGTTGTCGCTCATGCTTCCTCCTGACTGAATGCGGCCGAGCATAGCATCGGCCGGGAACCTCGCCAATGCGGCGGAAAATCCGGTTTTTGCCCCTTTTTTGCCGCCGACCGTAGCATTCGTCGCCAGGCGGTGACGCCGGGGGCAAACCTGCTAATATTTGCGCTTCGCTGCAATGCAACAATTACAAACCATAATGTCCTCCCCAACTGATCGCATGAGCCCCGAAGAACGCCGCGCCGGCGCTTCGCTGGCCTCCATCTTCGCCCTGCGCATGCTGGGGCTGTTCCTGATCCTGCCGGTGTTCTCGGTCTATGCCAAGACCCTGCCCGGTGGCGACAACCTGGCGCTGGTCGGTTTCGCGCTGGGCGCCTACGGCCTGACCCAGGCCATTTTCCAGATTCCCTACGGCATCGCATCCGACATTTTCGGGCGCAAGCAGGTCATCGTCGTCGGCCTGGTCATCTTCGCGCTGGGCAGCTTCGTCGCCGCCTGGGCGCCGGACATGACCTGGATCATCATCGGTCGCGTGCTGCAGGGCATGGGCGCCATCTCGGCGGCAGTCACCGCGCTGGCCGCCGACCTGACGCGCGAGGAGCACCGGACCAAGGTGATGGCGATGATCGGCTCGTCGATCGGCCTGGTCTTCGCGCTGTCGCTGGTCGGTGCCCCGGTCCTCTACGGCTGGATCGGCATGGCCGGCCTGTTCATCATGACCGGTGTGCTGGCGCTGGCCGCCATCGGCCTGCTGCTCAAGGCCGTGCCACCCGCGCCGCCGCCGCACGGCCACGAAAAGCTGCCGTTGCGCCGGGTCGTTTTCGACCCCGACCTGCTGCGCCTGAATCTCGGCATCTTCGTGCTGCACATGGTCCAGATGGCGATGTTCGTCGTCCTGCCGCACGCCCTGGTCGACCACGGCGGACTCGCCGCCGCCGAACACTGGAAGGTCTATCTGCCGGCCGTGCTGGTCTCGTTCGCCATCATGGTCCCGGCGATCATCGCCGCCGAGCGCAAGGACAAGATGCGGCCGATCTTCATCGCCGCCGTCGGCCTGCTGCTTGTCGTCCAGATCGGCCTGTTCCTGCTGCACGCCAGCCTGTGGGCGCTGGCCCTGTGGCTGCTGCTCTTCTTCGTCGCCTTCAACGTTCTGGAGGCGACACTGCCCTCGCTGGTCTCGCGCACCGCGCCGCCGGCCGCCAAGGGCGCGGCCCTCGGCGTGTACAACACGACGCAGGCGATGGGGCTATTCATCGGCGGTGCAGCCGGCGGATATATTGCGCAGCATTTCGGCGATAATGCTGTTTTTGCCGCCTGCGCCGGACTGGTCTTCGTCTGGCTGGCAGTCGCGAATTCAATGAATTTCCCGCAACGGCGCTCGGCTGCCGCTGCGGCACAAACCGCTTAGGGGAGAGAGTCATGGCATCGGTTAACAAGGCAATCATCGTCGGCAATCTGGGCAAGGACCCGGAAGTCCGCTACACGGCCAGCGGCGAGGCGATGTGCAACATCACCGTGGCGACCAGCGAAAACTGGAAGGACAAGGCAACCGGCGAGCGCAAGGAACTGACTGAGTGGCACCGCATTTCCTTCTTCGGCAAACTTGCCGAAATCGCCGGCCAGTACCTGAAGAAGGGCTCGCAGGTCTATGTCGAGGGCAGCATCCGGACCCGCAAATGGACCGACCAGAACGGCCAGGAGCGCTACACGACCGAGATTCGCGGCGATGAAATGAAAATGCTCGGCTCACGCCAGGGCATGGGCGCCCCGGCCGGCGGTGGCGGTGGCTACGACAGCGAGCCGACCGATTACCAACCGGCCCCGCCCAAGAACAAGCCGAAGCCCTCCTTCGACGATCTCGGCGACGACATCCCCTTCTGAAAATCGACCGCTGCCGCGCCGTCCGGCGCGGCGTGCTCACGTTTCGACCAGAGGTAAAGCCGCATGACCAACCCCGTCACCTTCAAGGTTCTCGAAGACATCGCCCGCGATCTGTCGGGCAGCGAGATCACCTTCCCGACCTTTCTCGACATCACCTTCCAGGTGCGCGCCGCGCTGAAGGACCCGAACCTCAGCGTCGAGCAACTGAGCAAGCTGGTCGGTGCCGAGCCGCTGATGAGCGCCAAGATCATCCGCATGGCCAACTCGGTGGCCCTCAACCCGAGCGGGCGCGAGATCGCCGACGTCAAGAACGCCATCGTCCGCGTCGGCATGGAAGCGGTGCGTACCGTCTCCTTCGCGGTGGCCATGGAGCAACTGCTGAAGTCGAAGCAGATGCAGCCTTTCGAAGGCATTTCCCAGAAGCTCTGGGAACATACCTCGCACGTCGCCGCGCTGTGCCGCGTGCTGGCCCGCAAGCTGGCCAAGATCAACGGCGACGAGGCGATGTTCGCCGGTCTGGTCCATGACCTCGGCGTCTTCTACCTGATGTCGCGCGCCGCCAACTTCCCGGAACTGGTCAACGACAAGGCCGAATTGCATGGCCTGCTGGTCGGCTGGCACGACAATATCGGCCACGCCCTGCTCTCGGCGCTCGGCTCGCCGGAACCCGTGCTCGAAGCGGTCCGCGACCACGAGACCGATCGCGAAGTCAGCGAGGTCAAGACACTATCCGACGTGCTCTACGTCGCCAACAAGATCGCCAACCGCACTTCCAGCTGGCGCGATCCGGAACTCGACGGCGAAGTCGATACCTCGATGCTCGATACCCTGTTCGATGCCGAAACGCTGGCCGAGATCGTCGAGGAGTCGGAAGAAGAAGTGCAGTCGCTGAAAGCAGCGCTCGGCGGCTAAGCAGGAATTACGATTCCGAGCGGCCCATTGAGAAGGCCGCCGGATGACGGGGAACAGAATCAATGAGCAGTCACCAGCAAGCCGGCGATGTGACCGGCCAACGTTTTGCCGCCCTGGCGCTGGCCGCCCTCGGGGTGGTCTACGGCGACATTGGGACCAGTCCGCTGTACGCGGTCAAGGAAGTCTTCGCCGGCAATCACCCGATCCCGGTTAATCCCGCCAACATCTATGGCAGTCTGTCGCTCTTTTTCTGGGCGCTGATCATCGTCGTTTCGGTCAAGTACGTGACCTTCATCATGCGCGCCGACAACCGCGGCGAGGGTGGCATCATGGCGCTGATCGCGCTGGCCCTGCACACCGTCCAGGACAAGCCGCATCACGCCAAGTGGATCATGATCGTCGGCGTGCTCGGCGCCGCGATGTTCTACGGCGACGGCATGGTCACCCCGGCCATCTCGGTCCTCTCCGCCGTCGAAGGCCTGGAGGTGGGGGCGCCGGCACTGCACGCCTTCGTCATTCCGATCACCATCGTCGTCCTGTTCGTGCTGTTCTTCGTCCAGAAAAGCGGTACCGCGGTGGTCGGCGCCTTTTTCGGTCCGGTCATGCTGCTCTGGTTCTCGACGCTGGCTGCGTTGGGCCTGGTCAATATCGTCGAGCATCCGGCCATCCTGGCCGCGCTCAATCCACTGTACGGCCTCGAGTTCCTGCTCGCCAACAAGGCCATGTCGCTCGTTGCCATGGGTAACGTCGTGCTCGCCGTGACCGGCGCCGAGGCACTCTACGCCGACATGGGCCATTTTGGGCGCAAACCGATTTCCCGCGCCTGGTTCCTGTTCGTGCTGCCGGCGCTGGTCCTCAACTATTTTGGCCAGGGGGCGGCCATCCTCGCCGACCCGGCGATGGCCGACAATCCCTTCTACCGTTCGGCGCCGGAATGGGCGCTCTATCCGCTGATCGGCCTGGCCACGCTGGCCACGGTGATCGCCTCGCAGGCGGTCATTTCCGGCGCCTTCTCGGTGACCCGGCAGGCCATGCAACTGGGCTTCGTGCCGCGCATGGAAGTCCAGCACACGTCCGAGAAGGCGCAGGGCCAGATCTACCTGCCGGCCGTCAACTGGGGGCTGATGGTCGCTGTGATGATCCTGGTCCTCGGCTTCAAATCCTCGAACAACCTGGCCGCCGCCTACGGCATCGCGGTGACCGGCGACATGGTGATCACCTCCATCCTGGCCACCGTCGTCGCCGCCAAGGTCTGGAAATGGGGCTGGATCCGGGCCAGCCTGCTGTTTGCCTGCTTCCTCGCCGTCGAACTGGTCTTCCTTTCCGCCAATATCCTGAAGATTCCCGACGGGGGCTGGTTTCCGCTGGTTGCCGGGATGGGCACCTTCATCCTGATGACGACCTGGAAGCGCGGCCGCCAGTTGCTGTCCGACCGCCTGCGCGGTGAGCGCCTGGAGTTGTCGATGTTCCTCGATTCACTCGGTTCGTCGATGCCGACCCGGGTGGCCGGGACCTCGGTGTTCCTGAATGCCGACCCGAAGGGGGTGCCGCACGCGATGCTGCACAACCTGATGCACAACAAGGTCCTGCATGAGCGGGTCGTGCTGCTCTCGGTGCAGTTCTTCGATGCGCCCTACGTACCGGATGTCGACCGGGTCGAGGTGCATCCGTTGAAGGAAAATTTCTGGAGCGTGGTCATCCAGTACGGCTTCATGGACGAGCCGGACGTGCCGGCGGCGCTCGCCCAATGCGGCGATGCCGGGCTGGAGTTCAATGCGCTGGAAACTTCCTATTTCATCGGTCGCGAGACGCTGATTCCCCGCCTGGGTTCCGAAATGGCCTTCTGGCGGGAGAAAATTTTCATCGCCATGTTCCGCAACGCCGGTTCGGCGACGGCCTACTTCAAGATTCCGAGCAACCGCGTCGTCGAACTGGGCACCCAGGTCGTGCTCTAGTGGTCTGCTTCGCAGATAACCGAACCATAAAGCTGGCCTTTGCCCCTGTGCTATCGCTGCGGTTCGCGCCTAGCCACAGGCGCAAATTCTGCGCTTTCTGTAGTTCGGCCATCTACGAAGCAGAGCACTAGCTACTGCGTGCACGAGGCCTGGCTCAGTCGGGTGCCGACATAGGCCAGCTGGTCGTGGGCGCGCAGGTAGATGTTCTGGGCGCGATAGGCCTGGGCCTCGGTGCGCAGCAGGGCGCGGCAATCTTCGTACATGGCATTGCCTTCCTGGCGGTGTTGCAGCACATGGACCATCTCGTGCAGCAGGAAGGAATGGTCGAAGGGCTCATCGAGATTCAGGCTGTCGCGGTATAGCACGCGGTAGTGCAGGGCGTCGAAATAGGCGACGATGCCCCGGCAGCCCGGCCCGCCATCGGGGCAGACCTGGCGCTCCAGGTCGCGGGAGGATAGCGGGACGAAAGGCGGCAACTCGTCGACCGTCACCGGCGCCAGACCGGTGATCCGGATGGCGGCGGCCAGCAGGTAGGCGGTCAGGGATGCGTCCATTCTTTCTCCCGGTTGGCCCGTCAGACGGGCGCTTACCGGGTAGATTGCCGCCGCCGGGGAATGTTCCCGGCTAGCGGCGCCGCGCCACGATCCTCAGCGTGTCTCGACCGGCGCGTTGGCCGGCGGCGGGTTGCGTGAACCGAGCGTCTGGCTGTCGATGCGGCGGGTGTCGTCTTCGCTGACGATTTCCATCAGGTTGACCACCTTCTTGACGCCGGACGTGGTGCGGGCGACGCCGACGGCAACCTTGGCTTCGCGGTCGTTGACGATGCCCATCAGGTGCACGATGGCGCGTTCGGTGACGACCTTGATGTGGTTGGCCGAAATCTGGTTCGAGTCGACCAGCCGGGCCTTGACCTTGGAGTCGATGAAGGAGTCGGTGCTGCGGCTGCCGAGCGAGGAGACCGGGCCGATGCCCATTTCGTTGTAAACCTCGCGGACGCCGTCGATCATCCGCACCTGGCTTTCGATGGCTGCCTTGGCCTCGTCGTTCGGCACCTCGCCGGTGATCAGCACGCGGCGGTTGTACGAGGTGAAATTGACGTGCGCGGTTTCCTTGTATTGATCGGGAACCTTCAGTTTGGCCTTCCATTCGGTGGCTTCGTCGTCGGTCTGGGTGCCGGTCGAGCGGCGGTCGTGGGCCGACATGACGCCGACGGCAGCGCCGCCGACAACAGCGGGGAAGCAGCCCTGGAGCATGGGCAGGGCGGTGGCGAGGGTCAGTACGGCGAGGGTGAGTTTGGCTTTTTGCATCATTCGACTCCCAGTAAAAGTGCATCGATCCCATCGCACAGGCAATGGATCACGAGCAGGTGGGTTTCCTGGATACGTGCCGTCCGTTCGGCCGGTACGCAGAGGTGGATATCGTCGTCGCGCAGGATTTCGGCGATCTGGCCGCCATCCTTGCCGGTCAGCGCGATGACGTGCATGTCGTGTTCGTGTGCCGCGTTGATCGCCTCGATGACATTGCTGGCATTGCCGGCCGCCGAAATGGCCAGCAGCACGTCGCCGGCATGGCCGAGGCCGCGCACCTGGCGGGAGAATATCTGGCTCAGGGCGTAATCGTTGGCGACTGCGGTCAGGATCGTGCAGTCGGCGTTCAGCGCGATGGCGGCCAGTTCCTGGCGCTCCGCCTCGAAGCGGCCGATCAGCTTGCCGGCGAAGCGCTGGGCATCGCTGGCCGAGCCGCCGTTGCCGCAGGCGAGTATCTTGCCGCCGTTGATCAGGCTGTTGGTTATCGTCTCGATGGCGGCAGCGATGGGGGCGGCCAGCATTTCGACGGCGTTCAGTTGGGTCTGGGCGCTGTCCTCGAAGTGCTGGGCAACGCGGGCGATCAAATCCATATGGTTCAAAGGCTTGTGGGGATGTGAGTCAGCCCATTCTACCTCACAGCTCGGCGAAGACTTCGAATGCCAGGCGCTGCCATGGATTTTTGTTGTCGCTCAGGGACGACACGCGGGCAGTCAGGCGGTCGCCGGCATCGATCGCCGCGGCGACCGCCCGGTTCTGCGCGCGTGGCACGTAGCCCAGCTTGTGACCGCGCCAGTCGACGCGGATGGCGTTGCGGTCGTGCTTGTTGTCCGGTTCGCGGACCAGGGTCAGCGTGTCGCCGACCCTGATCTCGGTCCAGAAAGCTTCCATCGCGTAATACTGGCTGCCGGCCAGCGGCGAACTTTGCACCAGCATGCGGACGCTGTCGGCCTGGGCGCCGCTCAGCCAGCAGAGCAGGCTAATCGTCGGCAGCAAACGCATTCTTGATCCATTCGAGCTTGTCGCCGTCGATCAACACGCAGTCGAAACGGCAGTCGCAAGCCGGCTGGCCGGCCAGGTAATGCTGCGCGGCGAGCACGATGCGCCGGCGCTTGGCGGTCGTGATGCTGGCGCCGGCGCCACCGAAGTCGCTGCGGCTGCGCTGGCGCACCTCGACGAAGACCAATGTCTTGCCATCCCTGCAGATCAGGTCGATCTCGCCGCCCCGAATTCTGAAATTGCGCGAAATAACCCGCTGACCGTAGCATTCAAGATGCTTGGCGGCCCTTTCTTCAGCTTCGCGGCCGCGAGCGGTGGTGGTATCGTTGGCCTTTGCCTGCATACAGATAAAAATGACAGAAGAATCGGCTGCATTGTATGTCGTCCCGACGCCGCTCGGGAATCTCGCCGACCTGACCCGGCGTGCCGAGGAAATCCTGCGCACCGTCCCCTGGGTCGCCGCCGAGGACACCCGCCACAGCGGCCCGCTGTTGAAGCAGCTCGGCGCCCAGGCGCGGACCATCCCGGCCCACCAGCACAACGAACACGAAGCCGCCGCGCGCATCGTCGAAAAGCTGCAGGTCGGCGAAGCGGTGGCGCTGATTTCCGACGCCGGTACGCCCGGTATTTCCGACCCCGGCGCCCGCATCGTCGCTGCCGTGCGCGCCGCCGGCTGCATGGTCGTCCCCTTGCCCGGCCCCTGCGCGGCGACCACGGCGCTGTCCGCGTCCGGGCTGCTCGACGAGCATTTCCTGTTCTACGGCTTCCTGCCGTCCAAGGGCGGCCAGCGCCGGCAGGCACTGGAAGAATTGCGCGACTATCCCTGCGCCCTGGTTTTCTACGAAGCGCCACATCGCGTGCTGGAGACCGTTGCCGACCTGGCCACCGTATTCGGCGAGCGGACGCTGGTCATCGCCCGCGAGCTAACCAAGCTGTTCGAAACCGTGCATTCCTGCCCCTTGAGCGGCGCGCTGGCCTGGCTGCAGGAAGACAGCAACCGCCAGCGCGGCGAATTCGTGCTGATGCTGTCCGGCGCACCGGCCGATGCCGACAGCGGCGAAGGTGAGCGTGTCCTCAAGCTGCTGCTGGCCGAGGGTCTGCCAGTTAAGCAGGCCGCCAAGCTGGCGTCGCAGATCACCGGCGCGGCAAAAAACGCACTTTATGAGCGTGCCTTGGCCCTGAAAAGTTAAAATTCGGGAAATTAATCCGGGAAATACCATGCAGATCACCATCACCCGCCCCGACGACTGGCATCTCCACCTGCGTGACGGCGAAGCCCTGGCTTCCGTGCTCGCCCACACCGCCCGCCAATTTGGCCGGGCCATCGTCATGCCCAACCTGAAGCCGCCGGTGACCACCGTCGAGCAAGCGGCCGCCTACCGTGACCGCATTGTTGCGGCGCTGCCGGCGGGCGCCTCGTTCGAGCCGCTGATGACGCTGTACCTGACCGACAACACGCCGCCGGCCGAGGTCGCCAAGGCCGCCGCTTCCGGCTTCGTCAAGGCGGTCAAGCTCTACCCGGCCGGTGCGACGACCAATTCCGACGCCGGCCTGACCGACATCCGCAAGGCCGACGCGACGCTGGCCGAAATGGAGCGCGTCGGCCTGCCGCTGCTGGTCCATGGCGAAGTGACCGACCAGACGGTCGACCTGTTCGACCGCGAGAAGGTCTTCATCGATACGGTTCTGGAACCGCTGATCCAGCGCTTCCCGAAGCTCAAGGTGGTCATGGAACACATCACGACCAAGGATGCCGCCGAGTTCGTGGCCGCTGCGCCGGCCAATGTCGCGGCGACGATCACCGCCCACCACCTGCTCTACAACCGCAACGCCATCTTCCAGGGCGGCGTGCGGCCGCACTGGTATTGCCTGCCGGTCTTGAAGCGTGAGACGCATCGCGAGGCGCTGGTCGCCGCGGCGATTTCCGGTAATCCGAAATTCTTCCTCGGCACCGATTCGGCGCCACACGCCAGGGGCGCCAAGGAAGCGGCCTGCGGCTGCGCCGGCTGCTACACCGCCTACGCCGCCATCGAGCTGTACGCCGAAGCCTTCGAGCAGGCCGGGGCGCTCGACAAGCTGGAAGCCTTCGCCAGCTTACACGGCCCGGACTGGTATGGCCTGCCGCGCAACCGCGGCACGGTGACGCTGGCCAAGGAAAGCTGGACGGTGCCGGCCGACTACCCGTACATCAGCACCGACACCATCGTTCCGCTGCGCGCCGGCGAAACCCTGTCCTGGAAAATGCTCTGAGGAAAACCATTATGCGTCTGCGTCACCTCCTCTTGCCGCTGCTGGCCGCGCCGCTGCTGACAGCCTGCATCAACGACGGCGCGACGTATGAAATCGACGGCACCCGCGAGCATGTGCTGTCGCTGATCCGCGAGCAGCCCTACCCGTGGGACCCGAAGGTCAATCTCTACCTGGTCGTCTCGCGGATGCCGGCCTGCCTGCGCCGGCACAACCTGGGGACGGGCACCGAGAAGACGCGCGTCGAGGTCTACCAGGTGCCGTCCGGCGCCTTCATCGTCAAGGTCGGCAAACGGATGTTCGCGACCGAGACGCAGACCTGTGAGAGCTTTGCCAAGATGGACAGCGAGCCGCCGGAAGGCATGGGCCAGTTGATGGGCACCTTCCGCATCAAGAAGGGCGAGCTGGTCTTCGTCAAGGAAGAGAAGGACGCGGCGGCGGCCGAGGAGTGAGTGCCGGCGAGTTGTACGCGGCGCCGCTGTTCGATCCGCTGCGCCACTGGCTGGACCGCCTGCCGCCACGGCCCGATGCGCAGGCGGTGGCCGAACTGGCCGAGCAGTTCCCGATTCATACCGAAAACGGCCAGCGGGTGCGCTTCGTGCCGCCGCGCCCGGACGGCCTGGTTTACGAATGCCGGATCTGGGACAGCGGCGAGGTCGAAACCCGGCCCGATAACTGGCACGATTTCTTCAACGCGCTGGTCTGGCTGAGTTTTCCACAGACCAAGATCGCCGTCAGCGCCGCTCACATGCGCGCCATGCAGGCGCCCGGCGCAGAGCGCGGCATGGCCCGCGACGCGCTGACCCATTTCGACGAATGCGGTATCGGCGTGCTATCCACGCAGCCGGAACTGCTAGAGCTGTTGCGCGGTTTTCGTTGGCAGGAGTTGTTCGTCGAGCGGCGCGATGACGTGAAGCGCTGCATGCGCTTCGTCATCTTCGGCCACGCCACCTACGAGCAGTTGCTGAAGCCGTTTCGCGGACTGACCGCCAAGGCGATCCTCTGCGAAATACCCGAGGCATGGCTGGCGCTGGAGGCCAGGGCGCTGAATGCTACGGTCGATGGCATTTTTTCGGCCAAATTGAAAAGCGGCCAATACGCCCGACCGCGCGACTTCTCGCCTTTGCCGCTGCTCGGCATCCCCGGTGTCACGCCGGACAGCGAGGACCTGGCGTATTACGAAGATACCTGGCAGTTCCGCCCGGGGCGGCGCAATACCGCGTCTTAGTAGCGGCGACGCTGCTGCGGGGCCGGCGTGCCGCGCGTTTCGATGTGGCGGAAGGTGATGCGACCCTTGGTCAGGTCGTAGGGCGACAGTTCCAGCGTGACCTTGTCGCCGAGCAGGATGCGGATGTGGTGCTTCTTCATCTTGCCAGCGGTGTAGGCGATCATCGAGTGACCGTTTTCGAGTTCGACGCGGAAACGGCCGTCGGGGAGGACGTCGTTGACGACACCGTTCATTTCAAGCAGTTCTTCTTTGGCCAATGGTTTCTCCAATAATGTGAAAAAAGGGGTTCAGAGGGGGGCGACCGACGCATCGGTCGATATCGCTTCCGGTCGGTGGTGGGGGATTTCCCACGGCTGACCGGGTTCGCTGAGGGCGGTGACGGAAATCATCGGCGGCGGCGAACTGACGCTGCCGAAGATCGTGGCATAGGAGACATCGGCGGCATCGCGGCCGGTGCCGAGGCGGACGAAGCCCATCGGGATGGCGGTGCCGGACGGGTCGAACAGGTACCAGCGGCCGCCGAGGAAGACCTCGACGTAGGCATGGAAGTCGGTCGGCCCGAGCGCCGGGTCGGCGCCGTAGTCGATGCCGGTGGTAAACCGGGCAGGGATGCTCAGCGCCCGGCAGATGGCGATCATCAGGTGGGCGAAGTCGCGGCAGACGCCGACGCGGTCGGTCACCGTGTCGAGGGCCGAGGTGGTCGAGCTGCTGGTGTTGCTGCGGAAGGCGACGTGCTGGTTGACCCAGTTGCGGATCGCCTCGACGCGGCGGTAGCCCTTGGGCAGGTGGCCGAATTCGCTCATCGCCAGGACGGCAAGGCGGTCCGACTGACAGTAGCGGCTGGGGTAGATGTAGCTCAGTGCCGACAGCGGCAGCCTGGCGACCGGCGTTTCCTCGATCAGGTCGGGGTTGCCGAGGTGATGGTCGATATCGACCAGCGCCTGATAGCTGACGTGCAGCGGACCGGGCGCGGCGGTCAGCCGCAGAAAACGGGCGTGCGTCGCCGGGTCGGCCTGGATCGTCGTCGGCACCGGCTGGCTGACCAGCAGGCGCTCGCTGACGATGTGCTGACTGTCAGTTTGTGCAGCGTGGATGTTGAAAACGAAATCGGCGCCCGGAAAATTCAGTTCGTAGTGCAGGTCAATAGCGAACTGGATGCGGACCATGAATTCCCCAGGTTGACGCCGCCCGAAAGCCCGGACAAGCCGGAAGCGCTCGGACGAGCAATGAAACGGCGCTTTGCGACGGGGAAATGTTCAGTTCGGTGTGCCGGCGGTTCGCGGGGCGAAGGGGCGGCAGGGGGACAGCATTTACGCGGGGCAGAACGAAGAGGCCGGCACCATCTGGCGCGAGGCTGGGAGCATCTTACGCGCCGCACGCTTGAAAAGCAAGAAAAATATCATGAAATTCAATCCCTTGCCGATGTTCTGGCAAGGGATTGGCGGGGCTCAGGCGGCCTGCTGGCGACCGGCCTGGGCGGCGCCGAGGCGGTTGATGCCGCTGATGATGGCCTTGATCGAGGCGGTGACGATGTTGCTGTCGATGCCGACGCCGAAGGTTTCGCCCTGGCCGCTGGCCGCCATTTCGACGAAGGCGCAGGCGCGGGCGTTGCCGTCTTCGCCCATCGGCACCATCGAGCGCTCCTCGTAGCTGCGTACCTGGACCTTGATGCCGGCCGATTCGAGGGCGTGCATGGCGGCGTTGATCGGGCCGTTGCCTTCGCCGCTCAGGATATGCGGCGTGCCGTCGATGTCGACCGAGAGGCGGATGCCTTGCGCCGTGCCGTGCTCGAACAGGTGGTGCTCGCGGTAGCGGACCGGCGCTGTCTTGTCGAGATAGGCCTGGCTGAAGAGATTCCAGATGTCGTCAGCGCTCACTTCGCCGCCATGGGCGTCGGTATGCTGCTGGACGACGCCGGAGAACTCGACCTGGAGGCGGCGCGGCATGACCACGCCGTGCTCGGCTTCCATCAGGTAGGCGATGCCGCCCTTGCCCGACTGGCTGTTGACGCGGATCACCGAGTCGTAGCTGCGGCCGACGTCGGCCGGGTCGATCGGGAGGTAGGGCACTGACCATTGCTCGTCGGCCTTTTGAGCCGAGAACCCCTTCTTGATGGCATCCTGGTGAGAGCCGGAGAAGGCCGTGAACACGAGATCCCCCACGTACGGGTGGCGCGGGTGGATGGGGAGCTGGTTGCAGTGTTCGAAAGTCCGGGCGACGGCGTTGATGTCCGAGAAATCGAGGCCGGGATGGACGCCCTGGGTGTACATGTTGAGGGCGAGGGTGACGAGGTCGACGTTGCCGGTGCGCTCGCCGTTGCCGAAGAGGCAGCCCTCGACGCGGTCGGCGCCGGCCATCAAACCCATTTCGGCGGCGGCGACGGCGGTGCCGCGGTCGTTGTGCGGGTGGAGGCTGATGATCACGCTGTCGCGGCGCTCAAGGTTGCGGTGCATCCATTCGATCTGGTCGGCGTAGATGTTGGGCGTGGCGATCTCGACCGTGGTCGGGAGGTTGAGGATGACCTTGCGCTGCGGCGTGGCGCCCCAGGCGGCAGTGACGGCGTCGCAGACTTCCTTGGCGAAATCGAGTTCGGTGGCGGTGAAGAGTTCCGGGCTGTATTCGAGGGTGATCTCGGTTTCCGGCATCGCTTCGGCCTGGGCGCGGATGAGCTTGACGGCATCGACGGCCATCTGCACGACCTCGGCCTTGCTCATGCCGAAAACGTTGTCGCGGAAGGTCTTGCAGGTGGCGTTATAGACGTGGACGATGGCCTTCTTGGCACCCTTGAGCGATTCGAAGGTGCGGCGGACGAGGTGTTCGCGGGCCTGGGTGAGGACTTCGATGGTGACGTCGTCGGGAATGTGGCCGCCTTCGATGAGCTCGCGGACGAAGCCGAACTCGGTTTCGGACGCCGACGGGAAGGCGACTTCGATCTGCTTGAAGCCGATGTCGCAGAGCATCTTGAACATGCGCATCTTCTTCTCGGCGTTCATCGGCTCGAAAAGCGACTGGTTGCCGTCGCGGAGATCGGTACTCATCCAGATCGGCGCCTTATCGATGACACGGCTTGGCCATTGGCGGTCGACGAGTTGGACCGGCGGGAAGGCGGTGTATTTGCAGGCGGGGTTGGTGATCATGGCAAGCTCCGGAAAATGTTTTGCGATGGCGAAATATTAGGCGAAAGTAGCCCGCAGGTGCTTGCGTATTGATGCCTTGTTTGGCGTATGATTGGCAGAAAATTGCGTGAAATTAAATTTAGCGGATATTTAATGCAGATTGATCGTTACGACCGGCAAATTCTCGCCATCCTGCAGGCCGATGGGCGGATCAGCAACCAGGATCTGGCCGACCGCATCGGCCTGTCGCCGTCGCCCTGCCTGCGCCGGGTGCGCACGCTGGAGGAGTCGGGGCTGATCGCCGGTTACCGGGCACATCTGGATGCCAAGAAGCTCGGCCTGACGCTGATGGCGCTGATCCACATTTCGATGGACCAGCACACGCCGGAGCGCTTCGCCAATTTCGAAACGCAGATCGCCGATATTCCCGAAGTGCTCGAATGCCTTCTGATTACCGGCCAGGATGCCGATTACCAGCTGAAGGTGGTGGTCCGCGACATGGATGGTTACCAGGAGTTGCTGCTCAACCGCATCACGCGCATTCCCGGCGTGACCGGCGTGCATTCCAGCTTCGTGCTGCGCAAGGTGGTGGACCGCAACGCCTTGCCGGTGGGCGAGGCCTGACCCATATTCTTCGAAAATTGGCCGATTTTTGCCTCCGACCGTAGCATTTAAGGTCCGGCCGGGCGAGCCATCGCCGGCGCGCGTATAATCCGCGCTGGAAAGTCGGCCAGGCAATCGCTGCGTGCGCAAGCACGGGGAGGAAAGTCCGGGCTCCATTGGGCAGGATGCCAGTTAACGACTGGGTGCTATAAGTCGCAAGACCCAAGGCAACGGAAAGTGCAACAGAAAGCAAACCGCCGATGGCGTCGCAAGACGCACAGGTAAGGGTGAAACGGCGAGGTAAGAGCTCACCGCGTCCACGGTAACGGCGGACGGCACGGTAAACCCCATCCGGAGCAAGACCAAATAGGGAAGCTGAGGCGTGGCCCGCGCTGCTTCCGGGTAGGTTGCTTGAGCCTGTCGGTGACGGCAGGCCTAGAGGAATGATTGCCGAACCCCGCAAGGGGGGAACAGAACCCGGCTTATCGGCCGGCTTTCCAATTCATCGCCGCTGGCGAAAATCCGCCATGAATCCGACCAGCCGTTCGACGGCCTGCAGGGTCAGGGCGTTGTAGATCGAGGCGCGGATGCCGCCGATGGCGCGATGGCCGCCCAGACCCGATAAACCGGCCAGCCGGGCTTCTTCCAGGAATTGGCGGTCGAGCTCCGGCGTCGGCAGGTTGAATGCGACGTTCATCAACGAACGGTCCGCCACCGCTGTGCGGCCGCGATAAAACCCGTCGCTGCCGTCGAGCGCCCCGTAGAGCAGCGCCGCCTTGGCGCGGTTGATCGCGGCCATGGCTTCCAGCCCGCCGACCTCGGCCTGCAGCCAGCGGGTGACGAGCAGCACGACGTAGATGGCGAAGACCGGCGGCGTGTTGAAATTGGAATGCGCGGCGACGTGCGTCCGGTAATCGAGGAAGCCGGGCAGGTCGGCCGGATTGTCCTGCAGCAGCTGGTCCTTGACGACGACGACGGTGACGCCGGCCGGCCCGATGTTCTTCTGGGCATGGGCGTAGATCAGGGCAAAGCGGTCGGCTTCGCAGGGACGTGACAAAAAGTCCGACGACATGTCGCAAATACGCGGCACGTCGTCGCGGCCCGGAATGCGATGGAACTGCAGGCCTTCGACCGTCTCGTTGGAGATGTAGTGAAGATAGGGGGCGTCCGGCGAAAAGTGCAGTTCGTCATCGCCGGGCAGGCGGCGAAAACCCTCGGCCTCGCCGCTCCAGACAACCCGGACAGGGCCTTCGCGCCGGGCTTCGGGCAGCGCCTTGCCGCTCCAGTAGCCGGTGTGCAGATAGTCGGCGGCCTGCGCCTTGCCGCGCAGCAGGGTCATCGGCACCATCGAGAACTGCTGCGTTGCGCCACCTTGCAGCAGCAGCACGTGGCTGTCGGTGCCAAGGCCGAGCAGGCGGCGGATATTGGCTTCGACTTCGGCGACCACGGCGGCAAACCAGTCCGAGCGATGGCTGATGCCGAGCACCGAGAGGCCGACCTCTGGGACGCTGATGATCGCTTGCTGTGTCTGCCGCAAGACGCTTTCCGGCAGGGCGCCGGGGCCGCCGGAAAAATTCAGCGCATTGGACGGTGCGATCATCCGCCCAGCCCGAGCAGGAAATCGCGGAATGCCCGTTCGGCCTTGCGCATGTGCTGCTGCTTGTAGGGAAAGAGCGCTTCCTGGTCCATGGCGTGCACGACCATGACATGGTCGGCTTCGAAAATCAGCAACTGTCCGTCTTGGGTTTCGGCACAGTCAATGCAGAAATAATCGAGTTTCAGGCGCTGATGGATGGCCTCCAGCGCCGCCCGGTGGCGTTCGGCGAAGTGCTCGAAGTTGGCCATGAATTCGGCCTCTTCGGCTCGCTTGGCGGCGTCTTCGTACATCCCCGCATTGACGT
This sequence comes from Betaproteobacteria bacterium, assembly GCA_020621865.1. Classification (GTDB taxonomy): domain Bacteria; phylum Pseudomonadota; class Gammaproteobacteria; order Burkholderiales; family Rhodocyclaceae; genus Azonexus. The sequence goes on along the minus strand of JAHRYW010000006.1, from coordinate 6,493 downwards.
AGTGCACCATCCAGTGCGCCGATACGGCCATGTGGCAGGCGAAGGGGCGGCCGCCGATCAGGGCGATGCGGAATTTGCGGAACAGGCCGTCGCTGCTGCTGTAGTCGATGAAGCGGGCGAGAAAGAAGTCGGGTTCGTCGACCGTGGTCAGGTAGGCGGCCAGCGCAGCCGGATCGTCGATCCGGTCGAGGTCCCGGCCGGCCTGCGAACCGACCGGACGGAGGATGACCGGGAAGGCCAGGCCGGCGGCCAGTTCGGCCAGCGTCAGTCGGCCATCGGCGACGGCGGCGAGCTGCCGGCGTTTGACCCGATACGTGGTCGGCATGACGACGCCCGGGGCGCGCTGCATGATCTGGCTGAGGGCGCCGCGTTCGGTGGCAGGGATGTGTTGCGCCGGGTTGATCACCGGCTTCGGCCAGTCGGCCAGCGCGTGGGCCAGGAAGCTCAGCATCGGCTGGTTGGCATCGGAATCGCCGAGCGCCACCATCACTGCGTCGTGCTCAGGAATCGGCAGGGCGAACGGCGCTTCCGGCGACAGGTAGTAGCAGATCAGGTCGACATCGCTGCTTTCGAGAAGGCAGTCGAGCGGCGTGTTTTCGGCCAGGTCGCCGGGCATCATCAGCATCAGCAGGCGGAACCGGGCGGGCTGGATGGCGGCCGGCCGCCGGTAGATGCGGTCGATTTCCAGGGCCTGGGCCTGGATCGACAGGCCGAGGTCGCGATGGCCGAGGCAGAGCATCGCGGTGGCCAGATTCATCCACAGGTTGGCGTCGTCCGGTTGCGTTTCGGCGCTGGCCAGCATGGCTTGGGCGGCCGGCATCAGATCGATGCCGGCGATGCTCTGGCGGAGAAAGGGGGCCAGGCCGAGAAACGGGGTTGCGGGTTGTACGGCTTGGGCGACGGGGGCGGTTGCGGTCATCGGTGGGTCGGTTCGTCGATGTGGAGCGGTCGGCTGGCCAGCGCTTCCGGTGCTGCCATCGGTGGCCTGCAGTCAGGTTGCCGGGCGCTCCGGGATGGGCTGGGAGCCGAAAGCGGGCACCATAGCACAGCCGGCCAGTGGAACAGGATTCCGGTGCGCAATCCGCCATGAAAAAACCGGCCAGGAGGCCGGTTTTGCTGCGCTGTCTCAGTGGCTGGGCTTACTCCTGCCTTTCCTCGACGATGCGCCATGCGCTGCCTTCGCGGGCGATCAGCATGGTTTTCTGGCGAGCCGTTTCGCGGTAGTTCCCGGCGGCGTAGTCCTGCTGGAACCTCGCCTTGAAATGATCGCTGTCGATCCGGTCGAGCGTCAGCTGGTGAATATCGAGGGTGATCGGCGCGCCCGCGGCGAGTTTTTGGGCCCGCGCGGCGGCCCAGGCGCTGCGCGAACTGCCGTCCGCCGGTTTGAAATCCTGGCTGTAGGCACCGAGGTAAGCGGTGACATCGCGTTGCGACCAGGCGCTGCGCCAGTCCTTCAGCAGTTCATTGACGGCCGTTTCGTCGCTGATCGTCGGCGGGGCGACGGTGATCGGGGCGGCCGGGGCAGCCATAGCAACCGGGGCGGTGTGGGCCGGCGCTACGCTCGGCGGGGTTGGCTTCTGGGTTTGGCCGGATTGGGAAAACAGCGCAGTCCAGCCAATCGCGGCCGCCAACGCGACAATGATCAGCGTGATCTTGCTGCCGGCCGGTTTGGCGGTGGATTCCGCCGGTGGCACAAATTCCGGATCCTGCATGATGTCGTCCGGCTGGCCCATGGCGGCATTCAGCTGTGCCAGGCGGAGTTGCATGGCGCGTTGGCGTTGCTGGGCGTCGCGACTGGGCGGCTGCGGCTTGCTGCCGAGCAGCATGGAGGCGGAGTCGATGATGTGGCCGGAATGGAGAGCGTTGGAATGTCCCATGGCTTTTCCCTTTTGCGCTTGAGCCGAGGTCAAAATGGTGGCGGATGGCGATATTTTCCCGCTTGGGAGGTTTTGCGACTGTCTAATATTTCACGAATTTGGTAATTAAGTGGTGATTTTTTGGGGCTGGCATATGGCCTACAATGCCGGCCATGAACAAGCCAAACCATCCCGTCATTCGCTGGCACGAGGCCGGCCAGGCGAAAAGCGCCCGCTGGCGTTCCGAAGCCGGCATCGCGCCGTACCCGGCGGTTGACATCGCCGATGACCGGACCGCCGCCGATGCCGCCTATCGCACGCTGGAATCAGGCACGGCGCTGCTCTGGCGCGGCGACTGGGTCAATGCCCGACATCTGCTGCAGGCGCTGACCAAGCGCGCCGACCGTCGTTTCGGCGCGGCTCGCGGCAAGGCGCCAAAGACGCCGGCCGAAGCCTTTGCCCGGCATCGCCAGCAGCAGGGTTTGCGCGCGGCCTTGCTTGGTCGATTGCTGGTACCGCTGGCGGCCGATTATTCGCTGCCGCTACGCCGGGCGCAGGATGTGCGGGATGCCTGCAGCGCGGCCTACGGTCCGCCGGGTGAGGAGTATTCGCTGGTCTCGCTGCGCGAACTGCTGGCCGTGGTCAGTGCCCACGAGTGGCGCAAGAAGGGTGTCCCGGTGCCGGCAGTGCAGGGGCGCATCCATCCGCATTACGGCGTCTTCTCGCCGGTGCGCGGTGAATACGTCGATCTGGTCGCCGCGGCACCCTTGCCGGCCGGCTGCGAACTGGCTTTCGACATCGGCACCGGCTCCGGCATCATCGCCGCCGTGCTGGCGCGGCGCGGGGTCAAGCGCATCATCGCCACCGACCAGGACGAGCGGGCGCTCGCCTGCGCCAGCGAAAATGCCCGGAATCTGGGGCTGGGCGCCGCCATCGAGGTGCTCAAGGCCGACCTCTTTCCGCCCGGCCAGGCGCCGCTGGTCGTCTGCAATCCACCATGGGTGCCAGCGCAGCCGACCTCGCCGGTCGAGTACGCGGTCTACGACCCCGATTCACGCATGTTGCGCGGCTTCCTCGGCGGCCTGGCCGGGCATCTGGCCGCCGGCGGCGAGGGCTGGCTGATCATTTCGGATATCGCCGAACACCTCGGTCTGCGGTCACGCCAGCAGTTGCTGACCTGGATTGCCGAGGCCGGGTTGCAGGTGATCGGTCGGCTCGATGCCCGGCCTAAGCATCCTAAGGCGCAGGATGCCGGTGATCCGCTGCATGCCGCCCGGGCGGCCGAGGTGACTTCCTTGTGGCGACTGGCGCGCGCCGATGGAATAAATTGACGATGCTTTCCGTATACCTGGGTGTAGCACCCCGCAATGCACCCCATAACCAACGGAGATCATCATGAAAACGAACAACCTGGTTCTCGCGCTCATCGTTTCGGCCACGCTGGCCGCCTGTTCCGGCCATGGCACCCGGGCGGCGGCGCCGGCCATGGTGTCCGGCGACCTACTCGCCGGCAGCAACGGCATGACCCTGTACGTCTTCGACAAGGACGCCGCCGGTAGCGGCAAGAGCATGTGCAACGGCCCGTGCGCCGCCAACTGGCCGCCGCTGTTCGCGATTGACGGCGATGCCGCCAGCGGCGACTACAGCATCGTGATGCGCGACGACGGCAAGAAGCAGTGGGCCTTCAAGGGCAAGCCGCTGTATTACTGGGCCAAGGACCAGAAGCCGGGCGACAAGACCGGCGACGGATTCAACAACGTCTGGCACGTCGCCCGTCCCTGACCCGATACCGTGGACAGCCGCACGATCCTTGCCGAGTTGCCCCGCCTGCGCCGCTATGCGCGGGCGATGCTCGGCGACCGTGCGGCGGCGGACGATCTGGTGCAGGACACGCTGGAAAGGGCCTGGAGCCGCTTTGCCCAATGGCGGCCGGGCAGCGATCTGCGCGCCTGGCTGTTCGGCATCATGCATAACCTGCGGGTGGACCAGTTGCGGCGCGGTGCCTTGTCTACCCTTTCGCTCGACGAGGAGGCCGACGATGTGCCGACGCGCGCCACCCAGACTGATCGCCTGGAAATGATGGATATCGAGGCGGCCCTGCGCCAGTTGCCGGACGAGCAGCGCGAAGTGCTGCTGCTGGTCGCCCTGGAAGAGATGAGTTACGCCGAAGTGGCTGCCGCGCTGGGTATTCCGGCCGGTACCGTGATGTCCCGCCTGGCGCGCGGGCGGGAGCGCTTGCGCGTGATCATGGCGGGCCGGCAGTCCAGCCCCAACCTGAGGGTCGTAAGATGAACCCGCTGAAGATGACCGAAGACGACCTGCAAGCCTATGTCGACGATGCCTTGACCGCGGCGCGGCGGGGCGAGGTCGAAGCCTGGCTGGCCGGGCACCCCGAGGACGCCGAGCGGGTGGCCGCCTATCGGGCGCAAAAGCTGGCGCTCAAAGCGCTGTTCGACCCGGTGCTGGAAGAGCCTTTGCCCGATCATTGGTCGGCACTGACCGTGCAGCCGCTGAATGCTACGGTCGAAGGCAAAAAATGGCCAAAATTCAAATTTCCCGTATTGCAGCGCCTGGCGGCTGGCGTGCTGGTCGCCACGCTCGGCGGCATCGGTGGCTGGCTGGCCCACGACCGCTATCCGGGTGGCCAGACCATGGCCCGCCTGGTGCCGCTGCCGCAGCAGGCCGCCGTCGCCCATGTGGTTTATAGCCCGGACGCACGGCGCCCGGTCGAGGTCACGGCCGACCAGGAGGAAGCACTGGTCAAATGGCTGTCCAAACGTCTCGGCACGCCGGTCAAGCCGCCCAAGCTGGGCGGCCTCGGCTACGAACTGGTCGGCGGCCGCCTGCTGCCCGGCAATAGCGGCCCGGTTGCCCAGTTCATGTACCAGGACGCCAGCGGCCAGCGCATGACGCTGTACGTGACCACCGAAAACGCGGGCAAGCCGGAAACCGGCTTCCGCTTCGCCCGCGAGGGCGAGATCAACGTCTTTTACTGGGTCGAGGGCAAGTTCGGCTATGCCTTGTCGGCCGGCATTGCCAAGGGCGAACTGGCCAAGGTGGCGACGGCGGTGTACGACCAGCTTGACGGGAAGTGAGCCGCCAGCGGACCGCTAATTTGCCGGCGGACGCTCGATCTCGGCGCGCAGCGGCGGCTGGCCGTTCAGGGTGAAGTAGAGGGCTACTTTCTGGATCGCTCCTTCGCGCTGCCAGTCGACGCGCCGGTAGCCGCGCATCAGGCAGTTGTCGTCGAAACTTTCGCCCGGCTGGAGCATGTCCAGCCACCGGAAATGGAAGCTGCCGTCCGGACGCAGGTAACCGAGCGAAGCCCTGGCGCGCGGGATGGGCGCCGGCGGGTCGATGCCATCCTCACGGAATCCGATCGCGAACACCTCGGCCGGCGCCGCTGCCAGCGCGTTGGCAGCCGGCGAATGGTCGGCCTGCACCAGTTGGCCGGCGGCGTTCCGCCAGAAGATGCGGAATTGCGGCGTCGGCTCACGGGCAGGCCACATCAGGTGGAGATCCTCGCCGTGCCGACAGAGGAATTGCGGCAGGCTGTCCTTTTGGCCGCTCCAGAGATCGCCGAACTTGTAATCGACGCGGTCGAGCCGGATGCCGGGGGCGGCCATCAGGCTTTGCGTGAATATCACTTCTCCGTCCGGAAGCTCGAAGCGCCGAGGGGCGCCGGCAACATGGGCGAGCGGCATGCGCGGCGCACTCTGGTAACTGCTGGCCTCGATGCTGCGCGTGGCCATGAAGATCGGCCCCTGCGCCAGGGACAGGCCGATCACCGGCACGAACAGCGTGAACAGCGCGCTGGCCGCCAGAAACAGGCTTTCGCCCTTGCTCAGGGCTGGACGTAGCCAGCGGCCGCAAAGGACGTGCAGGCCGAACCACATCAGCGGCGCGACAGTGAATAGGGCACCGTAGAAATAGGCAAGCGCCTCGGGGCCGGAGATCGCCTGGGCCGGGATGATCAGCACGCCGGCCGTCAGCGGGATGATGATCAGCAGTAGCAGACGCAGGCTGGCCCAGCTTCCCGCCTTGCCCAATCGGGCGAAATGGCGGTGTTCCCATAACTGGATCAGGCCCATCGTCGCCAGGCAGGCGAGCAGGACCGCCACCCAAGCCCAGCGGACGAATGGCGGCATCACGGCGATGGTGTGCTGGATGAAGGCGAAATCCACGAAACGGCCTGCCCTGCCTGAATGACGAAGGGTTCATTCTAAGCCATGGGGCGCAGCCGCCAACGCCAATGGCCAGCGTGCCTTGGCGGGCCATTGCTTTCGGGTGTCAGGCGAGTTTCTACAGGGCGCTGGCGACGCCGAAGAAGATGCTCAGAATCATTGCCGCCATGATCATCAGGACGACCCATGCCGCGATGGCAGCCATGGTCACCATGTTGGACACGTAGTGGGCGATCTTGTCGTCGGCGATGTGCAGCAGGGGGCGGACACCGTGACGGATCAGGGCAATCGAGGCGAGCAGGGCGATGACGCCGATGGCGACGTTGAAGCTCAGGCTCGGCACCAGCATGGCCAGCGAAGCCAGCCAGAGCGGCATCGGGGCGATGCTGGCCAGCGCGTAGGCGCCGTCGTAGCCGGGATCGTGGTCGCGGGCCATGGCCATGCGCTGGATCA
>JAHRYW010000005.1:196776-223297 GCA_020621865.1 Betaproteobacteria bacterium | reverse complement strand
ACGAGTGAGATTGCCATGAACTGGATTATTTATACGATGCTGGCCCTGGCTGTCGTCATCCTGGTGGTGTCGACGATGATCCATCGTCGCCGCCGCTGGGTCGATGCCGACCGGTCGCTGGACAAAACGCTGGCCGCCTGCCGTTCCCTGCTAGCTTTGGTCGGGCACCTGCAGCAGCACCGCGGGATGAGTTCGGCGCTGCTTGCCGGCGACCAGGGCTTCGGGGCGCGCCTCGACGCCAAGGGGCGCGAGATCGAAGCGTTGATTCCAGCGTTGCGCGGAGTGGCCAAGGCGGAATGCAGCCGGGCCCACCCCTGCCTGACGCCGAATGATCTGTCGCTGTTCCAGCACAACTGGGGGCAACTCCGCGAAAAGCTGGCCGGACTTTCCGTCGAGCAAAGCATTGCCCAGCACAGCTTCCTGATCGATCAGCTACTGCAGTGGCTGGCGGCGCTCGGTGAGTCGCGGGTCGAACTGCTGCTCGTCGACCGTTGCGGTCGTGGCCTGGTGCGCAACTATGCCTGCCGTTTGCCGGCCCTGACCGAATGTCTCGGCCAGGCCCGTGCGCTGGGAACGAGCGTCGCGGCGCGGCGCGGTTGTTCGGCGGTGGCCCGGGTGCGCCTGATGTTCCTGGTGGCGCGGGCCGAGACTCTGCTCAGCCAGGCCAACGAGGTCGGCGGGCGCGGGCCGATGGCCGAAAAAGCCGCGCTCGCGGTACAGCAGATGGCGCGGGTGATCCGTACCCGGATGCTGCTCAGTTCGGGGATCAGCGTCGCGGCCCAGGAGTATTTCGATATTGCCACGGTGGCTGTCGACAGCGTATTTGCCTGGATAGGCGAGAGCGGTGATCAATTGATGCAGGCTGGCGCAGGGAAGCATGATGTTCACGCATCGACTCGACTACAGCGTGCTTGATTTCAATTCGCTGACCCGGCCGCTCCGCCGTCAGGGAATTGGACCTGCTTGCCATTCCGTCGCCCCGGGGGCTCGCGCCGAACCGGCGATGAGCACCCTGTTTGCCAGTCTGGACGGCATGCTTTTCCGCTGTCTGGTTGACGATTACTGGACCTTGTTGTCGGTCAGCCCGGGGTGTCGGGAGCTGACCGGGTATGCCGCGGAGGATCTGGTCGGCAATCCGGAGAAATCGCTGGAAGCGCTGACCCATCCGGAAGACCGGGCCGCCGTCCGGGGCACCATCCTGGCGGCGCTCGATACCGGGGTGCGCTACCGCATGGAGTACCGCATCGTCTGCCGGGATGGCGAGGAAAAATGGGTGCTGGAGCGCGGCGTCGGCCTGCGCGACGAGGCCGGACGACAGATTATCGAAGGCTATCTGGAGGATATTACCGACCGGGTCCTGGCCCAGATCCAGCTGGCGGAAACCGAATTGCGCTATCGCAGCATCTTCGAGAATTCCGTGGTCGGCATGTTCCAGAGCACCGAGAGCGGTCGCTACCTGGCGGCCAATCAGGCGCTGGCGACGCTCTATCGCTATCCGAGCCCGGAGGCGCTGATCAGCAGCCTAGCCGACATTGCCACCGGCCTTTATGTCGATCAGCGGCGACGCGCCGATTTCAAGCGCCTGATCCAGCGCGATGGCCGGGTCAGCGATTTTGAGTCCGAGGTCATTTGCCGGGATGGCAGCCGCATCTGGATTTCCGAGAACGCCCATGCCGTTTGCGCGCCGGATGGCACGCTGCTCTATTACGAGGGCACCGTCGAGGACATCACCGAACGCCATCGCTACCAGTCGGTGCTGCAGCATCAGGCGACGCACGACCCGTTGACCGGCCTGCCCAATCGCAACCTGCTGCAGGATCGCCTCGAACAGGCGGTGCAACTGGCCCTGCGCCAGCACAGCAAGGTCGTGCTGGCTTTCGTTGACCTCGACAATTTCAAGGTGATCAACGACAGCCTCGGCCACGCCGCCGGCGACGAGTTGCTGATCGAGATTGCCGGCCGCCTGCGGCAGTCCTTGCGCGGTATCGATACGGTGGCTCGCTATGGCGGCGACGAGTTCGTGCTGATCATGGGCGAACAGGATTCGGGCGAAAATACCCGGCAACTCCTGGAGCGCCTGCTGGCCTCGGTCCAGGCGCCGCTGACGCTGGAAGGGCACGCCCTGCGGATCAATTGCAGCATCGGGGTCAGCGTTTACCCCGATGACGCGCAGGATCTGGACGGTCTGCTGCGCGTCGCCGATGTGGCCATGTATCACGCCAAGAAAACCGGCAAGGGCCAATACCATTTTTATACCCGCGATCTGAACCAGATCGTCCAGGATCGCTTCGTCCTCGAAAGCGCCTTGCAGGGTGCCATTGAGCACAATGAACTGACTGTGGTCTATCAACCCAAGGTCGATGCGACGGCCCGGGTCAGGGGTTTCGAGGCGCTGGTGCGCTGGAACAGCGCCGGACAGGGCCTGGTGACGCCCGACCGCTTCATTCCGCTGGCCGAGGAAACCGGGCAGATCCTGGCGATCGGCGAGCAGGTGCTGTATGCCGCCTGCCGGGCGGCAGCCACCTGGCCGCTGATCGACGGCCAGGCGCTGAGTGTCGCGGTCAACCTGTCGGCCCGTCAGCTCAAGGAACCCGGCCTGCCGGCCGTGGTGGCCGATGCGCTGGCCGTTTCCGGCCTGCCGCCGGAATGCCTGGAGCTGGAAATCACCGAGAGCATGATCATGGGTGACGTCGAGCACACCATCCGCGTGCTCAAATCGATCAAGGCGCTCGGCGTACGCATTGCGGTCGACGATTTCGGCACCGGCTATTCGTCGCTGAGCTACCTGCAGCGCCTGCCGATCGATACGCTGAAGATCGACCGCTCCTTCGTTTCCGGTTGCGACCGGGGCGGCAAGGCGATGGCGATCCCGCATGCCATCATCTTCCTCGGCCGCAGCCTGAATCTGCATATCGTGGCCGAAGGGGTCGAAACCGTGGCGGAGAAGGACGTGCTGAGCGTCTGCGGCTGCGATGAGTTTCAGGGATATTTGTTCTCGCGACCGATGCAGGCGGCGGCAGTGACCGACTACCTGCAGGGGGCAGCGTCCTGAGCGTGGTGGGGTGACCCGGCGGGGCAGCCTGTCTTATCTGGCATATTTCCTGGCCAAGTCGGCGTAGAATGGGGTTGTTGCATCGCAGCAGCCGATCCGGCTAGCGGCGCGTATCGCCAGGAATCGTCATGAACAAGATGCTGACCATCGACGGCAACGAAGCCGTCGCCAACGTGGCTTACCGCGTTTCTGAAGTGATCGCCATTTACCCGATCACACCGTCCTCCGGCATGGGGGAGCTGGCCGACGAATGGGCCGCCCAGGGCAGGGCCAATGTCTGGGGGAGCATTCCCCGCGTCGTCGAGCTGCAGTCCGAAGGCGGTGCCGCCGGCACCGTGCACGGTGCCTTGCAGGCCGGGGCGCTGGCGACGACCTTCACGGCGTCGCAGGGCTTGTTGCTGATGATCCCCAATATGTACAAGATCGCCGGCGAACTGACGCCGACGGTCTTCCACGTTGCCGCCCGTGCCGTGGCCACGCATGCGCTGTCGATCTTCGGCGACCATTCCGACGTGATGGCCACCCGGGGTACCGGCTTTGCGCTGCTTGCCTCCAATTCGGTACAGGAAGCGCAGGACATGGCGGCCATTGCCTCGGCCGCGACGCTGGTCGGGCGGATTCCGGTGCTGCACTTCTTCGACGGTTTCCGCACCTCGCACGAGGTCGCCAAGATCGCCGCGATTGACGACGATGTCTTGCGCCAGCTGTTGCCGGCGGAGTCGATCGCCGCCCAGCGCCATCGCGCGCTGTCGCCGGAACACCCGGTGCTGCGCGGCAGTTCGCAGAATCCCGACGTCTTCTTCCAGGCCCGTGAGGCGCAGAACCCGTGGTTCGATGCCTTTCCGGGCATCGTCCAGCAGGCGATGGAACGGTTTGGCGCGGCCACCGGGCGCCAGTACAAACTGTTCGATTATGTCGGCGCTCCCGATGCCGAGCGGGTCATCGTCCTGATGGGCTCCGGGGCTGAGACGGTGCAGGAAACCGTCGAGCACCTGAACCGCCGTGGCGAGAAGGTCGGCCTGCTCAAGGTCCGCCTGTATCGACCCTGGGCGCCGGAGGCCTTGCTGGCCGCCCTGCCGGCAAGCGTTCGCACGATTGCCGTGCTCGATCGCTGCAAGGAGCCGGGCGCCGACGGCGAACCGCTGTTCAAGGATGTCGTGGTTGCCCTGGCCGAGGATGCGGCCAGCGAAGCGCCGCGCTTCGCCAGCCCTCCGAAGGTGGTCGGCGGGCGCTACGGCCTGGCTTCCAAGGAATTCACGCCGGCCATGGTTTTTGGCATTTTTTTGGCGCTGACCGTAGCATTTGGCAAACGGCGTTTCACGGTCGGCATCGACGACGACGTGACGCACCTGTCGCTGCCTTTCGACCCCGCCTTCCGAACCGATGCGGTGCGCGAGACCTTTGGCGCCGTGTTCTACGGACTCGGCTCGGACGGCACCGTGTCGGCCAACAAGAATTCGATCAAGATCATCGGCGACGAAACCGATCTTTTTGCCCAGGGCTATTTCGTCTACGACTCCAAGAAATCCGGCGCGATGACCGTGTCGTACCTGCGCTTCGGGCCGCAGCCCATTCGCTCGACCTACCTGACCGGCGCCGGCGATGCCAAATTCATCGCCTGCCACCAGCCGCTTTTCCTCGAAACCCATGACCTGCTGGCCCATGCGGCGTCGGGTGCGGTCTTCCTGCTCAACACACCCTTGCCGGCCGGCCGGGTGTGGGCTGCGCTGCCGGCCGCGATGCAGCGGCAGATGGTCGCCAAGCGCATCCGCTTTTACGTGATCGACGCCTACCGGGTGGCGCTGGAGGCCGACATGGGCCGGCGCATCAATACCGTGATGCAGACCTGCTTCTTCGCCATCTCCGGCATCCTGCCGCAGGACGAGGCCATCGCGGCGATCAAGCATGCCGTCGAGAAAACCTACGGCCGCAAGGGCCGGCGCATTGCCGAGCTGAATTGCCGGGCCATCGACAAGACGCTGGCCTGCCTGCACGAAGTCGCGGTGCCGGCCGAATACGTGGCGCCGGAAAACCAGGCCGCCCAGCGGGCCGAACAGCAGGTTTCCGATTTCGTCCGCCAGCTGACGCTGCCGATGATCGCCGGCAACGGCGATGCGTTGCCGGTCTCGCTGTTCCCGGCCGACGGCACCTTCCCGACCGGCACTGCCAAATACGAGAAACGCAATCTGGCGCTGGAAATCCCGGTCCTCGAAACCGACCTGTGCACCCAGTGCGGCAAATGCGTCTTTGTTTGTCCGCATTCGGCCATCCGCGCCAAGGCCTTCCCGGCCGAATTGGCCGAGGCGGCGCCGGCAAGCTTCAAGACCATGGCGATCCGCAGCAAGGATTACCCGAGCGGCTGGCAGATGAGCTACCAGGTGGCGCCCGAGGACTGTACCGGCTGCTCGCTGTGCGTCGAGGTCTGCCCGATCCGCGACAAATCCAGGGCCTCGCGCAAGGCGCTGAACATGGCCGAACAGGCGCCGCTGCGCGACCGGGAAGCCGAGAACTGGGACTTCTTCCTGACACTGCCCGACTACGACCGCAGCGCGGCCAAGCGCAACACGATACCTGGCTCGATGCTGCTGCCGCCGCTGTTCGAATTCTCCGGCGCCTGCGTCGGCTGCGGCGAAACGCCCTACATCCGGCTGGCCACGCAACTGTTTGGCGACCGCATGCTGGTCGCCAATGCGACCGGTTGTTCATCGATCTACGGTGGCAATCTGCCGACCACGCCGTACACCACCGACGCCAGCGGCCGCGGCCCGGCGTGGAGCAATTCGCTGTTCGAGGACAATGCCGAGTTCGGCCTCGGCATGCGCCTGGCGACCAATCAACTGGCCGAAGCGGCGCGCGTACAGTTACGTGCGATGAGCCTGGAAATCGGCGAAGCGCTGGTCGAGGCCTTGCTGAATGCCGACCAGAGCACGGAAGCCGGCATCCACGAGCAGCGCGAACGGGTGGCCGAACTGCAGGCCAGGCTGTCGCACCTCGGCACGCCGGCCGCCGCGCAACTCGCCACCGTGGCCGAGAACCTGATCCGGCGCAGCGTATGGATCATCGGCGGTGACGGCTGGGCCTACGACATCGGTTTCGGCGGCCTCGACCATGTGCTGTCGTCGGGCGAGGACGTCAATATCCTGGTCCTCGACACCGAGGTCTATTCCAATACCGGCGGCCAGAACTCCAAGGCCACGCCGCGCGGTGCGGTGGCCAAGTTCGCCGCCGGCGGCAAGCCGAACCGCAAGAAGGACCTGGCGCGCATCGCCATGGACTACGAGAACGTCTATGTTGCGCAGGTCGCCTACGGGGCCAAGGATGTCCATACGCTGAAGGCCTTCCTGGAAGCCGAGAGCTATCCCGGCGTCTCGATCATCATCGCCTACAGCCCGTGCATCGCGCACGGCGTCGATCTGTCGAACAACCTGCGCCAGCAGGATCTGGCCGTCAAATCCGGCCACTGGCCGCTGCTGCGCTACGACCCGCGCCTGCGCGAGCAGGGCAGGAATCCGCTCTCGGTCGATAGCGCGGCGCCGAGCATCCCGTTCAGCGATTTTGCCGGCAACGAGGCGCGCTTCACCATTCTCGAACGCCTGCGCCCGAATGCCGCCGCCGGGTTCATGGCGCAGGCCGGCAAGGATGCCCGTTTGCGCCATCAGGAATATCTCGAACTGTCGGAAATGCGGCTACCTGAAGCGGCCATCGACGAAAAGGCCGAAGCGGCCACCGAAAGGAAGGAAACTCCCGATGCCTGACCTGTCCACGACCTACCTCGGCTTGTCGCTGAAGAATCCACTGGTGCCTTCATCCTCGCCGCTCAGTCGCGATCTGGATGCGGCCCTGCATCTGGAAGACGCCGGTGCCGCGGCCATCGTCATGCACTCGCTGTTCGAGGAGGACGTGCGGCATGACGAGCAGATGATCGACCGCTTTCTGGTGCATCCCGAAACTTTCGGCGAAGCGGCCGGCCATCTGCCCTTCGGCCACGACTACCAGAGCCGGCTCGACGCCTATCTCGAACAAATCCAGCGTCTCAAGTCCCGCCTGGCGATCCCGGTCGTCGCCAGCCTGAACGGCTCATCGCTGAGCGGCTGGGTCGAACTGGGCAAGGAAATGCAGGAGGCCGGCGCCGATGCGCTCGAATTGAATGCCTGGTACCTGCCCAGCGACCCCAAGGTTTCCGGCGAGGCGATCGAAGATCACCACATCTCGCTGCTGCAGGAGTTGAAAACCGTGGTGACGATACCGGTCGGCATGAAACTGTCGCCGTTCTTCTCGTCGCTGCCGCATTTCGTGCATCAGGCCGAAACCGCCGGCGCGGCCGGTATTTCACTGTTCAACCGTTTCTTTCAGCCGGATATCGACCTGGAAACCCTGAGCATCGTCGACCGCGTCCAGCTTTCATCGTCGGCCGATACCCTGCTTGCCATGCGCTGGATCGCCATCTTGCGCGGCAGTACGGGCATTTCCCTGGCTGCTACCGGGGGTGTGCACACGGCAGAAGATGCCCTGAAGATGCTGCTTGCCGGGGCCGATGTCGTGCACATCGCCAGCGCCCTGCTCAAACGCGGCCCGCAGGTGCTGGGCGAAATGCTCACCGATATCGCGCGCTGGCTGGAAGAGCGGGAGTACGTCTCGGTTGCCCAGTTGAAAGGCTCGCTCAGCCAGCAGAATTCGCCCAGCCCCAGTGTCTTTGCCCGGGCGGCCTATCTGCATGTACTGGATTCTTTCTCGCCGCCAGCCGGGGTAAGGTACTGAATCCCTCCGGGCAAGTGCTGATCGATGATCGGCAATAAAACGTATCGAGCATAAAAAAGGGAGCGCCTGGGCGCTCCCTGAATTCGCCTGCTTGTCGCTGCTTAGTGACTACGCGAAGCCTTATAACCGCGACGACCCAGAGCCAGTCCGAGCAAGCCCAGGCCCAGCAGGGCGATGCTGCCCGGTTCCGGAACCTGGATGGTCGTGCAACCGTCACGACCGACGCAGGCGGCACCGATGAACAGGTTTTCAAAGCCGTTGTTCAGTTCCTGGAAATCGACTCTGACCTGCATTTCGGTGAAGTTGTTGGACCAGATCAGGTCGTTGAGCAATTCGGAAAAAATGGCGTACGAGACGTCGTTTTGGCCGAGGTTATGCTCGAAGGTGTGGCTATCCACTTCGTTACCGTCGCAGGCAACAATGTTGGCTGCCGTTGCATTGGCAAATGCCACGTTGTAGCACAGCGTGACCGGGCCGCCGCTCAGTACGTAGTCGCCGTGACCGAAGGCGACCGGCGAACCTGAACCTACGTTGTTCAGCGTGAATGTCTGCGGGCCGCCGTTGCCGACCAGGGTGATCTGTGCCCAGGCCCACAGGTTGTTGGAGACCTGACCTTGCTGGTTGTTGTTGAAATAGGCCACCATATCGTGCTGGACGCCACCGAAAGTCAGGAAATCGCGCAGGGCGGTCAGTGAGATGTTCCAGGTCGGCCCGCCGACGGCGGTGGTCGTCGAATAGTTGCCGGTGTTGTTGCCAACAAGATTCGGGAAATCAAAACCGTTCTGCACGGCACCGTTCAGGCCCAGGTCCTGGTTGTTCTGGTTGCCGCCAGCGCCGGTGCCGATGACCAGTGCGTCCTGAATGGTGTTGGCGGTGTTGAACATGTAGGCCGGCCCGCCAGCGGAGGTCGAGGCCCAATCCAGAATCGGCATCGAGTAGGACTGGAAGTCACCGTAAGTGGCTGAATACGGCAGGCCCGGGGTCGGGAAATTCAGTACGGGGACCGGTGCGGCGAAAGCCGGGGAAAGACTCAGCAGGCTACCGGCGATAACGAGGGGGCGAAGGACGTTCATGATGGCTCCAGACGGATTTTATTATTGACAACTTATGCATCGCAAAACATATGCCGGGGATGCTCAGCCATTGAATACAAAGGCTATTTATAGGAGTCATCAAGTTCATTAAGCAGAACTGTAAAAATACTCGACACCGATCCTGGAGGTTTTTCAAGTGTTTGTATTTATATGGCATTTAATGGGCGGCGGCGTGTGCCGCGAGCCATCGCTGCGCCATTTTCAGCACTTGAACACTCGCTTTCGGGTTACGACGAAAGCCGGTGTTTTGCCGATTATTCGAGGTGTTCGACCATCAACTGCGGGCTTTCGACGCCCATGTATTCGTTGATCGCCAGCCGGTAGGCGAGGCGGGTGCGGTTGCCGGGCTGGGCGCTGAAATTGAACTGGATCGCGTCGATCCGGGTGTTGCCTTTACGCAGGCGCAGCTTCAGGTGTTTTTCCTTGAGCACGCGTTGCTGTTCGACGTCGAATTCATCCAGGAACAGCGGGGCGGGGAAGCCCTGGCCCCAGATTTCGGTTTCCAGCAGGCGGGCGGTTTCCAGCGAGAAATAGCCGCCTTCGAGATTCCCGTCGGTTTCCAGCGTCCGGGTCAGGTCGGCCGGGGCGAGCAGTTCGCCGGCCACCTGGGCAAACAGGAATTTGAATTTTTCGAAATTTTCGGCGCCGACCGTAGCACCGGCCGCCATGGCGTGGCCGCCGAAGCGGATCAGCAGGCCGGGGGAGCGCTTGGCGACGAGGTCGAGCGCGTCGCGCAGATGCAGGCCGGGGATCGAGCGGCCGGACCCTTTGATGATGCCGCCTTCACCCCGGGCGAAGGCGAAGACCGGGCGGTGCAGCTTGTCCTTGATGCGCGAGGCGAGGATGCCGACGACGCCTTCGTGCCAGCTTTCGTCGAACATTGCGATGCCGGGGGCGGCATCGTTGGCGTCCAGCGTTTCCAGCAGTTGCAATGCCTGTTCCTGCATGCCGGCTTCGATTTCGCGGCGTTCGCGGTTCAGGGTGTCGAGTTGCTGGGCAATGCTCAGGGCGCGGGACGGGTCGTCGGTGAGCAGGCATTCGACGCCGAGGCGCATGTCGGCCAGGCGACCGGCGGCATTCAGGCGCGGGCCGAGCAGGAAGCCGAGGTCGAAGGCGGTGGCGCGCCTGGGGTCGCGGGCGGCGGCCTTGAACAGGGCGGCGATACCGGGCTGCATTTGGCCG
Organism: Betaproteobacteria bacterium; assembly: GCA_020621865.1. Lineage (GTDB taxonomy): Bacteria > Pseudomonadota > Gammaproteobacteria > Burkholderiales > Rhodocyclaceae > Azonexus. The sequence goes on along the minus strand of JAHRYW010000005.1, from coordinate 213,211 downwards.
GCACGCATGCGCTTCAAGCCCTGGCTGACCAGGATGCGGTTGTTGCGGTCGAGTTTGACGACGTCGGCCACCGTGCCGAGCGCGACGAGGTCGAGCAGGTTGGCGAAATTGGGTTCCGGGCGTTCTTCAAACCAGCCGCGGGTACGCAGTTCGGCGCGCAGGGCGAGCATGACGTAGAACATGACGCCGACGCCGGCGATGCACTTGGACGGGAAGTCACAGCCGGGCTGGTTGGGATTGACGATGCAGTCGGCGGCCGGCAAGGTTGCGGCCGGCAGGTGGTGGTCGGTGATCAGCGTGGCGATGCCGTGTTGCTGGGCGCGGGCGACGCCTTCGAGGCTGGCGATGCCGTTGTCGACGGTGATGATCAGGTCGGGCGATTGCTCGGCGGCAAGGTCGACGATTTCCGGTGACAGGCCGTAGCCGAGCTTGAAGCGGTCGGGGAGCAGGAAATCGACGTCGGCGCCGAGCGCTTTCAGGGCGCGCATGCCGACTGCGGTGGCGGTGGCGCCGTCGCAGTCGTAGTCGCCGATGATCAGCATTTTTGCTTCGGCCTCGATGGCGTCGGCCAACAGTTGCGCGGCGTCGGTGGCGTGGGTCAGCGAGGCCGGCGGCAGCAGCGACTTCAGTTCGTAGTCGAGCTCGGCCTTGTCGGTGATGCCGCGGGCGGCATAGAGCCGGGCGAGCAGCGGGTGCAGGCCTTGTTGTTCGAGTTGCCAGACGACGCGCGGCGGGCTGCTGCGGGTGGTGAGATTGGTCACTTTGGGCTTCCTTCGGCCGGTTTTTCGGCTTGTTCCTCGGCCAAGGCCTTGGCCAGATCGGCCGGCGGCCGGCCCTGGCGCCAGAATTTCCAGCGATCCTTGCCGTGCAGCGTCCAGTTCAGCTGGCCGTAGATGGTCGGGGCGACGATGTTTACGGTTTCGACCCGGCGGCCGAGTTCGGCGCGCAGCGGCAGGAACCAGTCGCGCTCCAGCGCCATCCAGGCGTTGCGCCAGTCTTCGCCATTTTCGTAGAGCACCGGCGGCAAAAGACTGTCGAGGACGACCAGCTGGCTGGTGTGCGGGTCGGCGTCGGCCAGCAGGCCGCTGAGATCGGGCGGGCAGGGCGGGGCTTCGATGTCGGCGGCGATGGCCAGACCGGTTGCCAGCGGGTTGTCGCTCCAGGCGGCGGCAAATTTTGTCTCGGCGATTGTCGGCAGCGGGCCGCCGCCCCACAGCCACAGGCTGTTGACGGCAGGCTTGCCGGCCGCCTGGCGGCGTTCGTTGATCGGGTGGCCGTGCAGGAACATCTGGACTTCGTTGAGCCAGCGGGTCAGTGCGCCTTGCTTGTCGCTCAGTTCGCTGTCCAGGCGGCGGCCGGCGATTTTCGAAATTGGGGGAAATTTCTCATCGACCGTAGCATTCGTGCGCAGATACCAGCGGCGGGCCGTTGCCGTGTAAAAAACGCCGACATCGGCGAACTGGGTGTTCAGCGCGGCGACCAGGGCGCGCGCTTCGTCCATGTCGAGGTCGAAGGCGCCGGCGTCGGCGAGGATGATCCGTTCGTGGTGAAAGCGCAGGTGCACCGGGTCGGCGCACAGCCAGTGTCCGTCGCGGGCGGCCGTGCCGTCGGCCTCGCCGAGCAGGCGCAGGGCGCCGAAGGGGGCGTCGTCAAGGTCGAACAGGCGGGCGAGGGCAGTCTCGAAGGCGATTTTCGGCTGGCGGGCGAAGGTGGCATGGCTGGCCAGCCATTCGAAACCCGGCGCCGACAGCTTGCCGAGCGTTAGTTGGTCGTTCGGTTCGGGCCAGATCAGTTCGGGAACAAGCAGGGTAAGGCGCACGGGAAGCAGGCAAGGGATAGGCGACCAAAAAGTGTACCATAGCGACTTTTCCCGCCCGGTGTTATCCGCATGGCATTGCCTTACGAGTTGTTGATCGGCCTGCGCTACACGCGCGCCAAACGACGCAATCATTTCATTTCCTTCATTTCGCTGATCTCGATGCTTGGCATCGGGCTGGGCGTCGCCGCACTGATCGTCGTGTTGTCGGTGATGAACGGCTTTCAGAAGGAGCTGCGCACGCGCATTCTCGGCGTTGCCTCTCACATCCAGATCACCGGTATCAACGGCGAACTGGCCAACTGGCCGTTGCTCGCCGAGCAGGCAGCGAAACATCCGGAAGTCCGGGCCAGCGCGCCCTTCATCCAGTCGCAGGGGATGTTCAGCGTCGATGGCGTGGTCAAGGGGGCGATGATCCGCGGCATCCTGCCCGAGCAGGAGGATCGCGTCGCCGATTTTCGCAAGACCATCCAGAGCGGCAGCCTCGACGACCTGAAGCCGGGCAGCTTTGGCATCGTGCTTGGCGCCGACCTGGCGCGTTCGCTGCGCGTCTTTACCGGCGACAAGGTGACGCTGATCGCGCCGCAGGGCACGGTGACGCCGGCCGGCGTGGTGCCGCGGCTGAAGTCGTTCACGGTGGTCGGCATCTTCGAGGTCGGCATGTACGAATACGACTCCGGGCTGGCGCTGATCAACCTCGAGGACGCCCAGAAGCTTTACCAGATGGAAGACCGGGTCACCGGCGTCCGGCTGAAGGTCGATGACCTGTTTCAGGCGCCGCGTATTGCCCGTGAGCTGGTCCGCTACATCGACGCCGACGCCTACCTGCACGACTGGACCCGGAGCCACGCCAATTTCTTCCGTGCCGTGCAGATCGAGAAGAACATGATGTTCATCATCCTCTCGCTGATCGTCGCCGTTGCCGCCTTCAACCTGGTGTCGACGCTGGTCATGGCGGTCACCGACAAGCAGGCCGACATCGCCATCCTGCGCACGTTGGGCGCCCGGCCGCGCTCGATCATGGCGATCTTCGTCGTCCAGGGTGCGCTGGTCGGCTTCATCGGGCTGGGCCTGGGCATCGTCGGTGGCGTCGCGCTGGCACTCAATATCGACGTCGTCGTGCCCTTCATCGAGCGCCTGCTTGGTATCCATTTCCTGTCGAAAGACGTCTATTACATTTCCGACCTGCCGTCCGACCTGCAATGGGGCGATGTCTGGGGCGTCACGCTGATCGCCTTCGTGCTCGCCCTGCTGGCGACGCTGTATCCGAGCTGGAAGGCGTCGCGGGTCAATCCGGCGGAGGCATTGCGCTATGAGTGAGCCGATACTGATCGCCCGGGGCGTCGCCAAGGTTTTCAGCGGTGGCGGGCTGGAGGTGCCGGTGCTGTCCGGCATCGATCTGGTCGTCCAGCCCGGCGAAACCGTCGCCATCATCGGTGCTTCCGGTTCCGGCAAGAGCACGCTGCTGCACCTGCTGGGCGGGCTCGACACGCCGTCGGCCGGTCAGGTGACGCTGATGGGGCGCGATTTTTCCAGTCTCGGCGAGGTCGATCGCGGCGACTGGCGCAATCGGCATCTTGGCTTTGTCTATCAGTTTCACCACCTGCTGGCCGAGTTCTCCGCACTGGAAAACGTCGCCATGCCCCTGCTGATTCGGCGCACCGAGCGCCAGACCGCCTTGCAGCGGGCCGCTGAAATCCTGACCGCGGTCGGCCTCGGTCACCGCCTGGAACACCGGCCGGGCGAACTGTCCGGTGGCGAACGCCAGCGCGCGGCCATCGCCCGCGCCCTGGTCAGCGATCCCTCCTGTTTGCTGGCCGATGAACCAACCGGTAATCTGGATAGTCATACGGCATCAGTGGTTTTTGGACTGTTGATTGAGCGCGTACGACAGCAACAAGCCAGCTTGATCGTTGTTACCCACGATGAGAAACTGGCCAGTAAGGCTGACCGGGTATTCCAATTGCACGATGGTGTTCTGGGTGATTAATTGTTACCATCCTGCACATTGGCAAAAATGTTTTAAATAATAAAATCGTTATTCATCTCTTCTGGAGAGCGTTATGCAAGCCCTTTTTTCCCCGGCAGTGGCCTTGATGAACCGACTGCGCTACGGCGCCAAGTTTTGGGTACTCGGTTGCGCGGTCGGTCTGGTCATCGCGGTCCTGTTGTATTCGGTATTTGCGGCGCTGAATCGCGATATCGAGACGGCGCACAGTGAACTGGCCGGGCTGCAGATGCTCAAGCCGATGAACCGCATGGTGCAGGTCATGCAGCAGCATCGAGGACTGTCTTCCGGGGTGCTGAATGGCAACGAGGCAATGAAGGAAAAGCGGGCCGCCAAGGAAAAGGAAGTGGCTGATGCCGTTGCCGCCACCGATGCTGCGCTCCTGCCGGTGTTGCGCCAGACGGCTGTCTGGCAGGCAGTTCGCCAGGAATGGCAGGCTATTCAAGGGCAAGGGCTGAGCTGGACGCCGGCCGAGAATATCAAGCGCCATTCGGCGATGATCAGCAACGTGCTGCGCTTCATGGTCGATGTTGCCGACGAAACGGCACTGACGCTTGACCCGGTGATGGACACCTACTATTTCATGGATACCGTCGTCGCCAAGATGCCGGCCATGCTGGAGCCGCTGGGTATTTCCCGCGCCCGCGGAACCGGCGTGCTGACCCGTAAGGAACTGACGCAACAACAGCGCAATGACATTGGGCTGCTGATCGCCGGCATGGCCATTACCCTGCAGGCCCAGAACAGCAATATCGAGAAGGTGTTGCGCTATGCGCCGAATCTGCAGGCTGGCCTGGCTGGCCCATCCCGGGAATTTTCTGCCGGGGTGGAGAAGGTTCTGGCCTTGGTCCAGGACGATATTCTCAACGAGAAATTCTCGACTGCGCCGCAGGACTATTTTGCGATGACCACCCAGGTGATCGACCTCGGCTACAAGGTGATGTACGAGACGCTGATTCCGCAGTTCGAGCAGCAACTGGAACGTCGCATCGCCGATGCGCGCCGGGTGCTGTTCCTCGAAATCGGCCTGGCGGTGTTCGTGGCGCTGCTCGTCGGCTACCTGGGGATGGGGACTTATTACTCGGTGCTGGGCAGCGTCAGCGATTTTTCGCAAGGTGCACGCCGGATGGCCGAGGGCGACCTGACGGCGGAATTCGAGTCCGAGGGCGCAGACGAACTGCATGCCGCTGCCAAGGATTTCAACGCCATGGGCTCCGCCTTCCGCAAGCTGCTCGGCGGCGTCCAGAGCGACGTCCGCAGGCTCAGCCAGGCGGCCGAACAGCTGGCCTCGTCAAGCCAGCAGATTTCAGCCAGCACCTCGGCGCAGAGTGATTCGGCATCGAGCATGGCGGCTGCCGTCGAGCAGATGACGGTCGGCGTCGACCATATTTCCCGCAACGCGGAGGACGCCCAGCGTTACTCCCGCGAATCGGACGCAGTCGCGGCCCAGGGCGTGCAGATCGTCCAGTCGGTGGTCAGGGAGATCGAGGGCATTGCCCAGACGGTCAACCAGTCGGCCGTCGCCGTCGAGGCGCTGGGTCAGCAGTCGCAGCAGATTTCGGCCATTGTCGACACGATCAAGGAAATTGCTGACCAGACCAATCTGCTGGCGCTCAACGCGGCGATCGAGGCGGCGCGGGCCGGCGAGTCCGGCCGCGGGTTCGCGGTGGTGGCCGACGAGGTGCGCAAGCTGGCCGAACGTACCGCCAAGTCGACGCAGGAAATCTCCGGCATGATCGACGCCATCCTGTCGGATACGACGATCGCCGTGACCAGCATGAAGCAGGGCGTCGAGCGGGTGGCCAGCGGGGTCGAGCAGGCCCAGCTGGCTGGCGAGACGATCAGCCAGGTGCAACAGCAGTCGCGCCAGGTTGTCGATGCCGTATCGGAAATTACCGTCGCCCTGCGCGAGCAATCGGCCGCCAGTACCGAGATCGCCCAGAACGTCGAGCGCATCGCCCAGATGGCCGAGGAGAACAACGCGGCGGCCAGCGGCAATGCCGAGACTGCCGGCACCCTGCGCAACCTGGCTCAGACGCTGAGCGCGGCAATCGCCCGCTTCAGGACCTGAGTTTGCGACGTCGCCGCCAGGCGGCGATCAGATAGATTCGCCACGCGGCCTGCGTGGCGAAATACCCCGTCACCGCCAGACCGCTGGCCAGCGCGACCAACCCGATGCCCAGCGGTTTGGCGACGGCTAGCATCCAGGTCTGCATCGCCGTCGTCCACGCCACCATGTCGCCTGGGTTGAAAGCCGGCGGCGTGATGAAACCGTTGCCTTCGAACAGGATCAACCGCCCGATTTCGTAAGCCGCAAGATAAAGTGGAACAAGGGTAAACGGGTTGGTATATAGCGTGACCACTAGGGCTAGTGGCAGGTTTACGCGAAAGAGCAGTGCGCATGCCGCTGCTCCGGGCATCTGCAGTGGCCCGGGGATCAGCCCACAGAACAGTCCCGCCGCCACGGCGCCGGCTGCCGAATGTCGGTTCAGGTGCCACAGCCGGGGATGCAGCAAGGACGATTCGAAGGGGCGCAACAAGCGGTTGCGACGGATCGTTTCGTGATCGGGCAGGAATTTTTTCAGGTGCCGGCGCATGCACTTATTATTGCAGCATGCGCCTGAATATTCTCGCCTTCGCTACAGGCATCCTGGTGCTTCAGATGCAGCCGGAACTGCCTGCCTGGGCGCCCTGGGCCGTTGGTGGGCTGCTGCTCGCGGCGCCAGCCTGGCGCTGGCGGAATTGGCCGGTGAAGGCGTTGGCGCTGTTCGGTTGCTTCGCCCTCGGCCTGGCCTGGGCCGGTTGGCGGGCCGACAGCCGGCTGGCCGATCAGCTTGATGTTGCCGGCGAAGGGCAGGATGTGGAGGTGGTCGGCGTCGTCGCCAGCCTGCCGCAGGATTTCAGCCACGGCACCCGCTTTGAATTCGATTTGGATTTTGGCCAAAAAAACCGGCCGACCGTAGCATTTGCCGTACCGCAGCGCGTCATGCTCTCCTGGTACCAGGGGCGGCGGGACGACGAGCAATTCGCTCGCCAGCCGGTGCGCCCGGGCGAGGAATGGCGCTTTACGGTGCGCCTGAAGCGGCCGCACGGCAACGCCAACCCCGGCGGCTTCGATTACGAGGCCTGGCTGCTCGAACGCAACATCCGGGCGACTGGCTACGTTCGCCCGAACCCGCCGCAGCGCCTGAGCGAGATGGTCTGGCGGCCCGACTACGCCATCGAGCGCCTGCGCTTCAACATCCGCGCTTCCTTCGCCCGCCTGCTGCCGGAAGAGTCCAATCCCTGGGCCGGCGTTCTGGTCGCGCTGGCCGTCGGCGACCAGAAGGCGATCAACGTGGTGACTTGAAAATATTAGTTGCGGTGGCGCCGTTATTTAATCATTTGATTTTTATGGCTTATGTGTTTATATGCTTTCGGGATTGAAATATATTTGCTGCGCTAGTAATGCATTTCTGCGAATCAAAATTCAATAATTAAGTTGCGCTCGCACTGGCAACCGTATGTTAAGAATTAAATCAGCCTCGGTAGCAACTAGCTTGTGTCGAGAAAGGCTTAGCACTCCCAAAACGATGGTTCACGAATGCCTTCGAGGTCATCCACGTCTGGCCATCGTTCCCCGATTAACGGGTCAAGCCAATTTGCACGAGCCCGAATCCAGGTGACTGGTTCAAGAGCTTGACTGCTAACTGGCTTGCCGAGATTGCTGATGCGAATCTGTTTTTCCATTGCGTCGGCGTAGGCGCGCAGCCTTTCTGCGCGTGCGAACTGAACTGCGTCTACTTCACATTTTTCAAGGCGCTTCAATTCTGCGTCGCGGATACGAAATGGCCTGACTTTGAGTTCATAGGCATTTTGTCTTTTACGTGATTCCTCTTCACGAGCAGCAGCCTCTATGGTCTTTCGAATTGGGTATGTGGCCATCCATAGAAAAGCTGTATTCAGTTGCTTTTCGAGTGGCTTCGTTGGGGTGTCCTGATATGTTTTTGCACCGTATCCAAAAATATAGTCGGAGAGCTCCAGTTGCAGGACTGGAGTGGGAACTATTGGTGGTGGAGCACTCTTTTTTGTAGATGAGGAATAACTATTGGGCTCAACAATGAGGGTTCCCGGCTTCTGGCGCAGACGCATTCGATAGCTGGTTTTTTCCTTTGTGAGGGTTAGGTATAAAACATCTCGGTGTGAGCTCTTGTTCTCTGAACTCCACGAAAATTCATAACCCCGCTTTTCGGCAGCTTTCAAGAAGGTGTCTGCCAAAATTAACGTGCGTTCAAGAATTGACTTCGATACTTCTACTGAAACCATCCCTTTACCTCCAGCTTTCCAGACTGGGACTGACCGATATGGCTTGTGTTCAGAAACAGCATTACGAGTTGCAGATATGATTGGGTGAGGGGCGAAGAGTGACGTGGGTACATCGATTTGATTATCCGGCGCCTTCTCATAAATCTTAGCTTCTTCGATGGCTGGTAGCTCTAACTTCTCTTCTGGCAGAGCTGCTTTGGCCGCGTGAATACTGCTTAGCTGGTAAGTCGTTTCACCCTTCCATGCTCGAAGCGGTTGCTGCGGTGGCTTCTTACCGTTTTGAGCTTTAGCCCAGTAACCTCTGGGTGGAACTGGTACGCCGAGTTTGACGGCAATTTTCTTCAGGCCGACATCACTGAGTCCATACTTCTTGCTGACCTCGGTCATTGGGCTGTTCCAAAGTTCTTCGTAAAGCTTTTCTCGTGTCAGAGTTGTCATCAGCGGAGGTCATGTTGAATGAATGTTCAATTGGCAAGGATAACAACGAGTGCGACGACACGATGAGGCGTTTTCGGACGCCTGCGCCAATCCAACACTCAACCGCCCACATGGGGCAAACGTGCTGAACCTCTTTCAACAAAGCTAGGATTGTGTTCAGTGTCGCGTCACCGTAGCTGCCACCATCTCGAGTTACGCCCCGAATACTGCAGATTGTCCTGTTCTGATGAACAAGGAAAGTCGCACCTAATTCCTGTGCAACACCCAGCACTTTTTCATCCAGTGTTTGTCTTGGCTGGTTATCGTACGGAATCCGGTACCCAGATTCTTCGGCCAAACGTTGAGCTTTGAAGTCCGCTCGTAGCTCGTCTCCACATGAAAGTAGTGCGTGCAATGCGTTACCAACTGGTCCCATGGCGATTCATTCCTCGACGGTCTGGTTATGTTGACAGGTCGTGGTTCAAGCTGAGCCAACGCAAGCAACCAGAGGGCCTCTGCATCCGGTCTTTCCTGTCAATTTATTGGCAGCCTACTCAGCAAATCTGCTTGAGTCACATCACGTCACCAACGGCTCCAACTGATTGCTGCCAGCATACATTGGCGGGCCGGAAAGGCTCGTTCGGGATAGCCATCCTGCCAGCGCAACTAAATTTTTAAGTCGAGTTTTTCAACGCAATCAATATTTTTAAAAATGCCTGTTTTGCCTAAAACTTAAGCGATATTCAGGTTCGGCTTGATGGCGTGCCTAACCGGTAGGTGCCATGGCTCGGGTCAGCTGACCTCGGTTTATATGCATTTGGGTTTAATAATGAAAGTTGCGCTGAGAGAATCGCTTGTGCCGCAAAGAGTGTGCAAACGTGATAGTGCAAATGGGGTAGCCGCCGGTTGGCCTCATGTTCGCCTCAGCGCAACTTAAATATTAACGGTGCAGGTTTCATTTTTAAAGAACCAAACGGCGATCTGTGGACCACCTTCAACCGCACTGGAACGACCCATTTGATGTCGATTTCCGGCTTGCATGTGACGATGGTCGCCGCGCTGTTCGGCTGGCTGGTCGCCTTTGGCTGGCGTCGCGTGCCGGCGCTGGCTTTGGCGCTGCCGGCACAGAAGGCCGGCCTGCTGGCGGCCTGTGCAGCGGCACTGTTCTATGCACTGCTCGCCGGCTTTGCAGTACCGGCGCAGCGTACGCTGATCATGATGCTGGTGGCGGGGGCGGCGATGCTCTCGGGGCGCATCGTGGCGCCGAGCCGGATACTGGCGCTGGCTTTGCTGGTCGTCCTGCTTTACGACCCCTGGGCCGCACTGGCGGCTGGTTTCTGGCTCTCCTTTGGTGCCGTCGGCGCCTTGCTCTACGTCGGCTCGGCGCAGGTCGGTGAGGCTGTCGGCTGGCGGGCGCGCGTTTATTCGTGGGGCGTCGTCCAGTGGGCGGCGACGCTGGCTTCCTTGCCGATCCTGTTGCTTGTCTTCCAGCAGTTCTCGCTGGTTTCGCCGCTGGCCAATGCGGTGGCCATCCCAGTCGTCAGCTTCATTGTCACGCCGTTTGCCCTGCTGGGCGCGCTGGTGCCATGGTGGCCGATCCTGGAGCTGGCCCATCAGGTGATGGCCTGGCTGATGCTGTTTCTTGAATGGTGTGCCACCTGGCCGGTCTGGCTGGCCCCGGCGCCACCCGGCTGGGTGGCCGTCGCGGCCGGTGTCGGTGTCGCCGTCTGCCTGCTGCCGCGCGGTTTGCCGGGACGCTGGCTGGGCGCGGTGTTGATCCTGCCGGCGCTGGCCTGGCCAATCGACCAGCCGGCCGAGGGCGATGCGTGGATCGATGTACTCGACGTCGGGCAGGGGCTGGCCAGCGTCGTGCGCACGCGCCACCATACGCTGATCTACGACCCCGGCCCGCTGTACAGCGCCGAATCGGATGCCGGCCAGCGCGTCGTCGTGCCTTACCTGCGCTTTTTCGGCATTGATCAGGTGGATATGCTGATGGTCACCCACCGCGATACTGATCATTCGGGTGGTACGGCCTCGGTGCGGGCGGCGCTGGCCGTTGGTGAGATCCGTTCGTCGCTGCCCGGGCTGGGCCAGCCCTGCATCGCCGGTCAGCGCTGGGTCTGGGATGGCGTCGCCTTCGAGGTGCTGCATCCGGCCGCAGAAGCCTACGGTGGCACCGGAAAACCCAATCATTTTTCCTGCGTGCTGCGGGTCGAGGCCGGCGGCCGGCGCCTGCTGATGTCGACTAGGAATTGCTCGATGTCGACGGCCTCGTCGTGTTCGTCCACGTCGACGTCAATGGCCCGAATTCGGCGGGTCTGCAGACACACCCCGAGCCGATTATCTGCGGCCCATTTTTCGAGGTCTGCCGGGGTGGTGTGATAGTCGGTCCACTTTTCAAATCCCCGCATCTCTCCGCGGCGGTTGAAATCGCTGGGGGTCTTTCCTGGGCCTTGAATTTTGCTGTCGGGTGATTTCTTGGCGTGCGGGTCACTGACAACCGGCAGGAGGTCGTCCAGGGGGGCAACTGCGGACCAGTGCTGCCAATCGCCGGGGAGGGCGCCGAAATTAAGTTTACGTGCGTAGTCGGCCCCGCCAGTATTGGCTAGTATTTGGTCGCTCTCTCTGTTGCAAACGGTTTTTTGGCCCTGCCCACCCGGCGGGGCTTTTTCTTTGTCGGGAGTCACTTTGCGGCCCCCTTGTTATTTTTGCGGGGCACATAACGACGGGTAGCGGCTGCAGTTTCAAGCCAGGCTAGGGCATCATCTAGGCGGATAAAACGCTTCCGGCCAAGGGTGAAAAAGCGGGGGGCGTCTGGGCCGGTCGATAGCTTACGGGCTGTACTTTCTGTAACGCCGATCATGTCTTTCCAGAATTCTGGCCAAGTCAAAACCGGCTTGGTGAACGGATTGGTTGCGGGTGCGGGTGTGCTTTCTGTGTTCATGGTAAGAGTCCACGGTTACGCAAACCCTACCTAGCCGGCACCCCCCGGCTACGGCCTCGCGTTGACCAACACTCTCCCGCGGGTAGGTATCCACAGGCGCAGCATTGCGCGGGGGGTTTTGCATCACCCCCAAGCCATCGCAGGTTTAACCCTGCTTCTGGTCAATCTATCAATTAAGTTTGAAAAAAGTTACTTAGTGAGAGTTCGCGCTTTTACGACACGAACGACGGGGGTATCTTCGATCAGTAAAACCTGGGTGGCAGATATCGTTTCGCCAGTCTTTCGGTCGACCACAAGTAGGCGCTGTTCGCCGGTTTTGCTCGATAAAACGAGGTTTACCGTCGGCCCCCCGGATGCAAATTGTGTACCCCTGAAATAAATTGTCACCTTAGAAAAGGTGTCTTCGATAAGTTGGCGGCATTTCATACGGGCCTCGTAATCCAGTCCAAGAACGCCATCTCTTAGGCTTGACCAAAGGGCCGCCGTATTGGTATCTGGAGTGTTCGCCAGTGCCTTGATATTTGCGGCAACAGCCCCCGCGGTTAATTGCTCGCGCTTCAATTCCGCTTCTATATCGCGCATCTTGGCGATAAGCGCAGCCGGTAAGGCTGTGTCCTCGTTCAAGGCCGCGTCGACGAATTTAGCTTGTTTCTGTTCAAGGTTGGCTATACGTCCCAAGACCGCCGCGTGTTCAATCTTCAGATCGGCCAGCTTGCTACCCCCCGTCAACAGGCTTTCAAGGTTGAATTGGTCGCTGCAGTAGTCGAGTATGGCGCGCTCTATATGCTTGGCAGCGCATCCGCTAAAAGTCTGGTTTTGGCGTAGTTTGTTCGCGCCAATCTCGCAAGCCTGGCACCGTAACCGGCGGTAAAGGTAAGGCGTTCCGTTTTTCGTGGACTTTCGGTTGTGATTTTGCGAAACGATAGCCGCACCGCACGCACCGCAAGTGGCAATTCCTAACCCGGTAAATATCCCCGGATACTCAGATTTCCCCCCGGCCGCACGGGGTGCTCTTTTCCGGTTGGCCGCCGCAATTTGTAGGCGTGCACATTCTTCTTCAGTTAGTAGGGCGGGGTAATAACCCGAAAGCCTAAATTCTTCCCCTGCAACTTTTACCACACGATTCCCGGCGAATATTCCTGGGTCGCGGTAACAGAGGCGGCTAATGTTCCACGGCTGTTCCTCCCCGGTAACTCGCACGCCTTTGTCCGCTAGTTCCTGAAGAATACGAACGGCGCCGTACCCCTCAATAAATTTAAGTAGCACTTCTCGAATGGCGGGCGCCATTTCGGGGTGTAGTTCATGGGCTGTACCATTCCACCGAATCCATGAGGGAGGGTTCCCGCAAACAATCCGCCCTCTATATGTGCCGTCTTGCCAGCCGATACATTTTCGGCGGACGGCATCGCCAACACGCTTGCTCTTGGTTTCGCTTTCTTCGTGCGCGCGAATCATTACCAATAGGGAGTAGACCAAATCCATCGGGTTGGCCTTCAATTTCTCCCGGTTGTACTGCTTGCCATCGGAGGCGGTAACGACGGTGATATCTGCATTGATGATCTGGGTTAGTTGCGCCTGGGCTAGTAGCGGTTCAGCCCGAGAAAGGCGGTCTAGCCCTTCAACAATCAGCACGCTCCCGGGCGGTATCTCCCCGGCGGTTACTGCAGCCAAGAAGATGCCAAGGGCGCCGCTTTTTACGTGTTTTTGATGGTAGGCCGAAAGCCCCTCGTCACGCATTGAGAGTGATTCATCTAGGTCTAAGCCGTGTTCGTTGGCCCACTTGCGGGCGTAATCAGCTTGCCGGGCGGTGCTTGCGCCGTGGGCCTGTTTCGCAGCACTAAACCGCGAATAGCTATAAACTTTGCCAACTGTCATGTTCACCCCTCCTGGTTGTATTTTAATCATCCAATGGTACGGTCGGTGATACATTGAGGGCGGAGGTGGCGATATGCAATTCAAACAGCAAACGGTTCAATGCATCGGGGCGTCCGGCCTGCACCGGATGGCCTATGCCGAGTGGGGCGCCCGCGACAATCCGCGCGTACTGATCTGCGTCCATGGCCTGACCCGCAACGGCCGCGATTTCGACGCGCTGGCCGAAGCGATGTCCGGGCATTACCGAGTCATCTGCCCCGATGTCGTCGGGCGGGGCAAGAGCGGCCGTCTGCGTGACCCGGCCGGTTATGCGATTCCGCAGTACGTGGCCGACATGGTCACGCTGATCGCCCGCCTCAACGTGGACAGCGTGCACTGGCTGGGCACCTCGATGGGCGGCCTGATCGGCATGGCGCTGGCGGCCCAGGAGGGAACGCCAATCCACAGGCTGGTCCTCAACGATGTCGGGCCGCAGATCACCAGCGAGTCGCTGCAACGCATCGCCACCTATGTCGGTACCGATCCGGATTGGGCGACCTTCGACGAGGCGCTGGCCTACGTCAAGGCGGTCAGCGCGCCGTTCGGCCCGTTGACCGAGGCGCAATGGCACCACCTGACCGAAACCAGCGTCGTCCAGCGTCCCGATGGTCGCTGGGCCTTTCGCTACGACCCGCGTATCGCCGAACCCTTCAAGGCCGCGTTTACCGGCCAGGAGATCGACCTCTGGCCGCTCTACGAACGGATTGCCTGCCCGACGCTGGTCATCCGCGGCGCCGAGACCGACCTGCTGGCACGCGACACCTGGCAACGGATGGGGGCCTGCGGGCCGCGGGCGAAGCTGGCTGAAATTGCCGGCGTCGGCCATGCGCCGATGTTCATGGATGCCGAGCAGATCGGCGTCGTCCGCGACTTCCTACTGAGCGCCTGAAGTTTTGTTGCCAGTTGCCTTCATCTCGCGGGCCAGCGGGTCCTGGCGGTAGAAGCGTTTGAAGAGTTCATAGAGCGCCGGATATTCGTCGGCCACGACATCGGGAATCTCGAAGAAACTTTCGGTCAGCACGGCAAAAAACTCGCCCGGCGATTCGCTGGCGTAGGGATCGATGATCGTTTCCTCGTCGCGGTCGACGCGGGTGCAGAAATGCTCGTAGGCGGCGAAGAAAACTTCTTCCCATTCCGCCTCGCCGATGCCGCTGTGCAGCGCCGGCACGCCGTCGGCGTCGCCGTTCAGCATGTCCAGCTTGTGGGCGAACTCGTGGATGACCACGTTGTAGCCGTCGCCGGCCATCTGCACGTCGTGCCAGGAAACGATCAGCGGGCCGCCGGCCCAGGCCTCGCCGGAGAGCACGTCGTCGTATTCATGGACGATGCCGCTTTCGTCCTCGATGCGTCGTGGCACGACGAATTCGTTGGGATAGACGACGATGCCGATCCAGTCGTGATAAGCGTTCAGGCCGAGCTTGAGGATGGGCAGGCAGCCCTGAGCGGCGATCGAAACGCAGATTTCGTCGGTCAGCTCAAGGCCGCCGGCGGTGCTGAATTCCTTTTCGGCCAGAAAACTCTCGGTCAGTCGCTTCAGCTGTTTTTGCTCGTCGGCCGGCAGAACGTCGAGAAAAGGCAGCGAGGTGACGATCGCCGCCCACAGGTCGTCGGGAATGACGGTCGATTTCTTGCCGCGGAGCCGGTCGAGCAGTTCTCTCATTTTTTCATCGTCAGCCAGATACCGGAGAAGATCAGTCCGATGCCGAAGTAGTGGTACCAGAACGGAATTTCGCCGAGGAAAAGGAAGGACAGCAGGGTACCGAAGACCGGCATCAGGTGGATGAACAGGCTGCCCTTGTTGGGGCCGACTTCGGCTACCCCCTTGTTGTAGAAAATATAGCCGATAAAGCTGGGGAAGATGCCGACGTAGGCCAGCGAGGCCAGCGAGCCGAGGTGGACGTTGATGTGGCGGCCTTGGGCCAGTTCCCAGGCATAGGCCGGGACCAGGGCGGCCAGGCCGATGGCGGTGATGGTGCCGAGCATCAGCATCGGGTGCACGCCGGCCGGGCGCCAGGCCAGCGCCACGGTGTAGATCGCCCAGTCGAGTACGGCGACCAGCATCCAGGCATCGCCCAGATTGAGGTTGAGGTGGGCCAGCACGGCGATGTCGCCGCGCGAGACGATGGTCAGCGCGCCGCACAGCGAAATGGCGACGCCGATGCCTTCGGCCCGGCGCAGGTGCTTGCCGAGAAACAGCCATGAAATGGCAATGGTGGCGATCGGGATGAAGGAGTTGAGCAGCACGGCGTTGGTCGCGCCGGTGTACTGCAGCGCCACGTAGGCGAAGGTGTTGTAGCCGCCGACGCCGAGCAGGCCGAGGACGAGTAGCACCGGCCAGCTTTTTTTCAGCAGCGGCCACTGCGTTTTCAGGTGGGGCAGGGCAAAGGGCAGGACGAGACAGAAGGCGATGGCCCAGCGCCAGAAGGCCAGCGCCATCGGCGGCACATCGCCGCGGATACCGCGGCCGAGAACCATGTTGCCCGACCAGAACAGGGCAGTCAGGGTCAGCAGTAGGTAGGGGTGAGCGAGAAATTTTGGCATGGGCCGTTGATTATGCCTGATGCCTTGCGTCTTGCTGCTTGGGGCAATCCCGAAGCAAGGAGTTGACCCAGGCCAATTGGCCGGCCGTGGAGAGGGCTATAATCACTTACCATGGTTTCCGTCGTTCATTCCGTCGCCGCCACGAGCGACTTCGAGCAGTTTCTCGCCACGCTGGGCGAAGGGCTTTCCGTTGCCGAGGCGGACAGCCTCAAGGCCGCCGTTGAGTATGCTTGGCAGGTCTATGGCGACAAGACGCTGGGCAGTGGCGAGCGCATCTGGTCGCACGCACTGGGCATGGCGGTCATCATCGCCGGCCTCAAGCTCGACGTCGAATCGCGGATGGCCGCCGTGCTGTTCGCCATTCCAGCCCACCAGGAACACGGCATCACGCAAATCGAGGAGCGCTTCGGCAAGCCGGCGGCGCACCTGGTCCATGGCATTTCGCGGCTGAACAAGCTGCGCCCGATCACCAAGGGTTTCGTCGCCA
>JAHRYW010000005.1:193605-196766 GCA_020621865.1 Betaproteobacteria bacterium | reverse complement strand
CATGGCATTTCGCGGCTGAACAAGCTGCGCCCGATCACCAAGGGTTTCGTCGCCACCAATATCGAGGCCGGCGAGGTCAATCCGGCCGAGATGAAGGCGCAGGTCGAAGTGCTGCGCAAGATGCTGCTGGCCATGGTCGAGGACATCCGCGTCGTACTGCTGCGCCTGGCCAGCCGGACGCAGACCTTGCGCTTTTACGCCGCCAACCCGGACGATTTGCGCGTCCAGGTCGCGCGCGAAACGCTGGAGCTCTATTCGCCGCTGGCCAACCGGCTCGGCGTCTGGGAACTGAAGTGGGAGCTGGAGGACCTGTCCTTCCGCTTCATCCATCCGGATATCTACAAGAAGCTGGCCAAGCTGCTCGACGAAAAACGTAGCGAGCGCGAGCAGTTCATCGTCGATGCGGTCGCCAAGGTGCGCGAGGAACTCGAAGCGGCCGGCGTCAAGGATGCCGAAATCTACGGCCGGCCGAAGCACATCTACAGCATCTGGAACAAGATGCACAAGAAAGGTGTCGAGTTCTCCGAGGTTTACGACGTGCGCGCCCTGCGCATCATCGTCGACGACCTGAAGGACTGCTACACCGCGCTCGGCATCGTGCACAACCTGTGGCTGCCGATCCCCAAGGAATTCGACGATTACATCTCGAATCCCAAGGGCAACTACTACCGTTCGCTGCATACGGCGGTGCGCTGCCCGGACGGGCGCAGCCTGGAAATCCAGATCCGCACCTGGGACATGCATAAGCACGCCGAACTTGGCGTCGCCGCCCACTGGCGCTACAAGGAAGGCACCAAGCGCAGCGCCGAGGATGACTACGACGAGAAGATCGCCTGGCTGCGCCAGCTGCTGACCTGGAAGGACGAGGTCGCCGACAGCTCGGACTGGGTCAAGCACTACAAGCAGGCGGCGCTCGACGAGACGATCTACGTCATCACGCCGCACGGCAAGGTAGTCGATTTGCCGGCCGGCTCGACGCCGGTCGATTTTGCCTACCGCGTGCATACCGACCTCGGCCATCGTTGCCGTGGCGCCAAGGTCGGCGGCCAGTTGGTGCCGCTCAACACCTCGCTGGAAACCGGCCAGGAGGTCGAGATCGTCACCGCCAAGCTCGGCGGGCCGTCGCGCGACTGGCTGAACCCCTCGCTCGGCTACATCCACACCAAGAGCGCCCGGGTAAAGGTGCGGGCCTGGTTCTCCAACCTAGCGCTGGAAGAAACGCTGGCCGAGGGCCGCGGCCTGATCGGCAAGGAATTGCAGCGGGCCGGGCAGACCGGGGCGAATATCGAGGAACTGTCGCACAAGCTCGGCTTCGCCAAGGCCGACGACCTGTATATCGCCGCTGCCCGTGGCGACCTCAACCAGCGCCAGTTCCAGGCCGTCGCCAAGGGCGGCGACCTGCTCGCCGAAACACTGGCCCCCGACGAGGTGATCGCCAAGCCGAGCAAGCCGGTCGAAGGCAACCAGGGCATCCTGATCGTCGGCGTCGACAAGCTGCTGACTCAGCTTGCCCGCTGCTGCAAGCCGGCGCCGCCGGACGAGATCCAGGGCTTCATCACGCGCGGCAAGGGCATCTCGATCCACCGCATGGACTGCCCCAATTTCGCCAACCTGGCTGCCTTGCATCCCGAGCGGGTCATCGAGACCGATTGGGGACTGACGACGACCGGTGTCTTCGCCGCCGACATCATCGTCGACGCCCACGACCGCCAGGGCCTGCTGCGTGACATTTCGGAAATCTTCACCCGCGAGCGGCTCAACGTCGTCGGCGTCAACACCCAGTCCAAGCAGGGCAAGGCGCACATGAGCTTTACCGTCGAAATCACCAACCTGCAGCAATTGCAGAAGACGCTGACGCTGATCCACGACGTCGAAGGCGTCGTCGGCGTGCGTCGCGCCTGATCGGCAAGGAGTCCGCATGAAAGGCAATTTCGCCGCCATCGCCCTGGTCGTCATCGGCGCCGTCGCCTTGGGCGTCAATCTCGACCTGTTCGAACTCGATCTCGTTGCGCTGATCCGCAAGTGGTGGCCACTGGCGCTGATCGCGCTGGGTATCGGACTGTTCCTGACGCCGGACGATAGCAAGCAGCGCTGATTGACGTCTGAATGGACAAGCAGTCGCAGGTTTTCGGTTTTATTCCCACTTGATAAGAAAGTAAGAGCAGGCCCGTGAGGTGTGCTTGGTGAAGCTGTCGGCTTCGGTCCCTGGTTGTGCTGAAATTCAGTAATTCGTCATGCCAAATGAGAATTGATGTATGCTTTTTTCATTTTTATTGAGGAGGTGAGCATGGATTCCAGGGTAAGAAATACCATTCTTCGGGTCATGGCGATTCTTGGGTTAATCGCGAGCAATCCGGCAAAGGCAGTCATCGTCACCGGGTTTGGCGTTGACACGGTGACACGGCAATTTGTGATCGATGGCTCGCTCAGTTCCGTGACGCACAATCCTGGATTCAACTTCGGCGGCCCTCCGCAGTCCGCCCAGAGCTACGCGATCTCCGGGACATTCAACGCTAATTTTTCACGTTATTGGTGGAGCTATTTTCTGGATGGGGATACCAACGGAAGTCAGGGTACGTTCATCGATAACCAGAGTTGGCTGACATTCAGTAATGCGAATATCGTCGGGAATGTGTTTCCAGCCGGTTTTTCCTTGCCGGGTTATTTCCTTTCTGTCGTCGGATCCAGTATTTATGGTGACGACGGTCCCTGCTTTGGGCCTCGCGCACCAGATACCTACTGCTCAGGCTGGACAAATGGCCCTTTGGCTTCAGTCAGCGGCCAGTTCGTAAATGGCTCGATGTCAATTCAAGGCTCCCTGCCGATTTCCGGCGGGGATTGGTTTGAAAATTTTAGCTATGACATCCAGGCTCGAGCGATCCCTGAGCCCGGGATGCCTATGCTGTTTGTCGGCGGGTTTGTCGCGCTATTCCTAGTAAGGCGGAGAAGGTAATTGAAATGTTTTCCGGATAGACCATGAAAAATGCGGCCCGTGAGCCGCATTTTTCGATTTTGGCCCTTTTTTCGGCCTGACCGTAGCATTCGCCCTCAGGCGCCGCCCAGCGTCACCATCAGTTCGCCCTGGGCGTTGTGCGGCTTGCTGCGGGTCGAGCGGCGGCGCTGGTAGGTGCCCTGGCTGTTCATTTCCCAGCCCTGCTGGT
>JAHRYW010000005.1:189997-193595 GCA_020621865.1 Betaproteobacteria bacterium | reverse complement strand
GTCGAGCGGCGGCGCTGGTAGGTGCCCTGGCTGTTCATTTCCCAGCCCTGCTGGTTGTCGGCCAGGTAGAACTTGAGGCCTTCGGTGATCACCCGTTTTTTCAGTTTGGGGTCGAGGATGGGGAAGGCCAGTTCGATGCGCTTGAAGAAATTGCGCTCCATCCAGTCGGCGCTGGACAGGTAGACGATTTCCTCGCCGCCGGCCAGGAAGTAGAAGATGCGGTGGTGTTCGAGGAAGCGGCCGATGATTGAGCGGACGCGGATGTTTTCGGAAAGCCCGGCAACGCCCGGGCGCAGCATGCAGACGCCGCGCACGATCAGGTCGATCTCGACGCCGGCCTGCGAGGCGTCGTACATGGCGTTGATGACCTCGGGTTCGACCAGCGAATTCATCTTGGCGACGACGCGTCCCTTGCCGCCGGCACGGGCGATTTCAGCTTCGGCCTGGATGGCTGCGACGACGTTGGGTTGCAGCGTGAACGGCGCCTGCCACAGGTGCTTCAGCGTGCGCGCCTTGCCCAGCCCGGTCAGTTGCTTGAAGACTTCGGAAACGTCGTTGGTGACTTCGTCGTTGGCGGTCATCAGGCCGAAGTCGGTGTACAGGCGGGCGGTGCGCGGGTGGTAGTTGCCGGTGCCGAGGTGGGCGTAGCGCTTCAGGCCGCCTTCCTCGCGGCGGACGATCAGCAGTGCCTTGGCGTGGGTCTTGTAGCCGACGACGCCATAGACGACATGGGCGCCGACTTCTTCCAGCTTGGTCGCCCAGCTGATGTTGGCCTCCTCGTCGAAGCGCGCCATCAGTTCGACGACGACGGTGACTTCCTTGCCGTTCTGGGCGGCGCGGATCAGCGATTCCATCAGCACCGAGTCGGTGCCGGTGCGGTACACGGTCATCTTGATCGCCACCACCTGCGGGTCGGTCGCCGCCTGGCTGAGGAACTCGATGACCGGCGCGAAGGACTGGTAGGGGTGGTGGAGCAGGATGTCGTTCCGGCGGATGCTGTCGAAGATGTTGGCACCCTTGGCCAGGCCTTTCGGCGTGCCGGGTACGAAGGGGCGGAATTTCATGTCCGGGCGATCGACCCAGTCCGGCACCTGCATCAGGCGCACCAGGTTGACCGGGCCGTTGACGCGGTAGAGGTCGACCGGCTTCAGGTTGAACTGGGCGAGCAGGAAGTCGGTCATCGCCGACGAGCAGTTCTCGGCGACTTCGAGGCGCACGGCGTTGCCGAAATGGCGCTGCGGCAGTTCGCCCTGCAGCTTGGTGCGCAGGTTGGTGACTTCTTCCTCGTCGACGAACAGGTCGGAGTTGCGGGTGGCGCGGAACTGGTAGCAGCCGAGCACGGTCATGCCGGTGAATAGCTCGCCGACGAATTCGTGCAGGATCGACGACAGGAAGACGAAGCCGTATTCGTAGCCAGCCAGCTCCTCGGGCAGGCGGATGACCCGTGGCAGCACGCGCGGCGCCTGGACGATGGCGGCGTTGGAACTGCGCCCGAAGGCGTCCTTGCCTTCGAGTTCGACGGCGAAGTTGAGGCTCTTGTTGAGGACGCGCGGGAAGGGGTGCGAGGGGTCGAGCCCGATCGGCGTCAGCACCGGCACCATTTCGCGGATGAAGTAATTGCGGATCCACTCGCGCTGGGCTTCGTTCCAGGTCCCGCGGCGCAGGAAGCGGATGCCCTGTTCGGCCAGGGCGGGCAGGATCACCTCGTTGAGATGCTGGTACTGCTCATGAACGATGGCGTGCGCTTCGGCAGAGACGAGGCGGAAGGCCTCCTGCGCCGTCTTGCCGTCGGTGGTGACCACCGGCGTGTTGGCGCGGATTTGCTCCTTCAGCCCGGAAACGCGGATCTCGAAAAATTCGTCGAGATTGCTGGAAACGATGCACAGGAAGCGCAGGCGTTCGAGCAAGGGCATGCGCTCGTCCTCGGCCTGGGCCAGCACGCGGCGATTGAAGGCGAGCAGGCCGAGTTCGCGGTTGAGGTAATTCTCGGTCGGGAAGCGGGGCTTGAGCGGGGTGTGGGTCATCGCATGCGTTCCATGTTTTTTCTGAAGTATAGGCTTTAAGCCCATAATTTTGTTGCATTAGTATTGCAGTAACATGACAGCAGTCGAGGCTTGGCAAGGCGGCTTGAGAATCCTGGTCTATCCGTCGGCTAGGGCGCCGGGGCTTTATGCGGCATAATGCGCGCATCTTTATTGCTTTTATTCGTTTTACCGGTTTTGTTGGCTTTATTGGCTTTATTTGTCAACCCGGCCGCAGAACGATGGGCGGGGCGGTGATGATCGGTGGGGGCCGGTCGTCGCCGCCCCGCCCGGCGAATTGCACGGAATGGCTCATGGGAGGCCGTGGATGTTGGGAAGACTGCTGAAGACCCTGTTGGGTCATCTGGAAACCTTGCGCGGGTTTTTCCTGCTGTCGACGACCGGTATTGCCCTGCTGGTCTTCCTTGGCGCCACCTTTGCCTCGTCGCTGCTCTACGAAAAGCTGATCAACCAGCGTACCCTCGATACCTCGCGCGACATCTCCCAGCAAACCTTCAACGCCATCTACCAAATCCTGCGCAACGGCGGCGGGCATCAGCAGGTGCTCGAGTCGATCGGCAACAGTGCCTCGGCCTTTGCCAGTGCGCCGCGCGACGTGGTGCTTTATCCGGCGCCCGATGTCTTCAAGTCCGAAGCCCGCGGCAGCCTCGAAGATTTCCCCGAGGACGTCCGCCAGTTGCTGGCCGGCGGCCAGGCGAGCGTGATGCAGGACGGTCAGCAACTGCGCTACCTGTTTCCCGTCGCCGTCCGTTCCGAGTGCCTGGTCTGCCATGGCGTGACCCAGTCCGACAAGGTACTCGGCGTGGTTGCCATCGATTACACGCTACAGCCGATCGCGCCCCAGGTGCGTTTCTATTTCATCAGCCTGTTCGTCGTCCTCGGCGCCGTCGTGCTGCTAGTCGCCGCGGCAGTTTCGGCCCTGGCGACGCGTCGCGTCCGGCTGGCCATGGATACCTTCCGCGACAAGGTCGAGGCGGTCAACAGCATCAAGGATCTCAACCAGCTCGACGTCAGCGAGGTGCATCTCGGTTTCGACGACCTGAACCAGACCCTGCGCCATGTCACGCAACTGGTCGACCGCATGAAGAACGTCGCTGTCGACAAGGGGATTCTCGAATTCGAGGTCAAGCTGCTGGAGAAGCTGATCATCACCTCGAATGTCGTCCGCGACTGGCGGCAGTTCATCAACGACCTGTTGCTGGAAATCAATTCCATCGTCGACGCCTACGCCTTGCTGACCATTTTCCGCATCGACGACCAGGGCTATGAATGGGAGGTCTTCTGGCGCCAGAAGCCTTCGGCGGCGACCGTTGCGTTGTTCGAGCACATCGTCCGGACCCAGCTTGAATCGACGCCCAATTTCTTCGGCACCACGCTGCTGCAGATCAAGCACCACGTTGCCGACCCCGGCCGCCAGCTGCCCGAACTGACGCAGCGCGACATCGAACTGCAGACCAAGTCGCTATTGCTCGATTCGCCGAAGATCGGCGGCATCGTGGGTATCGGCGTGCATTCGACGCTGGCCCAGGACCCGATCCGCCATATCGTGATCAGCA
>JAHRYW010000005.1:45662-189987 GCA_020621865.1 Betaproteobacteria bacterium | reverse complement strand
ATCGGCGTGCATTCGACGCTGGCCCAGGACCCGATCCGCCATATCGTGATCAGCAGCATCCTGACCGCGCTGCTCAATCTGGTCGGCTCGGTCAAGGCGATCTACAAGTACACCAAGGAGCTGGAGCACTACGCCACGCGCGACCCGCTGACCGATCTCTACAACCAGCGGATGTTCTGGGAACTGCTCGGCTACGAGATCGGGCGCTCGCAGCGTCACGGCTACGAGTTCGCGGTGATGGTGCTCGACATGGACAACTTCAAGGCGATCAACGACGCCTACGGCCACCAGTTCGGCGACGCCTTCCTCCAGGCCTTTGCCAAGATCCTTCACCAGGCGGTTCGCCAGGGCGACCTGCTCGCTCGCTACGGCGGCGACGAATTTGCCATCGTCCTGCCCGAAGCCGGCGAGTCGCAGGCGCACATGGTCGCCCAGCGGATCGCCGAGATGCTTGAGGAGTTTTCGCTGGAGGCGCCGGGCAGCACGGTCAAGATCAAGGCGACGACGTCGATCGGCATCGCCATCCACCCGACCCACGGCAAGGACAGCCGCGAGCTGTTCCTGATCGCCGACAACATGATGTACAAGGCCAAGCGGGCGGGCAAGAACAGCATCGCCATTCCCAGCGACGAGGACATGGTCGAGGCGCTCAAGCAGGCCAGCGACAAGAGCCAGATGATCCGCAGCGCGCTCGATGAGGGCCGCATCGTTCCTTTCTTCCAGCCCATCGTGCACAGCCGGACCGGCGAGGTGCTGATCCACGAGTTGCTGATGCGCATCCAGGTCGGCCAGCGCATCGTCGCCGCCCAGGAGTTCATCGAGGAAGCCGAGGCGATGGGGCTTGCCCACAAGATGGATTACCAGCTCATCGAGAAGGCCTTCGGGCAGATTCGCGAGCAGGGCTATCGCGGCATCCTGTTCGTCAACCTGTCCCCCAAGGCGCTGATCGTTGGCGAATTCATTTCGCGGATCACCCGCCTGGCCAGGGAATTTGAAATCGAACCAAATCGCATCGTCTTCGAAATCACCGAGCGCGAAACAGTCAGCAACCTCAGCCTCTTGGAAAAATTCGTCTTCGACCTGAAGACGGCCGGCTTCAGCTTCGCCATCGACGACTTCGGCTCGGGCTATTCGTCCTTCCAGTACATCAAGCGCTTCCCAGTCGATTACATCAAGATCGAAGGCGAATTTATCCGCAACGTGCTGGTCGACGCCGAATACAAGGCCTTCACCAAGAGTATCGTGACGCTGGCCCAGGAATTGAACATCCAGACCATCGCCGAATACGTCGAGGATCAGCCCATTCTCGATGCCGTGCTCGAATTCGGTATCGACTACGCCCAGGGCTACCACATCGGGCGTCCGGGGCCGAAGTTGCGCTGCGGCTAAGCTGCTGGAGCCCGGCGTGCCTGGCTGCGCCGCCGAATGCTGCGGTCAGCGGCAAAAAACGTCCAAAAACGAAAAAATCAGGCGCTGCGGCTGAGGTCGCTGGCCGGGAGCGGGCAGGCGGTCAGCGCGGCGAGCAGGGTGCCCAGCTTGGCCTCGGTTTCGGCCAGTTCATGCTGCGCATCGGAGCCGGCGACGATGCCGGCACCAGCCTGCAGTTCGGCGCAGTCGCCGTCGATCAGCGCCGAGCGCAGGGCAACCGAGAATTCGCCGTCGCCATCCGGGGTCAGCAGGCCAAAGCCACCGCTGTACCAGCCGCTGCGCTTCTCGCCATGGGCCGCCAGCCAGTCCTGCGCCGCGGCGGCGGGAAAGCCGCCGACCGCTGGGGTCGGGTGCAGGGTACGGACCAGATCGAACAGCCGGGTGCCGGGCCTGGCCTGGGCCGAGATCCGGCTGCGCCAGTGGGCGAGTTGGCCGGCCTGGTGTTGCTCAATGCCGCCCACTGCCGGCGGCGTCGTGCACAGCGGAGCAAGGGCGGCGCAGATGGCGCGGACGACCAGCGACTGCTCGTGCCGGTTCTTGCTCTCCGACAAGGCCAGCGAACCCGGCCAGGCGGTGCCGGCCAACGCATCGACATCGATTTGCTGCCCACGCAGGCGGACCAACCGTTCCGGCGTGGCACCGAGGAAACTTTGCTGGCCATTGCCGTGGGCGTAGATGACGCCGCCCGGCTGCTGCGCGATCAGGCGGGCGAGGATGGCGGCCGGCGAGAACGCGGCGCTGCCTCGGAACTGGCGGCTGCGGCTGAGCACCACCTTGGCCATGCGGCCGGCGGCGATGTCGCGCAGTGCAGCGTTGACGCGGGCGATCCAGGCGCGGTCGTCGAGTGCCGCCGGGCGCCCGGGCAGCAGTTGCGGCGCCGGGTCGGGGGGCGTGCTGCTTAGCAGCGGCAGCCATTCGGTCACGGCCTGGGCCAGCCGGCCGGTCGGCACGCTCAGCGTCACCGAGCAGTCGCCGTCGAGGTTTTCGAGCAGAATGGCGGGGATGGAGAGCAGCGCGTTGGGCAGCGGAGCACTGCCGGCGGCATCGAAGGCGAAACCGGCGAAGGCCAGCGCCGGGCCGTTGTGCCGCCAGTGCCGGCAAAATCCGGCGTAGGCGTGGTCCAGCGCGGCAAAGCGGTTGGCACCGGCGGTTGCCACGTGCAGCGCGTGGCCGATGGCCAGGCGGTATTCGCCGCGGTCCGGGCGGGCTCGGTACCAGTGCGGCTGGTGTGCCGGCAGCAGGTCCAGCCAGTCGGTGGCGCTGCGGCCCAGCGCCAGACGCAGGCTGATCGGCGCCGAATCCGGCGCCCCGTCGGCCAGCGCCTGCAGGCGGACCAGCGTTTCGGGGGCGGTAATCTGGCGGCGCAGAGTGTGGATCACTTCCGACTCCGATTGGCGATCAGGCGCAGGGCGGGGCGGTCGAGTTTGCCGTTGGCGTTGCGCGGCAGTTGGTCAAGGCGCTGAAAGCGCCGGGGCTGGGCTGCCGTCGGCAGGTGCTGGCGGGCGTGTTCGAACAGCTCGCCCGGTTCGACCGGGCCGACGACCAGGGCGACGACGAGGTCGCCCCAGACCGGGTCGGGTGATCCGGTGACGGCGACATCGTCAACGCCGGGGCAGGCGGCCAGGCAGGCCTCGATCTCCTGCGGATGAACGTTGCAGCCGCCGCTGATCAGCATGTCGTCGGCCCGACCGAGGACGCTCAGGCGGCCAGCCTCATCGATTGCACCGAGGTCGCCGGTGGTGAGCCAGCCGGCGCTGTCTACACCGCTGCCGTCGGCATAGCCGAGCATGACCTGGGGGCCGCGGATGGCGATCCGGCCGTCGTCGCCGATCCGGAGTTCGTGGCCGGGCAGCGGGCGGCCGGCCAGTCCTTCGTGCCAAGGGCCGTCGTCCGGGGCGTGGGCGGCGATCAGGGCGGCGGTTTCGCTCATGCCGTAGCTGACGACCAGCGGCCAGCCGGCAGCACTGGCCTTGTCGTACAGCTGGCGCGACAGCGCGGCGCCGCCGATCAACAACACGCGCAGGCTGGCCGGCGGCCGGGCGACGATATCGAGCAGCCGGGCCAGCATGGCCGGGACCAGCGAAATGTGGGTGACCGGGTGGGCGGCGAGGTCGGCGGCGACCTGTTCGGCGGCAAAGCCGTCGTGCAACAGCACCCCGGCGCCGGCCCGGGCGCAGCGCCAGAGGATGCTCAGGCCGCCGATGTGCTGCAGCGGCAGGCAGTTCAGCCACAGGTCGCCGGCGCGCAGTCCAAGACGGGCGTTGGCGCCGCTTGCGGCGGCATCGAGCTGGGCGTTGCCGAGCAACACGGCACGCGGCTGCCCCTCGCTGCCGCTGGTCGCGATGATCAGCGCGGTGTCGGGGTGCAGGTTTTCGCCGGCTGGCAGAGGAATGCTACGGTCACTGGCAAAAAATGGCCGATTTCGCAGACTGCAGGCAGCGGCCAATCCGGCCAGTTGCAGGCTGTCGCCGCTGCCGATCACCAGCGCCCTGGTCGTGTCGATCTGCCCGGCCTTCTGTTCCGCGTAGGCCAGCCACGTGGCGAAACCAAAGCTCCGCCCGCCGTAATGCAAGGCCAACGCTTGCGGCGTGGCGAGAGCGGCGTTTTGCAGGTGTTCGGCGAGGGAGCGGGAGTTTGCCATAAGCGTTCGATTATAGATTTGCCATGGCTCGGGCAAGGCGAGACAGATCAATAAAATGCCTTACGATAGATGCTTTCCCTGCTGCCGCAGAGTTTTCGGTCGGTGGCGAGAGATTTCTGGAGTCGATATGGGTTGGACAAACGGGGTGCGATCAGCGATGGGCGTTGCCATCGGTACTTGGCTATTGCTCGCTGCGCCGGGCACGCAGGCCGGGACGCCGGGCGAGGTGATGGTCGGCGAATTGCTGCGCGAGGCGCCGATGAACGGGATTGCCGGCCCCGGCGCGAATCTTTCGTCGTTTCACGGCAAGCCGCTGCTGATCAACGTCTGGGCCAGTTGGTGTGGTCCCTGTCGGGCCGAGATCAGTTCGCTGGAGCGCCTGGCCCGGCGCTACAACGGCCACGAGTTCAACATCATCGGCATCTCGACCGATGACGATCCGGCCGCAGCGGCTGCCTTCGTCCGCCAATACGGCATCAGTTTTGCCAATTATCTCGATCGCAAGCTGCTGCTCGAAAACATGCTCGGTGCCGACCGCCTGCCGCTGACCTTGCTGGTCGATGCCGACGGCCGCGTGATCAAGAAAATTGCCGGTTCGCGGGCCTGGGACAGTCCGGAGGCGATTAATCTGATTACCCAGGCTTTTCGCCTGAAAACCCGCTAAGAAGCGCTGGCAAAATGCCCCTGGCGTTGTTGGACCTCCTCGCCGTACTGCTCGTACTGTCTTCGTCACCCAAGGGGACTTCCTGCGGGGCGTCGGTCCGCCTAGCCAGGGCCGCTTCGCTGCATTTTGTCAGCGCTTCTTGGCGTGGCCGGCTTCAGTAACTGTAGAAGACGAACATGCCGCCGCCGAAATCCGGGCTGGCCCTGGAGAAACCGGTGACGAGATAGGCCTGGAGCTTCCAGTGCGGGTCCAGCTTGTGGGTGACGAAAGCAGTGGCATCGCTGAGCGGCGCGCCGCTGTCCTGGACCTTTTGCCGGAAATCGTAGCTCACCCCGACGGCGGTCAGCTGGGTGGCCCGGTAGGACCAGCCTAGGGAGGTGAATAACGGGTCCCTGAGGTTGGTGCCGGCCGGATCGCCCATCTTCTTGTAGCCCAGGGTGCCGAACAGCGTATGGCTGCCGAGCGTCCGGTAGATTTCGGTTTGTACCGAATAGTCGTTCTCGCCGGTGCCCAGGCCCGATGTCTTGTCGGCGGTGGCCAGCTTGACCTTGGCGCCCAGTTCGATCAGCCAGGGGCCATCCTGAAAGGCGTTCCAGGCGGCCGAGACGATGACATCGCCGAGCCCGGAGGCACGGCGCCGGACGTTCGAACCGTTTTCGATGGTCACCCGGTCGGGGCCGCTACCCGAGACGGCAGAGGGGCCGTTCGACTCGACGTAGGGAATTGTCGCCCGCAGGGTCCAGTCGCCGAATTCGTATTTGATGCCGACCGGGACGACCAGGGTTTCGGTGCGCCTGGATTCGCCGTATTTGCCGCTCGAGTAATCGAAGCCGGTACTCAGTGTTAGCGCGCTGTCGGCATGGCAGGTCGCCAGCATCAGCCAGCCGGCGAGCAGGAATAGTTTTGTTTTCAAAAGCGGGTGTCCCTGATGAATATTATTTGACCACTTCGATGGAGTGGTTTTAGGTTTGCAACGGATTCTGCGCCAGACAAGGGCAGCCGATCAATGGCGTTCGACCCGCTCGGGTTTTTCGACCTTCTCGACCTTCTCGACCTTCTCGACCTTCTCGACCTTCTCGACCTTCTCGACCTTCTCGACCTTCTCGACCTTCTCGACCTTCTCGACCTTCTCGACCTTCTCGACCTTCTCAGCCTTCTCGACCTTCTCAGCCTTCTCAGCCTTCTCAACCTTCTCAACCTTCTCAACCTTCTCAGCCTTCTCAGCCTTCTCAGCCTTCTCAGCCTTCTCGGCCTTCTCAGCCTTCTCAGCCTTCTCAGCCTTCTCAGCCTTCTCAGCCTTCTCAGCCTTCTCGGCGGTATCTGTCTTGGGTGTCGATTCACTGCGCCATTGGGTCTTCCGGTAGGCCGGATTCTGGTGCCGGGGCGTCGTGTTCAATTCGAGGTGTTCGACCACCAGCTTTCCACCCCGCTCGGCCCGGGCATCGACGAAAATCCGCTGGTTGGGTGCCAGGGCCCTGGCCTGGCTGGCCTTGGGTACTGCCAGTACGAGTCCGCCGGCCTTGATCTGGCCGTGGCCGTCGGAAGCCTGGACCAGGCCTTCGAGCAGGATGCGGCTGGCGCTGTCCTTGAAGCGGTAGGTCGGGTCGGCGCCGACGCTGCCGGCCACCAGTTCGCTGCCATTCCAGCGGCCCTTGATCAGTGCCGTTTCGCTGCCGACCATGCCGGCTACCGGCACGCCATTGATTTTTGCCTGCTTGCCGACGGTGACGACGGCGCCCAGGGCAGCGGCGTGCTTGAGGTCCGGTCCGGGCTGAATCCGGGTTGCCACCAGGGCGCCGTTGGCGCCGGCCAGGCCGCTGACCTTGACCATCTGGCCTACGGCCAGACCCTTGCCGCCGATCCGGGTGTCGGGCCCGACCGCGATCGCCTGGCCCATGACGTGAATTGTTTTGCCGCCATGGTCCATGCCGGTGATCGGGCCTTCCAGCAGGTTCAGGATGGCGATGTTCCTGGCTTGCAGCCCCTTCGGCGAATTGCCGGCTTCGATGGAGACGACCTGGCCGACGGCGAGTTTGTCGGCCGACGAGGGATCGCCGTTTTCATTGACTGGCGTGCCGTGGTCGAAATGCACTTCGACACCATTGACGCAGACCGAGGCGAAGCCGCTGACCACGCCGACGATGCCGATCGTCCCGTCGGCGACCGGCATGCCGGTCCCACCGATACCGCCGCTGCCGTTGGCCGCCGGCGCGCCGGTCCCGCCTATGCCGTTGGCGGTTGGGGCTCCCGTGCCGCCGATACCGCCCGGATCCTTCGCCGCTGTTTCGGCGGCGGGGCTGCCGGTGCCGCCAATGCCGCCGACGTCGCTGCGCGCTGCATGGCTTCTGGCGGGCTGCTCCGGGTCGACGCAGACCGGGGCGGCCCCGGTCGTCAGCGGCAGGACGGCAAGGAGCAGGGACAGCAGGTAAGACTTCATTTTCCGGCTGGCGTGTCCTGATTGTCGGCGCTGTAGAAATACACGCCGCAGGTGAAGCGTTTGGTCGCTTCGCCATCGTTGGCGGATTGTTCGGCCATGGTGTGCAGTTCTGTCAGCAGTTGCATGCCAAGTTCGGCGGCGCGCTGCCGTAATTGCTCGATCTGCGCCTCGCTCAGCGAGACGTGGTGGACGCTGCGCTCGAACCACGGGCGCGGCGCACCGAGTACGTTGTCGGCGGCAGCGGCGGCGTGGTCGCCGAGGTTGTGGCCGTAGTAGGCGAGCTTTTCCTCGATCCCGTCGCGGGGCACGAAGGCGTTGCTGGTCAGCACCACTTCATCGTCGGCGTTGATCTGGACGACGCCCAGGCGCAGCCATTCGTCGAGCACCGAGCGCGGGCGGATGTCCTGGCTGATGCTGGCGACCAGGGTTTCGAAGGAGGCGCCGTTGCCGCGCCGGGCCAGTCGGGGCAGCGGGCGCGGTGCGCCCTTGTCGTTGATCCATTCCGGGCCGGTAATCCAGGTGGCGACGATTTGTGCGCTGAGCGACACCTTCGGCGGCAGGTCGGCCTCGACGTGCGGCAGTTCGCGTAGGCGCTTGACGTCCTTGCGATGGACGCCGGTGATCAGGCTGATCCGGCTGTCGGTGGAACCCTTCTTGTCGAGCCGGAAGTCGCGTTCGGCGACTTCGACGAAGACGCGCTTGAGCAATTCGATGGCCATCGGCAGCGTGATTTCGTGGCCGAGCATGACGCGGACCACGGGTGACAGCACGCGGTGGATGGCCGAGAGCAGGGCGGAACGGATGGGTGAATCGGTCATCGGGGAAGGTTGAGGGAGGGCGGCCATGGGCAGTTTCTATGCTTGGCCTGGAAGGTTGGCGGTATGGGTTGCCGGCGACTTGCGCCGATCCTGGTGCGATCGGCGGTCGATCAGAACCAGACCTTCCTCGGTCAGATACGGTGGGGGAAGGTCGTCAGCCTTCATTCTACGGCCCTGGCAGCGTTTGAGAAACAGGGATTGCGCCCAGTCGTCACCTGGGGTTTGCGGTGCGCTCATGGGGTCGTCCTGCTGTGCCGGCAAAGGTCGTTATCCGTGTCCATTGGAGCGACAGTGTAATACAAATTGTGTAAAAATTTCCCACGTTTCCGGAAGGGGTATTGCCGCATGGCCGACGCTTTCATTCGCCATGCCTGGTGTCTATCTGGATGCCCATTTTCTTCAGCATCGGCGTCGGCAGTTCGCCGCCGGCGCAGACGATGACCGCCTGGTTCGGCCTTTCCAGCATTTCGTCGGCGTGCCTGAGTACGATCTTGTCGCTGGCGATCTGCTGTACCGTGCTTTCCAGCAATTGCTCGATGCGCTGATTGGCGATGGCCTCGGCCAGGCGCGCCCGGTTTTTCGGTTTGACGCGGTCGAAGGCTTTGCCGCGATAGCTGAGCGTGACGTGGGTACCCGGTTCGTTGGCAATGTCGAGCGCCGCTTCGAGCGCGCTGTCGCCGCCACCGACGACCAGCACGTGCTTGCCCTGGTATTGCCCGGCTTCGATCAGCCGATAGACGACCTTGGGGTTTTCTTCGCCGCTGACGCCCAGCTTGCGCGGCGTGCCGCGGCGACCGATGGCGAGCAGGACGTTGGCCGTCGCGTAGCTGGCCTTGTTGGTGCGCACCGTGAATATGCCGTCGTGCGGGGCGATTTCTTCCATCCGTTCGCTGAACCGGATATTGGGTGTGGCCTTGTCGAGTACGCCGGTCCAGATTTCCATCAGCTCTTCCTTGCTGATTTCGCGGACCTTGATTTCGCCGATCAGCGGCAGGCGCATCGGCGCCGTCATCACCAGCTTGTTGCGCGGGTAGTGGTAGGTCGTGCCGCCCAGTGAGTCTTCCTGCTCGATGGTGACGTACTTAAGTCCGGCCTCCTTGGCTGCCAGCGAGGCCGAGATGCCGGCCGGGCCAGCGCCGATGATGACCAGATCGAGATCGGCCTGGCCGCGCGGCCGGGCGGTGATCGCTTTGACCGCATGCGTGCCCTGGCGGATGGCGTTGCGGATCAGGCCCATGCCGCCGAGCTCGCCGGCGATGAAGACGCCGGGGATATTGGTTTCGAAATCCGGGCTGACCTGCGGGATATCGACGCCGCGCTTTTCGGTACCGAAAACCAGCTTGATCGCCCCGACCGGGCAGGCCGGCGCGCAGGCGCCGTGGCCGATGCAGTGGGTCGGGTTGATCAGCACCCCCTTGCCCTTGATGATGCCCAAGGCCTTTTCCGGGCAGGCGCGCACGCAGGCGCCGGAGCCCATGCAGATCGACAGGTCGACCACCGGATGCAGCGACGGCGGTTCGGTCAGGCCGGCTTCCTGGGCTTCCTTGAGGACGGCGTGATGGATGGCCGAAGCCTTCTTCTTGGCGCGCATGTGGAAAAACGCCGGAATCAGGATCAGCAGCGTCGGGACGAGGTAATAGATCAGGTCGTAGATCATTCGATGGCGTCGGCCAGTTGGTTTTCCAGGGCGTTCAGCGTACTCATCGGGTCTTCGCCGGCCTGGTGGCCGATGACCCGGAATGCTACGGTCGAAGCATTTTTTTGCCAAAAATCGAAATTCCGCAGGCTGTCCATGATGCCGTTGGCGACGATGTGCGCTTCCTTTTCCGCGGTGTTCGGCAGCAGGACCAGGAAGGTCGTCGCGCTCCAGTGGCAGGCGGTATCGGAGGTCCGCAGGCGGTCGGCGATGGCCTCGGCGCATTGGCACAGCCGCTGGTCCAGCTGCGCGCCGTCGGCGTTCGGGGCAAGGCGATAGCCGATCAGCGTCAGCGGAAAGTGGTAGCGGTCGGCAATCGCCGAGACATGGGCCAGTTCG
This sequence comes from Betaproteobacteria bacterium, assembly GCA_020621865.1. Classification (GTDB taxonomy): domain Bacteria; phylum Pseudomonadota; class Gammaproteobacteria; order Burkholderiales; family Rhodocyclaceae; genus Azonexus. Next base: position 179,964 of record JAHRYW010000005.1, on the reverse strand, counting down.
GCCTCGAAGCATTCAGGCGACGGCAGGCCGGTCAGTGGATCGCGCAAGCGTATGGCCGGCTGGCGGGCGGCATGGCGCACCAGCAGGGCAGCCAGCAGCGAGAGAATCAGGTGCTGGAGAACCTGCCCGTGGGCACCGGCCAGTTGCCAGGTCAGCGCAACAAAGAAACCACCGAGCAGGAGGCCCAGCTTGCGCGGAAAGTCGCGGTAGCGCCAGGCCCACCAGGCGGCGACCAGCGGCGCCCAGAAGAGCAGGGTCGTCGCCAGTTCGGAGCCTTTCTGGTGGTTGCCGCCAAAGCGGATGCCGAGGCTGGCGACGACCAGCACGTAGATGGCGAGGTCGATGGCCAGGCCGGCATTGTTTTCAGCCAGCCGCCAGCCGGCCAGATGGGCGATCCAGATCAGCAGCAGCGGCAGGCAGATGGCCAGGTAGACCAGGCTGGTTCCGGACGGCCACAGGCGCTGGCATTCGGCGCCGGCAATGACGAAAAGGCCGAGCAGGGCGGCCATCGATCCGGATGTATTGGCCGCGCCGGCAGCAGGCCAGGACAGCTTTGGCGCTTCACTCATGTCAGTTTCTTTCCTCAACGGCGTGCACCCTGTGCGCTCGGTTTTTGCTATTCTTCGGCGTGTGTGAAATTTTACCTCGCCGAATGTCGATTCAGGAAGCCTGACGACAGCTACCCGGCGGAGGGTGTTAAGGAACGATGAAAGCAAGCGCGCTTGGCCCAATGACGGTGATTTCGATGGACGGACCGGCAAAGTCCTCCAGCGAGAAGGTATTTCGCGGCGCCTGGCGGATTTCCATCGCGCTGCTGGTCGCCCTGCTGCTGTTCATGGCCTGGTTGGTCCGGGCCGGCAAGCTCTACGACGCCGGGTCGGATTTCGGCTACTACCTCGGCCTGGTCGGCGGCCTGCTGATGCTCAGCCTGCTCCTCTATCCCCTGCGCAAGCGCCTGCCCTCACTGGAGCGCCTGGGCAAGATGGAGTCCTGGTTCAAGTTCCACATGATCGCCGGGATCGGCGGGCCGCTGCTCGTCCTGTTTCATTCGACCTTCCGGACCGGTTCGCTGAACGGCGCGATGGCCCTCTACGCGATGCTGCTCGTCGCCTGCAGCGGGGTGGTCGGCCGTTTCATCTACCGCCACATCCATCAGGGTCTTTACGGCAAGCACCTGACCCTGGCCGATGCGACCGCCGAACTGAGGGCCAGCGCCGACACCATGGGTTCGGTGTTTGCGTTGCAACCGGATATCGAACCGCGCCTGCAGGCGTTTCATGACGAGGCCTTTGTCGGCGGCGGTTCGCTGCCGCTGCGCGCCTGGCGGTTTGCCACCCTGCGCTGGCGAAGCCGGCATCTGGCCGGCGAACTGCGCCGCGACGCCAAGAGCGTGCTGCGCCGCCAGTGGCGCCAGCAAGGTGGCGAACGCAAGCAACTGGCACTCGAATACCAAACCGCCAAAGAGCGCATCGACAACTACCTGGAAGCGGTGATCAAGACTTCCCAACTGGCCGTCTGGGAAAGGCTCTTTTCCTACTGGCACATCATCCACATTCCTTTCCTCTATTTGCTGGTTTTCAGCGGAGTCGTCCATGTCGTTGCGGTCCACATGTATTGACCGGCTGCGCAGCGGCCTCGCACTGCTCGCCGCGCTGGCCTGCGTTGGCGGGGCGCAGGCGCAGTCGATCGAAAAGGTCCTGATGCCGGGCGAGGTGATCGCCGGCCACGCCAAATACGAACAGGACTGCAAACAGTGCCACCAGCGCTTCGACAAGGAGGCGCAGACCCGGCTGTGCCTCGACTGCCACAAGGATGTCGCCACCGACATTCGCGCCAAGACCCGGCTGCACGGCAAGCTCGACGAGAGTAGTTGCCGTAATTGCCATACCGAGCACAAGGGTCGCGGTGCCCAGATCGCACCGCTCGACAAGAAGAAATTCGACCATGCGAAGACCGAGTTCAAGCTGCTTGGCGCGCACAAGGAAACCAAGTGCGAGAGCTGTCATTTGGCAAAACTCAAGTACCGCCAGGCGCCCAAGCTGTGCAACGACTGCCACAAGAAGATCGACCATGAGAAGGGCCACAAGGGCCATCTCGGGACAAAGTGCGAAAGCTGCCACAACGAGAAGAACTGGACGGAAACCCGCTTCGACCACGAGAAAACCAAGTTCTCCCTGCTCGGCGGCAAGCACGCCGACGTCAAGTGCAAGGAATGCCACGAGGACAAGACCTACCAGAAGACGCCGCTGACCTGTAACGGCTGCCACAAGAAGATCGACCAGGATAAGGGCCACAAGGGGCGCTACGGCATCAAGTGCGAATCCTGCCACAACGACAAGGGGTGGAAGGAGATCGACTTCGACCACGATCACGACACCCATTACGCGCTCAAGGGCAAGCACCGGCAGGCCAAGTGCAATACCTGCCACCTGCCGGAAAAGGGGCAGATCTATCAGGTCAAGCTGCCGACCAAGTGCGTCTCCTGCCACAAGAAGGACGACCAGGAAAAAGGCCATCGCGGCGACCTCGGCGAGAAGTGCGAGAGTTGCCACAACGAGCGCGGCTGGAAGAATTCCAATTTCGACCACGACGACACCAAGTTCCCGCTCCGCGACAAGCACAAGGACGCCAAATGCGACACCTGCCACAAGGGCGGCGTCAGCGGGGCGAACGCCAAGCAGTTGAAGGTGGACACCGAGTGCGTCGCCTGCCACCGCAAGAATGACGACGAGAAGGGGCACAAAGGTCGCTACGGCGACAAGTGCGGTGCCTGCCACACCGCCAAGGACTGGAAGAGCAGCATCTTCAACCACGACAAGGAAACCAAGTACCCGCTCAAGGGCAAGCATAGCCAAACCAAGTGCGACGCCTGCCATCTGCCGGAAAAGGGCAATGTCTACAAGACGAAGCTGGAAAACACCTGCATCGCTTGTCACAAGAAGGACGACAAGCACAAGGGTCAGCTCGGCAACAAGTGCGAGAGTTGCCACGACGAAAAGAAATGGAAGGACGCACCGTTCGACCACAACAAGTCGCGCTACCCGCTGACCGGCAGCCATGCCAAGGTCGAATGCAAGAAATGCCACCTGACGCCGGCCTTCAAGGACGCGCCGCTGACCTGCATGGGCTGTCACGAGAAGGACGACAAGCACAAGGGCGGCTTCGGCAAGAAATGCGAAACCTGCCACTACACGGGCACCTGGAAGTCCTGGGATTTCGATCATTCGACCACCCGTTTCGCGCTCGACGGCGCCCACCGCAAGACCGAGTGCAAGGAATGCCACAAGGAATCGAAAGGTGGGGCGGCCCGGCTGGGCCGGACTTGCGTCGCCTGTCACATCAAGGAAGACGTGCACAACGGCGAGTTCGGCGGCCAGTGCGAACGTTGCCATGTCACGGAAAACTGGAAAAAGGTTCGTCGATAGCCAAATGAATAATTTGTGTGATAAATTCCCACAAAAATTTGTTTTGCCTGTGCAAATGCAGCTTCGCTGTTGCGGCTTGCGGGTGAGATTCAGTGGCTGATCAATTCAAGCGGATGACCTTTCTTTGAGCTATTTGCGCCGTCTTCTCGTTGTCTTTCTCGTCATCGTCCCGGGCGTGCTGGGGCTGTGGGGGGCAGCGTTTGCACAAACGGCACCGGCGCTGAGCTTCAATCACGATACGACCGGCTTCATCCTCGATACGACACACAAGCAGGTGCAGTGCGAGTCTTGCCATACCTCAGGCTCCTTCCGGGGTACCCCGCGCGATTGCGCCACCTGCCACGCCGGGCCTGGGGCCCGCGCACCCGGTAAACCGGTCAGCCACATCCCGACCAGCAAGATCGCCTGCGACAACTGCCACAACACGACGCGCTGGTCGCCGGCCAACATGAATCACTCGGTGCTGCCCGACATGTCCTGCCGGACCTGCCATAACGGCGTGAACACCGAAGGCAAACCAAGTAACGGCCTGCACCCGTCAACCTCGGCCGATTGCGGCAGCTGCCACAACCAGCGGACCTGGCTGCCGGTCAGCTCGTTCTCGCACGTCGGCGTGCAGCCCGGTAGCTGTGCCTCCTGTCACAACGGCGTCAAGGTTCCAGGCAAGACCCCCGGTCACATTCAGACGACGGCGGCCTGCGATACCTGCCACCACTCGACGACGACCTGGACGACCGGCAGTTTCAATCATGCGCTGGCCGTGCCGCCGGTCGCCGGCCGCTGCCTGAACTGCCACAATGGCGTCGGCGCCTTGGGCAAGGGGGCGCGGCATGTGCCGACGACCGCCCAGTGCGATAGCTGCCACACCAATTTCAACGGTTTCAAGCCGGCCCAGATGAATCACGCCGGCATGGCCGGGCAGTGTGCGACCTGCCACAGCGGCGGCTTCGTCACGCAGAACGCCCAGACCAAGCCGCTGACCCACATCGGCACGAGCGCCCAATGCGATACCTGCCACAGCTCGACCACAACCTGGGCGACGGCCACCTTCAACCACGGTGCGGCGGTCCCGGCCGTGGCTGGGCGCTGCTCGACCTGCCATAACGGCACCAGCGCGCTGGGCAAGCCGACCAACCATGTGCCGACCAGTGCCCAATGCGACAGCTGCCACACCACGTTCGCCGCTTTTGCCCCGGCCAGCATGAACCACGCGGCAACGGCCGGCAAATGCTCGACCTGCCACAATGGCACCTACCTGTTCGCCAATGCGCTGACCAAGCCGGCGGTTCATATTCCGACCACCGCCCAGTGCGATAGCTGCCACGTCAACGGCTTCGCCGCTTGGTCGCCGGCAACGATGAATCACACGGGCATGAAGGGCCAGTGCTCGAGCTGCCACAGCGGTGCCTATGTCGACCGCAACGCACTGGCCAAGCCGGTCACTCACGTCAACACCAGCGCGCAATGCGACACCTGCCATAGCTCGACCAATAGTTGGGCAGTGGTCAGCTATGCGCATGAGGCCAGCGCGGCAGGCAATTGTTCAACCTGTCACAACAGCAGCACGGCGCTGGGCAAGCCGGTCAACCACATCCCGACCAGCGCCCAGTGCGATACCTGCCACACCAATTTCGCCGCCTTCCGTCCGGCCCAGATGAGCCACGCCGGGACGGCCGGGCAGTGCGCCACCTGCCACAGCGGCAGCTACAATTTTGCCAATGCCCTGGGCAAGCCGCTGACCCATATCCAGACAACGGCCAGTTGCGACACCTGCCATACGACGACGGCCTGGAAGCCGGCCAGCTACTCGCATCAAAACGTCGTGGCCGGAAGCTGCGCCAACTGTCACAACGGCACCAATGCCCTGGGCAAGCCGACCAGCCACATCCCGACAACGGCCACGTGCGACACCTGTCACAAGAACTACATCGCCTTCAAGCCGGCACAAATGAGCCATGCGGGAACGGCGGGCCAGTGCGCCACCTGTCACGGCGGTGCCTATATTTCCCAGAATGCGCTGGCCAAGCCGGCCACGCACATCCCGGTCACCAGCCAGTGCGATACCTGCCATACCAACGGATTCGCATCATGGTCGCCGGCGGCGATGAATCATGCCGGGTTGAGCAATTGTTCGACCTGCCATAGCGGGACTTATCTGACGCAGAACGCCCAGATGAAGCCGACGACGCACATCGCGACGACTGCCCAGTGCTCGACCTGCCACAACTCGACGACGACTTGGGCGACCGGCAGCTTCAACCATACGACAGCCGTACCGGCGGTGGCCGGGCGCTGCTCAACCTGCCACAACGGCACCAATGCGCTGGGTAAATCGACCAACCACGTGCCGACGACGGCGCAGTGCGACACCTGCCACACCAATTTCACGGCCTTCGCCCCGGCCCAGATGAACCACACCGGGACGACGGGGCAGTGTGCCAGCTGTCACGGCGGGGCTTATCGCGCGCTCAATGCGCTGGCCAAGCCGACGACCCACGTCAGCACCACCGCCCAGTGCGATACCTGCCACGGATCGACCTCGACCTGGACGGTGGTTGCCTATGTTCATGCGCCAACGGCCTTTGGCACCTGTTCGACCTGCCATAACGGATCGACGGCGGTGGCCAAACCTGCTGGTCATATTCCGACCTCGGCGCAGTGCGATACCTGCCACAACAATTTCATCGCCTTCAAACCAGCCCGGATGAACCATGCCGGCTTGTCGGGGCAGTGCTCAAGTTGTCACAACGGCAGTTATGTCGCCCAGAATGCTCAGGCCAAGCCGGTTTCCCATATTCCGGTGACAACCGAATGTGACACCTGCCACACCAATGGTTTTGCCGCCTGGTCGCCGTCGGCGATGAACCATACGGGCCTGACTCAGTGCTCGACCTGCCACAGCGGCACTTACCTGTCGCAAAACGCCCAGATGAAGCCGACGACGCACATCGCGACGACGGCCCAGTGCTCGATCTGCCACAACTCGACGACGACCTGGGCGACCGGCAGCTTCAACCATACGACGGCCGTGCCGGCCGTGGCCGGTCGCTGCTCGACCTGCCACAACGGCACCAATGCGCTGGGCAAGTCGACCAACCATGTACCGACGACCGGCCAGTGTGACACCTGCCACACCACCTTCACAGCCTTCGCCCCGGCGACCATGAACCACACCGGCACGACCGGCAAATGCGCGACTTGCCACGGCGGCACCTACACGACGCTGGGCGCCGATGCCAAGCCGGTCACTCATATTCCGACCACGCAGTCCTGCGACACCTGCCACGGCACCGTGCAATGGAAGCCGACCACCTATAGCCACAATAATGTCGCCGCCGGCAGTTGCAGCAACTGCCACAACGGCACCAATGCCCTGGGCAAGAACAGCACCCATATCCCGACCGCGCTGGCCTGCGACACCTGCCACAAGAACTACACGGCTTTCGCGCCGGCCCAGATGAGCCATAGCGGAACAGCGGGGCAATGTTCAACCTGCCACAGCGGCAGCTATCTGGCGATTAATGCCCAGATGAAGCCGAGCACCCATATCAGCACGACGGCCCAGTGCGATACCTGCCATGGTTCGACGACGACCTGGTCGACCGTCACTTTCACCCACTCGGCTTCCGCCGCCGGTACCTGTTCAAGCTGTCACAACGGCACCAATGCCCTGGGCAAGCCGACCAATCACGTGCCGACCACGGCGCAATGCGATACCTGTCACACCAATTTCACGGCTTTCAAGCCGGCCCGGATGAATCACGCCGCTACCGCGGGGCAGTGTTCGAACTGTCACAGCGGCGCCTATGTCTACGCCAACGCGCTCGGCAAGCCAACGACGCACATCCCAGTCACCAGCCAGTGCGACACCTGCCACACCAACGGTTTTGTTTCCTGGTCGCCATCGGCGATGAACCATACCGGGCTGACCCAGTGCTCGACCTGCCATAGTGGGGCCTACCTGTCGCAAAACGCCCAGATGAAGCCGACGACGCACATCGCGACGACGGCGCAATGCTCGACCTGCCACAACTCGACGACGACCTGGGCGACTGGCAGCTTCAACCATACGACTGCCGTGCCGGCCGTAGCCGGGCGCTGCTCGACCTGCCACAACGGCACCAATGCGCTGGGCAAGTCGACCAACCACGTACCGACGACCGCGCAGTGCGACACCTGCCACACCAATTTCACGGCCTTCGCCCCGGCGACCATGAACCACTCCGGCACGACCGGCAAGTGCGCAACTTGCCACGGCGGCGCCTACACGACGCTGGGCGCCGATGCCAAGCCGGTCACTCATATTCCGACCACGCAGTCCTGCGACACCTGCCACGGCACCGTGCAATGGAAACCGACCACCTATAGCCACAACAATGTCGCTGCCGGCAGTTGCGGCAACTGCCACAACGGCACCAATGCCCTGGGCAAGAACAGCACGCATATACCGACCACGCTGGCCTGTGACACCTGCCACAAGAATTACACGGCTTTTGCACCGGCCCAGATGAGCCATACCGGCACCGCAGGCAAGTGCTCGACCTGCCACAGCGGCAGCTATCTGGCGGTCAATGCCCAGATGAAGCCGACTACCCATGTCAATACGACAGCCCAGTGCGATACCTGCCATAGCTCGACGACGACCTGGGCCGGGGCAAGCTTCGCCCACGCCGCGTCGGCGGCAGGAAATTGCTCGACTTGCCACAATGGCAGCACCGCGCTCGGCAAACCGACGATCCATATTCCGACCAGTGCGCAGTGCGACACCTGTCACAAAAATTATGTCGCCTTCCGGCCGGCGCAGATGAACCATGCCGGTACGGCGGGGCAATGTTCGACCTGCCACGGCGGCGCCTACATTGCCCAGAACGCGCTCGGCAAGCCGGCATCGCACATCCCGGTCACCAGCCAGTGCGACACCTGCCACACCAACGGTTTTGTTTCCTGGTCGCCGTCGGCGATGAGCCATACCGGGCTGACCCAGTGCTCGACCTGCCACAGCGGCGCCTACCTGTCGCAAAACGCCCAGATGAAGCCGACGACGCACATCGCGACGACGGCGCAATGCTCGACCTGCCACAACTCGACGACGACCTGGGCGACTGGCAGCTTCAACCATACGACTGCCGTGCCGGCCGTAGCCGGGCGCTGCTCGACCTGCCACAACGGCACCAATGCGCTGGGCAAGTCGACCAACCACGTACCGACGACCGCGCAGTGCGACACCTGCCACACCAATTTCACGGCCTTCGCCCCGGCGACCATGAACCACTCCGGCACGACCGGCAAGTGCGCAACTTGCCACGGCGGCGCCTACACGACGCTGGGCGCCGATGCCAAGCCGGTCACTCATATTCCGACCACGCAGTCCTGCGACACCTGCCATACCACCGTGCAATGGAGGCCGACCAGCTTCAAGCACACCGGGGTTGCGCCGGGCAGCTGCTCGACCTGCCACAACGGCATCAACGCGGCCGGCAAGTCGGTCCCGCATATTCCGACCACGCAATCCTGCGATGTCTGTCACCGGACCGGCATATCCTGGTTGCCGCTGATTACGCCCTATGCGCACACTGGCGTCGCAGCGGGCAGCTGCTCGACATGCCATGTCAGCACCTACCCCGAGATGGATTTCAAGCCGGGCAACCACCTGCCGACCACAGCCAGTTGCGATGCCTGCCACAAGAAGACGACTTGGACCGGGCCGTATACCTTCAATCACATCGGTGCCGTCAGTTGCCAGAGCTGCCATGACGTCAGGTATCCGGGCGTTGTCGCCAAGCCGGTAAACCATGTCCCGACGACGCTGGCCGGCCTGCTCGGCAACGAATGCTCGAACTGCCACTCGAGTACGACATCCTTTACCGTCGAGCGCATGAACCACGGTGCGATGCAGACCGGCTGTGCCACCTGCCACAGTTCGACGGCGACCTACATGGGATCCATGGAGAAAATCAGAATTGGCAGCCATGAAGGATCGAAGGCGGGCAACGATTGCTCCATGGCCGGTTGCCACAAACCGCTTGGCCGCAAAGGCACGCCCTATACCAAATGGGATTGATGTTGAGAAAAAATACAGTCTGGTTCGCTCTCTTCGGAGAGCGCTTTTTTGCGGTCTTTGCCAAGCTGACTGGCCTCCTGGCCGCAGCTTTCCTGATGGCCGCCAATGCTCATGCAAACGTTATCGATTCGATCGAGATTGCCCGGCTGGCCGACCAAGCACAGGTCACCATCCGCTTCACGACGGAGATCCAGTATCTGCGCCATGGCCCGGAGGACGAGGGCAAGTTCCTCAGGGTCTTTTTTCGGGTGACCAAGCCCGGCTTCGTCGAAAACGAAGTCATGCAGGAAACCATGCGCTCGCCGAAAAGCGATCTGATTCCCCGGTTCACCGTGGCCTATCCCGAAGTGGTCAACGGCATGTTGATCACCTTTGCCAAAACAACGCAGTATTCGGTGCGCCCGGGCAGCGACAATCGCAGCATCCTGATCTTCGTGCCGCTGCCCGCCGATCAGAAAAGCAAGCCGGCCGCCAAGGCGCCGGAAAAACCGGAGAAACAGCCGGTAGCAACTCCGGAAAAACTACAGGCCGTCGCGCCTGAGCCCACTGCTGAGCTGGTCGAGCCTGTCCAAACTCCGGACGCCGACAAGGGGGCTGCACCGCCCCCGCTGTCGCCGGAGAAGCTTGAATCCCTGGCTCGGGCTTATCTGGCCGAGGCGCGCGAGGCTTTCGCTGGCAAGGATTACAACAAGACCATCAATCGCCTGAATCGCATTCTCGGTTTGCCCGCCAACAGCCAGACCGAAGCGGCTCAGGCCTTGATCGGCGAGGCGCGTGAGCAGAACGGTGAAATTGCCAAGGCGCGAGCCGAATATGAGCTGTTTATCAAGCTTTATCCGGCCAGTGCCGAAGTGCCCAGGCTCAAGCAGCGCCTGGCCGGATTGCCGGCGGCGGATGTCGTCAGGCGGCAGCCCGCACGTATCGTGCGCGACGACAAGCCGGCCGAATGGCAGGTGACCGGCAGTCTGTCGTCGTACTTCTTCACCGGCCGCTCGCAAGTCGACTCCGGCCCGAAGAACAAGGATCAGGAGACCCTGGTCTCCTCTGCCAGCCTCAATGCCCGCTTACGCGATGCCGTGACCGATACCCGTATTGTCTTCCGCGACACCGATTTTCGTAATTTCATGCAGCCCGACCGGAGCTACAACCGGGTGTACGCAGCCTACGCCGAGCGGACCGACCGTGAAGTCGGCTATTTCGTCCGCGCCGGCCGTCAGAATCCCAACGGTGCCGGCGTGCTGGAACGCTTCGATGGTATCAACGGCGGCTATACCTTCGGTAACGACTGGCGCATCAATGCGGTTTACGGCAAGGCGGTCGAGTTCAACTCGCCGTTCGACAAGGATTTTTATGGCGCCAGTGTCGAATTGCTGCCGCAACTCGGGCGCCCCGGTGCCAGCCTGTATGCGATCGAGCAGAATATCGATGGTTACCTGAATCGGCGAGCGCTCGGTTCGGAGTTTCGTTATTTCGACGGCCAGTTTTCCGGATACGGCACCGTCGATTACGACGTGCTGTACAAGGGCCTGAATATCGTGGCGCTGCAGGGAAATTACCTTGGTTCTTCGGGCAACAATTACTTCGTTTCCTACGACTACCGGAACAGCCCGTCCTACAGCCTGATCAATGCGCTGGGCGTATCTGGGTACAGCAACGTAACTGACCTGGTGAACAATCTCGGGATCAGCCAGGCACGCAAGCTGGCGGCAGACTCGACCGCGGCCTCGACGATGTTTGCGGCCGGCATGACCATGCCCTACGGTGACCGCTGGCAATTCGGCGTCGATTATCGGATGTCGTCGATCGGTGCGACCAATGCACTGCTGTCGCTGGACCAGATCTGTTCGCGCGGCGTCGAGAACCGGGAAACCAACGATCCGCGCTGCCTTGGCGGGCCGCGCGGCGATACCTCGGTTTACGATCTATGCGCGCCCAACAGCTACGATGCATCGACCAACACCTGCCAGGCCGGCCAGAACGCCACCGGACGTACCCACATGGTTTCGCTGCAAGCCATTGGCACCAACCTGTTCGTGCCCAATGCCGTCGGCGTCGCCACGGCCGGGTTTTTCTTCAGCCCCGGCGTCAGCGGCCAGAATCTTGGCCTGAATTACATCTATCCCCTGGCGGAAAACTGGCGCCTGGAAGGCAACCTTCGCTATTTCCGGCAAAACCGCGACGATGGCTCGGGTTCGACGGATTTTTCGCCCAGCGTGAAACTCGCCCACCAGTGGCGGAACAGCCTCTTCCTGGAAACCGAAGTCGGCATGAACAACAACCGGAGTACCGGTCCGACTTCCAGCCAGTTCAGGCGCGAATACCTTTACCTCGGTATTCGCTGGGACTATCGATAAACTGTCTCAGCATCATCGTCGTCGGCTCGACGGACAGTTCGCTTAACACCCTGAAGTCAGGTAGGAAATCATGGAAATCGTATACATCGGCTTGGCCAGTATCATTCTTTCGCTGGTCATGCTTCTGGCGGTCGGGAAATATGCCGCGCAGCGGAAGTCATCGTCCGAGCCCAAGGTCGATATTGCGACATCGTTGCGGGAGCTGCTGTTGGCCAGGGCCGAAGGACGGATCAGCCAGGAAGAATTCGACCGCCGGCAGGCAGCGTTGCACGCCGCCGTGCTGGAGTCGCCTGCGGAAAAGGCATGGTTGACCCCGCCGCTGCTACGCCGTGGCCTGCCAGTCATCGCTGTGCTGATCCTGGTTGCCGTGGGCTATGCGGCATTCAAGGGCGCCGACAAGGGCGCCGCTCCGGAGGAGGCGTTCAAGGTGCCGGGAGCGGAACAAACAGCCAAGGCGCCCTCGGGCGGCGACCTGAACACCGTGGTCAAGCGACTGGCCGACAAGATGGCGGCTGATCCGAACAATGGCGAAGGCTGGCTCCTGCTGGCCAAGACCTATGGCGAGTTGCGAAGGTATGGCGAAGCCGATGCCGCCTACGAAAAAGCTGCCGCACTGTTGCCGCCGGATGCCGCGATGCTGGCCGACTGGGCCGACACCCACGTGATGGCCAAGGGACGTCAGTGGGACGAGGCAGGCCGCAAGATCGTCAAGCGCGCCGTGGCGGCCGATCCCAAGCACGTCAAGGCGCTGGCCCTGGCCGGCAGCGAGGCCTTCGACCGGGCTGACTACAAGGCCGCCATCGATTTCTGGAAGCGCATGAAGGCGGTGGCCCCGGCCGATTCGATGGATGCCAAGCTGGCCGATGCCAACATCGCCGAAGCCAACAGCATGTTGTCCGGCAAGAAACCGGCAGGCGCCGAGCCGGGCGTGCCGAATGGCGCGGTCGGCGGTGTCGTGACGATCAGCCCGAAACTGAAGGGCAAGGTGTCGGCCGGGGATACCCTGTTTGTCGTCGCCAAGGCGCCGGATGGCAGCGGCCCGCCGCTGGCCGTCGGCCGCTACAAGGGCAGCGATTTCCCGATCGAGTTCCGCCTCGACGACAGCGCGGCGATCATGCCGGGGCGGACGATTTCGCAGTTCCCCGAAGTACAGATCAGCGCGAAGATATCCAAGACCGGATCGGCCGAGCCGGCCAAGGGCGACATCCTCGCCGCCCCGGTCAAAGCCAAGCTGGGCAATACCACGCTGGCCATCGAGCTGAACAGCGAGCGCTGAGATTCAGGCGGCGAGCACCGTTCCGGCCGCCTTCTGACGCGCCCACGGGGCCGGCCGGCGCACCGCTTCCCAGACCGGGCTGTTCATCGACAGGGCAAGCTGCCGGGCCAGTTCTTCCATGCCGGCGTAGCCTTCGTAGCCGAACTCGCGTTCCTGGTTGATGTCGAGGAAGGGAATGCGCGCCTTCAGCGCCGTGTAGAGATTGCGGCCGCCGGCGATCAGGATGTCGGCATGGTATTCGCGGTAGATGGAGAGCAGGGCCTTGGGGCTGCCGTCGTCGATCATCTTGGTGTCGTCGCCCATCAGCTCGCGGATGCGCGCCTTGTCCTCTTCGGTCGACTTCTTGGTGCCGGTGGCCACCACCTTCATGCCGAGATCCTGCAGCGCCGAGACGATGGACCACGACTTGACGCCGCCGGTGTAGAGCAGCACGCGCTTGCCGCGCAGCTTTTCGCGCCAGGGGTCGAGGGCGGCGCTGGACTTGGCTTCCTCGCGGGCAATCAGCGCTTCGGTGCGGGCGATCAGGTCGGGGTCGCCGATGATCCGGGCGAAGTCGCGCAGGGCGTTGTTCATGTCCTGGACGCCGTAGAAGCTGCCTTCGAAGAACGGGATGCCGTAGTTCTCCTCCATCTTGCGCGCCACGTTGAGCAGCGCCTTGGCGCAGACCACCATGTTCACCTTCGCGCGGTGCATGGTCTGCAACTCGTGGAAGCGGGTGTCGCCGGACAGCGTGCACAGGATGCGCAGGCCGAGTTCGTCGAACAGTGGCGCGACATGCCAGAACTCGCCGGCGATGTTGTATTCGCCGATCAGGTTGACGTCGTAGGTCGGCAGGCCGTCGGCGCGCGGCTTGGCCGGTGCCGGCTCGCGGGTGCCGATGACGTGCTTGAACATCGCCTCGCCGGCCAGCCGGTTGCCGAGATTCTTGGTGCCGTAGAAGCCGGCGGCATCGACCGGCACCACCGGTGTGCCCCAGCGTTCGGTCGCGGCCTTGCAGACAGCGCCGACGTCGTCGCCAACCAGGGCGGTGACGCAGGTGTTGTAAACAAAGATGGCGGCCGGCGAATAGCTGTCGATGGCCTGCTTGATGGCGTGGAACAGCCGTTTCTCGCTGCGCCCCATGACGACGTCGGTTTCCGACAGGTCGGTGGTCATGCCGATGCGGTAGAGGGTGACGCCGGAGGAGCGCGTGCCGCGGTTGTCCCACGAGGAGCCGGCGCAGGCGATCGGGCCGTGCACGATGTGGGCGACATCGGCAATCGGCAGCAGGGCGATCTGCGCCCCGTCGAAGGAACAGCCGCCGGCGGTGGCACCGGGCTTGGGCCGGGCGCAGCCGGACTTTTCCTTCTTGTTGTGCGTACAGGCCGGCTCATCGAGCAGGGCTTGGATTTCGCTGGCTTTCATGGCGTTCTCCTTGAACTGCAGGGAGTTCAGCAAGAACGGTGCCAAATGTAAGTGGTTGAATTTTATAGGGGACGCGGGCGGCGGGGGCTGTCGTTTATCTGACAATGGACGGTCGGTGGCGCTTCTGCCGGTGCGCGTGGCCCTATTAGGCGAATGCTACGGTCGACCCGAAAAAATGGCCAAAAACGAAATTCTCGGTCGCTGGCCTGCCGCCAACCGAAATGACAAATCCCGTATTTATGCGGTTGGCCAATATTGACGCTGTGCTAACGCACAACCAGAATGCCCAAACTTCATAAGGCTCCAGGAGAGTCGGAATGGCCAACGCGGAAATACGAAAACAGGAAATGTCTTTGACCTCTTTGACAAGCATTGCATTGGCCTTTGGCTTCCTGCTGGTTTCTCCGCAAGTCCATGCTTGTCGAGGACTTGGTATGGAAAACACGCTTTTTTTTGAGACCATTCCCAATCTGCAACCTGAGGCGGATGTGATTGCGAAAATTTCCTTGTCAGACGTAAATGATGGAACGGCTACGGCAAAGGTCGTTCAGCTTCTAAAGGCTTCTGATGCAAAGGTTCATCAAGGCGACAAAATTGCCATGAAATTCGAGTTCACCAGTTGTGGCCCCAATCACAGAAACGGCGACGAAGGTACAATCATTGCCAAAGTAGGTGCTGATAGCGAAGGCCGTCTTGTGTTGTATCCGTACATGCGCCGATATGGTGATGGTCGTGTCACGCTGCCTTCCATGGGCGAATAGCACGAGCCGCCAAAGCGCCAAAGGGGCTCGAATTAAATTCATTCGCTTACTCAAGCGAGAAAATGGCGTAGTAATCGCCATTCGTTTAACGCTTGACGTTTAACCGCTCTCGTTCTAGCATTCATCCATGACGATACGTTCATTCCGCTGCGCCGACACCCAAGCCATTTACGAAGGTGGCAGCCCGAGGCGGTTTCGGAACATTGAGAGCGTCGCGCAGCGCAAGTTGCAAATGCTGGACGATGCGCTGGAGTTGCGGGATTTGCGCTCGCCGCCGGGCAATCGCCTTGAAGGGCTAAGCGGTGACCGGGCCGGTCAGCACAGCATTCGCATCAACGACCAGTGGCGCGTGTGCTTTGTGTGGACCGACAACGGGCCGATGAATGTCGAGATTGTGGATTATCACTGAACGAGAGGCACCAGATGGCGACCAACAACATGCGACCGATTCATCCCGGCGAAATCCTCCGGGAAGAATATCTCGCCCCCTTGGGGATGAGCGCCAATGCCCTGGCGATGGCGCTGCACGTGCCGGCGCCGCGGATTAACGACGTCGTGCGTGAGCGGCGCGCTGTGACGCCGGATACGGCCCTGCGCCTGGCGCGCTATTTCGACACGACGGCGCAGTTCTGGCTGAACCTGCAAAGCGCATTTGATTTGAAGCGGGCAGAAAACGAAGCCGGCAGCCAGATCGCCGAAGAAGTGCGCCCGCTGCAAAGGGCTGCGTAGTTTTAGCGCTGCGACGTTACTCGCAGCCCGCTTGCGGGCCGACAGGCAAATGCTACGGTCAGCCCGAAAAAACAGCCAAAATTGGAATCCGCTCAGGCCGGCTGCGCCACCGGGCGGGCGACCGGCGCCTCGCGGATCGGCAGGTTGACCAGCGCGGCCAGCGCAGCCAGCACCATGTCGGCGTACCACATCCAGGTGAAGTCGCCGTAGCGGGTGATCGCGATGCCGCCCAGCCAGGCGCCGAGGAAGCCGCCGATCTGGTGGGAGAGCAGGGTCAGGCCGAACAGCGTCGCCAGGTAGCGGGTACCGAACAGCTTGCCGACCAGCGCCGCAGTCGGCGGTACAGTGGCCAGCCAGGTGAAGCCGAGGCCGGCGGCGAACAGGTAATAGGTCAGTTCGGTGCGCGGCGCCATCAGATAGAGGGCGATCAGCACGGCGCGCGAGGCGTACATCGCGGCCAGCACGTGCTTGCTGCGGTAGCGGGCGATGCAGCCGCCGGCGTAGAGGCTGCCGAAGATATTGGCCAGGCCGATGATGGCCAGCGACCAGCTGGCGACCGTGGGCGGCAGGCCGCACAGGTTCACTTCGCCGGGCAAGTGGGTGACCAGAAAGGCGATGTGGAAGCCGCAGGTGAAGAAGCCGGCGTGCAGCAGCAGGTAGCTCGGATCCTTCAGGGCGTCGAGAACGACCCGGCCGAGATGCGCCTCGCCGTCGGCGCGGGGCGGCGGCGGGGCGCTGCCGGCGGTCAGCTTGCCGACCAGCGGCAACGTGGCCAGCGCGGCAATAGCCATCGCCCACAGGGCGCCCATCCAGCCGATGCTCTGGATCAGCTTTTGCAGGACGGGGGCGAAAACGAACTGGCCGAAGGAGCCGCCGGCGTTGATGACGCCCGAGGCGGCACCACGCGATTCGAGCGGCAGGCGCTGTGCTGCGGCGCCGATCAGCACCGAGAAACTGCCGGCGCCGGAACCCATGGCGGCGAGCAGGCCGAGGGTGACGGTCAGGCCGAAGCCGCCATCGATGAAGGGGGTCGCCGCGCAGCCGGCAGCGAGCAGGATCAGGCCGCCGATCAGCACGGCGCGCGGGCCATAGCGGTCGGCGACGGCGCCGGCGATGGGCTGGATGGCGCCCCAGGCGAACTGGCCGACGGCGAGCGCCAGGCTGATCGCGGCGATGCCCATGCCGGTGGCGGTGTTGATCGGGCTGACGAAGAGGCCAAAGGATTGGCGGATGCCCATGGTGACCATCAGGATGCCGGCAGCGGCGAGGGTCACGGCGAGAACGTCCGGGCGGCGCAGGGAATGGAACATGATGTTTTATTCGTGTTGGGGTGTTTTGATTGTGGCCGGCGAGCGGCTCGCGGGCAACTGATTTAATATGTGGTATGTGATAGTTTTTCTACATTATGAATTCATACCCGCCACTCAAATCCCTGCTGGTATTCGATGCAGCGATGCGCACCCATAGTTTTTCTATGGCCGCAGCCGAATTGTGCGTGACCCCCGGCGCCGTCGGTCAGCAGATCCGCAAGCTGGAAGACTGGCTGGGTGTTGCGCTGTTCGTCCGCGAGGTTCGCCAGGTGCTGCCGACCGAAGAGGCGCGCGCCTACTGGCAACGCATCCAGCCGGCGCTGGCCGAGATCGCCGACGCCAGCCGCAAGGTCCGCGATAGTCGCAGCATGGCCGTCTGGCTGTCGATGCCACCGAGTTTTGCGGCCAAGTGGTTCACCAGCCGGATGGCCGGTCTGCTGACTCGCTATCCGGGGCTGGAACTGCACCTCAATGCCTCGGCCCAACTGGTCGATTTCGAGCGCGACGCCATCGACCTGGCCATCCGCTACTTCGACGGCAAGGCGCCGCAACTCGACGCCACGCTGTTGTACACCGACCAGGCGCGCGTCTATTGCACGCCGGCCTATGCCGCCTCGCTGGCCCTGCGCGAAGCCGACGACCTGCGCCGCGCCACGCTGCTGGTCACTACCATGCTGCCCTTCTGGGAGCGCTGGTTCAGCGGATTCAGCAACCTGGCGCCGATGGCTGTGGCCGCTCTGCCACGCATCCACTTCGATCAGGCCTTGATGGCCATCGAGGCCGCCAAGCAGGGGCAGGGCGCCGTGATGACCAGCCCGCTGCTGGTCGCCGCCGAACTGGCCGACGGCCTGCTATGCGAACCTTTCGGGCATCGTCTGCCGCTGGCCAACGCCTACTACGTCGTGCACCCCGCCCGGCAGCCGCTGCGTCATGCGGCAGCGCTGGTCAAAGCGTGGCTGGTCGAGGCTGCTGCTGACGGCGAGCTGGCTACTCTTGCCGGCCCAAGAACGTCTGACAGATAGATCGTATCTCTCTCAATTTCAACCCGCCCCCTAGCCCCCAAGAAGACGGAATCTCGGGATATCCACAGTCCCTGACGGTGCGCGTCATTGACTATCGGCTGCCTGGCGTAGAGCGATCTACCGTCCGATAGCGACACGGCTGGCCCCGGCCAAGGCGCCCGCGCAAGAATCAGCGGCGCTATATCAGGCGCGCTGGATGATTGAAACCACTTTTCTTGGGATCAAGACCACGCTCAAAGGGTGATTTCATCTTGCGCAGCAAGACGCCGGAAATGGTGGGCCAGTTAATGCTGGAAGCAGGGCCGGTTCTTGAATGACCACCGGATACGTTTAGCTTCAAGCACTGTTTGAACCTCATGCGGGGCAAACTCCTCGCCAGCGCCAGCGTTTCGTTCAGATCGTTTTCGGAAGTGGTGGCAGCTTCTGATTGAGTCCGTGCCCGCGGATGCCCACCCAGCCCTTGTCTAATCAAATGACGGACCAATCAATATTTGCCCCGCAAAGGCAAAGAGTTGCTCAATTCCTGCCCTGGCTGGTCGCTGGTGCTGGCAAAGCAAGCACTTTCGGGGTTGGCCACGTTTTCCGTCTCCTGTTTTCGCTGCCACATGGGCGCAATCACACCGGAATCGGTACCGACGTGGGGCGTCAGGCGAGCAATGGGCGTGCGTTACTCACCCCGTGCACCAGCCAGAGGAAAAGGCTGTCTACTTGAACCGGGAGCGGGCCGATTCAGTGGCTTGGGCGAGGGCTTCCCAGGCCATCTCGATGCCGCTCTTGATGTCGCCCCAAGCGCTTTCACTGGCGCCCTGAAGCTGTTTCAGTTTTTCCATGGCATCTTCGCGGCGGTGGCGAAGCTCTTCCATCTGCTTGTTGAATTCGCTGTGCCCGGCTTCCTGAAGCTGGTCCTTGCGGGCGACGAGTCTGTCGATCTCGCTGTTGAGCTGATCCAGTCGCGAGTGCATTTTCCGGATGTATTCGTCTTTCGTGCTCATCTTGGTCTCCCGATGGTAAGGCCATTTTCAGTGTGGCAGATTTTTGCCGCGACGGCCAATCGAAGGCCGGCGAACGTGGATCATCTCTGGTCCGGTGGCGGCTGATTGACCAGGGTTTCGTCACCACTGCCAGCGAGCAATTGCTTGAGTCCGACATACGGGCGCGGCGCTGTGCCATCCGGATCGGCGGGAAGGTGACTTTCGAGGTCGGCGATTCTCCGTTGCTGGTCCTCGACGGTTTTTTCCAGCGCTTCGATTCGGCGCTTCTGACGCGATTGTCGCCATTGGGCTTTGAGGGTCGCCGGGGTGCTCAGCAATGCGACGACAATCGCTCCCAAGGCCAGGGCGAGTAGCAACACCATGGCAAGGGAGCTGTCGAAGCGCCAGAAGAGGAAATTGACGGTGACCGGCACATTGTTCTGCATGGCGAAGAAGACGGCAACGATGGCCGTGAGGATTGCAGAGATGATGGCAAGTTGCATTTGTTTCTCCTTCAGGTCAGGTAGGTTCCGGGCTTTCCGTGGATTCGGACGGATAGTCGGCTGTCCACTGCAGACGTCCGACGCCGATCAGCGTTGTCGAGACCATTATGACAAGCATGACGGTTCCTTCCAGATAGCTTGGTAAAGGAAGGCTTTTTGTGGCCACCAGGGAATAGCAGCACGGTGATCAGGCCGAGGGGCGATCCAGGTCAGGGGGATCGAGTATTCGAAGCGGATCATGCGCAGCATGTAGTAACGGCTGCCGCAAACCACGCCAAGTATCAATATGGCTGCCAGCCAGGCTTCCAGCGACGCCAGGTCGGACAAATTTGTCCAGTAGCCGAGCAGGATGAAGAGGCCGCCGCGCACGGCAAAGGTCAGTTCCGAGGTCAGGACCTCGAATTCATTGAGCGTCGCATCGTAGTTGCCATTCAGCCATTTGCGGAAAGGTGGAAGCCGGGCAAGAAGCCGTGGATTGTTCAGCGCCAGCCCGAACAGCAAGACCAGGATCAGGGGCGACAGGTGCATTAGTTTACCTGCCGCATAGAGACCGAACAGGCAGGCCAGCAGCAGCGACAGGATGTCGCCGCCAATGAGGCCGAGAAAGGTGCTGACCACGGTGCCGTTCGAGTTGAGCAGCGAAAAGAAGACAAGTGCCCCGAGGATGTCGGAAAAGGCGCTTTCGCAAACCACGAACTCGCGCCCCTGAGGCGGCAGGAAGTTGCTGCTGGGAATGGCGACTGCGCTGCTCATGACGGCGAACGGAACGGCCAGGATCGCCGCCTGGAGCAGGGTGAGTGGCAGCGCGAAGGAGGTGGTCAGGGTGAACAGGACGGTGCTGGTCAGGAACCCGACGGTGGCCATGATCATCGCCCCGGATGCAGCGCGTTGATGCCGTCCAGCGGCAGCTCAAAAAAGGTGATGACCGGTTTTCCAGTCAGCGAAGCAACGATCAGATCGGTCATTGGCGAATGGCTTCCCTATTTGCGTGGCCGAAACCGCCGGATTGTCATTGCCTTGAAAATCAGGACGGCGTGGCCGGCCCCCGGGCCACAATTTGCCGGATTTCACGCAGCTTGGCCTTGATCCGGAGGGCATTCTCGCGCCCCATGCGGATCATGATCTTCTGCCCGGCGGAGCGGGCCTCCAACTCGGGATCGGCGAATTTGTACAGGATGCCGGGCTGAACCAGCTTAATCGGTGCAGCGGGTTCCGGCGCCGCCAGGAGATCGTCGATGGCTTCGACCAGTCGATCGTTGAAGTAGGCGTTGGGGTAGCCCAATTCATCGTAGGCCTTCTGGAACAGCGGATAGAAGCGGAAATAGAGATCCGCCACCCGGGTGGCATCAAGTGCGCCAGCCAGCTTGGCATAACCGGCGTACCGCGCCGCATTGCCGGGGGCGATCGCCAGGGACTCATCCTTGCCTACGGTCACAAAGGCACGTGGCGGTGACTTGAGCGGCACATTGCTCGACGACATCTGCCTGCGTGGCAGATTGTCGATTGTGACGACCAGCCGGTGAATGACATCGTAGTCGAGAAAAACCGCCATCCAGCGCTTACCGAGCAACTCGCCCACGGCCTTCAGGAAAGGAGCATCGCTATCGTTCAGCGACGGCAGGGGCGTGGTTTCAGGTGCGATCGTCAATGGATGACGGATGGCCGGCTCGGGTGCCATCGGCGCCAGGGGAGGTGGAGCCTCAACCTGCGGCAGGGGCGCGGATGGCGGCTCGACATCCGGGTGCAGGTTGAGATAGGCAGCAAACCCGCCAATCAGCGTCAGGGCGACAACAGCCGACCAGGTTGACCTTTTCATGATTCAGTCTCCTGTAGATGGTTGGTGTGTTTCCCCAACTCCCAACCTTACCCCGAATCAGCAAATGGCGATACGCCCGATGTGCTGCCGTGACTGAAGATGAAAGGCGGCACCTCGGCGGGAGGGCAGCCACCACGGGCAGCAGGTACTGAATTGATTGTTGGACCAGGGGGCGCGACACTCTGCTTCATGGCACTTCGTCCATCCGTATTTCCGGCAAATGCTACGGTCGGCCCCCAAAAAAACCGAAATTGCAAATAGGTTACGGCTCGAGATTTGCTCTGCGCCGGAACCCCCGGCCGGCAACTCTTGCCGGCTTAGCCGCGGATATCGATCAGCGTGCCGAGAATCTGGTCGCCGGTCTTGATCACGTTGGCCGCCGCCTTGGCCTCGATCTCGCCCTGGCGCATGGCCACCATCTTGGCCGCCAGATCGCCGTTTTCGACGTTCAGGCCGCTGCCGGCGATGGCCGTGCGGTTGATGCTGGCCTGCATGCTTTGCATGCCCGAGCTGAGGATGGAACTGATCGACATGAGTGACTCCGCTAAAATGAGGTGAGTGTATTCAGCATATCCCGTGCCAGCCGCAGCTTGTGCCTAACGGCCGAACAGACCCTTCAACTTGTTGCCCAGCTCTGTCTTCGCCTTCTCCTTGATCTGCTCCTTGACCACTTCCTCGACGACGTTGCCCAACTCCAGCGAGTAGGAAATCTGCGAGTACGGGCCGCGCATGCGCAGCGGTATCGTGACCCCCTTGAGCTTGGCGAGATCCTTGCCCTGCTGGCCAGTGGTCGTGTTGACGACGCTGATCTTGGCCAGGTAGTCGAGCCGGTCCTCGCCGATGTCGATGTCGCCGTTGCCGGTCAGGCGTAGCAGCGGGGATTTCATTTGCAGGTCGTCGTTGTGGGCGACGCCGGCATTGATCCGGAAACTGGCCGAGAGTTCGGAGAAATCGGTTTTCTCGGCGCTGCTGGCGGCGACGGTCGTCGTCTTCTTGGTGCCGAGCATCCCCTGCAGGTCGCGCAACGACTTGGCGATGTTGATCCCCTTGACCGCGCCATCGCGCAGGTCGAGCGCGGCCTGCCCGGCCAGGCCCTTCTTCAGCGCCGGCACGGTATCGCCCCGGGTGGTCACGTCCACCGACACCGAACCGCGGCCTTCCAGCGGGTCCTTGTCGATCAGGGCCTTGAGCAGCGGCGCGATCTGAATACCGGCCAGGTTCTGGCGGATGGCGAACCGGTTGTCGTGGGCATTGATGCCGACGCTGCCGTTCAGCGTGCCGCCATAGAGCCCGGCCGTCAGCGGCGCGATGTCGAGGTGCCCATTTGTCGCCGAAAGCTTTGCCGACAGCCGGGAGACGTCGATGCGGTGTGCCGTCAATTGGCCGATGTTGACGCTGCCCTTCAGATTGAGCGTCTTCAGGGCGCTCAGGTCGATTTTCGCGTCGCTTCCGGCGGCCTTGGCCGCAGGCTTCGCGGCCCCGGCGGGTTCAGGCGGCAGGTATTTGTCGAGGTTCAGGCGGTCGATATCCAGTGCGAATTCGAGATCGAGGGGCGAAAATTTGCCGGCCCTGGCTTGCAGAGCGATCTTCGAATCGTCCACTGCCGTCGCCAGATCGAGGTCGGCCGTTTGCTTGGTAAGATTGGTGCGCAGCTTTCCGGATAGCGGCAGTTTCAGCTGCTTCATCGGCATTTTTGGGCTGGCCAGGTCAATGGTGCCGGCGAGTTTTTCCAGCGCGATGACCCGGGTTTCGCTATCCACGGCCACCGGCGAAGCCAGTTGCGCCTTGATCGTCGCATCGCCGGACTTGGCGTCGAGCGCGAAGCGGAAATCAGCGACCTTGAGCGCCTTGCCCGAGCCGCTCATGCCGGCCAGGCCGAGGCGTGCCTCGACGCTCCGGTCGGTACCGTTCAGCCTGGCCAGCAGATCGACCGCCTTGCTTTCCAGGGTTTCGCCTTCCAGACTGAGCAGCGGTGCCGCCAGTTTCAGTTCGAACGGATCGGCGCCGTGGCTGCCCGTGGTCGCCAGCGTCAGCTTCTCGACCCGGAAGCGGCGGGCCGCCGGATCGCCGAGCAGGCGGCCGCTGGAGAAATCGAGGTCGGCAATGCTCGTCGTCGTGTTGGCCATCTCGTCACGCCAGGTCAGGCGGGCATTGCGCAGTTCGACGCCGGCGATGTCGATCTGCAGCGGCCGGCTGGCTTTCGGCTGTTCGGCGCTTGCCGATGCCTTTTTGTCGCCGGCCAGGTCGTCGATGTTGAGGCTGCCGTCCTTTCTCTTGATCAGCTTGACATCCAGGCCATCGATCTCGATGCGGCGAACCTCGACGCGTTTGTTCAGCAAGGGCAGGACGGCGACAGCCAGGCGGGCCGACTCGACACTGGCGAACGGCGTGTCGTTGCCGCGCTCGGTCAGCGTCAGCCGGCCGACCCGGACGCCGACATCGGGCCACACCGACAGCGCCAGCTCGCCGTCGATGGCCAGTTTGCGCTGGGTCGAAGCGTAGACGCCGTCGATCAGTTGCGCCTTGAGCTTGTTCTCGTCAAACAGCGCGAACAGGGCGGCAACGGCTATCCCGACCAGAAGCAGCAGCGCCCCGGCAACGAGGGCCAGGCGACGTAGGATTTTCATGATCCGCCATCCATAAAAATGCATCGATGCTTACAGCTTAGCAAAGCGCCAGAAATCAATGCGGCAAACGCTGTCATTCCCGATCCGGATGGATAGAATTGGCGGTCATTCAAATGAAAGCCGTTTCCATGAAATACGTTCTTATCGGCGCCGGCCCGGCTGGCGTCAGGGCCGCCGAAACCCTTCGCCAGCAGGACCCGTCCGGCGAAGTCACCCTGATCAGCGGCGAGCCGGGCGAGCCCTATGCGCGCATGGCGATTCCCTACATCCTGACCGGCCGGATCGACGAGGCGGGCGCTGCCCAGCGCAAGACCGTCGGCCATTTCGAGTCGCTCGGGGTCCGTTACCTCAATCGCAAGGCATTGAAGGTGCATGCCGGCCCAACGGGCGGCACGGTCGATCTGGATGACGGATCAAGCATCGCCTACGACCGCCTGCTGGTGGCGACCGGCTCGTCGCCGGCCTTGCCGCCGGTGGCCGGCACCGATCTGCCGGGTGTGGTGACCTGCTGGACGCTGGAAGACGCCCGGGCGATTGCCGAGAAGCTCAAGCCGGGCAACCGGGTGGTCATGCTCGGCGCCGGCTTTGTCGCCGGGGTGTGCATGAAGTCGCTGGTCCAGAGCGGGGTGCAGCTGTCGGTGATCGCCGGCCGCGCCGGGCAGATCCTGCGCTCGATGATGACGCCGGTAGGCAGTTCGATGCTGCAGCGCTGGCTGGAGAACAAGGGTGTCGAGATCATCACCAAGGGCAAGGTCGAACGCATCGAGGCCGGCCCGCGACTGGTCATGGATACCCGGACGATCGATGCCGACCTGATCATCCTGGCCACCGGCGTGCGTCCGAATATTTCCTTCCTGGAAGGCACCGGGGCCGAAATCGACCAGGGCATCGTGATCAACGAATTCATGGAAACGACGGTGCCGTGCATCTACTCGGCCGGCGACGTGGCGCAGGGGCGCGATTTCTCGACCGGCGAGTGGGTCGTCCACGCGCTGCAGCCGACGGCTACCGAGCATGGCCGTGTCGCGGCACTCAACATGATCGGCAAGCGCGTGCCTTATCGCGGCAGCCTGAGCATGAACGTGCTCGACACGGTCGGCCTGGTCTCCCATACCTTCGGCCTGTGGCAGGGGCGCGAGGGCGGCGAGATCGTCGAGAAGGTGGACGAGGGCAAGTATCTCTACACCCGCCTGTGTTTCCATGACGACTGCCTGATCGGTGCCATCACCATCGGCCGCACCCAGCACGTCGGCGCCATTCGTGGCCTGATCCAGACGCGGCGCAAGCTCGGCAAGTGGAAGCAGCGGCTGATGGACAATCCGCAGCTGCTGATGGAAGCTTTTGTCGAAATGGGCCGCGCGCCCTGATCGCTTGGTACGGGCGGCAGGTGCCTATTGCCGGCCGCCGCCCGGGCTGAGCAGACGAACCAGGCTGCCGAAGCTGATTGCCTGGCCGTAGAGAAAGCCCTGGCCTTCCTGGCAGCCCAGTTGTTGCAGGATGGCTGCCTGTTCCGGCGTTTCGATGCCTTCGACGGTGATCGCCATGCCCATCGCCCGGCTCAGTCCGACGATGGCTTCGATGACCGCCCGCTGGCCTTCGCTGGCCGGCATGTCGACGATGAAGGAACGGTCGATCTTGATGCGGTTGATCGGCAGGTCGCGCAAGACGCTCAGCGACGAATAGCCGGTGCCGAAGTCGTCGATGCTGATCGAGACGCCGAGCGCCCTGAGTGCATGGAGGACGGCCAGGCTGCGTTCGGTGGCCTGCAGCGTGCTCTCGGTGATTTCCAGTTCCAGCGCGGCGACCGGGAAACCGGTTTCGTCGAGCGCCGATCTGACGATGCTGACGAAGTCGCTGCTCAGGAACTGACGGGCCGACACATTGACCGCGACATGGAAATGCCGGCCGGCCGCCATCGCTTCCTGGACGATGCCCAGCATTTCCCGGCAGGTGCGCAACAGTACCCAGCGGCCCAGCGCTTCGATGACGCCGCTGTCTTCGGCGATGGCGATGAAGCTGCTCGGCATGACCAGGCCGCGTTCCGGGTGCGGCCAGCGGACCAGCGCCTCGACCCCGACGATGTGCTGGTCGGCGAGATCGACGCGGGGCTGGTAATAGACGGCCAGCGCATCGGTGGCGACTGCGCGGCGCAGGCCCTGCTCGATGTACATCCGCTCGTGCGCCCGCTCGGACATGTCCTTGGCGTAGAAATTGAAGCGATTGCGGCCTTCAGCCTTGGCCGTGTACATCGCCATGTCGGCGGCCCGCATCAGTTGCTGGCCGTCGCTGCCGTTGTCGGGAAAGATGGCGATGCCGACGCTGCCGGTGATCGACAGCGGCTCGCCGGAAATCTCGATCGGCAGGCTGAGCTGGTCGAGGATTTTTTGCGCCAGTTGCGCGGCGTAATCCGGGTTGGCGGTGCCGGTCAGGATCACGAATTCGTCACCGCCCAGGCGGGCGACGGTGTCGCTGGCGCGCAGCACGCTGCGCAGCCGGTCACCGACGATGCGCAGCAGTTCGTCGCCGACCGCGTGTCCCAGCGTGTCGTTGATGACCTTGAAGCTGTCGAGGTCGAGGAACATCAGCAGGCAGCGCTGTTCGTTGCGCAAGGCCTGCTCCATGGCGTTTTCCAGGCGGTCGTCGAAGAGCAGGCGATTGGGCAGGCCGGTCAGCGGATCGTGGTGGGCGAGGTGATTGAGTTGCCGATGCGCATCGTGGATCGCCGTGACGTCGGAAAAGGCGCTGACGTAGTGAGTCAGCCGACCCTTGGTGTCGCGTACCGCGCTGACGCTCTGCCAGGCCGGAAAAGCCGTGCCGTCCTTGCGGTGGCAGCGCACTTCGCCATGCCAGAAGCCGGCGGCATCGGACTGCAGGAAGGCGGCGTAGTGTTCCAGGCAAGGCGTGACGCGCAGCATCCGGTCCGGGTCGTTGCCGATGATTTCCGTTTCTTCATAGCCGGTAATCCGCGAAAAAGCCCGGTTGACCGCCACCACGCGCCGGTCGGCGTCGGTGATCACCAGAGCTTCCGCCGTGGTGTCGAAGACGACGCCGGACTGCCGTAGCTGTTCCTCATCGCGGTGGCGCTGGGTGATGTCCTTGAGGATGCCGACCACCCGGCTGACTTCACCCTTGCCGCCATAGGCCTTGGCATGGGCTTCCATGTAGCGGGGCGGCAAGCCGTTGCCGGTGGTGCGGAACTCGATGCAGACCGCCTGGCCTTCCTGCACCGCCGAGTTCAGGGTCTTGCGCACCCGGTCGCGGTCGGCTTCGTCCACGTGAGCTATGAAGGCTTCCCACGATTCGTCGATCGGCTTGGCCTCGTTTTCGAACAGCACGCCGAGATAGCTGTCGCCCTTCAGCCGGTTCAGGGCCGGATTCCATTCGAGGACGCCGAGCGAAGCCGAATCGAGGGCCAGTTTCAGGCGTTCCTCGCTTTCCTGCACCGCCGCTTCGTCCTCGCGCCGGGCCAGGGCCATCTGGATGGTGGCGTGCAGTTCGCGGCCCTCGCAGGGTTTGACCAGGTAGCCGAAGGGGCGGCTGTCGAGGGCGCGGCGCAAGGTGTCGTCCTCGGCATAGGCGCTCAGGAAGACGACCGGTATCCGGCAGCGGTTGCGGATTTCGATGGCGGCCTCGATGCCGTCCAGCTTGCCTTCGAGATGGATGTCCATCAGTACCAGGTCGGGTCGGTCGGCTTCGGCGCGGTCGATGGCCAGCTCGCCGCTGGCGACGATGCTGCCGACCTCGTAACCGAAACCCTGCAGTTGCCGCTTGAGATCGAAGGCAACAATCCGTTCGTCCTCGACCAGCATCAGGTTGACCGGCAGTCTTGCGCTCATGGGGCATCCTTTCCTGCGAGGTTTTTCGGGAAGCTGACAGTGAATCGACAGCCGTCCTGGCGGTCGGTCTGCAATTCGCCGTGCAATTGTTCGATGAACAACTGGACCAGTTGCAGGCCGAGCGAGTTGCTTTTCGCCAGCTTCTCGTCGGGCGGCAGGCCGATGCCGTTGTCGGCGACGCTGAAGGCGATTCGGCCGTCGCTGTCTTCCTTGAGTTCGATGACAATTTCCCCGGTACGTTCCCCGGGAAAGGCGTGCTTGAACGAATTGGTCACCAGCTCATTGACCAGCAGGCCGCAGGGGATGGTTCGTTCGAGGTCGAGTTGCACCCCGTCGGGCGGTGATTCGAGACGCAGGCCGATGCGGTCGCCGGTCGACCGGTAGGTGGCGCGGATCGACTGCACCAGGCGTTCAAGATAGTCGCCCAGTTCGAGGCGCGAGAAATCCTTGCGTTCGTAAAGCAGCTGGTGGGTCAGCGCCATGGCCCTGACCCGGCCGCAACTCTCGGCCAGGATGGCGCGGATGCGTGGGTCGGCGGCAAAATCGGCCTGCAGGTTGAGCAGGCTGGTGATCACCTGCAGGTTGTTCTTGACCCGATGGTGGACTTCGTTGAGCAGAACGGTTTTTTCGCGCAGGGCGCTTTCCAGCGATTGCTGGGCGCGCCGTCGTTCGGTGATGTCGATGATCGAGGCAAGGACCATGGCGCCGGCTTCGGTATCGATCGGGTTGAGGCCGATCTCGACCGGAAATTCGCTGCCGTCGGCACGGCAGCCGAACAGGTCGCGGCCGACACCCATCGGGCGTGGTTGCGGGTCGTCGAAAAAGCCCCCGCGAAAGTGGCGATGGTTGGCTCGAAAACGTTCAGGCACCAGCATTTCCACCGATTGCCCGATCAGGGCCTGGCGGCCGTAATCGAACATTTTCTCGGTCTGTGTATTGACCATGACCATGATGCCCTCGCGGTCGATCATGACCATCGCGCTGGGCGCCCATTCGACGACCCGACGAAACGAATCTTCTCCCAACTGCTTGCCGCTCGGCATTCCCGGCAATACCGGGCAACCGTGTCCGGTGGACGAACTCGCGTTGTCTTCGGAGGCTTCGCTATCTGCTGCCTTCATGTCCATATCGAACGCCCTCGATGGAATCGCCAGATTTGCCGATGCTTCAGGAGCCCCGCTGACGAGAAGAATTTTTCCTGTTGTTGTTCGACCGATGCCCGGGAAAATAATTCCGGCGCCGGGATCAGATTGGCCCGTGTCGAAATTGGCAAATGCCGTGCCGGGCGGGCTGGCCCGGTACAATGTCCGGAGAGTGGTTGGGGGCAAACGCCTGGTTACCGCTTCATTTCAGGGAAAACACATGAAACTTCAGCATCTGGCCATCGGCGCCCGTTTCGAATACGAAGGCGTGGTGTATGTGAAGACCGGGCCGCTCACGGCAGCGTCGGAAGAGGGCGGGCAGCGCATCATTCCGCGCTACGCGATCCTCAAGCCGCTCGACGTGCCGGCGGCGGAGAGCAACCCCTCGTCGGTCAAGGGGCGGCTGGAGGCGGTGCGGGTACGCACGGCCTTCGAGCGTTTTTACGAATCCTGCGAACGGCTGGTGCCGGAAGGCAGCCGGAATGCGCTGGCCGAGGTGCGCCAGCAGTTTCTGGATGCCATCAAGTAGCGAATGCTATCCCCCAAGGGGACTTCCGTTGGGGCGCGGTCAGCCGGAAATTTTGCCCAAAATTGAAAAACGGGGAAGGCAGCTGCCTTCCCCGTTTTATTTGTCCTTGGCCGTGGCCGAAGCTTATTTCTTCAGCAAGGCTTCCTGAACGGCATCGAGATCGGCCTTCCTGACGAGGCCCATCTTCTTGTGCACGACCTGGCCGTGGCGGTCGATAAACAGCGTGTAGGGCAGGCCGCCCTTGCTGTTGCCCAGCGCCTGCATCAGCGGGATGCCCTGCGCCTTGGCGACGAACACCGGGTAGTCCATGTCGTAGGCCTTGGCGAATTCCTTGGCCGGTTCGGCCTTGTCCTCGATGCCGATGCCCAGCACCTCGACCTTGCCCTTTTGGTCGGCGCGGAACTTGATCAACTCGGGGATTTCGGCCCGACAGGGGCCGCACCAGCGGGCCCAGAAATTGACGACCAGCGGCTTGCCCTTGTAGCGCTCCAGCGCCACCGGCTTGTCGTCGAGGTCGCTCAGCGTCGCGGCGAACAGCGGGGCCGACGACGGCTGGTCATTGGCTACGGTCAGCCCGGAAAAAAGGCCAAAAACGAAAAGCGCGAACAGCTTTTTCACGGCAGGTCACCGCGGCGGAACAGGAAGTAGCCGACCGTTGCGCTGACCAGGCCGAGCGCCGCCGGGTAGGCCAGCGCGAAGACCTTGTAGCCGGCCGTGCCGAACAGGTCGAGGATGACGTAGGCCGAAGGGCCGAGGACGATCAGTTGCGGGTCGAACAAGGCCAGCGCGGCGGTGCGGAAGACCTGCAGCGGGTTGACCAGGGCCAGGGTGACGGCGATTTCCGGGGCGACCTTGCCCTGGATCATGATGCCGAGCAGGATCAGGTCGAGGAAGAGGAGCAGGAACAGCCAGACCATGAAGGCGGCGCCCTGGGCCATGTCGGTGGTGCGGGCCACCGAGGAGATCAGCATGCCGATGCCGAGGAAACACATGGCCATGACGGCGAGCAGCGCGGTGTAGTAGCCGAACATGTCCCACGGCACTTCGATGCCGCTGATCGTTGCCCAGATCACGGCGCCGAGCATGGCCAGGAAGACCGGCGCGAAGACGACGATGTAGCGGCCGACGATCTTGCCCCAGAACCAGGCGGACAGCGACACCGGCAGCGAGAGCAGGTATTCGAAGACGCCGGCCTCGCGGTCGCCGGCTACCGAGCGGACCGTGGTGATCAGCACGAAGATCGGCAGGATGGCCATGGTCAGCTGGATGTAGGTGACGAGCAGGCGCGACAGGCCGATGAAGCCGAGGACGCGCGATTCGGTCAGGCCAAAGAGGAAGAGCAGGGCGACGATGCCGCCGAAGACCAGCGTGTAGATCTGGAACCAGCGGGCACGCAGCGATTCGACGATGTCCAGTTTGGCGGTCAGCCACAGTTGTTTCATTTACTTACCCTTGGCCAGCGCGTGCTGGCGCATGTCGGTGAAATCGATGGCGCCGGCCAGCGGCGCGGCGACGGCGGCGAAGTTATAGCCCATCGGCGAGGTGCGCGTCACGTAGTAGGCGCGGCGCGGGTCGAGCCAGACCATCTCGTCGCGGCTCTTGCTGTTGAAATCGGCAACCCACATTTTCGTGCCGGCATCGGCCAGCCACGGGTATTTGTCGGCCTTTTCCTTGAGCCAGAAGGCGAGGCAGCCGGGGTCGTCGAACTTGAAGACGGTGCCGTCCGGGCCGCCGCGAATCTGGCCGGCGAAGCGGCGGTCGGAGATGACCATGCTGCAGCGGGCGCAGGTATCGCGGTCCCACTTGATCTCGGCCATGCCGTCCGGCCAGCCGCCCTTGCTGCCGCAAGCGGAAAGCGCGGCAGCAAGCGGGGTCAGCAGCAGGCCGCCGAGGCCGAGCCGGCCGATGAACTGGCGGCGATGGCTGTCGCACATGGTCAGATCTCGGACAGCGACAGGTCGCTGACCAGCGCCGTGTAACGGGAAACGATGCCGAGGAAGCGCAGGCGGTCCGGCCCGGCGATCTCGCCGGTCCACACGCGGTTGTCGTCGCTGCTCTGCAGCTTCCAGCCGTCGAGCGCCTTGGCGAAGGCCGGCTCGAAGCGGCTGAGCACGACGCGGCAGGCCAGACGGGCGGTCAGCGTGACCGCGTCGGCCACCTTGTCGTCGAGGACGACCTTGCCCATGTCCATTTCGATGACGCGATTGACCAGCGCCGAGACTTCGTCGAGGCGGTGGCTGGAGATGATCATCGTCGCGTCGTCGAGGCGTTCGGCCAGCAGGTCGAAGAAAATCTTGCGCGCTTCCGGGTCGAGGTTGGCGGCCGGCTCGTCCATGACCAGCACCTTGGCGTCGCGGCCGAGGGCGATGGCGATCAGCAGCTTCTGCTTCATGCCGCCGGAGAGGCGGACGAACTGGCGGGACAGGATGTCGTCGAGGTTGAGGCCGAGGCGCTTGGCGATGGCGTGGATGCGCTGCGGGTCGGTGCCGCACAGCGAGGCCGAGAAGTCGATCAGCTGGCCGACCGGCATCTTCAGCGGCGGCGGCAGCTGCGGCACGAAGCCGATGCTGCCGAGCACGGCTGTGCGATTGCTGCGCGGGTCGAGGCCGTTGATGGCGACACTGCCGTCGTAGGTGTATTCGCCGAGCAGGCAGCGGATCAGGGTGGTCTTGCCGGCACCGTTGGAGCCGATCAGGGCGACGCGTTCGCCGAGGCCGATGTTCAGGCTGATGCCATCGAGCACGCGGGCTTTGCGAAAGGTCTTGGCGACTTGGGTGAACTGGATCATGGGCCGGATTATAGAAGGGGCGGCAGGGCCGACATTGAATTTCGATCAAAAATCCGCGGCCTGGCAGCCGCCATTCAAGGCCCTGGAGCGCCGGGTCTAACGGCTGCCCAGCGCCTTTTGCAGGCCGCGCATCAGCAGGCCCAGGCCGGGCAGTTTCATGTATAGCTCCTCGGCGGCGTCCCAGTAGTCGCGGTGGTAATTGACCTTGCCGTGGGCGTCGAACTTGAGGTGCGAGACGCCGCGCAGGGTCAGCGGTTCGCCGCACCACGGGCGGATGCGGAAATGGAAGGTCCACACCAGCATGGCGCCGCGGGCATCGACGACGCGCTCGCCGACCACGAAGCGCGGTTCGCCGACCTGCTTGAACATGTGGCTGAAGATGCGCTGGATGGCGGCGACGTCGTGGACTTCATTGAACGGGTCCTTGAAGAAGGCGTCGTCGGCATAGAACTCGGGAAAGCGGGCGATGTCGGCCGGGGTCAGGGTTTCGTAGAAACGAATCAGGGTGTCGATGCTCATGTCAGCCTCCGGTCAAGCGGCGGATCAGCGGGAAATACCAGCGGTAGGGCAGGATGGCTAGCAGTTTCATCAGGCGGGTGAAGCGCTTCGGGAAATGGATTTCGAAATTTCCCGATTTAAAGCCTTCGACCGTAGCATTGGCCGCCTCTTCGGGCGTTTGCAGCGCCGGCATGGAGAAATCGTTCTGCGCGGTCAGCGGCGTGGCGACGAAGCCGGGGTTGATGACCCAGACGCCGATGCCCTTGGGCGCCAGATCGAGGTGCAGGACTTCGGCAAAGTGAATCAGCGCCGCCTTGCCCGGCCCGTAGCACAGCGCCTTGGGCAGGCCACGGTAGCCGGCGACGCTGGCCACGAAGGCGATGCCGCCGCCGGGCCGGAGGTCGGGCAGGACGGCGGCGGCGACATGCATGGCGGCGATGAAGTTGACGTTGATGATCTGCTCGGCGACGGCCAGGTTGAAGTCGTCGGCGCGCATCGGCACGTAGTCGCCGGCCAGGTAGATCACCAGGTCGATGCTGCCGAAGGCGCCCAGCACGCTGCTCCGGGCGGCGGCCAGGCTGTCGGTGTCGGTAACGTCGCAGGGGACCGGCAGGGCGCCGTTGATGGCGATGCGTTGCAGCTTGCGGGCGTTGCGCGCCGAGATCGCCAGGCGGGCGCCACGGCGGGCCAGTTCGCCGGCCAGCGCGGCGCCAATGCCGCTCGACGCGCCGATCAGCCAGACGCGCTTGCCTTTCCAGTCGGTGATGGCCGGGTTCATCGCTTGACGAAGGTCAGGGTCACTTCGCCGAGATGGAAGCCCCATTTCGACATGGCCGAGCGGTTCAGCATCACCTTGTCGTCCATCAGGAACATCCAGTCGTCGAAATCGACGTGATAGACCTTGCCGTCGACCGGCAGGGCTAGCACGTAGCGCCAGCGCAGGGCATTGCCGGCGACTTCGCCGATTGCCTCGCCGATCACGTCGTCGGCCTTGCCGCGGAAGCTGCCATCGGCCTGCCGGGTCAGCGTCCACACCCGGCGCGAGGTGGTGCCATCGGACCACTTGAACTGCTCGTCGAGCACGCCGGTATCGCCCTGCCAACGGGCCTCGATGACGACGTGGAAGCGCTTTTTGACCTCGCCCGAGCGGCCCTGGAACATGCCCCAGGCGTCGAGCGTGCCGTTCATGTAGGTTTTGAGGTCGAGCGCCGGTTGTTCGGCGCGGTATTGTTCGACGCCGGTCGCGGCACAGCCGGCGAGGCCCAGCGACAGGGCGGCAGCAAGCATGAGTTTCATCGGATGTTCTCCAGGAAATGGCGCCAGCGCCAGAGCAGCAGGCCGGCCAGGGCCTTGAAGGCGAGTGGCAGCAGGGCGTAGGCGAAAGTCAGGGCAGGCAGGCCGGCGCCGCTGCCCGGCACATAGCCAAGGCTGCCGAGCAGCGGCAGGGATAGACCGGCGGCCAGCGCCAGGTTGAGTTTTGCGACGAAGTTCCAGACGCCGAAGCAGGCACCGGCCTGCCCCTGACGTTCGCCGAGGTCGGCGGCCATGGCGGCGGGCAGTGTCAGGTCGGCGCCGAGGGCCAGGCCGGAGGCCAGGCAGATGGCGGCGAAGGGCCAGAGATCGCCGGGGCCGAGCAGGCTGGCGCCGGCGAAGGCGGCGATCGACAGGGCGATGGCCGCCAGCCAGGCAGCGACCCGGCCATGGCGGGCGGCGGCGCGTACCCAGAGTGGCAGCGAGGCGGCACCGGCGATGAAATAGAGGGCAAGCAGGGCGCCGCTGGCGGCGGTCAGTTGCAGCACATCGGCGACGAAAAAGAGGAACAGCGTGGCCGGCAGCGCGGCGGCGATGCCGTTGGCGACGAAGACCAGCAGCAGGCGGCGGAAGGCCGGATCGGCGACGACGCGGCGCAGGCTGGGCAGCAGCGGCTGGCTGAGCGTTTCGACGGTCGGCCCAGCGGCGACCCGCGAAAAGGTGGTCGCGGCGGCGATCAGCAACAGCGGCGGCAGCACCCAGCTCAGGCGGGCGATGCCTGCGTCGAGGTGGCTGGCGAGCAGGCCGGGCAGCGCCGCGGCGAGAACCACGCCGAGCAGGCCGAAGCCTTCGCGGGCAGCGGTTAGCCGGGTGCGCTCCCCGGCATCATGGCCGAGGTCGGCGCCCCAGGCCTGGTAGGCGACGGTGGCGGCCGAGAAGCCAAGATAAGTCAGGGCAAGTGAGGCGAGCAGCCAGAGGGCAGGCGAGGCACTCGGCGGGTTGAGCAGGGCGACGAAGCCGATGGCGAAGGGCAGCAGGGCGAGGGCGAGCATGCGCCGGCGGGAGACGCGGTCGGCCAGCCAGCCGAGCCAGGGGTCGATGCCGGCATCGAGCAAACGGGCGCCGAGCAGGACGACGCCGAGCAGGGCCAGCGGCAGGCCGGTCGTTTCAGCGTAGAAGCGCGGCACATGGACGTAGACCGGCAACGCCGCGAAGGCGAGCGGCAGGCCGAGCAGGCCGTAGGCGAGGACGCGGCCGGTGGTCATTTCAGGCTGCCGGGCGCTTGAGCAGCGCGGCGCGCAGGTCGGGTGCGCTGGTCTTCGGGTCGAGCCAGATGGCGAAGAAGGCGCGGGCGAAGGCCGGGTCGTCGAGGCGGCCGAGTGGGCGGTCGTTGAAACGGAATTCGGCGCCCTCGGCCCGGTAGTGGCCGGTGATCTGGTCGCCGGGTTTGACGTCCGGGAACAGTGCGGTCATTTGCAGGCCCCAGCGCTTTAGCGTGGCTTCGTCCGCCAGGCCGAGCTGGCGGATTTCCTTGACGCTGGCTTCGGCAATGGCTTGGCCGGCGATGTTGCGCCGGTAGGTGAGCTTCAGGGCCAGCGGTGGGCGTTGCGGGTCGTCGCCGGCCCACAGGGTGGCTTCATAGACGAGAAAGCCGAAGCGCCGGAATTCGCCGCTGCCCCAGCGGGCGAGGCCGGTGGTCGGGTCGGTGCTGGCCAGGGCGACGATAGGTCGGACGACCAAGGGTAGCGCGGCTAGGGCCGCCAGCAGGCGACGGCGCGGCGCCGAGAAGATTTCGATTTTGGCCATTTTTTGCCGCCGACCGTAGCATTCGCAGCCGGGATGCTCAGCGATGGGAAAGTTCGAACTGGACGACATCGACGTTGCCGGCCAGGAAGCCGGCCTCGCAGTAGCACAGGTACATTCGCCAGAGGCGACGGAAGGTGTCGTCGAAGCCTTGCGCGGCGATGGCCGGCCAGTTGGCTTCGAAGGCCTGGCGCCATTCGGCCAGGGTGCGGGCGTAGTCGAGGCCGAAGGCGTATTCGTGACGGACGGCCAGCCCCTGCCGGGCGGCAGCGGCGCGGAAGGCACTGCGCGATGGCAGCATGCCGCCGGGGAAGATGTATTGCTGGATGAAGTCGGTGCCCTTGCGGTAGCTGGGGAACAGGTCGTCGCGGATGGTGATGCTCTGGATCACCGCCCGGCCGCCCGGCTTCAACGCCTTGGCCACGGTCTTGAAATAGCCGGGCCAGAAGCGTTCGCCGACGGCTTCGAACATTTCGATGGAGACGATGTGATCGAAGCGCTCGTTCGTGTCGCGGTAGTCCTGCAGGCGCAGGTCGGCGGCTGGAACGCGCTTGCGCGCCCAGGCGAGCTGGGCCGGCGACAGGGTCAGGCCGGTGACGGCCAGACCTTGCGCCACGGCCATTTCGGCAAAGCCGCCCCAGCCGCAGCCGATTTCCAGCACGCGCTCGCCCGGTTCGGCCTTCAGCCGTTGCAGGATGCGGCGGTACTTGGCGTGCTGGGCGGTTTGCAGCGTGCCGTCATCGGCGTCGCGGTAGATGGCGGCCGAGTAGCTCATGCTCGGGTCCAGCCAGAGTTTGTAGAAATCGTTGCCCAGGTCGTAGTGGGCCATGATGTTGCGTTGGCTGCCGATGCGGCTGTTGCGGTTGAGCCAGTGCCGGACGCGGGCCGCCAGCAGGCGCGGCCACGAGCCGTACACCGCTTTGCCGAGTGCCGCGCGGTTGCGCGCCAGCAGGGTCAGCAGGCCGGTGATGTCGGGGCAGTCCCAGAGACCGTCGAGGTAGGCTTCGGCCAGGCCGATGTCGCCGCGCGCCAGCACCCGGCTGAAGACCGCTTCGTCGTGGATGTGGAGCGCAATGGGGTGTTCGCCGTCGCCGAACAAGGCGCAGCAGCCGTTGGGCAGGCGGATTTCCAGCAGGCCACCGTGCAGGTTCTCCAGCAGGTCGAAAATCAGACGGGTGTCGCGGGCCAGGGTTTCGCCGCCGCGCAGGATCATCGTATGGTTCATTTGGTCGATTCCCGGAGAGGTTGAGGGACGCGGGCGCCACGGAAGGGCACGCCTTTGAGCCAGAGTTTCAGGGCCTGCCAGTGGATGCGCAGCATTACGCCGGCCGTCATGACGGGCATTTTCAGGAAGGCGCCGAGCAGCGCGCTCGAACGCCACTCGCGCGGTTTACCGGCGATGGCGGTGCGCAGCAGTTCGCCGTCGGCATCGTCGTAGTCGATGCGGGCCAGTTGGGCCGGCCGGTCGAGATGGAAGCGGAAGCGGTAGCCGCCGACGATCTCGTTGAACGGCGAGACATGGAAGCATTTGTCGGCGCGCAGTAACTGGCCATCGCGCAGGGGCGCGCCGCCGGGGTTGTGCAGCAGGTAGGCGTGGGTGCCGCCGAAGGTGTTGTTGACCTCGGCCAGCACGGCAATCAGCGCCCCGCTGCGGTCGTGGCAGAACCAGAAGCTGACGGGGTTGAAGACGTAGCCGAACAGGCGGGGGAAGGTCTGCAGGATGATCTCGCCGTCGTCGGGCAGGCCGCGTTCGCGCAGGCGGGCGGTGATCCACGGTAGCAGCGGGCTGCCGTCGCGCGGGCCGTGGTCCTTTTGCCAGAAACTGAGCAGATAGCTACGGTCGATGGCAAAAAACGGGCAAATTGCGGATTCCAGATCGCGCAGCGGCAACTGGATGTAGAACACCGGATAGACGAAGGCATTGACCACCGGCCGCAGGCGGCGGTGCATCACGTTACCGAGAAAGAGCCGGGGGCGGGCGGTCATGGCGGGGTCAGGCCTGGGCTTGCTGCGAACTGCCGCTGCCGGCTTGCCACGGCGCCTGGATGCCCAGGCCGTTGGCGACGCGCAGCGCCGATTTGAGACCGTCTTCGTGGAATCCGTAGCTGCCCCAGGCGCCGGCCAGCCAGATGCCGCCCTCGCCCTGGATGCCGCTGGCCGGGTCGCGCAGACGCTGCTGCGCGGCGATGGCCGGGCCGTCGAAGATCGGGTGGGCGTAGTCGAATTCGGCCAGCACCTTGGCCGGATCCGGTTCGCGGGCCGGGTTGAGGGTGACGACGACCGGCGTCTGGAACGGCAGCGGCTGCAGCTTGTTGATCAGGTAGGAGACGCCGACCGGCTGCTCGCCGGGCTGGCCGGCAGCGGCAAAGTAGTTCCAGGCCGACCACAGCTTGCGGTCGCGCGGCAGCAGGGCCGGGTCGGTGTGCAGCACGGCGCGATTGGGCTGGTAGCGGATGGCCGACAGCACCTCGCGCTGGGCATCGCTGGCCGTGAAGCCGAGGATGGCCAGCGACTGGTCGCTGTGGCAGGCCATGACGACCTGATCGAAGCTTTCGCTGCCGCGGCCATGGGTGACGCGCAGGCCGCCGCCGTCGCGGGTGACGGCGCTGACCGGACAGGCGAGGCGACAGTGCGAGCCGTTGGCCTTGATTTCGGCGGCCAGTTGGCGGACGTATTCGCGCCCGCCGCCATACACGGTGCGCCACATCGGGCGGTCGAAGACCTGCAGCAGGCCGTGGTTCTGGCAAAAGCGGATGAAGGTGGCGAGCGGCATGTCGAGCATCTGGCCGGTTGGGCAGGACCAGATGGCGGCGGCCATCGGCAGCAGGTACCAGTCGGCGAAGGCGGCCGAGTAGCGACCTTCGGACAGGAATTCGCGCAGGCTGCGCCGGTTGTCGGGGTGAGCGAGCAGCCAGGCGTTGCTGTCGCGGTTGAAGCGCAGGATGTCGGCCAGCATGCGCCAGAATTCGCGGCGAACGAGGTTGCGCTTCTGGCCGAAAATTGTCGCCAGGTTGCTGCCGGCCCATTCGAGGCGCGGATTCTCCAGGCTGACGGCAAAGGACATTTCGGTCTCGACGCTGTCCACGCCGAGGTGCTCAAACAGCGCGATCAGGTTGGGATAGGTTTTTTCGTTGAAGACGAGAAAGCCGGTATCGACCGGATGCGTACGGCCTTCGAGCGTCACGTCGACGGTGTTGGTGTGGCCACCGAGGTAGCTGCCGGCTTCGAACAGCGTGACGTCGTGGTGGCGGCTCAGCAGCCAGGCGCTGGCCAGTCCGGAAATGCCGGCGCCGACGACGGCGATGCGTTTTCTGGTCGTCATGGCAGTCTCCTTACTGGGCCAGGAAGCGGTCGATGGTCTTCAGCAGGTCGGCATCGTCCGGCTTGGTGAAGCTGCCGAAGGCGACGACCTGCGTGGCATCGCGGTTAATCAGATACTTGTGGAAATTCCACTTCGGGCGGCTGTCGGTGATCTCGGCCAGCCTGAGGTAGAAGGGATGCGCGTTCTTGCCCTTGACCACGGTCTTGCCAGCCATCGGGAACTCGACGCCATAGGTCAGGCGGCAGAACTCGGCGATTTCCTTTTCGCTGCCCGGCTCCTGTTCGCCAAAGTCGTTGGACGGAAAACCGAGCACGACCAGCCCCTTGTCCTTGAGCCGGGCGTAGAGCTTTTCCAGGCCGTCGTATTGCGAGGTGAAGCCGCAGTAGCTGGCGGTATTGACGACCAGGATGACCTTGCCGGCGTATTGGCAGAGCGGCATTGGCTTGCCGTCCTGCAAACTGGTCAGCGCTTGGTTCAGCAAGGGCGGGCAGGGGGCGGCGTAGGCCGGGCCAGCGAGACAGGCTGAAACCAGGGCGGCCAGCGCAAGAATTTTTTTGGGCAGCTTGGTCATGGAATATTCCTTGTTTGTTTTGTCCTGGACAAATCGAGTTCTTGTTCGTAAGATAGACATCAAAGAATCGTTTGTCAATGGTTTGTCTAACGTTTGTACAGGACAAATATGAATGCCACCCATTTCAATATCGCCGCTGTCGAGCGCGATACCGGCCTGTCCAAGGACGTCCTGCGCATGTGGGAACGCCGCTATGGATTCCCCGTACCGGAGCGCGACGCCAACGGCGAGCGCTGCTATCCGCCCGAGCAGGTCGAGCGGCTACGCCTGATCAAGCGGCTGATGGATGCCGGGCATCGCCCTGGCAAGCTGATTGCGACGCCGGTCGCCGAACTGGCCGTGCTGGCGCCGCGCCGGAAGGAGCCGATCAGGTCAGCCGATCCGGTTGCCGCCAGCGAACTCGACGAACTGTTGTCGCTGATCAAGCGGCACGACGTCGCCGCTTACCAGCAGGCCATGCAACAGCGTCTGGCCCGCCAGGGACTGCAGGGTTTTGTCCAGGACACTGTGGCGCCGTTGACCAGTCAGGTCGGTGAATACTGGGAGCGCGGCACTTTCGAGGTCTTCGAGGAACACCTGTTCACCGAACTGACCAAGCGTTTGCTCCGCCAGGCGGTCGCCACCTTGCCAACCGGCCCGCGCGACCCGCGCATCCTGCTGACCAGCGTACCGGACGAGCAACATGTGCTGGGGCTGTTGATGGTCGAAGCGCTGTTCGCGCTGGAGGGGGCGGAGTGCATCCCGCTGGGGACGCAGATGCCGCTGCTCGAGATCAGCCGTGCGGCGACGGCCCATCGTGCCGATATCGTCGCGCTCTCGTTTTCGGTGGCTTTTCCCCAGCGCCAGATACCGATGCTGCTGCAACAGCTACGGGCGGCGTTGCCGGATGAAGTGGCGCTGTGGGTGGGCGGCGGTGGTATCCGGCGGCTGGCTGACGTGCCCGGGATCAAACGGCTGGTCACGCTGGAAGATGCAACGGCGGCCCTGGCCGCATGGCGGGGCGGGGAGCGCTGAGGCGCTACCTGCAGAATCGCGCTGGCCAGACCCTGCATGCTCAACCAAGCTGACCACAGAGTCGCATCTACCTGGCCGGCTCGAATCGACCCATAGCTGCCGATCAAGTTTTTCGAATGCGGACCTTCAATGCGATAGATCAGGGACGCTGCGTAGCCGCTGGAAACGCATCGGGAAACTGCCTCGTCAGGTTCAGTGACTTTCTAATGAAATCACTCACACCAAAACGCCCATCGCTAGACTGACCGCAAATTTTTCTATGGCGGCTACTCGTAAAGAACGTGAGAGTTGCGACAGTCTGTTCAGTCTTCATATTCTTTATCGTAATCTCCATCCCGCGAACTCCCAGTCTCTTCTCATCGCTGTCGCTAACTAGAGATTTTTGGAACACGCCGTATTCGCTTGTGAGTTCCTCTACTGGCTCGCCTTTCCAGTCCTTGAGACCATGCTTATGGTACTTGGCGATACCTCCATCAATTTGTTGCCGATCATTTTTCTTTTCGAAGTACAACAGCAACCCGCTATTCACCAGCGGTTCACCAAGAATGCTGCTTCCATAGCTGCCATAGACACCGTTGACTATGTTGTCAAAGTACTGCCCTCCGTCTTGGTCGAGGTAGATGCTCTGGACATTTTGAGGGTGATTGATAATGACTTCACCGGCACTCTTGCATTTTTCATTGAACAACTTATCCGCTTCTTTTGCGAGTCTAAAGGGAGCGTTTTCTGTAAGAAACAAAGTTGATGCAACTGCTACAGCAGGGATGCCTAGCGCCATTGCTATCGCAATTCCCTCGCCAATGCCAAGCGCCCTAGAACCGATAGGTTGGGTTTCTTGTCGATTGCGGATTGAACGAAATGCCAACCAAATAAGCCCCGCGGCCAGCATTGCCCATGCTGGAAAAATCACAAGCGGAGCAAATGACATTACTGCGAAACTCGCGCCACCACCCTGTACCGTGGACGCAAACACCCTTGCAGCAAAATAAAACACAATTAGAGCGTTTGCCAGCCCTAGTAAAACGTGAATGGCTGGACGTGGCCAGAGCCAAGAATTAGCACGTAATAAGCGCAGCGCTAAATACGCTATAACGGCTGGAACCCAATAGTTCGCGAATGCCAAAAGCAAATGCCCTTGGTAGGGAGGGAGGCTATGTAGAACGGGCTCTTCAATTGCCAAGCGAAGAATTCGCCCTCCTGGTGATAGCAGTGATGAAAATGCAAAAGCGAGCGCAAGGGCAATATTTAGCATCAGGCATCAATCCAAGTGATTGCTTGTATTGCGTTTCAGGTTCATAAGCGGCAGGTTCTTGAAATCATGCGGAGACATTGAATGGGGCCTCAAACATTGAATGACAAAGAGATTATCGGCATTGGGGCCGATGAACAAGCATTATGCATTTGGAAAGTTTGAGCGTCCGCTATGTGTAAGCTTCTGCGACCGGCGGCAATTGGCCGACTGCTGTCTGTCGGCAACAGGTCAAGGCAACCATATTGCGTGGTCAGATGTCGTGAGATCAGGCGGTCAACCTAGTCGAGATTTTGCAGCTGCCCGGCGGACCGCCGTAAATGCTACGGTAAGCCGGAAATTTTGGCCAAAATCACATCAGTTTCGACAGGCCCTTGACCTCGAAAGTCAGCGAGCCGGTCGGGCAGGTGTCGACGCACAGGCCGCAGCGTGTGCAGTCGGGGCCGATTGCGACTTCGGTTTCGACGGCGCGGCCCTTGATCACCGTGTCGAGCACGTGCGGCACCAGGCAGACCTTGCGGCAGTCGCCTTCATGGAAGCAGCCGTCGAGCTTGTACTTGATGCGCAGCGGCGAAACGATGCCGACGACGCCGTAGGTCAGGCCGATCGGGCAGGCGTAGCGGCACCAGGCGCGGCGCGAGAAGAAGACTTCGAAGAAGAGCAGGGCCAGCACCCAGAGCACGGCCAGTCCCGGGCCGTAGATCAGCGCACGGGAGAGAATGCCGGTCGGCGAGATGGCCTCGAAGACGGTGTAGCCGGTAGCCAGGGCGAGCAGCGCGAAGACGATCCAGAAGACGGTGCGCAGGCGACGGTCCATGGTCTGGTCGGTGACCAGTTTCTTCTTGGCCAGGAACAGGTGCAGCTTTTCCGCCCATTCGGCCAGCAGGTGATAGGGGCAGACCCAGGAGCAGAAGGTGCGCCCGCCCAGCAGTACCCACAGCACGAGTACGGTGCCGGTGCCGATCAGCAGGTTGTTGATGATGTGCTTGTGGGCCAGCATGACCTGCAGCGCTGAATTCAGGTCGATCAGGTGGAAGCCGACGAAGCGCGAGGCGGTCAGCGCGCCTTCGAGAATCTGGATGTCGAGGGCGAAGGAAACGGCAAACAGCAGGTTGGCGAAAATCAGCGTTGCCCAGCGGCGGTTACGCCACTTGTTGCCGTGTTCGGCATGGGCGCGTGCATGCAGCTTCTGCTCGATCAGATCGCGGTTGCCCTTCTTGTAGAAATGAATCTTCTGCGCTTCGGGACTGATGTCCTCCGGCTTGCTTG
The DNA here is from genome assembly GCA_020621865.1 of Betaproteobacteria bacterium. Classification (GTDB taxonomy): domain Bacteria; phylum Pseudomonadota; class Gammaproteobacteria; order Burkholderiales; family Rhodocyclaceae; genus Azonexus. The sequence goes on along the minus strand of JAHRYW010000005.1, from coordinate 136,433 downwards.
GCTTGGCCGGATCCCAGCCGAACAGCACCTTGATCTGGTCTACGAAGCGGCGTTTCAGGCGTTCGCTCATACTTTCCACACCTCCCGGGCTTCGATGGCGATGGCCGTCGGTTCAACCGGACAGACCATTTCGCAGACGCCGCACCCGACGCAGGGTTCATGGACGACCGGCGACTTGCGCTGGCTGCCATCCGGGGCGAAGACGGTTTCGATCGAGATGGCCCCCTTGATCGGGCATTCGCTGGCGCACAGGTCGCATTCGGCGACGTCGTAGGGGTGCTCGGCGATCGGAATCGGCTTCCAGCGATCGACGGCCATGTAGCGCATCTTGCCCTTGAAACCAGGGCCGCGCGTCTGCCCCTTGAAGCCCTTGCCCTGGACGGCCAGGCAGGCCTCCGGGCGGACCAGGCGGGCGACACCGATGCGCTCGTTGAGGTTCAGCGTCGGTTCGGCGTCCTTTTCTTTGGCCAGCAGGATGGGCTTGGCGGCCAGCGCGGCGCCGTTGCGCACGGGCAGAAAATCGGGCTTGTGGTAAGTCAGCGAACCGGTCGGGCAGGCCAGGATGCATTGCACGGCATCGCAGGAGAAATCGCAGGCTTGCTCACGGGCATCGATGTACGGTGCGCCGACGCCCATGCCGTCGACCAGGTCGGCCAGCTTGATGGCCGAAACCGGGCAGACTTGCACGCACTGGCCGCACTTGATGCAGCTCGACAGGAAGTCCTTTTCGTCGAGCGCGCCGGGCGGGCGCAGGCGTTTCTTCTGGGCGTAAACCAGCGGCAGGAAACCGGACATCGCGGCACCGAGCACGCCGCCGGTCAGCAGGATGGTGCGCAGTACGCGGCGACGGTTGGTCTGTCGCTTGGCGATCGATACGGCAGGCGCGGCGCTTGAGGTGGTGCCGGCCGGCGCTTGGCGGTCGTCTTCCTGGTCGCTCATGCAGCTTTCCTTTCCGGTTTGACGAAACGCGGTTGCTCATCGCGCAGGATCAGGTCGGGCGTCGAGAAGGGGGCGAGTCGTTCGAGGAAATCGAGCAGTTCGAGGACGGGCGAACTGCGGAAGAAGCGGGCCATCGGCAGCTCGATCCAGATCTGGTCGGCGTAGGAATACAGTTCATGCTTCTGGTCGCCGATGCCGTCGCCGTTGCGATCGAAGCCCTGGTAGTCGTCCCAGTAGTTGGCCGCCCAGGAGTTCTTGGCGGCATTGTCGGCGCCGCTGCGACTACCGTAGCTGACCTGGGTCAGGTTGCCTTCGAAAACGTTGTCGCGCAGGTTGTTGCCGCCGGTTTCCGAATTGAACAGGACACCGATACCGTTGTAGGCAAAGCGGTTGCCCTTGAACTCGATGGTCGAATCGGGCTGGAAGGGCGAAAGGTCGGAACCGACGCCGATGCCGCAGTAAATGATTTCATTGTTTTCAACCAGCGTGCCTGACGACTCCTTGAAGCCGATGCCCATGCCGGTGGCACCTGTGGCGTGCGAGATGACGTTATTGCGCAGGACACCGCCCTCGGTGTACATGAAATAGACGCCGACGGCATTGTCGTAGAAGCGGTTGCCTTCGACGATGTTGTCGTTGGCGAACATGAAATGGATCGAGTAACGGCTGCGCTTGCCGAGGTTGTTGCGGTAGATGTTGCGGTGCGAATACCAGGCCACCATGTCGCGCGAGTCGATGACCTCGTTGCCTTCGATCAGGTTGTCGCTGCTGTACCACAGGCGCAGGCCATCGCCGCGCACGCCCAGTTCGCGATCCTTTGAGGAGATGCGGTTGTGGCGCAGGGTGCTGTGGTTGGATTGCTTGAGGTCGATGCCGAACAGGCAGTTGTCGGCGATCACATTCTCGATGACGTTATTGTTGCCGCGGACGTCGAGGCAGGAATCGTCGGTGTCGTGCGAATCGCCGGAGCCGGTCAGGTGGATGCCGCGGATGGTCGTGTCGCTGGCGTTAAGCACCATCACCGTCCCGCGGTCGCCGGCGTCGATGGTCACCTTGCCGTCGCCTTCAATGGTCAGCGGTTTGGTGATGACGACCGGCCCGGCATAGTTGCCGGCGGGGGGGCGCAGCACGCTGCCGGGCTCTGCCTGGTCGACCAGTTCCTGGAAGGGCTTCAGGCCGTGCACCCGCTTGTCGCGCTCGTGCAGCATGAAGGTCGGCTTCGGGCGGTCGACATCGGCGCGGGCGCCCATGCCGGCGGGGACTTCCGATTGGGTTTCGGAGATCCCCTGGCTGATGACCAGCAGGAGCGACGTGGCCAGGCCGAAGCTGGCGAGTTGGCGCAGGCGGATCACGGGCTTACTCGGCGCCGCCTTCGCGCAGCTGCTTGCGACGGATCAGCAGGGCCAGCATCATGCAGACGAAGATGATCAGCAGCAGGCCGTAGCCCCAGTACGGATAGGAGAAGGTCGAGAACTGGGCGACCTTGCCTTCGCCGAAGACCGTGGGCATGAAGGGTTTGACGGTGAAGGCGCCCCACGGATGCAGGTTGTGGCCGAAGAACCACAGCCAGCCGGCGTAGGTGATCACGAAGAAGACGGGCAGCAGGGCCGGGACCAGGGCCAGCAGCAGCTGGAAGGGGCGAACCAGGGCGGTGCCGGCGATGACCACGCCCATCACGGCGATCAGGCCGAAGATGACGATCTTCGAGATGCTGAGGACGTTGTCGCCCCAGACCTTGATCTTGTCCGGTTCCTTGAAGAAGGTGCCGGCTTCCTGCATGTAGTGCTCGACATGGCTGGCCAGATGGCCGAGGACGAACTGGTCGACGATCATCCAGGCGGCGACGGCAGCAAAGCCTACGGTCAGCGTCAAAATTCGCGCTTTTTTGCGGGCGATGGCAAAAGCCACCATCATCACCGCGAAGAAGCCGAAGAAGAATTTGGCCAGCGGCTTTTCGACCGGCGCACCGGTGGCGATCGGGAACATGCCGACGTAGTGGTTGATGGTGTTCATTTCATGGACGCAATCGAGGCCTTCGGCACCCTTGTCGACGTTCTTCTGGGCGTCGAGGATGGGGTTGTAGCGCTCGTCGTCGTGGGCGAGATCCTTTTGGATGATCTCGTTGGCCATCCGCGTGCCCTTGCCGGCTACCTTGCAGCCGTTATAGACACCGTCGAAATGGAAATGGATGCGGATGCCATCGGGGAAGGCATCGGCCGGATAATTCGGGGCGGTCAGCGAAACCCACCAGATCGGGGCAAAGTAGGCGGCGATCAGGCAGATCAATGAGATCAAGGTAAGGCCGCCGATGATTTTGTTTTGCTTTTCCATATTGCTGTTCTCTGTGGTCTGACGCCACCCGCGGCGTCGGGTGAAGGTTGCCCGCTCAGGCGGGCAACCCATCAAGCTTACTGCAAACTACTTACTTCTTCTTGCCTGCGCCAGCCTTCGGCTTGCACATGTTGCCCGGCATCTGCAGGCTGGCCTGGTAGGCGGAAATGGAAATCAGCTGGTCATCGGTGTATTTCTTGATGATCTTGACCATGTCCGGATTGGCGTTGCGGCGATGGCCGTTACGAATTTCGGTCATCTGGCGCAGCAGGTACTTGTAGTGCTGGCCGGCGATCACCGGATAGAACTTTTCCTTGTTGCCTTCGCCGTTCTTGCCGTGGCACTCCAGGCATTCCTTTTCGTACAGCGCCTTGCCTTCGGCGATGCGCTTGTCGGTATCAGCCGGAACCTTCCAGTCCTTGCCGGCGTCGCCCGGCTTGGAGTCGTAATGGCCGTGGTCAGGCGGAATGCACAGGCTTTCGATGTAGGCGGCAACGTCGGCCAGTTCCTGAGCATCGGTCAGCGTGGCGGCAAACGGGTACATCGTCGGGTTGTCGCGCAGGCCGGCACGGATGTCGGCCATCTGCTTGATCAGCACGGTGGTGTGCTGGCCGGCGAGCTGCGGGAAGGTGCCGTCGGGACGGCCGGCACCGGAGGGCAGGTGGCAGGCGCCGCAGGTTTCATAACCTTCTTCGCCGCGCTTCTTGTCACCCTTCTTGGTCAGTGCCTCGACCTTTTCGCCGGACTGGGCATTCCACTTGTAATCCTTGCCTTCGATGCCCTCGGTTTTCGGGGCCGGGGGGGCGGCGAAAGCGATGCCGGCGGAGAGCAGGCCAATCAGCAGAAATGATGCTTTCATGTTTGGTGTCCTTTGTGTCAGATGGTTCCGAACGCTGAATGCATTATCGATGCACCTATATCAGCATTCCTTGATGTGCGTCATAAGCCCGGAAGGCCGGGCTTTTTCAAGTTATTTAAGCTTGGCGAGGTATTCGGAAAGTGCCTTGATTTCCTCGTCGTTGACCAGATGCATGACGCCCTTCATGGCAGCCGTCTGGCCGTTGTTGCGGGCGCCGCTCTTGATGTCCTTCATCTGCTGTTCGGTGTAGGCAGCATTCTGGCCGGCGATTTTCGGGTAGTTCGGCATCAGGGGCTTGTCACCCTTGGGGCCGTGGCAGGCGTTGCAGGTCTTCTCGGCGTAGAGCTTGGCGCCGTCCGGAGCGGCGATGACGGGGCTGGCGACCAGGGCGGCAGCGATCAGAGACATTACAAATTTCATGGTTTTTCCCTCCTGAAATGAAACGAGGGGCAGAATCGCTCTGCCCCTCGATAATTGCCTTAAGTCAGATCAAGACTTTTCGGCTGCGTATTACTTGACCTTCTTGGCACCGTTCTGCTCGAGGTAGGTCTTGGCGCGCAGACCGAGGTCGGCTGCCTTGACCTGGTATTGCCAGACTTGCTCGGCCCACAGATTGGCCTGTTCCCAGTCCTTCTTGGCGGCAGCGGCTTCGTGCTTGGCCTTGGCATCCTTCATCTTGCCAAGCTGGTCGGTTGCGTCTTCGACCATGGCCACGACATCCGGGAAGTCCTTGTAATTCACGCTGGTGATGTAACCGACCACGGAATCGATGACGACCTGGGTGTCGGCAACCTTCTTGATCGTTGCCTTGTAGTCAGCCTCGGTGTAGTTCTGCTTGGCAATCTCGGTCTTGGTCGGCTTCCAGCCCTTCGGCTTGACGAGCAGGTAGCCTTGCATTTCGAGGTGCAGCGCGGAGCAGAATTCCGTGCAGTAGTACGGGTAGACACCTTCCTTGTCGGCCTTGAACTTGACCGTGACGGTCTTGCCCGGTTCGACGGAGGCGTGAACGTTGTAGGTCGACACGGTGAAGCCGTGGGTTTCGTCCTGGGCACGTTCGAGGTTGGTCAGATGGACGGTCACTTCGTCGCCGACGTCGGCTTCGATGGTTTCCGGCGTGATGTGCGAGCGGATCAGGGTGCCATAGACGGTGATCTTGTTACCCTTCTTCTCGATACGCTCTTCGCCTGCACGGACCATGCCCGGATGCTGCTTGTCGGTGCGGGAATCGGTACCGACCTTGTAACGCACGCCCGGCTTCAGCTTGGTGGCGTCGATGGCGACGGCGTAGTGCGGCTCGCCCAGCGGCAGCGGCATGTCGTACAACAGTTGCATCTTGTCGTTCGAGATGTCGATCAGCTGGTGGTTCTGCGGATGCAGCGGGCCGACCGGCACGAAGCGGTCGATGGCCAGCTTGTTCAGCGCAACCAGGTAGCGGCCCTTCGGATCCATGGAATCGCCTTCCATGGTCATCAGGTGACCGATGTTGTAGTGCACCGAGATCTTGTCGACGACCTTGCCTTCGCAGTAGTTCCACTTGGCGACCTGGCTATCCACGTAGAGCGAGGTGTAGGCCAGGCAGGACTTGGAGTCGTACTGGGTGTGCAGGGGGCCGAGGCCGAGTTGAACCTGCTTGTCCAGGGCGTCCTTCATGCCGATGACCGGGATGCCGTACGGATCCTTGGATTCGAACTTGCCGGCCTTGATGGCGGCCTGGATCTTCTCGAAGGAATAGACGGAAACGTGGGTGTCGAGCTTGCCGGAGACGATGATGCTCTTGCCGTCCGGGGTCACGTCAACGCCGTGCGGGGACTTCGGTTCCGGTACCAGGAAGAGGATGCCTTCCTTGATCGAAACGTCCATCGGCAGGACCTTGTGACCGTTGATGGTCTTGGCCTTGCCGGCGGCGACCAGTTCGGCGGCCTTCTTCCAGTTGATTACGTGCATGTAGTCGGTGTCCTTGGCGGAACAACCGGCTTCATACGGCGGACGGCCCTTTTCGATGCCGCCAACGTAACGCTCGGAACAGAAGGAGTTGGTGAAGGACCAGCCGTCGGACGGACCCTTGCCGGCGTCGGACAAGTCCTGCGAGTACGGCGGCAGTTCGAGGGAGAAGGATTCCTTCGGGTTGATGCGGCCTTCCTTGCGGTCGAACTTCCAGTAGGTGACGCCACCGCGATACTTCTCGTTGAACTCTTCGAGCGGGTAGAACTTCTTGTTCTCGAGCGGTGCGGCGTACTGGGCGGCTTCGATCACGTAGTCGGTGTTCGGCGTGACAAAGGCACCGCCGTGTTCGGACTTGTAGATCGGGTTGACGACGATCTGCTTGGTTTCGAAGTCGCGCAGGTCGATCACGGCGAGGCGCGGATTGGCCTTGTCGTTGATGAACAGGAACTGGCCGTCGTACTTGCCCTGGGTTTCCGAGATGGCCGGGTGGTGCGTGTCACCCCAGGTGATGGTCTTGCCATCGATGCTGCCCTGGTTCAGCACAGCCTTGGAGTTTTCATCGAAGCCGTAGCCCTGCCAGGGTTCCGGCGTGAACACGCCGATGTACTTGAGGATGCGCATGGACGGAATGCCATACACGATGATCTGGCCGGACTGGCCGCCAGAGCTGAAGACGACGAATTCGTCGCGCTTGCCGGTCGGGACGTAGGTCTTGGACGCAGCCAGCAGGTCCTGCTGGCTAAGGCCGCGACGCTTCATCACGTCCTGCAGCGATTCGGCGGACCACGCCGTGGCTGCAAAGCCTGCGGCCAACAGCAGCGCGGTGGTTTTCACTGCAAATTTTCTCATCTCGGTTTCTCCCATGAATACCAGAAGTTGGAACTCCCATTCCCCCATCGTCGCCTGCAGCTAAATGCCACTGCGACAATTTGCCGCACACTGTATGCCTCGTGGTCTGTGAAAGAATTGATGTTTATTAAATCTGAAAATGCCGCATCGGCGAAAATGCTGCCTTCTCTGCTGCCTGAAGTCCCGGCCCTGACTTGTGAATAAGAAAATCCTGATTGATCTGATTGGCATGGAGCTGATCGCGCTGGTGGTGGTGGTCGGCTACAAGCTGTCGCCGATGCTGTTGCCGAAAGCCGACCTGACGGTACAGCCCGATCCGGCCTGTAACCTGCAGCAGCAAGCCTGCGCGGTGACGCTGCCGAACGGCGGTCAGATCGAGCTGAACATGGCGACGCGGCCGATTCCGCTGGTCAAGCCTTTCCAGGTCGAGGTGGCGACACGCGGTTTCACGCCGGCGCGGGTCGAGGTCGATTTCGCTGGCATCGACATGAACATGGGCCTCAACCGTCCGCAACTGGTGGCCGGCGGCGATGGTCGCTTCGTCGGCGAAGTGACCTTGCCGGTGTGCATCACCGGACACATGGACTGGCAGGCGACGGTGCTGATCGAAACCGGCAGCGAGCGCATCGCGGTGCCGTATCGCTTTGGGACGGGAGAGCACTGATGTCCGAACGAATCCTGACGGCGATTGCCGGCCTGCTCGCCCTGGTCGTGCTGGGTGTGGCACTGTTCTGGCATCCCGAGATGCCGGAGCGCCCGATTCCCCGGGCTGCGATTGCGGCGGGTGGCGATTTCACGCTGCAGTCGGCAGCCGGTCCGGTGTCCTTGAAGGATTACCGCGGCAAGCTGGTGCTGGTCTATTTCGGCTATACCTTCTGCCCGGATGTCTGCCCGACCTCGCTGGCTGCCACCGCCGAAGGCCTCAAGCTGCTGACGCCGGAGGAGTTGGGCAAGGTGGCGATGATCTTCGTTTCGGTCGACCCGAAGCGCGACACGCCGGAGCGCCTGAAGGAGTATGCCGAGTTCTTCCACCCGGCCATCGTCGGCGCCACCGGCACGGCTGAAGCTATTGCCGAAATCGCCAAGCGCTACGGCGTGTTCTATGCCGAGCAGAAGGTCGCTACGGCCGGTGGCGGCTATGTCGTCGACCACTCGTCGGACACCTTCGTCATCGCCCCGGACGGGGAACTGGTCGCCAAGATCGCCCACGCCACGCCGCCCGACCAGGTCGTCGTCGCCATCCGCAAACATCTGCAACAACCCTGAAGGAGATTTGCCATGAAACACCTGTCCCTGTTCGCTGCCAGCCTGCTGTTCTCGGCCGGTGTTTTTGCCGGCGCTGCCGACCATGTCTCCGTGCAGGACCCCTATGTCCGCCTGGCCCCACCCAATGCGCCGGCAACCGGTGCCTTCATGGTGATCAGGAACAACGGCGACAAGGACGTCAAGGTGCTCAAGGCCGACAATCCGGTCTCCAAGGTGACCGAGCTGCACACCCACCTGAACGAAGGCGGCGTCATGAAGATGCGGCCGGTGCCGGCCATCGACATCAAGGCCAAGGGCGAGGCCGTGCTCAAGCCGGGCGGCCTGCACGTGATGATGATCGACCTCAAGGCGCCGATGAAGGAAGGCGACGTCGTGCCGATCACGCTGACCTTCGACGACGGCAGCAGCAAGCAGGTCGAGGCCAAGGTGGTACGCCCGATGGCGGCCGGTATGCCGGCCATGGAACACAAACACTGAAATTCGGCTTTTTTTGCCGCTGACCGTAGCATTGGAGCCCGGGTAACCGGGCCCGGCCATCACGGATTGGCGTGGCTACAGCCAGTGCCGGCTGCGGGTGGCGTCGAGAAAGGCTTCGAGCAGGGGCAGGCAGTCGAGCACGTCCTCGTCGCTCGGGCGCCGGAATTCCGGGTGCCACTGCAGACCGAGCAGGAAATTGCGGCCGCTGCCGCGGATTGCCTCGATCATGCCGTCGCCGGCTGCCCGCGCTTCAATCACCAGATCGCGGCCGAGGGTGCGGATGCCTTGGTGGTGGATCGAAATCACCTTGCGCTGAGCGGCATTCCCCAGGCGTTTTTCCAGCAGCCCGCCGGGTTCCAGCGTGATCTCGTGGGCGTGCCGGTCATAGGCCTCGGCGACATGGACGATGGATTCCGGAAGTTGCGAGGCGATGTCCTGATACAGCGAGCCGCCCATGGCAACGTTGATCAGCTGGGCGCCGCGGCAGATGCCTAGCACCGGTTTGCCAATCTCGAGGAACTCATGGAGCAATTCCATTTCATACATATCCCGGGTTCGGTCGCCTGACCATTCGGGGCGGAGTTCCTCTTCACCATAGGCGGCGGGACTGATGTCGGCTCCCCCTGCAGCACCAGTCCATCGAGATTCTTGGCGTAGTCGCTCAAACGAATGGCGCTACGATTCAGCATCCCATCCTGCGTAATGGAGGGAATCATGAAGACCAGCACGTCCCGGGCCATGATCCACTGGGCAACCGACTGCTCCAGATACTGCAGCGTCTTGGTTTCCATGCCGATGCCACCGGGCCGTGGGTGGAGCAGGCGGGCCGACAGGCCGATCTTGAGCGTACGTTTCATGGAGAACTCCCCGCCCAGCTGGGCGCAGAATGCCAATGAACGCATTCTCTGCCTGTCGAACCGGAACGGCAACCGGGGAGGCAACTGAGTTGGAACACGCGGTTTTTTTCCTGCCCGACTGGCCGCCCAACTTCAGCCCGCTGCTGTGGATTGCGCTGGCCGTCGTCGGCGCCGCGCTGGCCGGCGAATGGGTGCGCCAGAATCTCGGCCTGCCGCGGATTACGGCCTATCCGGTCATCGGCATGGTGGTCGCCGCGCTGGCCGGCGATCCGCTGGTCGCCCAACACAGCGAATGGCTGCGCTGGGGACTGAACGTCGCCTTGGCCATCCTGCTGCTTGAATTGGGCAGCCGGGTCGACCTGGCCTGGTTGCGGCACAACCGCTGGCTGTTGCTGACCAGTTTCTGCGAATCGCTGGCCGCCTTTGGTGCGGTGTTCGCCGTCGGCCGCTACCTCGGCATGGCCATGGTGCCGGCGGTGCTGATGGGGGCGATCGGCATGGCTTCGTCGCCGGCGGTGATCATGCGGGTGGTTGCCGAGAGCAAGGCGCAGGGGCAGGTCAGTACCCGCCTGTTGGTGCTGACGGCCTTGAATACGATTTATGCCGTAGTCACGCTTCATCTGGCGACCGGCGGCTTGCACCAGCACTATCGCGGCGACTGGGTGCTGGCCATCTCGCATCCGCTCTACCTGCTCGGCGCCGGCCTGGTCGTCGGTAAATTGCTGGCCGAGGCGATCAGTCGCGTCGATCGCTGGCTGATCAAAATGCGCGACGAGTACGCCTCCATCGTTCTGCTCGGCCTGGTGCTGATGACGATCGGCCTGATCGAGGCCTTGCGGCTGCCGGTGACGCTCTGCATGCTGTTCGCCGGTCTGGTCCTGCGCAACGGCACGCCGCGGGCCTGGGTCTTCCCACGGCATTTCGGTTCGGTCGGCGGGGTGCTGGTCGTCATGCTCTTCCTGGTCGTCGGCATGCAGATCCGGATCGATCATCTGCTCACCGGCGGCATCCTGGCACTGGTCCTGATCGGGGCGCGCAGCCTGGCCAAGCTGGGCGGCGTGCTGCTGCTGGCGCGGCCGGCCGGTATCAGTTGGCGCCAGGGCTTGCTGCTCGGGCTGGCGCTGTCGCCGACCGCCGGGCCGGTGCTGGTGGCGGCGGCCGATGTCGGTCAGCTTTACCCGGAACTGCAAGGCACCCTGATCCCGGTCGCGATGAGCGCTGCGGCGATCATGGAACTGGTCGGCCCGGTCATTGTTGCCTTGTGCCTGAAATTCAGCGGAGAGCGCCGTGAGTGACGAGACCGAACACGAGTTGGGCACATTCTCGCAGTCCGCCGCCTTGACGCTCGGCATCGAGCTCGAGCTGCAGATCGTCAGCGGCCAGGACTACGACCTGCTCGGCGCGGCACCGGATCTGCTGCGCGAGATGGCCGGCCGCGAGCATCCAGGCGATGTCAAACCGGAAATTACCGATTCGATGATCGAGTTGTCGACCGGCATCTGTGTCGATTATGTCGACGCGCTCGGCCAGTTGCGCAGCATCCGCGATACCCTGGTCCATCAGGCAGACCGCCTCGGCGTTCTGCTGTCCGGCGGTGGGACCCATCCCTTCCAGCACTGGGGCCGGCAGGCCATTTTCGATGCGCCGCGCTTCCACCATCTGTCACAACTCTACGGCTATCTGGCCAAGCAATTCACCGTTTTCGGCCAGCACGTCCATATCGGTTGTGCCTGCCCGGACAAGGCGCTCTGGTTGCTGCACGCCTTCGGTCGCTACATTCCGCACCTGATCGCGCTGTCGGCGGCCTCGCCCTTTGTCCAGGGGGTCGATACCGGCTTCCAGTCGGCCCGGCTCAATTCGGTCTTCGCCTTCCCGCTCAGCGGGCGCGCGCCCTTCGTGCTGACCTGGGACGACTTCGCCGCCTATTACCGCAAGATGATCGCCACCGGCGTCGTCAAGAGCATGAAGGACTTTTACTGGGATATCCGGCCCAAGCCGGAATTCGGCACCATCGAACTGCGCGTCATGGATACCCCGCTGACCGTCGAGCGCGCGGCGCAGATCGCCGCCTATGCCCAGGCGCTGGCGCGCTATCTGCTGGAAGAGAAGCCGGTTGAGCCGCGCGAAGACGATTACCTGGTCTACACCTTCAACCGCTTCCAGGCCTGTCGCTTCGGTTACGACGGCCGGCTGGTCGTTCCCGGCAGTGCAGAGCAACGGGTGATTCGTGACGACATCCTGCGCACCATGGCGCTGGTCGAAGTCCATGCCTACGATCTCGGCTCGACCGAAGCGCTCAATCTGCTGCGCACCGAAGTCCTGCAGGGTCGCAACGGCGCCAGCGAAGTCCGCGCCACCCACGCCAGCGAGGGATCGCTCGAGGAAGTCGTGCGCCAGGGCTGCGCGCGCTGGGCCGGGCGGCTGCCCTGAATGCTACGGTCAGCCGGAAAAAAAGCCGAAAATTGAAATTTTCCGGGGAAGCGGTTTCAACAATGCCGGTCGCTTGACCGGCTGAAGCCGAAGCCGCCGCCCGAGCCGGCCGGACGGATGCAGATGGTCATGGTCAGCGAGCGGGCTGATTTGTCGATGTCGGCCGGGAAGGGGGCGAAGGGCACGGCCCGTTCGACGACCGAGCGGATGAAGGCGATTTCGCCGGCCTGGTCGGCTTCGTTGATGACCTCGAAGGATTTCAGGCTGCCATCCGGATTGATCCTGAATTTCACCGAGGCCGTTTTGACGCCTTTGGTGCGCGGGTCGTTCTTGACGAAGCTGGCGCTGCGGTTCAGGCGCTTGAGCAGGCCCTCGACGTACATCGACAGGCTGAACGGGTCGGGCGGCGCGGCATTGGGGCGCAATTCCAGGCTGGCGGCGCCGGCTTCGTCCTGGCGTGCGATCTCTTTCGCCTGCTCCCTGGCCATCGCCAGGGAGCGTTCGGCCAAGGTTGGCCGGGGCGCCTTGTCCAGTTCGTCGATAAAGCGGTTCATGTCGGCTTTTTCGGCCGCAGACCATGTCCGCTCGGGGGCCACCGCGACGCGCGAAGGCGATTGGGTGCTCAGGATCTTCGGCCGATCCGCCCGGCTCTTTGCCGGCCGGGGGGCAGCGTTGGCCGCGGGCTGGACCTTGGGCTCCGCGCTCGGTACTTCGTTGCGGGGGGCAAATCGGGCTTCCAGTCGGGGCGGTGGGCTTGCGACTTCCGGCTGCTGGTCGGGGAAGAGCAGGACCAGCCCATGGACGAGCGCCGAAGCGGCCAGCGACCAGGCCAGCGAACGTCGTGCGGAAGCGTTTGGGTGAAAAAACATCGGCAGCATTGTACGAGGACAGATGGCTGGCTGGCCGGCCAATCGGTCGGGAAATTACCTTTTCCGGCCGATTGGCAACAACTTGTTGCAATTCAGGCGATGGCTGACGGTGGCCGGGGAGCGTTTCAGGTCTTGACCGGCCGCTTCGACAGCTTGCGCTGCAGGGTGCGCCGGTGCATCTTCAGGGCGCGAGCGGTGGCCGAGATATTGCCGTCGTTTTCGTTGAGTACGCGCTGGATGTGCTCCCATTCCAGGCGGTCGACCGACAGCGGTTCGTCCGAGGCGGGCAGATCGAAGTCCGGGCCGTCGTCATCGTCGAAGGCCGACAGGATCGCCTCGATCTCGACCGGCTTGGCCAGGTACTGGATGGCACCGAGCTTGACCGCGTCGACCGCGGTGGCAATGCTGGCATAGCCGGTCAGCACGACGATACGGCAGTCCGGGTTGATGGCCAGCAATTGCGGGATCAGCGCCAGGCCGGACGTGCCATTCAGGTTGAGGTCGAGGACGATGCGCCCGGCCTGCGTGGTGCGGGCGGCTTCCAGCGCCGAGGCCGCATCCTGCGCGCCACGCGCCGGGTGGCCGCGGCGTTCCAGGGTACGGACCAGGATGGCGTTGAAACTCGGGTCGTCGTCGATGATCAGCGTCAGTTCGCTCATGCGGGCTTTCGGGGCAGTTCGATGCGGGCGAGGGCGCCGCCTTCTTCGGGATTGCTCAGGCTCAGCGTACCGCCGAGCTGTTCAATGGCGGCGCGGGTCAGCATCAGGCCGACCCCGCTGCCGCGTTCATGGGCCGGAAAAGCGGCCTGGCCGCCAAGGGCGAGGACCGCGGGCGGAAAACCGGGGCCGCGGTCGCGGATGTCGATGCATAGCGTGTCCGTGCACCAGGCCAGGCGGATTTCCAGCGGGCTCGGCGTGGCGTTGGCGGCGTTGTTGAGCAGGTTCAGTACGGCCTGCTCCAGGCGCGGGTCGGCGACGATCTCCGGCGCCGGGCCGTCGCTGGCTACGACCATCCGGCTGCTCGCCTGCGGCCGGGCAGCGTGCCAGCGTTGGCGCAGGCTGTCCAGCCAGCGGTCGGCGGCTTGCGACTGGGCATTCTCCAGGCGTTCGGCACCGGCCCGGCGCGACAGGCCGGTGATGATCTCCTTGCAGACGCCGATCTGCTGGCGGAGCAGGGCGATGTCCTCGCGCACCGGCTCGCTTAGGCTGGCGTCATTGGCCAGTTCGCCGGCGAGCAGCGCCATCGTGCCGAGCGGCGTGCCGAGTTCGTGGGCGGCGCCGGCGGCCAGTGTACCCATCGCCATCACCCGTTCGTCGCGCAGCGCCTGTTCGCGGGCGGCGGCCAGCTCGGCATCGCGCTGGCGAATCCGCTCGGTCATGCGGACGATGATCCAGCCGATCATCACTGCCGAGACGACGAAGATCAGCCACATGCCGCCAAGGTGCAGGCGGGTGGCGCGGGTGGCGTCCGGCAGCGGCAGCGGTACGAAGAAAAACATCAGCAGCGAGTAGGCGGCGATGGCAATGCCGGCGATGACGGCGACAAAGCGCGCCGGCAGCGTCAGGGCGGCGATAGCCACCGGCGGCAGCAGCAGCGAGACGAGAGGGTTGGCGGCGCCGCCGCTGAAGAAGACGACGGCGCTCAGCGTGCCGAGATCGAACAGCAGCTGGACGAACAGTTCGCAGGCGCTGGCGGCGTGCGCCGCGGCGACGCGCCATTGGGCCAGGCCATTGACCAGCCCGGCGATGGCGATAATGCCGAGCAGCGGCACTTGCGGTACCGGGATGTCGAGCAGGCCCGGGCCGAGCAGGGTCAGTTGGGCCTGGATGGCGAGCACCACCCAGCGACCACCGACCAGTCGGCGCAAGGTGGCCAGGTGGTCGGAAGTTTCGCTGGTGCAGGGGGCTGAAGGCATGGGAAGGATTATGCGTGATTTGTGTCAATTTTCAGTCGCTTGAGAGGTGCGACAATTCGCCGCATCAAACTCCGGAGTTGTCCCGCATGTTGCATCGTTTGCGATTTTCATTGTTGGCCGCCTGTTTGGCGCTCAGTTACCCCGCGGCTGCAGCCGATCTCGAAAAGGGTAAGGAAATCAATGGCACCTGCGCGGCCTGCCACAGCGACAACGGCCAGGGCGGCAAGCGTGGCGAATATCCGCGCATTGCCGGCCAACAGGTCAAGTACATCGAAAGCCAGCTAAAGAATTTCCGGTCGCGGACGCGGGTCAACATCCCGATGTTCCCCTACACCCAGGAGCGCGAACTGTCCGACGAGGACATCAAGGACATCGCCGCCTACCTGTCGGGCATTGTGCTCGATACCAAGATGCCAACTTTTACCGGCAACGAGGATGCGCTGACCAAGCTGCAGATGGCCGACCGGGTGATGATCATTCCGCGGGCCGAAGGCGATCTGGCCAACGGCGAGGCGATCTACCAGAAACAGTGCGCCGCCTGTCACGGCAAGACCGGCAAGGGGCGCGGCATGTTCCCGATGCTGGTCGGGCAATACACCAATTACCTGATGCGCCAGGTCGACCTCTACCTGAAGGGCGACCGGCCGCACGACGAAGACGGCACGGTCGGCCGCCTAAATGCCCTCAAGCCGCAGGATATACAGGACATCATGGCCTATCTGACCTCGATCCAGGAGCCCAAGGAATGAAGCGCTACTCGTTGATGCTGCTCGGCCTGCTGGCCGTTTCCGGTGCCTGGGCACATGGCCACGCCGGCCATGTCGACGACAGCATGCCAGACGCCCAAAAAATTCGCTTCTGCGAACGCGTCCGCGACCACGCCCTGCAAGCCTTCTACAACCGCGACCGCGGCCGGCCGATGAAGCTGTTCGACGAAGACGGCAGCGACGGCGCGCGGATCACCAACCATATCATCAAGCGCATTTACGAAGAGCCGCAGATTTCCAGCCCGAAGAAGGCCGAAGCCTTCGGCCGGGCGACCTGCAACGAGATGATGGGGACGAAGCAGCCCGCGGAGTAGGGAGCGCCGGCACTGCCCGGCAACGACCATCCATCGGCGAGCGCCCGCCTCGGTCAGCCGGCGCGGATGCGGGCTCAGGCAGCGAAAACGGCGCTCAGTGCGGCGATCATGTAGCCGTGGTCGAGCACGCCGGCACTTTCGCGGATGCTGTGCATGGCCCACATCGGCGAGCCCACATCGACACTGGGGATGCCCAGCCGGGCGGCGACGATCGGGCCGATGGTGCTGCCGCAGCCGAGATCGGTACGGTGTGCGTATTGCTGGCAGGGCACGCCGGCCTGCTCGCAGAGCGCCATGAAGCGGGCGGCCGTTTCGGCGCTGGTGCTGTAGCGCTGGTTGGCGTTGCTCTTGATCACCGGCCCGGCATTGACCAGCGCATGGTGGCAAGGCTCGTAGGCGGCCGGGAAATTCGGGTGCCAGCCGTGCGCCATGTCGGCGCTGATGAAAAAACTGCGCGCCAGCATCCGGCGCTGGTCTTCGCCATCGAGTCCGGCACCGGTGGCCAGCCGGGCGATGACATCCTGGACAAAGCTGCCGCCGGCGCCGCTAGCGCTTTCGCTGCCGACTTCCTCGTGGTCGAAGAAGGCGCACAGGCAGGTGGTTTCAGGTTCCTGGGCGGCGAGCAGGGCGCTCAGCGCGGCATGGCAGGAGGCCAGGTTGTCGAGCTGGCTGTTGGCGACGAACTCCTGATCGACGCCCCAGAACGACCCTTTTTGCGTGTCGTAGGCATTCAGCTCCCAGGTCAGCAGGGCATCCGGTTCGACGCCGAGCAGATCTGCAATCGGCTGGCGGAAGCGCGCTTCGGCCGTCGTGCCATCTTTGGCAACGCCGAGCAGCAGGGGTAGCTCAGTCTGCTTGTTGAATTTCAGGCCGCTCTCGTTGACCTCACGGTTCATGTGGATGGCCAGGTTGGGCAGGCGCAGCAGCGGTTCGGCGAAGCGCACCAGCCGGGTTTCGAATCCGCCGGGAACGCGCACGTTGACGCGGCCGGCCAGCGACAGGTCGCGGTCGGCGAAGGTGGCGAGGATCGGCCCGCCATAGACCTCGACGCCGAGGCGGACCATGCCGGCGGCGTTTTCGGCCGGCTTCGGCTTCAGGCGCAGGCCGGGCGAGTCGGTATGGGCGCCGATCATCCGCAGGCCGGTTTCGCTGGCCGGCCGGCTGCCGACGATGAACGCGATGATCGACGACCCGCCGCGCACGACATAGTGGCGGCCGCCGGGGGCCAGAAGCCAGCGCTCGGTCTCGTCCAAACGGGAGAAGCCGGCCGCCTGCAGTCGCGTTTCGCAGGTCTGTACGGAGTGCCAGGGGCTGGGGCTGGCGTCGATGAAGTCGAGCAGATCACGGGCCTGGGCGCGGGCGGTGTCGGGAATGTTCATGGTCTTCTCTGTTTGAGCAGTTCGAGCAGCAGCTCGGCGATGCGGGAATCGTAGAGTATGGCAAGGTGGCCGGTCGCCGGCAATTCGATGTCGGTGGCGCCGGGCAGGCGCTGGTTGTCCTGCGGCATCGCGTAGTTGTCGTAGGGGTTGCGCAGGCTGATCACCGGAATCTTCAGCGGTTCGGCGGCCATGTCGGTCAGCCACAGCGAGCCCGGTTCCATTTCGCGGGCGTTCTGGCCGATGCCGATGCGGGCCAGTGCGGTGCCCTGGTGCGGCGTGGCCAGCGTCAGCAGCCGGTCGACCCGCTCATTGCCGTGGCGGGCCAGGTAGGAGCGACAGACCAGGCCGCCCATGCTGTGCGCGATCAGCGTCACCTGGCGGCTGCCGGTAGCGGTGCAGACTTCCTCGATGCGCTGGTTCAATTGCGGCACCAGTTTGCCCAGGCTGGTGTAGGGCGGCACCAGGCTGACCGTGGCGACCGTATGGCCGGCGGCTTCCAGTCGGCGGCGAAGCAGCCACCAGATGCCGCGGCTGACGCCATAGCCGTGCACCAGCAGGACCGGCCGCGGCCCGGGGCGCAGCCGGTCTTTCGGCATCCACAGCCGTTCAAGGGGCAGGACGAACAGGAAATTGAGCAGGAAAGTCGCGTATTCGACGGCCATCATGCGCAGGCGTTTGGCCGGCGCCAGCGGCGGTGCCGGCGAGGCGTATTTGCTGCCGTAGAACCAGGTGACAGCGTTGATCCAGAAGCGCAGGCCAAGGACGCAATTGATTGCGCCGACGATGGCCAGCGGCCAGGTCAGGTGCAGGAAGTGCCGGCCGACATAGAGGTAGCCGCCGACCTCCAGCGCGATCCAGACGAGCAGCGAAAAAGGAACCATGCCGGCTTTCAGGCGGCTTCGGCTTCGGGCTTGGGCAGCCAGAGGCAGGCGCCTTTCGACTCCTTGTCGATGGCTTTGAGTACACGCTCGTGTTCGGCCAGTTCATCGGCCGTGGCGTGGCGGACGATCAGCGGCTTGCGCTGGCGGACCTGACCGTCGGCGCCGATGTTCGGGCGCGGTGCGGTGTCGGGTTCGATCATCAGGCTGTTTTGGCCGCGGGTCATGGCCAGGAAGACTTCAGCCAGCAGTTCGGTGTCGAGCAGGGCGCCGTGCAGGGTGCGGCTGGAGTTGTCGATGTCGTAGCGTTCGCACAGCGCGTCTAGGCTGTTGCGCTTGCCGGGGTGCAGGTCCTTGGCCATGCGCAGGGTGTCGATGACGCCGTTGCAGATGGTGCCGACCGGTACGCGGCCGAGGCGGTCGAGTTCGGCGTTGAGGAAGCCGATGTCGAACGGGGCGTTGTGGATGATCAGCTCGGCGCCGCTGATGAATTCCAGGAACTCGTCGGCGATGTCGGCGAACTTCGGCTTGTCGGCCAGGAATTCGAGGCTGATGCCGTGCACTGCCTGGGCGCCTTCGTCGATCTCGCGCTCCGGATTGACGTACTTGTGCAGGTGGTGGCCGGTGAGGCGGCGGTTCACCATCTCGATGCAGGCGACTTCGATGATGCGGTGGCCGTGGCGCGGGTCGAGGCCGGTGGTTTCGGTGTCGAGGACGATCTGTCTCATGCCGCTTCCTTGTTCAGTTCTTCGATGCCGCGATTGGCCAGGGCGTCGGCGCGTTCGTTTTCCGGGTGGCCGGCATGGCCCTTGACCCAGACCCACTCCAGCTTGTGCTTCTTGACTTCGGCATCGAGCTGCTGCCACAGGTCGGCATTCTTGACCGGCTTCTTGTCGGCCGTCTTCCAGCCGTTGCGCTTCCAGCCGTGAATCCACTCGTTGATGCCCTTCAGCACGTATTGCGAGTCGGTGTAGATCTTGCCGGCGACCGGGCGCTTCATCGCTTCAATGGCGCGGATGGCGGCGGTCAGTTCCATGCGATTGTTGGTGGTTTCCTTCTCGCCACCCCACAGTTCCTTCTCGTGCGGCCCGAGGCGCAGGATGGCGCCCCAGCCGCCGGGGCCGGGATTGCCCTTGCAGGCGCCATCGGTAAAGATTTCTACGGTTTCTTCAGTGGCCATTGGCCTTCCTTCTGTGCAATCGGACGCAGCGCCTTGGCACGTACGCCCTGGGTTTTCCATTTCGGCGTGATCAGCCGCATGCCGTGCGTGCGCTTGATGGCACGCAGCACGTAGACGCCGCCGGAGAAATTCCACCAGCGGTTGCTGGCGTTTTCGATGAAGCGCCAGTTCTGCAGCCATTTCAGCTGATCGAACGGCGGCACGTAGCAGCCCAGCTGGCCGCGGTCGACCTCGAAGCCGAGCAGTTGCAGCCAGTCCTTGAGGCGATTCAGCGACAGGTAGCTGCCGTTCCACGGGAATTCGCCGCTGCGGTCGATTTTTCGCTTCATGCCCCACAGCGACAGCGGGTTGAAGCCGACGACGATGACCTGGCCTTCGGGGATCAGGATGCGTTCCACTTCGCGCAGGATCTGGTGCGGCTCGTCGCTGAATTCGAGCACATGCGGCAGGACGACGAGATCGGTGCTGTTCGAGGCGAAGGGCAGGGCGGTGGCATCGCACAGGACATCGACCGCGCCCTGGCAACCGGCTTTCTGGCGCAGCGGAATGCGGTTAGCGCGAAGGAAGTCGCCTTGCGGCAGACCGATCTGCAGCGCATTGAAGCCAAAGATGTCGGCGACCACGGCATCGAGCTGGCGCTGTTCCCAGTCCAGCACGTAGCGGCCGGGGGCGGAGGCCAGCCAGGCCTCCAGTCCGGGAATTGACATCCGGGGCGTGTCGCTCGATAGTTCCGGCATGTTTGACGTGTCGTTCATTCCCGCATTCAAGGACAATTACATCTGGCTGCTGACCCGGGGCCAGCGCGCCGTTGTCGTCGACCCCGGCGATGCCGCGCCCGTCCAGGCGCGCCTGCAGGCCGAGGGGCTGACGCTCGAAGGCATCCTGATCACCCATCACCACGCCGATCATCAGGGCGGGGTTGCCGAGCTGAAAGCGTGCTGGCCGGTGGCGGTCTACGCACCGGGCAACGAGTCTATCACAGGCTGCACCCACCCCCTGAGCGGTGGCGAGCGCCTGGAGATTCTTGGTACGCCGGTCGATGTTCTGGCGGTCCCCGGTCATACGCTCGGGCATCTTGCCTACTATGCAACAGGCCGCTTGTTCTGCGGCGATACACTGTTCGGCGCCGGTTGCGGCCGGCTGTTCGAAGGCACGCCGGAACAGATGTCGGCGTCGCTCGACTGCATTGCTGCCTTACCCGACGACACGCTGATCTACTGTGCCCACGAATATACCGAGATGAACCTGCGCTTCGCGCTCGCCGTCGAACCGGACAACCTGGCATTGCGCGAGCGGATTGCCCGGGTCGCCGCGCTGCGTGCCGCCGGCCGGCCGAGCGTGCCGTCGACCCTGGGCGAGGAGAAGGCAACCAACCCCTTCTTGCGGTGCACGGAAGCGGACGTGATCGCTGCAGCAAGACAGCAAAATGCTACGGTAAGCGGCAAAAAAACGGCAATTTTCAAATTTATCCGCGAATGGCGGAACAACTTTTAGGCCGGCCTTGCGGCAAGCCCGGCTGCGCTTTTTAGCCGGCTGAAGGCTTGCGCTGGCGTATCCGGTTGCCGATCTTTTCCAGCGTATCGAGCACGCGGGCAGCGTTAAAAGGCTTGATGATGAAGCCACTGGCCCCGTTCTGGATCGATTCCTGAACGGTTTCCGGGTCGGAGTTGCTGGTCACCATGATGACCTCGGTTTCAGGAAGCTTGGCCTTGATTTCGGACAGCGCCTCGACACCGTTTTTCTCCGGCATCACGACGTCCATGCAGACGATATCGGGCCTCAGCCGTTCGATCATTTCGACGGCGGACAGGCCGTTACGGGCTTCGCCGATGACGTCGTATTCCTCGCCGCGCAGCATGCCGCGCAGGATGCTGCGCATCATGTCGTTGTCGTCGGCAATGATGACGGAAAGGCGTTTTTTGCTCATGTTCTATCTAATTCAGGCAGCGTCGGCGCGGCAGATGCGATCCCGCCCTTCGGCCTTGGCCCGGCGTAGTGCCTGGTCGGCGGCGTGGATCAGGTCGTCCGGCGGATTGTCGAAACCCGGCGCGGCCGAGGCGACACCGATGCTGAGCGTGATGCGGTCGCTGGAACCTGGCGCCTGCGGAATGTTCAGGTCGTGGATAGCCTGGCGAATTTTTTCGGCCACCAGCACCGCGCCGCCGATGGTCGTTTCAGGCAGGATCACGGCAAATTCCTTGCCGTCGTAGCGGGCGACCAGGTCGGAGGGGCGTGCGGTGTTCTGGCGGATAGTCGCGGCGATCCGGCGCAGGCATTCGTCACCGGCCAAGTGCCCGTAGGTGTCGTTGTAAAGCTTGAAATGATCGATGTCGAACATCATCACGGCCATGCTGTTCGAGTGGCGACGAGCACGGCGCCATTCGACGGAAATGGTTTCGTCGAAATAGCGGCGGTTGGCGACACCGGTCAGGCCGTCCATCAACGAAATACGCTGCAGTTCCTGATTGGTCGCATCGAGTTTGCGGGTCAGGGCAAGCAGTGAAGCGCGCATCAGCACGAGTCGCTGCATGGCGCGAATTTTGGCACCGAGCACGATTTCGCTGAACGGCTTGTGCAGATAGTCGTCGCCCCCGGCTGCGATGCCTTTTTCGATACCCGCCTCGTCATCCGGCGAGGACAGGAAAATGATCGGCGTCCAGTCGCCCGGGGTTTCCTGGGCGCGAATTTTCTGCGCGACTTCGAAGCCGCTGATGTCCGGCAGGGCGCTGTCGAGCAGCACCAGGTCTGGCCGCTCGCTGGCGAATGCCGCCAGCGCGGCGCCACCGCTTTCCGCCGGGATGGCCGCTGCGCCGAAGTGCCGGACGGACTGGAGCAGTGCGTCAAGGCTGGGGCGATTGTCTTCGACGACGAGGATTTTCATGGCGGCGGGCGTGGGCGATCGATGCAGTCTAGCGGCAGTATTGATTGAAAAATATCAGCGCCGCGATGGCGATCACAATGGCAGTGCAGCCCCAGAAAATGCCCCAGCGCAGGGCTAGCCTGGACTGGTGATAGGCCTTACGTTCCTGGAAATCGAAGTAGCTTTGCAGTTCGCCCAGAGTCAGTACGGCAGTGAACAGGAAGAAGATCATTCCGCAGAACATGAAGATAATCGAGCCATTGTTCAGTTCGCGGCAGGAACCGACCGTGCGATTCAGGAATATCAGGACGGCATCGGTCCGGAAGGCAAAGCTGCCGACCAGATAGGCCAGTCCGGCGAACATGGCGAGCAGGCCGATAACCAGCCAGGTTTGCCAGAGTTTGAGCTGTTCCAGAGCTCGCGCGATGTCCTCAACGATCCACTTCATGTAATTTTTACTGAGTTTGGTGTGGTGCCGGTGTGCTAAATTTAACCGATATAAAGCAATCGGGGCAGAATATCATGGCAGAGCAGACTGCAAGCAATTCCGTAACAATGTCACGCCTTTCTGCGGCGCTGAAATCCCCTCGCAGCGTCAAAATCGGTAAATGGCTGGGTGGTTTTCTGCTGGTTTTCGGTCTTTTTGGTTTTTTTGCCGCGCCGCCCCTGCTCAAATCCATTTTGCTGAAGCAACTCTCGACTGAGTTGCATCGCCAGGTCAGCATCGATGGCATCGACATCAACCCCTACGGTTTGTCTGCCCGGGTCAACGGCTTCTCGGTCAAGACCGAAGAGGGCAAAGAGGTCGTCGGCTTCGATGAGCTTTTCGTCAATGTCTCCTCGGCCTCGATTTTCAAACTGGCGGTCGTCGTCGACGAGATCCGGCTGCAGGGGCCGCGGCTTGCCGTCAGCCGCGTTGCCGAGGGACGCTACGACATTTCCGACCTGCTCGACGAGTGGATGAAGCCGAAAGACGAGCCGGAAAAGGGAACGCCCCGTTTTTCGATCAACAACATCCAGTTGATCAACGGCAAGATCGTCTTTGATGACCAGCCCAAGGGCAAGCAGCATACCGTCAGCGATATCAACCTGGCGCTGCCTTTCGTTTCCAGCCTGCCCTATCAGGCGGAGATTGTCGTCAAGCCTTCGTTTTCGGCCGTGATCAACGGCTCGCCGCTGGCCCTGACCGGGGACAGCAAACCGTTCTCGGAGTCCCGCGAAAGCCAACTGAACCTCGACCTGGATCGCTTTGACCTGGCCGGCTTGCAGCCCTATCTGCCCGATTCGCTGCCCTTCCGCCTGACTGCCGGCCTGCTCGACAGCGAACTGAAGGCGATGTTCAGGGAGGTTTCCGATCAGGTCTATTCGGTGTCCGTAGTCGGCGCCTTGCACCTCTCCGGTCTGGCCGTGACCGAAAGCGACGGCCGGGCGCTGGCCGGCTGGAAGCGGCTCGATATCGAGGTGGAGAATGCCGATCCGATCAACCGTCTGGTCGCAATCAAGCAGATTGCGCTCGATGGCCTGGAGGTTTCGCTGGCCGTCAATCGCCAGGGCGAGTTCAATGTCCTGCGCTTGCTGGATAAACTGGCCAAGGCGCCGGCGGCCGATGCACCGGCCCCGCAAGCGGAAGCAGCCAAGCCCTTCGCGTGGTCCTTGGGTGGGGTGGCGCTGACCAATGGCCTGATCCGCTGGCAGGACGAATCCACTCCGACGCCGGTCGAAGGCCAGGTGCGCAAGCTGCAGGTCAGTGTCGGCAAGGTCGACAGCAAAATGGCCGAGCCGCTCGCGATCAGCGAGGTCAGTTACCAGGTTGATTTCGGCGAACGCTTGCGTGTCGAAAACATGGCTTTCAAGGGAATCAGCGTCGACCTGGCGGCGCATCGCGTCGATATCGCCGAGGTGATCAACCGCGGCACCCGTGCCCGCATGCAGCGTAGCAAGGACGGCAAGATCGAATGGGTCAGCCCGCCGGCGCTGAAAACCGCCCGCGCCACCACGGTCCGCAACGATGGCAAGGCCAAGGCGCCAGCCAAGGCCGAGAGCAAACAGGCGTGGATCGGCAAGGTCGGCAAGCTGAGTATCGATGATCTCGGCTTACGCTTCGACGACCAGGCGACACAGCCGGCCGCGGTGCAGGAGATTGAAGGCTTCAACCTGGTCGCCCAGGGCCTGACCAACGAGCCGAACAAGAAGGGCACGATTGCGCTGAAGAGCCAGATCAACAAGAAGGGTAGCCTGACGGTCGACGGCAGCTTGCAGCTCTTTCCGCTCGACGTGGCGCTCAAGCTTGAGACGGTGGGCATTCCGCTGGTCCCGGTCGAGCCGTATTTCGGCCAGTTCCTCAATGTTTCGCTGACCCGCGGCCTCGCCTCCAACAAAGGCGAACTCGCGGCCAAGCTCGATTCCGCCGGCCTGAAAGCTGCTTACAAGGGCTCCTTTACGCTGGGCGATCTGGTTGCCGTCGACAAGCAGAACAGTGCGGATTTCCTGAAATGGAAATCGCTGTATTTCGGCGGTATTGATTTCCGCCTGGAGCCGATGGCGATCAATATCGGCGAAATCGCCCTGACCGATTTCTACTCGCGCCTGATCCTCAACAAGGAAGGCCGGCTTAACGTCGCGGACATCGTCAAGAAGCCGGCCGGCGAAGCGGCGCCGGTCAAGGATGCGAGCAAGCCGGAGGTCAAGGCGGGTGAGACCAAGCTGGCCGATGCCAAGCCGGCAGTCAAGGAAGTCGGCAAGCAAGCCGGCAAGGAGAGCGTGGCGGCCAAACCGCCAGTGCCGATCAAGATAGCCAAGATCACGCTGCAGAACGGCTCGGTCAATTTCTCGGACTTTTTCGTCAAGCCCAACTACACGGTCAACCTGACCAAGCTGGGCGGGCGGGTCACTGGCCTGTCATCGGCGGCCGACACCGTGGCCGACCTGGAGATTCGCGGCAAGTATGCCAACTCGGCACCGGTCCAGATCCTGGCCAAGCTGAATCCGCTGGCCGCCAAGTCCTACCTCGACCTCAAGGCCGACATCACCGGCGTGGATATGGTCGGTTTCTCCCCGTATTCCGGCAAATACGCCGGCTACGCGATCGAGAAGGGCAAACTGTCGCTGAACGTTGCCTACAAACTGGAGAACAACCAGTTGGCGGCCGAAAACCGCCTGTTCATCGACCAGTTCACTTTCGGCGAGAAGATCGAAAGTCCGGATGCGACCAAGCTCCCGGTCAACCTGGCCATTTCGCTGCTCAAGAACAACCGCGGCGAGATCGACCTGAACCTGCCGATTTCCGGTTCCCTCGACGACCCGCAATTCTCGATTGGCGGCCTGGTCATCAAGGTTATCGTCAATCTCTTCGTCAAGGCGGTGACCTCGCCGTTCGCGCTGCTCGGCTCCCTGTTCGGCGGTGGCGACGAGTTGTCCAACGTCGAGTTCGTCGCCGGCTATGCGGCGATCAACGAGGCGGCCGGCAAGAAGCTGGAAGCCCTGGCCAAGGCGCTCAACGAGCGCAATTCGCTGAAGCTGGAAATCACCGGCCGGGCCGATCCGGAAGCCGACAAGGAAGGCATCAAGCGCGCCACCATCGCACGGGCGATGAAAGCCGAAAAACTGAAAGACCTGAAGAAGTCCGGCGAAGGCAAATCGCTCGACGACATCGTCATTGCACCCGAGGAGACCAAGGTCTATTTGACCCGGGCCTACAAGGAAGCGAAGTTCCCCAAGCCGCGCAACATGATCGGCCTGCAGAAGGAACTGCCGGTTGAGGAAATGGAAAAGCTGATGCTGACCAATTTCCCGGCCAGCGACGACGATCTGAGGGCGCTGGCGACGCGGCGGGCCGAGACGGTCCAGGCCTGGCTGGTCGAGCAGGGCAAGGTGCCGCCGGAACGGATTTTCCTGCTGCCGCCGAAGGTCGAGGCGGACGATAAGGACAAGAATGGCGGGGCGAAGGCCAGCCGCGCCGATTTCTCCCTGAAGTGAGCTGACAATGAGTGAAGCGATGGGGCTGGCCCTGGTGGCCGGCATGGTGGTGGTCATCCTGCTGCAGGTGGCTTTGTTGATGCGCGGCAATCGGCGACAGGACGACGAAGCGCGCTTCCGGGCCTTGCAGGAGACGCAAGAAAAAGGCTTGATGCGCCTCGAACGTGAACTGCGCGAGGAGCTGGCGCGCGGCCGGCGCGAGGATGCCGAGGAGGCCTTCCGCGACCGTGAGGAGCGGGCGCAGTCGGCCAATCTGCTGAGCCAGGCGGTGACGACGCAGGTCGGTCAGTTCGGCACCCTGCAGGCGGAGCGGCTGGAAGCCTTCGCCCGCGAGCTGAACCGCTTCTCGCTTGGCCTCGACGAGCGTTTCGAACGTCTGAAGCTGACCGTCGAGGGGCGCCTGACGGCGATCCAGGCCGATAACGCCAACAAGTTGGAAGAGATGCGCCGCACCGTCGACGAGAAACTCCACGCGACGCTGGAGCAACGCCTGGGCGAGTCGTTCAAGCTGGTCAGCGACCGGCTGGAGCAGGTCCATCGCGGGCTGGGCGAGATGCAGACGTTGGCTGCCGGCGTCGGCGACCTGAAGCGCGTGCTGACCAATGTGAAAACGCGCGGCACCTGGGGCGAGGTGCAGTTGTCGGCGCTGCTTGAGCAGTTGCTGACCGCCGACCAGTTCGCCGCCAATGTAGCGACCCGTCCGGGCAGCAACGAGCGGGTCGATTTCGCCATCCGCCTGCCGGGCAAGGACGACGGCGCCGTGGTGTGGCTGCCGATCGACGCCAAGTATCCGATCGAGGATTACCAGCGCCTGCTCGACGCCCAGGAGCGGGCCGATCCTGCAGCCGTCGAGGAGGCCTCGCGGGCCATCGAAACGCGCCTGAAAAACGAGGCGAAGAGCATCCACGAGAAGTACGTCTCGCCGCCGCACACGACTGACTTTGCGATGCTCTACCTGCCGCTCGAAGGCCTCTATGCCGAGGCGCTGCGCCGGCCAGGACTGGCCGAAACCTTGCAGCGCGACTACCGGGTCAGCCTGGCTGGGCCGACGACGTTGGCGGCACTGCTCAACAGCCTGCAGATGGGCTTTAGGACGCTGGCCATCGAGCAGCGTTCGGCCGAGGTTTGGGCCGTGCTCGGCGCCGTCAAGACCGAGTTCGGCAAGTTCGGCGAGGCGCTGGCGCATACCCGAAAGAAGCTGGACGAAGCGAGCAACAGCATTGCCAAGGCGGAAACGCGGACGCGGCAGTTGTCGCGCAAGCTGAAGGAGGTCGAGGCGTTGCCGGCGGCCGATGCGGAACAATTGATCGGGGTGGCGGATTTCGATGGCGAAGACGAGTGAGCTGGAGGTCGCCTACCGGGCGACGACCTACCGGGTGTTTCTGCCCGGCGGCATTTGCGACCTGCGGCTGGATGAACCCTGCGAGATGCTGCGCTGCTGGCTGGAAACGGCCGGCAGCGATGCCTTTGCGATCATCACTGCGCACAATCCCGGCTCGCAGCCAACCGCCGAGGTGATCAACGCCGAGCGTCAGGCGCAGCTGGAATGCGACCTGATCGAAGGCAACTACGAACCCTATGCCGGCCAGAATGTGCCGGATGCCGGTGACTGGCCGATCGAGGAAAGCTGCTTCGTCCCCGATCTGGTGCTGGAAGACGCCTGTGCATTGGCCCTCGATTACGGGCAAAATGCCGTCGTCTGCGGAGGCCCGGATGGCGTGCCGCATCTGGTCTGGGTTGAAGAAACGGAATAATGGCGCGTTACATCGGTCGTTTTGAACTCCGGGGGGAGTTGGGGCGTGGCGCGCAAAGCGTCGTTTATCTCGGTTTTGATCCGCAATTGCAGCGCGAAGTCGCCATCAAGACGATGCACTTCGCCCATCCCGATCCGGCGCAGAATCGCACCCTGCTCAGCGAGGCGCGGACAGTCGGCAAGATGCGCCATCCGAACATCGTGCCGATCTTCGAGGCGGGCGAGCAGGGCGGCGATCTGTACCTGGTTTTCGAATGCGTGCCGGGCAAGAATCTGGCGGATTTTCTCCGCCAAAGCGGAGCCTTATCGCCGGTCAAGGCGATCGGCATCCTGCGCCCGATTCTTGATGCGGTCGCCCATGCGCATGGGCAGGGCATCATCCACCGCGACCTGAAGCCGTCGAACATCCTGCTCGACGACAACGGCACGCCGCGGGTGATGGATTTCGGCATTGCGGCGCGGGTCGACGGTACGCCGGACGGCATGGAGCGAATCAATGGCACGCCGGCCTACATGGCGCCGGAGTATGTGCTGCGCCGCGAGGCCGGTGAGCGATCCGACGTCTTTTCGGCCGGTGTCATCCTGTTCGAGATGTTGACCGGCCAGCGCGCCTTCATCGGCAACGACATCCGGGTCATCATGCAGCGTGTCGCCAACGAAGATCTGGTGCTGCCCGAGAATGCTACGGTCGATGGCAATTTAGAGGCGATTTTGAAAAAAGCCGTGGCCCGCGATCCGGCGCTGCGTTACCAGAGCGCGGCGCAGTTTGCCGAAGCACTGGAAAATTACCTGGAACCTGAAGAAGCGCCAGTGACCGGCAGCGGCCGGCAGGCGACGCTCGAATTCCTGTTGCGGCGAATGCGCCACAAGAGCGATTTTCCGGCCCTCTCCGAGTCCGTCAGCGCGATCAACAAGATCGCCACCAGCGAGACGGAAAGCATCGACAAGCTGTCCAATACCATCCTCAAGGATTTCGCGCTGACCAACAAGTTGCTGCGCCTGGTCAATTCGGCCTACTACCGGCCGGCTGGTGGTGGGTCGATCAGCACCGTATCGCGGGCGGTGATCGTGCTCGGCTTCGAGGTGGTGCGCAATATCGCGATCACCGTGCTGCTCTTCGAGCATCTGCAGAACAAGGGCAACTTCAACCAGTTGAAGGAGGA
Source organism: Betaproteobacteria bacterium (assembly GCA_020621865.1). Classification (GTDB taxonomy): domain Bacteria; phylum Pseudomonadota; class Gammaproteobacteria; order Burkholderiales; family Rhodocyclaceae; genus Azonexus. Next base: position 107,428 of record JAHRYW010000005.1, on the reverse strand, counting down.
TTTCCTGCGCGCCAACCTGGCCGGTGTGTTGGCCAAGGACATCGGCGCCAAGGCAAAGATGCGTGAACTGGAGCAGTCCTTCATCTGCGCCTTGTTCCACAGTTTGGGCCGGCTGCTGTCGCAGTTTTACTTCCCCGAGGAATCCGATGAGATCCGGCGCGTCATGGTGCAGAAGGAGTGTACCGAGGAGGCTGCAGCGCTGCAGGTTCTGGGGATATCCTTCGAGGAAATGGGTATTGCCATTGCCAGGCAGTGGGGGTTCCCGCAACTGCTCATCGGCAGCATGCGCAAATTACCGGCCGGGCCGGTCAAGAAGCCAGAGCAGCAGGAGGATAAACTGCGCGTGCTGTCCGGTTTTGCCAATGAATTGTGCGACGTGATCGCCCAGGTGACCCCCGAGATACGCGACCGGGAGTTGAAGAAAGCCATGGCACGCTTTGCCGAAGCCGTGGCGCTCAACCACGATGAAATTCACAAGACCGTGCAGCGTGCTATCGAGGAGGTTGCCGATTTTGCCCGGGTCATCCACCTCAACATGCAGCAAACGACCTTCGGCAAGCAGATGCGTATGTTTGTCAGGAGTGGTGTTGTAGACACCGGCGCCAATGCCGTCAGCAGCAGCGACTTTGCCGCAGGGACGGTGCTCGGTGAAGCTGGTCCGGCCGACACCAGCGACGAAGAGGCTCAGCCCACGGTCGACGCCCAGTCCATCCTGACCGCCGGCATTCAAGACATCAGCAATACCCTGATCGAGGGCTTCAAGCTCAACGACATCCTGCGCATCATTCTCGAGACGATGTACCGGGCGATGGGCTTCAAGCGCGTTGTTCTTTGCATTCGCGATGGCAAGGCTGGCGTCATGCAGGGGCGTTTCGGTTTCGGACCGGAGGCCAATGAGGTCGCCAAGGCCTTCCGCTTTCCGCTCAGTTTCACCCCTGACATTTTCCATGCCGCGACCTCGAAGGGCGTCGACCTGCTGATCAGCGACATCGACGACCCCAAGATCGCCAGCCGGATTCCGGAGTGGTATCGCAAGGCGGTGCCGGCGCATTCCCTTGTGCTGTTTCCACTCAACATCAAGGGTAATCCGATTGCGCTGATCTACGCCGACCGCGATGAACCGGGCGGTATCGCGATTCCCGACAAGGAGCTGCAATTGCTGCGCACCCTGCGTAACCAGGCCATCCTCGCCATCAAGCAGGGGTCCTGAAAACTTTCGCCAGCACCAACGAAAATGCCCACCGAAGTGGGCATTTTTCATTGTCCGGACTGGCGACTCACCAGAGTTGCCACCAAGCCTTCTTGCGTTCCAGGCCATCCGCGTAGAGACGGCTTTCCGGGTAGTTCTTCTTCATCACCCGCTCGGTATCGTCGCGCAGGTCGGTCATACCCAGCTTGTCGTAGGCGGTGAACAGGACGAACAGCGCCTCTTCGATGGCCGGGGTATTCGGATAGGACTTGATCGCGAACTGGGCGCGGTTGGCTGCCGCGACGTAGGCGCCACGCTTGAGGTAGTAGCGGGCGACGTGCAATTCCAGCGCGGCCAGGGCATTGACCAGGTAGGTCATGCGCTGTCGGGCTTCGGGCGTATACTTGCTGTCCGGGAAACGGGTGACCAGTTCCTTGAAGGTGTTGAAGGCTTCGCGGGCCGCCTTGGGGTCGCGCTCGGTCGGGTCCTGGGTGCTGATGTAGCCAGCGTAGCCAAGATCTTCGTTGAAGTTGATCAGGCCCTTCAGGTAATAGACGTAATCGACCGACGGGTGGCTGGGGTGCAGCTTGATGAAACGGTCGCAGGCGGCGAGCGCCGAACCCGGCTCATTGCCCTTCCAGTAGACGTAGCCCAGTTCTAGTTGCGCCTGCTGGGCGTAGCGGCCGTAGGGATAGCGCGATTCCAGTTTTTCCAGGTATTTCGCCGCCTTGTCCCAGGTGCCATCGGCCTGGGCGTCCTTGGCTTCGCTGTACAGCTTGCCGGCCGACCAGCCGATGGTCAGGTCGGTCGGGTCGGTGACGGTGCCGCAACCGGCGACGCAGGCTGCAACGAAAAGTACGGCCAGCAGACGGAACAGGGCAGGGAATGACCGGAATGCGGGTAAACTTCGCATCATGAACGATGATCCTATTGAAGATGGCGGCGATTATAGCCGAACTGAACCGGTCCGCCTGACCGTTCCCGAAGCTTGTTCGGGCCGTCGGCTCGACCAGGTGCTGGCCGAATTGCTGCCCGAGCATTCCCGCAATCGCCTGCAAGGCTGGGTCCGCGACGGCTGCGTCCAGGTCGATGGCAAGCTGGAAACCGAACCCAAGCGCAAGGTGATGGGCGGCGAAGTGCTGCTGCTCGCCGAGCCGGAAGACGTGCGCCTGTTGCCCGATCAGCCCGAGGATATTCCGCTCGACGTGGTTTACGAGGACGACACGCTGCTCGTCATCAACAAGCCGGCCGGACTGGTCGTCCATCCTGGCAGCGGTAACTGGAGCGGCACGCTGATGAACGCGCTGCTCCACCACGTGCCGGGGATCGAGGCGGTGCCACGGGCCGGTATCGTGCACCGGCTGGACAAGGACACCAGCGGCCTGATGGTCGTCGCCAAGACGCTGGAAGCGCAGACCGATCTGGTCCGCCAGTTGCAGGCGCGCACCGTGCGCCGCGTCTACCTGGCGCTGGCCGCCGGCGCGATGAAGCACGAAGGGACCGTCGACGAGCCGATCGGCCGTCATCCGTCGCAACGGATCAAGATGGCCATCGTGCCGGAGAATCGCGGTGGCAAGCCGGCGGTGACGCATATCCGCATCCTCGAAGCCTTCACCTACACGACCTTCGTCGAGTGTTCGCTGGAAACCGGCCGGACGCACCAGATCCGCGTCCATATGGCAGCCATCCACCACCCGCTGGTTGGCGACCCGGTCTATGGCAAGCACAACCCGAAGTTGCCGGAATTCCCCCGCCAGGCGCTGCATGCGACCCGTCTCGGTTTGGTCCATCCGCTGACCGGCCTGAAAATGCAGTGGGAAGTACCGCCGCCGCCAGACATGCGCGACCTGCTCGATCACCTGCGCTATGGCTGATCTGCTGCTTCCCGACTGGCCGGCACCGGCCAACGTGCGGGCGCTGCAAACGCTGCGCAGCGGCGGTTGCAGCCCGGTGCCGTGGAGTAGCCTCAATCTTGGCGACCATGTCGGTGACGACCCGACGCATGTCGCGGCCAACCGGGCGGCGCTACGCGCCCATTTGCCGGCCGAACCGCTGTGGCTGAACCAGGTGCACGGCAATGCTACGGTCGAAGGAAAGTATTGGCCAAAATCGGAAATTGCCGATGCGTCCTACACCCGTGAGCCCGAAACGGTTTGCGTCGTGATGACCGCCGATTGCCTGCCGGTGCTGTTCTGCGACCGGGCGGGAACTGTCGTCGCCGCTGCCCATGCCGGATGGCGCGGGCTGGTCGGCGGGGTGCTGGAAGCGACGATCGCCGGCATGGCCGTGCCGACTGGCGAACTGCTCGCCTGGCTGGGGCCGGCCATCGGTCCGCAAGCCTTTGAAGTCGGCGACGAGGTGCGTACCGCCTTCATTGCCGACGATGCCGTCGCGGCTGACTGTTTCGTGCCGAAGGCACCGGGCAAGTGGCTGGCCGATATCTACGAATTGGCCCGGCGGCGACTGCGGCGGGCTGGCGTGACCGCCATCCACGGCGGCGATTTCTGTACCGTCAGTGATCCAGCGCGCTTTTTCTCCTATCGCCGCGACGGCGTGACCGGTCGCCAGGCCTCGCTGATCTGGCTAGCCAAGCAGAGCGTATAATCCGCGGCTTTTCATCGAACCGAATGCCGTGAGCACTCTTTCCTGGATCATTGCCGTATCGCTCGCCGGTGGCGCGCTCAGCGTCCTCGCCGCCGCTGCCCTGAGCGTTTCGGTCGGCACCCACCGCGTCAGCATGCTGATCTCCTACGCGATCGGTGCGCTGCTCGGCGCCGCCTTCCTGGAAATCCTGCCGCACGCTCTGGAACATGGCGACCCGCATCGCATGGCGGCGACCGTTCTGTTCGGCATTATGGTCTTTTTCGTGCTGGAAAAGCTGGTCCTCTGGCGCCACTGCCACCACGATCACTGCGAGGCGCACGAGGCCCACGCCCCGGCCCACGATCACGGCCGTTCCGGCCTGCTGATCCTGGTCGGCGACACCTTCCACAATTTCGTCGACGGCATCCTTATTGCCGCGGCCTTCCTCGAAAACACCGAACTCGGCATCGTCACCGCGCTCGCCATCATCGCCCACGAAATCCCGCAGGAAGTCGGTGACTACCTGATCCTGCTCCATTCCGGCTACAGCAAGCTGCGCGCGCTCGCCTTCAACCTCCTGTCCAGCCTGGCGACGCTGATCGGTGCCATGCTGGCCTACTTTGCCCTGTCCGAATTGAGCGGCTGGATTCCGTCGCTGCTCGGCCTCGCCGCCGCAAGCATGATCTACGTTGCCGTCGCCGACCTGATTCCCGGTCTGCACAAGCGCACGGAACTGAAGGCGACCCTGCAACAGGTGCTACTGATCGGCGCCGGTATCGCCTCGATCGCCATCGTCCGGGCGCTGGTTGGCGAGTGATTCGCGATGCGCCCGGCGTTGCCGCCGGGCCTTGGTGCCGCCCAGCCAGAGCAGCAGCGAGCAGGGCAGCAAGCCATAGAACAGGAAGGAAATAATACCGGCGATAATGCTCGGTTCATTGGCGGCAACAAGTATGGTGACATACAGCCAGCCGATTGCGATGATGTACATGGGCGGGTCTCAGGTAACGCCCTAATTATGCATTCAAATGCATTGACAGCGTCAAAGCGGGTATGGAGAATCCAAAGGCTCAAGCCCCGACAACAACAGACAAGAGTTCTCCCATGGCGCAGGGATCGCACAATAACGACGCATTCATGGGTTCGGCCACGCAGTTCATGCAGGCCGGCCAGAGCATGATGCAGCAGTTCATGGACTATCTCGGCAAGACTGCCGGTCCGGCCGCCACCGCGCCGCTCCCGCCAGCGGATCCGCAGGCGCTGACGGCGCTGCAAAAGCAGTTCATGGACCAGCAGATGTCCCTGTGGCAATCGATGCTTGGCAAGCAGCAGGGCCAGGAACCGGCCTTCAAGGTCAGCCCGGAACCGGGCGACCGCCGCTTCTCGGCCCCCGAATGGCGTGAAAGCCCGATCTACGACTACGTGCATCAGGCCTATCTGTTGAACACCCAGTACCTGAAGCAGATGGTCGAGGTGCTGCCGGCCCAGGACGAGAAAGCCAAGGAGCGCATGCGCTTCCTGGCCCGCCAGATGGCCGATGCCATGGCGCCGTCCAATTTCGCCGCGACCAATCCGGAATTCATCAAGCTGGCGCTGGAAACCAAGGGCCAGAGCATCACCGACGGCATCAACAATCTGATCAAGGATTTCGAGAAGGGCCGCATCTCGATGACCGACGAATCGGTGTTCGAGGTCGGCAAGAATATCGCCAACACCGAAGGCGCCGTCGTCTACGAAAACGACGTGATGCAGCTGATCCAGTATGCGCCGCTGACCGCCAAGGTCGGCACACGGCCGCTCCTGGTCGTGCCGCCTTGCATCAACAAGTTCTACATTATGGACCTGCAGCCGGAAAACTCGCTGATCCGCTTCATGGTCGACCAGGGCAACACCGTCTTCCTCGTTTCCTGGCGCAATCCGCAGGAAGGGCAGGGACACCTGGGCTGGGACGATTACCTCGAACACGGTCCGATCACGGCCCTGCAGGTCGTTCAGGAAATCACCAAGGTCAAGCAGATCAATGCGCTGGGCTTCTGCGTCGGCGGCACCATCCTGACGTCCTCGCTGGCCGTCCTCAAGGCGCGTGGCGAAAATCCGGTCGCTTCGCTGACCCTGCTGACCACGCTGCTCGACTTCTCGGATACCGGCGAAATCGGCCTGTTCATCGACGAGAACGGCGTCGCGACGCGCGAGTCCACGATCGGCAAGGGCGGCCTGCTGCCCGCCCGCGACCTGCAGAATACCTTCTCGTTCCTGCGTGCCAACGACCTGGTCTGGAACTACGTCACCGGCAACTACCTGAAGGGCCAGAAACCGCAGGCTTTCGACCTGCTCTACTGGAATTCCGATTCGACCAACCTGCCGGGGCCGTTCGCCTGCTGGTACATGCGCAACATGTACCTCGAGAACAACCTGCGCGTTCCGGGCAAGCTGGCGATGTGCGGCCAGAAGGTCGACCTCGGCCAGCTCGATATGCCAGTCTACCTGCTGGCGACGCGCGAAGACCACATCGTTCCCTGGCAGTCGGCCTACCAGAGCACGCGCCTGCTAGGTGGCAAGAGCCGTTTCGTGCTCGGCGCATCCGGCCATATCGCCGGGGTGATCAACCCGGCCAGCAAGAACAAGCGCAGCTACTGGATCAACGACGATCTAAAAAAGGACGCCGAGGGCTGGCTGGCTGGCGCCGAGGAAAAGAAGGGCAGCTGGTGGACCGATTGGGCCGCCTGGCTGAAACCGTTGTCCGGAGAGCAGCGGGCACCGCGCAAACCGGGAAGTGCCAAATACAAGCCGATCGAACCGGCACCCGGTCGTTACGTCAAGGAACGCGCGGTATAAGCACTTCTCAGCGAGGGGGGATCAAAATGTTGCGAGTTGCACTGGTTACCGGCGGAATGGGCGGTCTCGGCGAGGCTATCTGCATCAAACTGGCAGCACTGGGCTACAAGGTGGTGACGACCTATTCGCCAGGTAACGCCAAGGTCGAGAGCTGGCTGAATTCGATGCACAACCTGGGCTACGGCTTCAAGGCCTACCCCTGCGACGTCACTGATTTCGCATCGGCCCATGAATGCGTTGAAACGGTGGTCCGCGAAATCGGCCCGGTCGACGTGCTGGTCAATAATGCCGGTATCACCCGCGACATGACCTTCAAGAAAATGACCAAGGCCGATTGGGATGCAGTCATGCATACCAATCTCGATTCCGTGTTCAACATGACCAAGCAGGTCATGGACGGCATGGTCGAGCGCAAGTGGGGCCGGGTCATCAATGTTTCCTCGGTCAATGCCCAGAAGGGCGCCTTCGGCCAGACCAACTACTCGGCCGCCAAGGCCGGCATGCACGGCTTCACCAAGGCGCTGGCGCTGGAAGTGGCCAAGCAAGGCGTGACCGTCAACACCATTTCGCCGGGCTACATCGGCACCAAGATGGTTACGGCCATCCCGCAGGAAATCCTCGATTCAAAAATTCTTCCGCAGATTCCGGTCAACCGACTGGGCAAACCTGAGGAAATCGCTGGCCTTGTCGCCTACCTCGCTTCCGATGAGGCAGCATTCGTGACCGGGGCCAATATCTCCATTAATGGCGGTCAGCACATGTACTGATCGGCGTTTTTAACCCCGCTGTATATATCAACAACAGGAAGGAAAAATTATGACGCAACGTGTTGCTCTCGTTACCGGTGCCATGGGTGGTCTGGGAACCGCAATCTGCCAGGAACTGGCCAAGGCCGGCCACAAGGTCGTCGCTTCTTATCACCCGCAATTCGACAACAAGGAAGAATGGCTGAAGGAACAGGCTGCTGCCGGCTTCAACGATTTCGTCTGCGTGCCGGGTGACGTGTCCTCGCTGGAAGACTGCCAGAAGATGGTTGCCGAAGCTGAAGCCGCCTGCGGCCAGGTCGACATCCTGGTGAACAACGCCGGCATCACCCGCGACCGCATGTTCGCCAAGATGGAACGCGATGGCTGGGATGCCGTGATCGCCACCAACCTGACCTCGCTGTTCAACATGACCAAGCAAGTCTCCGCCAAGATGGCCGAGCGCGGCTGGGGTCGCATCATCAACATCTCGTCCGTCAACGGCGTCAAGGGTCAGGCTGGCCAGACCAACTACTCCGCTGCCAAGGCTGGCGTGATCGGCTTCACCAAGGCACTGGCCGCCGAACTGGCCGCCAAGGGCGTGACCGTCAACGCCATTGCCCCGGGCTACATCGCCACCAAGATGGTCATGGCCATCAAGCCGGAAGTGCTGCAAACCATCGTCGACTCCGTGCCGATGAAGCGTCTGGGCAAGCCGGAAGAAATGGGCGCTGCTTGCGTCTATCTGTCTTCCGAAGGTGCTGGCTTCATGACCGGTGCCACGCTGAACATCAACGGCGGCCTGTACTACCAATAAGCAAACGTTTGAATGTGATTTTGCATGCAAAAATATTGAACTTTTTGCATTGCAGCAGCAAATGGGCGCCTTGGGGCGCCCATTTTTTGCGCTATAATGCTGCACTGCACTAAAATTGTATTGAGGATCGCTGCATGTCGGAACCGGTACGCCTGATCAAGAAATACCCCAATCGTCGTCTTTACGACACCAAGACGAGCGCGTACATCACCCTCGGTGACGTCAAGGATCTGGTTCTGAAGTTCGAGGAATTCAAGGTGCTCGACGCCAAGACCGGCGACGACCTGACCCGCAGCATCCTGCTCCAGATTATTCTTGAGGAAGAAACCGGCGGCATGCCGATGTTCTCCAGCGAACTGCTCTCTGGCTTCATCCGCTTCTATGGCAGCACGATGCAGGGCATGCTCGGCAAGTACCTGGAAAACAACATGCGGACCTTTGTCGATTTTCAGGGCAAGCTACAGGAGCAGTCGCGCACCATGTATGGCCCCAACGGTGGCGAGAACGCGCACATGCAGGCGGATTTCTGGAACCAGTTCCTGAATCTGCAGCAACCGGCCATGCAGAGCATGATGACGGCCTACATGGACCAGTCGAAAAAGATGTTCCAGTCGATGCAGGACCAGATGCAGAGTCAGACGCGGAACATGTTTACCGGCTTCCAGTACAACCCGGAAAAGACCGACAAGTAATTCACTGGCCGGTGTTCCTGGCCCGTACCGTCAGCGCTTCGCCGATCCCAGCGACTTGATCCAGTCGCGCTGCGCCTCGCGGCGACGTTTGTCGCTCAGCCGCTCAATGATCTTCTCCTGCACTTCGCAAAATGCCAGCATGCCGCTCGGCAGGATTTCGTCGCAACGCAGGATATGCAGACCGATCGGCGATTCGAGCACGGCGCTGATTTCGCCTTCGTTCAGCGCGAAGGCTGCCGGTTCCAGTTCGACATAGAGCTGCTGGCGTTTGACCACACCGAGCCTGCCGCCATCCATCGCCGTCGGGCACTGCGAATGACGGAGCGCGGCCGAACTGAAATTTTCGGCATTTTTCAGGCTTGACCGTAGCATTTCGAGGGTGGCTGCTGCCTTGGTCTTTTCCTGGGCATTGTTGAAGGTGATCAGGATGTGGCGCAGGCGGCGGGCCTCGGGGCGGTCGAAGGCCTCGGGATGCAGGCGGTAGTAGATTTCGGCATCGACGGCGCTGACCGGCGGGGCGGCCGAGGCGACTTTGTCCAGCACGGCTTCGACACGCAGATCGCGTTCGATCGACTTTACCAGTTCGCTCCGGTCGAGCCCGATACGGGCCATCTCCTGGATGAACTCGTCTTCCGATGGATAGCGCTTGCGGACTTCGGCCAGCCGGTTCTGTAGCGTCGCGGCCGGGACGACGACATTGGCGGCGGCAGCGCTGGCCAGGATGCGCTGCTCGATGCTGTCCTGCTGGCCGGCGATTTCGCCAAGGCGGCCGCGTTCCGGTTCGCTCAAGGTCTCCGGGGCTTTCTTGAACAGTTCCCAGGACAGTTTCAGTTCCAGGTAGGCGTGCTGCATGGCGTTATTCCTTGGTTTCGCTCGCGGCCAGGATAGCTTCCGGAATCTGCAGGACGCGCCCCGGCAGGCTGTCGAAATGGATGTGATAGGCGACGCCGCCGGGCGCATCGCGGATCACCTTGATCACTTCGCCGAGGGCGCCGGGTTCGACCAGTACTTCGCCACCGACCGACAGACCCCTGATCGTCACCACCTTCTCGCGGAACTCGAATTTCGATGGCGTCCACGGATCGTCGGCACCGATCAGCTCTTCCTCGCGGCAACCGACGATCTTTCCTTCTTCAAGGAAATTGACCGAGTAGATGATCTGGTCCTGCAGGAAGGTGCCGACATCGACCACGTAGCCGACGCTGCCGCGGCGGACCAGCGGTGCGCCCGGGTCGAGGCCGGGGTAGGTCCCGTCGTTGCGGACGTTTCGGGTCAGGCGCACAGCCTCCCCGTACTCCCATTGGGCATTCATCATTGGTGGAACACCTTGTCGAGCGACACGAAGGAACTGAAGCCGCCTTCCGGCTTGGCCTGGTTCTGGAAGACGGCGAAGACCTTCTCGGTGATCGAGTTGGAGACGACGAAATCCTGGTAGGCGCGTTCCAGCCACAGACGGTAGATGCCACGCTGCTGGCCTTCCTCGGGCGGCAGGTTGGGGGCCTGCTTGGCCAGGTAGTCGTGGAAGCGCTGCAGGATGTGCAGACGGTTCACATGGACGACGGACGGGTCGTAGGGGACCTCGAAATAGTCCAGGAAATCTTCGGCCGAGACCAGGTCTTCTATGGCTTCGGCAAGGCTCAGAGTGTCTTCCATGATGGCCTCCTCAGGCTGCGACTAGGGTAAGTGACGGGTTTTCGGCGGGCGTCGATTCTTCGCTCTGGAATTCGTCGACGACTTCGAGCAGTTTGGCGGCGCCGAGATGGTCGCGGCTGTCCAGCGCGGCCAGCTTGCACAGGCGGTCGCGCGATTCGGCGATGCGGCCGAGACGGAGCAGGACGACGCTTTCGGCCTTCAGGGCCAGCAGGTAGAAGCGCAGCAGGCCGAACGAGGTGGCGGCGGCCGCGCCGAGCTGCGCCTCGTCGATCTGTCGCCAGTCGGCCGGGATGCCCAGATGACGGGCCGAGACGCGCTTGGCGTGATCGGCGACGAGCAGCACCTCGTCGAGCCGGTGCTGGTAGAAATAGTAGCGGTAGAGGCTGACCAGCACGGTCAAGTGCTCGGGCGCCAGCAGGTGGGCGCGGAGCAGGGCCAGCTCGGCGGCTGGGTCGCCGTAGTCATGCGCGGCCTGGGCGATCAGGCGTTCGGCCTCGGCGGGGAGCGCATCCTCGAAGTAGAGCTTGCAGTCGGAAATATCGAGCAGGTCCATGTCAGTGCATCGCCTCGTGCATTTCGGTAGCTTCGCAGCACAGGTCGCCGGCGCTGCAGGTCCGGCATTCGCCGGCGTGGTCGGCCGGGGCCGGTTCGTGGCGCAGTTCGGCGAGTTCCTTTTCCAGCGTTTCGATGCGCTCGATCAGGCAGGCGATCGACTTGGCCACCGGGTCGGGCAGCACGTTGTGGTCGAGGCTGATGCCGCCCGGGTTGTCGGAGCGTTGGCGTGCCGAGCCGAGTCGGGTGTCGACGATCCGGCCGGGAACACCGACGACGGTCCGGTCGGCCGGCACGTCCTTGACGACCACCGAATTGGCGCCGACGCGGACGCGTTCGCCGATGCTGATCGGGCCGAGTATCTTGGCGCCGGCCCCGACGACGACGCCGTCGGCCAGCGTTGGGTGGCGCTTGCCCTTGTTCCACGAGGTGCCGCCCAGCGTGACGCCGTGGTAGAGCGTGACGTCGTCGCCGATTTCGGCGGTCTCGCCGATCACCACGCCGGCTCCGTGGTCGATGAAGAAACGGTGGCCGATGGTGGCGCCGGGGTGGATGTCGACATTGCTCAGCGTCCGGCTGACAAAGGAGAGGAAGCGGGCCGGGTAGCGCCAGCCGTTCTGCCACAGCCGGTGCGCCAGGCGATGGGCGAGGATGGCATGAACGCCGGGGTAGGTGGTCAGCACTTCCAGCGTCGAGCGGGCGGCCGGGTCGCGCTGGAAGACGCAGGCCAAGTCTTCCTTAAGGGTTGCCCAGAGGCCGGATACTGCCAGTGCGGGTGCGGTCATGGTCATCGCTTCAGACATGGAGGTGGCTCCGGGCGGCAGCCAGCAGGTCGCGCAGGTCGGACACTTCCGGCGGATGCTTGTGGGCGGCGACGAAGGCGCGAACGCGCGGCAGCATGGCCTGCGCTTCGGCTTCGCCAAGTTCGATGCCGAGGCCGGCGTACACCACCTGCACGGCGCGCGAGCCGGAATGCTTGCCGAGCACGATGCGGTGCGCCTGGCCGACTTCGCGCGGGTCGAAACCCTGATAGTTGTCGGGGTGCTTCAACAGGCCATCGACGTGGATGCCGGCCTCGTGCGTGAAGGCGCCGGCGCCGACGACGCTCTTCTGCCAGGGGATGGCGCGGCCCGAGGCGCTGGCCACGGTGGCCGACAGCGACGGGAAACCCTTGAGGTCGACGCCGGTCGCGATACCGTGCAGCTTGGTCAGGCCGAGCACGACTTCTTCGAGCGGCGCGTTGCCGGCCCGTTCGCCGAGGCCGTTGACCGTGGTGTTGACGTGCGTCGCGCCGGCCTTGCAGGCGGCCAGCGTATTGGCGGTGGCCAGGCCCATGTCGTCGTGGGCGTGCATTTCGATTTCCAGGCCGGTGTTGCGGCGCAGCGTGCTGATCCGGTCGAAGGTGCCAAACGGTTCGAGGATGCCCAGTGTGTCGGCAAAGCGCAGGCGGCGGGCGCCGGCCCGTTCGGCCGTTTCGGCCAGGGCGCAGAGGAAATTCAGGTCGGCGCGCGAGGCGTCTTCGCAGCCGAGGCCGACTTCGAGGCCGAGCGACAGCGCAGCACCGATGAACTTGGGCAGCTCGCGCAGCAGCCAGCCGCGGTCCTGCTTCAGCTTGTAGGCCAGGTGCTGGTCGGAGGCCGGCACCGAAATATCGATCAGGTGGGCGCCGAGGCCGGCACAGGCGGCGATGTCGGCCGGGTGCATGCGGCTCCACACCATCAGCCGCGGCGCCAGCTTGAGGTCGGCGACGGCGCGGATCGAGTCGCGCTCCTCGTCGCCCATCGCCGGGATGCCGACTTCCAGTTCCGGCACGCCGATGGCGGCCAGGCGGCGGGCGATGTCCAGTTTTTCGTCGAGCGAGAAAGCCACGCCAGCCGACTGCTCGCCATCGCGCAGCGTCGTGTCGTTGATCGTGACAAAGGGTTGGGTGGTCATTGGCGTTCTCCTCGCGGCTTATCTAGCAAGGGTGGTGCCAACTATTAAGTCATTGAAAAAATGCTTGTTTTTTATGCGATATCGGTGCAATGTCGCGTCAATGTCGAGAATGCGACAACGCTGCTAGGCGACCGGAGGGTGATGCGCCGCCGATTGCTGTCCCTAAAAAAATCCCAGGAGTGCTGCCATGCCCGGACTTTTTTCACCCATTCGCCTTGGGGCCATCAAGCTCAAGAACCGCATCGTCATGTCGTCGCTGACCCGCAACCGGGCCGGTGCCGGCAACGTGCCGACCGATCTGGTCGCCGAGTATTACCGCCAGCGGGCCTCCTGCGGCCTGATCCTGACCGAGGCGACGCCGATCTGCGCCGAGGGTCACGGTTATCCCCGCACGCCGGGTATTCATACGCCGGAACAGGTGGCTGGCTGGCGCAAGGTGACCGATGCCGTGCACGAGGCCGGCGGCAAGATCGCCATCCAGTTCTGGCACGTCGGGCGCATCTCGCATCCCGACTTGCAGCCGGGCGGCATCCTGCCGGTGGCGCCGTCGGCTATTCGTGCGGCCGGGCAGGTATTCACCGGTCAGGGTATGAAGGATTTCGTCACGCCACGGGCGCTCGATATCGATGAAATCCCCGGCCTGATCGCCACCTATGTGCGGGCGGCCAAGCGCGCCATGGAAGAGGCTGGTTTCGACGGCATCGAGATCCACGCCGGCAACGGCTACCTGCTTGACCAGTTCCTGCGCTCGTCGACCAATTTGCGTACCGATGCCTACGGCGGCAACAAGGCCAATCGCGCCCGCCTGCTGCTGGAGGTGATCGAGGCGGTGTGCGAAGCTGTCGGCAATGATCGGGTTGGCCTTCGCCTGTCGCCGGTCACACCGTTCAACGACATCGGCGACGAGAACCCGCAATCGACCTTCGAATACGTGGTCAGCCAGCTCAACGAATTCGACCTCGCCTTCCTCGATCTGCTGCAGGGCACTGGCGGCGAACCCCGCGAGCAGTGGCTGCCTTTCGACTACGACAGCCTGCGGGCGATCTGGCGCGGCAAACTGATCCGCAACAACGGCTACGACTTCGCCAGCGGCAAGGCGGCGGTCGAATCCGGCGCCGCCGACGCCATCGCCTACGGCCGCCTGCTACTGGCCAACCCTGACCTGGTCGAGCGCTTCCGCCGCGGCGCGCCGCTCAATACGCCGAACTACGACCGGCTCTATTCGGGTGAGGAAAAGGGTTACACCGACTACCCGACGCTGTGAGCGGGATTTCAAATTTGGCCAATTTTTCGGGCCGACCGTAGCATTTGAGGTATCGGTCGCTGCCTGTTGCTCCTGGACCTTGGTGTCGAGGGCCACTGATTCTCAGTGCCGCCAGTCAACAAAAAGGGCGACACGGAGTCGCCCTTGTCGATTCGGTGCTTGACCGATCAGTTGTACTTGCGGCGGCGCAGCGAGGCAAGGCCAGCCAGACCGAGGCCGAGCAGGGCTAGCGAACCCGGTTCCGGAACATTGTTGCGCTGAACGAAGGCGTAGTTCACGCAGGCACCCGCGTCACACCAGTCGCTGATGTAGGCCGAGGTGTCGCCCGACAGGGTCGGGAAGGAACCATCGAAGTAGTCATAAAAACCGTTGCCAGCGCAGGCGGCATCGTCGGTGCAGGAGAAACCGTCGTCCTGGATGAAGTTCTGGGCAACGATGCGACCGGACGAGGAGCCTACAGCATAGCCGTTAACGTAGGCCATGAAGTCGATCAGGTTGGCATTGCTGCCGGCGGTCGAGATGGCGTAGTCGGTGTAGGTGCCGCCGAAGACCAGGGCAGCCGCTTCGCGGGCGGACATAACCTGTTCGGTGTGGCTCCAGGAAGGACCATCATTGACGTCCCAGGAACCGACGAAGACCCAGTCAGCGGAAGCGCTGGCGGAAACCCCAAGTGCCAACATGGCGGCGATTAGTGATTTTTTCATTTTTTTCCCCAAAAATGGTTGAAGTTGTTTCGTGTGCTCAATCAGCAAAATTTGGGCCATGTTTGATAACTATATGGTTTGCAATGACTTGTACTGTTATGTCTATATCATTTGTAAAAAAAACCGACACGACTTATGGTCTCGCCGAAAATTTTCTAGGCAGCCTCTGTCGGCCAAATCAAGAGCGTTTCCCTGTATGCCTGGGGCGGTGGTAGGGGGGGCGACGGGTTTGGTGGTTTTTCTGAATTAGTCAACTTTTACGTTTGGCCTGGTAAATCCGGTCGACCGTAGCATTTGCGTCACAGCACGATCTGCGCTCCCAGTTCGACCACGCGGTTCGACGGAATCCTGAAATAGGCCGTCGCGCTGCCGGCGTTGCGGAACATGGCGACGAAGAGCAGCTCGCGCCAGTAGGCCATCTCCGATTTGAGTTTTGGAATCAGCGTTTCGCGGCCGAGGAAGAAGGAGGCGTCCATCATCTCGATGGGCAGCCCGGCTTCCGCACACAGGGCGAGGGCTGCCGGGATGTCCGGTTCGTCCTTGTAGCCGTACTGGACGACGACCTGGGCGAAGTTGCCGTCCAGCTTGCGGACCTCGACGCGGTCGATGTCCGGCACATAGGGCACGTCGAAGACCGAGACGCTGAGGATGACGACCTGTTCGTGCAGCGTCTTGAAATGCTTGAGGCTGTGTAGCAGGGCGTGCGGCACGGCGGCCGGGTCGGGGGTCAGGAAGATGGCGGTGCCGGGCACCCGCTCGATGCCGCTGCCGGCGATGTCGGCGATGAAGGATTTGAGCTGCAGCGCGTCGGCGGCCAGCCGGTCGTGCAGCAGTTCGCGGCCGCGCTTCCAGGTGGTCAGCAGGATGAAGACGCCCAGCCCGAAGGCGAGCGGGAACCAGCCGCCGTCGGGAATCTTGACCGAATTGGCCAGGAAGAAGCCGAGGTCGATCACGATGAAGGGCAGGGCACCGAGCACGGCGCGCCACGGGCTCCACGACCAGAGGCGGACGGCGACGGCGATGGCCAGCAGGTTGGTGATCAGCATCGTGCCGGTGACCGCGATGCCGTAGGCGGCGGCCAGGTTGGACGAACTGCCGAAACCGACGACCAGCCCGATGATGGCGATCAGCAGCAGCCAGTTGATGGCCGGCAGGTAGATCTGGCCGATCTCGCGGTCGGAGGTGTGCTGGATTTCCAGGCGCGGCGTGTAGCCGAGCTGGATGGCCTGCTGGGTGATCGAGAAGGCGCCGGAAATGACGGCCTGCGAGGCGATGATGGTGGCCACGGTGGCCAGGATGACCAGCGGATAGCGCGCCCAGTCCGGGGCGAGCAGGTAGAAGGGGTTTTCGACGGCCGTCGGATCGGCGAGCAACAGCGCGCCCTGGCCGAAGTAATTGATCAGCAGTGCCGGCAGTACGTAGCCCAGCCAGGCGTACTGGATCGGGCGGGCGCCGAAGTGGCCCATGTCGGCATAGAGCGCCTCGGCGCCGGTGATGCACAACACGACGGCGCCCAGCGCGAAGAAGCCGAGGGCCGAATTGCCGAGCAGGAAATTGAAGCCGTACACCGGATTGACCGCCGCCAGCACGGCCGGATGCTCGATGATGGCCAGGGCGCCAAAGCTGGCCAGCACGGCGAACCAGAGCACCATGATCGGCCCGAACAGGGCGCCGACGCTGGCCGTGCCGCGGCGCTGGAAGAAGAACAGGCCGATCAGGATGCTCAGCGTGATCGGCAGCACGTAGGGCTTGAAGGCCGGGGTGATGATCTCCAGGCCCTCGACGGCGGAGAGCAGCGAAATGGCCGGGGTGATCACGCCGTCGCCGTAGAACAGCGCGGCGCCGAACAGGCCGAGCGCGATCAGCAGTTTCTGCCGGCGCGACGCCGGGTCGCCATTGTGCAGTGCCAGCGTCATCAGCGCGATGATGCCGCCCTCGCCCTTGTTGTTGGCGCGCATGATGAAGGAGACGTACTTCAGCGTGACGACGATGAGCAGCGACCAGAGGAACAGCGAGAGCACGCCGAGCACGTTGTCCGGCGTGATCGGCACCGGGTGGTGGGTGCTGCCGAAGACTTCCTTGATCGCGTAGAGCGGGCTGGTCCCGATGTCGCCGTAGACGATGCCGAGGGCGGCCAGGGTCAGCGTGGCGAGACGCTTGTTGTCGGTGACTTGCATGGTTTTCCTTTACGGCATGAAACGGTAGCCGACGCCGGTTTCGGTCAGGAAATGGCGGGGCTGGGTCGGGTCGTCTTCGAGTTTCTGGCGCAGGTGGCCGACATAGACGCGCAGGTAGTGGCTGCTCTCGACGTAGGACGGGCCCCAGATCTCGCGCAGCAGGTTGCGCTGGGTCAGCACCTTGCCCGGGTGGCCGAGCAGGGTGGCCAGCAGGCGGTATTCGAGCGGCGTCAGATGCACCGTTTCGCCGGCGCGGACGACAAGGCGGCGCGACAGGTCGACGGTCACCTGGCCGAACTCGACCACCGGCGTTACCCCTTCGCCGCTGCGCAGGCGGCGTCGGAGCAGCGCGCGGACCCGGGCACGCAGTTCCCCGACACTGAACGGCTTGGTCAGGTAATCGTCGGCGCCGGCGTCGAGCGCGTCGATTTTGTCGTTCTCCTGGGCGCGGGCCGAGAGGATCAGCACCGGCACCTCGGACCAGCCGCGCAGGTCGCGGATCAGGTCGATGCCGTTGCCGTCGGGCAGGCCGAGGTCGAGAATCAACAGGTCGGGTTTCTGGACGCCGGCCTCGATCAGGCCGCCGGCCATCGTTTCCGCCTCGATCACGGCGCAACCTTCCTCCTCGACGGCGACCCGGACGAAGCGGCGGATGGTCTTTTCATCCTCGATCAGCAGCACCTTGGGCTTGGGCGCGGTCACAGCTTTTCCTCCTCGACCACCGGCGGTGTGCCGCGCGGCAGCATGAAACTGACGCAGGCGCCGCCGTCCGGGCGGTTACTGGCGGCGATGCTGCCGCCGTGCGCCTCGACGATGGCACGGCAGATGGCCAGGCCGAGGCCGGTGCCGGGCTTGCCGGCAGAGCCGTCGCCGCGTACGAACATGTCGAACAGGTGGTCGTTGTCGACGGTCGGGAAACCGGGGCCGCGGTCGCACACCCGGACTTCGATGCAGTCTCCAGCCTCGCCGGCGGCGATGTCGATGCCGCTGTTCGGCGGCGCATACTTGGCGGCGTTTTCGAGCAGGTTGCAGAAGACCCGTTCGAGCAGCACGGCGTCGAATTCGAGCAGCGGCAGGCCGGGCGGCAGCGTGACCTTGACCGGGTGGGCGGCCAGCGCCCCCTCGATCAGCTTGATGCTGGCGCCGATGACTTCCTCCAGCGGCTGCCATTCGCGGCGCAGCTTGATCTGGCCGGCGTTGAGCCGGGCCATGTCGAGCAGGTTGCCGACCAGCCTGGCCAGGCGGGCCGCCTGCTCGTGCAGGGCCTGCGCCGTCTCCAGCGCATTGCCGGGCAGCGCCGGCTTGACCAGGAACAGCGAGTCGGCCAGGCCGACCAGCGCGGTCAGTGGCGTCCGCAGATCGTGTGAGAGGGCCGACAGGATGGAACTGCGCAGGCGCTCGGAAACGATCTTCACCTGCGAACTCTGCGCCACATCGACGTAATGCAGGCGCTCCAGGGCAATGGCGATCAGCGAGGCCAGCGCTTCGAGTAGGGCGAGGCTGTCGTCGGCCGGTGCCGGTGTGCCGGCCGGGAAGGCGACGGCGAGCACGCCGCGGGTGCGCAGCGAGGCGCGCAGCGGCAGGTAGAGCGAGGCGTGGCCGTCGCCGGAAAGTTCGTCGCGGCGCACCGTCTGCCCGCTGTCGCTGGCCATCTTGAGCAGCAGCAGGTCGACGTTGCCGGCCGGCAGACTGGCGGCTGGTTGCAGGTGGGCGTATTCGTCAGCCGGCACGAGCAGCACATCGGCCCCGAGTTGCTCGCCGACGAAGCGCCGGGCGAGATCGCCGACCTGCTCCAGGGTCAGGGCGCCGGCCAGGTCGCGGGCGATTTCGTACAGGGCCTTGGTCCGTTGCTCGCGGATCTCGGCTTCCCGGGCCTTCTGCTTCAGGCCGGCGGCCAGTTGCCCGGTGATCAGGCCGGTCGCCAGCATCACGGCGAAAGTGACCAGATACTGGATGTTGCTGACCGCCAGCGAGAAACGCGGCGGTACGAAGAAGATGTCGAACAGCAGCACGCTGAGCACCGAGGCCAGCACCGCGGCGTTGCGCCCGAGCTTGACCGCGATCAGCAGTACGGTGAGCAGGAAGAGCATGACGATGTTGGCCAGGTCGAGATGGCCGATCAGCGGTGTCGCGATAAGGGTCGTGCCGACGCAGGCGAGAACGGTCAGCAGGCCGACTTGCCAGGGCTTGAAAGGGGCTGGCGATTGAGTGCTGGGCGAACCGTCGTTTTCCATGAAGCGCTTCCCGTGACCGGATACTGTCAGCGTAGGCCTCCCGCCGTAAAGACGATGAAGATTCTCGCGCCGCCGGCGTAAAAATGTCGTAAAAATTGCAACGGCCGCTCCCGAAACCAGTTTTTTTGCATTCGCCGCCAAATGCTACGGTCAGCCCAAAAAAATGACAAAAATTAAAACTGGCCGACAAAAATTCTGGTTTAATATGCTATTCGATATAGCACCGGGTGGAGATTCAGCGCCTGGCCATGCTCAACCGCTGTCACGTTGATAAAACCAATAATGGCTGCAGACTGGAAACAGGAATACAGCGTCGGTCATCCGATTCTTGACGAGCAACACCGGGGTTTCTTTGTCCTTTGCAAGCAGGCCGAGGCCTGCCGCAAGGATCGCTCGCACGAGGGACGGCAGCGCTTTCACGGCCTGCTGAATGAACTCGTCCTCTACGCCAAGCGCCATTTCGTGACCGAGGAAAGCATGCTCGCCCTGCATGACTATCCCTTGCTTGAGCAGCACAAGGCCGAGCATGAGGTCTACCACGAGAAGCTGACCGATTTCGTACTCCAGGCGACTTTCGGAGAACTCGACCGGGATGGGCTTTTCGACTACCTGACCGAGTGGTGGACCCGGCACATCCTCGACTCCGACATGAAATACCGCGACTACTTGCGGACCTCGAAAATCAGTTAAAAAATGGCCCCGGCTATCAAACCGGGGCCGAACCGAGGTGCTGCTGAGAGAGACGGTTGCCGTCAGGCGTAGGTTGGGGCGAAGCTTTCCTGGGGATTGGCCGCGGGGCCTTTCTCGCCCCAGTAGGGCGACAGCTTGCGCAGTTGGGCGATGATCGGTGGCACGGCGGCGATGACACGGTCGATTTCGGCCTCGGTGTTGTAGACCGACAGCGAGAAGCGGATCGTACCGTGGGCGGCGGTGTAGGGAATGCCCATCGCCCGCATCACATGCGACGGTTCCAGCGACCCCGAAGTGCAGGCCGAACCGGAGCTGGCCGCGATGCCCAGCTTGTTCAACAGCAGCAGGATGGCCTCGCCCTCGATGTATTCGAAGGCGATATTGCTGGTGTTGGGCAGACGATTGGCCACGTCGCCGGTCGGGAAGCAGTGGGTGATCTGGCTCAGGATGCCTTTTTCCAGCTTGTCGCGCAGACGCTTCACTTCGCTGTTCTCGATTGCCATTTTCTGCAGGGCCAGTTCGCAAGCCATGCCGAGGCCGACGATGGACGCCGAGTTCTCGGTGCCGGCCCGCCGGCCGCGCTCCTGGTGACCGCCGCGCAGCAGCGGGCGGAAGCGGCAGCCGCGGCGCAGGTAGAGCACGCCGATACCCTTGGGCGCGTGCAGCTTGTGGCCGGACAGCGACAGCATGTCGATCTTGGTGCTCTTCAGGTCAATGGGAATCTTGCCGACGGCCTGTACGGCGTCGGTGTGGAACATGATGCCCTTCTCGGCGGCGAGCGCGGCCATTTCCTCGACCGGGAAGATCGTGCCGGTCTCGTTGTTGGCCCACATCGCCGAAACGATGGCGACGCGGTCGTTCAACAGCGACTTGTATTCGTCGATGTCGAGGCGGCCCTTCTTGTCCACCTTCAGCTTGTGGACGATATAGCCTTC
This sequence comes from Betaproteobacteria bacterium, assembly GCA_020621865.1. Classification (GTDB taxonomy): domain Bacteria; phylum Pseudomonadota; class Gammaproteobacteria; order Burkholderiales; family Rhodocyclaceae; genus Azonexus. The sequence goes on along the minus strand of JAHRYW010000005.1, from coordinate 86,428 downwards.
CTTTTCCAGCCAGTCGCACAACGTCAGGATGGCCGGGTGCTCGACGTTGGTGGTGATCACCGTGTTGCGCTCCGGCTGTGCCTTGAGCGCCGACAGGATGGCGGTCGAGTCGGACTCGGTGCCGCAGGAGGTGAAGATGATTTCCGAGTCGTGCTCGGCGCCGAGCAGCGCCTGCACCTGGCTGCGCGCCTTCTTCAGAGCCTTGCCGACTTCGCTGCCGAAGGCATGGATCGACGAGGCGTTGCCGAAATGCTCGGTGAAGAAGGGGAGCATGGCCTGGACCACGGCGGGATCGCAGCGCGTGGTGGCGTTGTTGTCCAGATAGATCGGTTCCATGGCGCTGTCCTTTTAAGGTCTCTGTGGGGGTTGGGGGGTTTTGAATTTGGCCGTTTTTTGGGGCCGACCGTAGCATTCAGTCCGATCAGGCTTCGACCGGCATGTGCGAAGACGGCAGCACCTGGACCAGTTCGCCGAGCGCTTCGATCATCTTCTGCTGGATGCCGCCCAGGGTGGCCGCTTCCATCATGCAGCCGGAGCAGGCACCCTTCAGGTGCACGTAGATCTTCTTGCCCTGGACATCAGCCAGTTCGACGTCGCCATGGTCGCGCTGCAGCATCGGGCGGACCGATTCCAGCACTTCCTGGATCTTGGCGATCTTCTCGACGATGGACAGCTTCTTGGCCGGCGGCTTCGGCGCTTCCGGTGTGGCCGGGCAGGCGGGCGGCGGCGAGACTTCGCCGGGGCCGGCGCGTTCGGCCTTGACCTGGGCGAGGATTTCCTCGATGCCTTCGTGACAGGCGGCGCAGCCGCCACCGGCCTTGGTGTAGAAGGTGACTTCCTCGACCGTGTTGAGGTTGTTGGCCTTGACCACGTCCTCGATCATCACCGCGTCGATGGCGAAGCACTTGCAGATCAGCGCGCCTTCCTCGTGGTCATCCGACCATTCCTCGCCGCGGTAGTTGGCGATGGCGGCCTGCAGGGCTTCGCGGCCCATCACCGAGCAGTGCATCTTTTCCGGCGGCAGGCCGTCGAGGTAGTCGGCGATGTTCTGGTTGGAGACTTCCAGCGCCTGGTCCAGCGTCATGCCCTTGATGATCTCGGTCAGCGCGGAAGAAGAGGCGATCGCCGAGCCGCAGCCGAAAGTCTGGAAATGCGCGTCCTCGATGATCTCGGTGTCCGGATCGACCTTGAGCATCAGGCGCAGCGCGTCGCCGCACTGGATCGAGCCGACGTCGCCGATGCCGTTGGCCTCTTCAAGCGGGCCGGAGTTGCGCGGGTTGAAGAAGTGCTCGCGGACCTTGTCAGAGTATTCCCACATGCTGTGCGCTCCTTAGACCGAGAACGACGAGCCGCAGGAACACTGCGCGCTGGCGTTCGGGTTGTCGAACTTGAACCCGGTGTGGGTCAGGGTGTCGACGAAATCGACGGTGACGTTGTCGATCATCGGCATGGTCATCGGGTCGACCAGCAGCTTGACGCCTTCGATCTCCAGTTCCCAGTCGTCGTCGGCCTTCTCGGCCTCCAGCTTCATGCCGTACTGCAGGCCGGAGCAGCCGCCGCCGGAAATCATCAGGCGCAGGCCGGCAACCGGCGATTCGGAACCGCGGATAAAACGTTGAACGGCCTTAACGGCGGCGGGGGTCAGATTGATCATGGCGCTTCTCCCAAGGGTTGATGGCTGACTCATCGCAAGGGGCGTGCCATACCGGTAATAAATTTTTAAGCCATATTTTTCAATTGCTTAGGGTGCTTCAGGTCGACGGCTTGTTTTGTCGTGTTTGCGACAAAAGCCAGACTGAAACATTGGCCGGCTACTGTTCCTGGCGGACGGGCAGGGAACCAAAAACCGATTAAGCCCATCTACCTATTGCCAAGACCCAGGCGCCACGGCATTCTCGGCGCCCCGCGTGCGGCGATGCCCGATGGAAGCAGTTTTCCAGAGGGCGGCAGGTACGGTCCCTGCTAAGACCGATTGATGCAACGATCACGTTAAAACATGACAGCCCCCTGGCAGCAAACCTTCCGCGCCTTTGCCGGCCCCGGCATCGACCACCCGTCGTCGGTCATGCGCGTCGATGACGAAGAGGCGGCGGCCATCCTGGCCGATCTGGCGCAGGCGGACTGGTCGGCGCCGGTCCATGTCGGCAGCGGTCGCCACGCCGGATATGTGATCCACCACGCCCGCCAGGGCTGCGTCACAGCCTTGTTTGATGCCGACGGGATCGTTGGCTTCTACGCCGGCTCCTATTTGTGGATCGCCAGCGAACATCGTGGCTTGGGGTTGTCCACGCCGCTGATCCTGGCCGCTGCCGGGCAGCGCGGCGGTAGCGTGTTGCCGCCTGGTGTGGCCGTTCAGGGCTATACCCGGGTCGGGTTGGTCGCGCACCGGCGGGCGCACCGCCATGCCGTGATGGCGGCCAATGCAGCCGGCCTGACGGTGCCAGCCGCCGTGCTGGCCGACATCCGACGCGTCGCCATACCCGGCAACGGCCAGCCCGCCTCGGCCGGCTGATCAGGCGACAGCCAGCCTCTCCCGCAGCCGCGGCACCGCCCAGTCGACAAAGGCGCGGATGCGCGGCGACAGCAGCCGGCTGTGCGGGTAGACCAGGCTGACCTCGATTTTTGGCGTTTCCCAGTCGGGCAGTACGCGCACCAGTTGGCCGGCGGCTTCCAGGTCGCGCACCTGGTAGCCGAGAAAGCGGCCGCAGCCGAGGCCTTTGCGACAGGCATCGAGGGCGACGTCGACCTGGTTGGCGGCAAAGACGTCGCTGACGGCGACACGCTGCGTTTCGTTGCCGCGGGTGAAGCTCCAGTCGTTGCCGTCGCTCAGCGCCGTAAAGCGGATGACCCGGTGGCCGGCCAGGTCGCGCGGCTGTTGCGGCATGCCGTGGCGGGCCAGGTAATCCGGGCTGGCGCAGACGATGCGGCCGGTGGCGCCGAGCGGGATGGCGACCAGCGACGAGTCGGGCAGGGGGGCGATACGGATGGCCAGGTCGATGCCTTCTTCGAGCAGGTCGATGACCCGGTCGAGCAGCAACAGTTCGGCGCGCATCTCCGGGTAGGCGGCGAGAAAGTCTGTGACCACCGGCGCCACGTGCAGGCGGCCGAACATCACCGGGGCGGTGATCGCCAGCCGGCCGGAGGGCGTCAGGCGACGGTCGGTCAGCGCGTTTTCGGTTTCTTCCAGTTCGGCCAGCAGGTGTCGGCAACGTTCGAAATATTCCCGCCCCTCGTCGGTCAGCGCGATGCGCCGGGTCGTTCGGTTGAGCAGGCGCACGCCCAGTTGCTGTTCAAGCGCCGCCAGGCTGCGCACCACGGCGGTCAGCGAAATGCCCAGGCGCTCCGCCGCGCCGGTCAGGCTGCCGGCTTCGACGATGCGCACGAAGGTGCTCATGGCCTTGAATTTGTCCATGGCTGGATATTAAACCGGTATTCGGATCAATAAAGTGAAATTTTGTCTATTTATTGCTCCGATTGAATCTATCACCATGGCATCGTGACAAGAAAACGATAACGGAGTCGCCATGTCAGGACATTTTGCCAAGCTCGCCTACACCCCGGCCGTGCGCGCCATGCAGCGCCGCTACAACGGCCGCGAGGTGCCGTTCGGCGCTGGGGACAGCCCCGAGCTGGGGCTGCGTGAGCGCCAGTTCATCGCTGCCCGCAACAGCTTCTACCTGGCCACGATCAACCAGGACGGCTGGCCGCATGTCCAGCACCGGGGCGGCGCGACCGGCTTTCTCAAGGTGCTCGACGGCTTTACGCTGGCCTTTGCGGATTACGGCGGCAACCGGCAGTTCGTCAGCGTCGGCAACCTGCAGGACAACCCGCGCGCCGCGCTGATCCTGGTCGATTACCCGAGTCGCCGCCGGCTCAAGCTGCTCGGCACCGTCGACGTGATCGACGCGGCCGCCGATCCGGCGCTGCTGGCCGCTGTCAGCGGCCCCGGCGAACCGACAGCCGAGCGGATCATGCGCATCCATGTCGCCGCCTTCGACTGGAACTGCTCGCAACACATTACCCCGCGTTACACCGAAAGCGAACTGGCCGAACACGGTCTGACGCTGACAGAATCCCACCCAAGCCAAGGAGCGCATCATGAAACTGTATGACCTGGAACTATCCGGCAACTGCTACAAGGTCCGCCTGCTGGCGGCGCTGGCCGGCATCCCGCTGGACATCGTCGCTGTCGATTTCATGGCCGGCGAGCACAAGAAGCCGCCGCTGATCGACCTCAACCCCTGGGGCGAAATCCCCATCCTGGTCGATGGCGACGTCGTGCTGCGCGATTCGCAGGCCATCCTCGTCTACCTGGCCGCCAAATACGCCGGCGAGACCTGGCTGCCCAAGGACCCGGCCGGCATGGCGACGGTCGTGCAATGGCTGTCCACCTCGGCCAACGAGGTCCAGAACGGCCCCGGCGCCGCCCGCCTGGTCGACAAATTCGGCTTTGCCCTCGACAAGGCCGACACGCTGCGCCGCGCCGCCCGCATCCTGCCGTTGATCGAAGCCCATCTGGCGCGCCATGCCTGGCTGGCGCTGGATCGCCCGACCATCGCCGACTGCGCCGTGATGCCCTACGTCGCGCTGGCCCCGGAGGGCGGCGTGTTGCTGGCCGACTTCCCCAACATCCGGCAATGGATCGCCCGGATCAAGGCTTTGCCCGGTTTCGTGGCTATGCCGGGGGTTTAAGAGCGGGCCGGGAAATTTCAAAATTGCCCGATTTTTGCCGCCGACCGTAGCATTTGCCATCCACGGAGCGACGAGCGCGGCGAGATCTCCCACCAGCGATGCCGGAGCGCCTGGCGCTCCGGATCAAGGCCTCACAACTCAATCGTTGCGGGCGACGGTTTTGGAAAGCTCCTCGATCACCGCCACCACCTGGCCGGCGCCATCGCGCATGCTTTGGATCGATTCGCCGGCCCGGTTGGCCAGTGCCACCCCGCCCTGGACTTCGGTCAGACCGACGCCCATGGCGTCCGTCACGGCGTGGGTTTCATGCTGGATCGCGTCGATCATGCCGCTGATTTCGCGGGTGGCGTTGGCGGTGCGCTCGGCCAGTTTGCGCACCTCGTCGGCCACCACTGCGAAGCCGCGGCCCGATTCGCCGGCGCGGGCTGCTTCGATCGCCGCGTTGAGCGCCAGCAGATTGGTCTGGTCGGCAATTTCGCGAATGGTATTGACGATCGAAGTAATCCGGGCGGTGCCGCTGCCCAGTCCGTCGATCAGCCCGACGGCTTTTTCCACCGTGCTGGCAATGCCCTGCATGCGCGTCACGGTCTCCAGGATGATCTGTTCGCCGGACTGGGCGGTATCCAGGGTTTGCTGCGCCACGGCGTAGGCGGTCGCGGTGCCTTCCTGTTCGGCCTGATGCTGCCGTTGGCGGGCCGTGACATCGGCGGCGAACTTGACCACCTTGACGATGCTGCCATCCGGCGCAAACACCGGGTTGTAGCTGGCCTCCAGCCAGATTTCGTTGCCTGCCCGGTCCAGCCTGCGGAACTGGCCGCTGATGAATTCGCCGCGCCCCAGCTTCTGCCAGAACGCTGCGTACTCCGGGCTGCCGGTTTCCGCCGCCGAACAGAACAGGCGGTGATGGCGTCCCTTGATGTCTTCATGCCGATAGCCGACGACCCGCAAGAAATTGTCGTTGGCCCGCTGGATCGTTCCATCCACCGAAAACTCGATGATCGCCATGGAGCGCTCGATAGCCTCGACCATGGCCTTCTGGCGTGCCGCCTCCTCGGTTTGCGCGGTGACGTCGGTGGCGAACTTGATCACCTTGACGACCTTGCCGCTGGCGTCGCAGATCGGGTTGTAGGTTGCTTCCAGCCAGATGTCGCGGCCGCTCTTGTGGCGGCGGTGAATGGTGCCGCGGAAGAATTCGCCACGCCGCAGGCGGGCCCAGAACTCCTCGTATTCGCGGCTTTGGGCAAAGGCAGGCGGGCAGAGCTGGCGATGCGGCTGGCCAGCCAGTTCGGCGGCGAGATAGCCGACGACGGCGCAAAAATTATCGTTGGCCTTGATCACGCTACCTTCGGGACTCAGTTCGATGACCGCGGTCGAGCGGTCCAGGGCCGAGTCGACGGCTGCCCGCAGATGCAATTGTTGTTCGAGTTCGGCGATTCGGGTCAGGTGTTTGCTGCAGAACATGGGGAACCTATTCTTGGACGTATGGGTATAGCGCGGCGATGGACGCCGGAGATTCGATGGAAAAGCGTGCCTACTATAGGGCAAATAGTCGCCAAATGGCCGCATCGGGATTGGCTGCCGGCCATTTCCAGCGCCACTTGCCGGATCGTCGAACTGTCAGCAAGCGCGGATTTCCGACCGGGAAAGCCGGATAATGGCGGCCGATTCGTTTTGAACGCTATTTTTGGAAGCCCCGCATGGAAATCAAGGTCAACTTTCTCGACAAGCTTCGTCTTGAAGCCAAGTTCGACGACTTCACGGTCATTGCCGACCAGCCTATCCGCTACAAGGGCGACGGCTCGGCGCCGGGGCCGTTCGACTACTTCCTGGCGTCGTCGGCCTTGTGCGCGGCTTACTTCGTCAAGCTGTACTGCGACACGCGCAATATCCCGACCGAGAACATCCGCCTGTCGCAGAACAACATCGTCGACCCGGAAAACCGCTACCAGCAGACCTTCAAGATCCAGGTCGAGTTGCCGCCGGATATTTCCGAAAAGGACAGGCAGGGCATTCTGCGCTCAATCGACCGGTGCACCGTCAAGAAGGTCGTGCAGACCGGGCCGGAGTTCGTCATCGAGGAAGTCGAAAACCTCGATGCCGACGCCCTGGCCCTGCTGACGCTGAACCCGGATTCGGCAACGCAGACCTATATCGCCGGCAAGGACCTGCCGCTGGAGCAGACCATCGCCAACATGTCCAGCTTTCTGGCCGGCCTGGGCATCAAGATCGAGATCGCCTCCTGGCGCAACCTGGTGCCCAACGTCTGGTCGCTGCACATCCGCGACGCCCACTCACCGATGTGTTTCACCAACGGCAAGGGCGCCACCAAGGAAAGCGCGCTGGCCTCGGCCTTGGGCGAATACATCGAGCGGGCGAGCTGCAACCACTTCTACAACGACCAGTTCTGGGGCGAAGAGATCGCCAACGCCGCCTTCGTCCATTACCCGGACGAGCGCTGGTTCAAGCCGGGTCGTAAAGGCGCGCTGCCTGCCGACATCCTCGACGACTACTGCCGTGCAATCTACAACCCCGACGGCGAGCTGCGCGCCTCGCATCTCTACGACACCAATTCCGGCAACACCGATCGCGGCATCTGCACGCTGCCCTATGTTCGCCAGTCGGACGGCGCGGTGGTCTATTTTCCGACCAACCTGATCGACAACCTGTTCCTCAGCAACGGCATGAGCGCCGGCAACACGCTGGTTGAAGCCCAGGTGCAATGCCTGTCGGAAATCTTCGAACGGGCGGTCAAACGCCAGATCATCGAAGGCGAAATCGCGCTGCCCGACGTGCCGGCCGACGTGCTGGCCAAATACCCCGGCATCGTCGCCGGCATCGAAGAGCTGGAAAAGCAGGGCTTCCCGGTGCTGGTCAAGGACGCCTCGCTGGGCGGCGAATTCCCGGTGATGTGCGTGACCCTGATGAACCCGCGCACCGGCGGCGTGTTCGCCTCCTTCGGCGCCCACCCCAGCCTGGAAGTGGCGCTCGAGCGCAGCCTGACCGAGTTGCTGCAGGGCCGCAGTTTTGAAGGCCTCAACGACCTGCCGCGGCCGACCTTCGAGAGCAACGCGGTCACCGAGCCGAACAACTTCGTCGAACACTTCATCGACTCCAGCGGCGTCGTTTCCTGGCGCTTCTTCAGCGCCAAGGCCGATTACGAATTCGTTGAGTGGGACTTCTCCGGCCACGGCGAAAACTCCAATGCCGACGAAGCCGCCACGCTGTTCGGTATCCTCGAAGCCATGGGCAAGGAAGTGTACATGGCGGTCTACGACCAGCTCGGCGCCACCGCCTGCCGCATCCTGGTGCCGGGGTATTCGGAGGTCTATCCGGTCGAAGACCTGATCTGGGACAACACCAACAAGGCGCTGGCCTTCCGCGAAGACATCCTGAACCTGCACCGCCTCGACGACGAAGCGCTGGAAGCGCTGCTCGAACGTCTGGAAGACAGCGAACTCGACGACTACACCGACATCATCACGCTGATCGGCGTCGAGTTCGACGAAAACACGGTCTGGGGCCAGCTGACCATTCTCGAACTGAAACTGCTGATCAACCTCGCCCTGCAGCGATTCGACGATGCGAAAGAACAGGTCGAAGCCTACCTGCAATACAACGAAAACACCGTCGAGCGCGGCCTGTTCTATCAGGCCTTGAACGTCGTGCTTGAAGTTATCCTCGACGACGAACTGGAACTAGCTGACTACGAAGCCAATTTCCGCCGCATGTTCGGCGACCCGCGGATGGACGCGGTACTCGGCTCGGTGGACGGCAGCGTCCGCTTCCACGGCCTGACGCCGACGAGCATGAAACTGGAAGGCCTCGACCGGCACCAGCGGCTGATCGACAGCTATCGGAAACTGCACGCGGCGCGGGGCAGGGTGTCAGCTTGATCCAGTTGGCGCTACGGATCATATTATTCTTGTCCGTATTTCTGTTTTGGCCATTTTTTCCGGCCGACCGTGGCATTTCTCTATCCGGATCCCCGACCTAGATAAACTTTGGATAAAAGATCAATAGGGGTCTGAACCCTATTGTTCCGTGCTGCCGAATATTGTTTATGACAAAATTATAAACGTTTTTGCTATACTGGAATTGTTTGAAGATAAAACTAATAATTAATAATAGACTGGAACAGTTTGGCCTGAAATTTTCTGCAGACTAAAGCATGCTCGGCTTAGCATTCCTCTTCTTTTCTGCTCTTACCATCCTTCTTTATTTGGGATGGTTGGTGCTCATCGCAAAGCTATTTCGCTCTATTGGAGGGCATGGTTTCTTTGTGCCGGTAAAACTACTGGCCGCGATAATACTTGCGCTCACTCCTCTGTATGAGGCACTTGTTTATCCTTTAATCCTTAATGAATGCAATCGGAATGGTCGGGGTGTTTCGTACTCAAATAATGTTAACTTGGAACGCAATTTGGTTATTGATGGGAAGTATTACAGTCTTAAATCATCTCAGCCCGTGTTAGAAATGTTTTCAACAGGGCGCATCGACTCGGTCCATTTTGGTAGAAACACAAGTTACGGTGAGAGTAATAATATTGTTAGCGCGGCTCAAATCTACGATGGAGATGAATTTGATTTGCGCGTTTCCGGCCCGGAAGACGTGGCATGTGGACCATTCTATAGGTATGTATCAGAACGCCAAAATGGTTACCCAATCGAAGAAATAAAATGCTTAGCATTTTCTGGGTCAATTCGCCCTGAAAGCTACATAGGGGTATCACAATCATTTGAAATTCGACGGACATGGAGAACTGCATTTAAAGCGATTGAATGGAAATACACTAAATTTGATTTTGTGACTCCTTCACAAACAAAACAAATACATGAGCTAAAAGAATTTTCTCATAAAGGACTGAGTTTTCCTATTCTATTGAACCTGTCCTCAATTGGGAGCTATAGCTGCAAAGCAGAAAAGGCTCCTGACGTTGTTGTTGCGGAGCTTCTTACGGAGAGAAATCTACTTGATAAGAAAGCAGGCCTATCCAAAGAGTTTTCGATTTCTAGACTGAAGGAGCTAACTAATAAATTCTGGAAATTTGAATTGCCAGAGAAGGTATATTTATTTCAGATTGGTGTATATGATAATAATAATCTGTCGTCAGCAAGAACACCTCTTTCTGTAACGTTGAATGCGCCGAAGCGAGACTATCCTATTATTTTTGAGATCAAGAATAACTCGTTTGTCGATTGGGTGATTCAGTCAGATAAAGAACAAACCGTATTTGTCGAGCAATTTGCTCCGAAGCAAGGCGATACCGTCCAAGGCCTGCCTAAAAATCAAGTTTGGAAATTCGACAACAATGAAATAAAGGAGAACTATTTACTGATGTTTTATTACAAAGAAATTCGACAACTTAAGCTTGATGCAGTTAAACAGCACAGATTTTGTGAGGTGGTTTGGGTTCCTCGTAGCGTTAGGACAACCCCCGAATTTGATTCGTGCGACAAGTAGCAAATATGGTTTTTCACTCCACCGTCACTCTGATTTGAGTCACCACTGCCAAAGAGACCATTTTCCGCGGGTCGATTTGAGCCGGTCAGCACTCCGCTCTCCAGCGCTATTTTCAGGTCAAATCAGCGCCGAGCCAGAACAATAGGGGTCTGACCCCTATTGTTTATGCGAGTCGTGGCTGGATCGAATCATGAGTTGCGCTGGCCGACTTCCTCAACATCCGGCAAAGGATTGCCCGGATCGATAAGTTGCCGGGTTTCGTGCTGATGCCGGATCGCAATCAAGGTCATCAATTGCCTAGGGGTCGAGGGTATGCGGATAGTTCTACGTAGTTATAATACAATTTGCGTAGAACTATTTATAACTGGATAGAACATGGATCCGATCAAGAACCCCTTTTCACCCGGCGCGGGCTCGCCGCCACCCGAACTGGCTGGGCGTGCACCCATTCTGGAACAAGTGCGCATCCTGCTTGGGCGGGTGTTTCTCGGCAAACCGGAAAAAAGTCTGATGCTGACAGGGCTGCGCGGCGTCGGCAAAACCGTGTTGCTCAATGAAGTGCGGCGCATGGCGCAGGAGGCGGGTTACCGCACGGTGCTGATCGAAGCCCATGAAGACAAGGCGCTTGGCCCGTTGATTGCCGCACCGCTAAAGACTGTGTTTTTCGAGTTGGACAGGCTTGCCCAGGCGGGAGACCGCGTCAAGCGCGGCCTGCGAGTGCTGCGCAGCTTTCTGGGAGGATTGAAGGTCAAGATGGGGGAGCTAGAGGTCGGTCTCGACATCGACCCGGAAACTGGCGCAGCGGACAGCGGGGATATTGAAATTGATTTGCCGAATCTGTTCGAAGCGCTTGGCGATGCTGCCAAGGAGAAGAAATCTGCGGTCGCCATCCTGATTGATGAAATCCAGTATTTGACCCAGAAAGAACTGGGGGCAGTCATCATGGCGATGCATCGGATGCAGCAGCGCCAATTGCCGGTGGTTTTGCTGGGCGCCGGCTTGCCCGTTCTGCCTGGATTGGCTGGCGAATCAAAGTCCTACGCCGAGCGCCTGTTTTCTTTTCCGGATGTCGGCGCACTTTCAGAAGCCGATTCGAACAAGGCAATCAGCGAGCCTGCTTCGGCTGCCGGGGTAGTGATCTCTGCCACGGCATTGGCTGAAACCTACAGACTGACCAAGGGCTATCCCTATTTCATCCAGGAGTGGGGATATCAGACGTGGAATCTCGCAGAAACCAGTCCAATCGAACTTCCCGTCGTGCAGTCTGCCGCAGAAACTGTCGTTCGACGTCTCGACCAGAATTTTTTCCGAGTTCGGTTCGATCGCCTGACCCCGGGAGAAAAGAACTTCCTGCGCGCCATGGCCGAATTGGGGCCTGGAGCGAGCCGATCAGGCGATATCGCCGCGTGTCTCGGCGTCAAGGTCAATAGTATCGGGCCGGTACGTGCCAAGCTCATCAAAAAGGGGATGATCTACAGTCCAGCCTACGGTGATATTGCATTCACGGTCCCCTTGTTTGATGAATTCATGAAGCGCGCGATGCCTGGTTTTGTGTCCAAGGTGTAAACAAAATCGAATTCCGAGTGCCATTCGAGCCGGCCATCCTTTACTGCGGTTGGTGCTGCGGGTCCTAGGATGCTTGTCCGCATTTCGATTTTTGCCATTTTTTCCGGCCGACCGTAGCATTTCAGCGCTTTTCTCACCAAAACAGCAGACCGCCAACTACCCAAGCACGTGCTCGTAAGCCCGCCGCAGCAGATTGCGTTCAAGTTCGCTCAACTGCCGTGACTCGGTGATTGCAATGAAGCGGCTGTTGGTCCGCTCTGCGGCGGCAAAGGGCGGGTCCAGGTCGGTGAAGGCGGCGAGCAGTACCGGTACGTCGCCTTGCGGCGTATCGACCCAGGCCGAGAATTCGGCTTCCGGTTCGATGGCGCCTTCGGGCAGGCCGAGGTGGATTTCGGCTTCGCGGACGGCGGCGGTCGGGTGGAACTGGATTTTTGGCGAGTAGTCCTCGTCGCGCAGCGCGGCGAGTGCAGGCAGCGGGCTGAAGGCGACGATGCCGGCGCTGAAGCAGAGGAAGCGGACGCGGCCGCTGGTTTTCTGCTTGTGGAGCAGGATCAGGCGAGGCTGAACGCTCATTGGCTACTTGAGGTACTCGGCGATCACGGCCTCGCCGATCAACTTTTGCGGCCGGCCCCAAATTTGCACCGAATCGACATAGCTGTCTTCCTTGTCCGGATGCGGCAGCAGCACCTGGTATTCGGCAAAGACGCGGCCGTCCGGGAAGAAGGTCGCCTTGCCGAAGCGGGCCTGGCCGCGCCAGTAGGCGACGATGCTGACCTCCTGCGAGAAGGGGTCGGTCGCTTCCTCGAAGCTGGCCTTGGCCCACACCGGCTCGTCGCCGATGGACAGGCCGAGCTTGTCCACCTGGCCGCGCAGGGCGGCGCAGACGGCCTCGCCCAGTGCGGCGTCAGGCGGCGTCGGCATGCTCAGGCCGGTGCGTAGGTGTAGCAGTCCTTCGGACAGACGCGACCGCAGGAGCCGCAACCGATGCAGTCCATGGGGTTGGCCAGGGACATCACCATCATGTTGTCGTCTTCGTTGTCATCGTCGTCGTCGAGCTCGCGTTCGACCAGGTCGAGCACGTTGCGCGGGCAGACCTTGTAGCAGCGGCCGCAGCCGATGCACTTGGACTGATCGAGGTCGGTGGCGAATTGCGGCGTCCATTCGACGCCACCGCGGGTGAGGCCAGTGATCATGCGGGTAGTCCTTTCTGGGCGGCGGTCAGGCGGGCGTTGGCTTCGGCCCAGGCCTGGCAGGCATCAAAGGTGGATTGGGCGATGCCCGGAATCTCCTGGTAGGCCGCCGGCAGGCGGTCTTCCACGAGGTCGTGCATCTGGGAAGCCCACTCGGAAGCGATGCGCTTGAGCTTTTTCACTTCCTTGTCGAGGGCGGCGATTTCTTCGGCGGACATGATGCCTCCCGAAAAATCAGAGTCCGGCGACGGCCGGGTGCTGGCCGATGCGCTCGATGGCGACGCCGAGGATCTTGTCGGCTTCGTCCTTCATCTTGGACAGGCTGGGAAAGCCGAAGCGATGCACGTCGCGCAGGGTGCGGTCGACGGCGACCAGCTTGCCGACGGTGATCAGCGCCCGGCCGAAGCCTTCGTGCGTCAGGTGCACCAGCGGCACGGCGAGCAGCTTGCATTCCTTCTCGATCAGCACGGCGATGGCGTTGTAGAAGGCCTTGACGCGGGAAATGGTCTCGTCGTCCGGATCGCCGATCAGCGGGATTTCCGCCTTGCGTTCCTTGGTCAGCACGTAGGGGTCGAGGATCTTCTCGACGCTCCAGCCCTGGTAGGTGCCGTAGGTGTCGAGGGCGCGCATCTGGCGGGCCATCTCCTTGACGAAATCGGTTTCGAAGATGGGATCGGCGGCAATGGCTTCGGTCATGGTCTTACTCCTTGGGGAATGCGGGGGAATCGTTGGAAATTGGTATCAGTTTTGGCACCGGCATCAGGCCCGGCACCAGCCCGATGACGATGCGGGCGACGGCCAGGGCGCCGAGAAATCCGGCCATGGCGCCGAGCGCCGTGGCGCCGTCGCTGCCGTCGAGGGCAGCGCCGAGCCAGGCGCCGAAGAGCATGGCAAAGGCTGGGAAGAGGTAGCCGAGCAGGGCGGAGAGGCTCAGCTTGCTTTCCGGCAGCGCGATGCTGACGATGTCGCCGGCCCGGATGTCGCCGCTGACCGGCAGGGTGAGCAGGGTGGCCGGGCGGCCGCTGGCCATCTTGCCGATGCCGCAACTGCTACCCTGGCCGCAGGAAGAGCAGCCGGCGGTTTCCATGGCGACGATGGCCTGGCCGCCTTCAACGCGCTGGACGATGCCGCGATGTTCGATCATTGCGCTCATCATCCTTCCCAGCCTTCCTCTTCCATGCTGGCGAAGCGGTCGTCCGCCTTGGCCTGGGCCTGGGCGGCCAGGGCGCGGTCGATCCAGGCCACGCCGCCTTCGCGCATGGCTTGCGAAATCTGCAGCAGCAGTTCGTCGATGCTGTCGACCTCATCGACCCGCATCGGCTGGATGCCCTTGGCCATCAGCTTCTTGATCGCCGAACCGCCGATCGCCATCACGTACACCGCGACGCAGCCTTCAAGGAAATCGACCTTGGCGCCGAGCTTGTCCTCGTTGCCGTCCATCGCCTCCTCGGCAAACTCGGCGACGCCGACCAGCGTCGCCTTGTCCGGCGTCACCTCATAGACCGCGAAGCCCTCGGCGGCGCCAAAGTGCTGGTTGACGCGGCTCCGGTCGGTGGAGGCGAAGGCGACCTTGATCACGGCTTCCGGCTCCTGCTTAATGGACCAGACCAACTGCAGCCGACGCGATGACATGTTGCTTGCCGGCGCCGTGGTCGCGGTCGTCGGCCCAGTAGATTGATCGATAGGGTTCGAGTTCATGGTGTTGGCTCATCATCAGGTTGGCGAGATCGAACAGGGCCTGCCGCGTGCCGCGGTAGCCCACCCAGGTGCGGGCATAACCGCCCACGTGGTCGTACTGCGGAAACCCGGCGCGCAACAGCGGCAGGCCGAGGCGGCGTGCGGTCTCGACGGCATGCGAATTGGCGATGACCAATTGCGCGTCCTTGGCCTGCGCTTCCTTCTCCATGTCCTCAAGGTCGCCGATGATGACCTTGGCGATGGGCAGCGCGGCCAGGCTGTCGTGCTTGTGCGGGCTGACGGCGGCGACGATCTCGGCACCCATGCCGGTCAGGTAGCGCGCCTGCATGCCGAGCAGGTCGGGGTCGGCCGCCAGCGCGATGCGGGCGAAGCCGGCCATGAAATGGCAATCGACCATGGCGTCCTGCAACTGGGCGCGCTGGCGCTCGATCCGCTCCGGCACCGGCTTGCCCGAAATCTCGGCCAGCGCCTGGGTGAAGTCGTCGCAATCGTCGAGGCCCATCAGGCCGGCGAAGCGGTAGTCGGGCACGGCGGTCCGCTTGTGCAGTATGTCGGCGGCCTTGAACAGCGAGGGGCCGACAACCAGCGTCGCGGCCGACTCGCCCATGATCTCGATTTCCGAGCGCGGCGTGCCGCCCAGCGTCAGCGCCGAGTATTCGGCGTCGGTCAGGTGGCCGTCCAGCGAATCGCCGATGTCCGGCACGACGATGGGGCGCAGGCCGAAGGCCTCGATCCACTCCTTGATCGCCTCGATGTCGCCCGGCGTCAGCATCGCCGAGGCCAGCACATTGACCTGCTTCGGCCGCTTGCCGGCGGTGGCGCTTTCCGGCACCAGCGTCTCGATCAGCGACTCGATGGCCAGCGCGTAGCCGCTTTCCAGGCAGCCGACGTAATCCGGCGTATTGACCGGGATCACCGCGACGGTGGCGAACTCCGGATGGGCAATGCGGAAATCCTTGACCGCCCGGCGGATATCGGTGCCCTGCGTTTCCGACAGCCCAGTGGTAACCAGGCCGATGATGTCCGGCTTGCTCTTGTCGGACAGCGTACGCAGCGCCTCGATGACATTCTCGTCGGCACCCATGATCGTCGACACCTGATCCATCGCCGTCGTCTGCAGCGGGATCGGTTCGCGGAAGTGGCGCACGAAGAAGACCTTGCCGAAAGCCGTGCACCCCTGCGAACCGTGCATCAGCGGCAGGCTGCGGGCGAGGCCGAGAAAAGCCAGCGAAGCGCCCACCGGCTGGCTCACCTTCAACGGATTAACCGCCAGCGCCTTCTTGGATTGAATGATTTCGGCCATTTTGCTCGGCTTGATAAAAGGGTACGCATACCCTTTAGCAAGGACCGAGCCAAACTAAAACATCAATTTATTCAGTGTGTTGGCGTATTTGTGTCGTGTGGCAAAGCCGACAATGCGGGTTTTTCGAGAGACTCGCAGCCGACGATGCCACACCCTTCCGGGCAAGCGCCAGGGTTCCGGTCGAAGGCCGCGACGGCAAATCGGGCGGGTATGCCGTTCGCTCTATTTACGTGGCATGCCAGGCCACCGACAATGCCCTTTGTTCGGAACCATGAATCGGAACGTGCCGATGTGGCTTCCGGTAGATGGAAGTCCTGGCGGACGAAAAATGAAGGAAGCCCGTATGAGCGAAAACGAAAAATCCGGAATGCTACGGTCGGCCGGAAAAAATGGGCAAAAGCGAAATCTCTCTAGCACCTTTGGTTCTGTGACCACTTTGGTTCTCTGCAGGACTGAAGTCAGCAAAGAGCCTAGCTGGGGCGGAAATGCCGACTTGTTGGAGGTGACGGCATGATAGGGCTGATCGTTCTCGCTATCGCGATCCCACTATTTTTTGGTTATCTGTGGCTTGTGCGGGCAACTGTGCGCTACGCAAAGCGCAAGACCGGGTCGAACCTTATCGCCGCACTTGCCGTTGCGGGCATCCTTGTCCTCACGTTTGGAGATACAGTTTTTAATCGCTGGTATCACAAGGAAGTGCTGTGCAAGCGAGAGGAGGTAGGGGGACATCTGTTTGAGAACGTGACTCTGCCTGCCGAGCATTGGGATGAGGCAAACAACAGACCAAATCTGCCGCTCACTATGTCGAGAGAGAAGCCGTTTCTTGGGCGGTATGCGGAAATTGGGAAATTCGAACGCGGCGGCTCGCGTCCGTTCACCGCCTACGAAAGACGTGAAGCCACCGTCGTCGATCTGCAAACAGGCCATGTGCTCAGCCGATTTGTGGACTACATGCCGGCGGGCGGCACTTGGTGGGCGATGCCGCTAATGCTGTTCGGCCAAAGCAGTGTAATTGGCTGGTTGCTGAGTCGCGGCGATTCGCCCAGTTGTGTGGGCAATCCATCCCACCAAGAGGTTGTTGCGAAGAGAAGTGCATTCTATAAGGTTGACGTTAGAAGAAGCGTGTTCGAGAAATCTTCAAAAGGGGAACCCAAATGAATACCGTATATCAGAAAACCAAAGGGGTCAGAGACATTTAGCTTTCTGAGTTAAGCCATAAATCATTCAGAGTGATTTTCCCCCTCCGTGGCATATCCGAGAGTCCGCTGTTTAGTCAGGCAGCGAAGGGGCGAAAGCCGAGGCCAGGGGCGGTAGGTAGCCGCAGGCGGCCGCCGATGATGACCGGCGCAGGGCCAGTGTCGGCTGCCAGCCAGTCTGCAGTCGCCAGACCATGCACGGCGTCGGGTGCGATGGCCGCAGCGAGATGGGCGCAGGCGAGCAGGCCGCAGGTGCTTTCCAGGGCCGAGGTGACGATGACTTCGAGGCCCGAAGCGCGGGCGCGCAGGGCGAGTTCGACGCTGGCCAGCAGGCCGCCGTGGCGGGCCGGTTTGATGACGAGGCGGCGGACCGGCGGGTGACGGAAGAAGTGGGCGTCGAGGAGATGGACCGATTCGTCGATGGCCAGCGGGAATGCTACGGTCGCCTGCAAATTTTGCAGCAAAACGGAATTCGGTTCGGCCAGCGGTTCTTCCAGGCCGTCGATGGGCAGACCGGCGCAGGCGGCGAGGAAGCTTTGGGCGTCGTCGAAATTCCAGGCGCGGTTGGCGTCGAGGCGCAGGCTCAGTCCGGGCGGCAGGTCGGCGGCCAGGCGGTGCAGGGTGGCGATTTCGTCAGCTATTGGACGCACGCCGACCTTGAATTTGATGACCGAATAGCCCTCTGCGGCGGCGTTTTCCAGAATGCTACGGTCGGCCCCAAAAAAAGGCCAAAATCCATAATTGACCGCCAGGCTGCCGACCGGCGGCTCGCCGCTCAGCCAGGCGTGCAGCGGCAGCCCGGCTTGTTGGGCGACCAGGTCTAGCTGGGCGGTTTCCTCGGCAAAGGCTTCGGCGGCGGCTTCGTTGATGCCGAACTCGGGCAGCGGGGCGCAGTCGCCCCAGCCGGTCAGGCCGTCGGCGCTTTGCAGCCGGAGCAGGCGGCCGCGGCGCTCGCCGATGACGCCCTGGCTGGTTTGCCAGGGGCGTTTCAAGGGCAGGACGTAGGGCAGCCAGTCGGCCGCGGCCAGTTTCACGGCCGTTTGCGGTATTTACCGAAATCGGGCGGGCGGCGTTCGAGCCAGGCGTTGCGGCCTTCCTGGCCTTCCTCGCTCATGTAGAAGAGGCCGGTGGCGTTGCCGGCCAGTTCCTGGATGCCGGCCAGGCCGTCGGTGTCGGCGTTGAAGCCGGCCTTGATCATGCGCAGCGCCATCGGCGACAGCTTGAGCATGTCGCGGCACCAGTTCACGGTTTCTTCTTCCAGCTTTTCAACGGGCACGACGGCATTGACCAGGCCCCAGTCGAGGGCGGTGGCGGCGTCGTATTGGCGGCAGAGTAGCCAGATTTCCTTGGCGCGCTTCAGGCCGATGGTGCGCGCCATCAGTCCGGCCCCCAGCCCGGCGTCGAAGCTGCCGACGCGCGGCCCAGTCTGGCCGAAGCGGGCGTTGTCGGCGGCGATGCTCAGGTCGCAGACCAGATGCAGCACGTGGCCGCCGCCGATGGCAAAGCCGGCGACCATCGCCACCACTGGCTTGGGCAGGCGGCGGACCTGCATCTGCAGGTCGAGCACGTTGAGGTGCGGCGTGCCGCCTTCGTCGATGTAGCCCTCGGCACCGCGCACCTTTTGGTCGCCGCCCGAGCAGAAGGCTTCGCTGCCGGCGCCGGTCAGGATGATGGCGCCGATGGCGTTGTCGCGATGGGCGCGGTGGAAGGCGTCGATAAGTTCATTGACCGTCTCCGGGCGGAAGGCGTTGCGTCGCTCCGGGCGGTTGATGGTGATCTTGGCGATCCCCTCGGCGGTTTCGTAGAGGATGTCGGTGTAGCTGTGGGCGCTCTGCCAGCGGATGCTCTCGGTCATGATTCGGCGTCGGGTTGCGATGGGCCGAAGTATAGCCTCGGCCTGCAGCGTGCGATTTGATGTGTCTCGCGGTGCTTTTCGCTACTTGCGCCACAGGCCGGTGTCGCCGGGGCCCTGGTCGATGCCCAGCAGCGCCTGGTCGATGGCCTGGAGCAGCGGTTCGAGCGCGTCGGCCAGTGCGATGCCAAGTGTGGACAGGTTACCCTTGCCGAGGTAGTCGGCCGCCAGGATCGATTTGGCCAGTTCGCAGATGGCCGGGGCTCCGGCGTTGTCGGCAGCGCTCTTGAGGACGTGGGCGAGGCGCAGGATGGCGCCGCGATCGTCGCGCGCCGCGCTTTGGCGCAGCAGTGCCGGGTCGCCCCGGTGGTGCTCGACGAAGATTTTCAGCAACCGGAGATAGAAGGGCAGCCGATTCAGCGACATGGCCAGCCCCTGGGCGAGATCGAGGCCGTCAATGGTGGCCAGAAGCTCCAGTTCGTCACTGAAGTCGCGGCTGGTTTCGACCTCGCTCCATTCTCCTGCGGCAGCGGCGGCAGGGGTTGGCAGCCACTTCAGCAGCATTCGGTAAAGATCGTCGGGATCGACCGGCTTGGGGACAAAGTCGTTCATCCCCGCCGCCAGGCAGCGCTGACGGTCTTCCGAGAAGGCATTGGCGGTCATCGCCAGAATCGGCCGGTCTTTCCAGTGGGGCAGGGCGCGGATCTCCTGGGTGGCGGCAATGCCGTCCAGGCGCGGCATCTGCATGTCCATCAGGATCAGGTCGTAGTCGCGGGTGGCGGCCATGTCGACCGCTTCGCGTCCGTCGTTGGCGATCTCGATACTCAGCCCGACGGCGCGCAGAATCTCGATGGCGACCTCCTGGTTGATCTCGTTGTCTTCAGCCAGCAGGATGCGCGAGCCGGCACGGCTCTGGGCCAGTTCGGCAGCGGCATCGACCGTTGCCTCGGCCGCCATGTGGGTGGCGTCCTGCCCGCGCTGCAGACGGGCGGTAAACCAGAAGGTGCTGCCGACGCCGGGCTGGCTGGTGACGCCGGCATCGCCGCCCATCATGCGGGCCAGCCGGCGGGTAATCGCCAGGCCCAGCCCGGTACCGCCGTATTTTCTCGTCGTCGAAGCGTCGGCTTGTTCGAAGGCGGTGAACAGCCGGGCGACCTTGTCGGGCGCAATGCCGATGCCGGTATCCTGGACCTCGAAACGGATGGTCAGGAAATTCTCGTCTTCGCTCTCCAGCCGGGCGCGCAGCGTGATCTTGCCGGTTTCGGTGAACTTCACTGCGTTGCCGGCGAAGTTGAGCAGCCCCTGGCGCACGCGCGTCGGGTCGCCGCCCAGCCACATCGGCACGTCGCCCGGATCGACCTCGACGCTCAGTCCTTTCCTGGCGGCTGCTTCGGCAATCAGGGTGCGGGTGTGGTCGAGCACCTCGTTCAGCGAAAAATCGGTCTTTTCGAGCTGCATCTGCCCGGCTTCGATCTTCGACAGGTCGAGAATGTCGTTGATGATCGCCAGCAGGTGGAAAGCCGCCGTATCGATCTTGCGCAGACGTTCCAGTTGCTGCGCCGTCAGGCTGCTCTGGCGCAGCAGGTGGGTCAGACCGACGATGGCATTCATCGGCGTCCGGATCTCGTGGCTCATGTTGGCCAGGAACAGGCTCTTCGCGGCATTGGCCGCATCGGCCTGGGCGCGCGCCTCGCTCAGCTCGCTGGTGCGGCTGGCGACCAGCTCTTCCAGGTGGTAGCGATGGGCGTCGAGTTCGCGGGCGATCTGCTTCTTTTCGGTGATGTCTTCCTTGATCGCCACGTAGTGCGTGATATGGCCGTCCGGCTGGCGGATCGGCGCGACGATGGCGAACTCGACGAACTCGCTGCCATCCTTGCGCCGGTTGTAAAACTCGCCATGCCACGGGCGCCCATGCGCCAGCGCATCCCAGAGCTCGACGTAGTTTTCCTTCGGCGTCAGGCCGGACTGCAGGATGCGTGAATTCTGGCCGATGATTTCATCGCGGGTATAGCCGGTGACCCGCAGGAAAGCCTCATTGACGTACTCGATGTTGGCCTGGATGTCGGTGATGACGATGCATTCCGGGCTTTGCTCGACGGCCAGCGACAGCTTGCGCAACTGCTCCTCGGAGCGCAGGCGCTGCGTGATGTCGCTGGCCAGCACCACCACCGCCCGCCGGCCGGCAAAGTCGATGTTGTGCGAGATGGTCTCGGCGATGATTTCGGAGCCATCCTTGCGCTGGTGGCGCCAGGGGCCAGGGCTCTTGGTCGCACCCGGTGTCCGGGTGATTTCCGCGATCAACTTTGGAATCTCCTCGGCGGGGCGGATATCCTTGATTGTCATGTGCAGGAATTCGTCGCGGCTGTAACCGTAGTTGGTTATCGCCGCGTCGTTGACGTCGAGGAAGGCCAGGGTTTCCTGGTCATAAACCCACATCGGGTGCGGGTTGGCCTCGAACATGTCGCGATAGCTCGCATCGCGCTCGTGCCTGGCCTGCTCCTCAAGTTTGCGGGCGGTGATGTCGCGATTGGCGCCCTGGTGCCCGGCAAAGATGCCGGTGGCGTCGTAGATCGGGCGCGACAGGTGGGCGATCCAGCGGGTTTCGCCGGCGGCGCTGACGATCCGGATTTCCAGATCGCCGTGGTCGGATTCCTTCAGGGCGTCGAGGTGGGTCTGGAACAGTGGGCGGTCGTCGGCATGGACGATGGTCGACATCAGGTTGGGATCGGCCAGGAAGGCATCGGCCGGGTATCCGGAAATGCGTTCGCAGGCCGGTGAAACGTAGCGATAGGCACCATCCGGCCCGACCCAGAAGATCCAGTCGGCGGCGTTTTCGGCAAGCAGGCGATACTTCGCCTCGGAGGCGGCCAGGGCGGCCTGGGCGGCCTCGGCGCGGGCGCGGGCAGCCTGTGCATCTTCCATCAGGTTGAGGGCTGCCAGTCGGCCCTGGCGCTGCTCTTCGAGGGCCGCCTGCTGGCTGGCGCGCAGCGCCTTTTCTGCGGTCAGGCGGGCCTGCCGCTCGGCGGCTTCGTCCAGGACATGCTGGATGGCATTCGGCAGGCGGCTCAGGTGATCCTTCAGGATGAAATCGGCGAGTCCGAGATGCAGCAACTCGACCGCGGCTTCCTCGCCGATGCTGCCGGAAACCAGGATCACCGGCAGTTCCGGGCGCCGGGCGACGATGACGCTCAACGACACGCGAAAATCCATGCCGGGCACGTTGTAGTCGGACAGGACAAGGTCCCAGTCGGACTTCAGCGCGGTGCCCAGATCGGCATCGCAGTCGACGCGGCTGATCGAGGCGACGGGGACGTCGTGCTGCCGCAGGAAGCGTTCCAGCAGCAGGTAATCGGCGTTGTTGTCCTCGATGACGAGAATGTTCAGTGAACGGTCTATCGTCACGTCAGTTCTCCTGCGGCGGTTGATTGGTAGCCAGCCAGTACACGCCCAGCCTGGCCACCGTTTCGGCAAAATCGGCAAAGTTGACGGGTTTGCGGACAAAGCTGTTGCAGCCGAATTCGTAACTGCGCAAACGGTCCTGTTCCTCGTCGGATGAGGTCAGGATGACGACGGGCAGCAGCGCCGTCAGTGCGTTGGCGCGCAGTTGTTCGAGAACCTCCAGTCCGGACAGTCGGGGCAGGCCGATATCGAGCAGGATCACGGTGGGTAATCCGGCCTCCCGATCGGCGAATTCACCCTGGACGAAAAGATAGTCCAGGGCCTGCTGGCCATCGCGCACCACCTCGATGCGATTGGCTACATTGGCCCGGCGCAAGGCGCGCACGGTCAGCATTTCATCCTGGGGGTTGTCTTCGACGAGAAGAATGCTCCGGACGCTCATGGCCTACTCGCTTTCATGGAGACTGGCTGCCGCTGGCAGCTTGAAACAGAAGGTGGCGCCCCGATGGGGCTCGCCGCAGGCGGCAATCTCGCCGCCATGGCGGTGGATGATGCGTTGTACCGTGGCCAGGCCGATGCCGATGCCGGGAAACTCGTCCTGCCGATGCAGGCGCTGAAATGGCTTGAACAGCCGCTCGGTGTGGGCCATGTCGAATCCGGCCCCGTTGTCGGCGACGCAAATCCACGGTGCGTCGTCGCGGCTCTCGCCATAGACCCGGATTTCCGGGGCGCTGGCCTTGCCGGTGTATTTCCAGGCGTTGTCGATCAGGTTGTCGATCACCGCTTCGATCATCCGGGCGTCGCCTTCGACGGTGAGCCCGGGTTCGACCTGAATGCCGACCTGGCGCGATGGGGCTTCCAGGGCGAGGGTGGCAAGCCGCTGGCTGGCCAGCGCTGAGATGTCGATCCGGTCACGTTGCAGATCGCCGCGGGTGCTGCGCGACAGGGCCAGGATGCCGTCGATCAGATCGCTCATCCGGCGGCTGGCGATGCCGATCTGGTCGAGATATTTCTTGGCATCGTCGGCCAGTTGATCGCCGTAGTCCTCAAGCAGTGCCTGCGAAAAGCCGCTCATCGCCCTGAGCGGCGCCCGCAGGTCGTGCGAAACGGCGTAGGCAAAGCTGTCCAGTTCGCGGTTGGCGGCCGACAGTTCGGCGGTGCGCTCGACGACGCGGCGTTCGAGATCGGTATTGAGACGATGGATTTCCTCTTCGGCCAGCATCTGGCGGGTGATGTCCTCGGAAAAAATGACGATGCCGCCAATGGCGCCGTTAGCCGCCATCCACGGGCGAACCTCCCAGCGTATCCATTGCACGCTGCCATCGGCCCGCTCGAAGCGGTCGTGGTCGGCGCGAATGACTTCGCCTCCCAGACTGCGACGATGGATTGATTTCCAGTCCTCACCGATTTCGGGAAAGATTTCGTAGTGCGAGTGTCCGAGAACGTTGCGCTGGCCGATGCTGTATTCGGTCAGCCAGCGGCGGCTGACGGCCAGGTAGCGCATCTCGCGGTCGAGCATGGCCAGCGAGGCTGGAGCGTGCTCGATGAACAGCTTGAGCTGCTCCCGGCTTTCATGGAGGGCGGCGAGGGCTGCCTCGGCCTTGGCCCGTGCAGCGTTGGCATCCTGCATCTGGTTCAGGGTGGCGATGCGAGCCTGCTTCTGCTGTTCCAGCATCGCTGCCTGGGTGTCGGCCAGCACCTGTTCCGCCAGCTTGCGTTCGGTGATGTCCTGGACGGTGCCGCGCAGGGCAATGATCTTGTTTTCGGCATTGCGGACAGCCTCGCCGCGGGCCGTAACCCAGCGGTTTGTGCCATCCGCCACGACTACTTCGGCATCGCAGGTGTAGGACTGGCCGTTTGCCCGACAGCTTTCGACGGCGGCGACCAGGCCGGACCAGGTTTCCGGCGTGAAATAAGATTGGACTTCGGGATAGACCGCGGGGGGCAGGGCCGGGTCGCGACCGTAGATGCGGTAGATCTCTTCCGACCAGACGTGCCGATCGGTGTGCAGGTCCCAGTGCCAATGTCCCAGTTTGGCCAGTCGCTTGGCCTCGGTCAGGTTCGCTTCGGCCTCCTTGCGGGCCGAGATGTCCTCGACGACCGAGATGAAATAACCCGGCGAGCCATCGGGCTGGCGTACCAGGGATACGCTCAGATTGATCCAGATGATGCTGCCATCCTTGCGCAGGTAACGTTTTTCCAGCGTGTAGGTGTTGATTTCGCCGGCGAGCACCTGCCCGACGAACACCAGGTCGGAACTCAGGTCGTCGGGGTGGGTGATGTCCTGGAAGCTTTTGCTCAGCAGTTCGTCGGGGTGGTAGCCGACGATGTCGCACAGCTTGCGGTTCACGCGTAGCCAGCGGCCGTCCGGGTCAAGTAGTGCGATGCCGACGGCTGCTTGCTCGAAGGTGGCCTCGAAACGTGTTTCTGTCCTCTCCTTGGCCTCGCGCAGGCGCTCCGCAAAAAAGGCGAAAAGGTAGCCCATGAGCAGGAATACGGTGACGGAGAGCATGCCGGCCGGGTTTTCGGCGACAAGCGAGGCGGTCGGCGGGATGAAAAAATACCAGGCCAGCAGTGCGCTCAGCGTCGTTCCGATCAAGCCGCCGCGCAGGCCGCCGAGCCAGGCGCAGAAGAAGGCGGTGGGGAAGAAGAGAATCCAGGCATAAGGCTTGATGTAATCCCAGAGTAGCCATTGCAGCCCGCAGGCGGCAAACGGCAAGAGCACCGAGAGGACAAGCCGCGGGTTCATGGTCGATCATTGCCTTCGGGTGGCTGCACTTCGAGGTCGAGGAAGGCCAGGGAATAGGGGGGCGTGCGACCGAGTTCCACGGACAGCGCGTTGACCTGCTTCTTCAACTCGATCATGTCCAGTTCGCGACCGATCGATGCCAGGTTGAAGCGGGACAATTCGTCGTGGTTGCGGCGCAACTCTTCTTCGGTGTTCTTGCGGGTGGTGATGTCGGTGGCCACGGAGAGGACTCGTTCTTCGCCGTCGATGACGACGGTGCTGAGCAGCACGTCGAGCCAGAAGCGCCGACCGTGGATGTCCTCGCTCTGCCATTCCAGATGCTGGTTGCCTTGGTGGACTGTGCGCTTGACCCAGTTCACCATGTCGGACACCGCATAGGGCGGCGGGAGCCAGCGCGAATGGTTGCGAATTTGTTCGAGGGTTTCGTAGCCGTAAATTTTCAGGGCATGCGGGTTGGCGTCGACCGGAAGCCCGGTCTCACGATCATGGACCATGATGGCGACGGTGGCGCTGTCGAAAAGCGTATGGAAGCGTTGTTCGCTGGCCCTTAGCGCAGCTTCTATGGACGTGCGTTCGGTGATGTCGCGGGAGATGCCAAAGGTGCCGATGACCTGGCCGTCGCCCCCACGGAGCGGTCCCTTGGTGGCGAGAAAAATGCGCTCTCCGTTCGGGGTGCTGAGTCGTTCTTCGATGGTGTGGGCACGGTTTTCCTGAATGACGCGCTGGGCAATCTCCTTCAGCATTGCTGCCTGGTCGGGCGGAAAAAGGGCGCGGTCGTCCTGGCCGAGCACTTCGTTGGCGGACTTGCCGACAAAGTTGCAGGCTGCCCGGTTGATCAGGATGTAGCGACCATCGAGGTCCTTGGCGAAGATGGCGTCGTCGGAGCTTTCGGCGATGGCATCGATCAGTTGCAGGGCGCGCATTTTTTCCGCCTGCGTGGCCCGTTCGCGTTGGGCCGAGTCGAGCAACTGGGCCTTCATGCGGCCAACCAGTCCATAAAGGATGATCGAGGTTGCAGCAACGAACAGCCAGCCTTTGATCATGCTGGCACGGACGAGTTGGGTCGGCTCCTTGAACATGATCTCGACGGCGGAATCGGAGAACAGGATCCACAGCGCGGCAAACACCGCGTAGATCATGACGATCCGGAGTACCGCGTGCTTGGGGTGGTAGTCAGGCTTTGACTCAGTCATCCGCCCGGCTCCATTCCTGCCACATTTTTCGTCGATTTTTGGTTACGCTCATTCAGCTGGAACACATCAGTTTCACACGACCACGTTTTGCCAATAGTGTATTGGCATGTTTTTAGATTAAATAGTTCCGACATTAATGTTAATTGTCTGCTTTGGCAATCTGGAACTCCCGGGGTATTTGCCCTTGGGCGGCTGTCCCGATGTCATGCTTGCCCAGCATTGATTATATGCCTCTTATATAGGTCGGTCCGGCCGGCGAGATCAGGGACCGGAGGTTGGGCCAATTGTGGTGAGCGTGGCGTCCCGGACCGTGGGACAATAGTCGCCTGAATACTTGTCTGGAATTTCTACCGTGAGAGAACGCCGTCGAGCTCCCCGCGTTTATTTGAAAGGTCATGTCTTACTCAGTCTGGGTGGGCTGCACCTCGATTTGCCGGCGGCCGACATTTCGGTATCCGGGGTCGGCGTGTTGATCGATGCCGCGCTGCTGGGTTCGCGGCCGAGCGGCGAGGTCGGCGTCTGCCGGATCGAATCGCCCGACCTTGGCGGTCCGGTCGAGGCCTACGTCAGCATCATGCGCATTCGCCGGCTTGGCGAGCGGCGGCTGGTCGGTCTGCGCTTCGAGTCGATCAGCGACGACGAACTCGAACTGATCCGCGAATACAAGCGGAAGCGCCGGGACAGCCCGGCGGCTTCCTGATTGCCTCTCAAGGCCTGAAGAAACTCTCAAGATCGCTGAAGACCGCGTGGTCGGCGTTATGCCGGCGCAGCGCGATGACATCTTCCAGCTTTTCCACCTGTTTCATCATCTGCGCCAGCCGCAGGTCTTCGTTGACCAGCAGCCAGATGCGGCTGCGGCTGCCGTCGCCGACCGGGAGGACGAGGATGCCTTCGACGTTGTAGGCGCGGCGGGAGAACAGGCCGACGACGTGCGACATGACGCCGGCGTGGTTGTTGACGTCGATTTCCAGCACGGCGCGGGAGATGGCCTGCTGTTCAGCGCGGTTGAATGAATTCATCTCAGGCTCCGATCATGTCGCGGTTGGCGGCGCCCGGCGGCACCATGGGATAGACCTTCTGTTCGGCATCGATGCTGGCGTGGATCAGGCAGGGGCCGGGGCGGGCGATGGCTTCCATCAGCGTGGCGCAGGGGTTGGGCGCCTGGTCGAGATCGACGGCGGCGATGCCAAGGCCCTGGGCGACCTTGATGAAATCCGGCATGGCCCTGAATTTCGAGGCGAATAGCCGCTCGCCGTAGAACAGCGTCTGCTGCTGGTGCACCAGGCCGAGCACGGCGTTGTTCATCAGCACGATCTTCAGGTTCACGTTTTCTTCGGCGGCGGTGACCAGTTCCTGGATATTCATCAGGATCGAGCCGTCGCCGGTGAAGCAGACCACGGTACGCTGCGGTTCGGCCAGCGCGGCGCCGATCGCGGCCGGCACGCCGAAACCCATGGTGCCCAGCCCGCCGGAAGTCAGCCACTGGCGCGGGCGGCGCAGCGGGTAGGCCTGGGCGACCCACATCTGATGCTGGCCGACGTCGGTGGCGATTGTCGCGCCGTTGTCCAGGCAGGCGGCGACGGTGCGGATCAGTCCGAAATGCGAGCGTGGGTTGTCGGCATCCGGCATGGCGAGCGGAAACTGGTTTTTCAGCGCAATGCTACGGTCGGCCCAATTTTTTCGCGAATTTTCAAAAACCGCCGGCAGCAGTTGGTCGAGCGCGGCCTGCACGTCGGCGGTGATGCCGATGTGGGCGTTCTTGATCTTGTCGAGTTCGGCCGGGTCGATGTCGATGTGGATGATCTTGGCCTGCGGGCAGAAGGCGGCGACCTTGCCGGTGGCGCGGTCGTCGAAGCGGGCACCGATGGCGATCAGCAGGTCGCATTCGTCGATCAGCAGGTTGGTGTAGCGCGCTGCGTGCATGCCGAGCATGCCCAGCGACAGCGGGTGGTCGACCGGCATGGTGCCGAGTGCCATCAAGGTCATCACGGTCGGCAGGCCGGCCTTTTCGGCCAGGGCGACGGCCGATGCCGACGCGCCGGAATGGACGACGCCGCCGCCGAGATAGAGCAGTGGGCGCTCGGCGGCATTGATCAGCGCGGCGGCCTCGGCGATCAGCGCCGGGTCGGCGGCCGGGGGCGGCACCACGCGGCCCGGTTCGGGCCAGTTGGCAATTTCGATGGCCTGCGTCTGCACATCTTTCGGGATGTCGATCAGCACCGGGCCGGGGCGGCCGGAGGCGGCGATCTCGAAGGCGCGGGGAATGACCTCAAGCAGTTCCTCGGCCGAATTGACCAGGAAGTTGTGCTTGGTGATCGGAATCGACAGGCCGTAGGTGTCGACTTCCTGGAAGGCGTCGGTGCCGATCATGGCGCGCGGCACCTGGCCGGTGATGGCGACCAGCGGAATCGAGTCGAGCTTGGCGTCGGCGATGGCGGTCAGCAGGTTGGTCGCGCCGGGGCCGGAGGAGGCCATGCAGACGCCGACCTGGCCGGTAGCGCGGGCCATGCCCTGGGCGATGAAACCGGCGCCCTGTTCGTGGCGGGCGAGCACGTGGCGGATGACGGTCGATTGGCCGAGCGCGTCGTAGATGGGCAGGATGGCGCCGCCCGGGTAGCCTGTGACGATGCGCGTGCCCTGGCGTTCGAGCAGGCGGATGGTGATCTGGGCACCGCTGAGAGTTTCGGTCATGGAGGTTTCCTTTGGGTTGGTGGTGCAACCGGCAGGCTCCAAAACAAAACCCCCGCCGGTTTGCGCCGGCGGGGGTTGGGGTGTTTGGTCTTGCTTCTGCTTATCCGGTCCGCGACGGCGCGTGCGTAACGACGCCTACTACGACCACGCGTACGACGACCGGTTCCACTGCAAATGCAGCGGGAGTACGGAAGGTACGGGATGCGGTCATTGGATATCCGGAAATTGGGCAAAAGTAGAGGAGATACTATGGCCCAGAGCGCGGACAAAATCAAGTCTGGCAAGGACGCCAAGTCGACAAGTGGCGGCGGCGCAACGCCGTTGGAATTTACATGTTTTTGCGCGTGACATGCTTGACGAGTATGACACTTAGTCGCTTACACTCCTGCTTTAAAAAAAATAAAACAACCCTATGAAACGGTTGGAGAAATTCTGGAGAGATGACAAATAAACGCAAAATTCTGGTGGCCGATGCCTCCAAGGTAGTGCGCGCATCGTTGGCCAAGCAGCTAGGCGGCGGTTTCGAGGTGCGCGAGGAGACCAGCGGCGAGTCGGCCTGGCAGACGCTGGTTCTCGACAGCGCCATCGTCGGCGTCGTGTCCGGGCTTGGCCTGGCCAAGCTCGACGCCTTCGGCCTGCTTGAGCGTTTGCGGGCCAGCAAGTTATCCCGCCTGAACAGCCTGCCATTCTTTCTCGTCGTGTCGGCTTCGTTTTCCGAGGCTGATCGCCAGCAGGCCATCGAGCGCGGGGTCACTGATTTTGTCGTCAAGGGCAGCAACGTGTCGGTCGATGTCGTTGTCTCCGCCTTGCTCGAATATCGTGGCGATGCCACCGAGGTACATAACCTTGCCTTCGATTCGCCGGCCACGCCGCAGGCCGTCAGCGATGACGAGCTTGAAGACGTTGGCGTGCAGACCGATGTCGGCGTCAGCGACCTCATGGGACGGCTGGGTGAACTGGCCGGCCTCTGCGGCAACGAGCCGAAGGACATCGAGGTGGTGGAGGGCAGCTGCGGCAACGAGGATGCCGTCCAGCCGCGGGAAACCGTCGAGGAATATCTGGCCAAGAGCCTGCCACGGGCGGTCGAGGGCCAGGGGGTCGGCGTCATCGCCTTCGGCATCGATGGCTATGACGATCTGCTCGCCCGTCACGGCAACGAGCTGGCGATCAGGACCGCCGAGAAGTTTTCCTTCATGCTGGCCAGGAAGATCCGGCCGGAGGATTGCATCGGCCAGCTGCCGGATGGTCTGGTCGTCATCGTCGCCGCCGCGACCACGTCCGATATCTGCAGCCGCTTTGCGACACGCATCTGCAAGGCGATGGCGGCGGCGCAAATCTCGGTGCGCGGCCAGCGCCTCGATCTGACGGTCAGCGCCGGCGTCGCGGTGATGCCGGACGATGGCATCGATTTGAACGGTCCGGCGCTGTTGCAGATGGCGCACGATCGCCTGGCCGCTTCCCGCAAGGCAGGCGGCAACCGGGTAACGGCGCGCCAGGATTACCGGGGCTCCGGTCTCGGCAATTGCGAGACTTTCGTGCCGCAGCTGAAGGACTTGCTGACCACGACCGACCCGGCGGTGTTGCGGCCATGCCTGGGGACGATCGGGATGGAGCTGATGCCGCTGTTGCGCGAACTCGAAAAGAGTTTCCGCTTCGGCCTGCCGATCGACGAGATGAACAAGCGCCTGTGGGATCGGGCGCGGGCCGAGCGCATGGTGACCTGAGTGCCCGGTGCCAGTGGACCCGAAGGCCGGCGCGATGCCGGCTTTTTTGTCGGTCGCCCGCTGTGGCTGACGGCAAAATTGTTGGATACTGATTGTCAGTCCAAAGAATAACGAACGTGATGACCAGCACAAACGGGGAAGGCGCAATGGCAGGCAGTATGGACGATTCGGCGGAGGCGCGGGTTCGCCTCTTTCATGCCAGCCTGGTCTGGCCGCTGCAGCTTGAACCGTTGGCCCTCGACGGCAACGACAGCCGGCACTGGGAGATTTTCGAGGCACGCTCGGCCGAGCATCCGTGGCAAAGGCTGGACGACGAGTTCATGGAGGACGCCAGCCAGTTCAAGGAGCGCCACTATCGGGAATTCGTTTCCTTTCTGCCTTACGTCCAGCGCTTCCTGTACGGCGAGGGGCGTTCGCGCCATGCCTCGCCTGACGATCCGCCCGGCAATTCGCCGGTGCATGTCTTCCGCCGTCACGATATCGCCAAGCTGCGTCTAACCCTGCGCAAGGGGCAGGCGCCGGTCGAGCTGGCGATTGTCCATCTCGACCTCTATTTCTTCCACGATCTCGATTTGGTGCAGTTGAATCTGGAGGTGCGCGCCGAGGATCTGTCGCTCGATACCGCGCGCGACATCCTCTTCCGCTTTGGCCGGGCTTATCCGTCGGGCTGGGAGGAGGGCGGCGAAGGGCTGCATAACGTCTATCTGGCCGAGTGGATCGGCAGCGACGGCAAAGTGGTCGCCCGTTCGGACGCCGAGCGGCGGGAAAAATATCTGAACTATGTCTGCCGGCATCGCAGTCCCTGCATTTCGGAGCACTGGGCCTGCCTGCTGCGGCCGCTGGTGCTGACGCATTCCGACGAAGAAGGCGATTTGCGCTACCGCCTGATCGAATACCAGCGCATGCCGGTGATGGCTTACCTGGCCGTCGACCGGCCGCGCGAGTTCAGCCGCGAGCAGTGGATACGCCTCGGCCTGGCGACCATGCTGCATCCGGATGAAACGCTGCCGGTCAATGAGCCGATGGTCATCGATTTCGAGAAAAATTTCTGCCATGACCGCTTCTGGACTGACACCGAGAGCGGGCCGAATACGCGCTTCATGTGCACCGGCAATGCTTTCACGGTGGTCGGCGATGCGGCGTTTTCCTTCTTTACCGATGGCGAACGCGGCGTGCTGGCCCAGTTCCGCCACCAGTATTTCATCGTCTTCTTGATCGCCCACCTGCATCGCGCCGCCCTGCTGATCTTTTCGGAAATCCTGGTCGATGCGGTCAACGACCTCGACATCCGCAACGACGTCTCGGTCCGTCGCTTCAAGCGGCGCATCCGGGCCAACTTCGAGACTTTCCTGCGCTTCACGCACCGCTACTGGTTCCATGAGCTGTCGGAGCGGCCGCACGTCCAGGCGATGTTCCGGCTATGTTCGAACCATCTGCACAACGATGCGATCTACGACGATGTGCACGACGAGATCCGCGAAATGAGTCACTACCTCGACAGCGACTCGCAGCGCCGGCAGTCCAATACCGTCGTCCGCCTGACCGTGATCACCATCCTCGGCCTGATCGCCACGGTGACCACCGGCTACTTCGGCATGAACATCATCGCCTTCGGCGAAGGGCCTGTTCTGGAGCGGGCCCTGCACGGCTTGCTGGCGACCACGGTGTTCATCGGGCTCGTCTTGTTCGCCGTCGCCAAATCGAAACGCCTGTCCGATTTCCTCGAAGCGCTGTCCGACGAAAGGCTGACGTTGGCTGGCAAGTTCCGGGTCCTGTGGGGCGTCGTCCGCAAGTCAGAGCGCTGAACGGGCCAGCCCGGAAAATTCAATTTTGGCCGTTTTTTGCCGCCGACCGTAGCATTCCGATTTCCCGGGCGGTTTCTGGCCCGATCAGGGTTTCAGCCAGGTTGAACGGGATCTCGGCGGTCCGTTCGTCGACCGGCCTGCGGCCGCCCATGATTTCGGCCAGGTCCTGCGGCAGGCGTGGCTCGCGCTGCGGCTCGGCGTAACCCTGGGGGTAGATCGGCTGCAGCGTGGCCAGATCGTATTTGTCGGTCGCGCCGAAGGTATGCAGCATTTCGTGGGCGATCACCACGCTGTTCTGCCGCCGTTGCTTGCGGCTGGCAAAAGCATGGATGAGGCCGAGCTGGCCCTTGGTCAGGCCGGTTGAGTGGGGCACACGGTCGGTGCGCTCGGGATCGTGAAACAGCACGAACAGCCGGACATGCGGCTTCGGCCCGGCGATGGCGTCATGCTGCGACGCCCACCAGCGCAGCTTCAGGCTCCACAGCATGGCGTCGAACGCGCTGGCCTGCGGTGGTGCCAGCGGGGGCGGTTCGCTGAGCGGCGGCGCGACGTTGATGGCGACCGGCTGCAGGATCGCCAGCCCCTGCCGCTTCGTTTCGGCCTGCATCCATTCGCCGATATCCTCGAAACTGTCCTTGCCCAGGCTGCGCACATAGCTGGCCGTGGCTGGCGAATCGTCGGCGGCGATCGGGTAGATGGCGACGTGGATGGTGTGTTCCCAGGCCGTCAGCCGGGAATTCGAGCGCCAGGCGCCGAGGCCGACGGTGGCGAGGACGAGCAACAGGATCAGGATGCGGAATTTGCGGAACATGGTGGCGAGGAGTTAATCGGCCTGGCAACGAATGCCGACCACGGGGTTGACCTCGTGCGGTTGCCAGTCGGTGGCCCGCCAGCGGTAGATGCCGGGGGCGACCACGCTGAGCTCCCATTCGACCGGCTTGCCGGTCATGGTGACGCGCTGTTCGTGGTCGTAGCGGATGACCAGGGTGTTCGCGGTGGCCGAGATGATCTGGGCCGAATAGCGGTCGGCGGCCTCGCGATCACCCAGCTTCTGCAGGCGGTCGAGTTGAATTTCGAGGCGTTGGCGAACCGTGTCGAGCCGGAAGCGAAACTGCGCCTTGCCCGGGGCGCAGGCGATTTCATTGCTGGCGTTCTCGGTCCACACCCCGGCCAGTTGCGCCGGGTCGAACGGAAAACTGACCGGACCGAGCGCCGCCCGGGACAGCGGACTGGCGAGCAGCAGCGTTGCGGCCAGCAATCGGGGGAGCAATTTGCGCATGGCGTTGATCCGGAAGAGGCTTGAGGGCAGGGACTGATCGCCATTCGGCGAACCTGGCTGGCAAATGCTCGCATCATTGCATGCGAAGCGCATGGCGGCAATGTCAGGCGGGCAAAAATAACCCGGCCGGAGCCGGGTTTGATTGCTGGTCGATCAGGCTCAGGCCACGGCGACCGGAATCTTGCCGATCTTGGCCTGCCATTCCTTCGGCCCGGTGTTGTGCACGCTGACGCCCGAGGAATCGACGGCGACGGTCACCGGCATGTTCTCGACATCGAACTCGTAGATGGCTTCCATGCCCAGATCGGCGAAGCCGACGACCTTGGCCGACTTGATCGCCTTGGCGACCAGGTAGGCGGCGCCGCCGACAGCCATCAGGTAGGCGCTCTTGTTGTCCTTGATCGCAGATATGGCGACCGGGCCGCGTTCGGACTTGCCGATCATCGAGATCAGGCCGGTCTGCTCGAGCATCATGCGGGTGAACTTGTCCATCCGGGTGCCGGTTGTCGGGCCGGCCGGCCCGACAACTTCATCGCGCACCGGGTCGACCGGGCCGACGTAGTAAATGACGCGGTTGGTGAAATCGACCGGCAGCTTCTCGCCCTTGGCCAGCATGTCCTGGATACGCTTGTGAGCGGCATCGCGGCCGGTCAGCATCTTGCCGTTCAGGAGCAGCTTCTGGCCGATCTTCCAGGAGGCGACTTCTTCCTTGGTCAGGGTGTTCAGGTCGACGCGGGTGGCGGCCTTGAGGTCGGGCGTCCAGGTCACGGCCGGCCAGTCTTCCAGCTTCGGCACTTCCAGCTTGGCCGGGCCGGAGCCGTCGAGGTGGAAGTGGCAGTGGCGGGTCGCCGCGCAGTTCGGGACCAGCGCAACCGGCAGGTTGGCGGCGTGGCAGGGGTAGTCGAGCACCTTGACGTCGAGCACGGTGGTCAGGCCGCCCAGGCCTTGGGCGCCGACGCCCAGCGCGTTGATCTTTTCCATCAGTTCGAGGCGCAGTTCCTCGGCGCGGGTTAGTTTCGCACCCGTGGCAGCCTTGGCCTTCAGTTCATGGATGTCCACCGGTGCCATGATCGATTCCTTGGCCAGCAGCATGGCCTTTTCAGGCGTGCCGCCGATGCCGATGCCGATGATGCCGGGCGGGCACCAGCCGGCGCCCATTTCCGGGATCTTGTGCAGCACCCAGTCGACCAGGTCGTCGGACGGGTTGAGCATGGCGAACTTGGACTTGGCTTCGGAACCGCCGCCCTTGGCGGCGCAGATCACTTCGACGTGGTCGCCTTCGACGATCTCGAAATGGACGACAGCCGGGGTGTTGTCCTTGGTGTTCTTGCGGGCGCCGGCCGGGTCGGCCAGCACCGAGGCGCGCAGCGGATTGTCCGGGTTGTTGTAGGCGCGACGGACGCCTTCGTCGATCATCTTCTGGATGCTCATCGTCGCATCCGGCCAGGTGACGTTCATGCCGACCTTGATGAAGACCATGCCGATGCCGGTATCCTGGCAGATCGGGCGATGGCCCTCGGCGGACATCCGCGAGTTGGTCAGGATCTGGGCGATGGCGTCCTTGGCGGCAGGAGATTCTTCGCGCTCGTAGGCTTCGCCCAGCGCCTTGATGTAATCCAGCGGATGGTAATAGCTGATGTACTGGAAGGCATCGGCGACGGACTGGATCAGGTCTTCTTGTTTGATAGCGGTCATGCGCAACTCCGGGCTAGTGGTTTTTTTGATGTTGCAGGGCAAGGGTCTGGGTCATGGTTTTGTCTACCATCGCCATGGCCAGGGCGGAAAACAGGAAAACGACATGGATGACGACCTGCCAGAGCAGCGTGTGATCGGACAGGTTGGCGGCATTGATGAAACTCTTCAGCAGGTGAATCGACGAAATGCCGATGATCGCCGTCGAAAGCTTGATCTTGAGCACGCCGGCATTGACGTGGGAAAGCCATTCGGGCTGATCGGGATGGTCTTCCAGGTCAAGGCGGGAAACAAAGGTTTCATAACCGCCGACAATCACCATGACCAGCAGGTTGGCGATCATCACGACGTCGATCAGGCCGAGGACAGCCAGCATGACATCGACTTCGGTCAAATGAGCGGTGTCGATGGCCCGATGAACCAAATGGCTCAGTTCGACCATGAACAGCCAGCAATATATGACCTGGGCGATGATCAGACCGATATAGAGTGGGGCCTGAATCCAGCGGCTGGCGAAGATGAACGATTCCAGATGTTTGATGGGCGCTTGCATGGTTTCCGGTGCGGATTGGGGAGGCAGAATTTTATCACGGCAGCCGAATGCTTCCGGATTATGACCAAATGTTGCGGTGCAGCGTGATTTCGTAAGCGCTTTGTAAGAATATCCCAGTCTAATGCCGCCTTGACGCTGGTGAGGGGGACTGCAGGTCACCAGTATGGGCGGCTTTATTATCCCGGGACCCCACCCGGGGCTATCGGTAGTTTCAACATGATTTTGCGAAGTAGCGCAGAGGAGAAAAATATGTCGAATGAGTCCGTGCAGATGATTTATCCGTCCGAGGAAATGGTCAAGAATGCGGCAGTTTCAGGGATGGATGCCTACCGGGCGCTGTGCGCGGAAGCGGATGCTGATTATCCGGAATTCTGGGCCAAGCGCGCCCGTGAGTTCATCACCTGGAAGCAGCCGTTTACCCAGGCGCTGGATGAGTCCAATGCCCCCTTCTTCAAGTGGTTTGCCGATGGCAAGCTGAATGTTTCCTACAACTGCCTCGACCGCCAGGTCGAAGCCGGTCTGGGCGAAAAAGTCGCCATCATTTTCGAAGCCGACAACGGCGAAGTGACCAAGGTCACCTACAAGGAAATGCTGTCCAAGGTTGCCAAGTTCGCCAATGCCCTGCGTGGCATGGGCGTCAAGAAGGGCGATCGTGTCGTCATCTACATGCCGATGACCATCGAAGGCATCTGCGCGATGCAGGCCTGTGCCCGTATCGGCGCCATCCACTCGATCGTTTTCGGTGGCTTCTCCGCTCAATCCCTGCGTGACCGTATCAACGACGCCGGCGCGGTTGCCCTGATCACCTCCGACGGCCAGTTCCGCGGCGGCAAGGCCATTCCCCTGAAGCCGATCGCTGATGAAGCCTTCGCCATGGGCGGCTGTGAATCCGTCAAGAACGTCATCGTCTTCAAGCGCACCGGCGGTGACGTCAACATGGTTGCCGGCCGTGACTCCTGGCTGCACGACGTGGTGGCCAACCAGTCCGACGTCTGCGAACCGGAATGGGTCGAAGCTGAACACCCGCTGTTCCTGCTCTATACCTCCGGCTCCACCGGCAAGCCGAAGGGTGTCCAGCACTCCACCGGCGGCTACCTGCTGCACGCCATCATGACCATGAAGTGGACGTTCGACATCAAGCCGAATGACGTCTTCTGGTGTACGGCCGACATCGGCTGGGTTACCGGCCACACCTACATCACCTATGGCCCTCTGGCCTGTGGCGCCACCGAAATCGTCTTCGAAGGCGTGCCGACCTATCCGGACGCCGGCCGTTTCTGGAAGATGATCCAGGATCACAAGGCGACCATTTTCTACACCGCCCCGACCGCGATCCGTTCGCTGATCAAGGCTTCCGACACCAATGCCGTCGTGCATCCGAAGAGCTTCGATCTGTCTTCGCTGCGCATCCTCGGTTCGGTCGGCGAGCCGATCAACCCGGCCGCCTGGCAGTGGTACTACGACAATGTCGGCGGCGGCAAGTGCCCGATCGTCGATACCTTCTGGCAGACGGAAACCGGCGGCCACATGATCACCCCGCTGCCGGGCGCCACGCCGCTGGTTCCGGGCTCCTGCACCCTGCCGTTCCCGGGTATCCAGTTCGCCGTGGTCGATGAGACCGGCGCCGATCTGCCGTGGGGCCAGGGCGGTATCCTGGTTTGCAAGAAGCCGTGGCCGTCGATGATCCGCACGATCTGGAACGACGACGAGCGCTTCGTCAAGTCCTACTATCCGCAAGACTTCCAGGGCAAGTACTACTTGGCTGGCGACGGCGCGATCCGCGACAAGGACACCGGCTACTTCACCATCACCGGCCGCATCGACGACGTGCTGAACGTCTCCGGTCACCGCATGGGCACCATGGAAATCGAATCCGCCCTGGTTGCCAATCCGCTGGTTGCCGAAGCTGCCGTGGTCGGCCGTCCGGACGACCTGACCGGTGAAGCCATCGTTGCCTTCGTGGTCCTGAAGGGCGCTCGCCCGACCGGTGACGACGCCAAGCGCATCATCAAGGAACTGGCCGACTGGGTGGGCAAGGAGATCGGTCCGATCGCCAAGCCGAAGGACATCCGTTTCGGTGACAACCTGCCGAAGACCCGTTCGGGCAAGATCATGCGTCGTCTGCTGCGCGGTCTGGCCAAGGGCGAGGAACTGACGCAAGACACGTCTACGCTGGAAAACCCGGCGATCCTGGAGCAGCTCAAGGGCTGATTCTGGTAGCCCGGATTCGTCCGGGCCGGGACGGGCGGCCACCAGGCCGTCCGTCGGCAATATACAAGGGGCCGCGATCTTGCCGCGCGGTCTCATCACGATAAGGGGCAAGGAGGAGACAATGGTCGCCACTCAGGTGGCCACGAATGTGGTCGGTACAAGGCTGCATCCCCAAACGGCTGGCACGCTTGGCGTGCCGGCCGTTTTTATTTTTCCGGCGGTACTGCGGCGTGCTCAACTTGGGTGCAAGGCCGTCTTCTATCGCGAGGGGGCTTGAGATGAAACGGGCGAGCCCGACCCGGCAGCGCTTGGCGGCGCTGGGGCTATTCGGTATTCCCTTGTTGACTTACCCCTTGCTGAGCCTGCCCGACGGTAATCTGGGCGGGATTCCGGTAACCTATCTCTATCTCTTTGGCGTCTGGGCCGGGTTGATTGCCTTGGCGGCCGGGGCAACCGAAGGGCGGGGCAAGTAGATGCTTTCCGCCGGGTTCATCGCGCTGCTGGCTACGGCTTATCTCGCTTTGCTGTTCGCGGTTGCGCGTTTCGGCGACGCCCGCGCCGATGCCGGCAAATCGATCATTTCGGCCAATGTTTATGCCTTGTCACTGGCCGTCTATTGCACCTCCTGGACATTCTACGGCAGTGTCGGGCGGGCAACTTCCGGCGGCTTGTCCTTCCTGACCATCTATCTCGGGCCAACGCTGATGCTGTTTTTCGTTGGCGTCGTCATCAAGATGATCCGCATCAGCAAGGCGCAGCGCATTACGTCGATTGCCGACTTCATCGCGTCTCGCTACGGCAAGAGCCAGTTGCTGGCCGGCATGGTGACCGTCATCGCGGTGATCGGTATCGTGCCTTACATTGCGCTGCAGTTGAAGGCGGTGGCGGCCAGCGTCGATGTGCTGCTCGAACATTCCGGCAGTACCGTGGAGTTGTGGGGTATCGACTCGACTTTTCTGATCGCCGTCGTGCTGGCGCTGTTCTCTATCCTGTTCGGGACGCGTCATCTGGATGCGACCGAGCGCCACGAGGGCATGGTGGCGGCGGTGGCCTTCGAGTCGGTGGTCAAGCTGATTGCCTTCATTGCCGTCGGCCTGTTCGTGACCTATGGGATGTTCGGCGGGCTGGGCGATTTGTTCCAGCGCGCTGCAGCCAGTCCGGAACTCGGCCGTCTGCTGCAACTTGACAGCGGGCGCGCGGGAACGTGGACGGCGCTGATCCTGCTTTCCGGTCTGGCCATTCTTTTCCTGCCGCGCCAGTTCCAGATCATCGTCGTCGAGAATGTCGATGAGTCGCATCTCAAGCGGGCGGTCTGGCTCTTTCCGCTCTATCTGTTGCTGATCAATATCTTCGTTCTGCCGCTGGCCATCGGCGGCCTGCTGCATTTTGGCGGGCAGGTCGGCAATCCGGATACCTTCGTGCTGACCCTGCCTTTGTCGCGCGGGGCCGAAGCACTGGCCTTGCTGGCCTTCATCGGCGGCTTGTCGGCGGCGACCGGCATGGTCATCGTCGAAACCATCGCGCTGTCGACGATGGTCTGCAACGATCTGGTGATGCCCTGGCTGCTCCGTTCGTCCTGGCTGCATGCCGATAATCGCCAGGATCTTTCCGGTTTGCTGATCGGTATCCGGCGCGTTGCCATCGCCCTGATCCTGTTGCTCGGTTACATCTATTTCCGGGCGGCTGGTGAGGCGTATGCGCTGGTCGGCATCGGTCTCATTTCCTTCGCGGCCGTCGCCCAGTTCGCACCGGCCATTTTCGGCGGCATGTACTGGAAGCAGGCGACGCGAGCCGGTGCCGTGGCCGGCTTGCTGGCCGGTTTTGTCGTCTGGCTGTACACGCTGTTGCTGCCGTCCTTTGCCAAGTCCGGCTGGGTGGCCAGCGGCTTTGTCGAGGAGGGTTTGTTCGGCATCGGCTGGCTGAAGGCGCAGGCACTGTTCGGCCTGCGCGGGATGGACGAAATTTCGCACAGCCTGTGGTGGAGCCTGCTGGCCAATATCGGCTTTTACGTCGTGGTATCGCTGAATTCGCGCCCCGACGCAGTCGAGGCCAGTCAGGCTGAACGCTTTGTCGATGTCTTCCGTTTCGACCGGCATAGCCCGGAGGCTAGCCTGTGGCGGGGCAAGGCGTCGCCGAAGGAACTGGTGGCACTGCTCGAACGCTTCCTTGGTGCCGCTCGGACGAAGCAGCAGCTGGCGGCTTATGCCCGTGCAAGAGGTGCCGGCGATTGGCGCAGCCTGCCGGCCGATGCGCAGTTCGTGCGCTTTGCCGAGGCGGAGCTGGCCGGGGCGATCGGTTCGGCCAGCGCCCGGGTGATGGTCGCTTCGGTAGCGCAGGAGGAGGATCTCGGTCTGGACGAGGTGCTCGATATTCTTGACGAGGCGACGCAGGTACGCGCCTACAGCCGGCAACTGGAGAGCAAGCAGAGCGAGCTCGAGGCGGCAACTTCCGAGTTGCGGGAGGCGAACGAGCGCCTGCGCGAACTGGATCGCATGAAGGATGATTTCATTTC
>JAHRYW010000005.1:37666-45652 GCA_020621865.1 Betaproteobacteria bacterium | reverse complement strand
GGGAGGCGAACGAGCGCCTGCGCGAACTGGATCGCATGAAGGATGATTTCATTTCGACCGTGACGCATGAACTGCGCACGCCGCTGACCACGATACGCGCGATGTCGGAAATGTTGCATGACGATCCGCGCATGGCGCTCGAAGACCGGACGCGTTTTTTCAGCATCATCTTGAGCGAGGCCGAGCGCCTGACCCGGCTGATCAACCAGATTCTCGACATGGCCAAGCTGGAGTCCGGCCGGGCTGAATGGGTCAGCGGCGAAGTGGATATCGGCGAGGTGGCCCGCGAGGCGATGGCTTCGCTTGGCCAGCTATTCCGCGACAAGGGCGTTGCGCTGGAGGGCGACATCCCGGTCGATGGCACGGTGGTGCTGGCCGACCGCGACCGTTTGATGCAGGTGCTGATCAATCTGCTCTCCAATGCCGTCAAGTTCGTGCCGGGCGGCACTGGGCGCGTGCGGGTCAGCGTCGGTGTCGCTGCGGGCATGGTCCGCGTCGAAGTCGCCGACAATGGCCCCGGGCTGACGGCCGAGGAATGCGAAGTGATTTTCGAGAAATTCCGCCAGGGCGGAAACACGATGACCGACAAGCCCAAGGGAACCGGACTGGGCTTGCCGATCAGCCGGCAGATCATCGAATATTTCGGTGGTAAGCTTTGGGTGGAAAGCAGCCCCGGTGCAGGGGCGAGGTTCATTTTCACGGTGCCCTTGCCGGCGCCGGAGGAATAACAAGGGAGACAAAACCAATGCCGAAAAAGATACTGATCGTCGACGACGAACCCAACATCGTCATTTCGCTCGAATTCCTGATGAAGAAAGAAGGCTTCGAGATCGCCATCGCCAATGACGGCGATGATGCGCTGGCCAAGGTGGACAGCT
The DNA here is from genome assembly GCA_020621865.1 of Betaproteobacteria bacterium. Lineage (GTDB taxonomy): Bacteria > Pseudomonadota > Gammaproteobacteria > Burkholderiales > Rhodocyclaceae > Azonexus. The sequence continues at coordinate 44,774 of JAHRYW010000005.1, read as the reverse complement.
TCAATCCGGATCTCGTGCTGCTCGACGTGATGATGCCGCGCAAATCCGGTTTCGAGGTCTGCGAGGCCTTGCGTGCCGACCCGGCCCGGAGCGGCCTGAAAATCGTCATGCTGACTGCCAAGGGACGTGACACCGAAGTCGCCAAGGGCCTGGCCATTGGCGCCGATGCCTACATGACCAAGCCGTTCTCGACCAAGGAACTGCTGGCGATGGTCAAGGCCATGCTCGGGCTTGCCTGAGGGCCAAATGCTACGGTCGGCCCCAAAAAAAGGCAAAAATCGAAAAACCCGCTCTTCGGGATGCGTGCCATGAAGGCCAAACATCGCTTCAGTCTTGCCGTGGTCATCCTTGGTCTGTTGATGACCGGGCCGTTCGTCGTCACCTCGCTGCTGGTCTGGCTGGACATGAAGGAGGCTGAGCGCAGCCTGCTGACCGGGCTCCTGATGTCGCGCCTGCCGGTCGGCACGATGATGACGCTGTTCGGCTTCGTGATCGGCGTCGCCGTGCTGCACAAACTGTTCAAGCAATACGTCGAGGGTTTGCTGCGCATGGCCGAGACCCTGCGCCTGATGCTCGGGGCCAATCGCAATTTCCGCGTCGCGCCCGAGGGGCCGCCGGAAGTCCAGCAACTGGCCCAGGCCGCCAATGACCTGGCGCAACAGCGCGATGTGCTGATGGACGACGTCGACGCCCAGATCGCCACCGCCAAGGCCTCGGTCGAGGAAGAAAAAAACCGCTTGGCGGCGCTGATGTCGGAACTGGCCCAGGCTGTCGTCGTCTGCAATCTCGACGGCCGCATCCTGCTCTACAACAACCGCGCCCGGCTGCAGTTCAAGGCGCTGTCGCAGGGGCCGACTTCAGTCGCCGGCGGGGCGCTGATCGGGCTTGGCCGCTCGATCTTTTCGATTCTCGAAAAGAACCAGGTCGAACATGCACGGGAGGTCATCCGCCAGCGCCTGACGGCCGGCAAGACGGCCATCGCCAATTTCGTCACGACGACGCGCGGCGGCCAGTTGCTGCGCGTCCAGATGGTCCCGGTTCTCTCCGCTGCCGGCGAGGAGGGCGAGGCGGCGATGTCCGGCTACGTGCTGACCGTCGAGAACATCACCCGCAGCATCGAGTTGGAGGCCAGGCGCGACCAGGTCCTGCACTCGCTGACCGAGGGCAGCCGGGCCGCCATCGGCAACATCCGCGCCGCGGTTGCCAACCTGATCGACTACCCGGACATGGAGCCGGAATTGCGCGAGCGCTTCGTCAAGGTGGTCGACGACGAGGCGGCAAAAATGAGCCGCAGCCTCGACCAGACGATGAACGAATTCTCCGATTCGATGAAGACCCGCTGGCCGCTCGAGGACATCCTCGGTATCGACATCGTCGCCGCCGCCCAGCGCCGCATCGAGGACAAGCTGAAACTGCCGATCAAGACCGAGGGCCTCGACGATGCCCTGTGGGTCAAGGCTGACAGTTTCTCGCTAGTCTTCGCGCTGCTCTTCCTGGCTTCCCGGCTGCAGGACCACTACGATCCTCGCGAGTTGCGTTTCCGCCTCAGTTCGAACGGCCGTCTGGCGTATCTAGACCTGATCTGGGCCGGGCAGGCGATGTCGTCGGAAACGTTTTACACCTGGGAAATGGAAACCATGCACGTCGGCGGCGAAACCTCGCCGCTCAGCGTACGCGACGTTATCGACCGGCATGGCGGCGAAATCTGGTACGAGCGCGAAAAGGCGGCCCACCGCGCCTTCTTCCGCTTCGTCCTGCCGGTGGCGACGCCCGAACTCGACAACGAACAGGAAGAGCGGACCCGTGGCAAAGGGCGGCCGGAATACTACGACTTCGACTTGTTCAAATTCGAGGACAAGTCGATCGACCTCGACCGCAAGTTGTCCGAACTGACCTACACCGTGTTCGATACCGAAACGACCGGGCTGGAGCCGTCGAAGGGCGATGAAATCATCCAGATCGGGGCTGCCCGCATCGTTAATAACCGGCTACTGCGCCAGGAGACCTTCAACCAGATCGTCGATCCGGAAATCCCGCTCAAGCCGGAGTCCATTCCCATCCACGGCATCACCGAGGACATGGTGCGCGGCCAGCCGAATATCGACGCCGTCCTGCCCGCCTTCCACGAGTTCTGCGAAGACACCGTGCTGATCGCCCACAACGCCGCCTTCGACATGCGTTTCCTGCAACTCAAGGAAGAGCGCACCGGCATCCGCTTCACCCAGCCGGTGCTCGACACGCTGCTGCTCTCGGCCGTCGTTCATCCCAATCAGGAATCGCACAAGCTGGACGTTATCCTGGAACGTCTCGGCGTGACCATCGGCACCCGCCACAATGCGCTGGAAGACGCCCTGGCGACCGGCGAGGTGTTCCTCAAGCTGGTCAAACTGCTTGAGGAAAAAGGCATCGTTACCGTGCGCCAGGCGCTCGAAGCAGCCGAGAAAACCTATTTCGCCCGGGTGAAATACTGAGTGGGATTGCCGTGATCGCCGCCCTCTCACAATCCTGCCGGCAGCAAGTGGCACTGGCAACGGCGCTGGACTCGCTCAACAGTCTTGAGGCAGCCCCCGAGCTGGCCGGTCGTTTGCGCGATTACCTGCGCCTCGCCGTCGCTGACGGCTTGGCTGGCGATGTCGCGACGCGCCTGATCTCGGCCTTCAACGACCGTCTGACCTGCCGTTTGATCGAACTGACCGCCCGCCGGCATCGTCTGCCGCCGGTGAACTGGTGCTGGCTGGCCCTGGGGTCTGAAGGCCGTCATGAGCAGACCTTCCTGACCGACCAGGATAACGGGCTGATCTTCAGTGCCGCCAGCGCCCACGAGGCGGCCGCCTTGCGAGCGATATTCCAGCCCTTTGCGCAAGACGTTAACCGGCATCTGGCCGCCTGCGGCTTTGCGCTGTGTAACGGCCAGATCATGGCTGGCAACCCGGCCTGGTGCCTGTCCGTAGACGAGTGGCGCCAGCAGTTCATCGACTGGGTGCGCCGGCCAGAGCCGATGGCGCTGCTGCACGCCAGTATCTTCTTCGACTTGCGGCCGTTGTATGGCGAACTGGATCTGGGCGAGCAACTTCGCTCGCTGCTGCTGTCGATGACCGTCGCCACGCCAGCCTTCCTGCACCTGATGGCGGTCAATGCGCTGCAGGCGGAGGTACCACTCAATTTTCGTGGCGAACTGGCGGTCGATGAGAATGAAGCCGTCGATCTGAAAAAATTTGGCAGCCGCATCTTCGTCGACGCAGCGCGCATCTTTGCCCTGGCCGCAGGTGCCAGGGCAGTCAACACGACCGATCGCCTGGGCGAGGCAGGAGTCGCCGCTGGCCTGCAGGACAGGGAAATCGCTACGGCCAAAGCTGCTTTCGGGCATGTTTTACGTCTGCGCCTGGCGCAGCAGATGGCTGCCTTGGACAGCGGCGAACTTGCTGGCTACAGCCTGAAACCGGCTGTCCTTAACGAGATGGATCGGGTCATCCTGCGTGAGGCGCTCCGCCAAGCGCGACGCCTGCAGCAACGTCTCAAGTTAAACTATTCACTTTGAAGAAAGCGCGAGGTTGTCGTGAGGACGCAAGAGCAGTCGGGGCAGGAAATACATGAATCCGTCGGTCTGGTCGAGATGAACCTGCGCGAGGCAGGGCGCACGCGGATGGCCGGGAACACGCAGGCTTTCCTGCGTAACCACGCGCCGTTCAGCAAGATGCAGCCGGCGGCGCTGCAGCTTTTTGCCGAAAAGGCGCAAATCGCCTTCTATGCGGCCGGTAGCCTGATCATCAGCCCGGATTCCGGCAAGGTCCGCTTCTTCTACCTGATCGAGTCGGGCAAGGTTCAAGCGCGCCAGGCCGGTGAAGTCACCGTCACCGAGTATTCCATTCTCAGCCTCGGCCCCGGAGAAAGCTTTCCGATCGGCGCAGTGACCGCCGGGCGGCCGTCGACCAACGTCTACACGGCGGTCGAGGACACTTTCTGCTACAAGCTGCCGGCCGAGGATTTCCTGACGCTGATGGCGTCCAGCCCGGAATTCAACCTCTTCTGCACCCAGTACATCGCCAGCCTGCTCGACCAGTCGCGCCGCCAGTTGCAACTGCAGTTCGCCCAGCGGGCCAGCGAGCAGCAGACCCTCAATTCGCCGCTGTCCGGCATTGGTTCCCGCTCGCCGGTCACCGTGTCACCGGAAACGACATTGCGTGAGGCGCTGGAAAAAATGTCACTGGCCGGCGTCGGCTCTCTGGTCGTCGCCGACGACGAGCACAAACCGGTCGGCGTGTTCACGCGCAGCGATCTGCTCGAACGCGTTGTGCTCAAGGACCTGCCGCTGACCACGCCGATCGGCTACGCCATGTCGCCCGATCCATTCATGCTCGAAGAACACGCCACGGCCTACGACGCCATGTTCGCCATGGCGACCCACGGCATTCGCCACGTGCTGGTCACCGACGCGGAAGGCAAGCTGACCGGCGTCGTTTCGGAGCGCGACCTGTTCTCGTTGCAGCGCGTTGGCCTGCGCCAGATCCGTCAGGCCATCGATGGCGCCCACAATGTCGAGGCCTTGCTACAGGCCGCGGCCGACGTTCGCCAACTGGCCTTCAACATGCTCGCCCAGGGCGTCGGCGCCGAGCAGTTGACGCAGTTCATCTCCGCACTGAACGACGCACTGACCCGTCGCGTTATCCAGCTCAATCTGGAAAAGCACAATTTCGACGGTATCGAATGGACCTGGCTGGCCTTCGGTTCCGAAGGCCGCGACGAACAGACCTTCAGCACCGATCAGGATAACGGCATCGTCTTCATGCCGACTGAAGGTGCCGACGACGAAGGGCTGAAGGGACGTTTCCTGGACTTCGCCATCGACGTGAATCGCGATCTTGATCGCTGCGGCTTCCCGCTGTGCAAGGGCAATATCATGGCCAGCAACCCGCAGTGGTGCATGACGCTGGCCGAATGGAAGGAGCAGTTCTCGACCTGGATACGCATTCCGCAGCCGGAGGCGCTGCTCAACGCGACCATCTTCTTCGACTTCCGCGCCCTGTACGGCCAGGCTGAACTGGCCGACGCGATGAAGCGCCACCTGCTGGCTCAGACCGCGGCCAACCCGATGTTCCTGCGCGCCATGGCCAAGAATGCGCTGGATGTCGAACCGCCGCTCGGCAAGATCCGCGATTTCCTGACCGACCTCGAACCGGATCATCCGGGCAAGATAGACCTCAAGAAATACGGTTCGCGCATCTTCGTCGACGTCGCCCGTATCTACGCGCTGGCCAGCGGTGTGCACAACACCAACTCGGTCCAGCGCCTGCGTCTGGCGGCACAGCGCCTGTCGATTCGCGGCGAGGAAATCAATGCCGTTCTGGAAGCGCTCAATTTCATCCAACTGCTTCGTTTGCAGCATCAATATCTGGAAGGGGAGCCGGGGCGCCAGGGCGACAACCTGATCGATCCGGAGACCCTGAACGAACTGGATCGCCGCATCCTGAAGGAATCCTTCCGCCAGGCGCGCAAAATCCAGACCCGCCTCAAGCTCGACTATCAGGTTAACTGACCATGTTGAGCCTGAAGAAATTCCTGTTCAAGGGTGGCAGTCCTTCCCACTTGCCCGAGGACGTGCGTGCCTCGCTGGCTGCCTGGCGGGAAAGCCCGGCGCCGCCGCCGGAAGAGTTACATTTCCATACCCGCTATGTCGTCGTCGACATCGTCAGCAGCGGACCGCAACCGGAAAGCGATCGCCTGCTCGGTATCGCGGCGACGTCGCTGCTGCGCGGCACAATCCAGCCGGACGACACCTTCTACGTCGATTTTTCGACGCTGGACGGTGAGAATGCTACGGTCGATCGGCAATTAATGGCATTTTTGCTTTTTGCCGCCAAGGGGCCGCTGGTGACTTATCACGTGCCATATGTCGGCGGCTTTCTGCAGCGTGCCTTCCGCGAGCGCTTAGGCGTCGATTTCCAGCCGCAATGGATCGACATGGCCTGGCTGCTGCCCTCGATGTTCGAGGAAAAAAGCCATACCGTGATGCCGCTCGACTACTGGATCGAGGTTTTTGGGCTCAATGGGGGAGGGGCGCGGCGCGATGCGATGGTCAATACACTCCTGCTGGCCCGTATTTTCCAGATGATGCTGGTCCGTGCCTCCGGCAAGCAGGTCGATACGGCGCAACAACTGATCGACGAATCGCGGGCCAGTAGCTTCCTGCGGCGCACCCATTGATGCGCTTCGCTTCCCTGACCCGCCTGCAGCGCTACTACCTTTATTACACCGGCACGTTTGCGCTATTCATCGCGCTGCTGGCGGTGCTAGAGCAGCACGGCATGCCGCCGCGCTGGATTGGCTACGCCTTCCTGTTCTTCACTATCGCCATGTACGCCATCATCGGCGTCGCCAGCCGGACTTCGGACGTCTCCGAGTACTACGTCGCCGGCCGCCGCGTCCCTGCCGTATTCAACGGCATGGCGACTGGCGCCGACTGGATGAGTGCCGCATCGTTCATCGGCATGGCCGGCACGCTCTACCTCTCCGGCTTTCAGGGTCTGGCCTACGTCATCGGCTGGACCGGTGGCTTCGTTTTGGTCGCCTTGCTGCTCGCCCCCTATCTGCGGCGCTTTGAGCAATACACCATTCCCGATTTTCTCGGTGCCCGCTATGGCGGCAACGCCATTCGCCTGGTCGCTGTTGCCGCGGCAATCTTGGCTTCCTTCGTCTACGTTGTTGCACAAATCTATGGTGTCGGCGTCATTACCAGCCGCTTCGTCAGCCTGCAGTTCGAGATTGGTGTTTTCGTCGGCCTCGCCGGCATCCTGGTCTGTTCCTTTCTGGGTGGCATGCGGGCAGTGACCTGGACGCAGGTCGCGCAATACCTGATCCTTATCGTCGCTTACATCACGCCGGTCGCGATTCTTTCCTGGAACGTCACCGGCAATCCGGTGCCGCAGCTGGTGTACGGAAAAGTGCTGCAGGAGGTGACGCACCTTGAGGAGCGTCTGTTCCATTCGCCAGCCGAACTGGAGGTACGCCAGCTCTACCGCGAGCGGGCTGATCTCTACGCCCAGAAAATCATGCAGCTGCCGGATTCGCTCAACTACGAGCGCGATCAGCTATCGACCCAGATCAACCAGCT
>JAHRYW010000005.1:19552-37656 GCA_020621865.1 Betaproteobacteria bacterium | reverse complement strand
TGCCGGATTCGCTCAACTACGAGCGCGATCAGCTATCGACCCAGATCAACCAGCTCAAGGCCACTGATGCGCAGATGAAGGATATCGTGGCCCTCGAACGGCAGCGGCGCGATCTGCCGCATGATCCGGAGCAGGCCAGGGCGCGCTGGGAAACCGCGATGTTCTCGGCTGTGGATCGCAGCAAACCACCGATCCACCACGCCGAAGCCTTCCCGGGAGATACCGAGGCGGAACGTGACATTCTGCGCATCAATTTCCTCGCTCTGGTTTTTTGCCTGACCGTCGGCACGGCAGCGCTCCCTCATGTACTGGTGCGTTACTACACGACGCCAACGGTCCGCCAGGCCCGGGAGTCGGTGTTCTGGTCGCTGCTCTTCATCCTGCTGCTCTATATCACCGCCCCGGCCTACGCGGTATTCGCCAAGTACGAAGTCCTCGCACACCTGGCCGAAATACCGATTGCCAAGCTGCCGAGCTGGGTTGCTGCGTGGGCCAAGGTCGGGCTGGTCGGTATCGAGGATATCAACGGCGACGGCATTCTCCAGTTGGCCGAGCTCTCGCTGAACCCTGACGTTATCGTGCTGGCGACGCCGGAAATCGCCGGCATGCCCTACGTCGTTTCCGGCCTGGTCGCAGCCGGCGGCCTGGCAGCTGCCCTGTCCACAGCAGATGGCCTATTGCTGACCATTACCAGCGCGCTGTCGCACGACGTTTATTACCGTATCGTCCGCCCCGGGGCATCGACACAGTTCAGGCTGGTCATCGCCAAATCGCTGTTGCTGGTTGTTGCCGTACTTGCCGCCACTGTTGCCGCACAAAAACCGGGGACCATTCTTTCCATGGTGGCCTGGGCCTTCTCAATCGCCGGGTCCGCCTTCTTCCCCGCGCTGGTGCTGGGCATCTTCTGGGAGCGGGCAACCCGGGCCGGCGCCCTGGCTGGCATGCTGGTCGGAGTCATGCTGTCGATCTACTACATCCTGCGCGTCGAATTCGACAGCATTCCCTGGCTCGGTCTCAGCGGTTTCCGGATGGAGCCATGGTTCCATGTGCAATCCACGTCCAGTGGCTTGTTCGGAGTGCTTGCTGGGTTTCTCACGATCATCCTGATCAGCCTGATGACGAGGCCCGATCCCCGTTCGGCCAGCTTCCTGCGGACCATACGCATGCAGAATGGAATGGTGCAGCGATGACTACCAGTGATGTCTACTGGCGCCGGGCCAGGCGTTTGACCTTTCTTCTGCTGATCTTCTGGCTGTTGCTTACCTTCGGCTTGACTTGGTTTTCCCGGAGCATCAACGAAATAGTCATACTCGGCTTCCCGTTGGGTTTCTACATGGCAGCTCAGGGCGCCTTGGTCATCTACCTGGCAATCATCTGGTGGTACAACCGGTGTATGAAAAAACTGGATGCCGAATTCGGAGTCGAGGAAGGGTAGGGCTTCTTGTCCGCATTCCTGATCAGCGCCTTGCGGGCCACGGTCGAAATGCTCGGCCTTTGCCTGCTCGGGCAAGGCATTCTTTACCTGATTGCCGGCCGCAATCGCGGCAACAACCGGATCTATCAACTCTTCGATCTGATCACCCGACCGCCCAGGCAACTGGTTGCCAAGCTCACGCCCGGCGCCCTCGGTCCACTTGCCATCGGTGTGCTGACTTACGTGGTGCTGCTTCTACTCTGGATAGGACTGGCTTTTGCGCGAAAGTTTGTTTGACCAAGCCGGCGATTCTGCTATAATGCGCGGCTCCCGGAGAGGTGGATGAGCGGTTTAAGTCGCACGCCTGGAAAGCGTGTGTGGGTTAATAGCCCACCGCGGGTTCGAATCCCGCCCTCTCCGCCAAAATTTTTAAAAAAGCGCCTTTCGGGGCGCTTTTTTCATTTCCGGGTCATTTTATGGCGTTTTCTAGAACACACCTCTTGTGGTGTTGGAGTTCTTTCTGAAAATATCTAAAGCCCTAAAATCCGCACCGGTGAGCCATTTGTAGTGATTTTATGACTTTCGTTGTATCTCGGTTTTTGGCAGCGTCGGCTATAATTGACCGGTTAAAATATTCCAAGGTTGGGTGCCTGGTTTTTCCTGGCGTCCTGTCTCGCTTTAGTGAAACTTCAGAACGCTTTCCTTGCTGTCCGGCCAATTGCCATTGTTGGTGTCGCCTTCCGTTTCCCCGGGGATGTCGGGGACGAGCAGGCTTTCTGGCAAGCTCTGGTGAATGGTGAGGATCTTGTCACCCAGGTTGATCCAGCGCGCTGGGCGACAACCGAGCTACAGCACCCCAAACGCAGCGAAGCCGGGCGTAGCGTGACTTTTTCGGCCGGCGTGCTGTCGCGGATCGACGAGTTCGATGCTGGCTTCTTCGGCATTTCGCCGCGCGAGGCTGCCTGGCTCGACCCACAGCAGCGCCTACTGCTCGAACTGGCTTGGGAGGCCATGGAAAACGGCGGCCTGCCGCCGTCGCGGCTGGCCGGCAGCGACTGCGCCGTCTATGTCGGTATTTCTGGCCTAGATTACGGCATCCGCGGCCTCGACGACTTGGCCAGCTTCTCGGCCCACACGATGACCGGCAACACGCTGAGCATCGCCGCCAATCGCCTGTCCTACGTTTTCGACCTGCATGGTCCGTCGATGGCCATCGACACTGCCTGTTCCTCGTCGCTGGTCGCCCTGCACCAGGCATGCAACGCCCTGCGTGCCGGCGATGCCTCGATGGCCATGGTGGGCGGAGTCAACATGTTGACCCACCCGTACCCGTTCATCGGCTTCTCCAAGGCCTCGATGCTTTCGGCGAGCGGCCGTTGCCATACCTTCGACGCTTCCGGCGACGGCTACGTCCGCGCCGAGGGCGGGGCGGTGCTGCTGCTCAAGCCGCTGGATCGGGCGCAGGCCGACGGCGACCGTATCCATGCCGTGATTCTCGCCTCTGGCGTCAATGCCGACGGCGGCCGCAAGACCGGCCTGACCATCCCGAGCGGCGAAGGCCAGATCGAATTGATGCGTTCGGTGCTGGCGCGCGCCGGCATCGCCGCCGCCGAGGTCGATTACCTCGAGGCGCACGGTACCGGCACGGCGATCGGCGACCCGATCGAAACCTCGGCCATCGGCGCGGTGTACGGCCAGGCGCGGGATGCCGCGCACCCGCTGCCGATCGGCTCGGTCAAGACCAACCTCGGTCACCTCGAACCGGCCTCCGGCATGGCCGGCCTGGTCAAGGCGCTGCTCGTCCTCAAGCATCGCGAAGTGCCGCCGTCGATCCACCTCGGCACGCCCAACCCGAAAATCGATTTCGCCGGCTGGAACCTGTACCCGGTCACCGAAAGCCTGCCGCTGGCCGGCGCGGCGGCGCGGCCGCGCATCGTCGGCGTCAATTCCTTCGGCTTCGGCGGCGCCAACGCCCACGTGCTGTTGCAGGAATGTCCGGCGGCCACCGTTGCATCCAGCACGCTGGCCACGGCGACGCTACCGCCGCTCGTGCTCTCGGCGCGCAGCGAACCGGCCCTGCGCGAACTGGCCGGGCGTTATGCCGAATTGCTGGCCGCGCCGGAAGCTCCCGATTACTACGATCTCGCCTATGCCGCAGCCTATCGCCGCGAACGGCTGGACAAGCGCCTGGCCGTCCTGCCTGATTCTCCCCATGCCGCCGGCGAACAGTTGCAACGCTATGCCGCCGGCGAACACCCCGCCGGCCTGGTCGTCGACGACGCGCCGCTCGAAGCCGGCAAGCTGGCCTTCATCTACGCCGGCAATGGCGCCCAGTGGGTCGGCATGGGGCAACTGCTGCTCGCCGAATCCGAAACTTTCCGGACGGTGATCGAAGACCTCGACCGGCGCATTGCCGCGTTGGCCGGCTTCTCGGTCATCGCCGAACTGGAGGCCGACGCTGCGACTTCGCGCATGGCCGACACGGCCGTTGCCCAGCCGCTGCTTTTTGCCCTCCAGATAGGGGTGACCGTAGCATTGCGCGAGCAGGGCATTGCCGCCGATGCGGTGGCCGGCCACAGCGTCGGCGAAGTCGCCGCCGCCTGGGCCGCCGGCGCGCTGACGCTGGACGAAGCGGTGCGCATCATCTGCGCACGCAGTGCGGCGCAGGCGCTGACCCGCGGTGCCGGGCGGATGGCAGTAGTCAGCATGGCGGAAGCCGACATGCGCGCGCTGCTCGCCGAAGGGCAGTGGCCGGACCTCGAAATTGCCGGCATCAACAGCCCCGCCAACCTGACCCTGTCCGGCCCGCTGGAGCAACTCGAAGCGTTGGCCGCCGTCGCCAAGGCGCGCGGCATCGTCTTCCGCCTGCTCGACCTCGACTACGCCTTCCACAGCCGTTGCATGGACCCGGTCCGGGACGCGCTGGCCGAAGCGTTGGCCGGCTTCGCGCCGGTCAATCCTCGCCAGGCGGACTTCGTGTCCACCGTCAGCGGCGATCTCTTCGCCGGTTCGCTCGATGCCGGCTACTGGTGGGACAACGTCCGCCAGCCGGTTCGCTTCGAAGCGGCGATCAGTCGCCTGATCGCGCTCGGCTGCCGGACCTTCGTCGAAATCGCGCCGCACGCCATCCTCCAGCGCTACCTGAAGGAATGCCTGGCCGCCACCAATACCAAGGGGCAGATTCTCGGTTCGCTACGCAAGAACGACGACGGCATCGACCGCCTGCAGTATCTGGCTCTGCGCCTGCATCTGCTGGCCGGGCGCGACACGCTGCACGGGTACTTCCCGGCCGTCGGCCACTTCGTCGACCTGCCGTCCTACCCCTGGCAGCGTGAACGCCACTGGCTGCCGGCGACCAGCGAAGGCTACCGGCTGATCGAACGCAAGCGTATTCACCCGCTGCTCGGCTGGCCGCTCAAGGACGCCGTGGCCGGCTGGGAAAACGTTCTCGACCCGCGCACCCAGCCCTGGCTGGCCGACCACTGCGTCGGCGGCGCCGTCGTGCTGCCCGGCGCGGCTTACATCGAAATGGCCCTGGCTGCCGCCCGCGAGCATTTCGGCAGTCAAACCCAGGAACTCGAAGAGCTCGACATCGTCGCCCCGGTCGTCTTCGACGGCGAACATGGCCGCAGCATCCGCCTCGATCTCAATCCGCGCGACGGCGGTTTCCAGATTCGCAGCCGCCAGCGCCTCTCCGACGACGAATGGGCACTCAATGCCTCCGGACGCCTGCTCGGCGCGGTCAGCGGCTATGTCGAGAGCGATCCACTGCCGCCGGCAGAAGCGGATGAAATGCTGGATCGCGCTACCCATTACCGCCTAGCAAGCGCGCTCGGCCTCGACTACGGCCCGGCCTTCCAGGGCATGGCTGCAGCAGAGGTGGCCGGGCAAGCCCTGGCCGGGCGCTTCGCAGCCACCGTCGACCTTGGCCTGGCCGAAGAGCCGTGGCTGCTGCATCCGGCCATCGTCGACGTCTGCTTCCAGTCGCTGCTCGATTTTTTCCGCAGCGAAATCGAAGCAGGCGTCGGCCTGCCGTTGCTGCCGGTCAAGGTCGGCCGTCTGCGCTTGCTGCGCAACGTCCCGGTTGCCGGCTTCCGTACCCGCATCCTGCGGCAAAGCCTGCGCTCGGTGCTGGCCGAATTCGAATTGCTGGCGGCCACTGGCGAGAAAGTGGCCGTTCTGGAAGGTTGCCGCTTCCGTGCCGCCTCGCTGCGCCAGGACAGACAAACCGAACCGGCCTGCTGGGAAATCCGCCCCGTGGTCCAGCCCGGCACGCTGGACGGCACCTTGACCAGCCTGCCGACCGTGCATGCACTGGCGCAACAGATCAAGGACTGGTTCGTCGATCAGGAGCACGAACTCCGGCGCGAAGCCTATTTCGGCGAGGCCCAGCCGCTGTTCGACGCGCTGGTCAGTGCCTTCGCCTGCGAAGCCATGCAGGCACTGCTCGCCGGGCAGGCCGATCAGGCCCAGGCGTGGCTGGACGAAACGGCGACGCTCAACGAGGCACATCAACAGGCGCTGCTCTGGGTACGCGACCTGCTGGTCGAGCAATCCTGCCTGGTCAGGGGGCAGCAGGGCTGGATACTGACCGACAGCGACATGCCATCGGCTGCCGAAATCTGGCGCACGCTGCTCGCCGAATACCCGCAGGCGATGTCCGAACTGGTGCTGGTCGGCCGCATGGGCCGGGCTTTGGTGCCGATCCTCAGCGGCCGGCTCGATCCGGCAGGGGTGACGGCGGACATGCGGCGCAGCACTCAGCTCGAAACTTTGTTCGACGATGCGCTGACCTATCGCGGCAGCCGCCTGGCCGTCGAGCAGTTACTCGCCGCGCTGGCTAGTCGCCAGCCGGCCAATCGCCGTCTGCGCGTCCTCGAAATCGCCGCCGGCCTCAGCGAAGTGCCGCGCCAACTCGGGCATCGCATCGACACGGCTGTGGTCGATTACGTGCTCGCCCATGGCGACCCCGAAGCCTGCGATCACCTGCGCCACGAATACCAGGACGATGAATGGGTGAGCATCGCCGAACTCGACGTCGCCGGGCCGGCGCTCAAGGCCAAGACCCGCCTGCCGGCCGTCTACGATGTCGTCGTCGTCCGTCACGTTCTCAACGGCTTGGTCGCCCCGCGCGCCCTGCTGGCCTGGGCGCAGGCGCGGCTGGCCAGCGGCGGCCTGCTGGTGCTGGCCGAGCGGCAGGCCGATCTGGCTGCCGATCTGCTCTGGGGCGGTTGCCACCTGGCCTCGCCGCAAGCCTGGCAGGCCGAACTGGCCGGCCTCGGTTTCGACGAGCTCGAAATCTGCCGCGAACCGGCTGGCGAGGGCAGTCCGGTCGGTGCCTACCTGTTGCTCGCCAAGGCGAGCGCCGCACCGGCCACCGAAGCCGTCCCGGAAACGGCACGCTGGCTGCTGCTGGCCGGCGATCCGGCCGGCCTGGAGATCGCGCAAAACCTGCAGCAACTGATGCTCCCCCGCGGTCAGGTCGCCCTGTCGGTCGATTATGGTGAAAATCTGTGCAGCCGCGCGGCCGCGGCCGATCTGCTCGGTCGTCTGCAAGCCGAATTCGACGGGTCCATCGATCATGTCCTGCTGGTCGCCGGCGATCACGGCCCCGACGACATCGCGCCGAGCATCGACGCGCTCAATCTGGTGCACGTACTCAGCAGCCTGGCCCGCCCGCCGCAACTCGCTTTCATTACGCGCGGCGGCCTGCCGGTCGACGGCCTGGCCGGCGCCGCCGGCCTCAATCCGGCCCACACCGCGCTGTGGGGCTTCGGCCGCGTCGTGATGAACGAATACCCGGGGCTTGCCTGCAAGCTGATCGATCTGCCCAAGCCGGGCGCGGCCGCCGCCGCCATGGCCGAACTACTGGTCGACGAACTGCTGTACCCCGACGGCGAAAGCGAAGTCGTGCTGCAGGCCAAGGCCCGCCATGCCTTGCGCATGTCGCGCACACAGCTGCTTACCATCCCCGGGCAAGGGCAGGGCGGCAAGCGTTTCCGCCTCGATTTCCGAGTTCCCGGCCAGCTGCGCAACCTGTGCTGGCTGGAGCAGCAGGCCCGCGATCTGGCGCCCGATGAAATCGAAGTCCGGCCGGTCGCCACCGGCCTCAATTTCCGCGACGTTATGTACCTGATGGGCCTCCTGCCCGACGAGGCGGTCGAGCATGGCTTTGCCGGCGCCAGCCTGGGGTTGGAGTTTGCCGGCGTCGTCACCCGCGTCGGCAACCGGGTGGACGAATACGTGCCCGGCGATCCGGTCATGGGCTTCGGTTCGGCCTGCTTTGCCAGCCACGTCGTGACCCGGGCCAACGCCGTGACGCCGAAGCCGGAAGCCTGGTCTTTCGAGGCGGCGGCGACGGTGCCCACAGTTTTCTTCACCGTTTATTACGCCCTCAAGCAACTGGCCAACCTGCAACCGGGCGAACGCGTGCTGATCCACGGCGCCGCAGGCGGCGTCGGCATTGCCGCCGTGCAACTGGCCCGCCATCTCGGCGCCGAAGTCTTCGCTACGGCCGGCAGCGCCGAAAAGCGCGAATTCGTCGCCCTGCTTGGTGCCGATCATGTCTTCGACTCGCGCAGCCTGGCCTACGCCGAGCAGATTCTCGCCGCCACCGATGGCGAGGGCGTCGATGTCGTGCTCAATTCGCTGGCCGGTGAAGCGATCCGCCGCAATCTGCACGTGTTGCGCCCATTCGGCCGCTTCCTCGAACTCGGCAAGCGCGATTTCTTTGAAAATACGCCGATCGGCCTGCGCCCGTTCAAGGACAACATCAGCTATTTCGGTATCGATGCCGACCAGCTGCTGATCGCCCGGCCCGATCTGGCCGGCCGCGTCTTCCGCGAGGTCATGGCGCTGTTCCGTTCCGGCGTGCTGTCGCCGTTGCCGGTGCGCGCCTTCCCGGCCGAGCGGGTGGTCGACGCCTTCCGCTACATGCAGCAGGCCAAGCAGATCGGCAAGGTCGTCGTGAGCTTCGACGGCGCCCGCATCGCGTCGCAAGTGCTGGCGCCACGCCGGCAGGGCATCCGTTTCGACGGCCAGGCCGCCTATTTGGTCACCGGCGGGGTCTCCGGCTTCGGGCTGGAAACGGCGCGCTGGCTGGCCCGCAACGGCGCCGGGCAAGTCGTCCTGCTCAGCCGGCGCGGTGCCGCTACACCGGGGGCCGACGAGGCTGTGGCCACTCTTCAGGCCATGGGTGCCAAAGCCATGGTGCTGGCCTGCGACGTCACCGATCTCGCGGCACTGGCTGATGTCCTGCAGCATGCCGAACTGTTGCCGATCAAGGGCGTCTTCCACGCCGCCATGGTCATCGACGATGCGCTGATGGCCAACCTCGACGCCGAGCGCATGGCCCGTGTGCTGGAGCCCAAGATCAAGGGCGGCTGGAACCTGCACGAACTGACCCGCGACTTGCCGCTCGATTATTTCATGCTCTATTCGTCGGTGACGACCTATATCGGCAACCCCGGCCAGGCCAACTACGTGGCCGGCAACGCCTGGCTCGAAGGCCTGGCCGTACTGCGCCGCGCCTTGGGCCTGCCGGTGACCTGCATCGGCTGGGGGCCGATCGGCGATGCCGGTTACCTGACGCGCAACCAGGCGGTTAAGGACAGCCTGGCTAGCCGGCTGGGTGCCGAGCCGCTGAGTGCCGAACGTGCGCTGCGCATGCTTGGCCGTGCGCTAGCGGTTCCGCAAGCCAATGTGGCCATAGCGGATTTCCAGTTTTCGGCGCTCGCCCGTCTGTTGCCATCGGCACAGGGGCCACGTTTCATCAGCTTGCGCCGGCAGGGCGACGAAGTTCGTGCTGGATCAGAGAGCCTTGATGACTTCAAGGCGCTGATCGAAGGCAAGTCGTCATCCGAAGTGCAGGCGCTGGTCGCCCAATTGATTACCCAGGAAGTAGCGCAGATTCTGGCCATCAGCCCGGAGCGTATCGATCCGGCTCGTTCTTTGCACGACCTTGGTCTGGATTCGCTGATGGGCGTCGAACTGGCGCTTGGCCTGGAGAAGCGCTTCGGCATTCAGGTGCCGGCCATGATGCTCAACGAAGGCCCGACCGTAGAGCGGGTGACGGTACGTATCATGGAGCGCCTGGCTGCGGCAGACGGCGGCGCTGAAGAAAACGGCGATCTGGCAACAACGGCCATCAGCATGGCGGCACAACACGGCGAAGCGGTTTCTAGGGAAATCCTGGAGGCCGCGGTAGCGGATATCGAAAAGGAACAGGCATCTAGATGACCAAGCAGAACTTCGGCCTCGTCGGCAATGCCAAGGAGCAATTGGTGAAGCGCTTCCTGGCGCGCCGGGACAATCAGCCGGAATCAACCGGAATGCTACGGTCGGCCCTAAATTTTGCCCAAATTCCGGAAAAATTCTGCCGCTTCGACAAATTTCCCGGTTATGAAAAGGTCGCCATTCCGCAGGCGGCAGCCCGAAAACTGGGTATTGAAAATCCCTATTTCAGGACCCACGAAGGTGTAGCCGATGCCACGACGATGATCGGCGGCAAGTCTTACATCAACTTCTCCAGCTACAACTACCTTGGGCTATCGGGCGATGCGCGGGTCAATCAGGCGGCCAAGGATGCCATCGACCGCTACGGCACCTCGGCTTCGGCCAGCCGTCTGGTGGCCGGCGAGCGGCCGATTCAGCGCGAACTAGAGGATGCCATCGCAGATCTTTACGAGGTCGACGACTGCATCGTCTTCGTCAGCGGTCATGCCACCAACGTCACCACCATTAGCACGCTGTTCGGTCCCAAGGATTTGATCGTCCATGACAGCCTGATCCACAACAGCGTTTTCGAAGGCATCAAACTCTCCGGCGCTACACGCCGCGCCTTCAATCACAACGACCCAGAGTCGCTTGAACGCATCCTGACCGAAATTCGCGGCAACTTTGAACGCACGCTGATCGTCATCGAAGGCCTCTACAGCATGGACGGTGACATCCCCGACCTGCCGCGCTTCATCGACATCAAGCAACGCTACAAGGCCTTCCTGATGGTTGACGAAGCGCATTCGCTCGGTGTTCTGGGTAAAACCGGGCGCGGCATCCGCGAACACTTCGGCCAGGCCGGCGGCGCCGTCGACATCTGGATGGGCACGCTAAGCAAGGCTTTCGCCGGCTGTGGCGGCTACATCGCCGGCGAAAAGGCCTTGGTCGAGCATCTCAAATATTCAGCCTCAGGTTTTGTCTATAGTGTTGGTATCGCCCCTGCCATGGCCGCAGCCTCGCTCGAAGCCATCCAGATCATGCTGGCCGAACCAGAGCGTGTCGCCGGTCTGCGTGAGCGCGCTGCGTACTTTCTCGATCAGGCCAAAGCCAAAAATCTGGATACGGGCCTTTCGCAAGGCTATGCAGTCATTCCAGCCGTTGTCGGAAGTTCGCTTAAGGCGACAAAATTGTCGCAGCGTCTGTTCGAGAACGGAATCAATGTCCAGCCAATAATCCACCCGGCTGTGGAGGAAAGGGCGGCGCGTCTGCGATTTTTCGTGAGCATGACCCATACGCCGGGCCAGATTGACCACGCAATCTCAACGCTCGCGGAAATCCTGTAACCACCACGATGGCAGAAGCAATGCGCTCCTCGCTCAGTATCACGCTTTCGGTATGGCGCGCCCTACTGTTGCGTGAGGCATTGACGCGTATTACCGGTGGGCGTGTTCCATGGCTTTGGCTGTTACTCGAACCGGTTGTCCATATTGCCTTTCTGGCGACCATAATGACTGTGATTGGCCACCGCGTGGTCGGTGGCATCAATGCTGTGCTTTGGATCGTCACCGGGCTCCTGGCGTTCTTCTTCTTTCGGAGAACCGTTTACCAAGGCAGCAGTTCGGTAGCTTCCAATGCGGCTTTGTTCGCCTATCGGCAGGTTCGGCCGGTAGATACCGTGTTCGTTCGGGTCTTCCTCGAAGGCGCACTGATGCTCTTGATCTCGATCATCGTGGTTGCCGGGCTGAGCATTCTCGGGGTGTCGGTTTCTCCGGATGATCCGATCCTGGTCATATTGGCGATTGGCGGTCTTTGGTTGTTGGGATTGGGTATCGCCCTGATATTTTCGGTCTCAACGGAGCTCGTGCCGGAAACCAATTTTGTGCTGACATTCATCATGATGCCGTTATACATCGTGTCGGGCATCATGGTACCGATCGCATCGATTCCCATGCCTTACCGGGGCTGGCTGGTGATGAATCCCATCGCGCACGGACTTGAGGCGGCACGCCTTGGTTTTTCCTCGTACTACCATGTGGTGCCGGAATTCGACCTCGCTTACCTTTATGTTTTCGCGCTGGTCGCCGTATTTCTGGGGCTGGCCTTGCATCAGCGGTTTGCGCAAAGGTTGATTGCCAAATGATCGTCGTCGAGAACCTGTACAAACGCTATCTTACCGAGCATGGCCCCGGCAAATGGGTTTTGCAGGACACCAGTTTTTCCATTCCAAAAAATGCCAGTGTCGGGCTAGTCGGTCGAAACGGTGCGGGAAAATCCACATTGCTCAGACTGATCGGTGGTATCGACTACCCGAATCGGGGCAGGGTAGTGCGCAACTGCCGGGTTTCCTGGCCAATGGGGCTTGTCGGGGGGCTTCAAGGGTCGCTTTCCGGGAGACAAAATGCAAAGTTCGTGTGCCGGATTCATGGCCATGAATCCGATATCGAGGAAAAACTGGCGTTTATCGAGGATTTTGCCGAAATAGGCGAAGCATTCGACGAACCGGTGAAGACCTATTCCTCTGGCATGCAGTCGCGTCTCAAATTCGGTATTTCCCTGGCCTTCGATTTTGATGTTTACATATCCGATGAAGTTACATCGGCGGGCGATGCTCTTTTTGCCAAAAAGGCAGCAGCAGCATTTGACAAACTGGCCGAACGCGCTGGCTTGATCATGGTCTCCCACAGCGAAGCTACACTACGAAAGTTTTGCACATCAGGAATATGGCTACACGAAGGCAAGGCGTACTGGTTTGAGAAACTCGATGACGCAATCAAAAATTACCGTGAAAGCATCAACGCATGATTGACCGTATCAAATCCTTGCCAGGCGCCAGCAAGGCACAACGGCTGTTCGAAACATTTCACCAGGCACTGACACCGGCCATCCTGCGTCGAAGAACCTTTGCCATTGCGGCTTTTGCCATGTTGCTGGCGACTATCTACTGGGCTATTCTTGCCTCGGATAGATATGTCTCCGAAGCCCAGGTGGTTATCGAGCGCACGGATATGGCAGCCAGTGCCACCATAGACCTCGGCGCGCTGATGGCAGGCGCCACGGGAGGCAATCGGGCTGATCAACTGCTATTGCGTACCCATCTGCTCTCGGTCGATATGCTCAATAAACTGGATGCCAAGCTCAATCTGAGAGCGCATTACAGCGATGGCGGTCACGACATCCTGTCGCGCATGTGGCGCCAGGACATCGAGCAGGAATGGTTTCACCGCTACTATCTGCATCGTACCCAGGTTGAATTTGACGACTATGCCGGTGTTCTTGTTATCAAGGCGCAAGCCTACGATCCTAAAATAGCTCAGGCAATCGTTTCCACACTGGTTGAAGAGGGCGAACGCTACATGAACGAACTCGGGCATCGCCGTGCTCGCGAGCAAGTACTCTTCCTTGAAAAGCAGGTCGCCGAAATGGGTGAGAAGGCCATCCAGAGTCGACAGGCACTACTGGCTTACCAAAACAGCAAGGGCATGCTTTCGCCGCAGTCTCTAGCTGAAACCCTACTGGCTACGGTCAACAGACTTGAAGCACAACTAACCGACCTCAAGGCTCGCCGCTCAAGCCTGCTTGGCTATCTCAGCCCGGTAGCACCCGGTGTTATTGAACTCGATATGCAGATCCAGGGTATCGAGAAACAGTTGCAACAGGAACAAGGTAGGCTGACCTCTTCCAAAGGCCAAACGCTCAACAAAACGGTGGAGGAGTACCAGCGTCTGGAAATGACCGCCAAGTTTGCCGAGGATATCTACAAAACCGCCCTAGTTGCACTGGAAAAAGGGCGCATCGAGGCGCTACGTACGCTGACCAAGGTCTCCGTTCTGCAATCACCCACCTTGCCGCAGTACCCGCTGGAGCCGAGAAGGTTCTACAACATTACGGCGTTCATCATGATGGCGATCATCCTGGCGGGGCTTGTGCACCTGCTCGCCGCCATTATTCGAGATCATCAGGACTAATTTTATGAATACAGGAATCAAGAAACTCCTGCTCCTGTGCGGCCTATGCCTTGCCTTGCCTGTGGCAATTGCCCAGGCTACCGACCCATTCCTGCTTAGAAAATCCCTCGGACTTTCAGAGATGCCGACAGCGGGAAGTAACGCAGGGACCTACACCATCAAGGAGAAACCTGGTGTGACACCTGGCTCGCAGCCTGCTCCAGTAATCCGGCAGGAAAAGCAAGTCTCACCGGTTGCTCAAGATCACGCAGCCAACGCAGCAAGTGAAGTATTTGGGGCCAATCTATTTACCGGAGCCTTCGCCAAAGAGGGGCCTGGCCGTTTCAATCCTGATTACGCCGTCATGGCCGGCGACAGGATACAAATTCGCTTGTGGGGTGGCTTTGAATTCGAAGGCATTGTCGAAGTCGACCCAAAGGGGAACGTATTCCTGCCCCACGTTGGGCCCGTGCAGGTTATGGGGGTGCGTAACGACGATTTGCAAAAAACAGTCGAAACTTCGGTGCGCCGGATCTTTCGAGCCAATGTCTATAGCTATGCGAGCCTTGCTGCAGCCCAACCCGTTAGGGTTTTTGTCGGTGGATTTGTTGGCCGTCCCGGTCTTTATAACGGCACTAGCATGGATAGCCTGCTTTCTTATCTGGATCAAGCTGGAGGTATCGATACCGAGCGCGGCTCCTTCCTGAATGTTCAGGTAAAAAGAGGCGAGCGGATACGAGCAACCATCAATTTGTATGAATTTCTCCTGCAAGGTCGTATCCCTCTAGTGCAATTGGCCGAAGGTGACGTGATTTTTGTCTTGCCACGGCAGTCGACTGTAAAAGTCGGCGGCCTGGTAGCCAATGCTAAGCGTTTCGAGTTTTCCAACGAACGACGTACAGTCGCCGATCTGATCCAGGTGGCCAAACCCAAGCCATCTTCCACTCATGTTCGGGTAGTCAGAAATTCTGGCGATCTGACCAATACCGAGTATTACCCCATATCCCAAGCAAATCAGATCGAACTCAATAACGGCGACGAGTTAGATTTCACTGCCGATAGAAAGCCGGGAACAATTACCGTGCGCGTTGAGGGCGAGCACCAAAGTGCTCAGGAATACGTTTTGCCTTACGGTGCACGGCTGGGCGAGCTGATGGGACAGATCAAATACAGCGAACGTTCCGATTCAGAAAAGCCTCAGCTATTTCGTCTTTCTATCAAGGAGCGGCAGAAACAGATGCTGGCTGTGTCGCTCAAAACACTTGAATCATCCGTTCTTTCTGCCAGATCGGGAACCAACACCGAAGCCACCCTTCGCACAGAAGAGGCCAATCTGATCCTGAAATGGGTAGAGAGAGCAAAGCAGATTGAGCCAGGCGGGCAGGTGGTCATTTCCAAGGCAGCGCAGCGTAACGATCTGCTCCTGGAAAATGGCGACATCATCCGTATACCCGCCAAGGACGGCCTGGTTCTCATTGGCGGTGAAGTCCTTTTCCCAAATGCGGTAGCTTTCGACGAAAGATACGATCTGGATGACTTCATCAAAGTGGCCGGCGGATATACCCAGAACGCAGATACCTCTCGGGTCGTGGTAGCTCACCGAGACGGTAGCTTTGAAGAAGGCAAACAAGCCAATATTGTTGCTGGCGATGAAATTCTCGTACTTCCCAAGGTGGATGTTAAATCTCGCGAAATCGCTAAGGATTTGATGACAATGGTTTATCAAATTGCAATTGCAGCTAGAGTGGTGATTGGCCTATGAAACACTCGCCTCCCCAAAAAATTGAAATGAACGGCGACGCAATTAGCAAAGCCAGGGCTGAGCGAGCAGTGCTTATCGTTGGCCACCCCATGACCGATTATCGAAGGGTTGAAACTGTTTTGCAGGGGGTTGGTATGGTGCCTGCAAAAGCGACTCGTCAGCAGGGATTGGCACCCGGTGAGGTTTCAGCCCATTTGTTGAAACGGGCTGGTGTCGTTCCCGATTTCTCACAAAAGATCGAACAGCTTTCACCTTCATCCATTTGGCAGATATTGGCCCTCGATCTTTTCATGGGTAACAGCGACGTCGGCTTTTGGGGATGGTCTGATCCGCAATGTATCTATTTGCTGGATTATTGGTATGCTACCGATCCGGCGATGCATTTCATCTTCGTCTACGACTCGCTCGAACACGTACTGGTCCGGGCAAGTGAAGGCCGAGAACTCGCAGCTGAGGACATCAATCGCCTGGTCAACGAGTGGCAGTGCTTTTACACCGCGTTGATGCATTTTTATCATCGTCATCGTGACCGCTGCCTGCTGGTCCATGCCGAACAGGCTTGTACCAACCCTGAAGGGTTCGACAAAGCACTCGCCTCCCGCCTGCAGAGGCCGCTGGAGCGTGATGCCAGCAACTCGGTCGTCTCAATGGCGCTGGATCTCCTTGAAACATCGCTTGCTTCCAACCTGGTTCATGAGCAACTCCCCTGGCGGTGTGCCTATGAAGAATTGCAGTCGCAAGCAGATTTTCCCTTGGTGTCGGGCAAAACAAGCACTGCACTGGCTGCCTGGAATGGCTTTTCAGCGCTAACGACCCAGATTCGCTTGCAAGGTGAAGCACTGGCTGCTTCCGAGAGCCGGCTAATCCAGACTCAGCATCAGCTTGAAGCTGCACTGGCGGAAAATTCAAAACTTGAAATTCAACTGAATGGGCAACAAAGCGAAGCTGAAATTTTGCTTGGGCAACTTCACCAGGTTCAAGAAGAACTGGAACGCCATTTCCTGGAGAATGGCTCGTTAAAGCAAGAGGTTAATATACTTACACAAGGTCTGGCCGAGGCAAAGCTCACCTCGGAAGACCAGAGAAAAGCGCTCCAACGCCAGCTTGATGAGGCTGATGCAACGGCTAAAAAAGCACAAAACGACCGTGAATCCATACAAGCAGAAAAGGCAAAACTTGAAATCCAGTTGAATGAGCAAAAAAGCGAGGCTGGACTCTTGCTTGCGCAACTTCATCAGATTCAAGAAGAACTGGAGTGCCATTTCCTTGAGAATAGCTCGTTAAAGCAAGAGATTGATGGGCTTAAACAAGGGTTAGTCGAGGCAAAATTTAGCGCGGAATCTCAGAAAAACGCGTTGAAAAACCTGCTTGACGACGCTAAGGCTGCAGCCAGAAAAATGCAAAGCGACCTTGAAGGAGAAATCAAGGTGCTGGAGCAAAAAGCTCAGCAAGCCCAGCAAGCGCTGTCCGTTGAAATGCAGCAGGAAAACGAGTTGCTTCTGCTGCAACTCCACCAGGTCCAGGAAGAGCTTGAACGTTACTACCTGGAAAACCAGCGGCTCAAGCAGCGGATTGCTCAACTCTTGTCGAACCAAAATATCGCAAAGCATCCACGTCGGTATTACGGTGCCGCTGACCGTGTCAAACGCCAGCTCAGCTACCGATTGGGCGCCCTGATGATTTCCCGGTCAAATTCATTCTCCGGCTGGTTAGGTATGCCAACAGCTCTTCTCAGCGAGGCTCGCCGGTACAAACAAGACAAGCTATCCCGGGAAGGGGAAAAACTGCCACCGTTATCGCAATATGCTGATTTGCATGAAGGCGAGCGCGTCAAGCGGCATCTCTCCTATCGCTTGGGTGCTACTTTGCTGGCAAATTACAGGTCACCCATAGGCTGGGTCAAACTGCCCTGGCTGATGGGGCAACAGGTTCGCGAATTCAAACGCGAACGTGCCGGCAAATAATACCTGTCGTTGGATAATCTCAGGGAAGGTCATGTTAACTACCGAAATATTTACGAATTGCCTTGAATACCTATATCCATGTACCGGATTGATCCAAGTGGGTGCAGGCAATGGTTCAGCACTGGCAGGCGAACTTTTCGACCGAATTCCCCGCTTGTTGGCGATAGAAGCGGATGACCTCACGTTTTCATACCTAGCGAATAATTCTCAGAATCGACACGGCTGGACCGCGCTAAAAGCCTTGATTAGCGACGAAGAGTCGGAAAGTATTTTTTATGTCGCTTCCAATCCCAATGAGAGTGGTTTGCTGGATACCGAGGCACTCAAGACTGTCTGGCGTAATCTTGGCTGCCTGGAGATCAGGGCACAAGCGGCGACTACTTTATCGGCCGTGATGCAACATGAGAACCAAGCCGAGGCTTTCAACTGGCTCTGCGTCGATTGTCTGCCGGCTAGCCGAGTACTCCGCGGACTTGAAAAACAACTGGAACAGTTTGACGTGTTCGATTTGAGGGTACTTGATCGATCTGCGGGTGTTCTGGATCAAGGATGCACAAAAGCCGAGACTGATGCGTTATTAGAGCCTTTGGGGTATCGCGCAGCATTTGTCGAAGAAGGCACCAATCCCAATGTACTGCGTGTGCTGTATATTCGCGACGGAAATCGCCGTCTTGAAATACAAACTGATCGCCTGAGACAGCAATATGGGTTCGAAATTGAACAGCTTAGTCGAGACAACGAAGAATTAAAGCAAGGCAAGGTGCAGCTGGAGAAGGACAAGGCTGGTCTTGCGGCGGCGCGTG
>JAHRYW010000005.1:0-19452 GCA_020621865.1 Betaproteobacteria bacterium | reverse complement strand
AGCAGGTGAGCAGGGCGCAGCGACTGACGGAGGAAGTCGAGCTGTTGAAGCAAGGCAAGGTGCAGCTGGAGAAGGACAAGGCTGGTCTTGCGGCGGCGCGTGACGAGCAGGTGAGCAGGGCGCAGCGACTGACGGAGGAAGTCGAGCTGTTGAAGCAAGGTAAGGTGCAACTTGAAAAGGATAAGGCGAGCGCGGTGGCTGCACTGGATGAGCAGAGCAAACGTGCTCAGCAATTGGCTACAGAAGTGGAACAGATCAAGCGAGAGAAGGCTGAAATAGAGCAGGAAAAATTAGCAATACAAAAAGAAAAAGAGGGCCAGAGTAATTTATTGACTCAGCATGGAAATCAATTTAATGATTTGAACAGTAAATATAAAAAAGAACTTCGGAATTCAGCCGATCTTGCAAATCGCCAACAGATTTTGGAGGAGGAGTTGGTAAGGGCGGTAGCGCAAATCGACCTGATTAAGGAAATCATGCGAGAAACTAGCATATGAATAAAGCGTATGTTCGCTCGGAGACTGATTCTGCAGAAAGCAAAAGTGCTAAAGGTGAGGAGGGTTTTAATTCCTCTTTAATTAGTGTTGACAAGAACCTTCTAGAAAAATCTAGAAGCCAATGGCAATTTGGTGACTGGGATAGTTTGTCTCAGTTAGATTGTGATGCTCTAAGGCAGCACCCAGATAAGGCTAATATCGCATTATTGGTAGCAGCTGGGAAACTACAAATTGGTAAGGTAAGTGAGGCAAGAGATTTATTGATTCTGGCGCGCGACTGGGGATGTGACAAGAGGTTGATAGTTAAAATTGTCGCAGCCGGGGTTTATAACTCACTAGGACGAGCTTATTTGCTGACGAAAAATAATGATAAATCAGTTAAAAGCTTTGAGAGTTCATTAACAATCGGAATGCCTTATGTTGATATTAAGCTAGCAACTAAGGCTCGAATGAGTAAGCAATCATTACTTCTTGGTGAGGCCGCCAACTGGAGTTTTATTGCCGGCACCGATTTGGATGGCTCTATTGTTGAGCCTGAAATAATTGAGCATTGGCGTGAGCAGGCAATTGAGATATCACGATACAAGGCATTATTCAGTTATCTGGTCAGAAAGGATTTTCTTTCTTCAGCGTCTAGAGGAGGAAGTCATTCAGGGGGTATGGATAGCCCTCTAGGTAATTCAGAAAATTATTACATCAAATCGGGATATAAATCGAGAGATTCGTATTTTCATTACGATGATATGCAGGAAGAGGATAAATGGCAGCTTGAAGTTTATTTGCACGCATATTCGATAATGAAAAAAAATGGATTCACAAAGGCAGTTGATTTTGGCTGCGGCTCCGGTTTTAAGCTGATAAATTATCTGGGTGAGTTTGAGACAATAGGCTATGAGCTGATTGATAATGTAGTTAAACTAAGGGAGAAATACCCTGAGCGTAGATGGGAAGAATCTGTTTTTTCTGAAAATTTAATTATTGATGCTGATGTTATTGTTTGCTCCGATGTTATCGAGCATCTGGTTGATCCAAATGAGTTGCTACGATTTTTTTTGAATCAGAAATTCCATTACATAATATTTTCAACCCCGGATAGAAATATTGTTAGAGGTTTCGAAGATTGTGGTCCACCAAAAAACTCTGCTCACGTTAGAGAGTGGTCTTACATAGAATTTAGAAGGTATATATCAGATTGGTTTGATATCGTAGATCACAGAGTTACAAATATAGAGCAAGGTACTCAAATGGTTGTTTGCAAGCACAAGTAGATTTTTTGGATATTGCAAGGTTGATTATATGGCTGTAAAAATAGCACATTGAAAATATATATTATCTATTGAAGTTCATTGTGTGAGTGGAAAGTGAAAAATTATTTTTCAATATTTTTGCCCATGTAATTTTGTGTATTTAATTTTATGTATTGTATATTGCTATGGTAAGTTTTCAGTTGGCAAATTCTCTATTCCGGGCTGCTAAATATAAAGAAGCGCTAGATTTATATATTGAGCTTGGAGGTGTTTTTGGTAGGGAAAATGTAGCCTATAATATATTAATGTGTGAGCGTGGGATTTTGGAAACCGCGTGTTCTTCCTCCTCGGAAACCGAGGGGGGCAATCAAATCGTTGGCCAGTATTTTGATAAGATATATTTGGTAAATCTTCGTTCTTATCCCGAGCGTAGAATATCTTCGGTTTTCCATTTGTTAAAAAATGGGATAGCTGCTGAAGTAATAGAGGCTGTTAATGGATATGTTGGGAATACTTATAAAAGATATTGCGAATATGAAAAAAAACCATTGGGATCTATGGTTAGATATTCATCATATAATGACAATGAAATAAGGCGAGGGGGGAAGTATATTTCGTCGGCAGGTGCATATGGTTATTTGGCGACTTATATTAATATAATTTCTAATGCGTCAAAGAAAGGTTATCGTCGAATATTAATTCTTGAAGATGATATTATGCTCGTCAATAAATTTTCTGAAAAGTTTCAGCGATTTATGGGGCTGATTTCTAAAGATTGGAAAATAATACAGTTAGGTGCGTCACAATATAATTGGCTAGGAATAGATGAGGATGTGGCGGATAGAAATGGATATTATCATCCAGTCCCGATTGACACGTGCGGTTCATTTGCTATCGGAGTTGATTGCTCGGTTTACGACGAAATATTGACTGCCGCTTCATCTTACGAAGCACCATTTGACCATTTACCTATGGGTGAGTTGTATTCAAAATATAATCATTTATGTTATGTTGCTTATCCAAATCTTGTAGTGCCAGACGTTTCTGATAGCTCTATTCGAAATTCTCGATGTCAAATTACGCACTCCGAGAAAATGAAGTGGCCGCTTAGAGAGGTAACTTTTCCAAGAAAGCGAGTCGTTTTATCTGTTTTATTAACATCGGTAGCAAATATTAAATATTTTGATCTGTTTTCAAAACCAGAAGATTTGCCTTTCGACTTGTTAATGTATGCATTCTCAAATGATGGTCCTCGACCAGTCCACTCAAAAGCTGATTTGACTCAGGATTATTATTTTGATGGCGATGTAATTAGTGGGATGTTTTTACCGTCTGATTACTACGTGGCGTTAGATCCTGAGTATTCTCTTTCGGAACGTGATTTGTTGGAGTTTATTGAATATAAGCTCGGGCTTAAAGATCAAAATCTGTTGCCGTGTGTTGATATATATCCAAATATCCAGAAAACTGTCAGCAATAAAGTTTCGGTTGTTATTCCTACTTTTGGTAGGCAAGAGCATTTATATAGAGCACTTTGTTCTGTGGCTGTACAGAATTATGAAGACAAAGAAATTATTGTCGTATGTGATAATGGTAATGCTTCTCCCGCCAGGGTGGCCACCCAAGAGATTGTTAGTCGATTTTCAAGGGAGTTTTCGGCGCTCTCTATTAGGCTAATTCAGCATTGTGACAATCGGGGCGGGGCGGCAGCTAGAAATACAGGGATTTTAAATTCGTCAGGTGAATATATCTGTTTCCTTGATGACGATGATATCTATTTGGAAGGCCGATTAGATAAGTCTATCGAGGCCCTTAAGGTTTATCCACTTAATGTAGGCGCGGTCTACTGTGCTTTTACTGGTTGGAATTCTATTGGCTTAGATGAAAATAGATTCGCAAAAGGAAATCTTACTAAAGAATTATTGATGCTTGATTATAAAAAGCATTATTTGTGTAGTAATACCGCGACTTATCGAAAGGACGCTCTCGTTAGCATAAATGGCTTTGATGAGTCATTTCGCCGGCATCAAGATTTAGAATTTAATATCCGATTTTTCCAAAAATATAGTATTGAAATATTAAAAGATGTATTAGTTAAGCTGTGTCCGGTACCGACTTCTATTGATAATAAACTGTATGATGACAATATGATTCGTCTGAAGGATAAGTTTTTGAGGAAATTTAAATATTTGATTGATCGCTACGAGATTGAAATTGTTCAGCAGATATATAGCCGCCATTGGGATGAGGTGGTTAGGTATATAAAAAATCCAGAAATTGCGAAAACATATATAGGGAATTTGGTCGATAATGGCAGCCTTCAGGTTTTTCTTGGGTTAAATCGTTTAGAAAAATAGTTCTTGGGAGTTGGATGTGATTTCAATAATGCCTTTTGGTAGCTGCCGTATACATAGGCCATTTATAAAATTTGACTCCGGAATTTTGTATAAAAATTTGAGAGATAATTTTTGTCTCGAGCAGCCGGGTTGTGGTTTTTTTCATTCGCCATTTGAGATTTTTCAAGTATTGAAATTCTTAATTTGTGGGTTTCCTTCTTCTGAATTTCTTCCTTTTATTTTTAGAAAAGAAAATCCAAGGACGACGCCCGGGAATGAGTTTTCATCAGAACTGGAAAAATCTATCCTTGCTGGGCAAACTCCGGTTGGTTTTTTAAATAAAATGCCGGACATTTTGTTGCTCGAGATTAGTAGTCTAAGTTATTTTCGACACCCTTCAGGGTTATTTTTTCATCACAATCCGAACTTTAAATTAAATGCATCCTACTCGGATATTTATCCAGACGGTTATTACAAAAAATTTTTCCCTGAGCTTGCTGTTGTGAATGGCGTAGGTGATGTAGAAGGGGTGTCAGATGTTTTTTTTAACATTAAAAAAATTGTTGGTAATACCAAGGTGGTTGTTGTTGGCCATCTCGTTAACCCAGCTAAGCCAAACTCTGTTAGGGTTAACGTAAATTCAACAGTTGAGGCTGCTGCGTCCGTTGCTGGGGTTAATTATTTCGACAACACAAAATTTGTTGAGGAGTATGGCTATTTAATTGATTCGGCTGGAAATACAGATATTCATCACTTGTCGCATCAAGGGGAGTTGGCGTATGGGCAAGGATTGCAGGATTTTATCGAAAATATTTTAGTCTGAAATCTGTGACAAATCATAATTAATGATGTTGGCTTTCTTTAAATTTTGTTTTTGGTATAGAAAATCTGATTATTCTAGAGCACTAGCTTGTCTAGATCGAACATCTGTTTTATTAAAGCCTTATGTGGCGTATTCGGCTTACCGCCTAGGTTTGTATCATTTATCCATAAATGCTGGTTTTTTGGGGCGGGATTGGCGGAGTTTGTTCGCTAGTGTGGTTTCGCTAAGTGCTCTTGGCCGTAGGCAAGAGGCGAACAATATTCTCTCCGATCAAAAGGCTTGTGCTGTGCTATCAGGACACATGCTCAAGCTTGCAAATGAATTGTTGGCATTTGATCCAAGTCTGGCTGTCAAATATTTACCTAAAAATTCACCAAGACCGCTGAAGGTCGCAGCTTTCATGCGTGTAGGGGAGCTGGCAAGAGTGGTTGAATATTTGGGAGACGACGTAATCCTATCCTGTACGGATATCACTTCGGCTGAACTGCATTTACTGCGCAGTAATGCTTTCCATCCTGAGCCTCGTGGGCAACTCCGGTGTCTAAATGCGTTTTTATCTTGTTACCATGTTGTGCCGTTGGCTCTTCGCCAATCGGATAGAGCGCTGGGGGCTTCAAATTTAGCGGTAGAGGGGGATCT
Organism: Betaproteobacteria bacterium; assembly: GCA_020621865.1. Classification (GTDB taxonomy): domain Bacteria; phylum Pseudomonadota; class Gammaproteobacteria; order Burkholderiales; family Rhodocyclaceae; genus Azonexus. The sequence goes on along the minus strand of JAHRYW010000005.1, from coordinate 13,910 downwards.
CTCTGAGGTACGTGGGCCATTGGTCAGTGTTCTGATGACTACCTTTCGCAGCGCTGATCGAATTGAGCCTGCGCTCATCTCATTGCTTGCCCAGACTTATCGGGATATTGAGGTTGTCATTGTTGACGATGCTAGCGATGATGATACGACTGAACTTGTGGCTAAAATTGCTTTGCGTGATGCACGCGTACGGCTTGTACGCCTGCCGACTAATGTGGGTACGTATGTTGCGAAATCGATTGGCATAACATTTGCCAACGGAGACTTCGTGACTTGCCATGATTCTGACGATTGGGCTCATCCCCAAAAAATAGAACTTCAGATGCAGCCATTACTTGCTGATCGTTCTATAGTCTTCACCACCTCAAACTATATCCGCGTCCAGGATAACGGCATTTTTTATGCTCGGGCTGTATATCCCATGTTAAGGATTAATCCTTCTTCCGTGTTGTTCAGGAAGTCTTTGGTAATTGAGCAAGCGGGACTCTGGGATTGGGTGAGGACAGGAGCTGATAGCGAATTTTTGGCGCGCCTTAAGTTGGTTTTTGGAAAAAAGGCGATGCAGAGGATTCAAAAGCCTTTAACTATAGGTGCGCATCGCCCGGATTCGCTAATGAACGCGGCGACAACTGGTTACTGCGCGCAGGGGATGTCGCCGGTGCGTTTGGAGTATTCCGAGGCATGGAAGCATTGGCATATAGACTCATTGCGGAATGGGCGGGTGCCTAAGATGGAGACTGGGAATGTTAATTCAAGGTGTTTCGTTGCGCCGGAGTCGATCTGCGTTTCCCCGGAGGCAATTGCGCTGTGCCTTGCCTTTGTGAGTTCATGAGTGTTTTTTGATTTGTACAAGTATTTAATTTAGTTCTAATATACAGGTAAAGATATATGGCTCCTATTGTTGCAGTAATTGGCCTTGGTTATGTTGGTCTTCCGTTAGTTGTAGAATTCGGAAAAAAAGCAAGGACGATTGGATTTGATATCTCTTCACATAAGGTTGACTCATGTTTGCGTGGAATTGATCCTTCGCATGAGTTATCTAATGAAGAAATGCGTGCAGCAATTTACGCTGAATATTCAATTGATCCGACGGTTATTTCCGAAGCGGATATTATTATTGTGGCAGTTCCTACACCGGTGGATGATGCGCATATTCCAGACTTCTCGCCCCTGATAGGGGCCAGCATCAGCGCGGGGAAAAACATGAAAAGAGGGGCTATTATAATATATGAGTCCACAGTTTACCCTGGGGCGACAGAAGAAGTTTGTATTCCCATATTGGAGCGTGAGTCTGGATTGAAGTGGAAGCATGATTTTTTTGCTGGATATTCTCCGGAACGGATAAATCCTGGAGATCATGAGCATACTTTGACAACGATTCTTAAGGTTGTTTCTGGGGACACTCCAGAAACTTTAGAAAAAGTAGCAAACCTTTATGAGCGTATTGTAAAGCCAGGTGTGCACCGATGTTCTAGTATAAAAGTTGCAGAAGCATGTAAGGTAATTGAAAATACCCAGCGTGATTTGAACATTGCTCTGATGAACGAGTTGGCGATTATATTCGAAAAGATCGGAATTGATACTACAGAGGTTATTGAGGCCGCAGGAACTAAGTGGAATTTCTTAAAATTTAGACCTGGGTTGGTTGGAGGGCACTGTATAGGTATCGATCCATATTATCTGACCCATAAAGCTGAAATGTTGGGATATCACCCACAGGTTATATTGGCAGGCCGCCGTATAAATGATGGAATGGGGAAATTTATTGCTGAGCAGACGATAAAGCAGTTGATTTCGACCGGTAGTTATATTAAGGGTGCAAAGGTTAATGTTCTTGGTCTTACTTTTAAGGAAAATTGCGCTGATCTAAGAAATTCAAAAGTGATTGATATTATCAATGAGCTTAAATATTATGGTGTCGATGTTTATGTTACAGATGCTTGGGCCGATGCTAATGAGGCTCTGCAAGAGTATGGCGTCGAGTTGTTGTCGTGGGACGAATTGCCTAAGGCGGATGCAATCGTTGCCGCTGTTTCGCATAAACAATATGCAGAACTAACTATTGATGATTTTCGTAAGAAGATAATAGAACGTGGGACTTTTATTGATGTGAAGTCGTTATTTAGAGCGGATATGTTGAAAGCGTCCGGTTACAATGTTTGGCGTCTTTAACAGGCCGGCGAAATTTCACCCGATATTTCTGGCGGTTAGAACTCAGACGAGGATCGAGGATGAGTCGAAAAATTCAAAAGTGACGCTAAATTTAGGTCACTCTTGGCAGACAAAATTTCGGGGGAAGTTCAGTCAGTTCTATGATCTTGATTACCTCTAAAGGTGTTGATCGGATTACACATTTGGACAGGTTTCTTGGCGACATGGTATGGTTTTACCGTGGTGCCGGGCATCCTGAGGGGACGGCTGTTGCTGGATGGGGGTTGAAGCCCTCGGCCACCAAGGCTCGCAACTTGGCGAAGCGCTTGAAATTGCCGTTCCTGGCTTTGGAGGACGGATTCCTGAGGTCTGTCGGAGTCGGGCAGAGTGAAAATACGCTGGCTTTGGTGGTCGATGATTTGGGCATTTATTACGATGCGAGGCAGCCTTCTCGCCTGGAGTCGTTGATTGCGAAAGGCGTTTTGCCGAGCGAGGCCTGCCGGGCTCGCTCGTTGGTGAGCGCTTGGCGCTGTGCCGGGGTGTCCAAATACAATTATGCGCGTTCGTATTCCGGCAAGTTGCCGGAGCGCTATGTGCTGGTTGCCGATCAAACGTTTGGTGACGCTTCCATTGCCTATGGCGCAGCAAGTGCAAGCAGTTTCGACCGAATGCTGGAATGTGCGCTCCGTGAAAACCCAGGGGTGCAGGTGGTGCTGAAGGTGCATCCGGAAGTCATGCTCGGGCGAAAGAAGGGGCATTTCGATGTTTTGGCGCTGGCCGCCAACGAGCGAGTCACAGTGCTGGGTGACGATGTACATGCAGCTGGATTGATAGAGCATGCTGAGGCGGTCTATGTGGTGACATCCCAGGTGGGATTCGAAGGGGTGCTTTGGGGGAAGCGGGTGCGTACCTTCGGCATGCCTTTCTATGCCGGTTGGGGGCTGACGGAAGATGAATTGCCTGCGCCGGACCGGCGTTGCCCAGTGCCGCTGGAAAATCTCGTGCATGCGGCGCTGGTCGATTATTCACGTTACATCGATCCGGAAACCGGTGAGCGTTGCGAGCCGGAGAGGGTGATCGAGTGGATGGGCCTGCAACGCAGAATGCGCGAGCGATTTCCTGATGTGCTGTACGCGGTCGGTTTTTCGGATTGGAAGAAGCCGATCATTGAGGATTTTTTTCAGGGGAGTTCAGTTGAGTTCGTCAGGCGTTTGCAGCATGTTCCGGATGGGGCGCCTGTTATCGCTTGGGGATTGAAGTCGCTTGAGCCACCGGTTGGGTTGTTCGAATTTGGTGTCGCACGTGGTTCCCTCGCGCAGCCTGCTGGGCAGCCGGTGATCCGTTTGGAGGATGCCTTCCTGCGCTCGGTGGGGTTGGGGGCTGATTTGATTCGCCCGCTATCCTGGGTGACTGACCAGCAAGGTATTTACTACGATGCAACCCGCCCGTCGGACCTTGAAGTGCTGCTTCAGAATCAGGCGTTTGATACACCACTCCTTGAACGTGCCGCACGATTGCGCGAACGTATCGTGGCTTCGGGGCTGACCAAGTACAACGTTGGTTCGGGTGGCTGGAAACGGCCGGCCGGAATCGGGCAGGTGATTCTGGTGCCGGGGCAGGTGGAGAGCGATGCGTCGATTGCCTACGGCGCGCCGGAGGGAGTGTGTTCCGTCCGGCGCAACATGGATCTTTTGCGAGCGGTGCGCGAGGCCAATCCGGATGCTTATGTGGTTTATAAGCCGCACCCGGATGTTCTGGCTGGCTTGCGTATCAAAGGTGTGGGCGAGGATGCTGCGCTGCAGTGGTGCGACGAACAGGTGGTTAACGTATCGATGTCCGAGATGCTTGGACAGGTTGACGAAGTGCATGTGATTACGTCGCTGGCAGGCTTTGAGGCTTTGCTGCGCGGGAAGAAGGTGACTTGTTATGGTCAACCGTTTTATTCGGGTTGGGGGCTGACTTCCGACAAGGCACCGTTGGGGAGGCGCACGCGGCGCTTGGCGCTTGATGAACTGGTCGCCGGTTGCCTGATTTTGTACCCGACTTATGTGAGCCGGGTCACTCGGCGGTTCACCTCGCCAGAGCGGGCGCTTGATGAGTTGCTGGCCTGGCGGGCGCAAGGAGCGTCGACGATGCCTTGGTGGCGCAAGGGGTTGCGGTTGGTTCTGCGCTTTTACAAACGATAATACCGGGTAGCCTGGATTTGAAAGCGGCTGGTTTTGACAATTGAAATTTTGCCTCCCGGATCGGAGGCGGGGAATCAGGATGCGCTGGCCTTGTTGGCCACCGGGCGCGGGACGCTGGCTTTTTTGCTGGGCGAGCAGGAGTCTCGGTTCCGCCTATTTTCTGGCTGTGTTAACTGGGATCGCGTTTTTTTGGCGAGGCTGGATGGCCGTATAGTCGGATTTCTGGCTTTCCAGTGGGAGAGGAAAGGGCCGTATGCTGCTGTGTTATCCGATTTTTCTCGTGAGTTTGGCAAGGCGTCGGGTTTTTTTCGCTGGGGACTCTACTCGTTGTTAGAGTGGCGAACATGGTGGCGCGGGTTTTATGTCTACGGTCTAAAGACGACTCCAAGGGCGCGGCGGCGAGGAGTTGCCAGCGCTTTGTTGAAGGCTGCGGAATGTTATGCAAACAACTTGGGTGCCACTGCTGTCGAACTCGAGGTCCATGACGCCAACGAGCGTGCTTTGGCGTTTTATAGGGCGCAGGGGTATCACCTTGGGGGGGTATGGCGTCTTGGCGTTATGAGTCGTTTGCTGGGTTTTTCTGCTGTGCTCCGATTGGTGAAATCTCTGCGCTGAGACTTCGGGTGGAAAAACCGCCGGTTACGGTTCGCCAAGCGCCGCGTTTGACTTGCATTGCCGTCCGTTTGGCCATGTACTCTTTCCAGACGAATTCAAAGACCCGCGCGGTGAGTTGCGGGAAGGGCGAAAACAGCGGGTTGAAGGGGTTGTCGCGGGCCTGCATCCAGACGGTCATTCTTGTTGCGCCGGGCGTTGCGTCGCCGCGGCGGTGGATGGCATGGACGTTGGCCACGAGTAGCGTATTGGCCGGGACCTTCATAGCCACCGGCGGGCCGTAGTCCAGTTCTTCGGCATCTCGCTCGGTTACCCGGAACGAGCCATCCCAATAGCGCCCTTTCGGACGTTCAGTTTTGCCTTGCGAGGCAATCAGGCTTTGCCGATATTCCCACTTGATCCGTTTCCAGGTTAGGCGATGCGAGCCGGGAACAACTATGAATGGGCCGTTGCGATCCGAGACATCGTCGACGTAGAGCCAGGCCTTGACGCAGGGGTGGAAAGTGTCGGTGTGAAAATCCTTCTGTGGATCGGCTTGCTTCGACTTGCTGGCATGGTGAACGATGTTTTCCAGGTGGAAGAAGGGAATCCGGTTTTTTGAGGAAGTGTAGCGCAGCAACTTGAGGAGTTTTGAGTCGGTGCAGAAGGCTTTGCACTGGGGTAGATCTGCCAATGCTGATTCGGTGAGATAGAGCCGTTGGGTGATGGTACTGCCTTCGGTTTCTTCGCGAATCTCTCCGTCAAATTGTTCAATCTCGGTCTTGAGTTGCGCGAAGCGTTCTGGGGGCAGAAAGTTTTCGATCTTCAGGTAGCCGTGCCGGCGAAAATGACGGCGTTGCTCGGCCTTGGCAAGCGGGGCAAGCAGGTACAACCGAAAGTTGAAAAACAGGTGGGATATCGCCATGCGTGCGATATGCAGTCCAAATCGGTTGAGCAGTCGATTGCCGATGATCGGATTGTTCTTGAAGGATTTATCCCAGGTAAAAACCTTGATCAGGGCCAGTGGCAGGCTGCTTAGTGATTTGGCGAGATTGGGTGAGATCATGGTTGGGGCTTGGGTTTCTTGTTGTTCAGGTTTTTTCGAACGGCGTTGAGTTTTTTCAGCATCAGTGAAAGGACTTCGAGTCTGCCGAGTGCCGACCACCGAATATACACGCCACAGGCGTTAAGGTTGCCGATGGCGAAGCATTTGGCGAAGCGTTCGAAGCCTCCGGGCGAAGCTTCTTCGAAACATCCATTGACGAACAGGGTGTCGAAGCCGAATTGATGCTGAAAGATGTAGTCCAATGAACTGGCATGAAGCGCAATATCGGCGTGAGTTGACGAAACTCGCTCAATCTTGCCTAGTAATTCAATGCGCAGCGTGACGTCGAGATTGATAAGGCGGACGGTGGTGCTGGCGAATGGGTGGATGGGTAACAGTCGACGGGCAGCGTGCAGCAGGAGGCGGTTATTGTCTCGGTATAGCCTGGCCTGGTATTGGTGAAAGTGGTCGATCAGAGTGTTGGTGCTTTCGTTGTCAGGGTAACTGGCCAATGGTTGCTCGGGGAGCGAGGCATATAGTTGTCGCCAGAAGTCGAGGCTCGCCTGGTTCTGTACGAGTTGGCTTAGCTTTTGGTTTTCTCCGGGCGCCATGACAATCAGCCGGGCCGGCGCCCGGCTTTGTTCGGCCAGTACGTGATCAGGGTGATTGACGGCATCGTTCATGTAGCTGTTCAGACGATTTGAGAAGCGTACGAAACTGGCGAACAGAATGCATGCTCTGGGAGCGAGGGCGTTGATTTGTCGGTGCATTGCAGCTAGTTTGTGACGGGCTGCCTTTTTTCGCCATTCGATATCGTCTTTTCCACCCTTCCAGGCAGCGTAGCTAAACTGTGTCAGTAATACATCGCACTGACCGTATTTGTGGGCGAAATCGGTGAGTACCTCGCTGTCGTGAATGGGGCAATCATTCAGGTTGAATATGCGCTGGCCTGCGATGTTCACTAAAAGCGCCGAGTCGTAGACATCGGACTGGACGATCCGAATGGAGAAGGCGGGATTCAGGGCGAAAGACTGGCCATTCTGCAATTCGACGACGGGTAGCTCAAGTTGGCGTAAGAAGTGAGCCAAGCGACTATCTCGCGTTTTTTGGAAGAGTATGGTGATGCGGCGCTCGCGAATGATTTTCGCATATTTTTTAAAGAATGAAGGCGAAAAATGGTCTGGATGCTCGTGGCTGATCCATATGTAAGTGGTTTGATTGAGAACTCGAATGATCTCTGGCTCGGGGGTTTCGACGAGCAAGGCCCAACCTTGGTGGAAGGCTTCTCCAAAGTACCAAGGGTCGCTCAGCAGGCCGGATTGGCCATCGCTAATCAACACCGATGCATGATTGACGAACTCGATTCTGGGGATTTGCAAAGATGCGCTGATTTCATGTGGTTCGGCCATCCGTATGTCCTGAATGCTCATGTATGATTCCAAGTTGCCTAGATACTGAAGAATTCAATTGAAACGCCAGTTTTTGTTTTTGCAGGGTGTATGTTCGCCTTTTTTTTCCCGTTTGGCTGCACGATTGACGGCAGATGGACATTCCGTGCTGAAGGTCAATTTCAACGTCGGCGATCAACTCTATTGGCGTGGTCAAAACTCAGTTAATTTTCGCGGGGGTCCTCGGGACTTAAAGAGTTTTCTCGACGACTTGTATCGTGAGCACGGAGTTACCGACCAGATACTTTTTGGTGACCGACGGCCACTCCATCGGCTTGCGGTCGCGCATGCAGAAACCTTGGGTATTCGGACCCATGTTTTTGAAGAAGGATATTTTCGTCCTTTCTGGGTGACGTTGGAACGAGAAGGCGTCAACGGGCATTCCTTGTTGCCGCGCGATCCCGACTGGTTCTGGGCGGTTGGTGGGGATATCGGGCCTGCTGAGGACGTAGTACCGTTTGCCTCTCAGTTTTCATCTCGGGCAGTTCATGACGTGGCTTATCACGTTGCAGGAAGCCTTAATTTCGCATTTTTCCCACATTTTAGGACGCATGCGCCAACCAATGCGGCGGTTGAGTACATCTCGTTCTTGCGTCGCTCGATTGCGCTACGCTATTGGAAGCCAAAGGATACAGCGGCAATAGACGAACTACTTGCCGGAAAGGCTTTGTATTATCTATTGCCTTTGCAGTTGAATAGCGACGCGCAGATCAGGGACCACTCCCGATTTGAAAACATGGCTGAGGTCATGGAATATGTACTCGATTCATTTGCACGAAAGGCGCCTGCCCAGGCCAAACTGGTGATCAAGAATCATCCCCTGGATGTCGGTCTGTCGGATCATCGGGGCGCCATTGCGGCATTGGTGCGTCGCTTTGATCTGCGGGGGCGGGTGATTTATCTTGAATCGGGCGACCTCGAGTTGCTGGTTGAACATGCCCAAGGAGTGGTGACGGTTAATAGTACTGTCGGCAGCGTGGCTTTGGGTCTCGATTGTCCGACCATCACCTTGAGCGATCCGATCTACAACCTCCCGGGCCTGACCTTCCAGAATGACCTGGATGAATTTTGGCGGGAAGGAGAGGCACCTAATCGTGAGTTGTTCCGTCGCTTCCGCAATGCGGTTATTCACTGCACGCAGGTCAATGGTGGTTTCTATTGCACGAAGGGTATCGATCTGGCGGTCAGGAATAGTGTGGCTATCCTTGAAAACGAGATATCCCCGCTGGAGTCTTTGATGTGAGCATCGGGCGCAGAGTCCTGATTACTGGTGCGACCGGTGCCATCGGCGGGGCGTTGGCCGAGGCTTATGCGGCGCCGGGCGTTGAACTGCATCTGCATGGGCGCAATCAGGTCAAATTGGCTGCCGTTGCGGAGCGTTGCGCTGCGCTTGGCGCCACGGTGCTGACGCAGCGATTCGACGTTCGCGATACCCCAGCGCTGCGCGCCTGGCTGGATGACGTCTGCGCAACACAGGCACCCGACCTGGTCGTCGTCAACGCCGGCATGAACACCAATATCGGTCCGGCAGGAGAGGGCGAACCCTGGGAGGAGGTCGAGGCGTTGCTCGATACCAATCTCAAGGCCACGATGGCCATTGTCCTCGCTATATTGCCGGCGATGCGCCGCCGCGGGCGAGGTCAGATTGCACTGGTCAGTTCGTTGGCCGGTTATTTCGGCCTGCCGGTGACCCCGGCCTATTGTGCCAGCAAGGCAGGGGTCAAGGCCTATGGCGAGGCCTTGCGGGGGTGGTTGGGACCGGAGGGCATTCAGGTCAATGTGATCATGCCGGGCTATGTCGAGTCGCCGATGTGCGATGCCATGCCAGGGCCAAAGCCCTTCCTGTGGCAACCGGCGCGGGCGGCGAAATATATCCGGCGCGGACTGGAGCGGAATAGCGCGCGGATAAGCTTTCCCTTCCCGCTGAATCTTGGTACCTGGTTTCTTGCCGTTCTGCCCGCTGCGGTGTCATTGCGCATTCTTGCTTTGCTCGGGTATCGGGGCTGAATTTGGAAATAGCCCTTTTTTTGCCATCGACCGTAGGATTTGCCTTGTCGTTTGGTGTAACCGGTTTGTTGCGGCCCGCTTTGCCGGCCCCGTGGCGTTTGGCCTGGCAGGGTGTCACCCTTCATGGCGGCTTGTGGCTGATCATGCATGGGCTGCTGGTAGTGGTGCTCGGTCGGCCTTGGTTTGCCATGGCCATCGGGTTGGCATTTCTGATGCTGCTGGTTCAGGTTAGCAACGCCAAGTTTCATTCCCTGCGCGAAGTTTTCGTATTTCAGGATTTCGAGTACTTCACTGATGCCATTCGGCATCCGCGGCTATACATCCCGTTTCTAGGCTGGTGGAAATTCGCGTTGATCGTTGTCGCGGTTCTGGCAGCGTTGGGCGTTGGGCTATGGCTTGAAGCGGCTCCGGCCGGACGTTTTTCACTGGATGGTCAGCTGGGTGAGTTGCTGGTGTTGCTGACGATTGGGGGAATGTTGCTGGTCGCTTCTAAGGGTGGTCCGCAGCCGGTTTTTATGCCCGATACGGATCTGCAGCGACTTGGCTTTCTTGCCAGCCTGTGGTACTACGGCTGGGCGGAGCGGAAGCCGCTCCATTTGCCGAATCAGTCGCCTTCAGCAACCGAAGTTGCCTCCGAATGTCCTGATTTGCTGGTGGTTCAGAGCGAATCCTTCTTTGACCCGCGCCGACTGTTTTCCGGCATACGCCATGATGTGCTCGCCGAGTTCGACCGGCTCAATGCTGAGGCCAGCTGTCATGGCCGTCTGACGGTGCCAGCCTGGGGGGCCAACACGGTGCGTAGCGAATTTGCCTTCCTGAGTGGAGTTGCCGAGGAAAAGCTTGGAGTCCATCGCTTCAACCCTTATCGTCAGGTGTTGAAGGCAGAGGTGGTGACTTTGGCTGGAGTGCTAAAGGCAGCGGGCTACCGGACGGTTTGTGTGCACCCCTATCCAGCCTCGTTCTATGGCCGCGATCGTGTTTATCCCCATTTCGGTTTCGACGAATTCATCGACATCACTGCTTTTGAAGGTGCGGAGCGAGCCGGACCATACATTGGCGACCAGGCTGTGACCGCCAAAGTAAAAACTTTGCTGGCGACAGCCAATGAACCGATCTTCATCTTCGTCATCACCATGGAGAATCACGGTCCGCTGCATCTCGAAAAAACCGAGGCGATAGATTACGCAGCGTGCTATACATCGGCTCCTCCGCTTGGTTGTGACGACTTGACAGTTTATCTGCGCCACCTGAGGAACGCCGATCGGATGATCGGCGATCTGCGCAGCTGTCTGGAGCGACACCCGCGTCCGGCACGATTGTGTTGGTACGGCGATCACGTGCCGATCATGGCCGAAGTCTATCGGCAGCTAGGCTACCCGGACGGCCTGACTGAGTACTTCATCTGGAGTAATCGCCCGGCCGAAAAAAAAGCGCCGGTAAGGGCGCTTTCTCTCGATGCCCTGGCCGGGCTGCTGCTGGCCTCTTAGCCGCGTACCGATTCCGGCAGCTTGTCTTGGACCACCTTCAGCAGCGGGCCGAAAACCTTGGGCGTTCCGGCGATGACGTTGCCGGTTTCCAGATAGCTGCCTTCGCCGCGCAGGTCGCTGATCAAGCCGCCAGCTTCGGAAATGAGCAGCGCACCGGCTGCCATATCCCACGGCGACAGGCCGAATTCCCAGAAACCGTCGTAGCGGCCGCAGGCAACGTAGGCCAAGTCCAACGCGGCTGCGCCTGGCCGGCGCTGGCCAGCGGTCTTCTCGGCCAGTTCCTTGAAGATCGCCAGATAAAGGTCGATCTTGTCGAACATCCTGTACGGGAAACCGGTGCCGATCAGGGCTTCGCCCAGTTTGGTGCGGCGTGAGACACGAATGCGGCGCTCGTTCAAAAAGGCGCCGGCACCTTTGCTGGCGGTGAACAGTTCGTTGCGGTTGGGATCGAAAACGACGGCCTGCTCGATCACGTTGCCCTTGGCCAGGGCAATCGATACGGCGTATTGCGGCAAGCCGTGAATGAAGTTGGTCGTGCCGTCGAGAGGATCGATGATCCACTGGTATTCGCTGTCGCGACCGCCTTTGCCGGCAGTCGTGCCGGACTCCTCTGCTAGAATGCCGTAGCCCGGATACGCTTCCATCAGGGTTTCGATGATCGCGGCTTCGGCAGCCTTGTCGACCTCGGTGACGAAATCGTTCGGCTGCTTGGCAGTAACCTTGAGCAGATCGAGGTCATTGGAAGCGCGATTGATGATCTGGCCGGCGCGGCGCGCCGCTTTGATGGCGATATTCAGAGCTGGATGCATGGGCTTAAAGAACTATCGGGTGGCCAGAGCCACCCGAACTATTTTTGAAAGATCGAATTTTACACCATGAACCCCGAAGTCCTGCTGTCGCGTATCAGAGTTGTGCTGTGTCGCCCGAGTCACCCAGGGAATATCGGTGCTGCTGCACGGGCCATGAAAACGATGGGATTGTCGCGCCTCTACATGGTTGCGCCGAAGCAGTTTCCCGATCCGGAGGCGGATACGCGGGCGACCGGTGCGGTGGATCTGTTGGCGCAGGCAACGGTCACCAACACATTGAAGGAGGCGTTGGCCGGGACATCGTTTGCGGTCGCGCTGTCGGCTCGCCAGCGCGACCTTGGGCCGGAACTCGGTGCGCCGCGCGAAACCGTGGCACGCTTGTTGGCAGAGGCGGAAGACGGGGAAGTGGCGCTGGTTTTCGGTAATGAGACGGTTGGGCTAAGCAACGAAGAAATATTGAATTGCCAGGCAGCGGTAACGATTCCGACCAATCCAGATTTCAGTTCGCTGAACCTCGGTGCGGCTGTGCAGGTTCTCTGCTATGAATGTCGGATGACAGCCTTTGCCGCCAAACCGCCGGTAATCGCCCCGGGGGTTACGCCCTTTGCCTCTCCGGCAGCCACCCACGATGAGGTGGAAGGGCTCTATGGTCACCTCGAAGCGGTGATGACACATACCGGGTTTTTCAATCCCGAGCAGCCGGGGCGCCTACTTCCCAAACTGCGGCGCTTGTTCGGGCGGATTCGTCTGGAGCGGGATGAGGTCAACATCCTGCGCGGTATTCTGGCCTCTACCCAGGTCAGGACGGGGCACGGCCGCAAACCTTGATGGCATCAGGAGAAGTTGCGATGCATCTCCGCCGTCAGGGCATCAATTTCCGGCCGAAGGTGGCCGAAGGACTCTTCCAGGGTAGTCAGCTCGGCAGAAATATCCGGCTGGTCCTGCAAAAGCCACTCGAAATGCCCACCGCAGAGCATGTTCGACACATAGACGATATCGGGTAGAGTCCGGATCGTCGTCGGCGTCGGGCGCAGGTGGTCATGGTCGACGGTGGCCTCGACGATTTCCTCCGGCAAGCCAAGGGCGTTCAGTAACGAGACGCCAACGCTTTCATGCCATTGGATGATCAGGTATTTGATCGTGTCGGGCCGGTGACGCAATTCTTCATATTGCGTCGCCCGATAGAGCATGTAGAACGCGCCCAGATCGTGAATCAGGCCGGCAAGCATGGCTTCCTCCGGATTTATCCGGGTCAGCTTCTGGGCGATCACCTTGGCGCCCGCCGCGCTTTTCAAGGAGTGTTCCCACAAGGAGCGGGTGACGTCCGCAAATTCAGCCATTCCCTTGGCGCGCATCAGTTGCGTCATGACGATGGAGAGCGCGGTGGTCCTGACGGCGTTGAGGCCGAGTCGGGTGATGGCTGATTTGAGGTCCACCAATTGGCGGCCTTCCGGATTGAAAACGACTGAATTGGCCAAATGGAGCAATTTTGCCGAGATCAGCGGCTCGACCGATACGGCACGAGCAATATTGGCAATGCTCTGCTCAGGATCGTTGAGGAGTTTGCGCAGGCGGAGTACAGCATCGAAATAGGTCGGGAATACGACTTCGCCGGACAATTCCTTGGCGATATCCTCCAGCATCTGGAAGCGTTGCGCTTTCAGGGCATCGCCTTTTTTGTCCGGATCGTTGGCTGCAGCGGTTGTGGTCATAGGCGAATTATTCAACAAAAACCCCGCCTTGTGGGCGGGGTCCGTATTTCCTGGGCCGGAATCTTTGGTGGGTGCTGAGGGACTCGAACCCCCGACATTCGCCTTGTAAGGGCGACGCTCTACCAACTGAGCTAAGCACCCCGATTATCGGTGCAGAAGGTTGCGCCGATAAGGCTTATTAGTTGCAGGCGTCCTTCAGACCCTTGCCGGCGCGGAACTTCGGCGACTTGGCAGCCTTGATTTCCAGGGTCTTGCCAGTGCGCGGATTGCGGCCGGTGCGGGCAGCGCGCTCGCCGACGTAGAACGTGCCGAAGCCGATCAGGTTGACGGAATCGCCGGCCTTCAGGGCGCCCTTGATGGCATCAACGGCGGCGTCCAGCGCACGGCCGGCGGCAGCCTTGGAAATATCGGCCTGGGTAGCGATGGCGTCGATCAGTTCAGTCTTGTTCATTTAAGTCCCCTAATGGATGGATT
>JAHRYW010000014.1:9940-30488 GCA_020621865.1 Betaproteobacteria bacterium | reverse complement strand
GGCCCGCCTGCGTTGCTCAGCGCCTCTCAGGGGGACCCGAAAGGCGTCCGGGCTCAAGCAGTTTCCGAAATGCTACGGTCAGGCCGAAAAAATGCCCAAATTTGAAAAAACGAAACGACCGTCGCCCCCGGATGGTTCACCGGGCACCTTGAGAGGCGCCGAGCAACGCAGGAAGGCCGGGGGCCTTCGGCGAGGACTGTCTGAGGGCCGCAGGCCCGAGTTCCGCCGCCGCCCGGCCTGCCGAGTAGCGCAGGGAACCGGCGTAGCCGGCGCCGACCCAGGGTCGCCTTTTCTTTGCTTACCTTTCTTTTGGCGAAGCAAAAGAAAGTAAGACGCCCCTCAAGGGCGGAAAACCAAAGTTCAGCAAACCCAATGCCCGCCAACGCAGAAAACACAAGTCCAGAAAAGGCAAAAACGCAACCGCCAAAGCCCCCCACCCAACCCGGTATAATTCCGGGTTAATCCCCGATTTTCAGCAAAGAATTCCGCCATGCCCATGCAGGACAAATACTCCCCGGCCGATATCGAACGCGCCGCCCAAACCCACTGGGACCAGACCGGCGCCGCCCGCGCCGTCGAAGATACGACCAAGCCCAAGTACTACTGCCTGTCGATGTTCCCCTACCCGTCCGGCAAGCTGCACATGGGCCACGTGCGCAACTACACGATCGGCGACGTGCTGTCCCGCTTCCACAAGATGCAGGGCTACAACGTCATGCAGCCGATGGGCTGGGACGCCTTCGGCATGCCGGCTGAAAACGCCGCGCTGCAGAACAACGTGCCGCCGGCCGGGTGGACCTACTCGAACATCGAGTACATGAAGAAGCAACTCAAGTCGCTCGGTTTCGCCATCGACTGGAGCCGCGAACTGGCCACCTGCACGCCCGAGTACTACCGCTGGGAGCAGTGGCTGTTCACCCGCCTCTATGAAAAGGGCCTGGTCTACAAGAAGCTCGGCACCGTCAACTGGGACCCGGTCGACCACACCGTGCTGGCCAACGAGCAGGTCATCGATGGCCGCGGCTGGCGTTCCGGCGCACTGATCGAGAAGCGCGAGATCCCCATGTACTACATGAAGATCACCGCCTACGCCGACGAACTGCTGTCCGAGCTCGACAACCTGCAAGGCTGGCCCGAGCAGGTGCGCCTGATGCAGAAGAACTGGATCGGCAAGAGCACCGGCGTGCGCTTCGCCTTCCCGCTGGCTGACAACGCCGACGAAAAGCTGTGGGTATTCACCACCCGCGCCGACACCATCATGGGCGTCACCTTCGTCGCCGTCGCCGCCGAACACCCGCTGGCCACCAAGGCCGCGGCCAACAACCCGGAACTTGCCGCCTTCATCGAGGAATGCAAGAAGGGCGGCGTCGCCGAGGCCGATATCGCCACGATGGAAAAGAAGGGCCTGCCGACCGGCATCTACGTGACCCACCCGTTGACCGGCGAACAGGTCGAAGTCTGGGTCGGCAACTACGTGCTGATGAGCTACGGCGACGGCGCCGTGATGGCCGTGCCGGCCCACGACGAGCGCGATTTCGCCTTCGCCAAGAAATATGACCTGCCGATCAAGCAGGTCATCGCCGCCGACGGCGAAACCTTCAGCCTCGACGGCTGGCAGGAGTGGTACGGCGACAAGCAGAAGGGCGTCTGCATCAATTCCGGCAAGTACGACGGCCTGGCCTATGAAGCCGCCGTCGATGCCATCGCCGCCGACCTCGCCGCCAAGAACATCGGCGACAAGAAGGTGCAGTTCCGCCTGCGCGACTGGGGCATTTCCCGCCAGCGCTACTGGGGCTGCCCGATCCCGATCATCCACTGCCCGAGCTGCGGCGACGTGCCGGTACCCGACGACCAGTTGCCGGTCGTCCTGCCCGAGAACGTCGAGATCACCGGCGCCGGCTCGCCGCTGGCCCGGATGCCGGAGTTCTACGAAACCACCTGTCCGAAGTGCGGCGGCCACGCCAAGCGCGAAACCGACACCATGGACACCTTCTTCGAGTCGTCCTGGTACTTCCTGCGCTACGCTTGCCCGGACAACGCCACGGCCATGGTCGACGAGCGCGTCCAGTACTGGTGCAAGGGCGGCATCGACCAGTACATCGGCGGCATCGAACACGCCATCCTGCACCTGCTCTATTCGCGCTTCTTCACCAAGCTGATGCGCGACGTCGGGCTGATCGGCGACCTCGGCGAACCCTTCGCCAACCTGCTGACCCAGGGCATGGTCGTCGCTCCGACCTTCTACCGCGAGCTTGAAGGCGGCAAGAAGCAGTGGATCAACCCGGCCGACGTCGATGTCGTGACCGACGAACGCGGCCGCCCGACCGGTGCCACGCTGCGCGCCGACGGCCAGCCGGTAGTCATCGGCGGCACAGAGAAGATGTCGAAGTCGAAGAACAACGGCGTCGATCCGCAGGCGCTGATCGACCAGTACGGCGCCGACACCGCCCGCCTGTTCATCATGTTTGCCTCGCCGCCCGACCAGTCGCTGGAATGGTCCGACGCCGGCGTCGAAGGCGCCTTCCGCTTCCTGCGCCGCCTGTGGAAGACCACCTACGATCACGTCCAGATCGGCCTGGTCGCCCCCTGCTCCAGCAACGACGGCCTCAGCTCCGCCCAGGCCGACCTGCGCCGCAAGCTGCACCAGACCATGGGCAAGGTCGCCGATGACTACGGCCGCCGCAAGCAGTTCAACACCGCCATCGCCGCGGTCATGGAACTGCTCAACGCCTTCGACAAGGCCGACCTGAAGGATGCCGCCGGCCGCGCGCTGGCCCAGGAAACCCTGGAAAGCATCGCCCTGCTGCTCTTCCCCATCGTCCCGCACATCGGCCAGGCGCTCTACGCCGAGCTGAAGCCGGGTGCCGATGCCGGCCTCGCCGCCTTCCCCAAGGCCGACCCGGCCGCGCTGAAGCAGGACGAGATCGAGCTGATGGTGCAGGTCAACGGCAAGCTGCGCGGTGCCATCCGCGTCGCCGCCGAGGCCGACAAGGCGAGCATCGAAGCCGCCGCGCTGGCCTGCGAGGAAGCCGTCAAGTTCATGGAAGGCCGGCCGGCCAAGAAGGTCATCGTCGTCCCCGGCCGCCTGGTCAACATCGTCGCTTAAGAGGTCAAACATGCCGCTGTTGCGCCCGCTGCTCGCCCTGATTCTCGCCGCCGCCCTCGCCGGCTGCGGCTTCCATCTGCGCGGCGCGGGCAGCAGCAAGCTGCCCTACCAGACGATGTACATCTCGTTGCCGGAAACGGCCGACGTCAACATCTGGCTGCAGCGCTACATCCGCTCCAGCGGCAGCACGCAGGTCGTCGACGACGCCGAGTCGGCCGAGGCGATCTTCCAGCAACTGACCAACAGCCGCCAGAAGAGCATCCTCAGCGTCAACACGCTGGGCCGCGTCCGCGAATACCGCCTGCAACTGAGCTACACCTTCCGCGTCGTTAACCGCAAGGGACAGGTGCTGGTGGCGCCCAACGAGGTCACCCTGACCCGCGACGTCACCTACGACGACTCGAACATCCTGGCCAAGAACCAGGAAGAAGACCTGCTCTGGCGCGACATGACCAATGACCTGGTCAACCAGATCATGCGCCGGCTGAGCATCATCAAGCCGAAGAATCCCGACCAGGAAGACAGCGAATAATGCTGCTCAAGGGCGAACAGCTCGCGGCGCACCTCGAACGCGAACTGCGCCCGCTCTACGTGCTGTACGGCGACGACCCTCTGCTGGTCATCGAAGCGGCCGACGCCATTCGCGCCAAGTCGCGCCAGCAGGGCTACAGCGAGCGCGAAGTGCTGACCGTGCTGCCGCAGTTCGACTGGGGCCAGCTGCTGGCCGCCGGCGGCAACATGTCCTTGTTCGGCGATAAAAAACTGATCGACCTGCGCATCCCGACCGGCAAGCCGGGCAAGGAAGGCAGCGCGGCGCTACAGCAGTGGTGCCAGAACCTGTCGATGGACAACCTGCTGCTGATCACGCTGCCCGAACTCGACTGGCGCGAGGAGAAAGCCGTCTGGTTCACCGCGCTGGTCAATGCCGGCGTCGCGATCAAGCTGATGGCGCCGCCGCTGGCCGAGCTGCCGGGCTGGATCGCCGGGCGGCTGCGCCGGCAGCAGCAGAGCGCCGACCTGGAGAGCCTGAAGTTCATCGCCGAACGGGTCGAAGGCAACCTGCTGGCCGCCCACCAGGAAATCCAGAAACTCGGCCTGCTCTACCCGGCCGGGCAATTGTCGCTGACGCAAATCCGCGACGCCGTGCTCAATGTCGCCCGCTACGACATCGACAGCCTGCGCGAGGCGCTGTTGGCCGGCGATGTCGGCCGCCTGACCCGGACGCTGGACGGCCTGATGCAGGAAGGCGAGGCGCCGCCGCTGGTGCTGTGGGCGATGAGCGAGGAAATCCGGGCGCTGACCATCATCCGCGCCGGCATCGATGCCGGCAAGCCAGTGGATATGCTGCTCAAGGACGCAAAAGTCTGGGGGCCGCGCGCGGCGCCGGTCAAGAAGGCGCTGCAGCGTCTGACGACGGCAAGCCTGGAAGCGGCGTTGCAGCACGCCGGCAAGATCGACCGGCTGGCCAAGGGTATCGGCCAGGGCAATATCTGGGAAGAATTCCTGCGGCTCGGCCTGCGCCTCACCGCGGCAAAAAGTTAGGCCGCCTTGTCGTCGGCGGACTGGTCATCGACCGGCGCATCCGGTTCGAGGTCTTCCCACAGACACGCGCACTCCTGGCGGACGTCGTGCAAGCCCGGTTTGGATGTTTCCTGCACCAGGCACTCACCCTCGCAATGTTCGGAAACCACCACCAGCTTCATGTCGGCGTCCACCTGACGTTCGCCATCCCAGAAGCTGCACGTGGCGCAGACCTTGACCTCGGTCGGCAATATTAGTTTTTCGGCCATCTGATCCTCGATGGAAAGCCATGTTGTCGTTGCGGATAAGAGTTTACCCGCTTCCGGAAGTTCCCAGTAATTTGTCTGGCTATAATCACTCTTTGCCCGCACGAAAAACATCATGGACATCAAGGAATACATGCAGACCGTCGGCCGCCAGGCCCGCGCCGCCTCGCGCCGCCTGGCCGGAGCGACGACCGCCGAGAAGAACGCCGCCCTGCTGCACATTGCCGCCGCCATCCGCCGCGACAGCGCGGCGCTGGTCGCCGCCAATCAGGAAGACCTCGCCGCAGCCCGCGCCGCCGGCCTAGAAAGCGCGATGATCGACCGCCTGACGCTGTCGCCCAAAGGGGTCGAAAGCATGGCCGAAGGCGTCGAGCAGGTTGCCGCGCTGGCCGATCCGATCGGTGAGATGACCGACATCAAGTTCCGCCCGTCCGGCATCCAGGTCGGCAAGATGCGCGTGCCGCTCGGCGTCATCGGCATCATCTACGAAGCCCGTCCGAACGTGACCGCCGATGCGGCCGCCCTGTGCCTGAAGTCGGGCAACGCGGCGATCCTGCGCGGCGGCTCGGAAGCGATCCGCTCCAACCGCGCCATCGCCGCGCTGGTCCAGGAGGGCCTGAAGGCTGCCGGTCTGCCGGCCGAATCGGTGCAGGTGATCGACACCACCGACCGCGCTGCGGTCGGCGAGCTGATCACCATGCGCGAATTCGTCGACGTCATCGTGCCGCGCGGCGGCAAGGGCCTGATCGCCCGCCTGCTCGCCGAATCGCGGGTGCCGATGATCCAGCACCTGGACGGCAACTGCCACGTCTATCTGGAAAGCGAAGCCGATCCGGCCAAGGCGCTGAAGATCGTCGAGAACGCCAAGACCCAGCGCTACGGCACCTGCAACACCGCCGAATCGCTGCTCGTCGACCGCGCGGTCGCCGCCACGCTGCTGCCGCCGGTCGCCGCCATGCTGACCGGCAAGGGCGTCGAAATCCGCGGTTGCGCCGAGACCTGCGCCATCGTCAAGGAAGCCATCCCGGCCACGGAAGAGGATTACTACACCGAATACCTGGCGCCGATCATCTCGGTCAAGGTGGTCGCCGGCATCGACGAGGCAATCGCCCACATCAACAAATACTCGTCGCACCACAGCGAGGCCATCGTCACCGACAACCATCCGAAGGCGATGCGCTTCATGCGCGAAGTCGATTCGGCCTCGGTGATGATCAACGCCTCGACGCGCTTCGCCGACGGCTTCGAGTACGGTCTGGGCGCCGAGATCGGCATCTCGACCGACAAGATCCACGCCCGCGGCCCGGTTGGCCTGGAAGGGCTGACCAGCCAGAAATGGGTGGTGCTCGGCGACGGTCACGTCCGGGCCTGAGCGACCGCCATCGGAAGCCGGCCGTGCGCCGGCTTTTTTGATTTTGGCCTTTTTTTGGGGCCGACCGTAGCATTTGACGTTCGGAAGACAAAGATGAGCGAAAACAACTACCAGGCCGTCGTCGCCGCCCCCAGCTTCGCGCTCGGCATCCGCTGCAGCAACGATGAAATCACCGCCATCGACTTCATCGAGCCGCGCCCGGAACAGGCCCCAACAACGCCGCTGGCCGCCGAGGCAGTGCGCCAGTTGCATGCCTACCTGGCCGACCCCAACTTCGTCTTCGGCCTGCCGCTGCGCCCGGCCGGCACCACCTTCCAGCGTCGGGTCTGGGAGCAGATTTCGGCCATTCCGACCGGCCAGACGCACACCTACGGCCAACTGGCGAAGAATCTCAAAAACGCCCCGCGCGCCGTCGGCCAGGCCTGTGGCGCCAATCCCTACCCGCTGGTCATCCCCTGCCATCGCGTCGTCGCCACCGGCGGCGCCGGTGACAAGAAACTCGGTGGCTTCGCCCGCGAACGCGGCGGGTTCCTGCTCGACATCAAACGCTGGCTGCTGACGCATGAAGGCAGCCTCCCCGGCTGATCTCGCCGAGATCGACAACTTCTGCGACGCCCTGTGGCTGGAAGACGGTCTGGCCAAGGCGACGCTGAGCAGTTATCGCTCCGATCTCGGCCGCCTCGCGCTGTGGCTGGCCAACCACGCCCATGAAGCGCTGCTCGACCTGCGCGAAGAAACGCTGACCGCCTTCATCGCCCACCTGGCGCGGCAGACCAAGGCGACCTCGCAGGCCCGCTACCTGGCCACGCTGCGCCGCTTCTACCGCTGGCAGATCGGCCGTGGCCGTATCGTCACGGACCCGACGCTTAAGCTGGCCAACCCCAGCCAGCCGTCGCGCCTGCCCAAGGTGATGTCGGAAAAGCAGGTCGAAGCCCTGCTCGCCGCCCCCGACCTCAATACCCCGCTCGGCCTGCGCGACCGCGCCATGCTCGAAACCATCTACGCCACCGGCCTGCGCGTCTCCGAGCTGGTCGGCCTGCGCCTGCACGCCGTCAGCCTCGCCGACGGCGTGCTGCGTGCGCTGGGCAAGGGCAGCAAGGAGCGCCTGGTGCCGCTCGGCCAGCTGGCCATCGAATGGATCCAGCGCTACCTCGACGAAGCGCGGGCCGAAATCCTCGGCGGCCAGCAGAGCGACGACCTGTTCGTCACCGCCCGTGGCGGCGCGATGACCCGCCAGGCCTTCTGGCAACTGGTCAAGCGCTATGCCAAGCTGGCCGGCATCGCCCCGGAAAAACTGTCGCCGCACGTACTGCGCCACGCCTTCGCCACCCACCTGCTCAACCATGGCGCCGACCTGCGCGTCGTCCAGTTGCTGCTCGGCCACGCCGACATCTCGACCACCCAGATCTACACCCACGTCGCCCGCGAACGCCTGAAGAGCCTGCACGCCATACACCACCCGCGCGGCTGAGCGGCGCATTCCCTGATCATCGACTTGCGCCTATCATTGGCCATCGCCCCTCAGCAAAGGACTGGACCATGAACCAACTGCTGCTCCCGCTCGGCCGCCTTGCCGGCTTCGTCGGCTTCTTCATCTGCCTGGCCAGCGGCCTGGCCCGCCTGGCGGGTGTGTACGGCATCATCGGTTTCGAGATGCTGACCCTGCTGCAAGCCGGCATCGGCGGCATGGTCTTCGGCTGCTTCTGCCTGCTGCTGCGCCTGACCGACGACGCCAAAAAGGCCGCCGGCGGATAAAATCCGCAATTTCGCCCGCCTCCCATGAGCAAACCCGAACACGCCCCGGAAACCCAGGCCACCAAGTTCCTCAAGGCCCACAAGGTGCCCTTCTCGCCGCATCTCTACGCTTACGAAGAACATGGCGGCACCAAGGTGTCGGCCCGCGAGTTGAATGTCGACGAACACGCCGTGGTCAAGACGCTGGTCTTCGAGGACGAGAACGCCAAGCCGCTGATCGTGCTGATGCACGGCGACTGCAAGGTATCGACCAAGGAACTCGCGCGGCAGATCGGCTGCAAGAAGGTCGAGCCCTGCAAGCCGGAAGTCGCCAACCGCCACACCGGCTTCCTGGTCGGCGGCACCAGCCCGTTCGGCACCAAGAAGGCGATGCCGGTGCATATCGAAAAGACCATCCTCGACCTGGCGCTCATTTACATCAACGGCGGCAAGCGCGGCTTCCTGGTCGGCCTGCATCCGCACGACATCCTGCGCACGCTGCAACCCAAGGTGGTCGAGGTCGCGCTGAAGGGGTGATTTAAATCAACAATCGATTAAATTTAATCAATCGATTGGAGCTATAACTGGCGCTTGCGTAAAGTGGCACTCAATCCAGCCACCAGAGCGCCACCATGACCCAGCTCGTCATCCAGCATTACGCCCGCCCCACCGCCCGCCGCCATTTGTGGATCGGCCTGGCGATGGCCGTCGTCGCCCTCGCCTTCGGCATCGAGCAGGGACTGATCTGGTTCGCCGCCCACCCGATGGCTGCCCGCGGCCTCGAAGCCAGCCTGCTGGCCGGCGCCGCCACCGGCCTCGGCGCGATTCCCGTGCTGCTGATGCGCCGTCCGTCCGAGCGCCTGATGGCGCCACTGCTCGGTCTGGCCGGTGGCATGATGCTCGCTGCCAGCCTCTTCTCGCTGCTCGTCCCGGCCGTGCAGACGGTGGCCGCCAGCCAGTCCGTGTGGACGCTTGGTATTGCCACCGCTACCGCGCTGCTGGCCGGCGTCGCGGCGATGCACGTCCTCGACCGGCGTTTGCCGCACGAGCATGTCGAGACCATCGAAAGCAGCGGCCTGCAGCCCAAGGTCGCGCTGGTCGTCGCCGCCATCGCCATCCACAACGTTCCGGAAGGTCTGGCCGTCGGCGTTGCCGCGGCGGCCGGTGCCGACCACGGGATGAGCCTCGGCATCGCCTTGCAGAACATCCCGGAAGGCTGGATCGTCGCCAGCGCCATGCTCGCCCTCGGTGCAGCCCCCGTACGGGCAGCCTTGATCGCGCTCGGCACCGGGCTGGTCGAGCCGCTCGGCGGCCTGTTCGGGGTGATCGCCAGCACCGTCGCCGGCGCCGCCTTGCCGATGGCGCTCGCCGCGGCGGCCGGGGCGATGCTCTGGGTGGTCAGCCACGAGATGATCCCGGCCTCGCACCAGGCCGGCCGGGTCGGTGCCGGGACCGCCGGCCTGGCCGGTGGTTTCGCGGTGATGACGGTGCTGGCCAGCGCGTTCTGAGCGTCGAACAGGCGATCACAAAAGGCATACACAACGTCATGAACTCTGCTCGCGGCGCATGTCAAATCGGTTGAACTTAAACCACAAGGAGACAAGCGATGCCCAGCCGTGCCGCCATCAAGATCATTCAGAATCGCCACTTTCTGACCACGACAGCCGAGAAGACCGTGTTTGCCGTGGCCGCCCACATGCGAGACAACCAGGAGGATGTCGTTCTCGTCGTCGCCCCGGACGAGGGGCGATTGCTGGGCATTTGCACCGAGCGCGACCTGACCTACAAGGTTTTAGCCGCCGGGCTGGACGCCAAATCGACGCCGGTTGGTCAGGTGATGACCGTCAATCCGCAAACCATCGGTCCGGATCGCCTCTTCGGGCACGCGCTGCACCTGATGTACGAAGGCGGTTTCCGCCATCTGCCGGTCGTTTTGGCGGACGGCCGGCCGATCGGCGTGCTCTCGTCGCGCGACGCCCTGGGCCTGGAAGCCTTCCATTTCTACAAGGAACTCGATCAGCGGGAAGTGCTGACCGAAATTCTCTGAGCGGCCAGTAGCCTCTGCCCGGCAGGGGCTACCGCCGAAACCCTACGGTCGGCGGCAAATTTTGGCCAAATTCGAAATTCCGGTGCCTAGATCGAGCGCTCGATGATCACGCCGACGCGCTTGACGCCCGGCATCATGCCGAGCTTGGCGACCGAGACGCGGACCCACTGGGCGGCAAAGTTTTCGAGCAGCCAGGTGGCGATGTGCTCGGTCAGCTTTTCCAGCAGGTTGAAGTGGCTGGCCACCAGGTCGGCGCGCAGACGCTCGACAACTACGGCGTAGTCGACGGTGTCGCGGATGTCGTCGCTGGCCCCGGCCGAGGCCGTGGACACGCCGATCTGCAGCGAGATCTCGACCGTCTGCGGCATGGCCTTCTCGCGCGGATAGATGCCTATCCACGTCTCGGCGCGCAGCTCTTCGATGAAAATAATATCCATGTAACGGTCGGTCGTAGCCCGGGGTGTAAAATTCGCCGCGATTGTACCTCAGCGACCGAATTCACCCATGCAAACCGCCCTCGCCCCGTTCCTGGCCATCCTCGCCGCCTACCTGCTCGGCTCCGTGCCCTTTGCGATGATCTCGTCGAAACTGTTCGGGCTGGCCGATCCGCGCAGCTACGGTTCGGGCAACCCGGGCGCCACCAACGTGCTGCGCAGCGGCAACAAGAAGGCGGCGCTGGTCACGCTGATCGGCGATGCGCTTAAAGGCTGGCTGGCCGTCTTCATCGCCCAGCGCCTCGGCTTTTCCGACACCGTGATCGGCTTGGTTGCCGTCGCCGTCTTTATCGGCCACCTCTACCCGATTTTCCTGAAATTCAAGGGCGGCAAGGGCGTCGCCACCGCCGCCGGCGTGCTGCTCGCCCTCGATCCGCTGCTCGGCCTGCTGGTCGCCGGCACCTGGCTGTTCATGGCCTTCGCCTTCCGCTACTCGTCGCTGGCCGCCGTCACTGCCGCCTTCATGGCCCCGGTCATTTCCGTGCTGATGCACGGCGGCAACGGCCAGACCCTCGTCGTCGGCATCCTTGGCATGGCGCTGATCGGCAAGCACTGGCCGAACATCCAGCGCCTGCTGGCCGGTCAGGAATCGAAAATCGGCAGCAAGAAGAAAACTTAAGAGACGCTAGCAAAATGCAGCGTAGCGGCCCTGGCTAGGCGGACCGACGAAGACAGTACGAGCAGTACGGCGAGGAGGTTCAACGACGCCAGGGGGCGTTTTGCTAGCGTCTCCTAACGGGCCAGGCGCTCGTACAGCTTGACTGCCGTATCGACATTGCGCAGCAGGCGCTCACCCTCGGCCAGAACGGCCAGCGCGTGGCGCTCCTTGCTGGCGTAGGTCACATCGGGATCGAGCACGCTGGCGAATTTTCGCCATAGCGCATCGACCTCGTCGAGCTGGGCGGCCAGCTCGGGGACGGCGACGCCGCTCCTTTTCAGCTCTTCCAGATTGGCTTCGAATTCGCTGAGCGAATCGCTCATCCGCTGGCCGATGGCGGCCAGCGAAACACCCCACTCGCGAAACAGGAAGAGCTTGCCGATGCGCTGCGACAACATCCGGTTACGGCCGGCGATATTGACGTAGGGTGCCACCGGCGGGTTGGCATGGCTTTCGGCTTCGCGGGTCAGGCGGTCGAGCGCGGCCAGGATGTCCTCGCTCAGTTCGAGCACGGCCTCGGCCTTGTCCAGCGGCGTTTCGGTGGAGAACAGGGCATCCCGGTAAGGCGGCCACAGGTCCTTGACCCTGGCCAGGCTGTCGCCCAGCGCGTGGGAGGGGTCGAGTTCGGCCAGTTGCCCGAGAATCTGCTCGAATTGTGCCGTGGACCGGCGCAGGCCGCGCTCCGCCTTGCTCGGCGCGATGTTCTGGCCGAGCATCGCCCAGTCCATCGCCATTTGCTGCGCCTGCATCCGGGTCCGTCCGCACAGATTGATCAGCGCCCCCGGCGACAGGGTCTTGCCGGCCGGGCCGCCGGTTGATTTTGCCTTGCGGGAGAAACTCAGGCGCTGGCCAGGGTTGCCGACCTGGGTATCGAGCAGGGCGGCGTTCTGGATGTGCACCTTGCGCCCCTCGACGACGATCACGCCGTTTTCGCTCAACAGGCGCAGGCTGCGCGAGAAGCTTTCGGCCGTGATGCCGATCTGCGCGGCGATCATCTTCTTGCTGGTTTTCAGCGTCACCGTCGTCTCGCCGGCCAGGCCGGGATGTCCGCCGGCCAGTTCGACCAGATAGTCGAGCACGCGCTGGGTGCCGATCACGCCCTGGCGGAAGGCGGTGACGTCGAATTCGATGGCGTACTGCCGGTGGGCCATCGCCTGGATGACCCGCCAGCTCAGGTCGAGATCTTCGCGCACCATGGCGCGCAGCTTGGGCAGGTCGATGGCGACCACGAGGCAATGCGTCATCGCCTCGCAGGAGGCGCCGTAGCCGGCATCGCCGAAAACCTCGCCGATGCCGAGCAGTTGCGAGGACTGGACCAGTTCGACGATTTTTTCTGTATCGCCGCTCAGCATCATCGCCCGCTTGACCGTGCCGCTGATCAGCAGATGGGCGTCGCGCACCGGCTCGCCGGCCCGGTAGAGAAACTCATGGGGATCGAACTCGAGGATGCGGCAGGCGCCGGCCAGGGCCCCCAGCTTGGCTGCCGGCAGGCCGGCAAACAGTGCATCCCGGGACAACAGTTCGCCAACGCCCCACTTTCTTTCACTCACTTCCGACCCCACTTTGTACGCACCTTACCTCCTTAGCCCTATTGCCCGAATGCTAGCAATAAAGCCGTGAGGCAGAACCCCCTACTTCGTACCTAGGCCTTTTGCTGGTTTTCGCCGTCAGGGGCCACGCCGGCCAGTGGCAGCCAGACCTCGACCAGCAGGCCGTGTCCACCCGGCGCATCGTTCAGCGCGATCTCACCGCCATGGCCATGGACGATTTCGCGGACGATGGACAAGCCCAGGCCGCTGCCGGTGTGATCGCTGCCATCGAGGCGGAAGAAGCGGCTGAAGACCTGCTCGCGGAACTCGGCCGGAATACCCGGCCCGTTGTCGACGACGCGGATTCTCGCGCTGGCTGCCCGGTCCGGTGCGAGATCGACGGCCACGGTGACCACCCCGTGCTCCGGCGTATAGCGCAGCGCATTGTCGACCAGGTTGGCGATCAGTTCGCGCAGCAGCACCGGGTGCCCGGCAACGACGATGGGCGCAGCGCCGCCCTCGACGCCGAGATCGATGCTCTTTTGCGCCGCCAGCGGCAGCAGTTCGACCACCATGTCGCGTGCCACGGCGGCGAGATCGACGGCCTGGCGGGTGACCATCAGGCCATTGACCGGCTCGGCCCGCGACAGCGACAGCAACTGGTTGGTCAGCCGGATGGCGCTGCCCAGGCTGTGATGCAGCGCCTCGACGGCCGGCCGCATGTCGCCCGCCGCCTGCTGGCGCAGCGCGTATTCGGCCTGGGTGTTGAGCACGGCGAGCGGCGTGCGCAACTGGTGGGCGGCATCGGTGATGAAGCGGCGGCGGGCTTCGACCATCGCCGCGATGCGCTCCATGTGCAGGTTGATCGCATCGACCAGCGGCTCGACCTCGCGCGGCACGCCGACCGCATCGACCGGGGTCAGGTCGTCGTCGGGGCGGGCGCGGATGGCCTGGCCGAGCTTGTCGATCGGCCGCACGGCGATCATCGTCGCGAACAGCGCGACGGCCAGCGCAACGACGATCAGCAAGGCCTTGCGCGCCACCTCGCCGATGAATAGCTGGCGGACGACCTCCTGGCGGGCGTTGGTCGTCTCGCCGAAGACGATCAGCACCGGTTTGGGAAACTCCTTGCGGTAGAGCGGCTTGAGCAGCGCCCCCAGGCGCAGCGGCTGGCCCTTGTAAAGGCCGTCGTAGAACACCGCGACGTTGGGCTCGATGCGTTTCGGCAAGGGGATGCCCTCGTAGCCGGTAATCGGCTCTTCGCCGGAGATGCCGACGCTGTAGAAAATCCGGTCCGAGCTGCCGGCCTCGAACAGTTCGAGCGCCGAATAGGGAATATCGACGACCACCTCGCTCTCGGTGGCGTAGATGCGTTCGGCGATGCCTTTCAGCGAGGCCGACAGCGAGCGGTCGTAAGCCTGGTTGGCCGCCTTCAGGGCATCGCTGTAGCTCAGCCAGGCATCGACCACGAGCAAGGCGGAGAGCACGCCGACCAGCCAGATCGCCAAGCGGCGCTTCAGGCTCTGCGTTTTCATGCCGTTTCCGGCTGGCCGGCGTCGATCAGGTAGCCCAGGCCGCGCACCGTGGTGATGCGCACACCGGAACCTTCGAGCTTCTTGCGCAGGCGGCAGACATAGATTTCGATCGCCTCGGCCCGGGCGTCCTGGTCCATGCTGAAAATCTTTTCGAACAGCGCATCGCGCGCCACCGGCCGCCCGATCCTGGAGAGCAGCGCTTCGAGCACCGCCAGTTCGCGCGGCGTCAGCGCCAGCGCCTGGCCGCGCACGGTCGGCAGGCGGCTGACCGCATCGAAGGCCAGCTCGCCCAGACGGACCACCGGATTCTGCCCGGCCGATCGGCGCAGCAGCGCTTTCAGCCGGGCTTCCAGTTCGGCCAGCACGAAAGGCTTGGCCAGGTAATCGTCGGCGCCCAGGTCGAGGCCCTTGATCCGGTCATCGACCGAGCAGCGCGCCGTGAAGATCAGCACCGGCACATGCGAACCGCGCGCCCGCAAGCTGCGCAGCACGTCCAGGCCGTCCTTGCCGGGCAGCGACAGGTCGAGCAACACGCCGTCGTAGTCGCCGGTCAGCAGGTAATGCTCGGCGTGATTGCCGCAATCGGCGGTATCGACGGCATAGCCGTCCTGGCGCAGCGACTTGGCCACCCACTCGGCGAGTTCGGGATGGTCTTCGACCAGCAGAATTTTCATGTTTTGTCTCCTCGGTCGGCTCCGCGGCGGGGTTTCCGCCATCGGCCTGACTCATTGCCAGCGATTGTTCCGCTTCAAGGCAGCGAAAGCAAATCGAAAGCTTGTTTGACTTTAATCGCCTCCCAACCGGCGCCGCATTGGCCGGTCGACATCCCGGAAATTTCAACAACGAGGAGACACCATGCACAAACATCCGATCAACCTGGCCATCCTGGCCTGCTTCGGCAGCCTGGCCCTGAGCGCCCCGGCCCACGCCGCTTCGATGGAGGACTTGCAAGCCGAGATCGCGGCGCAGAAAGCCCGCCTCGAAAGGCTTGAGGAAATCCTCAAGGCCACCGCGGCAACCGCCGCCAGTGCCACCAAGAAAGCCGAAGAGGCAAGCAAGGCGGCCGCCGCGCCGGCCAAGAGCAAGGGCCTGAGCATGCCGGCCGGCCTGACCATCTACGGCATCATCGACGGCGGCGTTGAAATCGGCGATTACGGCCAGGGCACCAAGACCCGCATCCAGAGCGGTCTCGGTTCGGCCAGCCGGCTCGGCTTCAAGGGCGAGCGGAACTTCGGCGACGACCTGACCGCCTACTTCCAGCTCGAAGCCGGCGTGTCCATCGACAACGGCCAGAACACCGGCCACTCCAGCAACGTCAGCAACCCCGGCCAAGGCGCTTCGTCGTCGGCTTCGGTCAACAGCACCGGCGTCGCCATCTTCTCGCGCAACACCTTCGTCGGCCTGAACAGCAAGAAGTTCGGCGACCTGCGCTTCGGCCGCGACTATGCGCCGATCTACTCGCTGGCCAGCCCGTCCGACCCCTTCACCATCGGCGGCGCCACCGCCTTCCGCCTGTGGTCGAGCGCCGCGGCCAGCCGCTTCGACAATGGCGTGTTCTACACGACCCCGAAACTGGCCGGCTTCCAGGGCAAGATCGCCTGGTCGGCCGGCATGGAAAACAACAGCGAAGCCGATGTCGGCGTCAGCGGCGGCGCCCCGGGCAACAGCAACACCGGGCCGGAGGGCGAGGGCAAGGGCGTCAGCGCCAGCGTCACTTACGGCCAGGGACCGCTGTTCCTCGGCGCCGGCTACCTGTCCTTCCAGCGCATGGGCGATGTCGTCGCCCCGGCCACCGAGGGCCGACAGCGCAAGGCCTGGAACCTGGCCGCCACCTACGACTTCGGCGTGGCCAAGGCTTACGGCCATTTCCTGCACGGCGAAGACACCCAGGATGGTGCCGCCGTGCATACCAGCCTGGACCGCAACGTCTGGTGGCTGGGCTTCGCCGTGCCCTTCATGGATCGCCACACGGTGCGCGCCGTCTACGGTCACCTCGACGACCGCCGGCCGACCGACCGCGACTCCGATCACTATGGCGTCGGCTACGAGTTCGCCCTCGACAAGCAGACCGACCTCTACGCCTACTACGCCAAGGTGACCAACCAGAACGGCGGCACCAACTCGCTGTGCGCCGGCGGCACCTGCCAGGGCTACGACAGCGGCTCCGGCCTGCCGGCCAATTTCTCGCCGTCGTCCTTGATGCTCGGCGCCCGCTACCGCTTCTAAGGCTGCAATGCGCCGGCCGTGGCCAATGCTACGGTCGGCGGCAAAAAAAGCCCAAAAACAAAATTGATCGAAAGGGCTTTGAAAGGCCCGATCGCTAGCATCCAACCTAGACGGCTCGCCAACGGGCGGTCCGAATGCAAAAATGAACAGACAGGAGACAAACATGAACATCACTCGTCGCACTTTCCAGCGCACCCTGCTTGCCGGCCTGGTCGCCGGCGCCTTCGGGCTGGCCACGCCGGCCTTCGCGCAGTCGACGGCCGACCTGGCCGCCGCCGCCCAGCAGGAAGGCAAGCTGGTCATCTACGGCGTCACCGACAACGAGCAGGCCAACCACCTGATCCGCGAATTCCGCGTCATGTACCCGGCGATCAATGTCGAATACAGCAACATGAGCACGACCGAGCTGTACAACCGCTTCATTTCGGAAACGGCAGCCGGCAGCTCGGCCGACGTCACCTGGTCGTCGGCCATGGATCTCCAGGTAAAGCTGGTCAACGACGGCTACGCCCAGCCGCACAAGTCGGCGGAGACGGCCAAGCTGCCCGAGTGGGCGAACTGGAAGAACGAAGCCTTCGGCACCACCTACGAGCCGATCGGCTTCGTCTACAACAAGCGCCTGGTGCCGGCCGGCGACGTGCCGCAAAGCCATGCCGACTTCGTCAAGCTGCTCAACAGCCAGACTGAAAAATACAAGGGCAAGGTCAACACCTACGACCCGGAAAAATCCGGCGTCGGCTTCATGCTGGTCACCCAGGACAAGCAGGCCAACGCCGCCGGCTTCGCCGAACTGCAGAAGGCGCTGGGCGCCGTGCAGGCCAAGGTGCAGGCGTCGACCGGCACGATGATGGAGCGCATCGCCTCCGGCGAGAACCTGATCGGCTACAACCTGAACGCCGCCTACGCGCTGACCCGGGCCAAGAAGGACCCGTCGATCGGAATCATCCTGCCCAAGGACTACACGCTGGTCATCAGTCGCGTGATGTTCATCGCCAAGAACGCCAAGAATCCGAACGCCGCCAAGCTGTGGCTCGATTTTGTGCTGTCGAAGAAGGGCCAGGAGATCATCGCCAGCAAGGCCGACCTCTACGCCATCCGCCCCGATGTCGAAGGCGACACCACGGCCAGCGGCCTGAAGAAGCAACTGGGCGACGCGCTGCGCCCGGTGCCGATCGGCACCGGCCTGTTGACCTATCTGGATCAGGCCAAGCGCCTCGAATTCCTCAAGCAGTGGAATAGCGCCGTCAAGGCCAAGTAAGGGCGCTCCGCCGCCCGCCCGGCCCGGACCTGCGTTCTGACGCAGGCCGGCGCCGCGGCCCCGATCCACCTCAAATCCAAGGTGACCCTCATGTTGCAAACATTGCCCCGGCGGGCAGTGGTGACCCTGCTCGCCCTTTCCGTCTTCTTCCCGCTTGGCCTCGTGGTCTACCAGAGCGTGCTGTCCGGCCCCTTCTTCATGAAGACCGCCAGCCTCAGCCTGGAATCCTTCGCCTTCATCTTCGCCGATCCCGATTTCTGGTCGGCGGCCAAGAACACCATCGCCGTCGCCGTCGGCATGAGCCTGATCGCCATTCCGCTCGGCGCCATCCTCGCCTTCATCATGGTCCGCACCGATCTGCCGGGGCGCAAGTGGCTGGAGACGCCGATCCTGATCCCGATTTTCGTCTCGCCGGTCGTCCTTGGCTTCGGCTACGTCGTCTCGCTTGGCCCGGTCGGCTTCTTCTCGGTGTGGTTCGAGTCGATCTTCGGCGGCGTGCCGTGGAACATCTACTCGCTGGCCTCGATCATCGTCATCGCCGGCCTGACCCATGTGCCGCACGTCTATCTGTACTCCTCGTCGGCCCTGCGTAACCTCGGATCCGATGTCGAGGAGGCGGCCCGCCTGTCCGGCGCCAGCCCCTTCCGCGTCGCCCGCGACGTGTCGATCCCGATGGTTTCGCCGGCCCTGCTTTACGTCGGCGTGCTGGTCTTCTTCCTCGGCTTCGAGATCTTCGGCCTGCCGCTGATCCTCGGCGACCCGGAAGGCCACCTGGTGCTGACTACCTATCTGTACAAGCTGACCAACAAGCTGGGCACGCCGTCCTATCACCTGATGGCGGCGGTGGCGACCTGCATCATCGCCGTCACCTTCCCGCTCGTGCTGTTGCAGCGCGCCCTGCTCAAGAACGCCCAGCGCTTCGTCTCGATGAAGGGCAAGTCGGCCCGCCAGCGCCCACTAATGCTCGGCCCGTGGAAGTGGCTGGCCCTCGGCCTGATCATCGCCTGGCTGGTGATCACCGTCGTCGTGCCGGTGTCCGGCATCGCGCTGCGCTCGGTGGTCAGCTCCTGGGGCCAAGGCGTCAATCTGCTCGAAGTGCTGACCCTCGATCATTTCCACGCCGTCTTCGAGGAAAGCACGATGGTCCGTTCGATCATCAATTCCATCCTGATCGGCACGCTGGGCGGCGCACTGGCCGTCGGCGGCTACCTGGCCATCGGGCTGACCACGCACCGCAAGAACGACGGCCTGGCGCGCTTCGTCGATTACGTCGTCCTGACGCCGCGCGCCGTGCCGGGCCTAATGGCCGGCCTGGCGGTGTTCTGGGTCTTCCTGTTCGTGCCCTTCCTGGCCCCGCTGCGCTCGACGCTGTTCTCGGTGTGGTTCGCCTACTCGGTGGTCTGGCTGGCCTACGGCATGCGCCTGATCCAGAGCGCCCTGCTGCAGGTCGGCCCGGAACTCGAAGAAGCCGGCCGCCTGGTCGGCGCCTCGAATGCCCGCGTCTCGCGCGACATCACCGTGCCGCTGGTCCGCAACGGCCTGCTCGGCGCCTGGCTGCTGATCTTCATGATCTTCGAGCGCGAATACTCGACCGGCGTCTATCTGCTCTCCCCCGGCACCGAGGTGATCGGTGCGCAAATCGTTTCCCTGTGGGCTTCCGGCGCCGTCGATGTGGTCGCAGCCCTGTCCCTGATCAACATGCTGCTGGTCGGCGTCGGCCTCGCCCTGGCACTGCGTTTCGGAGTAAAACTTCATGACTGACAAGACCATCCTGACCGTCGACAACCTCGCCCTGTCCTACGGCAGCAATCCCATCCTCAAGGGCGTCTCGATGCAACTGCGCCGCGGCGAGGTCGTCTCCCTGCTCGGCCCCTCGGGCTCCGGCAAGACGACCCTGCTGCGCGCCGTCGCCGGCCTGGAGCAGCCGCACCAGGGCAGCGTCACCATCGCCGGCCGGGCGATCTACGATGCCGCCGCCAACGTCGACATCCCGGCCGAAAAACGCGAGCTCGGCCTGGTCTTCCAGTCCTACGCGCTGTGGCCGCACAAGACGGTGTTCGACAACGTCGCCTACCCGCTGGTCCTGCGCAAGGTGGCCAAGGCCGAAATCGGCAGCCGCGTCCAGGCGGCGCTGAAGAACCTCGGCCTGGCCCACCTCGCCGACCGCTATCCGCACCAGCTGTCCGGCGGCCAGCAGCAGCGGGTGTCGATCGCCCGGGCGCTGGTCTACAACCCGCCGGTCATCCTGCTCGACGAGCCGCTGTCCAACCTCGACGCCAAGATGCGCGAGGAAGCCCGCGCCTGGCTGCGCAACCTGATCGTCGAGATGCAACTGTCGGCGCTGGTCGTCACCCACGACCAGTCGGAAGCGATGGCAATGTCCGACCGCATCCTGCTGTTGAACGGCGGCGTCATCGAGCAGCAAGGCACGCCGCAGGAAATGTACAGCTCACCGCAGACCCATTTCGTCGCCGACTTCATGGGCAGCAACAACACGCTGCCCGGCCGCATCGCCGAAATCCGCGGCGGCGAGGCCCTGGTCGATATCGGCAACGGCCTGCGCCTGTGGGGCCAGCGGCGCAGCGACGCGGCAGTCGGCCAGGCGGTCAAGGCCGTCGCCCGGGTCGAGCAGATCCGGCTGGCCGACGGACCGGGCGAGCACCGGACGGAGATCGACCTGGTCACCTCGATGTTCCTCGGCGACCGCTTCGAGTACGTGCTGCACGCCGGCGAGAACCTGCTGCGCGCCTGGGGCAACCGCCAGGAAGCGGCCGGCAAGCGCTGGCTGGAGTTCCCGCCGGA
>JAHRYW010000014.1:0-9930 GCA_020621865.1 Betaproteobacteria bacterium | reverse complement strand
CCTGGGGCAACCGCCAGGAAGCGGCCGGCAAGCGCTGGCTGGAGTTCCCGCCGGACGCCGTCTGGGTGTTCTAGAGCAAAACGATCTCCTTGGTTGGCGCCCGGCCCATTCCCCCCGCCGGGTCGGGCGCCCTTTTTTCGATTTTTGCCTTTTTTTCGGGCTGACCGTAGCAATGCCGACCTTGACTCCACTGCAACGCCTGTTCCGCCGCAACCTGCCCGCCCTACTGGTCGCGACGCTGGCCGGCGGCCTGGCGGCACGGCTGAACCTGCCGCTGCCGTGGATGATCGGCCCGCTGTTCAGCATCGCCCTGCTGCGCATGGCCGGCGCCCGCCTCGAAGGCCCGCCGGGCGGCCGGCAGCTCGGTCAGTGGGCGATCGGTACCGCGCTCGGCCTCTATTTCACCCCCGCCGTGCTCGGCCAGCTGAGCCGCCACGGCCCGGTCATCGCCCTGATCGCGGCCAGCGCCGTCGCCGTCGGCCTGCTCGGCGCCCTGCTGATCCGCCGGTGGACCGACGTTTCGCCGGCCACCGCCTTCTTCGCCGCGCTGCCCGGCGGCGCTTCGGAAATGGTCGTCCTCGCCGAGCGCCAGGGCGGCGCCGTGGACCGCGTCGCGGCGGCCCACGCGCTGCGCGTCATGCTGGTGGTCAGCATCGTGCCTTTCGTGCTGGTTCATTGGAGCCAGGGCGGCGACGAGGTTTTCCGGCCGCTGGCGACGGCGGTGGATTGGCAGCACCTGCCTCTCCTGGCCGCCGTTTCGCTGAGCGGCGTCCTGCTCTTTCTCGGGCTGCGCATCGCCAATGCCTGGGTGCTCGGGCCGCTGGCCTGCGTCGGCGCCCTGACCGCCCTCGGCATCCCCTTGTCCGGCCTGCCGCCCGAGCTGGTCAATGGCGGCCAGTTGCTGCTCGGCGCCGCGCTGGGCAGCCGCTTTTCGCCCTCCTTCTTCCGCGCCGCGCCGCGCTTTCTCGGTATTTCGGCGCTGGCCACCGGCCTCGCCTTGCTGGTCAGCGGCGCTTTCGTCTGGCTGATCGCCCGCTTCGTCGCCCTGCCGCTGCCCTCGCTGGCGCTTGCCGCCTCGCCCGGCGGCATGGCCGAAATGAGCGTTACGGCCAAGGTCATGCACCTCAGCGTGCCGCTGGTCACCGCCACCCACGTCCTGCGCGTCGTGCTGCTGACCGTCGTCGCCCCCCTGCTGTGCCGTCATTTCCTCGCCTGGCAGACGAGAAGCCATCACCAAACCCCCGGAGACCAAGCATGAACATCGCCCCCACCCCTGCCGCCTGCCCACCCGCCGTCCAGCCGGGCAACCTGGGTGCCGCCAAGCACACGCCCGCCATCGCCCCGCCGCGCCCCGGCACCGAACCCGAGCTGGCCGTCGTCGCCGTGCTCGGCTACAACTAACCCGGCGAAATCCGGAAAACCCCATGATCGCCGACCTGATCGCCCCCGCCGACATCGACGCCGCCCGAACGCTGATCGAAGCCTGCGGCCTGGCTTTCCAGCCCGGTTACGACGACCTGGTCGGCGTGCACGAGCAGGGCAGCCTGGTCGCCGTCGGCGCCCGCGCCGGGCGCGTCCTGAAGATGCTGGCCATCGCCCCCGCCCAGCGTGGCGGCCCGCTGCTCGGCGAGATCGTCAGCGCCCTGGTGGCACGCGGCATCGAAGCCGGTTTCGACGCCCTGTTCGTGTTCACCAAGCCCGCCTATGCCGCCGCCTTCGAGGCGCTGAATTTCACGCTGCTCGCCGCCCGGGAGCAGGCGGTGCTACTCGAATTCGGCAACGGCCTGAAGCACTGGCTGGCCGCCCACAGCGACGGGCAGCATCCCGGCAGAAACGGCGCGCTGATGATCGACGGCCTGACTTTTTCGGCGAGCCATCGCCGCTTGATCGAAAGTGCAGCCGGCCGGGTGGATCACCTCTATCTCTTCGCCACCGCCGAAGACTGCCGGCAACAGATGGCCGACGGTGTGCGCGACCTGATTAACGTCGTCGTCCTCGACCTCGCCCAGTACCGGATCGACACCGCCAGCTTTCCGACCTATTTCCTCAAGGTCAGCGACCCGGTGGAAAAAATCCGTACCGAGCTCGACGCCACGCTGTTCGCGACGCGGATTGCCCCCTTCTTCGGCATCGCCCGCTACTTCACGGGCACCGCCGACGACGCGGCGGCTCGTGCCATCCAGGCGCAGGGCATTGCCGTCTGCGCCATTTCCACCCCGCCCCCAGGAGACAGCCAATGAAAATACAACGCAAGGGCCAGGCCGGCACCATGCAGTCCAGCGACCTGATGGTCATCGTCGAGCCGGCCGACGGACTGGTCATCGAGATCGAGTCCACGGTCAAGAAGCAGTTCGAACATCTGATCCGCGCCAGGCTGGAACAGGTGCTGGCCAAGCACGGTGCCGAAGGCGCGCGGATCAGCGTCAATGATCGCGGTGCCCTCGACTACGCCATCGAGGCGCGCCTGGAAACCGCCCTGCGCCGGGCCGGAGGTCTGTCATGAACCACGACGGTTATCGCTACAAGGAGTACGGCCATGGCCGCCGCTTCTTCGTCAAGATCATGCCCGGCGAGCGCCTGGTCGACGTCCTGACCCGCTTCACCCAGCACGAAGGCATCCGCCATGCGGTGATCGTCTCGGCGGTCGGCTCGGTCAAGAACGTCCGCCTCAGCGACATCAAGAGCGGCGCCAAACTGCCGATCACCGCGGCGCGCCTGACCCCGCACGAGATCGAAGGGCCGCTCGAACTGCTCGGCCTGACCGGCAACATCGTTCCCGACGAAGCCGGCGAACCGTTCTGCCATCTGCACATCATCGCCAGCAAGTCGTCGGGCGACGTCGTCGGCGGGCAACTGCAGGACGCCGAGGTCTTCGCCTCCTGCGAGATCGTGCTGACCGAACTGGTCATCGACGGCATCGCCCGCCACCCATCGAAATCGGCCGGCACCGCCA
Source organism: Betaproteobacteria bacterium (assembly GCA_020621865.1). GTDB lineage: Bacteria > Pseudomonadota > Gammaproteobacteria > Burkholderiales > Rhodocyclaceae > Azonexus. Next base: position 6,977 of record JAHRYW010000014.1, on the reverse strand, counting down.
ACGTTTTCTTCGCCGGGGAGGAATGACCATGGCCGCCTACCAATTGCGCCGTTCGCTGCTCTACGTGCCGGGCAACATGCCGGCGATGCTGCAGAACATCCCGCTGTTCGAATGCGACGCGGTGCTGATCGACCTCGAAGACGCCGTGCCGCTCAACGAGAAAGATGCGGCGCGCGTGCTCGTCCGCTGCTTCCTCGATCAATACAAGGCGCGCAACAAGGAAATCCTGGTCCGCATCAACGGGCTGGACACCAAGTGGGCGCTCGACGACCTGAAGACGGTGCTGCCTGGCCTGCCCGACGGCATCCGGCTGCCCAAGGCCGACTCGCCGGAAATCGTCGAGCGCCTGGATACGCTGCTCACCGAGTTCGAGGAGGAACTCGGCCTGGACATCGGCCATTTCCGCATCCTGCCGTCGATCGAAACCGCGCTCGGCGTGATCAACGCGACCAGTACGGCCAAGGCCTCGACCCGCCTGATCGGGCTGGCCTTCGGCGCCGAGGATTACACGGCAACGATGGAAATCGAGCGCACCAAGAGCGGCGAGGAACTGTTCAACGCCCGCATGCGCGTGCTGTGGGCGGCCAAGGCGGCCGGCATCCAGGCCATCGACACGATCTTCGCCGACGTCAATGACATGGAGGCGCTGCGCCGCGAAACCGAGCTGATCAAGCGCCTCGGCTTCACCGGCAAGTGCATGGTCAATCCGCGCCAGTGCGACGTCATCCACGACGTCTTCGCGCCGAAAGCGGCCGAAGTCGAGCACGCGCTGCAGATCATCGACGCCATCAAGCGCGCCCGCGAGATGGGCACCGGCGTCATTTCGCTGCACGGCAAGATGATCGACGCCCCGATCGTCATCCGCGCCGCCCGCGTGCTGCGCACCGCCCAGGCCCACGGCCTGGTCGATATCGAAATCAGCGAGGAAGATATTTATGGCACTGAATAGCCTGGGCCGGGAAATCCCGGACAGCTTCGCCGGCAAGAAACTATTGCCCTACGCCGACCCGTGGTCGCTGCAGCCACACGCCGAACGCTCGACGCGGGCGATCCGCAGGCTGACCCACAACGGCAGCAAGCTGGTCGGCGGCCTGCGCGACGCGATCATCGCTTCCGGCCTCAAGGACGGCATGACCATCTCGACCCACCACAGCCTGCGCAACGGCGATTCGCTGTTGAACGACCTGGTCCGCGAGATCGACGCGCTGGGCATCCGCGACATCAAGATCGCGTCGAGTTCGGTGCACGTGGTGCACGCCGAATTGATCCCCTACATCAGGAAGGGCGTGATCACCGGCCTGGAGTGCGGCGTCAATGGCCCGATCGGCGAACTGATCTCGAAGGGCGAACTAGATTGCCCGGTGGTCGTCCGCTCGCACGGCGGCCGCGCCCGCGCCCTGATCTGCGGCGAGGTGCCGGTCGACGTCGCCTTCCTGGCCGCGCCCTGCTGCGACGAATACGGCAACTTCAACGGCTACTACGGCCCCTCGGCCTGCGGCAGCCTCGGTTACGCCCAGGTGGACGCCCAGCACGCCCACAAGGTGGTGGCGGTGACCGACAACCTGGTGCCCTTTCCGGCCGTGCCGGTCGGCATTCCACAAACGGTGGTCGATTTCGTCGCCCAGGTGGCGAGTCTCGGCGACCCGAAGAAGATCGTCTCGTCGACGACGCGCATCACCACCGACCCGATTGGCCTGCAGATCGCCAAGTATGCGGCGATGGTCATCCGCGCCTCAGGCTACGTGCAGGACGGTTTCTCGTTCCAGACCGGCACCGGCGGCATTTCGCTGGCTGTCGCCGAACATGTGCGCGACATGATGCGCCAGGGCAAGGTCAAGGGCAGCTTCGGCGGCGGCGGGATCACCGGCTATTTCGTCGACATGCTGGAAGAAGGCCTGTTCGAGGCGCTGTTCGACGTCCAGTGCTTCGACCTCAAGGCGGTCGAGTCGATCGGCCGCAACCGCCGGCACCAGGAGATGACCGCCGGCACCTACGCCAATCCGTTCAACTGCGGCTCGGTGGTCAACCGCCTCGATTGCGCCATCCTCAGCGCCACCGAGATCGACGTCGATTTCAACGTCAACGTCAATACCGAGTCGATGGGCTACCTGCTGCACAACACCGGTGGCCACTGCGACGTGGCGGCCGGCGCCAAGCTGGCCATCGTCGTCGCGCCGGCGATCCGTGGCCGCCTGCCGATCGTTCGCGACGCCGTGACGACGGTGACGACGCCGGGCGAGACGGTCGGCGTCGTCGTCACCGAGCGCGGCATCGCGGTCAACGACCGGCTACCCGAACTGAAGGCGGAGCTGATCCGGATGCGCGCTCCGGTCAAGGACATCCGTCAGTTGCGCGACGAGATCTACGCGATCACCGGCGTGCCGCGGCCAATCGAGTTCACCGACAAGGTCGTTGGCCTGATCGAATACCGCGATGGCTCGATCATCGATGTCGTCAGACAAGTTCGCCAGTAAATTCCTGGCCGCCCGCGAGGCGCGCCAGGACCTGCTGTCCCGCGCGCTGGGCGCCGGGCGGCCGGCAATTCTGTTCGTCTCGCTGAACCTGCCCGGCCCCGACAAGTCGCCGCCCGGCGCGACCGGGCTTTTTCGCCGGGGCTGCGCGCAGATCGCCGAAGCCTTCCATGGCTCCCTGCTGTTGGCGACTGACCGCGATGCCCTCGGTTATTTCGCCCTGCGCGCGCTCGATCTTGATCCCTGGGCAGTCAAGCGCCTGTGCATCGCCATCGAGCAAAGCCAGCCGGCCGGCCGCCTGCTCGATCTCGATGTCTATTCCCCGGTCGCTGGCCAGATCGGCCGCAGCAGCCTCGGTCTGCCAGCCCGCCGTTGCCTGCTCTGCGACCAGCCGGCCGTCGACTGCATGCGCACCCGGCGCCACGCCGTCGGCGAAGTGATCGCCCAAGCCCATGAACTCCTTGCGCCTTTCCGGACTTGAGCGTCTGGCCGATGGCCTGGCCCGGGGCGCGGCGCTGGAGCTCTACCTGACGCCCAAGCCGGGCCTGGTCGACCTGGCCGATTGCGGTTCGCACCCCGATCTGTCGCTGACCGTGATGGAGCGCTCGATCCGCATCGTCGCCGCCTACCTCGACGAACTGGTCGGCTCGCTGGTCGCCGGCGAACCCTTCATCTACCAGAAGAAAATCGGCCTGCGCGCCGAGCAGCGCCTGCTGGAAAGCCTGGGCACCAATACCCACAAAGGCTACGTCTTTCTCAGCGGCATGCTGCTGATTGCCCGCTGGCGGGCGGCGTCCGCCGACGAAAATGCCATTCGCCGGGCGCTGTCGGAGCTGGCCGATATATTTTTCCGGGCCGGCGAGCAGGGCGACAGCCATGGCCGGCAAGTCAGGGAAAGATACGGCGCCGGGGGCATCGTGCAGGAAACCCGCCGCGGTTTCCCGGCACTCTTCGACCAGGCGCTACCGGCCTTCCGCGACGCGATCAGGCGCCAGGCCGGTTTCGGCGAGGCGTCCTTTGCCATGCTGGCCAGCCTGATGCAGAGCGTAGACGACACCACCACCCTGCATCGCGGCGGCCCGGCCGGGCTGGCCCGCATCCGGCGCGACGGCCACCGGCTGCAGCGCCTGATCGCCTGTGGCGACGACTATCCGGCCTTTCTGCGCGCCACCAACCGCGCCTACGTCCGGATGAACCTGACCATGGGCGGCGTCGCCGACATGCTGGCGCTGGCCTACGGCTACCTGCTGGCCAACGGCGAAATTGCCGAAAGCACGCTGGATCAGCGGGGCACCGACCGCTCGGCCGGCTTGATAGCCAGGCCAAATCGCCCCGATGCAGACAATCGATTAGTCCGATCCAGGGTAAAAACCTAGACTCGATTCATCAGGCCGATAGCGGTCCTTTGCCGAGGAGATCATCATGATTGCCCGATTCATGGAGTATTTCGCCGGGGAAGAAACGGCCTGGGATTCCTGTTGCGCCATCCTCGCCACCCTTCCCGAAAATTATTGATCGGCCGGAAGCAAGCCGGCAGCGAACCAAAGCGCAGCCCACCAATCCAATCTGACGTCATCTTCAACAACACCAAGGAAAACCCATGAGCCAATCCGTCACCCTCGGCGGCAACCCGATCGCCGTCACCGGCCGCTTTCCCCGCCAGGGCGATGCTGCCCCGGCCTTCTCGCTGGTCGCCAAGGATCTCGCCGACGTCCGCCTGGCCGACCATGCCGGCAAGCGCAAGATCCTGAACATTTTCCCGAGCATCGACACGCCGACCTGCGCGATGTCGGTCCGTCAGTTCAACGCCAAGGCCAACGGCCTGCCCAACACCGTCGTCCTCTGCATCTCGGCCGACCTGCCCTTCGCCCAGAGCCGCTTCTGCGGCGCCGAAGGACTGGACAACGTGATCACACTATCGACCCTGCGCGGCCGCGAATTCCTCGACAACTACGGCGTACACATCGCCAGCGGCCCGCTGTCCGGCCTGGCGGCCCGTGCCGTGATCGTCCTCGACGAGCACGACCGGGTGCTGCATAGCGAACTGGTCCCCGAGATCAAGCAGGAGCCGGACTACGCCGCGGCGCTAGCGGTGCTGTAATGGGCAGCCTGGCCGAATACCGCGCCCAGGCGCTCGCCGAGGGATACGACGAGGTGCTTGAACGCAGTTGGCCGGCCGATGCAACCTTCGACACCCACACCCACCCGTTCGCCCTGAAGGCCCGGGTGGTGCAGGGCGAGATGTGGCTGAGCGTCGGCGAGCGGACGCAGCATCTGCAGGCTGGCGACGATTTCGCGCTGGAACGCGAGGTGCCGCACGCCGAACGCTACGGCCCGGCCGGCGCCACCTACTGGGTGGCCCGCCGCAACTGAAGGAGGCGGTCGTGGGCAAGAAATGCTGCAAGCGCCGACCGCCGTGCAAGAACTGCCCGAAGCTCGAAAAAAGGAAGAAAAAGCTGAATGCTACGGTCAGCGCCTTTTTTTGCCCGATTTTGAAATCGCTTCCCGACGAAGAACGCCAAACCTTGCGGTAGCCGGCGTTTTGGAGAACACTCCGGGGCATCGCCCGGAGGACTCCAGCAATGCAACTGCTCTCGCCCGAGGTCTTGGCCAGCTACTGGTCGGCCCAGGAAATCGCCACCAACCTCCTGGTTTTCATGAACCTGCTGGGCGCCCTGCTGCTCGGCTTCATCGTCGGCTACGAACGCTCCTATCACGGCCGCGCCGCCGGCATGCGGACCTACGGCCTGGTCTGCGTCGCCTCCTGCGCGGTCACCGTGATCGCCGGCTATCCGAACTCCTGGTACGGCGGCGCCGCCCTGCTCCAGCAGGCCGCCACGGCAACGCCGATGCCCGACCCGACGCGGGTCATCCAGGGCATCGTCACCGGCGTCGGCTTCCTCGGCGCTGGCGTGATCATGAAGGAGGGCCTGAACATCAGCGGCCTGACCACCGCCGCCTCGATCTGGTCGGCCTCGGTGATCGGCATCCTGGTTGGCATCGGCTTCTACGGCGCGGCCATCCTGCTCACCCTGCTCTCGGCCGGCTGCATGCTCTATGTCTCGAAACTGGAAAGCTGGCTGCCTTCGCGCCACGCCATTTTCATCAACCTGCGCTTCCTGCCGGAATTCATGCCCCAGGAGGCAACCATCCGGCAGGCCCTGCTCGACATGGGCTACGAAGTGGCCGGCGGCTCGTTCTCGGTCGGCTACCAGGGCCGCGCCCAGGAATGGCGTTTTGTCGCCCTGGCCCTCGGGCAGGATTTCAGCAAGCCGCTATCGGCGATGTCCGGCCACCTGATCCACCTCGACGGCATCGACAGTTTCAACGTCGCCCACGCCCGCAACTGAGCGATTAACGCATCAGGTCGCTCAACGGCCAGCGCGGCTGCACGGCAAAGCTGCCGGCAGCCTTGGCCGGGGTGCCGGCCTGCAGGCGCAGACAACCGGCCAGCGCGATCATCGCGCCGTTGTCGGTACAGAATTCCAGTTCCGGGTAATAGACGCGGAAGCGCTTGCGCTTCGCCTCGTCGTTCAGCGTCGCCCGCAACTGCTTGTTGGCGCCAACGCCACCGGCCACCACCAGCTGCTTCAGCCCGGTCTGCTTCATCGCCTTCAGCGCTTTCTTCAGCAGCACCTCGACGATGGCCTCCTGGAAGGCGCGTGCCGCGTCGGCCTTGAATTCGTCGGTCAGCGCCTCGCCCTGCTCGCGGACCAGTGTCAGCACCGCCGTCTTCAGGCCGGAAAAACTGAAGTTCAGGTCGCCGGAATGCAGCATCGGCCGCGGCAGTTCATGAACGCCGGGCCGGCCCGTTTCGGCCAGCTTCGACAGCAGGGCGCCGCCGGGATAAGGCAGGCCGAGCAGCTTGGCGCTCTTGTCGAAAGCCTCGCCGGCCGCATCGTCCAGCGTTTCGCCGAGCAGTTCGTACTCGCCGACGGCGGTCACCTTCATCAACTGTGTGTGGCCGCCGGAAACCAGCAGCGCCACGAACGGGAAGGTCGGCGGATTGCTCGATAGCAAGGGCGACAGCAAATGCCCTTCAAGGTGATGCACGGGAATCGTCGGTTTATCGATCGCCACGGCCAGCGCCTCGGCAAAGGCACAACCGACCAGCAGGGCGCCGGACAGGCCGGGCCCACGCGTGTAAGCGACCGCATCGACGTCGTCCAGCGCCTTGCCGGCGCGGCCGAGCGCCTCGCGCAATAGCGGCACGACACGGCGGATATGGTCGCGCGAAGCGAGCTCCGGGACGACGCCGCCGTACTCGGCGTGCATCGCCACCTGCGAGTGCAGGGCATGGGAGAGAAGGCCGGCGACGCTGTCGTAGAGCGCGATGCCGGTTTCGTCGCAGGAGGATTCGATACCAAGGACTAACATGGGCGCGGATTTTAGCACTTGTTTCAACAAGGTTTTTTCGCCTATACTGTTTGGCTCTCCGCAAACATGCGGATACAAATTTTGCGCGCACTGCCTTTTACTTGACCTGGCAGGCGCCTAACGGAAGGG
>JAHRYW010000004.1 GCA_020621865.1 Betaproteobacteria bacterium | reverse complement strand
CTGAAGGACGGCAAGGTCAATTTCTACTGGCAGCAGTGCAACAACAACATGCAGGCCGGCCCGAACATCAACGAAGAGCTCTACCCGGGCTGGCGCAAGCCGGAGAACTTCATTGTCGTCTCCGACCCGTATCCGACGGTTTCGGCGATGGCAGCCGACCTCATCCTGCCGACCGCCATGTGGGTCGAGAAGGAAGGCGCCTATGGCAATGCCGAGCGGCGCACCCAGCTCTGGCGCCAGCAGGTCAAGGCACCGGGCGAAGCGAAGTCCGACCTCTGGCAGGTCATGGAATTCGCCAAGCGCTTCAAGATGGAAGAAGTATGGCCGGCCGAGTTGCTTGCCAAGGCACCCAAGCTCAAGGGCAAGACGATGTTCGACGCCCTGTTCGCCAACGGTGTGGTCAACAAGTTCCCGGTCAAGGAAACCCAGGCCGGTTTCGACAACGACGAAGCCAAGCACTTCGGCTTCTATGTCCAGAAGGGCCTGTTCGAAGAGTATGCTTCCTTCGGCCGCGGTCACGGTCACGACCTGGCGCCGTTCGAAACCTACCATCAGGCCCGTGGCCTGCGTTGGCCGGTCGTCGGCGGCAAGGAAACGCTGTGGCGCTTCCGCGAAGGCTACGATCCCTACGTCAAGAAGGGCGAGGGCGTGAAGTTCTACGGCCACAAGGATGGCAAGGCTGTGATCTTTGCGCTGCCCTACCAGCCGCCCGCCGAGTCGCCGGACAAGGAATTCGATTTGTGGCTGAGCACCGGTCGCGTCCTTGAGCACTGGCATACCGGCACGATGACCCGCCGCGTGCCCGAACTGTACAAGTCCTTCCCAGACGCCGTGCTGTTCATGCACCCGGATGACGCCAAGGCGCGTGGCCTGCAGCGCGGCATGGAGGTCAAGGTGGCTTCCCGGCGTGGTGAAATCACGCTGCGCGTCGAAACCCGCGGTCGCAACAAGCCGCCGCGCGGGCTGGTTTTCGTGCCCTTCTTCGACGCCGGTCGCCTGATCAACAAGCTGACGCTCGACGCGACCTGCCCGATTTCCAAGGAAACGGACTACAAGAAGTGCGCAGTCAAGGTGACCAGGGCCTGATCCGGTCGACAAAAAATAATCGAAAAAACGGCCGGCGGGATTCCCCGGCCGTTCCTCGGAGGTAAATGAATATGAGATTGATCACTGCACTGGCCTTGGCCGCAAGCCTGCTCCTGGGGGGAGTGGGCGGCGTTGGCGCGCAGGAACGGGTAAATGAGATCGGCAACGTCTCGATCGAGGGAAATTCCAAGGTCGACATGTTCCGTCCCGAAAAGGACAAGGAGAGCATTCCCCGCAACTTCCAGAAGCAGCCGCCGCTGATTCCACACAGCGTCAAGGGCTACAACATCACGCAGAACTTTAACAAGTGCATGGACTGCCACTCCAAAGAACGTGCCGAGGAAACCGGTGCAACCAAGGTGGCCAAGTCCCATTATCTCGATCGGGAAGACAAGAAACATAGCAACATCTCGCCCCGTCGCTATTTCTGCATGCAGTGCCACGTGCCGCAGTTCGATGCCAAACCGCTGGTCGAAAATACCTATAAACCGGCTGCCAAGAAGGGGGAATGATGAGTCTCGATAAATATTTGCCCACTTGGGTCAAGCGGATCGGTCTGGTTTCGGCACTGCTGCTGTTCGTCGCCGGCATCGTCTTCTGGGGGGGCTTCAACTGGGCGCTGGAAGCGACCAACAAGGAATCCTTCTGTATTTCCTGCCACGAGATGGAAGAAAACGTCTTCAAGGAATACCAGAACACCGTGCACTACACCAACCGGACCGGGGTTCGTGCCACTTGCCCGGATTGCCACGTGCCCAAGGAGTGGGGGCCGAAGATGATCCGCAAGATCCAGGCTTCCAACGAGGTGCTGCACAAGATTCTTGGCACGATAGATACGCCCGAGAAGTTCAATGCCAAGCGCGGTCAGCTGGCGCAGAACGAATGGAAGCGGATGAAGGCCAACGACTCGCAGGAGTGCCGCAACTGCCACCGTTACGACTACATGGACTACACGGAGCAGGGTAACCGGGCTGCGCGCATGCACCCGCAGGCATTTACCGAAGGCAAGACCTGTATCGACTGCCACAAGGGTATTGCCCACCAGTTGCCGGCTATCGACCAGCACATCGGCAAGCAGAACGAAGGTGCGGTTGCCATTTCGCACGGCGAGAAGCCGGCCGAGCCAGCCGAGGCTGCCGACAAGAAGTAATTGCCTTCCGCATGGCATGAAGATTGCCCCGGCCTTTGGCCGGGGTTCTCTTTTATGGCGCAAGTGCCGCGATCGACGTATGAATAATACAAAAATTCATCGGCCGGGCGGCCAGAAAGCCCCACTGGGCCAACACTTATTCAAAAAGGTATGCTACTTTTACCGTGCTGCCGTTCCGACGGCCAGTTTTCTTAAACTAAACAAGTAACAGGAGGCACTTAGATGAATAAATCCGAGCTGGTCGAAGTTGCTGCAAAAGAAGCTGGTATTACCAAGGCTGCTGCCGACAAGGCACTGACTGCCATCATCGGCGCGGTGGTCAAGACCGTTACCAAGGGAGAGTCCGTTACTCTCGTCGGTTTCGGTACTTTCAAATCCGCCAAGCGCGCAGCGCGCACCGGCAAGAATCCCAAGACCGGCGCCACGCTCAAGATTCCCGCAACCACGGTGCCGAAATTTACCGCAGGTACGGCTTTCAAGGCATCGGTTGCCGCCAAGAAAAGCGCTGCCAAGAAAAAATAATCCGGTAACTCGGAATGCGGGGTTCGTCGTCGTGATGACCCCCGCTTTTTAATTTCCCAATGAACGACTCCAATCCCGAAAATCCTCCCGAAAACGTCCCTGCTGCCGCACCGCAGGTAGATACCCGTCGCCGCTTGCGCGAACTCCTGTCCGTGCCCGAGCGTGATCGTACCGATGAGCAATGGGACGAAATCATCGAGCTGGAAATCCAGCTGGCCCCAGGTAACCGTATATCCGGCAACGAGTCGCATGGCGGCGGTGGTGGCGGTCAAGGCCGCAACCCGATGTCGCACGGCAAGTCCGGTGGCGGCGGTGGTGCTGGCGGCCAGGCGCAAAAGAAACATCGGCCGCGCACCAACAACAATCGCCGGCCGCGCCAGAACAAGCCGCAGTCCGGCGGCGGCAATCCAGCCTGATTTCCTTGTTTCCTTGCCTTGAAGCGGCATAATTGCCGTCATGCAGCAGTTTGATCTGATTATTGTCGGCGGCGGGCTGGCCGGTGCCAGCCTTGCGCTGGCCTTGCGCGAATCCCGCCTGCGCATCGCGCTGGTCGACAGCCAACCGCCTCGCCGGCCAGAAGCCTGGGATGCGCGCATCTATGCAATCAGTCCGGCCAATGCCGCCTTTCTGGAGTTGATCGGAGCGTGGCGGCATCTAGATAGCGCGCGCATGGCACCGATTCGCGCCATGCAAGTTCATGGCGATGGAACGGGGCGGCTCGACTTTTCAGCTTTCGAAACGGGCGTTTCCGAGTTGGGCTGGATCGTCGAGTCTTCGCTGATGGCTTGTGAATTCTGGGAAAGTGCCAAGCGCCAGGCGAATCTGACACTTTTCTGCCCGGCCAGTCCGGATCATCTTGAGTTCAGACACGATGCCGCGGTCCTGCGCCTGAACGATGGAACGGTGCTCTCGGCGCGCCTGCTGGTCGGTGCCGACGGCCGGGATTCCTGGGTTCGGCAATCTGCCGGCCTGACGGCAGTCAATACGCCTTACGGCGAAAAGGGCGTGGTCGCCAATTTTTCGACCGAGAAGCCGCATCGCAATACTGCCTTCCAATGGTTTCGCGACGACGGCGTGCTTGCCTACCTGCCGCTTCCCGGGAACCGTATTTCCATCGTCTGGTCTACGCCCGATGATCAAGCCGATGCGCTTTGCGCGCTGCCTGCCGAGGCGCTGGCCGAGCGGGTTGCCGAGGCCGGGGCTAATACGCTGGGGCGTCTGGAGGTGTTAACCGCACCGGCCGCCTTTTCGTTGCGCCTGATGCGCGTGCCGCAAACCGTCGCGCCCCGTCTGGCGCTGGTCGGCGATGCGGCGCATGGTATTCATCCCTTGTCGGGGCATGGCATCAATCTTGGATTTCAGGATGCCCATGAACTTGCTGTGCTGCTCGCGGCGACCCAGCCGTGGCAGGATATCGGGGAGTCGCGTTTGCTGCAGCGCTATCAGCGCGCCAGGCGCGAGGAAACACTGTTGATGCAATCCACGACCGATGGTTTGCGCCGATTATTCAAAGCCTCGTCGCCCGGTTTGCGCCCGCTGCGCAATATGGGCATGAGCCTGACGAATGGATTGCCCATATTGAAAAATGCCCTGGTGCGCTACGCGCTTGGTGCACTATAGGAGAATCGCATGTTGAAGCATTTATTGCCGCTGAGTTTCGCCATGGTTTTCGGTGCTCAGGCCATGGCTGACGAGACGGATATCAGGAAGGCCATGGAGGCCAAGCTCGGGACCAAGGTGGAGAGCGTCACCAAATCTGGCTACATGGGACTTTATGAAGTCTACGCCGATGGTCAGTTCCTCTACACCGACGAAAAGGTGACTACCATCATCGTTGGTGGCCAGTTGATCGATGCCAAGACAATGAAGAACGTGACCGACGAGCGCATGAAGAAGCTGACGTCGATCAAGTTCAGCGAGTTGCCGCTGGAACGCGCCATCAAGCAGGTGCGGGGTGATGGAAAGCGGATCATGGCAACCTTCGAGGATCCCAATTGCGGCTATTGCAAGCGCCTGGCCAAGGATCTGCTGAAGCTCGACAACGTCACTGTCTACACTTTCCTGTATCCGATCCTCTCGGAAGATTCGGTGCGCAAGTCAAAGCAGATCTGGTGCTCATCCGACCGTGCCAAGGCCTGGAATGACTGGATGGTCGAAGGCAAGGCGCCGGCCGGACGCGAGGATTGCGACACCTCGGCGGTAACCAAGAATCAGGAATTCGGGCGCAAGTTGAATATCTCGGGGACGCCGACCATGTTCTTTGCCGATGGTGAGCGTGTTCCCGGCGCGATGCCGCTGCCCAGGATCGAGCAGAAACTGGGGGCTGCCAAGTAGTTGCAGCTTCGGGGGGGACTCTGCGCTCCCCTTGTCGTTACCTGATTCCGAAGGCATGATTCCAGAATGGATAAGCATGCCTCCGGAACCTTGTTTCGTCGCGCCTTCGGGCCGCGATTGCGGCTGGTCCTTTTTTTTGCACTGACCTGGCTGGGGGTGGCGGCTTTGCTCGCCTTCCTGCTTCAGGATGGATATCGTGCCGCCGAGCGCAAGGCCGAGTCCGATGCGCTGGCCGCCGCAGGCTTGCTGGAGGCCCGCCTGGCAATCACGTTGCGGCGTGTTCAGGGTGATCTGGAACACCTGGCCGAGACTTTTCCACCGGATGCATTCAAGCCTGTTGCGGCGGGTCGTTTCCGCGAGCAGGTCGTGCGCGAACTGAACTTGCATGCTCGGGGGTTTTCCGAGATTGTCGGATTTCGTGTTCTCGACGCGGCAGGGACGCCGCTCTACGTCGCAGGATGGTCCGTGCAATCGGCGGGAGCGCTCGATCAGGCATGTCTCAAGGCGCCCTTGGCCGGCAACGGCCGGATTCCTTGTTTCTCGGAAGTGAGCCTTGATCGGCTATCGGGGCGTTCGACGATGGCCGTTGCGCTGGCTGTGCCTGATGCTGCCACCGGTGCCGGCCAAGGCGTGGTGATTGCCTTGCTCGATATCGGGGCTTTGGCGCGGATGAGCGATACGCTCAATCTTGGTGCCAGTGGCGTCATGTCGCTGCGGCGAATCGAGGATGGCCGGCTGGTCCTGCGACGTCCGGCGCTGCCCGAACTGCTCAATCTGCCCGCCATGGACGATCCCTTGCATGCACGGGCAGTTGAGGGGGGCGGGAAGGGGATTTATCGTTTTGTCACGCCAACGGACGGGGTTGAACGCATCTACGGTTTTCAGCGCGTTGGCGAATACCCGCTCTACGTGACCACTGGCATTGCAACGGCGGATTACCTGTCCGATTGGCGGCAGACGCTTTTCATGGCCCTGGCTTCGGCAGCGCTGCTTTTCCTGGCCTTGTCGCTGGTCCTGATTCGTCTGCTCCGGGCCGGCCAGGAAGAGGATTTGACGGCTGGCAAGCTCGTCGAAAGTGAGGCGCGCTACCGCATGTTGGCCGAGAACAGCCATGACGTGATCTGGACGCTGGATATCCCTAGCCGCCGATATACCTATGTCAGTCCGTCGGTGACCGATATGTGTGGCTACCTGCCCGAGGAGGTTGTCGGGGAGCCCCTGGAGGCAACGCTGACCGCGGAGTCGGCGGGGCGCATTGTGCGTGAAGTCGACCAGCGCCTGCGCCGCATTGCGGCAGGCGACAAGGCGGCCGGGGTGGTGGTCAGCGAGCTCGAGCAGCGCTGCAAGGACGGCAGCGTGATTGCGACGGAAGTAGTTTCCAGCTATCTGCTCGATGCCGAAGGGGTACCGCAAACCATCCTCGGTATCACCCGTAACGTCAGCGAGCGCAAGGCGGCCGAGACTGCGCTGCGCGAAACCAACCGGCAGTTGCACGCCCGGATCGAGGAGATCGGGCGCCTGCAGGTGGCGCTGCAGGAATTGGCCGTGCGCGACAGTCTGACCGGACTGTATAACCGGCGCTATCTCGACGAAACGCTGGAGCGCGAGGTTTCACGCGCCCGCCGCGAGGGAAATCCGCTCTCCCTGGTCATGCTCGATATCGACTACTTCAAGAAGGTCAACGACACCTATGGCCACCAGGTTGGCGACGAGGCCTTGCGCATGCTGGCCTCTACCCTGCAGGCCGATATCCGGGCCGAGGATGTCGCCTGTCGCTATGGTGGCGAGGAATTCCTGATCCTGCTGCCCAACATGCCGCTTGAAACGGCCATGCTGCGGGCCGAGGCCTGGCGGTCTGCCGTCGAGGGAGTGTGTGTCGCCCTCGGGAATTTCCGGATCACCTTTACCGTTTCGCTAGGGGTGGCGGCCTATCCCGAACACGGCAAGACCCCGGACGATCTGACCCGCTGCGCCGATCAGGCGCTCTATCGGGCCAAGAACGACGGCCGCAACAGGGTTTCCGTTTTTTCCGCCTGATCGGCGCTCGCCGGCTTGACGCTGGCAGGGTGGTGTTGCCGCCCAATCATTCCAGTTTTTACCACGCCGGCATGCCGCGCCGAGGGGTGGTTTTGACTTTGATCAACTCCTGATAAGTCACTTTAAGTGTGCATTTTCTAGCATTGATTTTTAAGGATAATTTTTTCAAAAAATTCTCTTCGAAAGTGCTCGTAAGTCCTTGTTGCATAAGAAAAAAATCGCGATTCTGCTATTGACTGTGGAGAGTTGTTCCACTAAAGTGGGGAAACGTGTTGAAAAGTGGGTAAACGGGGGCGAGGCTAGGGATGTTCGAGGGCGCGGCAGCACTTAATCTGGATGCGAAGGGGCGGCTTGCCATACCGGCAAGGCATCGCGAAGCCCTGCTCGCGGCCGGTGAGGGCTCGCTGGTCCTGACCGCGCATCCGCATCGCTGCCTGCTGCTTTATCCGTCTCCGGCCTGGCAGCCGATCCGTGATCAGATTCTCAAGGCGTCCAGCCTCGACCCGCGGGCGGCGTCGATCAAGCGTGTGTTGGTCGGTAATGCGCGCACCGAGGAGCCTGATTCGGCCGGGCGCATCCTGGTTGCGCCGGAATTGCGCGAGTACGCGCAATTCGAGAAGACGGTCTATCTGGTCGGGATGGGGACGCATTTCGAAATCTGGAGCGAGGCCGGCTGGAAGGCGCAGAACGATCTGGCCGCCGAGGCGTTATCCGGAGATCTGCCACCGGGCTTCGGGGACCTTGTCCTGTGACCCGCGGTGCCGCCCATGTGACGGTGCTGCTCGAGGAGGCGGTGGGTGCCCTGGCGATCAAAGCCGACGGCACTTACGTTGATGCCACCTTCGGGCGCGGCGGCCATAGCCGCCTGATTCTTTCCGCACTTAACGAAAAAGGTCGTGTGGTCGCGCTGGATCGCGACCCGCAGGCGATTGCCGCTGGTGCTGCGATCGCCGACTCCCGTTTCCAGTTGGTGCATCGCGCTTTCGGTGAGTTGGCCGAGGCGGCGGGCGAGGCGGGTGTCGAGCAGGTCGATGGGGTTTTGTTTGATGTAGGAGTGTCGTCGCCGCAAATCGACGACGGGGAGCGCGGCTTCAGTTTTCGCTACGACGCGCCGCTCGACATGCGTATGGATACGACGCAGGGCGAGACGGCGGCCGAGTGGTTGGCGCGTGCGGAGATAAGAGACATAACGGAGGTCATTAGAAATTATGGCGAAGAACGGTTTGCTTTCCAGATTGCAAAGAAGGTTGTGGCTGCTCGGCTCGAACAACCTATTGTCACAACAGGTCAGTTCGCGGCCCTCGTACGCGAGGCCGTGCGCACCCGTGAGCCAGGGCAGGACCCGGCGACGCGCAGCTTTCAAGCTCTACGGATTCATATCAATCAAGAGCTCCGCCAGTTGGAGGTAGCCCTGCCGCAGGCGCTCGGTTTGCTGAAACCGGGTGGCCGGCTCGTGGTTATTTCCTTTCATTCGCTCGAAGACCGCATCGTGAAGACCTTCATGCGCGCCCAGTCGACCGCTGATTCGCTGCCCAAGGGCTTGCCGCTGCGTGCCGACCAGTTGCCGAAGCCCAAGCTGCGCCTGATCGGCAAGGTCGTGAAGCCTTCTGCCGCCGAGATCGACGCCAATCCCCGGGCGCGCAGCGCGGTGATGCGGGTGGCCGAGAAGCTGTAATGCTGCGTTTCAACATGATCCTCCTGATGATCGTCGTCATTTGCGCGCTGGGTGTGGTGACCTCCCAGCACCGGGCGCGCAAGCTGTTCCAGGCCCTCGAGGCGGAGCAGGAGCGGGCGCGTCAGCTGGATGTCGAATACGGTCAGCTGCAGCTTGAAATGTCGACCTGGGCGACACATCCGCGGATCGAGAAGATCGCCCGCGATCGCCTGCACATGGTCACCCCGGATGCGACCGGCCGCGTCGTGCCGCCCAAGGCGGCCGTTGCCGGAAAGGGGGCGCGCTGATGGTCGTTCGTCGCCGCCCCCAGCGAGGGCATCGCTATACCGAAAGCCCGGTGCTGCAACTGGCCTTGCAGGGCTGGCGTTCGCGCACCGTTGGCCTGGTGTTGATGGCGGCCTTCCTGGCGCTGGTGGCGCGCAGCTTCTATTTGCAAGTCATTCACAACGACTTCCTGCAGGAAAAGGGCGATTCGCGCTATCGCCGCGACATCGAGATTTCCGCCTCGCGCGGCAAGATCGTCGACCGCAACGGCGACATGCTGGCCGTGTCGACGCCGATGAAATCGATCTGGGCGATTCCCGGCGATGCGCGGACGATGACTGCCGAGCAGAAGCGCCAGTTGGCGGAGATGCTCGACATGAGCGTCCGCGAGCTGGATGGCAAGATCGCTTCCGAAAAGACCTTTACCTTCGTCAAGCGCCAGGTTTCGCCGGAAACCGCCGACCGGATCGCCGCCTTGAAGCTGCCCGGTATCCATCAGGAAAAGGAATACCGCCGCTTCTACCCGACGGCCGACATGACGGCGCACATCGTCGGCTTTACCGGCGTGGACGACAAGGGCCTGGAGGGCGTCGAGCTGGCCTTCCAGAACAGCCTGCTCGGCCGTCCGGGCAGCCGCACGGTGATCCGCGACCGGCGCGGCAATATCGTCGAGGATGTCGGCGCGACCAAGCCGCCGCAGGACGGCAAGGATGTCCGCCTGGCGCTCGACTCGAAGATCCAGTACCTCGCCTACAGTCAGTTGAAGGCGGCCGTCGAAACGCACAACGCCAAGGCCGGCGGGGCTGTCGTCATCGATGCCCGCACCGGCGAAATCCTGGCCCTGGCCAATTGGCCGACCTACAACCCGAACAACCGCGAGCGCCTGTCCGGCGCTCAATTGCGTAACCGGGCGCTGACCGATACCTATGAACCGGGGTCGGTCATGAAGCCGTTTACGGCGGCGCTGGCGCTGGAACGGGGCAAGGTGCGCTTCGATACGGTGATCAATTGCGCCCCGGGTCGGCTGACCATTGGCAGCGCGACGATTTCCGATGCTCATCCGCATGGTGCGCTGACCGTCGCCGAAGTGATCCAGAAATCCTCCAACGTCGGCACCACCAAGATCGCCCTCGGCTTCACGCCCAAGGAAATGTGGGAAATGTTCGACAGCCTGGGCTTCGGCCAGGCGCCCAACCTCGGCTTCCCGGGCGAGGTCAATGGTCGCTTGCGGCCGTGGAAGAACTGGCGGCCGATCGAGCAGGCGACGATGTCCTACGGTCATGGCATTGCCGTCAGTCTGATGCAGATGGCGCGCGCCTACACGGTGTTTGCCCATGACGGCGAGCTGATGCCGCTGTCGCTGACCAAGATCGACGAAGTGCCGCCGCATGGCGCGCGCGTCTTCTCGCCGCAAACGGTTCGTGAGCTCCGGCTGATGCTGGAAATGGCCGTCCAGCCCGAAGGCACCGCCCCGAAGGCGCGCGTGCCGGGCTATCGCGTCGGCGGCAAGACTGGCACCGCCTACAAGATCGAGGGCGGCGTCTATGCCAGGAAATACATCGCCTCCTTCGTCGGCATCGCACCGATCAGCGACCCGCGCCTGGTTGTCGCGGTGATGATCGACGAACCGACGGCGGGCGGCCACTACGGTGGCGACGTGGCCGGTCCGGCCTTCTCGCAGATCACCGGCGGCGCCTTGCGCACGCTCGGCGTGCCGCCCGATGCGCCGGTCCAGGTCGCCGATGCTGGTGCCGGAAGGGGTAAGTTGTGACCACGCCGCGCCAACTCCTCGACCGCCTCGAAGCGCTCGGCGTCGTGCCGACCGGTGTCGCCGACGACAGCCGCCAGGTTCGCCCGGGCGACCTGTTCCTGGCCTATCCGGGCGATCTGGCCGATGGCAGGCGCTATATCGCCGATGCAGTGCAGCGCGGTGCCGTGGCCGTCTTCTGGCAGCCGGGCGGCGATTTCGATTTTGGACAAAATATCGGCCTGACCGTAGCATTGCCGGTCGATGCCCTGCGTCCGCTGGCCGGGCCGCTGGCCCACATGGTCTACGGCTATCCGAGCGAAAACCTGTCGCTGATCGCCATCACTGGCACCAACGGCAAGACGACGATCAGCCAGTGCCTGGCCCGCGCCTACCCGAAGCCCTGCGCGATCATTGGCACGCTCGGCGCCGGCTTTCCGGATGCCCTGGTCGAAACCGGCTTCACGACGCCGGAAGCGACGACCCTGATGCGCTACCTGGCCGAGTTCCGCGCCAAGCATGCCGACGCCTGCGCCCTGGAAGCCAGCTCGATCGGCATCGAGGAAGGCCGGATGAACGGCGCCCGCATCGATGTCGCGGTGTTCACCAACTTCACCCGCGACCATCTCGACTACCACGGCAGCATGGAAGCCTACGCCGACGCCAAGGAAAAGCTGTTCCACTGGCCGCGCCTGCGCACCGCGATCATCAACCTGGACGATGAATTCGGCCTCAAGCTGATGCGCGACACCAGCGCCATGCGCGTGCTCGGCTACGCCATCGGCGAAGGTCGGCGCGACTTCCCGGCGCTGGTCCGCGCCGAAAACCTGGCCGATACCCCGGCCGGCCAGTCGTTCACCCTCGTCCTGCCGAACGGCCGGGTGCCGGTCGAAACGGCACTGGTCGGCCGCTACAACATCTCCAACCTGCTCGCCGTCGCCGCCGTACTGCATGACGCCGGCCTGCCGGCCGCCGAGGTGGCGCGCCGCGTCGCCGACCTGACGCCGCCGCCGGGACGGATGGAGCGCGTCGGCGGCAACGGCGAACCGCTGGTCGTCGTCGACTACGCCCACACGCCGGACGCACTGGAAAACGCGCTGCAGGCCCTGCGTGACGTGGCGACGCCACGCGGCGGGCGCTTGTCGGTCGTCTTCGGCTGCGGCGGCGACCGCGACAAGGGCAAGCGGCCGCAAATGGGCCGCATCGCCGAACGCTTGGCCGACCGTGTGCTGGTCACCAGCGACAACCCGCGCAGCGAAGAACCGCAAGCCATCGTCGACGAAATTCTCGCCGGCATGACCCACGCCGAAGTCGAGATCGACCGCGCTGCGGCGATCCGTCGCGCCGTCGCCGAAGCCGGTGAAAACGACGTGATCCTGCTCGCCGGCAAGGGCCACGAACCTTACCAGGACATGGGCGGCGTTCGTCTGCCCTTCTCCGACGTCGAGCAGGCGCAGGCCGCCCTGGCACTACGCCGCAACCAACAGGAGGAAGCGGCATGAACTGGCTGCTCTCGCAAATCGCCCTGGCCGTCGGCGGCCGCCTGATCGGCGCCGATCTCGCCATCGACAGCGTGTCCACCGACACCCGCGCCATCGGCCCCGACCAGCTATTCGTCGCCCTGGCCGGCGAACGTTTCGACGCCCACGACTTTCTCGATCAGGCAACCACGGCCGGCGCCGCCGCGCTGCTGGTGGCCGATGCCGACAAGCTGCCGGCCGGTGTTTCAGCCGTCGTCGTTGACGACACCCGGCTCGCGCTCGGCCGCCTGGCCGCTGCATGGCGCGCCAAATTCAGTCTGCCGGTGATCGCCGTCACCGGCTCCAACGGCAAGACGACGACCAAGGAAATGATCGCCGCCATTCTCAAGGCCGCTTTCGGCGCCGCTGTGCTGTCCACGCGTGGCAACCTGAACAACGACATCGGCCTCCCGTTGACCCTGCTCGGCCTGCGCGCCTCGCACCGTGCCGCGGTGATCGAGATGGGCATGAACCATCCGGGCGAAATCGCCTATCTGGCGCCGATCGGCGCCCCGACCGTGGCGCTGATCACCAATGCCCAGCGCGCCCACCTCGAAGGCATGGGCGATCTCGACGAAGTGGCGCGCGAGAAGGGCGCCATCTTCAGCGGCCTGCCGGCCGATGGCATCGCCGTGATCAATGCCGACGACGCTTATGCCGATTTCTGGCGCAGCATGGCTGGCGGCCGTCCGGTCCGCACCTTCGCCATCGACGGCGCTGCCGACGTGACCGGTAACGTGCGCCAGCACGGCCTGGAAATCGCTCTCGACCTGACGGCGCCGGAAGGCCAGGCGACACTGACGTTGAGCATCCCCGGCCGGCACAACGCCCGCAACGCCGTGGCTGCTGCCGCCGCCTGCCTCGCCGCCGGCGTGCCACTAGCTGCCGTGGCCGAAGGGCTGGCCGCTTTCTCCGGCGTCAAGGGGCGCCTGCAGCGCCGCGCCGGCAAGCAGGGCGCTGAAATCCTCGACGACACCTACAATGCCAACCCGGATTCGGTGCGCGCCGGCATCGACGTGCTGGCCGCGACCATCGGCCGCAAATTGCTGGTTCTCGGCGACATGGGCGAGATCGGCGAAGCCAGCGGCCAGTACCACGACGAGATCGGCGGCTACGCCAAGAGCCAGGGCGTCGACCGCCTGTTTGCGCTGGGCGACCAGGCGCAGCTGGCTGTCCGTAACTTCGGTGAAGGCGCCCGCCACTACTGCAATGTCGACAAGCTGATCGCCGCCGTCGACAAGGAACTGGGTCCGGAGACCACCGTGCTGGTCAAGGGGTCGCGCTTCATGAAAATGGAACGGGTGGCCGATGCGCTGGCAGCATCCGTCGCCACCGAGGAGACACACTGATGCTTCTGGCCCTCGCCCAATGGCTCGCCCAGGACGTTCGCTTTTTCAACGTCTTCAACTACATCACGCTGCGTACGGTGCTTGCCGCGATGACCGCGCTGCTCATCTCGCTGGCCGCCGGTCCGCGCGTCATCCGCTGGCTGGCCGCCAAGAAGATCGGCCAGGCGGTGCGCAACGACGGCCCGCAGACCCACCTCGTCAAGTCCGGCACACCGACCATGGGCGGCGTGCTGATCCTGATCGCCATCGGCATCACCACGCTGTTGTGGGGCGACCTGAGCAACAAGTACGTGTGGACGGTACTGGTCGTCACCCTCGGCTACGGCATCATCGGCTGGTACGACGACTGGAAGAAGGTCGTCTACCGCGACCCGAACGGTCTGGCCAGTCGCTGGAAGTTCTTCTGGCAGTCGGTGCTCGGCATCGGTGCCGCGCTGTTCATCGCCTTCTCGGCCAAGAGCCCGGCGCAGACCGAACTGATCATCCCCTTCATCAAAACGATGGCCTACCCGCTGGGCATCATCGGTTTCATCACGCTGACTTACTTCGTCATCGTCGGCACCAGCAACGCGGTCAACCTGACCGACGGCCTCGACGGCCTGGCGATCATGCCCACCGTGATGATCGCCGCCGCCTTCGCGCTGATTGCCTACGTCACCGGCCACGCGGTGTACGCCAAGTACCTGCTGATCCCCTATGTGCCGGGCGCCGGCGAGCTGTGCATTTTCCTCGGCGCCATCGCCGGGGCCGGGCTGGGCTTCCTGTGGTTCAACGCCTATCCGGCCGAGGTCTTCATGGGTGACGTTGGCGCGCTGGCCCTCGGCGCGGCGCTCGGCACCGTCGCCGTCATCGTCCGCCAGGAAATCGTGCTGCTGATCATGGGTGGCGTCTTCGTCATCGAAACCCTGTCGGTGATGCTGCAGGTCGGCTGGTTCAAATACACCAAGCGCAAATACGGCGAGGGCCGGCGCATCCTGCGCATGGCGCCGCTGCATCACCACTTCGAACAAACGGGCTGGAAGGAGACGCAGGTCGTCGTCCGCTTCTGGATCATCACCATCATGCTCGTGCTGATCGGGCTATCCACCTTGAAGCTGCGCTAAATGGACCTCAAGGGCAAACGCGTTCTGGTCGTCGGACTCGGTGAGTCCGGACTGGCGATGGCCAAGTGGCTGCATCGCCAGGGCGCGCTCGTCCGCGTCGCCGATTCGCGCGACAACCCGCCGAACGTCGAGGCCCTGCAGCGCGTCGCCCCGGGCGCCGAACTGATCGCCGGGCCGTTTGCCGACGCGCTGTTCGCCTGGGCCGACATCGTCGCCCTGTCGCCGGGCGTACCGAAGGCGACGCCGGCGATTGCTACGGTCAGCGGCAAAATTGTCTCGGAAATCGAATTGTTCGCCGCCGGCGTGCGCGAGCAGGTGGCCGGCTCCAAGATCGTCGCCATCACCGGCAGCAACGGCAAGACGACGACCACCGCCTTGACCGCCCATATGCTGAACGGCGCCGGCGTGCCGGCCATCGCCTGCGGCAACATCTCCCCGTCGGCCCTCGATGCGCTGATGGATGGGCAGGAAGCCGGCGCTCTGCCGCAAGTCTGGGTGGTCGAACTGTCCAGCTTCCAGCTCGAAACGACGCATCACCTGAACGCCGCCGCGGCCACCGTGCTCAATGTCTCGGAAGACCACCTCGACCGCTACGAAGGCAGCCTGGCCAATTACGCCGCCGCCAAGTCGCGCGTCTTCCAGGGCAAGGGCGTGATGGTGCTCAATCGCGACGACGACTGGTCGATGGCCAACGGCCGCTGCGGCCGGACGATGGTAACTTTCGGCCTGAAGCCCGCATCGCGCGGCGTCGATTACGGTTTTGCCGATGGCGCGATTTACCGCGGCCAGGAAAAACTGGTCGCCCTGGCCGACCTCCAGCTCTCCGGCCTGCACAATGCGGCCAACGCGATGGCCGCGCTGGCCCTCTGCGAAGCCATCGGCGTCGAGCCGGCCCGCGTGCTGCCGGCGCTGAAGGCTTTCAAGGGTTTGCCGCACCGCGTCGAGACGGTGGCCGAGATCGGCGGCGTGCTCTACGTTGACGACTCCAAGGGCACCAATGTCGGCGCCACGCTGGCCGCCATCGAAGGCATGGGCCGCAAGGTCGCCATCGTGCTCGGCGGCGACGGCAAGGGGCAGGATTTCTCGCCGCTGAAGCCGGCGCTGGAACAGCATGGCCGCGCCGTGGCGCTGATCGGCCGCGACGCCGCGGCGATCGGCATGGCGCTCGAAGGCAGCGGCGTGCCGACCCGTATCGTCGGCGACATGGAAGCTGCCGTGCGCTGGCTGGCCGCCCGGGCGGAAGCAGGCGACTGCGTGCTGCTCTCGCCGGCCTGCGCCAGCCTCGACATGTATCGCAACTACGCCCACCGCGCCCAAGCCTTCATCGATGCCGTGGAGGGCCTGAAGTCATGATGATCGGCGCCCTCGACGCTCCCCGCCGCCAGGTGGCCGAAATCGACCACACCCTCCTGTGGAGCGTGCTGATCCTGCTGTTCACCGGCCTGGTCTTCGTCTATTCGGCGTCCATCGTGATCGCCGAAGGCGGCCGGTCGACCGGCCATCAGCCGGCGTATTACCTGGTTCGCCAGGGCGTCTTCCTGTGCATCGGCCTGGTCGCTGCCGCCGTCACCTTCCAGGTGCCGCTGAAGCTCTGGCAGCGTTATGCGCCCTACCTGTTCATGGCCGGTGTCGTGATGCTGGCCCTGGTCCTGATTCCCGGCATCGGCCGCGACGTCAATGGCGCCCGCCGCTGGATCTCGCTCGGCTTCGCCAATCTGCAGCCGTCGGAGCTGATGAAGCTGTTCGCCGTGCTCTACGCGGCCGACTACACGGTGCGCAAGATCAACGTGATGCATGACCTGAAGCAGGCCTTCCTGCCGATGTTCGGCGCCATGGCCATCGTCGGCATGTTCCTGCTCAAGGAGCCGGACTTCGGTGCCTTCGTCGTGATCATCTCGATCGCCATGGGCATCCTCTTCCTCGGCGGCCTGAAGGCGCGGCTGTTCGCGCTGCTGATCGTCGGCCTGCTGATCGCCTTCACGATCATGATCATCGTCTCGCCCTACCGGCGCGACCGGGTGTTCGGCTTCATGGACCCGTGGGCCGATGCCTTCGGCCGCGGCTACCAGCTGTCACATTCGCTGATCGCCTTCGGGCGCGGTGAACTGTTCGGCGTCGGCCTCGGCGCCAGCGTCGAAAAGCAGTTCTACCTGCCGGAAGCGCACACCGACTTCCTGCTCGCCGTGATCGCCGAAGAGCTCGGTTTCTTCGGTGTGCTGGCGGTAGTCGTGCTGTTCGCCATCCTCGTCCAGCGCGCCTTCGCCATCGGCCGCCAGTGCGTGCAGCTCGACCGCCTCTATCCGGCGCTGGTCGCCATGGGCATCGGCGTCTGGATGGGCGTGCAGTCCTTCATCAACATGGGCGTCAACATGGGCCTCTTGCCAACCAAGGGCCTGACCCTGCCGCTGATGAGCTTCGGCGGTTCCGGGATATTGGCTAACTGCGTGGCGCTCGCCATTTTGCTTCGTGTCGACTGGGAAAATCGCCAATTGATGCGCGGAGGCAAGCTATGACGCAACCGTTCATGTATTCGCATCAATTGGCGATTTCGTCGCAGGCTAACCCGGCGCAGCCGGTGTTAAGCGCGCAGCGCGGCCGTAGACAAAACATCCCCCTTTTGCGCGGGGGCAAGCTATGAGCAAAACCATCCTCGTCATGGCCGGCGGTACCGGCGGCCACATCTTCCCGGCACTGGCCGTTGCCCACCAGTTGCGCGATGCCGGCTGGCGCGTCGTCTGGCTCGGCAATCCGGAAGGCATGGAAGCCAAACTGGTGCCGCAGCATGGCTTCGAAATGGTTAATCTGCAGTTCGCCGCGCTGCGCGGCAAGGGGCTGGTCCGCAAGCTGCTGCTGCCGCTCAATCTGCTGCGCGGTTTCTGGCAGGCCTTGAAGGCGATCCGCCAGATCAGGCCGGACGTCGTGCTCGGCATGGGCGGCTACATCACTTTCCCGGGGGGCATGATGGCCGCGCTGACCGGCGTGCCGCTGGTGCTGCACGAACAGAATTCGGTGGCCGGGCTGGCCAACAAGGTGCTGGCCGGGGTGGCCGACCGCATCCTGACCGGCTTCCCGGAGGTGTTTGCCAAGGGCGCCTGGGTCGGCAATCCGGTGCGCCCGGAAATCGCCAGGATCGCGCCGCCGGCCGAACGGCTGGCCGAACGCAGCGGCGCCCTGCACGTGCTGGTCATCGGCGGCAGCCTCGGCGCCCAGGCACTGAACGAGATGGTGCCGCAGGGCATGGCCCTGCTCGGCGAGGCCGACCAGCCGCAGATCGTCCATCAGGCCGGCGAGAAGCATCTGGAAGCGCTGAAGGCCAATTACGCCGCGGTCGGCGTCCAGGCGCACTGCGTCTCCTTCATCGAGGACATGGCCGGCGCCTACGAATGGGCCGACCTGGTCATCTGCCGGGCCGGCGCGCTGACCGTCGCTGAACTGGCGGCGGCTGGCGTGGCCAGCATCCTGGTGCCTTTTCCGCATGCCGTCGACGATCACCAGACCGGCAACGCCAAGTTCCTGGTCCATGCCGGCGGCGCCTTCCTGCTGCCGCAAACCGAACTGACGCCGGAAGCCATCGCCCTGATCCGCAACTATTCCCGCGGCCAGTTGCTGGAAATGTCCGAAAAGGCCCGCAGTCTGGCCAAGCCGGCGGCTACCGAAGAGGTGGCGACCATCTGCGCGGAGATCGCAAAATGAAACATAAAGTCAAACACATCCACTTCGTCGGCGTCGGCGGCTCGGGCATGAGCGGCATTGCCGAAGTGCTGGCCCACCTCGATTTCACGGTGACCGGCTCGGATATCGCAGCCAGCGCGACGACCCGCCGCCTCGAAGGCGAGGGCGTCAAGGTGATGATCGGCCACGCTGCCGAGAATGCAGCCGGAGCCGACGCCGTGGTTATCTCGACCGCGGTCAAGGCCGACAATCCGGAAGTGATGGCGGCCCGCGAACGCAAGATTCCGGTCGTTCCGCGCGCCCAGATGTTGGCCGAACTGATGCGCCTGAAGAGCGGCATCGCCATCGCCGGCACGCACGGCAAGACGACGACGACCAGCCTGGTCACCAGCATCCTGGCCGAGGGCGGCATCGACCCGACCTTCGTCATCGGCGGCCGCCTGAATGCCGCCGGCGCCAACGCCCGCCTGGGCAGCGGCGATTTCCTGGTGGCCGAGGCCGACGAGTCGGACGCTTCCTTCCTGTTCCTGTCGCCGGTCATCTCGGTGGTCACCAACATCGACGCCGACCACATGGAAACCTATGGCCACGACTTCGAGCGCCTGAAGTCGGCCTTCGTCGATTTCCTGAACCGCCTGCCCTTCTACGGCGTCGCCGTGGTTTGCGGCGACGATGCCAATGTCCGCGACATCCTGCCGCGCGTGCCGAAGCAGATCATCACCTACGGCCTGTCGGCGGAGAACAATTTCTACGCCGAGGATATCGTCGCCGAGGACGGCCGGATGCGCTTCACCTGCGTCCGCGTCAATGGCACGACGACGCGCCTGCCCATCGTGCTCAACACGCCGGGCCTGCATAACGTGCTGAATGCGCTGGCGGCGATTGCCGTCGCCACCGAGGTGCAGGTGGCCGATGCCGCCATCGTCAAGGCGCTGGCCGAGTTCAAGGGCGTCGGCCGTCGCTTCCAGCGCTACGGCGAAGTGGCGCTGCCGGCCGGCGGTTCTTTCACGCTGGTCGACGACTACGGCCACCATCCGGTCGAGATGGCCGCCACGCTGGCCGCCGCCCGTGGCGCCTTCCCCGGCCGCCGGCTGCTGCTCGCCTTCCAGCCGCATCGCTACAGCCGCACGCGCGATTGCTTCGAGGATTTCGTCAAGGTGCTGAGCACGGTCGATGCGCTGTGCCTGGCCGATATCTACGCCGCCGGCGAAGCCCCCATCGTCGCCGCCGATGGCCGCTCGCTGGCTCGCGCCTTGCGCGTCGCCGGCAAGGTCGAGCCGGTTTTCGTCGAGGACATCGCGGCGATGCCGCAAACCATTCTCGATGTCGCCCGCGATGGCGACGTCGTGTTGTGCATGGGCGCCGGTTCGATCGGCGCGGTGCCGGGCAAGCTGGCGGGGCAGTCATGAACGTCAAATGCTACGGTCGGCCGGAAATTTTGGCCAAATTTGAAAAATATTGTGGAGCAAAGCATGTCTGATTTTGGCAAGGTCGCCGTTCTGTTCGGCGGCACGTCCGCCGAGCGCGAAGTCTCGCTGAACAGCGGCTCGCGCGTGCTGGCCGCCCTCCTGGGCCAGGGCATCGACGCCCATGCCTTCGACCCCGCCGAGCAGCCGCTCGACGCGCTGAAGGGCTATGACCGCGCCTTCATCGCGCTGCACGGCCGCCATGGCGAGGACGGCACGATCCAGGGCGCGCTGGAAGTGATGCACATTCCCTACACCGGCTCCGGTGTGCTGGCCTCGGCGCTGGCCATGGACAAGTTCCGCACCAAGCTGATGTGGCGGGCCGCCGGCCTGCCGATCCCGGATTACGCGCTGCTCACCGCCGACTCGGATTTCGCCGAAGTCGAGGAGCAACTCGGCCTGCCGCTGTTCGTCAAACCGGCCCGCGAAGGCTCATCGATCGGCGTCACCAAGGTCAAGGCCCGCGGCGCCCTGAAGGCCGCCTATGAAGAAGCTGCCAAACATGACCCGCTGGTCATCGCCGAAAAGGGCGTGATGGGTGGCGAATACACGGTCGGGATCATCGGTGACGAGGCCATGCCGATCATCAAGATCGAGCCGGCCACCGAGTGGTACGACTACGAAGCCAAGTACAACCGCGACGACACCCAATACCTGTGCCCCTGCGGCCTGCCGGAAGCCAGGGAAATGGAAATCCGCAAGGGCGCGCTGGAAGCCTTCCGCATCCTCGGTGGTCGCGGCTGGGGCCGGGTCGATTTCCTGATGGACGAGGACGGCAAGCATTACTTCCTGGAAGTGAATACCGCCCCGGGCATGACCGACCACTCGCTGGTGCCGATGGCAGCGCGGGTCAATGGCATGGATTACCCGGCGCTGGTTCGCCGTGTGTTGGAACTGGCCGCCAACGATTGAGTGGATGAATGTGGAACAAACCGCACCTGCTGAACGCGATTGCCGACCTGCTGATGCTGGTCGCTGCCGCCGCCTTGCTGGCCGCCGCCGCGGTCTGGCTGGTGCGCGTGCCGTCGCTGCCGGTGCGGCATGTGGTGTTTGCCGACGTGTTGCCGCACACCAAGCGCGGCGAGGTGGAGCAGGTGCTGCCGCAGGCTTTGAAGGGCAATTTCTTCAGTCTGAATCTGGAAGCCGTGCGTGGTGCGCTGGAAAAGCTGCCCTGGGTGCGCAAGGTCGATGTTCGGCGGCAATGGCCGGACCGGCTGGAAATCAGCATCGAGGAACACAAGCCGGTCGCCCGCTGGGGCGAGGGGCGGGGCGAACTGGTCAACAGCTACGGCGAGGTCTTCGCGGCGATGCTGCCCGAGACGGAATCGAGCGGCCTGCCGCTGCTCTTCGGACCGCAAGGGACGGCGCAGGAAGTGCTGAAGCATTACGGCGATTTCATCGGCGCGTTCAGGACGGTCGGCGAAACGCCGGTGCAGGTGACCTTGTCGCCGCGCCTGGCCTGGCAGTTGAAGTTGCAGAACGGCATGTTGGTGGACATCGGCCGCGAGCAGCCGAAGGCGCCGGTCGGCGTAAGGCTGGCGCGCTTTATCGAGATTTATCCGGAAACGGTCGCCAAACGGGCGGTCCGGCCGGCGGTGGTGGATTTGCGGTATCCGAATGGTTTCGCGATGCGAGTCGCGGGCGAGGCGAAGGGAAAGTAAGCATATGAGCAGGGACAACAAGGATCTGGTCGTCGGTCTGGACATCGGGACGTCGAAGATCGTCGCGCTGGTCGCCGAGATCAACAACGAGGGCAACCTCAACGTGATCGGCATGGGCTCGCAGGATTCGCGCGGCTTGAAGAAGGGTGTCGTGGTCAACATCGAGGAAACGGTGCACACCATCAGCCGCGTCGTCCAGGAAGTCGAGCTGATGGCCGACTGCAAGGTCAGCAACGTCTATACCGGGATCGCCGGCAGCCACATCAAGAGCTTCAACTCGAACGGCATGGTGGCGATCAAGGACAAGGAAGTCACCCAGAGCGACGTCGAGCGCGTCATCGAAACCGCCAAGGCGATGCCGATTCCGGCCGATCAGGAAATCCTGCACATCCTCACCCAGGAATTCGTCATCGACGGCCAGGACGGCATCCGCGAGCCGATCGGCATGAGCGGCATGCGCCTGGAAGTAAAGACCCACATCGTCACCGGCGCCGTCTCGGCCGCCCAGAACATCGTCAAGTGCGTCCGCCGCTGCGGCCTGGAAGTCAATGACCTGGTGCTGCAGCCGCTGGCCTCCAGCTACGCGGTGCTCTCCGAGGACGAGAAAGATCTAGGCGTCTGCCTGATCGACATTGGCGGTGGCACGACCGACATCGCCGTGTGGACCCAGGGCGCCATCCGCCACACCTCGGTGATTCCGATTGCCGGCGACCAGATCACCAACGACATCGCCATGGCGCTGCGCACGCCGACCCGCGAGGCCGAGGACATCAAGTGCAAGTACGGCTGCGCCCTGTCGCAGCTGGCCGATGTCAGCGAGAACCTCGACGTTGCCGGCGTCGATGATCGTCCCAGCCGCAAGCTGTCGCGCCGGGCGCTGGCCGACGTCATCCAGCCGCGCGTCGAAGAGCTCTACGAATTGATCCAGAACGAACTGCGCCGTGCCGGTTTCGAGGAAGTGCTGTCCTCCGGCATCGTGCTGACCGGTGGTGCCAGCGTCATGCCGGGCATGGTCGAGCTGGGCGAGGAAATCTTCCACATGCCGGTCCGTCTCGGCAACCCGAAATACACCGGCAGCCTGGCCGACGTCGTGCAAAGCCCGCGCTTTTCGACCGCCTACGGCCTGCTGCTCGAAGCGCAGGCCCAGCGCAAGCGCGGCCAGAAGATCCAGGAAAAGCAGGGCTTCAAGGATGTCTTCGAAGGCATGAAGTCCTGGTTCGTCAAGAATTTTTGATTTGTCATTGAACAGTTTTTTCAGAGGAGGTAGTGACCATGTTTGAGATCATCGAGAAGGACGAAGAAGTCGGTACGATCATCAAGGTATTCGGCGTCGGCGGTGCCGGCGGCAATGCCATTGAGCACATGATTCGCGAAGGCGTCAGCGGCGTCGAATTCATCGCCGCCAACACCGACGCCCAGGCGCTGAGCCGCAATGCGGCATCGAGCAAGCTGTCGCTCGGCAAGACTGGCCTCGGCGCCGGCGCCAAGCCGGAAGCCGGCAAGGCCGCTGCCGACGCACACCGCGACGAAATCCGCGCGACGCTGGAAGGCGCGCACATGGCCTTCATCACCGCCGGCATGGGCGGTGGCACGGGTACCGGCGCTGCCCCGGTGGTTGCTGAAATCGCCCGCGAAATGGGCATCCTGACCGTCGGCGTGGTCACCAAGCCGTTCGGCTTCGAAGGCGGCAAGCGCCTGAAGTCGGCCGAAGCCGGCATCGCCGAATTCGCCAAGCACGTCGATTCGCTGATCGTCATCCTCAATGACAAGCTGATGGAAGTCATGGGCGACGACGCCGATGTCGACGATTGCTTCAAGGCCGCCGACGACGTGCTGAAAAATGCCGTTGGCGGTATCGCCGAAATCATTACCTACCCGGGCCTGGTCAACGTCGACTTCGAAGACGTGCGTACGGTCATGGGTGAAATGGGCCGCGCCATGATGGGCTCCGCCGCCGCTGCCGGCGTCGACCGCGCCCGCATCGCCGCCGAGCAGGCCGTGGCTTCGCCGCTGCTCGAAGGCATCAACCTGTCCGGTGCCAAGGGCGTGCTGGTCAATATCACCGCCGCCAAGGGCAACCTGAAGATGAAGGAAGTCAACGAGGTGATGAACACCGTCAAGGCCTTCGCCGCCGAAGACGCGCACATTATCTTCGGTGCGGTTTATGACGAGCTGATGGGCGATGCCCTGCGCGTCACCGTCGTTGCCACCGGCCTCGGCCAGGCGGCTGCCGTTGCCCGCAGCAAGCCGGAAGTGTTCACCCAGCCGGTGCTCGTCCAGGCCCAGGCTACCGGCACGCACGACGCCGTCGCCTTCGGTGCCGGTCCGGCCATCGACTACAACCAGATCGCCGATGTGCCGGCCGTCGTGCGCAAGCGCAACGTCACCGTCGAGGCTTTGGCCAACAGCGGCGTCGATCGTTACGACATCCCGGCTTTCCTGCGCAAGCAGGCGGATTGATGTGACAAAAACTCTCTCTGAAAAAGGGTGGCGGCGGCTTGTGTTACAATCCGCTGCCTTCCCCAATCATTCAAACACTTAGCATGCTCAAGCAACGCACGTTGAAGACCGTCATCCGCGCCTCCGGCGTCGGCCTGCACGGTGGCGTCAAGGTCAACATGACCCTGCGCCCGGCCGCTCCGGATACCGGCATCGTCTTCCGTCGCGTCGACCTGCCCGAGCCGGTGGATATTCCCGCCCAGGCTTTGATGGTCGGCGATACGCGCATGTGCTCCTGTCTCGAAAAGGACGGAGTCAAGGTTGGCACCATCGAACACCTGATGTCCGCGCTGGCCGGCCTCGGTATCGATAACGCCTGGGTCGATCTGGACGCACCGGAAGTGCCCATCCTCGACGGTTCAGCTGCCCCGTTTGTCTTCCTGATCCAGTCTGCCGGGATTGAGGAACAGAACGCCGCCAAAAAATTCATCCGCGTCACCAAGCCGATCGAAGTCCGCGACGGCGATAAGTGGGCGCGCTTCGAGCCTTACGACGGTTATCGTCTGGCTTTCTCCATCGTCTTCAACCATCCGGCCATCGACAAGTCGGCCCAGAAAGCTGAAATCGATTTTGCCGAACAGTCCTATGTCCGCGAGGTCGCCCGCGCCCGCACCTTCGGCTTCATGCAGGAAGTCGAATACCTGCGCGAAAACGGCCTGGCCCTGGGCGGCGGTCTGGAAAACGCCATCGTCCTCGACGAGTTCCGCGTCCTGAACCAGGATGGCCTGCGCTACGGCGACGAGTTCGTCAAACACAAGATCCTCGACGCGGTTGGCGACCTCTATCTGCTCGGCCACCCGCTGCTCGCCGCCTATTCGTCGCACAAGGGCGGCCACGCGCTGAACAACATGCTTGCCCGCGCCCTGCTCGAACAGCGCGAGTCTTGGGAAATCGCTACCTTCGAGGACGCGGCAAACGCACCCAGCGGCGTTACCCGCTGGCTCGAACAGGCGGCTTGATTCCTTGCCCAGCGTCCTCATGCCTTTGTCGACGTCGCCTTGCCGTGCTAAAGCACTGTCTGCGGCTCGTCTTCGCGGCCTGAGCGCGCCGACCAAGGAATAGCGCGATGTGGCTGCTGCGTCTTCTGGCAGCCATCCTGGTCGTCGCCATCGGCGTCGGGCTGGTCGTCTATGCGCTGACCGGCAACCGCAGTTACCTCGCTCTGAGCGGACGTCTGTTCAAATACGGCATCGTCTTCGCGCTGATTGTTTTCGCGCTGATGTTCATCGAGCGCCTGGCGATCATTCCGCTTTAGCGGCCCGCGCCAGCAGGCGTTCCAGGGCTTCCTTCAGCGACCCTTTGGGCAGCTTTTCCGACGTCGAGCGCAGCATTCCAATGGCCTTGTCGGACAATGGCTTCTGAGTTGAAGTCGTTGATTGGGAAGGAATTTGGCGGGGTTGAACTTTTACTTCGATGCCGCTACACTCCGTCCCTCCTTTCGATAACTCGTCGCTCAAACGCTGACTCAACTGGCGAATCTTGGCGGCGACCGCGCCGTTATCGGCGTGGATAACGATTTTCCCCGACTTGTAATTCGCAACGTGTGCGGAGTGGCGCAGCCCGATCGGGGCGACCGCTTCGAAGCGACGGGAGAGTTTGAGCAACAGGCGAGCGTGGGCCATGATGCGGCCCGCGGCGGCATCGCTGTCGAGGTATTGCTCAGGCCCTTTGTACATAGGAGGTTCCGTGCAGATTATTCTGGTTTCGCGCCATCTGAAGGCGGCGCGCACAATCACCATTATGCCTCGGCATCTGGTTGCGGCGCTGCTCGTCTTCCTGGCGCTGGTTTTCTCGACGTCCGCCCTGTTTTCCTGGCTGTCCGTACATCTGCGCCTGCCGCTGATCGAGGATCTGCTGGTTTCCCTTCAATTGCAGGAAACCCGGAAGACCCGCGATTACCTGGACAACAACCTGCAACTGATGGCCACGCGTCTGGGCGAGCTGCAGGCCCGCGTGCTGCAATTGGACGCCATGGGCGACCGGGTTTCCGGGCTGGCCGGGATCAAGCGCGAGTCGGAAGCCGTTGCCGTTCCCGGCAAGCCGGGGCAGGGCGGGCCTTTCATCCCGCTGCTGTCGCCGGTCGAGTTGCAGGCGGAAATCGATCGCCTGGCCAGCGAGGTCGAGCGGCGAACCGACGATTTCGGCTTTCTTGAATTCAAACTGCTCGAGAAGCGCGTCAAGGATCGTCTGTTGCCCACCACCTTGCCAGTCAAGAACGCCACCCTGGGGTCGGTTTTTGGCCACCGGGCCGATCCGGTCGCCGGCGTGCGCGCCATGCACGAGGGCCTGGATTTCTCCGCTGAAATCGGCACCCCGGTCGTGGTTGCTGCCGACGGCGTGGTGCTCTCTGCCAGCTATCACCCGGAATACGGCAATCTGATCGACGTCGATCACGGCGATGGCCTGACTTCGCGCTATGCCCATTTGTCCGTCATGGATGTCAAACCCGGGACGCTGGTCAAACGCGGTGAGCGGCTGGGGGCGGTCGGTACGACCGGCCGGTCCACCGGGCCGCACCTGCATTTCGAGGTGCGCATGTTGGGCGTGGCCCAGAATCCGGCACAGTTTCTCAAGCGGGGCGAGGAATTTGCGCTGGTCAAACATCGCTGATGGCTCGCCGAATGCCTTGATTTAGGTCGTCATCATCGGGTCATGGGGGCGTGTTAGAATCGTCGTTTTGCCGCACTGCGCAAACCCTGCTGCACACACCAATTCCATCGCGATGATATCCGGCCTACTCAAAAAGATTTTCGGCAGCCGCAATGACCGGCTGATCAAACAGTATTCCCTGAACGTCAAGCGCATCAACGCGCTTGAGCCTGCCATGCAGGCGCTGTCCGACGAGCAGTTGCAGGCCAAGACGGATGAATTCCGCCAGCGCCACGCCAACGGGGAAACGCTCGATGCGCTGTTGCCGGAAGCCTTCGCGGTGGTCCGCGAGGCCGGCAAGCGGGTGCTCGGCATGCGCCACTTCGACGTCCAGATGATTGGCGGCATGGTGCTGCACGACGGCAAGATCGCCGAAATGCGCACAGGCGAAGGCAAAACGCTGGTCGGTACGCTGCCCGCCTACCTCAATGCCATTTCCGGCAAGGGCGTTCATGTCATCACCGTCAACGACTACCTGGCGACCCGCGACTCCGAGTGGATGGGGCGCCTGCACCGCTTCCT
Source organism: Betaproteobacteria bacterium (assembly GCA_020621865.1). Taxonomy (GTDB): domain Bacteria; phylum Pseudomonadota; class Gammaproteobacteria; order Burkholderiales; family Rhodocyclaceae; genus Azonexus. The sequence goes on along the minus strand of JAHRYW010000004.1, from coordinate 240,407 downwards.
CGGCCTGAGCGTCGGCGTCAACCTGTCGCAGATGGACCACGAGTCCAAGCAGGCTGCCTACGCTGCCGACATTACCTACGGTACCAACAACGAATTCGGCTTCGACTACCTGCGCGACAACATGGTCTATACGGCCGGCGAACGCGTCCAGCGCAGCCTGAATTTCGCCATCGTCGACGAAGTGGACTCCATCCTGATCGACGAGGCGCGCACGCCGCTGATCATCTCCGGCCAGGCCGAGGATCACACCGACCTCTACCTGCGCATGAAGGACGTCGTCCCCAACCTGACGCGGGCGATGGAAGAGAACGCCGAGGGAGACTACTGGGTGGACGAGAAGGGCCATCAGGTCCATCTGTCGGAAACCGGTTACGAACACGCCGAGCAGCTGCTGGCCGAGCACGGCCTGCTCAAGGAAGGCAGCAGCCTCTACGATGCCGCCAATATCACGCTACTCCACCACCTGAATGCCGCCCTGCGCGGCATGACGCTGTTCCACAAGGATCAGCATTACGTCGTGCAGAACGGCGAAGTGGTCATCGTCGACGAATTCACCGGTCGCCTGATGACCGGTCGCCGCTGGTCGGACGGCCTGCACCAGGCGGTCGAGGCCAAGGAAGGCGTGCAGATCCAGGCCGAGAACCAGACGCTGGCCTCGATCACCTTCCAGAACTACTTCCGCATGTACGGCAAGCTGTCGGGCATGACCGGCACGGCCGATACCGAAGCCTACGAATTCCAGCAGATCTACGGCCTGGAAACCGTCGTCATCCCGACCCATCGCCCGATGGTCCGCAAGGACATGAACGACCTGGTCTACAAGACGGCCGACGAGAAGCACGCGGCGATCATCGCCGACATCAAGGACTGCGCCAAGCGCGGCCAGCCGGTGCTGGTCGGCACGACCTCGATCGAAGCCTCCGAACTGCTCTCCAGCCTGCTCGACAAGGAAAAAGTGCCGCACCAGGTGCTCAATGCCAAGCAGCACGCCCGCGAAGCGGAGATCGTCGTCCAGGCTGGACGCCCGGGCGTAGTGACCATCGCCACCAACATGGCCGGCCGTGGTACAGACATCGTGCTCGGCGGCAACATCCAGAAGGATATCGATGCCGTCAACGCCGACGAGTCGCTGTCCGCCGACGCCAAGGCACAGAAGATCGCCGCCATGAGGGAAGAGTGGCAGCAGGTACATAACACTGTGCTGGCCTCCGGTGGCCTGCACATCATCGGTTCTGAGCGTCACGAATCCCGCCGCATCGACAACCAGCTGCGTGGTCGTGCCGGTCGCCAGGGCGATGCCGGTTCCTCGCGCTTCTACCTGTCGCTTGACGATCCCTTGTTGCGCATCTTCGCCGGCGAGCGCCTGCGCGCCATCATGGACAAGCTGAAGATGCCGGAAGGTGAGGCCATCGAGCATCCGCTGGTCACCCGCTCGCTGGAATCGGCGCAGCGCAAGGTCGAAGCCCGCAACTTCGACATCCGCAAGCAACTGCTCGAATACGACGACGTTTCCAACGACCAGCGCAAGGTGATTTATCACCAGCGCAACGAACTGCTGGAAACCGACGATATTTCCGAAACCATCACCGCCATGCGCCAGAGCGTGATCGCCGAAACCTTCCGGATGTATGTGCCGGAAGACTCGGTCGAGGAGCAATGGGACATGGAAGGCCTGGAGCGGGCGCTGGAGTCCGATCTGCAGATCAGCGCGCCGGTCGCCCAGTGGTTCAAGAGCGAGCCGACCCTGTCCGACCAGGAAATCCTTGAGCGCATCACCAAGGAGGCCGACGAGGCCTACCGGGCCAAGGTCGAACTGGTTGGCGCCGAGACCTTCCACCAGTTCGAGCGCAATGTCATGCTGCAGAGCCTCGATACCCACTGGCGCGAGCATCTGGCCGCCCTGGATCACCTGCGCCAGGGCATTCATCTGCGTGGTTACGCCCAGAAGAATCCGAAGCAGGAATACAAGCGCGAAGCCTTCGAGCTGTTCGAGGGCTTGCTCGATCTCGTGCGCCGCGAAGTCACCCGCATCGTCTTCACCGTGCAGATCCGCACGCCGGAAGACGTTCAGGAAACCGCGCCGCACGCCGATGTGCAGAACGTCCAGTACCAGCATGCCGGTTACGACGAGGCGCTGGGCGAAGGCGAAGGGGCGCCGGCCGCCGGCCAGCAGCCGGCTGATGCCGGCCCGAAGGTCGGTCGCAACGATCCCTGTCCATGCGGTTCGGGCAAGAAGTACAAACACTGCCACGGAAAACTTTCCTGATCTGATCCCCAAGGCACCCAAGGCGGTGCCTTGATGCTTTTGGAGTTCAACGAATGCCTGTCAATTACGCCACGCCCGCTGCCGATCAACTCTTTCCGGTCGCCGGCGTCCGTCTCGGTGTCGCCGAAGCCGAAATCCGCAAGAAGAACCGCCGCGACCTGACCCTGGTCGCGCTCGACGCCGGTTGCACGGTGGCCGGCGTGTTCACGCAGAACCGCTTCTGCGCCGCGCCGGTGCAGCTGTGCCGCAACCATCTGGCGGCCGGCAAGGGCATCCGTGCCCTGGTCATCAATACCGGCATCGCCAATGCCGGTACCGGCGAGCCGGGCCGTCTGGCGGCACAGGCGACCTGCGATGCGGTCGGCGAACTGCTTGGCATCGGCGCCGACCAGGTGCTGCCGTTCTCGACCGGCGTCATCCTCGAGCCGCTGCCAGTCGAACGTCTGGTTGCCGGGCTGCCGGCCGCCAAGGCCAATCTGGATGCCGACAACTGGCATGCCGCCGCGCACGCCATCATGACCACCGACACCATTGCCAAGGCGGCGTCGCGGAATGCTACGGTCAATGGCAAAAAAGTGACCATTTCCGGAATTTCCAAGGGCGCCGGCATGATCAAGCCGAACATGGCGACCATGCTCGGTTTCGTCGCCACCGACGCCGGCATTGCCCAGCCGCTGCTCGACCAGCTGGTCAAGGAAGCCGCTGACGCCTCGTTCAACTGCATCACCGTCGACGGCGACACCTCGACCAACGACTCCTTCGTGATGATCGCCTCCGGCCAGTCTGGCGTGACGATTGCCGATGAAAACGATGCCGGCTGGGCCGAAGTCAAGGCGGCGATGATCGCTGTCGCCGTCGAACTGGCCCAGGCCATCGTCCGTGACGGCGAAGGCGCGACCAAGTTCATCACCGTTGCCGTCGAAGGCGGCAAGGATGCCGAAGAGTGCCGCAAGGTCGGCTACGCCATCGGCCACTCGCCGCTGGTCAAGACCGCCTTTTTTGCCTCCGACCCCAACCTCGGCCGCATCCTGGCCGCCATCGGCTACGCCGGCATCGGCGACCTCGATGTCGATGGCGTCAAGGTCTGGCTGGACGATGTGCTGGTCGCCGAAAACGGCGGCCGGGCGGCAGCCTACAAGGAAGAGGACGGCGCCCGCGTGATGGCCCAGGCCGAAATCACCGTCCGCGTCGATCTGGGTCGCGGTGCAGCAAAAGCCAATGTCTACACCTGCGATTTCTCCTACGACTACGTGAAGATCAACGCGGATTACCGCAGCTGATCAACCCGGAGCCGAACGGAAGCGAGCCGTGACCGACATCCGCCGTGACCTGGCCCGCAATACGCTGGCCATCCTCTGCATCCTCGGGCTGATCGGCCTGAGTTTGTGGGTGTTGCGGCCCTTCCTGGCGGCCGGCGTCTGGGCGGCGATGATCGTCGTCGCCACCTGGCCGCTGTTCATCTCGCTGGAAGCGCGGCTCGGCCATCGCCGCAGTCCGGCGGTGGCGATCATGACGCTGGCCCTGCTGCTACTGCTGGTGCTGCCGCTGTGGCTGGCCATCGATACCATTTTTGAGCATTCCGGGCAGGTCACCGTAGCTTTTCAGTCGCTGGCGGCCGATGGCTTGCCGCCGCCGCCGGATTGGGTCAAAACGCTGCCCTTAGTCGGCGAAAAACTGAGTGCCGGCTGGACCCAGCTGGCCGCCGGTGGAACGACCGGTATTGTCGCCAAGGTGACGCCCTATGCGGCCGATACCGGTAAGTGGGTGCTCGCTCAGATTGGCGGCTTCGGCGGCATGCTGATCCAGTTTCTGTTGGTCGTCACCATCGCCGCCATTCTCTACGCTGGCGGCGAAGACGGCGCCCGGCTGGTCCGCCGCTTCGGGCGCCGGCTGGCTGGCGAGCGCGGCGAGAATTCGATCATCCTGGCCGGCCAGGCGATCCGCGGCGTGGCGCTCGGCGTCGGCGTCACCGCCATCGTCCAGACAGTACTCGGCGGTATCGGCCTGGCCGTGACCGGTGTTCCGTTCGCAGCCTTGCTGTCGGCGGTCATGCTGATGCTGTGCATTGCCCAGATCGGGCCGATGCTGATCCTGTTGCCGGCCGTCGGCTGGATGTATTGGATGGGTGACACCGGCTGGGCCACCGCCTTGCTGGTCTGGAGCCTGATCGTCGGCAGCCTGGATAATTTTCTGCGCCCGATGCTGATCAAGCGCGGCGCCGACCTGCCGCTGCTGCTGATCTTCGCCGGCGTCATCGGCGGCATGCTGAGTTTCGGCCTGATCGGCATCTTCGTCGGCCCGGTCGTTCTGGCCGTGACCTGGACCCTGATGCAGGCCTGGATCGCCGACGCGCTCGGCCACGATGAGCAGGCGCAGCCGTCAGAGCTTCCTGAGTCGGATCAGCCGGAACCAGCCGCCGACTAGCGCCGGCTGGTCGTGCTCCAGCGCCAGTCCGGGCGCAACTGGCAGCAAATCCTCGAAGACAACGTCGAGCCGCGTCGCCACTCGGCGCACCAGCGGGTTGATCATCCGCCGCAGCAGCGCCGGCTGGCCGCGACGCAGGAACTTGTCGAACACGATGACTTGCCCGCCGGGTTTGACGACCCGGGCAATTTCCGCAAAACAGTGGGCCGGTTCGGGGACGACGGCGAGGATCAGGTGCAGCACGGCGCTGTCGAAAGCGGCGTCGGTAAACGGCAGGCGTTGCGCGTCACCCTGGACTGGTGTGAAATCGACCCGTCCGGCCCGCGGCAAAGCGCGGCGCAGCATGGCGTGGGTCAGGTCGAGGCCGACATAGCGGTGCTGCGGCGGCAGGTGGGGCCGGTCGAGTCCGGTGCCGACACCGGCCAGCAGCACATGACCCGCTTCAGCCGGCAGTGCAGCCAGGCTACGCGCCCGGGCGGCCTCGGTGGCCCGGGCGATCGCCGCGTCGTAGAACGGCGCGATCAGCGTGTAGCTATGCCTGAGGCCCAAGGTTCAATGCAGCGCGTGCGGGCTGGCCAGCACGAATTCCGGGATTTCAGCCTCGAAATGCGTGCCGTCCTCGGCCACCATCTGGTAGCTGCCCTTCATCGTGCCAATCTGCGTCGTCAGTGCCGATCCGCTGGTGTACTGGAAACTCTCGCCCGGCTGCAGCAGCGGCTGCTTGCCGACGACGCCGATGCCGCGCACTTCCTGGACCTCGTTGTTGGCGTCGGTGATGATCCAGTGGCGCGAGACCAGCTGGGCAGGCACGCTGCCGACGTTCTTGATGGTGATCGTGTAGGCGAACACGTAGCGGTCGTTCTCCGGGTCGGACTGGTCCGGAATGAACTGCGGCATCGGCTGGATTTCGATTCGGTACTTGTTGTCGTCGGGCATGGGATAATTTCGTCTGTTCTAGTTCAGGGAAGCATCATGTCAGCCAAAGATTACGTCATTGCACCGAGCATTCTGTCCGCCAACTTCGCCAAGCTGGGCGAAGAAGTGGCCAACGTCATCGCCTCGGGGGCCGACTGGATTCACTTCGACGTGATGGACAACCATTATGTTCCCAACCTGACCATTGGCCCACTGGTTTGCGAAGCGATCCGGCCGTGCACCAGCGCCCCGATCGACGTGCACCTGATGGTCAAGCCGGTCGACCGGATCATCCCCGACTTCATCAAGGCCGGCGCCAACATCATCACCTTCCACCCGGAAGCCTCGGAACACGTCGACCGCAGCCTGTCGCTGATCCGCGATGGCGGCTGCCAGGGCGGCCTGGTCTTCAACCCGGCGACACCGCTAGCCTACATGGACTACGTGCTCGACAAGATCGACGTCGTGCTGCTGATGAGCGTCAACCCCGGCTTCGGCGGCCAGAAATTCATCCCCGGCACGCTGGCTAAGGCCCGCCAGGCCAGGGCCAAGCTCGACGCCTACGAACGCGAAACTGGCCGGCGCATCCGACTGGAGATCGACGGCGGCGTGAATACCGCCAACATCGCCGACATCGCCCGCGCCGGCGTCGATGCCTTCGTTGCCGGCTCGGCTGTTTATGGAGCAGGGAAGGACAGCGACCCGCATCGCTACGACTCGATTATCGGCGCCCTGCGTAGCGAACTGGCCAAGGTCTGAACATGCAATTCCAGTCGGTCACCTTCGATCTCGACGGCACGCTGCTCGACACCATCGCCGACCTCGCCGAGGGCTGCCGGCTGATGCTCGACGAAATCGGCGCCCCGCCGCGTTCCCAGGCCGAGGTGCACAGCTTCGTCGGCAAGGGCATGGCGGTGCTGGTCGAGCGTTGCCTGACCCACGAGCAGGCGCCGAGCGCCGAGCAGTTGCAGGCGGCCATCGAGTCGTTCAAGCGTCACTATGCTACGGTCAATGGCAAATTTGCCCAGATTTATCCGGGCGTGCTTGAAGGGCTCGATGCCTGGAAAGCCCACGGCCTGAAGATGGGCGTCGTCACCAACAAGCCGGGCATGTTCACCGAGGCGCTGCTCGACCGGATGGGCATGACCGACTATTTCGACGTGATCGTTTCCGGCGATACGACGGCGCACAAGAAGCCGCATCCGGAACCTATCCTCCACGCCTGCCGGCTGTTCGGCGTGCGGCCGGATCGCAACCTGCACGTCGGCGACTCGGAAAACGACATCCTGGCGGCCCGCGCCGCCGGTTCGCCGGCCTTCTGCGTGCCCTACGGCTACAACGAGGGCAAGCCGGTGGACAGTGTCGATTGCGATGCGCTAGTATCCGATCTGCTTGCCGCCTACCGGCAAGCCCTTACTTTCAAAGACCTCCCGCACAAATGACCCCTCTGCGACTCTGGCACGAATGGCACGGTTGGCGTCTCTGGCGCCGCTGATTCCCTTTCGCGCGCCCGTCCGGCGCCCCGCACTAGATCGCAGCACCCTGTCATTTCCGAGGCTTCCCCATGACTGAAACCGAATTCAACGCGCTTGCCGCGCAAGGCTACAACCGTATTCCCGTCACGCTGGAAACGTTTGCCGACCTCGACACGCCGCTCTCCATCTACCTGAAGCTGGCCAACGGGCCGTTCACCTACCTGCTCGAATCGGTACAGGGTGGCGAGCGTTTCGGCCGCTACTCGATCATCGGCCTCGGCGCCCAGACCCGCGTCGTGGTCAATGGCCGCCAGGTGCTGGTTCTTTCCGGCCATCGCGTTGCCGAACGCCGCGACGACATCAACCCGCTCGACTTCATCGACGAGTTCATGACCCGCTTCAAGGCGCCGCCCAGTTCCGGCCTGCCGCGCTTCTGCGGCGGCCTGGTCGGCTGCTTCGGCTACGACACCATCCGCTACGTCGAGAGCAAGCTGGCCGCCGCCAACAAGCCGGACCCGATCGGCACGCCGGACATCGGCCTGCTGCTCTCCGAGGAAATCGCCGTCGTCGATAACCTGTCCGGCAAGCTGACCCTGGTTGTCTTCGCCGAACCGGGGTTCCCCGGCGCCTACCAGAAGGCCCGCGCGCGCCTGAAGGAACTGCTCGCCAAGCTGCGCCAGCCGGCCAGCATCCCGGCCGAGCAGCCTTGCGCCTCGGCGCCGGCCGTTTCCAATTTCGGCGAGGAAGCCTTCAAGGCGGCCGTACTCAAGGCCAAGGACTACATTACCGAAGGCGACATCATGCAGGTCGTGCTGTCGCAACGGATGAGCAAGCCGTTCGGGGCCAGTCCGATGGCGCTCTACCGGGCGCTGCGCAGCCTCAACCCGTCGCCCTACATGTTCTATTTCGACTTCGAGGACTACCACGTCGTCGGCGCCTCGCCGGAGATCCTGGTGCGCCTCGAAGGTGACGTCGTCACCGTCCGGCCGATCGCCGGCACCCGCAAGCGCGGCGCGACGCCGGAGGAAGACGCCGCACTGGCCGCCGAATTGCTGGCCGACGAGAAGGAACGCGCCGAGCATACGCAACTGCTCGACCTCGGCCGCAACGACTGCGGCCGCGTCGCCCAGGTCGGTTCGGTCAAGCTGACCGAGAACATGATCGTCGAGCGCTACTCGCACGTGATGCACATCGTCTCCAACGTGGACGGCAAGCTGCAGCCGGGGCTCGACGCGCTCGACGTGCTGCGCGCCACCTTCCCGGCCGGCACCGTGTCCGGCGCGCCGAAGATCCGCGCCATGGAAATCATCGACGAGCTGGAGCCGGTCAAGCGCGGCATTTACGCCGGTGCCGTCGGCTATCTGGGCTTCAACGGCGACATGGATATCGCCATCGCCATCCGTACCGGGGTCGTCAAGGACGGCCTGCTGCATGTCCAGGCCGGGGCCGGCATCGTCGCCGATTCCAACCCGCAGTCGGAATGGGAAGAAACCCGCAACAAGGCCCGCGCCGTACTGCGCGCCGCGGAACTGGCCGAACAGGGGCTGGATACGCGCTTCGACTGAGCGTCACGCGCCTGCCAACAAAAAAGCCGCCGTTTTGGGCGGCTTTTTTGCAACCATTGTCTGCTTTTTGCTGTCGGATTTCCGATGGCTGATTTATCGCGCTGACGGAAATCCGACGCCGTGTTGGCTGGTCTGTGTAAAAATCATCGAAAAATCAGTTGTTTGAGCTTTATGGTGAGGCTCGCTTTTCTGGCACGCTCGCTGCATAGTAGTAGCCAACGGAGCCCGACTGCGGCTTCTTTCAAAAAAGAGGAGACGACATGAACCGATTTGCCTTTGCTGCCGCACTTGCCACCACCCTGAGCGTTACCGCCGCCCTGCCGGCCCAGGCCCAGGAATCCGCCACCCTGAAGAAGATCAAGGACACCGGCAGCATCACGCTGGGTCACCGCGAATCGTCGATTCCCTTCTCGTATTACGACGACAAGCAGCAGGTCATCGGCTATTCGCACGAACTGATGCTCAAGGTCGTCGATGGCATCAAGAACGAACTGAAGCTGGCCAAGATCGACACCCGCCTGATGCCGGTCACCTCGGCCAATCGCATCACGCTGATCCAGAACGGCACGGTCGATATCGAATGCGGCTCGACGACCAACAATCTCGAACGCCAGAAGCAGGTCGGTTTCTCGACCACGATTTTCGTGATCGGCACCCGGCTGATGACCAAGGCGACTTCCGGCATCAAGGACTTCCCTGATCTTGCTGGCAAGAACGTGGTGACCACCGCCGGCACCACTTCCGAGCGCCTGCTGCGCAAGATGAACGAAGACAAGAAGATGGGCATGAACGTCATCTCCGCCAAGGATCACGGCGAAGCCTTCCTGACCCTGGAAACCGGCCGCGCTGTCGCCTTCATGATGGACGACGCACTGCTCTACGGCGAAATGGCCAAGGCCAGGAAGCCGGGCGACTGGATCGTCACCGGCACCGCCCAATCCAAGGAAGCCTACGGCTGCATGCTGCGCAAGGATGATCCGGCCTTCAAGAAGGTCGTCGATGCGGCGCTGACCAAGGCGCTGACTTCAGGCGATGCCGAGAAGATCTACGCCAAGTGGTTCCTGAGTCCGATCCCGCCCAAGGGCCTGAATCTCAACATGCCGCTGTCCGATGAAATGAAGGCTGCCTTCAAGGCCCCGAACGACAAGGCTTTCGAGTAAGTCTCCCGGCCCCTCTCCCGTCGGCGGGGGAGGGGCGATAAAAATATCCTTGAGGAGACCGTCATGGGTTATCAATGGAATTGGGGTGTCTTCCTGCAGTCGAGTGCGAGCGGCGACGACACCTATCTGGGCTGGATGTTCGCCGGCTTCAAGATGACCATCGCGCTGTCGCTGACCGCCTGGGTGCTCGCCCTGCTGCTCGGCGCCCTGGTCGGCGTGCTGCGCACGGTGCCGAACAAGACGCTGGCCGGCATCGCCACCGCCTATGTCGAGCTGTTCCGCAACGTGCCGCTGCTCGTCCAGCTGTTCATCTGGTATTTCGTGCTGCCGGAGCTGTTGCCGACCAGTATCGGCGATGCCTACAAGCAGTCCAACCCGGTGTTGCAGCAGTTCCTCGCCTCGATGGTCTGCCTCGGGCTATTCACCAGCGCCCGCGTCGCCGAGCAGGTGCGCGCCGGCATCAACTCACTGCCGCGCGGCCAGAAGAACGCCGGGCTGGCGCTTGGCTTCACGCTGCCGCAGACCTATCGCTACGTGATGCTGCCGATGGCCTTCCGCCTGGTCGTGCCGCCGCTGACTTCGGAATTCCTCAACATCTTCAAGAATTCCGCCGTCTGCTCGACCATCGGCCTGCTTGAGCTGGCTGCCCAGGGCCGCCAGCTGGTCGATTACACCGCGCAGCCCTACGAGTCCTTCATTGCCGTGACGCTGTCCTACATCATCATCAACGTCACCGTGATGACCCTGATGCACAGGTTCGAAAAACGCATCGCCGTGCCCGGCTATATCGGAGGCAAATGATGACTTACGAATTCGACTGGTCTTCCATCCCCGGCGCCTTGCCCTTCCTGTGGGACGGCATGAAGATTTCGCTGGTCATCACTGCCCAGGCGGTGGTCATCGGCATCGTCTGGGGAACTCTGCTGGCCATGATGCGGCTGTCTTCGGTCAAGCCGCTGTCGTGGTTCGCCGCCGGCTACGTCAACCTGTTCCGCGCCGTGCCGCTGGTCATGGTGCTGCTCTGGTTCTTCCTGATCGTGCCGGAGTTTGTTGGGCAGTTGTTCAACATTCCGAAGGGGACTGACTTGCGTTTGTCTTCGGCGATGGCCGGTTTTGCCCTGTTCGAAGCAGCCTACTACTCGGAAATCATCCGCGCCGGCATCCAGAGCGTGCCGAAGGGGCAGATTTCCGCTGCCTCGGCGCTCGGCATGAACTACGCCCAGGCCATGCGCCTGGTCGTGCTGCCGCAGGCCTTCCGCAACATGGTGCCGCTGCTGCTGACGCAAGCCATTATCCTTTTCCAGGACACCTCGCTGGTTTATGTCTCGGCGCTGGCCGACTTCTTCGGTGCCGCCTACAAGGTGGGCGACCGCGACGGGCGACTGGTGGAAATGCTGCTTTTCGCCGGTGCCGTCTATTTCGTCATCTGCTTCAGCGCCTCGCAGATCGTCAAACGCCTGCAGAAAAAATATACCCCGGCCTGAGCGCCGCCCAAGGAGACATCCCATGATCAATATCGCCAACGTCAGCAAGCATTACGGCAGTTTCCAGGTGCTCAAGGAGTGCACCACCTCGGTCGCCAAGGGCGAAGTCATCGTCGTCTGCGGGCCTTCCGGTTCCGGCAAGTCGACGCTGATCAAGTGCGTCAATGGCCTGGAACCCTTCCAGTCGGGTGAAATCATCGTCGACGGCACCTCGGTCGGCGACCCGAAGACCAACCTGTCCAAGCTGCGCGCCCGCGTCGGCATGGTTTTCCAGAACTTCGAACTGTTCCCGCACATGAGCATCACCCAGAATCTGGCCATCGCCCAGGTCAAGGTGCTCGGCCGCAGCCAGGACGAGGCGATGGACAAGGGCCTGAAACTGCTCGACCGGGTCGGCCTCAAGGCGCAGGCCGCCAAGTTCCCCGGCCAGTTGTCGGGTGGCCAGCAGCAGCGCGTGGCGATCGCCCGGGCGCTGGCCATGGACCCGATCTGCATGCTGTTCGACGAGCCGACTTCGGCGCTTGACCCGGAAATGGTCAACGAGGTGCTCGACGTGATGACCGAACTGGCCCACGAAGGCATGACGATGATGTGCGTGACGCACGAAATGGGCTTCGCCAAGCGCGTTGCCGACCGGGTCATCTTCATGGACCAGGGCGCCATCGTCGAGGACGACAGCAAGGAGGCTTTCTTCGCCAATCCGCGCTCGCAGCGGGCGCAGCAGTTCCTGGCCAAGATCCTGCACCACTGATGGCGGATACTCTGAACCGGCTGGCGATCAGCTTCTTCCTCGGCGGGCTGGTCAGCCTGCTGACGATCACCAATCCCCTGTCGAAGATCCCGGTCTTCCTGTCGCTGGCCACTGATCTTGAGGTCAGCGCCAGTTCGCGGGAAGCGCGGCGCGCCTGTTTTTACGGTTTTTTGCTGCTCACCGTAGGATTGTTCGCCGGGGTCTTCATCCTGGAGGCTTTCGGCATTTCCTTCGGCGCCCTGCGCATTGCCGGCGGCCTGACCGTGGCGCTGATCGGCTACCGGATGCTGTTCGGCAGCGGCGACACCGCACCGGCCGGCGGCAATGGCAGCTTCGCCTTCTTCCCGCTGGCCATGCCGGGCATCGCCGGGCCGGGGGCGCTGGCGACGGTGATCGGTATTTCGTCGGAAATCGCCGAGTTGTCCGGCGGCATGCGCCGGGTGACCGCCTACGCGGCGACCGTGGCCAGCATTGCCATCACCTGCCTGCTGATCTGGCTGGTCCTGCATTCGGCGCGCTGGGTATCGCGCCATCTCGGCGCCGAGGGGCTTAACGTCGTCGCCCGGCTGACCGGCTTCCTGCTTGTCTGCATCGGCGTGCAGTTCGTCGGTTCGGGCATCCGCAGCTTCATGGCCGGGATTTGAGCCAACGCATGTCCGAAACCCGCCAGCCCGTCCCGGTCAGCCTGCCCAAGCCGCATCACGCGCTGGTCATGGTTGCCATGCTGGTCCTGCTGCTGGTCACTGCGCTGCTCGCCTACCGGGTCTCGCAGAACCTCGGCTTCAACCAGATGCGCGACGAGGCCAGCCACCAGCTCGATGTGCTCGCCGCCGCCATCGACAGCGAGGTGACGCGGCACGCCGCCATCCCCAGCGCCGTCGAGCTGAACCCCGACGTGCTGGCCCTGCTGCGCAACCCGGGCGAGCGCCAGGACATCCTGCAGGCCTCGGCCAACCACTTCTTGCAGAAACTCAACGACCACCTCGGCGGGCCGGTCATTTTCGTGGTCGATACCACCGGCCGGGTGGTTGCGTCCAGCGACTGGATCTTCTCCAAGAACCTGCTCGGCGCCGACCTCTCCTACATGCCGCTGATCCGCGGCGCCATCGCCGGCACGCCGGGGCGGCACTACGCGGTGGACGACGTGCGCAAGGAACCGGGCTATCTGTTCGCACTGCCGATCCGCGACGAGGAGCAGGACTGGAAGGTGATCGGCGTCGCCGTCGTCAAGTCCAGCCTGCACGAGCTGGAGCGGCGCTGGCTGGCGCAGGAGGCGCCGGCCCTGATTGTCGACACCAACGGCATCGTGCTGCTCGCCTCGCCACCGGAATGGCGCTACGCCACGCTGCAGCCCAAGCCGCCGGAGGAATTGGCGCGCATCAGCCGCGAGCAGTTCGCCGACCAGCCGCTCGGCGTCACCTCACTCGACATCGCCATCGATGCGGCGCAGGAAGGCACGGTGGTTCGCCTGTCGCGCCAGCTGAAACCCGACCCCGGTCCTTTGCAGGGCGCCAAGTCCTATCTCGCGCTGAGTCGCCACCTGCCGGGCACGGCCTGGCGCATCGTCGTCTTCTCCGACCTCAAGCCGGTCAATGTCCAGGCGGCGACGCATGCCGCGCTGGCCGCCGCGGCCGTCGGCTGCTTCCTGCTCTGGCTGCTCTTCCTCAGCCAGCGCCGCCGGCTGGCGCGCGGCCGCGAGGAGGCGCGCGCCATGCTCGAACGGGCCAACCAGGAGCTGGAACGCAAGGTCGAGGCGCGCACCGCCGATCTGTCCGAGGCCGTGACTGGCCTGCAGCGCGAAGTCGCCGAACGCCAGCGCGCCGAACAAACCCTGCGCGCCGCCCAGGACGAGTTGGTGCAGGCCGCCAAGCTGGCCGTGCTCGGCCAGATGGCGACCGGCATCACCCACGAGCTGAGCCAGCCGCTCGGCGCCATCCGCACGCTGGCGGCCAATGCCGTCGAGTTCATGCGCCGCGGCGACCTGGCGACCACCGAAAAGAACCTCGGCATCGTCGGCCAACTGGCCGAGCAGGCCGGTGGCATCATCACGCCGCTGAAAACCTTTGCCCGCAAGTCGCCGGCCATCCCGGCGCCGGTCGATGTGGCGCAGGCGGTCGATGCGGCGCTGTTCCTGTTCGATGCCCGCCTGAAAAAGCTGAATGCTACGGTCGAGCGGAAATTTGGGCCAAATTCGCAAATTGCCTGGTGCGACCAGAATCGCCTGCAGCAGGTGCTGGTCAATCTGATCGGCAACGCCATCGACGCGATGGCCGATTCGCCGCAGCGCCGCCTGAGCTTCTCCGCCGAGAGCGATAGTTCCGGCCAGGTCGCGCTGGCCGTCAGCGACACCGGCAGCGGATTTTCCGAGGCAGCGCTGGAACATCTTTTCGAACCGTTTTTCACCACCAAACAGCCGGGCGAAGGGCTCGGCCTTGGCCTGACCATCTCGCGCGACATCCTGCGCGATTTCGGCGGCGACCTGCTGGCCGGCCCGGCGCCCGGCGGCGGCGCGCGTTTCGTCATCCTGCTGCCGGCCGTCCCGCCGACCCATTCCGAACAAGGCAAGCCATGAAGCCCCAACTTTCCGTCCTGCTCGTCGAAGATGATCCCAACGTCCGCCTCGGCTGCGAACAGGCCATGCAACTGGCCGGCATCGCGGTCGACGCCGTGGCCTCGGCCGAGGAGGCGCAGCGTCGGCTGACCGCCGGCTTCCCCGGCATCGTCGTCACCGACATGCGGTTGCCTGGCGCCGATGGCATGGCGCTCTTGCGCTGGGTCGTCGAGCGCGACGCCGACCTGCCGGTGATCATCATCACCGGCCACGGCGACGTCACGCTGGCCGTCGAGGCGATGCGCAGCGGCGCCTACGATTTCATGCAGAAACCCTTCTCGACCGGCGACCTGATCGAAGTCGTCCGCCGGGCGCTGGAAAAGCGCGAACTGGTCCTCGAAGTCGAAGCCCTGCGCCGCCGGCTGGACCACCGCGACGACCTCGAATCGCGGCTGATCGGCCGTTCGCCGCAGATGGCCAAGGTCCGCCAATTGATCCTCGACGTCGCCGGCGCGGCCGTCGACGTGCTGATCTTCGGCGAAACCGGCACCGGCAAGGAAATGGTCGCCCGCTGCCTGCACGACCTGTCGCACCCCGGCCAGGATAACTACGTCGCCATCAACTGCGGCGGCATGGCCGACACCCTGCTCGACAGCGAACTCTTCGGCCATGAGCCGGGCGCCTTCACCGGCGCGCAGAAACGACGCATCGGCAAGATCGAATACGCCAGCGGCGGCACGCTGTTCCTCGATGAAGTCGAATCGATGCCGATGGCCATGCAGATCAAGCTGCTGCGCGTGCTGCAGGAACGGGTCATCGAACGGCTCGGCTCCAACCAGCGGATTCCCGTGTCGTGCCGCGTCGTCGCCGCCAGCAAGGACGATCTCAAACTGCTCTCCGAGCAGGGCAAGTTCCGCGCCGACCTCTACTACCGGCTCAACGTCGTGCGCATCGAACTGCCGCCGCTGCGCGAACGGCGCGAGGACATCCCGGCCCTTTATGACGAATTCCTGCTCCAGGCCGCCAAGCGCTACAACCGCCCGCCGCCGCCGCTGACCTCGGACTGCCTGCGCCGCCTGATGGCCCAGGACTGGCCGGGCAACATCCGCGAACTGCGCAATGCCGCCGACTGCCACGCCCTCGGCATCGGCCTCGACGCCGTCGCCAGCCCGGCCGCCAACACCCCGCAATCGCTGACCGAGGCCGTCGACAACTACGAGCGTCTGCTGATCACCCGCGAATTCACGCTGCAGGAAGGCAACATCGCGCGCACCAGCGAGGCGCTGAAAGTCGCGCGGACGACGCTGTACGACAAGCTGAAGAAATACGGGCTGATCTGAGCGGCGGCCAAATTTCGATTTTGGGCAAAATTTCCGGCCGACCGTAGCATTTCGGGGTGAGGCTGCCGGCAGGAGAATGCAACAAGGGCAGGCCGGCGTCGCCGGTCTGCCCTTGGTTTGTCGGCGGCTGACACGCCGCGCCGGGGACTGGTCAGATGCGGAAGAGGGCGACTGCCTGGTGGCTTTCGGCCGCCAGTTTCTGCAGGCGACCGGCCGTTTCGGCGACCAGGCGCACGGCGATGCTGTTTTCTTCCGAGCGTTGGGCGATATTTTCGACATTGGCGGCGATCTCGTTGCTGGCCGCGCCCTGTTCGCTCAGCGCATTCGAGATGTCGGTCACCGTCTGCATGACCTCTCGGGCGCCCTCGTTGATGCTCAGCATCGAGCGGCTGGATTCGCGGGCCAGGTTCACGCCGTCCTCGACCCGGGCCACCGTCTCGGCCATGGTGCTGACCGCCTGATGGGCGTTGCCCTGGACGGCGGCGACCATTTCCGAAATCTCCGTCGTCGCCTTGGCGGTCCGCTCGGCGAGCTTGCGGACTTCGTCGGCGACCACGGCAAAGCCGCGCCCGGCTTCACCGGCGCGGGCGGCCTCGATGGCGGCATTGAGGGCGAGCAGGTTGGTCTGGTCGGCGACGTCCTTGATCACGCCGACGATGCCGCTGATCCGCTGGGAACTTTCGCCCATCTCGCGGATGGTGTTCGAGGCGTCGTGCACGGTGGCCGAGATGCGCAGCATTTCGGCGACGGTGTGTTCGATCGCCTGGTTGCCGGCATTCGACAGTTCGCCGGTTTGCGTGGTGATGGTGTGGGCCTGGCGGGCGCTGTCCGACACGTGGTTGATCGAAACGGTCATCTGCTCGACCGCCGCCGCCGTCGACGAGGCCGCCTCGGACTGCAGCGCCGTGGCGCTCGCCACCTGGTGCGAGGCGCTGGCCATTTCCTGGGCCGAATGGGCGACGCCTTCGGCATTCCGGTGCAGATCGGTGAGCATCCGGCGCAGGCTGGACTGCATCTTGTGGGTCGCTGCCATCAGGCTGCTTTGATCGTTGGAGCGGACCGGAATGGAGGCCGTCAGGTCGCCTTCGGCGATGCGCTCGATCACCGCCTGGGCAGCCGCCGGTTCGCCGCCGAGCGGCCCGGTCACCGAACGGATGACCCACAGCGCGAGGCCGATCGAAATGAACAGCCCGGCGCCAACGATGGCGATGGTCAGGTTGCGGGCGCTGCTGTAGTGGTCATGGGCGTCGACCACGGCGGTGGCAACCTGGCCGTCCTGGTAGGCGTTGAAGTCCTTGAGCGCCGTCTGGTACTGGAGCAGGATGGGGCGCAGTTCGTTGTTCAGGTAACGCCGGGCTTCCTCGTGCGATCCCGCTTCGATGATGCTCATCAGCTTGTCCTGGCCCGCGATGTAATTGGCGCGTTGCGCCTTGGCGCGCTCAAGGATTTCCCGGGCGCGCGGATCGGTGACCATGGGCCAGAGCTTCTCGACGTCCTTCAGGATCGAGGCCCGGTTGTCCAGCACCGCCTGCTTCTGGCGGGCCAGGTCGTCGCGGTTATCGGCCAGCATCATGTTGCGCAACGCAATGGCGATCTGATTGGTCTTGGTGATGATGCCGCTGCTCAGGCCGACCATCTCCACCTGGGTTTCGATGGTCCGCGTATTGTTGTCGAGCAAGGCCAGGCGAGAAATGCCGATACCGGCGATGGTGATGATGAGGGCGATGATGACGCTGAAGCCAATGCTGAGGCGGCCAGCGACGGTAAGGTTTGGCATGGAAACTTTCCGGGTCGAGAGGTTGGTGGACAGTGTGCTGACGACGACGGGCGCCGACGGCACGGCGAGTTGTTGTTGGCCGGTATCAGGCCGTTTGGCGAGATATTGGTATGCCTTTTTGCATATCCCGAGGACATTATAGATAGGGTTTGTCAATGTTGTTGATAAACATCAAATATCTATGCCTTTTGTCAAAAAGTGGATTTATGCGGCTGTTCGGTCAGCAGAATTCGCCCGCGGAGGCCAGTTCGGCCGATCCTTCGCTGCTGCATTTGGGGCAATTTTTCCGGCCGACCGCGCCCCGAAGGAAGTCCCCTTGGGGGATGGCATTTCGGCGCGGGGCGGCTTGCGCTGTATCCGGTGGCATACAACAGCCGCCCACGCTCCCCGGCGTTATCATTGGTCATCAGGCAGAGGGAGACGACCATGTTCGATTCAAGCTATGTCAGTCGCGACGTCGATGTCGGCGCGACGCATATCCACGTGAAGGTCCGGCACAACGAAGGGCGGCCGACCCTGCTGCTGATCCATGGCTATCCCGAAACGCACCTCATGTGGCACAAGGTCGCCCCCATGCTGGAGGATCGTTTCTCCCTCGTGCTTCCCGACCTGCGCGGCTACGGCGACTCCGGGATGCCGCCTTCCGAGCCGGAGGCCACCAACCAGTCCAAGCGGGCCATGGCGCAGGACCTGGCCAACCTGATGTCGGCGCTCGGCTACGACTGCTTCCACGCTGCCGGTCACGACCGCGGCGCGCGCGTTCTGCACCGCCTTTGCCTCGATCATCCGGAGCGTGTGCAAACTGCCTGCATCATGGACATCGCCCCGACGGCGACGACCTTCGCGCTGACCAATCAGGCATTGGCCACCAGCTACTTCCACTGGTTTTTCCTGATCCAGGCAGCCCCCTTGCCGGAGCGCATGATTGCCGCCGACCCCGCCACCTGGCTGAAAGGCTGTCTGTCGCGCTGGAGCATGGGAAACGAGCAGGCATTTGACCCCGCCGTCGTCAGCGAATTCGTTCGCTGCTTCTCCAACCCCGAGGCGATCCGCTGCAGCTGCGACGACTACCGCGCCGCCGCCGGCATCGACCTGGCGCACGATGCCGCCGACGCCGACCAGCGAATCCGCTGCCCGCTTCTCGTGCTGTGGGGGAGCAAGGGCTTTGTCGGGCGCAACTACGACGTCCCCGCCCTGTGGCGGGAAAAGGCGCTCGATGTTTCCGGAAAAGGCCTGCCCTGCGGACATTTCCTGCCCGAGGAGGAGCCCGACGAGGTCGTTCGCGAGTTGGTCGAGTTCATCGGTCGTCAGGCGCCTGGCACCTGATCCGGCTCATTGCGATTGGAGGGGGCAATGCCGTTCGGGAAATACGGGATGATCTGGGCGGGCGCGGCATTTCAATATTGGCCATTTTTTCCGGCCGACCGTAACATTTCGGATCGAGGATACAGGCGAAGTCACCCAGAGCCGCCTGTGGCCAATCTGGAGCCAACATCAGCAAGCTAAAATTTATGCACCGAGTCTGCCCAATTTTTCCAACTGCCGTTTCACGATTGAGCCAACTGAGCGGGGCGGTTGTTTTATGGTTTTGGTTGACTCTGTCGAATCCTGCGATGGCAGATGCCCGCGAAGTCCGAGTTGGCATCTACGAAAATCCACCCAAAATCACCCTCAGTGTCGATCAGCGTCCAAGCGGGATTTTCGGCGATCTTCTTGAAGAGATTGCGCGACAGGAGAAATGGACGCTTCGAGCCGTGCCATGCGAATGGCAGGAGTGCTTGAAGGCCTTGGAAGCCAAGCAAATCGACTTACTCCCTGATGTGGCCTTAACTGCGGAGAGATCACGCAAATATGGCTTTCACGCGGTGCCTGCCCTGAATAGCTGGTCGGCAGCCTATGTACGCAAGGAAACGCATATCGAATCGGTACTGGATCTCAAAAACAAGAAGGTCGCGGTACTCAATGGATCAATTCAGGATGAATATTTACGGAAGCTGCTTGAAGATTTTGGTGTTTCCGCTGTATTCGTACCAGTGCATTCCTACGCTGAGGGATTCACCTTGGTCTCGGAGGGAAAGGCCGACATGGTCGCCGCCAATAGGCACTTCGGTGAACAAAACGCCGATCGATACCACCTTGTAGCCTCCTCGCTGTTGTTCCAGCCGTCACGACTCTACTTTGCAGCCCCCTCTGGTGCGAATGCCGACCTGCTTGCGGCAATTGATCGTCATCTGGAGGTTTGGAAGTCATCTGAGAATTCGCCGTATTTCTCAATCCTCCAAAAATGGATAGCCGAACCAGCCTCTATGGCACTTCCCTCGTGGGTGATATGGGTACTCGGGGGGTTGGCCACCACTGTTGTGGCAGTCTTGGCGATTGCTCAGGTATTGCGTCGACTAGTGCGCGAGCGGACCGAAAACTTGCGCGAATCGGATCTGCTGTTGCAGACCATCATCGACAACCTGCCGATGCGGGTATTCTGGAAGGATCGCGAACTGCGTTACCTCGGCTGCAACCCTCGCTTTGCGAAGGATGCCGGCAAGCATCTTTCCGAGGAGTTGCTAGGCAAGGACGACCATGAGATGGGCTGGGCCGCTCAGGCCGATCTATATCGTGCGGATGACCGGCGGGTGATGGATTCAGGTCAGTCGACATTGAATTACGAGGAGCCGCAGACTACGCCCGATGGCAAAACAATCTGGTTGCGCACCTCGAAAGTCCCGTTGCGCAATTCTGCTGGAGAAACCATCGGCGTGCTCGGCATTTACGACGACATCACCGCTCAGAAGCAGGTTGAGGACGAGCTGACCCGTCACCGCGAACATCTCGAACAACTCGTCGAGCAGCGCACAGCAGAACTCAATTCTGCCAAGGAGATCGCCGAAACCGCGAGTATTGCCAAGAGTGCCTTCCTCGCCAACATGAGCCATGAGATCCGCACGCCCTTGAATGCCATCATCGGCATGCCTCATATCCTGCGACGTTCTGGTCTCACTCCTCAGCAGTCAGAGAAACTAGCGCGGATCGAATTGGCTGGGCAGCACCTGCTCGACACAATCAACGCCGTCCTTGATCTATCCAAGATCGAAGCCGGCAAGTTCGAACTGGAGGACACGCTCATTCCCATTGAAGAGGTCGTCCAGACTGTCATCAGCATGGTGAGTGGCAATGCCCAGGCAAAGGGATTGCACCTGAACGTCAAGCTTTCCTCCCTGCCTGAGGGATTGATGGGCGACCGCACCCGCCTGCAACAAGCACTGCTCAACTACCTGTCCAACGCCGTCAAATTCACCGAACATGGCAGCATCACGGTTGAGGTCGAGCAAGATGACGACACTCCCGACAGCACCTTGGTCAGATTCTCCGTTACCGATACCGGCATCGGAATTGCACCGGATGCCATTCCGCGACTCTTCTCCGCCTTCGAACAAGCAGACAATTCGCTGACGCGCAAATATGGCGGGACAGGATTGGGACTGGCTATTACTCGCAAGATTGCCCAGATCATGGGCGGCGATGCAGGCGTGACCAGTGAGCCAGGCAAGGGCAGTCGCTTCTGGCTGACTGTCCGGCTGAAGAAGTGCCTCGGCGAATATGGTGCAGTCGGTATCAAGGGACTTTCAGACGCCGAAGCGACCTTGAAGGCAGAGTATGCCGGCACCCGCATCCTGTTGGCAGAGGATGAGCCTATCAACAGCGAAATCACACGATCATTTCTCAATGAAGCCGGGCTGTTGGTCGATATTGCCGAGGATGGGGAGGAGGCACTCAAGTTAGCCACCGAACATGACTACGCCCTGATCCTGATGGACATGCAGATGCCAAACATGGATGGATTGGAGGCCAGCCGGCGTATTCGTCGGTTACCCAAAAAGACCGCACAGATTCCCATTCTGGCATTGACCGCCAATGCATACGCCGAGGACAAGAAGCTTTGCCTGGAGGCAGGTATGAACGATTTCATTACCAAGCCGGTCGTTCCTGAGAGGCTATTTCAAACCTTACTGAAATGGCTGGATCGTAACCATTCGGCATGACCAGTCGAGCGTCCGTTTAGTAGATGCGATTGCTGTCGTAGCCGCTTTGTAGACCAAAGTCGGCATGGGGCCGAATGCAGACTTCGGGTTGCGTGCTTTGGATCAGCGAGAACGGCGAAACCCATCCGGGTTTCGCCGTTCTGTATTGCAGGCTTAGAACCAGTACTGATACCCCAGCGCCAGACCGTAGGCGTCGTCACCCGGATTGACCGTGTAGTTGGCCGCCGAGCTGGTGCCCATCGGGACCAGCGCCGAGCCGGCGCTGTTCTTGTGGGCGGAGAGGATGCCGTAGACCTTGGATTGGGCGCCGATGGTTTCGACCCAGCCGAGGGTGGCGACGCGGCCCTTGTCGTTGGGCGAGGCATCCTGCGTGCGGCCTTCGGCGTAGGCGAGCAGCAACTGGCCGGTGGCCGTTAGGTCGCTTCGGCTGCCGATCATCCATTCGCGGCGGGTGGTTGTGCTGCCGGCATCCGGGTCGTTCTGGGCATGCGTGATGCCGGCCATCAGGCGGGTCTTGCCCCACTGGTAGCTGGCGCCGAGGAAGCCCTGGCGGAGGACAGCGGTCGATGTGCTGACGTGGTCGTCGTTCTGGTAGGCGGCGGTCAGGCCGAAGGGGCCGTTCTCGTAATTGACCGAGAGGGAGGCGACGTCGTGGGATTTGCCGGTTTCGCCGCCGAAGGCGAGCATCAGGTTGGCGCTCAGGCCGGCGTACTTCGGCGTCGCATAGACGATCGAACTGTCGAAGCGGGTGCTGCCGGTGCTGACGTTGCCGTCGGTGGTCGGCGAGCCATAGCCCTGCTCGAAGGGGTCGTAGCTGATCACCGCGTTATAGAGCGGCGAGTACTGGCGGCCGGCGGTCAGGCGACCCCAGCTGCCTTCCAGGCCGGCAAAGGCCTGGCGCCCGAAGAAGCGGCCGCCCTGGGCCAGCGTGCCCTTGTTGGCAAAGAAACCGCTTTCCAATTGAAAGATGGCGCGCAGGCCGTCGGTGATGTCGGCGCCGCCCTTGACGCCCAGTCGGGTGCCATTGAGGCCGCCGGATTCCAGCGCCAGGCGGTCGCCCTGGCCGCCGCCACCGTTGACTTCGGCAAACAGGTCGAGCTTGCCGTAGAGCGTGACGTTGGCGTTGGCGCCGAGCGAGCCGGCCGATAGTACCGGTGGCGCTGCAGCCGGGCGGGGAGCCTCCTTCTGCTGGGTTTCAAGCTGGGCGAGGCGTTCCTGCATTTTCTGCATGGCCTGCTTCAGTTCGTCGATTTCGCCAGCGTGGGAGAGGCCGGGGGCGAGGGTGGCGATGACGGTGGCGGCGGCCAGGGCGATCTGTTTGTGATTCACGAGGTGTCCTTTTTGAAGAATGAGCCGGTCCCTTGCCGCGCTGGAGCGGCGGCAATCGGGTGGGCGGGCAAAGAGGGGGCGTCAGGCCGGCGGCAGGGCCGGCCCGGGGTGTGGCGTTATCCGCTCAGGCGGGTAGCTCAGTATTCCCAGAAGATGCGCTGCAGTTCCTTGCTGTCCTGGGTCTTGGTCATTGCCACGGCAGCCAGGATGCGGGCCTTCTGCGGGTTCAGGTCGTGCGCCACGACCCAGTCGTACTGGTCGTCCGGCTGTTCCGCATTGCGGATCACGAAGCCACCGGCATTGACATGCGAGGAGCGGATGATCTGCACGCCCTTGCCGCGCAGTTCGCGCAGGGCCGGGACGACGTTGGCAGCGACGGAACCGTTGCCGGTGCCAGCGTGGATGATGGCCTTGGCGCCCTTGGCGGCCAGTGCGCGATAGGCCGTGTCGCCGACGTTGCCGTGGCCGTAGGCGATTTCGATGGCGGGCAGGGTGTCGATCTTCTCGATGTCGAATTCGGAATCGACGGTATGGCGCTTGGCCGGCAGGCGGAACCAGTAGTTCTTGCCCTCGACGACCATGCCGAGCGGGCCCCACGGGCTCTTGAAGGCTTCGGTCTTGATATTGACCATCTTGGAGACGTCACGGCCACTGTTCAGCTCATCGTTCATGGTGACCAGCACGCCCTTGCCGCGCGCATCGGCGCTGGCCGCGACGCTGACGGCGTTCGACAGATTGAGCATGCCGTCGGCCGACATGGCGGTGCCCGGGCGCATCGAGCCGACGACGACGATGGGCTTGGCGGTATGGACGACCAGGTTCAGGAAGTAGGCGGTTTCTTCCAGCGTGTCGGTGCCGTGGGTGATCACGATGCCGTCGACGTCGGATTGCTTGGCCAGCGCTGCGACGCGCTTGCCGAGTTTCAACAGGTGCTCGTTGGTGAAGCTCTCTGAGGCGATCTGGAAGACCTGCTCGCCGCGCACCTGGGCGACATCGGCCAGCGTCGGGATGCCGGCGATCAGCTTGTCGACGGGCACCTTGGCGGCCTGGTAGGTGGCGCTCTTGGCGACATCGGCGCCGGCCCCGGCGATGGTGCCGCCGGTGGCCAGGATGACGACGTTCGGCTTGTCGGCGAAGGCCGGCAGGGCGGCGACGAAGCCGGCAGCGACCAGCAGGCAGCGGGAAATGAAACGGTTCATGGAGTCTCCTTTTTTGTGCATTGGGAAAACCGGAAGTCGGTTTCGCAATGTTTAATCAGCACGTCGCGTGCCAGATGGCTGTGGCATGCGCGTTGTTTTTATGTAATTGATTTTTATCTGAAATTATTTTTGCCGGCCTCGGCTTGTGACGGAAAGTCGAGGCTGGCCGGGTTTCGGCCATCGGATTTTCGATGGCCGGGACTCAGAAGATTTCGAACAGCTGCTTGGCGATCAGCACGGCGACGACTGCCAGAAAGGCCTGGCGGACGAAGCCAGCGCCGTGCTTGAGCGCCAGGTGGGTGCCGACCCAGGCGCCGGCCAGGTTGCAGGCCGCCATGGTCAGGCCGACCGCCCACAGGATCGGGCCGTGGCTGGCGAAGAAGCCGATGGCCGAGACATTGGTTGCAAAGTTGATGACCTTGGCGCTGGCCGAGGCGCGGACGAAATCCATGCCGAAGACGCGGACGAAGCCGAAGATCAGGAAACTGCCGGTACCCGGCCCGAAAAAGCCGTCGTAGAAGCCGATGACCAGGCCGAACAGCGCGCCGCGCCAGGTGTCGCCGGGGCGAGGTTCATGCGTTTCCTGCTGACCGAGGTTCTTGCGCAGGAAGGTGTAGATGGCGACGGCCAGCATCATCACGACGACCAGCGGGCGCATCGCCTCGCGCGGCATCCAGGCGACCACGGCGGCGCCCATCCAGGCGCCGACCAGCGCGGCGCCAGTGGCCGGCAGGACCAGCCGCCAAGGAATCCTGACGACGCGGGCGTAGCGCCACAGCGCAGCGCCGGTGCCGGCAATGCTCGACACCTTGTTGGTGCCGAACAGGGTCGGGATGCCGGTCTGCGGGAAAGCCGAGAGCAGCACCGGAATCTGGATCAGGCCGCCGCCGCCGACCACGGCGTCGACGAGGCCGGCGAAGAAGGCGGCGGGGGCGAGGATGAACCAGTCGATAGTCATGGCGAACTCAAAAAAAGACCCGGTGCGGGGGCGCACCGGGTCGAACAGGAGGGTTCGGCATCAGGGCAGCCGAACCCTGGAGGGATCTAGTGGCCTGCTTCGTGATTGGCGGAACTGAATGAAAGCGCCGGATTTGCGTTCCTGGCTAGGCGCGAACCGCAGCGATAGCAGTCGCTATCGCGAGGATGAGCAACAACGCCAGGGGCGCAAAGACAAGCTTTCATGTTCCGTTAATTGCGAAGCAGACCACGATTTTCAAGCAGCGACCGGCACACCGTCTTCGCCGGCGACTGGCAGCGCGTCGTCACGCTCGGCCAGCGTTTCGTCGACCGGGTCGATGGCCTTTTCCCACTTGGCGACGACGGCGGTGGCGATGGCGTTGCCGAGCACATTGGTCACCGTGCGCCCCATGTCGAGGAAGTGGTCGATGCCGAGCACCAGCAGCAGGCCGGCTTCGGGCAGGCCGAACATCGGCAGCACGGCGGCGACGACGACCAGCGAGGCGCGCGGCACGCCGGCGATACCCTTGCTCGAGACCATCAGCACCAGCAGCATGGTGATCTGCGTGCCCAGGGTTAGTTCGATGCCGTAGGCCTGGGCCACGAACAGTGCGGCGAAGGTGGTGTAGATCATCGAGCCGTCGAGGTTGAACGAGTAGCCGAGCGGCAGCACGAAGCTGGTGACGCGGCTGCGGATGCCAAACTTTTCCAGCTGTTCCATCAGCTTCGGATAGACCGATTCGCTGGAAGCGGTCGAGAAACCAACCAGCATCGGGCTGCGGACCAGCTTGAGCAGGCGGAAGATGTCCTTGCCGAGCACGAGGTAGCCGGCAGTGATCAGCACTAACCACAGAGCGGCGAGCGCGATGTAGAAGCTGATCAGCAGCTTGCCGAAGACGGTCAGCATGCCCAGGCCGTTGGTCGTGATGATGCCGGCGACGGCGCCGAAAACGCCGATCGGGGCGAAGCGCATCACGTAGTCGGTGACCTTGAGCATGACATGGACGACTTCCTCCATCGTGCACACCAGGCTGCGTGCCGTCTGGTTGTGCAGATGGCCGAGCGCCAGGCCGAAGAAGACGGCGAAGACCAGGATCTGCAGGATTTCATTGGCCGCCATCGCCTCGAAGATGTTCTTCGGGAAGACGTGGGTGATGAAGTCCTTGAGGTTCAGCGCGCCGGTCTTCAGGTTGAGGCCGGCGGCCGTCTCCGGCAGCGGCACGGCGAGCGAGGCGCCCGGCTGGAGCAGGTTGGCGAAGACCAGGCCGAGCAGCAGCGAGCAGAACGAGGCGCCGACGAACCAGCCGAGCGCCTTGGCGCCGATCCGGCCGACCGTCTTCGAGTCACCCATGCCGGCCAGGCCGGCGACCAGGGTGGCGAAAACCAGCGGGGCGATGATCATCTTGATCAGGCGCAGGAAGACGTCGGTCAGGATGCCGAAGTAGGAGGCGATTTCCTTGGCGGCTGCCGGGCTGGCGGCCTGGGTGTTGCAGAGGTAGCCGACGATGACGCCGAGCAGCATGGCGATGCCGATCTGGGTGGTTAACCGGTTCATTTTCATGATGGTTTCCTTGTAGTGTGCATTGATTGAAGGTCAGTCGCTCAGGCGGCCCGGGGCAGGATCATCTGTGGCTTGGTCAGCACTTCCGGACGCAGCACCTCGGCCAGTTGGGCCGGACTCATCAGTTGCCGCTCCAGCACGATCTCGGCAACGCCGCGCCCGCTCAAGTGGGCTTCGGCGGCGACTTCGGTGGCGTTGGCGTAGCCGATGTAGGGGTTCAGCGCAGTGACGATGCCGATCGAGCGCTCGACGCTGGCGCGCAGGGTTTCGCGGTTGGCGGTGATGCCGTCGACGCAGTAGTCGGCCAGCGTCTTGCAGCCCTTGCCGAGGTGCAGCACGCTCTTGAACAGGCTGTGGGCGATGATCGGCTCGAAGGCGTTGAGTTGCAGCTGGCCGGCTTCGGCCGCGAAGGTGACGGTGCTGTCGTTGCCGATCACCTCGAAGGCGATCTGGTTGACCACTTCCGGGATCACCGGATTGACCTTGCCCGGCATGATCGACGAACCGGCCTGGCGCGGCGGCAGGTTGATCTCGCCGAAACCGGCACGCGGGCCGGAGGAGAGCAGGCGCAGGTCGTTGCAGACCTTGGACAGCTTGACGGCGACGCGCTTCAAGACGCCGGAGAGTTGCACGAAGCTGCCGCAATCCTGCGTGGCTTCAATCAGGTTGGGGGCGGTGAGGACCGGGATGCCGCTGATCTCGACTAGCTTGCGGCAGACGATGGCGGCGTAGTCGGGGTGGGCGTTGATGCCGGTGCCGATGGCGGTGGCGCCAAGGTTGATTTCGCGGATCAGCAGCGCCGCTTCCTTCAGGCGCTCCTCGTCCTCGCCGAGCATCACGGCGTAGGTCGAGAATTCCTGGCCCAGCGTCATCGGCACGGCATCCTGCAACTGGGTGCGGCCCATCTTGAGCACGTCGGCGAATTCCTCGGCCTTGCGTTCGAAGGCGCGGCGCAGGTAGGTCATGGCATCGACCAGGCGGAAGATGCCGACATAGGTGGCGAGCTTCAAGGCCGTCGGATAGACGTCGTTGGTCGACTGGCTCATGTTGACGTGCTCGTTCGGGTGCAGATGCTGGTACTCGCCCTTGCCGTGGCCGAGGATTTCCAGTGCCCGGTTGGCGATCACCTCGTTGGCGTTCATGTTGGTCGAGGTGCCGGCACCGCCCTGGATCACGTCGACGACGAATTGGTCATGCCATTTCCCGTCAATCACTTCGCGGCAGGCGGCGACGATGGCGTCGGCGTGCTTGGCGTCGAGTAGGCCGAGCTGCTGGTTGGCCTGGGCGGCGGCCTTCTTGATCTGGGCCAGGGCGCGGATCAGGTCCGGATAGACGGCGATCGAAATGCCGGTGATGTTGAAGTTTTCCTGGGCGCGCAGGGTATGGACGCCGTAATAGGCGTCGGCCGGGACTTCACGGTCGCCGAGCAGGTCGTGTTCGCGGCGGGTGGATGGCTGTTGGTGCATGCTGTCTCCTTTGGTATGGTCGGGCGGACGCTGGAGCGCCGTCCGGTGGAATTAGCATTGCATGGGCCGTGCCATGGGCCGACGGTTTTAAGGCGTCTTGATTTTCAAGGAGTTTTTTTAAAATCGCGGCGCCCGGATGCCGGATTTCCGATGATTGCGCCGCTGCGCTGTCGGATATCCGAAGGTGGACGGGGCGGGTTAGTCCTGGGAGGACTGGGCCGGCAGCCAGCCGAGCCGCCGAAAGATCCATTCGGTCAGCCACAGGCTGAAGTAGGTGGCGAACCAGGCGAAGATGGTGTCGGACAGGAAATGCCCGCCGGCCGACATGCGCACGACGGCGAGCAGGGCGCCGGTGCCGAGGCTGGCCAGCAGCCAGCGACGGCGGATGAGCGGAGCGGCCAGCCAGCCGAAGGCCATGACGAAGGAGGCCGTGGCGACATGGCCGCTGACGAAGGAGCAGTTTTTCGGGCACTGGTCGCTGATCACGAAGGCCGGCGTGAAGTGGCGGGGGCCGCCGAAGGCTTCGACGGTCTGTGGGCGGGCGCGGCCCCAGTAGTTCTTCAGGCCGGCATCGACAACCAGCACCGGGCCGACCAGGGCGGCGGCCAGCGTGAAGCCGAGGACGACCCGGCGGCTGCGTAGCCAGACGCAGCGCGGCAGGCAGCCGAGCAGCAGGCCGAGGGTGAGGATCGCCAGCAGGCTCTGGCCGACTGGCGGAATGCCGAGGTACAGCCACTGGAAAACGGCAGGTTCGCCGCGATAGAGGAACCACCGGCCATCGGCACCGAAAAACAGGCTGCTGGCGGCGATGTCGAGCTGCGGCCAGGCGACGAATAGCACGGCGAGCAGCGCGAAGGCCGCGCCGGCGAGACGCAGCTCAGTAACCCTTGAATTCATGCAGCAGGTAGACGTCCATGTCGCGGGAAGTCGCGGCATCGATGGGGGCCTTCAGCGTGGCGAGCTTTTCAATGCCGGCGAAGCGCGTCGAGAACTGGTCGCCCAGGGGCTTCTGGGTGATCAGGATGGCGTCCTTGCCGAGCCACGGGCGCAGGTCGGTGGTCAGCTTGTAGTGGTCGCTCGGTGCGCCGGAGGGATTCCAGCTGGCGGCGGCAGGCTTCAGGTCGCGCAGTTCGTAGAGCATGTGGGCGAGCAGGGTGCGGTTGTCAGCGACCAGCACGGCGTCCGGGTTGGCCTGGATAATCGGCTGCAACTGGCGGCCGAGTTCGTCCCAGCCCTGGGCGCGTTTGTAGGGGTTCAGTTTGGCCAGCTTTTGCTGGCCGACCGTCTCTTTCAGTTGTGGCCAGTGATAAACCAGGCCGACGACCGCGATGTTGAA
The DNA here is from genome assembly GCA_020621865.1 of Betaproteobacteria bacterium. Lineage (GTDB taxonomy): Bacteria > Pseudomonadota > Gammaproteobacteria > Burkholderiales > Rhodocyclaceae > Azonexus. The sequence goes on along the minus strand of JAHRYW010000004.1, from coordinate 210,814 downwards.
GGCGATGCCGGCGATCAGCCAATTTTTCTTCTCGCGTTGCAGCAGCCAGGCGACGGCGGCAATGGCGGTCGGTGCGAAGGCGGGGGCGGCCCAGTTAGCGTTGGCGCCGCCCTTGATGGCCTGGACCGAAACGACGGCCCACAGCGGCAGGGCGAACCAGAGCAGCAGACGGGTATTGGTGTCGCGCCAGCTTTGCCGGGCCTGGATGAGCAGCAGCGCGAAAACGCAGCCGAACACCGGTCCGAAAGCCAGCCATTGGGCAGCCCAGAATTCGCCGAACGAGGGCAGGCCGCCGCCGGATTTTCTTTCCAGCGTGATGTAGGCGGTGTGCTTCAGGGTCGGAAAGTCGTGGGCGATGTTCCAGTAAATGTTCGGCGACAGGATTAGCAAGGCCAGCGCCACGGCGGCCCACGGTTTGGTCGAGGCCAGCCGGGGGCGGTGAAAGGCGAGAAGGTGCAGGAAGGCGGCGCCCAGCCAGGCGGCCATCGTGTATTTGGAGAGCAGGCCGAGGCCGCAGACCAGGCCGAGCAGCAGCCAGTCGCCCCAGGCGTCGCTGTCCAGCGCGCGCAGGTAGGCCCACAGCGCCAGGGCCCAGAACAGCGTGAGCAGGGCGTCGGTGGAGACGAACAGGCCGAGCCAGGCGAACATCGGCAGGGTCAGCACGGCGATGGCCGACCAGAAGGCGGTCCGCTCGTCGTAGAGGCGGCGGGCGATGGCCCAGCAGACGCCGGCGGCCAGCGGGTAGCAGAGCATGGCCAGCGCCTTGACGCCGAGCAAGCCGTCGCCGAGCAGCGCCGTCGACAGCCAGATCAGTGCGGCGATGCCGGGCGGCTTGGAGAAGTAGCCCCAGTCGAGGTTTTGCGCCCAGGTCCAGTATTGCGCTTCATCGACGTAGAGAGTGATGCCGAGCTGCGGCACGACCCAGAAACGCCAAGCGAGCAGGGCGGCCGTCAGGCCGAGCAAAAATTTCGTTTTTGGGCAAAAAAACGGGCTGACCGTAGCATTCATGCCGTTTTGTGCCAGCCTTCGTCAGCCGCTAGCGGGCGCTCCGGGCGGGCCGAGTAGGAGCGGATGGTGCCCGACTCGAAATAGATGCGGGCAAGCAGTTCGGCCAGCACGCCGGTGGTGATGAAATGCACGCCGGCGATCAGGCCGCCGATGCCGACGATCAGCAGCGGTCGACCGCCGATCGATTCGCCGAGGCCGAACTTGACCCAGGCCAGCCAGGTCAGCACCAGCCCGGACAGCGCCGTCAGGCCGAGGCCGATGCCGCCGAAGAAGTGGCCGGGCCGGGCGCGGAAGCGCATGAAGAAAAAGACGGCGACGAGGTCGAGGATGACCCGGAAGGTGCGCGAAATGCCGTACTTGGAGACGCCGGCGGTGCGTGCGTGGTGCGTCGTCGGTTCCTGCGCGATGCGGCGCGGCGTCGTCACGGTGGCCAGCCAGGCCGGGATGAAGCGGTGCATTTCGCCATACAGGCGCACGCTCTTGATCACGCTGCCGCGGAAGGCCTTCAGGCTGCAGCCGTAGTCGCGCAGCTTGACGCCGGTCATCCGGGCGATCAGGCGGTTGGCGATCTTGGACGGAATCTTCCGGAGGAACAGGCCGTCCTGGCGGTTCTGGCGCCAGCCGGCGACCAGGTCGAGGTCTTCGTTGAGCAGCCGGGCGACCATGCGCGGGATGTCGATCGGGTCGTTCTGCAGGTCGCCGTCCATGGTCACGATGACGTCGCCGCGCGCCGCGTCGATGCCGGCCTGCATGGCGGCGGTCTGCTTGAAATTGCGGGTCAGTTCGACGACGCGGACGTGCGGGCCGTATTCGCGGCTGCACTGGACGGCACGGTCAACGGTGGCGTCGCTGCTGCCATCGTCGACCAGCACCAGTTCCCACGGGTGTTCGTAGCCAACCAACGCCTCATGCACGCGCTTGACCAGCGGCACGATGTTGTCCTCCTCGTTGTAGAACGGGACGACGATGGACAGGCTGTGCGGGGGAATCGAGAGGGCGGCGCTCATGGACTAATCCGGCAGGAAAGGGAGCATTTTAATCGAAAAGCCCCAGCCCCGACTGAAACGGGCGCTTGATGTAGAATTCAGGGCTTACGAAACAGGCAAGGAATCAACAGCATGCTGCTGATGATCGACAATTACGACAGCTTTACCTACAACCTGGTCCAGTACTTCGGCGAGCTCGGTCAGGAGGTCAAGGTTTTCCGCAACGACGCGATCACGCTCGACGAAATCGCGGCGCTGAAACCCGACTACCTGGTCATCTCCCCCGGCCCCTGCGCGCCCGCACAGGCCGGCGTGTCGCTGGCCGCGATCAAGGAATTCTCCGGCAAGATCCCGTTGCTCGGCGTCTGCCTCGGCCATCAGTCGATCGGCGAAGCCTTTGGCGGCAAGGTGGTGCACGCCAAGCAACTGATGCACGGCAAGGTGTCGCCGGTCCATCACCAGGACGTCGGCGTCTTCCGTGGCCTGCCCAACCCGCTGACCTGCACCCGCTACCACTCGCTGGCCATCGAGCGCGAAAGCCTGCCCGACTGCCTGGAAGTCACCGCCTGGACCGAAGACGGCGAAATCATGGGCGTCCGCCACAAGACGCTGGCCGTCGAAGGCGTCCAGTTCCACCCGGAATCGATCCTGACCGAGCGCGGTCACGACCTGTTGAAGAATTTTTTGGACGAACACAAGAAATGACCCCGCAAGCCGCCCTCCAACGCGTCATCGAACACCGCGAAATCTTCCACGACGAAATGGTCTCGCTGATGCGCCAGATCATGAGCGGCGAAGTCACGCCCGTCATGGTTGCCGCCATCATCACTGGCCTGCGCGTCAAGAAGGAAACCATCGGCGAAATCGCCGCCGCAGCCACGGTCATGCGCGAACTGTCGACCAAGGTCGTCGTTCCGTACGACCGCCATTTCGTCGACATCGTCGGCACCGGCGGCGATGCCGCCCATACCTTCAATATTTCCACCGCCTCGATGTTCGTCGTCGCCGCGGCCGGCGGCAAGGTGGCCAAGCACGGCGGGCGTAGCGTGTCGTCGAGTTCGGGCAGTGCCGACGTACTCGAGGCGCTCGGCGCCAATATCATGCTGACCCCGGCGCAGGTCGCAGCCAGCATCGCCGAGTGCGGCATCGGGTTCATGTTCGCGCCCAACCACCACAGCGCGATGAAGCACGTCGCGCCGGTGCGCCGCGAAATGGGTATCCGTACCCTGTTCAACATCCTCGGCCCGTTGACCAATCCGGCCAGCGCGCCGAATACGCTGATGGGCGTGTTCCACCCGGACCTGGTCGGCATCCAGGTACGCGTCATGCAGCGCCTCGGCGCCGAGCGCGTGCTGGTCGTGCACGGCAAGGACAACCTCGACGAAATCTCGCTCGGCGCGGCCACCCTGGTCGGCGAACTGAAGGATGGCGAGGTGAGTGAATACGAGATTCACCCCGAGGACTTCGGCCTGCAGATGCAGTCGCTGCGCCAGTTGCGCGTCGGCAATGCCGAGGAGTCGAAGGCGGTGCTCCTCGCCGCCTTGGCCAACGCGCCGGGCGCGGCACGTGAGATCGTCTGCCTGAACGCCGGTGCCGCGCTTTACGTGTCCAATGTCGCCGACAGCATCGGTGATGGTATCGCCCTGGCGCGCGAAGCCATCGCCAGCGGCGCGGCGCGTGCCAAGGTCGATCAGTTCGTGCAGACCACGCAGAAACTGGCCGGGCTATGAGTGACATCCTGAACAAGATCATCGCCACCAAGCGCGAAGAAGTCGCTGCCGCGCTGGCCGTCAAACCCCTCGCTGTGGTCGAGGCTGAAGTAGCCGCCCAGCCGGCGCCGCGCGATTTCGTCGGGGCCATCCTGAGCAAGATTGCCAACGGCCACCCGGCCGTCATCGCCGAAATCAAGAAGGCCAGCCCGTCGAAAGGCGTCATCCGCCCGGACTTCCGCCCGGCCGACATCGCCCGCAGCTACGAGCAGCATGGCGCTGCCTGCCTGTCGGTGCTGACCGACCGCCAGTATTTCCAGGGCTGCCCTGAATACCTGCAGGCCGCCCGCGCCGCCTGCGCCCTGCCGGTGTTGCGCAAGGATTTCATGGTCGATGCCTACCAGGTCGCCGAAGCCCGTGCGATGGGCGCCGACGCCATCCTGTTGATCGCCGCCGCGCTGACCCTGCCCGAAATGCAGGCCCTGGAGGCGCAAGCCATGGGCTACGGCATGGCCGTGCTGGTCGAAGTGCACAACGGCGAGGAACTCGACGCTGCCTTGCAGCTGAAAACACCCTTGCTCGGCATCAATAACCGCAACCTGCGCACCTTCGAGGTCACCCTCGACACCACACTCGGCCTGCTGGCGCGCATTCCGGCCGACCGCATCGTGGTCACCGAAAGCGGTATTCTGGCGCCGGAAGACGTTGCGCTGATGCGTGCTAACAAGGTCGAAACCTTCCTGGTCGGCGAGGCCTTCATGCGCGCGCCGGAGCCGGGCGTCGAATTGGCCCGGCTATTCGCTTGAGGGTTGTTGCGCTAAAACAACAAAAAATTACAAATGGCTGCCGCGACTGCAATCACTGGTTGCTAGGGCGTTTTGCTTATTGCGACAATCGATGCCAACTTCTCGATCCGAGAGGTAAAGCTTGGTGCCAACGCAAGGCGGCACCAAAAACTAACCACTAAGGAGATTTTCTGATGCAAAAGAAGATTATTGCTCTGGCCATCGCTGGCCTGGCTTCTACCGCTGCTTTCGCTCAATCCAACGTCACCATCTACGGTCGTATGGACCTGGGTGCTGCTTACCGTGCCGGCAACTCTGGCGGCGTTAGCGGTATCGATGACAAGTACGAAATCGCCTCTGGCGTCGGTTCTGGTTCCCGTATCGGCTTCAAGGGTGTTGAAGATCTGGGCAACGGCCTGAAGGCTGTCTTCCAGTCTGAATTCGGTATCGGTATCGACCAAACCGCTTCTGGCACCACCAACGCCACCTGGACCAACCGTAACTCCTACGTCGGCCTGGCCGGCGGTTTCGGTACCGTGGTTGCTGGCCGTCTGGACGGCGTCCGCTACGGCATCTTCAACACCTACGATCCGTTCGCTGGCGGCACCATCGGTAACTTCACGCAAATGACCATCCAGGTTGACCGTGCCGACAACGCCATCGCCTACATCTCGCCGAAGTGGAGCGGTTTCGGTCTGGTCCTGGCCTACTCGTCCAACGTTGCTGGTCCTGAGCCGGTCGCCAACGACGGCGCTGCCCAACTGCACACCATCATGGGTACCTATGACAATGGCCCGATCAGCGCTCGCCTGGATTACGAAGAAGTCGTGACCGGTATGGGTCCCAGGACTTGGGTTGCTACCGCAGCCGGTTCTTATGACTTCGGTGTTGTCAAGGTTTCCGCTCTTGTTGACCAAATCAAGAACGGCAGTGGCTTTAAGGAGCAAGCCTGGTTGATCGGTGCCAAGGCTCCGGTTGGCAAGTTCACCGTGAAGGCTGCTCTCGGCGGTGTTAAGGACAAGGTCAATGACGACGCCGATTCTATCAAGTGGGCTCTGGGTGTTGACTACTCCCTGTCCAAGCGCACCTACGTGTACGCCAACTACGGCCAGATCAAGAATGACGATGCCGCTACCCGTCAGATCAACTGGGCTGCCAACAGCCAAACCGCTGGCTACGGCACCGTCGGTGTCGACTTCGGTATCGCTCACTCCTTCTAATTTGGCCTAACCGTCAATTGGAAACAAAAACGGGAGCTTCGGCTCCCGTTTTTTATTGTGATGATTTTTGAATCGAGTCGGATATCCGTGGTGGCCAGTTTTGCTCAGGCGTCGTCTGGGAAGGCAATAGTCTTGCGTTCTCCTGTAGCGTGTTGAGCCCAAATCCGTTCGTATAGCCGTTCCAGGTCGGTCGTGAATTGCTGGGTGTCGAATAGCGGGCTGCACAGTCGTTGGCTGGCCAAACGTTGGCGTATGTCTTGCCGTTGAACGGAGTCATTGGCCAGTTCAAGCGCCAGCGCAAAATAAGCCTCCCAGGTGTCGGTAATCAACTCCGGCAGACCGGCTGCACTCAGCAGGCTGGCCGCAACCCGGCTGGCAAAGGTGTTGCCCGGTCGGGTGATCAGCGGGACGCCTGCCCACAGCGCATCGCTGCCGGTGGTGTGCGATCCATACGGGAAAGTGTCCAGTGCTAGATCGGCGAGTTGCAGTCGGCCAAGATGGTCGGCAAGCGGTTTGCGGCCAGCGAATATGATCCGTTGCGGGTCAATATTGCGCACTCGTGCTTCCCGGCGCAGATTGTCCATGGCTCCCTGAGGCGATTCCAGCAGCCAGAGTACGCTGCCCGGTACGGCAGACAACAGCTTGCACCAGATATCGAATACCTCCGGAATGATCTTGTAGCTCTGGTTGAAGCTGCAGAATACGAAGGCATTCTCGGGCAGGCCTTCCGTCACTCGCGGCGGCGCTGCGGAAATCGGACGGCTCCGGTCGTTAGGCTGGTAGCAGTGTGGTATCAGCGCCAGTGTTTCGGAGTACGCATTGGCTGCGTCGAGCGGTGTGACGGTCGGGTCGCCGATGATGTAGTCGGCCAGCCGTTCGTGGCCGAGCGTGCCGGGGTAGCCTAGCCAGCTGACGATGACCGGCGACGGGCGCAGGGCGCTGATGGCGAGGCGGCTGTCGCGGGTGTAGCCCTTGAGATCGAGCAGGATGTCGATGCCATCGTCGGCGATCTGTCTGGCTGCGGCATGATCGCTGAGTGTCCTGAGGTCGTGGAAAGCCTCGCAATTCTCCATGGCCAGCTTGCGATAGCTGTCCTGGCAGTCGGGGCCGTAGGAGTAGAGGTGGATGGCGTAGCGGTCGCGGTCGTGTGCCTGGAGAACGCCAGCCAGCAGGTGCATGGTGGCGTGGTCGTGGAGGTCGGCAGAAAGATAGCCGATACGCAGGCGGTCACGAACGGGATGGTGTGCCGGTGAAACCATGGGCTGTTGATCGAGTAGCGGGTCGAATTGATTTCTTGCCGCGAGCCAACTGCTGCGTCGTTGTATCTCTGGGGCGTCGTCACCGGTCAGAGTCAGCAGTCCGAAGGGGTCGCAATAGGTATCGTCGCGGCGCAGGCGTTCCCTGAGCGCCGTAGCATCCTGGGTGCGGCGTTGCCAGTCGCAGAGATGGGAGGCGCAGTGAAAGGCTTGCCCGAGGGCGTAGCCGTGATCGTCGCGGATCTTGCGATAGCAGGCTTCGGCTTCACCGAAGCGTTTTTGGTCGAGCAGCAGATTGCCCAGATTGTTGAGGGCGTCGCCATTCATTTTCTCGGCCGCCAATACATCGCGGTATAAGGCTTCGGCCTCGGCGTGGCGTTGCTGACCCAGCAGGGCGTTGGCCAGATTGGTGAGGGCCCCTGCCAGTTTTGGTTCCAGGGCAACGGCGCGCCGGCAAGCCTCTTCGGCGGCCTTGAATTGTCGTTGGCTGTTGAGGAGACCGCCCATATTGGCGAAGGCGCCGGCAAGTTGGGGATTGAGTCGGGTTGCTTGCCGTAGCGAAGCTAATGCCAGGTCAAGCTTGCCCTGGATCTCTAGGACCTTGCCCAGATTGGCGTGGGCCAATGCATTGTCCGGGGTCAGAGCGATGGCGCGGCGCAGGCAGGTCTCGGCATCGCTGATCGCACCGAGTTCGAACAGCCGCAAACCGATGTCGTTCTGGGCGAGGCTTGCGGTCTGGGTCGCTGCGGCAACGGCAAGGAAGCTGCTTATGGCCGTCTGGGTCAAGCCCAGACCGGCTTGCGCACGTGCCTGGTTGAACAGGGCTTCCGGCTGCTGCGGCGCCAGTTGGCGTGCCTTTTGGCAGTACTTTAGGGCGGTGTCGTGAGCGCCCAGATCATTGGCCAGGCTGGCGGCATTGATCATGGCGCCGAGGTGGTTTGGAGCCAGTTCCAGGCAACGCTCGAAGGCGCGCAGCGCCTCCTTGCTGCGTCCGGACTGCATCAGCGCGACGGCCAGTTGCTCCTGGATTTCGGTGTCCTTCGGCAGCAAACGGGCGGCTTTGGTCAGCGGCATCACGGCTTCGCCGGGGCGGCCGGCCGAAAGCTGTGCGAGGGCCATCAGGTGCCAGACTGGCGCAGCGTTTGGCCAGCGGCTGGCGCATTCGCGGGCTTGCTTGATGAGCAGGTCGAACTGCCCGGTTTGCAGCAGGTTGACCAGGGCCGGAATCGGGGGCTGGTTGGCGGCGGAAGTGGGCTGCATGGCGAACGTGTCTTTTTGTGTTTTGGCAAGGCGGGATGTTAACCCAGCAGCCGACGAAGCGACACGGTCGCAGGCTGGTTAGCCGAGGGCGATCAGGTTGTCGCGGTGCACGATTTCCGGTTCGTCGATGTAGCCGAGGATGCCTTCGATCTCGGCGGTCGATTTGCGGGCGATCAGGCGGGCTTCGCCGCTGCCGTAATTGCTCAGGCCGCGGGCGATTTCCTGCCCGTCGTGACCGATGCAGGCGACGGCGGCGCCGCGCTCGAATTCGCCCTCGACCGTGACAACGCCGATCGGCAGCAGGCTTTTGCCGCTTTTCAGGGCGTCGACTGCGCCGCTGTCCAGAATCAGGCGACCGGCCAGTTGCAGGTGGTCGGCCAGCCATTGCTTGCGGGCGGCGAGCGGCGGGGTCTGCGAGACGAGCAGGGTGCCGACCGCTTCGCCAGCGGCCAGGCGGATGATTGGATCGATTTCGCGGCCGCTGGCGATGGCGGTGTGGGCGCCACTCCTGGCGGCGCGCTTGGCAGCGATGATCTTGGTGATCATGCCGCCGGTACCGACCCCGGTGCCGGCGCCGCCGGCCATCGCTTCGAGCGAGGTGTCGCCGGCGGTGGCTTCGGCGATCAGGGTGGCGTTCGGGTTCTTGCGCGGGTCGGCGGTGTAGAGGCCGATCTGGTCGGTCAGGATGATCAGCGCATCGGCTTCGATCAGGTTTGCGACCAGGGCGCCCAGCGTGTCGTTGTCGCCGAACTTGATTTCGTCGGTGATCACCGTGTCGTTTTCATTGATGATCGGCACGACGCCGAGTTCGAGCAGGGTGGTCAGCGTCGAGCGTGCGTTCAGGTAGCGCTTGCGGTCGGCCAGGTCGTCGTGGGTGAGCAGTATCTGCGCGGTGTGCAGGCCGTGCTTGTTGAAGGCGGCCTCGTAGGCTTCGACCAGGCCGGCCTGGCCGACGGCGGCAGCAGCCTGCTTTTCATGAACGGTCTTTGGGCGACGGCCCCAACCCAGGCGCTGCACGCCGCAGGCGACGGCGCCGGAGGAGACGAGCACGATCTCGCGCCCTTCACTGCGTAGCGCTGCAATCTGGCGCGCCCAGTCTCCGATGGCGGCAAGGTCGAGACCGCTGCCATTGTTGGTGACGAGTGCCGAGCCGACTTTGACGACGAGGCGTTTGGCGTTGGCGAGGCGGGTCTTGCTCATCATTCTTCCGTGGTGGCTTCTTCGTCTTCGTCGTCGTCCGGAACTTCTGGGCGGTCCATCTGTTCCAGCGCTTCCTGGATGGCGTAGATCAGCGGCTTGGTGCCGTCGCCGCTGATGGCGGCGATCGGGAAGACCGGGCCGTCGTACTTGGTGGCCTTCTTGTAGGCCTTCAGGAACTTGTCGATAGCCTTCTGGCGATCTTCTTCCGGGATCAGGTCCAGCTTGTTGAGGACCAGCCAGCGCGGCTTGTCGGCTAGTTCGGGGTCGTGCTTGACGAGTTCGCCGACGATGGCCTTGGCGTCGCGCACCGGGTCGGAGTCCGGGTCGATCGGGGCGATGTCGACGAGGTGGAGCAGGATGCGCGTGCGCTGCAGGTGTTTCAGGAAGCGGATGCCGAGGCCGGCGCCGTCGGCGGCGCCTTCGATCAGGCCGGGAACGTCGGCCATCACAAAGCTCTTTTCGGCGCCGACGCGGACGACGCCGAGATTCGGGTGCAGCGTGGTGAACGGGTAGTCGGCGACCTTCGGGCGGGCCGAGGAAACGGCGCGGATCAGCGTGCTCTTGCCGGCGTTGGGCAGGCCGAGCAGCCCGACGTCGGCCAGCACGCGCAGTTCGAGACTGACTTCGAATTCCTCGCCCTGTTCGCCGTTGGTCTTCTGGCGCGGGGCACGGTTGGTCGAGGACTTGAAATGGAGGTTGCCGAGGCCGCCTTTGCCGCCCTTGGCGAGCAGGACTTTCTTGTCGTGCACGTCGAGGTCTGCCAGGATGTGGCCGGTGTTGAGGTCGGAGATGACCGTGCCGACCGGCATGCGCAGCACGATGTCTTCGCCGCCGGCACCGTACTGGTCGGCGCCGCCGCCGTTTTCGCCGCGCTTGCCGATGAATTTGCGGGTGTAGCGGTAGTCGACCAGGGTGTTGATGTTGCGGTCGGCGATCACGTAGATGCTGCCGCCACGGCCGCCGTCGCCGCCGTTGGGGCCGCCCATCGGGATGTATTTTTCGCGGCGGAACGTGGCCGCGCCGTTACCACCGTCGCCAGCCTTGACGTAGATTTTTGCTTCGTCGATAAATTTCATGTTCCGCCTTTACTTCTGCGATGCTGCCGCCGGAAAAATCCAGCTGCATAAACTAAAAAGCCCTATCCGGCGGATAGGGCTCTTTCTGATTCCGCCAGGCCGATTTATTCGGCGGCCGGAACGATGGTCACGACGCGACGCTTCTTCTGGCCCTTGACGGAGAACTGAATGACGCCGTCCTTCAGTGCGAACAGGGTGTGATCCTTGCCGCAGCCGACGTTTTCGCCTGGGTGGAATTCGGTGCCGCGCTGGCGAACGATGATGTTGCCAGCCAGGACGAATTGACCGCCGTAGCGCTTGACGCCCAGTCGTTGGGCTTGTGAGTCGCGGCCGTTACGTGAACTACCGCCTGCTTTTTTGTGTGCCATTTAATGAGCTCCTTGTCTGAACTTAAGCGGCGATCGTGTCGATGCGCAGTTCGGTGTAGTTCTGACGATGGCCCTGACGCTTCTGGTAATGCTTACGACGACGCATCTTGAAGATCTTGACCTTGTCGTGGCGGCCGTGGGAAACCACGGTGCACTTGACGGTGGCGCCAGCAAGGAAGGGGGCGCCGATCTTTACCGACTCGCCTTCGCCTACCATCAGGATCTGGTCAAGGGTAACTTCTGCGCCAACGTCTGCCGGTATCTGTTCTACTTTAAGTTTTTGGCCAGCGGAAACGCGATACTGCTTGCCGCCGGTTTTTATGACCGCATACATGGGTTGGACTCCGAAAATAATACAAAGGGTGCTACAAAGAACCGCGCATTATACGGAAATTCTCTGACAAGTCAAAGTCTTGTCGAGGGGGTGTGGTAGACTGTCTGCCTTTGCAAAAAGGAGTTTCCCATGGCTGAAATCACCACCGCCTCCGGGCTGGTCTATGAAGATACCGTCGTCGGCGAAGGCGCCGAGGCCAAGGCGGGCAATTTCGTCACCGTGCATTACACCGGCTGGCTGACCAATGGCAGCAAGTTCGATTCGAGCAAGGATCGCAACGACCCGTTCGAATTCCCGCTCGGTCAGCGTCACGTGATTTCGGGTTGGGACGAAGGCGTCCAAGGCATGAAGGTCGGTGGTACGCGCAAGCTGACCATTCCGCCGCAACTCGGTTACGGCGCACGCGGCGCCGGCGGCGTCATCCCGCCGAACGCGACGCTGGTTTTCGAGGTTGAACTGCTCGGCGTGCAATGAGCGGTTCTGACCGGGATTCCAAGCCCAAGCGGCCGCCTGTCGAAGCGGCCGGCGACGATCCGTGGGCCAAGTGGCGCCAGCCGGAGACGCCGGCTGTACAGCCTGAAAAAGCCGGGAAAGCTATCCCCCAAGGGGATTTCCTGCGGGGCGCGGTAAGCCCGGAAAAAAGGCCAAAATCGAAATCGGCGCCGTTTGAGTCGGCAACGAAGCCGGCATCGGCTCGTGCCGCGAGGCAAAAGCCGGAACCGGCGGCAGTCGAGCCGGCAGAAACGCCGGTGGCCGAACGCGTCAAGCCGGAAGGTACGCTAGGCGTCCGGAAATCGACGCTTTCTACCGAGCGGCCGATCAACCGAAAGCCGATTCGCGGTGGCGCCGTGGCCAAGCGGACGACCTTGGCGGAAAAGGCGGCGACTGCGGCGAAGCCGGCGGGCAAGCCGGAACGGCCTGCGAATCCTAAGGCTGGTCGCGATTCGGTCGGGGAAAGCCCGTGGGCCAAGGCAGTTGCTGCAAAACCGGCAAAGGTGCCGGTGATCGAGGACAAGCCGTCCGGGCCGCCGCCAGAAGGCGTCCGCCTGTCCAAGGTGATGTCCGAGCGCGGCCTGTGTTCGCGCCGCGAGGCTGATTTGTGGATCGAGCGCGGTTGGGTGTTCGTCGATGGCGAACAGATCAGCGAACTTGGTTCGCGGATCGACCCGGCGGCTGAAATCACCGTCTCCAAAGAAGCGGTGAAGGATCAGGCCAAGGCCGTGACCATCCTGCTTCACAAGCCGGTCGGTTATGTCTCCGGCCAACCCGAGCCGGGTAGCGTGCCGGCGGTGACGCTGGTCACGGCTGAAAACCAGGTGCCGCAATCCGGCGGTCCGGAGTTCAAGCCGTGGATGTTGCGCGGCCTGGCGCCGGCCGGTCGGTTGGACGTTGATTCGACCGGCCTGCTGGTGCTGACCAGCGACGGCCGGGTGGCCAAGCGCCTGATCGGCGAAGACAGTGACGCGGAAAAGGAATATCTGGTCCGCGTGTCCGGCGAAATGATCAAGGGCGGGCTCGACCTGTTGCGCCACGGTCTGGAACTCGACGGCAAGCCGTTGAAGCCGGCCTGGGTCAAGCAACTCAATGAGGACCAGCTGCACTTCATCCTGAAGGAAGGCAAGAAGCGCCAGATTCGCCGGATGTGCGAACTGGTCGGGCTGAAGGTGATCGGCCTGAAGCGGGTGCGGATCGGCCGGATTCGGCTGGGCGACCTGCCGATGGGCCAGTGGCGTTTCCTACGGGCTGACGAGGCTTTTTGAACGTTCCTCGGCTATCGCGCCATTAACAAACTGAACGCCGGCTGGTTGCTACCAGGCCGGCGTTTTTTTGTGGCGGAACGTGTGGCTTCAGGCGCCAGTTCGATCTGAACGACCTATTGCTGCCAGCCTAGCGAAGCGCTTCCAATTTTGCCAACAGTTCGCCGCATCGCTTTTCGCCGGGAGAAACCTGGCGGGCGGTTGTGATTGAGCGGCGGGCAGCGGTTTCGAGGTCGTGCCGCCAGCCGTTCTTCTGCAGCAGCGAGATTGCTACATGGGAGTGGTTGAGCAGCAGGCGCGGATTGCGAGGCATCAGTGTTTTTGCGTGGTTCAGGTAGGCCAGCGCCTCCTCCAGTTTGCCCTGGCTGGCCAGTTCTCCCCCTTGGGTCATCGCATCGATTGCCTGTTGGCGGGAAGACTGCACAAGTTTCCGCCCCTCGCCGCTCATACTTCCCTTTTCGAAGATGTCCTGTGCCCGGAGGGCCAGTTCTGAGTCTTCGTGATTGTTGCGAATAACGAATTGCAAAAGCTTGCTGGCGGTCTCCCTGTGGCCCATCAGCATGAATGTTTCCGCCAGATCTAGCGTCGCGGGTGGGGAAAGATTCTGGTTGCCACCTTCAATGCGCGCAGAAATTGTCTTGGTTGCCGCTATCGCAGCCTCCATATTGCCGGCGCGTTGGTAAACGCGTACTTCCTCTGCCTTGGCTTGCAGTCCCGCCTCGTCGCTTTCGAGGTCGGCGGTGAGGCGGGTGAGTAATCCAAGGGCGTCGGCAGTCTTGTTTTGTGCCGAATACACTCGCGCCAGCCCGAGGTAAGGGGTCGCGACCTTCAGCGAGCTTTGCGCAGAGAGCTTCAATGCTCTCTGGAATGCAGTTTCGGCGAGGCCCAGATTTTCGCAGCGGAAGGCGCTTTCACCCAGTGCATTTTGACGCTGTGCCGAATTGGGGGATATCTCGACAGCCTTGCTCAAAACTCGCTGCATGTCTTGCCAGGCGCCTTGCCGGCGATAGATTTGTGCCAGCAGATCATAAGACTCCAGATAGTTCGGCGTGTCGTCGATCAGGCATTCGAGCAATTCACGGGCTTGTTCGGTATCGCATTCGTGGATCAGTAGCTTGGCCAGACCGAGCCGAGCCCAAGGGATATCGCGCCGTGCCAGGATGCGGTAGAAAATCTGTCGCGCCTGTTCTGGTTGGTCGAGGAGGAGGAACAGTTCGGCCTGCAGGCGCATGATCTCCATTTGATTGCCCGGGTCTTGCTCGATTCGCTTTTTGCACAGATCGAGCGCCTTGCCATATTCCCTGGCTCGCATTGCGGTGGCGATTTCGGTCAACGCTGCCTTGCGTTTGATCAACTTTGCCAGGCGGTTCTGCAAGGCTGCCTCGGTGACCGGTTTGAGCAGGTAGTCGTCGGGTTGGTGTTCAATTGCGCCCATGACCATTTCGGCGGTCTTCTCGGCAGTCACCATGATCCAGATTGTCGATGCCGAGATCAGCCCTTCATGGCGAGCCTCTGCCAATAACTGCTGGCCATTCTTGCCGGGGCCAAGATGGTAGTCGCAGAGCACGACATCAACATCAAATTTTCCGCGCCGCATTAGGCTCAGTGCTTCCTTGGCATTGGCTGCAATATCAATGCGTCGCGCGCCACAGCGTCTCAGGAGGTCACGCAGGATGCCGCGCATGGCCTCGAAGTCTTCGATCAACAGGAAGGTCCGATTGATTAAGTCATTCTTGTAGGAGTCTTCTGCCGCCATGCGCTTTTCCTCAGGGCAGCGTGATGACGAACATTCCGCCACCCAGTGCGCCGCCGTTTTCGAGTCGGGTTGTACCGTGCCGCGTTCGATTGCGGTGTAGGTGGGCTGCCTTGGCAGCAAAATGGAGTCCGAGCCCAGTACTTCCGCTGTGGCTGTCGATCCCGTGAAGAGTTGGGCGCTCCGAATCAATCATGAATGGCGGAAATCCTTCCCCATTGTCGGCGACGCGAATTTCGAGTTGCTCATCGATCAGAAGCAGCGAGAGTTGCACGCGGTCACGAGTGTATTTGACGGCATTGTGCAGGGCTTGCGTGACCAGGCTGGCCAGCAATTCGTAGTCGAAATACCAATTGTGTTCATTGTCATCCAGGTGTACCGACAGTGAGATGCCCCGTGCGGCGGCCAGGGGGGCGACACGCGAGATAACTTCGTCGGCAAAACTGGCCAATTCGACTTCGACAGGATCCAGCGGGTAAATGTCCTGATTGATCTTGTAGAGCGCCAATAACTGGATCAGGTGATGGTTGATCCGCTGTGCCTCGTAGGCAGCTTGATAGGTCATGTTACGGGACGGTGCATCGGCCGGTAAATCAGTCAATGCTGCTTCGAGATAGGCCGTCATCACGCAAATCGAGTTTTTCATGTCGTGCACGGATGAGACCAGAAAGGTGCTCATGTCCATGGCTACGGCTTCTCCTGCGTTAAGGGGAGCGCTAGGTAGCGGTGAGGTGGTAGCGTGCATATGTGGCCAGCGAGTCTGCAGAAATTTTTGGTTTCTGGTATTTTTGTGACAATAAAAATTTTTGTCAATATTTTGTTACCCTGTTGTCGCAGGCCGCCAGGGGGGCTGCTGGCTAGGATTATCCAAATTCCCCGGCCAACAAAAACGCCGGCAGGTTGGACCTGGCCGGCGTTATCGCTTGAAGCAGAAAGAATCGCTGGGCTGGATGTGCCTCAGGCCGTGCCGGTCGGCGCTGCGGCGCGAACGGCGGGCATCATCATGCATTCGCCTTCGATGACGGTCTTGCCGGCGACCGTGCAGACGGTGTCGAGGATGACGCGGTTCTTGGCGACATTGACTTCCTTGACCGTGACGGTGGCCTTGACGGTGTCGCCGGGGCGGACCGGGGCCTTGAACTTCAGCGATTGCGAGACGTAGATGCAGCCGTTGCCGGGCATCTGGTTGCCGAGGACCGCGGAGATGAAACTGGCCGACAGCATGCCGTGGGCGATGCGGCCGCCGAACATCGTTGTCTTGGCGTATTCCTCGTCGATGTGGGCCGGATTGACGTCGGTCGACACGCCGGAGAACAGGATGATGTCGGCTTCAGTGACGGTCTTGGCCATGCTGGCCGACATGCCGGGGTGCAGTTGGTCGATGTGATAGGTCATCGCGGGGTTCCTCGTGATTTATCGAAATTGGAAGTCGAACTCTAGCATACGTTAGCGTATGGTTGTGACGCCGGGATTACTCGGCACGCAGGGCTTCGACCGGGTCGAGCCGGGCGGCGCGACGGGCGGGGAGGACGCCGGCGGCCAGCCCGATGGCGATGGCGATGCCTTCGGCAAGCAGGACGAAGCTGAGCGGGGTATGGACCGGCAGCGCGGGCAGCGCGACGTGGATCAGTTGGGCCAGGCCGATGCCGAGGACCAGTCCGAAAATACCGCCGAGCGCCGAGAGGGCGACGGCTTCGCCGAGAAACAGCACGAGGATGGTCCGCCGGCGGGCACCGAGGGCGACCAGCAGGCCGATTTCGCCGGTCCGCTCGGTGACGGCGATGGTCATGATGGTGACGATGCCGACGCCGCCGACCAGCAGCGAGATGCCGCCCAGTGCGCCGACGGCCATGGTCAGCACATTCAGGATGTTGGACAGCGTCGCCATCATCTCTTCCTGGGTGACGATGGTGAAATCCTCGCTGCCGTGGCGGGCCATCATCCGCTCCTTGACGGCGGCCGCGACGATGGCCGAGGGGACGCCTTCCTCGGCGGCCAGGTTGATTTCATTGAGGCCGTCGCGGTTGAAGATTTCGAGGGCACGGGCGGCCGGGATGAACGCGGTGTCGTCGAGATCGATGCCAAGGAACTGGCCCTTGGGTTCGAGGACGCCGATGACGCGGAACTGGTCGGTGCCGATGCGCAACTTGGCGCCGAGCGCATTGTCGGCGCCGAACAGTTCGTCCTTGAGCTTGGGGCCGAGGACGACCAGGGCGCGGGCGCTTTGCGCGTCGTCCGGCGGCAGGAACTGGCCGGCGCGCACCTTGCCTTTGAAGACCTCCAGCATCTGCGGTCCGACGCCATACACCGAGGTCCGGCGCAACCGGTTGTTGGCGCCGACTTCGGCGTTGCCCCAGATGCTCGGCGTCATGCCGACGACGTGCGGCAGGCTGGCCAGGGCGCGTGCGTCGTCGAGCGACAGCGGCCGGGCACTGCTCGGCAGGCCGGAGGGCGGCGTGCCGCCTGTCTTGGTCTTGCCCGGGTGCACCCCGACGACATTGGTGCCGAACTGGCTGAATTCGCTGAGCACGAAGCGGTGGATGCCCTCGCCGATCGAAGTGAGCAGGATCACCGCCGCGATGCCGACGGCGATGCCGAGCAGGGTCAGGAAACTGCGCAGGCGCTGGGCGGTGATGGCGCGGGTGGCGAGCTGGAGGGAATCGGTCAGGAGCATGGCCTAGCGCTTCATCAATGCCTGCACCGGGTCCAGCCGGGCAGCGCGGCGGGCCGGCATGACGCCGAACAGCAGGCCGGTGACGAGCGCCGTGCTCAACCCGGCGATCACCGCCCAATCCGGCGGATAGGCCGGGAAGACCGGGAAGAACTGGCGCAGCGCGAAGGCGCCCAGCTGGCCGAGCAGATAGCCGACTACCGCGCCGACCGCCGAGAGCATCGCCGCTTCGGCCAGGAAAGCGAGGCGGATGGTGCGTGCCGTGGCGCCGAGCGCCTTGAGCAGGCCGATTTCGCCGGTGCGCTGCGTGACGGCGACGAGCATGACGTTCATCACCAGGATGCCGGCGACGGCCAGGCTGATCGCGGCAATGCCGGCGACGCCCAGGGTGAGCGTGCCGAGCAGGCGGTCGAAGGTGGCCAGCACCGCGTCCTGGGTGATCACCGTGACGTCTTCCTCGCCGCGGTGGCGCTGCTTGAGCGTGGCCAGTGTCTGCGCCTTGGCACTGGGGATCGTCTCGCGGTTGCTGGCCTCGACCATGATGCGGAACAGGGTGTTGGAGTTGAACAGGGACTGGGCCAGCGAAACGGGAACGATGACCAGTTCGTCGGTATTCATGCCCAGGCCCTGGCCGGTTGATTTGAGCACGCCGACGACGCGTAGCCGACGGTCGCCGACGCGGATCAGCTGGCCGATGGCCGGGTTGCTGCCGAACAGCTCGCTGCGGATTTTGGCGCCGATCACGGCGACCGACGAGCCGCGGTTCCAGTCTTCTTCCGGCAGGCCTTGGCCTTGTGCCAGCTCGAAATTGCGGATCGGGATGAACTCGGCCGTCGAGCCGGCGACCATGATTTCGCGCAGCTTGCCGCCGAAGCTGATTTCCGAACTGCCGACGGCGAGCGGGGCGACGCGGCGGACGCCGGGCAGGCGCTTGAGGCTGGCCGCGTCGTCGATGGTCAGGTCGCGCGGCGTCGAGGTGATGGCGTTGGCCGGGTTGAAGCCGCCGGTGCCGGAGCGCCCGGGCAGCACGATGACCAGGTTGGTGCCGAGCGACGAGAACTGGCCGACGACGTAGCGCCGGGCGCCGTCGCCGAGTGCGGTCAGGATGACGACGGCGGCGACGCCGATCGACATGGCGAGCACCGACAGGGCCGTGCGCAGCGGAGTGCCGGCGGCGGCATCGCGGGCGAAGCGGAGGGTGTCGGTCAGGCGCATGGGCGGGGGCGGCGCGGCAAATGCTACGGTCGGCCGGAAATTTTGCCCAAAATCGAAATGTCGGCGGTGCCTGAATCCGACTGCAGGCGGCCGTCCTCCATGACCAGCTGGCGCCGGGCGCGGGCGCCCATGCCGGGGTCGTGGGTGACGACAACCAGCGTGACGCCCCGGGCGTTGAGCGCTTCGAGCAGGTTGACGACCTCCTCGCCGGTGTGGCGGTCGAGGTTGCCGGTCGGTTCGTCGGCCAGAATCAGCGCCGGCTGCATGATCGTCGCGCGGGCAATGGCGACGCGCTGGCGCTGGCCGCCGGAAAGCTCGTCCGGCTTGTGGTCGGCGCGGTTGTCGAGGCCGAAATCCTTGAGTGCCCGGGCGACGCGTTGCTTGCGCTCGGCCGCCGGGGTGCCGGCCAGGGTCATCGGCAGCGCGATGTTTTCGGCCGCCGTCAGGCGCGGCACCAAATGGAAACTCTGGAAGACGAAGCCGATCCGCGTGCTGCGTACGGTGGCCTGCTCGTCGGGCGACAGCGTCGTCACGTCGCGGCCTTCCAGCTTGTAGGTGCCGGCGTTGGGCCGGTCGAGCAGGCCGAGCAGGTTGAGCAGCGTCGATTTGCCGGAGCCTGAGGGGCCCATCACGGCGACGTATTCGCCGGCTTCGATCTGCAGGTTCAGCCCGGCCAGCGCGTGCACCGTCGTGTCGCCGAGCTGGAAGCGGCGTTCGATGGCGGAGAGTTCGATCAGCGCCATGCGCCTACTTCGCCGGGCTTTTTTCTTCCGGCGTCACCCGGGCGCCGGCCTTGACGCCTTCCTTGTCGAGCGAGGTGACGATGCGCTCGCCGGCCTGCAGGCCGTCCAGCACTTCGGTGTATTCCCAGTTGGCCAGCCCGGCCTTGACCGGACGCGCGTCCAGCTTGCCGCTGTCGGCATTGAAGACCAGCACCTTGCTGCCCTCCTGGATGGCGGCGGTCGGGATGCGCAGCACATTGTCGCGGCCAGCCAGGATGATCTCGACGTCGGCGCTGTAGCCGACCAGCAGTTTGCCAGCCTCGGCGGGTTGGTCGAAGTCGACCTCGATATCTACGGTACGCGCCTGCTTTTCAACCGCCGAGACATAGGGTGCGACGCGCCGCACCTTGCCGGGCAGCACCTTGCCGGGCAGGGCGTCGAGCGTGATGCGCACCGGCTGGCCAACCTGGATCTTCGGGGCGTCCACCTCGTCCATCGGCGCCTTGACGTAAAGGCAGGAATCGTCGATCAGGTCGATGGCCGGCGGTGTCGGCACGCCGGGCGGCGAGGGCGTCGAGTACTCGCCCAGTTCGCCGACGATCTTTGCCACCGTGCCGTCGAAAGGTGCGTAGAGCGCGACGCGGCCCTGCTCGACGCGGGTTGCCTTCAATTTCGCTTCGGCCTGGGCGACGTCGGCCTTGGCCGTGTTGCAGGCGGCACGACGGACCTCGGCCTCGGTGCGGGCAGCTTCTTCCTTGCTGGTCGAGACGAAGCCCTTGGCGCGCAGCTCGCTTTGCCGTTTGGCCTCGTTTTCGGCATTGACCGCGGCAATGCAGGCTTCGTCGCCGCGCTTGGCACTCAGCGTGATCTGCGCCTGGGCCAGCGTGGCATTGGCTTGCTGGTCGTCGTTCCACAGCTTGAGCAGCAACTGGCCCTTCTTGACCTTGTCGCCTTCCTTGACGCCGAGATACTCGATGCGGCCGCCGATGATTGTCGACAACTTGGTGCGCTGGCAGGCCTCGATGGTGCCGGCGCGGGTGTTGGCCAGCGTCGCCTCGACCTTGCCGGTGGACACCGCCTGGACGACGACCGGCAGCGGTTTGGGGCGCGAGAACCAATACAGGGCCAGGCCGAGCAGGGCGACGATGGTGACGATGATGGCAATGCGGCGCATGGGTCTTTCCTATCGAAAACCGGGCAACCAGCCCGACTGCTCGTGGCCCCAGACGGGCTCCAGCGTTCCCTGGTAGAGCGCTTCGATGACCGGCGGTTCCGGCCAGGGTTCGTTCATGAAGGTCAGGCCGATTTCCTCGACCGTCCGGCCCGACCAGTAATGCTCCGCTACCTCGTCGAGCGCCTGCAGCGACAGGCTGTGCGGCAGGCGCAGGTAATCCAGCCAGCTGGCGTCGTGAAAGGAGCAGATGTAGGCCCCCTTGGTCTTGGCGCAGACCAGATTCTTGCCGAAAACGCGCTGCGGGTGCTTGCTGCGGAAAGTCATCGCATCGGTCCGCGTCGCGAATTGCAGCATGGCGTGCAGGCGGCTGGGGAAGTGGTTGTAGCGACGCTGGCGGAAATATTCCAGGTGGTATTCGGCGAAGTAGTTCTGCACCGACAGCAACTGGTCGCCGGGCGTCGGGGCGCCGCCTTCCGGAGAGGCCAGCGTGGCGCCGAAAGGGCTGCCCTTGAGAATGTCCCAGCCCGGCAACTCGGCGCCTGGCTCCAGCCAGCAGAAGAGCTCCAGCGTTGCGGTGTCCTTGATCAGATTGTCCATGGACCTAGGGTTGGGGAGTGAGGATGGCTATTCTGACCGATTGGGCGTTTTTATCCAATTGGCGCATGAAATAGGCCTATGCTGCCGCGCACAAATATGCAGGATGGCATATCATTCAAAAGAAATAATTTTTCCATGCGGAGGGAGCGCTCTTCGTTGAAGAAAGCGGGCGGCAGCCCGCTGACGGCGATTGCGGAGAGTGGTGGCGAAATGAATCTGCGGAGAGCATTTTTATCCGTATTGCTGGCGCTGGCCGGAATGCTGCTGACCATCGGCGGTGCGACGTTTGGCGCGCTCTCCGCCTATAACGAAGCCAATGCCGCAGCCCGTCACCGCCAGGATTCCCTGGCCCTGATCAACGAAGTCCGCCACGAAGTCGATCTGCTCGGCCGTCTGGTCAGCTCCTATGTCGGCACGGCCAATCCGCGTTACCTGATTTATTACTACGACATCCTGGCCATTCGCGAAGGCCGCAAGCCGGCGCCGAACGGGTTGCCGGCGACCTATTGGGAGCAGGTCATCGGCGGCGGTCGGGCGCATGTGCCGCTGGCCGACGGCAAGGGCATCGCGCTTTACGATAGGACCAGCCAGCTCGGTTTCGATGCCAGCGAACAGGCGATTCTCAAGCGCCTTTATCAGCTCACCGAGCGGATGAAGGAAATCGAACAGATCGCCTTCGCTGCCACACAAGGCCTTTACGACCCGGTCAAGCGCGAATTCGTCTCCGAAATATCGCCCCAGCATGAATACGCCAACGCCTTGCTGCATGAGTCGCGTTATCTCAAACTGCGGGCCGATCTGGCGGTCGCGGTCGACGAACTGGCCAGCCAGGTCGACCAGCGGACCAAAAAGGACCTGATCGTCGCCGGCGAGTCGCTGCAGACATGGATCGTGGCCTCCATGCTGCTCCTGCTCGGTGCCGGCCTGGTGCTGCTGTTTAGCTATCACTACCTGAAGCGCCACTTGCTGGCGCCGTTGACCGCGCTGCACCGGACGGCCCGGGCATTGGCCGAGAAATCGTTCAGCGAGCGGGTCGGTGACCTGCATGGCGTTGACGAAGTGCAGTCGCTGGCCCGGACCATAGACAGCATGGCCGCGGCCATCGAGGCCGATATCGAGCAGCGCGAACTGGTTCAGCGGGCGCTGCGCCAGGCCCGTGCCAAGGCCGAGGTGGCGGCCGAAGCGAAATCCATCTTTTTGGCCAACATGAGCCACGAAATCCGGACCCCGATGAATGCCATCCTCGGCATGGCCTACCTGGCCCTGAAATCCGGCCTGCCGCCCCGCCAGCACAGCTACGTCTCCAAAATCCATGCGGCGGCGCGCTCCTTGCTGGGCATCCTGAACGACGTGCTCGACTTCTCCAAGATCGAGGCCGGGAAAATTGTCCTCGAGGCGCTGCCTTTCGATCTTGAGGCCGTCCTCCAGAACGCCCTGTTCATGGTTCAGCAGAAAGCCGAGGGAAAAGGCATAGAACTGATTCTCGACTATCGGCCGCAACGGGCCTTGCGCCGCCTGGTCGGCGACCCGCTACGCCTGGGCCAGATCCTGATCAACCTGCTGTCGAACGCGGTCAAATTTACCGAGGCCGGCCATGTGCGCCTGGCTATCCGCGAGGTGGAGCGCGACGGCGACACGATCTCGATCGCCTGCCATGTCGAGGATACGGGTATCGGCATGAATGCCGAGCAAATCGGGCGGATGTTCCAGGAGTTCTCCCAGGCCGACGGCTCGACGACGCGGAAATACGGCGGTACCGGACTGGGGTTGGCAATTTCAAAGCGCCTGGTCAGCGCCATGGGCGGCGTGCTGGAAGTCGAAAGCGAACCCGGCCGGGGCAGCGATTTTCATTTCTCGATTCGCCTGCCGGTCGCTCCGGATGCCGCCGATCTCGGCGCCGAAGCTGATCTGTCGTGCCTGCGCGCCCTGGTCGTCGACGATTACCCGGCGGCGCGGCAGAGCATGGCCGCGATGCTGGCGTCGATGGGCTGCCGGGAAGTCGACCAGTCGCCTGGCGGCCTCGATGCCATCGGCAGGCTGACTGCGACGAGCGGCGATATGTACGACCTGCTGATCCTCGACTGGGTGATGCCGGAGATGTCGGGGAGCGAGGTCGTCGATGCCTTGCGCATCATGGAGCGGCAGTTGCCGGCAAAGACCATCGTTGTCTCGGCCGCGGACCCGACCTCGCTGCGGCACGAGGCAAACCATCCGGGGATCACCGAGGTGATCCAGAAGCCCTTGCTGCCGAGTGCCCTGCGCCGCGTCTGCGGCGTGGCGGCCAGCGGCGACGAGCATGGCATGGCGGAATACGCGGTACCGCGCCCGGATTGCCTGCTCGGCATGTCCATCCTGCTGGTCGAAGACAACGAAATCAATCAACAGGTGGCCGGTGAGATTCTGCGTGGCTGGGGCGCCAACGTCGATGTCGCCGAAAACGGCCTGGCGGCATTGGAGTGCCTGGCTGCCCATTATCCGGAGCACTACGCCGTGGTTCTGATGGATCTGGAAATGCCGGTCATGGACGGTCGCGAGGCCACGCAGAAAATACGCAGCCTGGCGCACTTCGAGCGCCTGCCGGTCATTGCGATGACCGCCCATGTGGCCGGGCACGGCATGGCTGACCACATGGCCAAGGGGGTTAACGGCTACATTGCCAAACCCTTCGAACCCGATGAACTGCTGGCGATGTTGCAGCCTTATTGGCTGTCGAGGCCGGCACTGGATTTGCCGCCTGCCAAGGAAGTGCCGCCGGAGAAGCCGGAGCGGTCGATCGAGGCGTTTCTGGAGCAGGTGCCGGGCATCGAATCGACGGTCCTGCTGCGCCGCTTTGGCGGCCGGCTGCCCTTCCTGGTCGGCGCCCTGCGGCGTTTTGTCGACGATTGCAAGGGCTGGTCGGGATTGCTTGAGGAAAGGCTGGTACGTGGCGAGATGGAAGCGGCCGAGCGTCAGGTCCATACGCTCAAGGGACTGGCCGGTACTTTTGCGATGACCGACTTGCAACTGGCGCTGATCGAACTGGAAAACGCGATCAAGGGCGGCATCGTCGAACCCTATGGCGAACTGGCCGAAGTCGAGGCTCGTTTGCAGCCCATTCTCGGCCAGCTGGCCGGTCTGCCGGACGGGCATGCCGTGGTCGATTCGCATGACAGCGGATTGCCGGTCGCCGATCTGCTGGTATTGTTGCGACGGCAGTTGAGTGAAGGCGATGGCGAAGTCGAGGAATTCTGGCGTTTGCACAAGGGGCGCCTGGGCAAGGTGCTCTCGCCGCGGCAGATTGCCGCGATCGATCACGCGCTGGGCAACTGGGATCTGGACCAGGCCCTGGCCATTTTGGACGAAGCGCCGCAACGAGGGGGGATGCCGTGATGAATGACAGCCGGGCTTGCATTCTGGTGATCGACGATACACCGGCCAATCTCAGCCTGCTCAATCAGCTTCTCCGTGAGCATTACCGGATCAAGCTGGCCAACGGTCCGGCCAAGGGGCTGGAACTGGCAGCGAATTCGCCGCCGGATCTGATCCTTCTCGATATCATGATGCCGGAAATGGATGGCTACGAAGTCTGCAAACGGCTGAAGGCGAATCCGCTGACGGCCGCTATTCCGGTCATCTTCCTGACCGCCAAGGTCGGCGCCGAAGACGAGGAGTTGGGGCTGGCGCTGGGCGCCGTGGATTTCATTCACAAACCATTCGCGCCATCGGTGGTCCTGGCCCGGGTCAGGACGCATCTGCAGATCCGTAGCTGGCAGGTTTTCCTGGAGGACAAGAGCGCCTGGCTGCAGGCCGAGGTCGAACGCCGTGTCAACGAGGTGCTGCGCCTGCAGGAGGCATCGGTCCGGGTCATGGTTTCGCTGGCCGAGTTCCGCGACGAGTGCACCGGCAACCATATTCGCCGCACGCAGGATTATGTTCGCCTGCTGGCCGAGTACCTCAGTCAAAAGGATCGCGACCGGGCGGCCCTGACCGCCGAGAATATCGACCACATCGCCAAGGCCGCTCCCCTGCACGATATCGGCAAGATCGCCATTCCCGATCACATCCTGCTCAAGCCGGGCCGGCACACGCCGGAGGAGTTTGAAATCATGAAGACGCACAGCGTCAAGGGAGAGGGCATGTTGCTGCGTACCCGGCATGAATTGGGCGACGACAACATGATGCTGCGCTACGCTGGCCAGATCGCCAGGAGCCATCATGAGCGCTGGGACGGCAAGGGCTACCCGGACGGGCTGGCCGGCGAGGCGATTCCGCTCGCCGCCCGCCTGATGGCGGTGGCCGATGTCTACGATGCCCTGCGCTCGCGGCGGCCGTACAAGATCGCCTTCAGCCACGAGGAGGCTGTCCGGATGGTTTCCGAGCAGGCCGGGGGGCAATTCGATCCGGCCGCCATCGAGGCATTTCTTGCCCTGGAGTCAGTCTTCCGCCGGATTTCCGTACAACTGGCCGACGAAAATTCGGCGCCTTCGATTTCCTGAACAGACCATGAATCGAATCATTCTTTCTGTCCTCGGCCTGGCCTTTCCCCTCGTTGCCAATGCCATCGAGCTGGACTGGTCGGGTTTTGGCACGGTCGGTTATGCGCAGTCCGACAAGGCATACCGGTATCAGCGCTGGATCGACAACGATGGCACCCTGTTGCGGGACAGCGTGATCGGCGGACAGCTCGACCTCCGCTTCAACCAGCAGTGGGGGGCGGCCATCCAGGGCAAGATCGCGCCTTCGGATCATCACGATTCCGCCGTGGCAGCGACCTTGTCGTGGGCCTTCCTTTCCTGGCGGCCGGTGGATGACGTCCTGATCCGCCTGGGCAAGCTGCGGGTGCCGATGATGCTGAACACGGAAAACCACGATGTCGGCGTTACCTACGACTTTGTCCGCCTGCCGATCGAGGTCTATTCGATCATTCCGACGACGGATTTCGTCGGCCTGAGCATCAGCAAATCCTGGCTAGCCAATGACATGGAGTGGACCGTCGAGGGCTACACCGGTCGGGCCGGCAACAAGACCCGCTATTACGGCCGAGAAATCACCGATACCCAGCCCAGGCCCGGCAGCTGGTTCATCGACTCCGATGTGCACAGCACCGGGCTGGTGGTCAGCTTCCGGGGGCTGGAAAACATGTTCCGGATCGGCATCCATGAAGCCAGGGCCTACCGCGACGGCGGGATCACCAGCGATATCCCCTTCGTTCCGCCGAATGGCCCGATTCCCGGCTACTACGACGTGCGCAATGGCGTACACGAAAATGGCTTGCGGATTTCCGTCCAGAGTCTTGGGGCCAGCTTCATGCTGCCGGCCAATGTCCGCCTGACTTCCGAGGTCGCGCACATGGGCTTCAATGGCGCGAGCTCGGGCTTCTCGCGCTGGGGCGCGTATCTGGCGCTGTCGCGCAAGTTTGGCGGCTGGACGCCCTATGTCTCGTTCGCCAAGACCCGCTCGTCGGCTTCCTCCTTGAACCTCTATCGGGCGATCGAAGCGGCAGCGGGCAATTTTGGCCCACCGATGTCGAGCTACCAGAAGCTGAACGCCGACATCCTGGCTCCCTACGATCAATGGACCTGGGCCATCGGCACCTCGTACCGGGTGACAACGCGCAGCCTGCTGAAGGCTGAATGGGCCCAGACGAGTACCGGCCTGGTGTCGAGCTTCATCGACGCCCCCGCCGGCGGTGACAGTGCGGGCAAGCGTCTCAACGTGTTTTCGCTGTCCTACAGTTTTTCCTTCTGAGGCGGCATGCTGAGAGTCCTCTTCCTTCTCCTGATCAGCCTCCTCGGAGGCGTGAGTTGGCCGGTCATGGCCGAAGGAGGGGGTATTGCCGTGATCGCTCACCCGGCCATGCCGAAGGTCGATCAGCAGACCTTGCAACGGCTGTACACCGGCCGTGTCGTCTCGATCAACCAGCAGTCGGCGCTACCGCTGAACCTGGCACCGGGCGATCCGATCCGCAAGCAGTTCCTCGAATCGGTTCTCGGCCAAACCGAAGAGCAATACGTCGGCTACTGGCTGGTCCGTCGCTATGTGGGCAAGGGGGCGCCGCCGCAGGAATTCGGCTCGCTGGACGAAATGCTCAATTTCATCGCGACGACGCCGGGGTCGGTCGGTTACGTTCCCGTGGCCAAAATACCGTTGGGCGCCAATGTGATTTTCCGGCGCTAGCCGTCAGCAAAACGTGCTGGCTTTTTTCGCCGGGAGTGCTAAGCTGAAATCGTGTCAGGTTTGCAGCAAGCCGGACATGTAGTGGCAGTACCCCGCTGCGCTGCTGGGGATTCTATGGCAGTTGTCACAGGAAGTATTTCTTGAGATTACCGAGTAGCAACCCGTAACGGCGAATAGCCGAATACCTTGGCCGAGTGCGCCAAGGATGCAGTAACCGAAGCCCATGCCTGAAAAACATGGGCTTCACGTTTTTGGGGCCATCCATGCAGATTCAACGTCACGGCACGAAACGCCGTTATTCCGACAGCGTCGTCCATAACGGCACCGTTTACCTGGTTGAGGTGCCGTCCAATCTCGATGGCGACATTACCGCGCAGACCGCCAACCTGCTGGCCGGCATCGACCGCCTGCTCGAACAGGCGGGCAGCGACCGTTCGAAGTTGCTGATGGTCACCATCTACCTGGCCGATATGGCCGATTACGACGCGATGAATGCCGTCTGGGACGCCTGGGTGCCTGAGGGCCACGCGCCGACCCGGGCCTGCGTGCAGGCGCGGCTGGCCAATCCTGGCTTTCGCGTTGAAATGGCGGTCACGGCCGCCGTCGCTCAGGGTTGAACGTCGGCGTTGCAGTCGCAGCCCTGGCCGGCCGATATCCAGCGTGCGAACAGGCGTCGGGCCAGCGGCTCGCCGCGGCCGGGCAGCCATGCCAGGTAGTGAGCCGGACGGGTCAGCAGGCCGCAGACGTAACGTTGCTCCGTCGCAGTCCATTCCAGTGCCGGGCATGGACCTTTTATCTGCAGAAAGCGCAGACGGGCGGCCGGGCAGGTTTCCAGCGCGCAGCAGACGCCGCAGCCGTTGCAGGGCTGGCCTTCGGCCGGCTTGGCCGGGGCTGCGGTGTGGAGGTGGATGGTTTGTTCGCGCACGTTGCGTAATGAACCATGTCCGGCTAAATTGATCAAATCCTCACACCTTTTGAAGGAGTCTCCGATGAGCAAACTGATTTCCGCCCTGCTGGCTGCCGTGTTCGCTCTGTCCAGCGTTTCGGCCCTGGCTTGCGGCGACAAGGCGAAGGATGAAAAGCAGATGAGTACGCCGGCCAAGCCCAAGGTTTGATCTGGCAACCAGCAACAAAAAGGCGGCTGCGGCCGCCTTTTTGCGTTTACGGACGGGCCAGGAAGAGTTCGGGATCGACCGGCGTGTTGTTCAGGATGACCGCCCAGTGCAGGTGCGGCCCGGTCGCCCGGCCGGTGGCGCCGATGGCTCCGAGCGCTTCGCCTCTTTTGACGACCTGCCCGGCCCGCACATCGACGCGCGAAAGGTGCATGTAGGCGGTGATCAGCCCCTGGCCGTGGTCGATGAACACCGTGTTGCCATTGAAGAAATAGTCGCCGGTCAAGGCGACGACGCCATCGGCCGGCGCCTTGACCGGCGTGCCGGTGCCGGCGGCGACATCGAGCCCGGCGTGCGGGTTGCGCGGCTGGCCGTTGAAGATGCGGCGCAGGCCGAAGCGCGACGACAGCGGGCCGGCGGCCGGTTGTGTGAAGCCGGTATCCGGCGCCGGGGCGCTGAAGCGGCGCTTGATCGCATCGGTGACTTCCTTTTCGCGTTCGATGCGGGCCAGATCTTCCGGGCTCGGTTCGACCTTGCGCTTGTCCTTGATGGTCAGCCGTTGTTCCGGGTAATTCTTGATGCGCACCGGAATTTGCCGCAATGCTACGGTCGGCCCGAAAAAAACGGCAATTTCCAAATCGCCCGGCAGGGTGTCGAGCGGGATGCCGAACAGGGCGAACCAGTGGCCGCCCTCGCGGACGACGGCGAGTCCTTGTTCGCCCCAGCGGGCGGTCGGTACAGTCTGGCCGGCCGGGCCGAGATCGACGACGGCAACGCCGCCCGGCACCGGTGAGTGTTTGGGCAGGGCGAAGGCGGCCAGGGCGTGGCTGAGCAGCAGGGCCAGCGTCAGGGCGAAGCGGGTGTGTTTCATGCAGCGGAGAGGCTGGCCCACCACAGGCGCAGGCGCAGGCCGATTTCGCTGGTGTAGCCGATGGTAACGGCGCGGACATTGCCGGCCGGGTCGACGATGATGAAGGCGGGAACGACGCGCGTGCCGTATTGCAGGAAAACCGTGGCCATTGGGTCGGGCAGCGTCGCCCAGTCGTAGCCGCGCTGGCGCATGGTTTCGGCCACCTTGTCGGCCGGGCCGGACTGCATGGCGACGGTGATTACCGGCCAGTCTTCGTTCAGGTTGCTGACCGTGCCGGCGGTCGTCTTGCAGATACCGCACCAGCCGGCCCAGAAATAGATCAATCCGGCTTTGCCCGGATGCTGCGCCCGCCAGCTGGCCAGGTCGAAATCACGGCCATCGACCAGTTGCCCGGCGAAGTGCGGTGCCGGGCCGCGCGGCGCATTGCGCGTTTGCCAGACCTGGAAGGCGGCGACCAGAGCGATCAGGACGAGGGCTTCAAGCGCCCAGCGGCGCCAGCGCGGTGCCTTCTTTGCGGGGGGCGGAGCGTCGGTCAATGGGGGGGCTTACAGGCGCTCGGCCTTGAAGGTGTTGCACTGGTTCATGTCGCCGGTCTCGAAGCCGCGGCGGAACCAGCGAACGCGCTGTTCGGAAGAACCGTGCGTGAAGCTCTCGGGGACGATGCGGCCCTGCGCCTGCTGCTGCAGGCGGTCGTCGCCGATGGCCGAGGCAGCGGTCAACGCGGCTTCCAGGTCGCCCGGTTCGAGCACCTGTTTCATCGTGTCGGTGCGTTTGCCCCAGACGCCGGCCAGGCAGTCGGCCTGCAGTTCCATGCGCACCGACAGGGCATTGCCTTCGGCACGGCCGGCGCGCTGGCGGGCTTCATGGACCTTGTCGGCGATGCCGAGCAGGTTCTGCACGTGATGGCCGACTTCGTGGGCGACGACGTAGGCCTGGGCGAATTCGCCGGGGGCGCGGAAGCGCTCCTTTAACTCGCGGTAGAAGGCGAGGTCGATGTAAACCTTGTGGTCGCCCGGGCAGTAGAACGGCCCCATGGCCGTCTGGCCGGTGCCGCAGGCGGTCGGCGTGGCGCCGGTGAATAGCACCAGCTTGGGTTTCTCGTACTGGCGGCCGTTCTGCGCGAAGGCGGCGGTCCATACGTCCTCGGTCGAGGCCAGCACCTTGGAGACGAAAATGGCGGTTTCGTCGTTGGCCGGCGGCCGTTGGGCAGCCGGCGCTTCCTGGCGGGCGAGCGGGGTCTGCTCGATGAAGCCGAGCAGGGTCATTGGGTTAATGCCGGTGAAGTAGCTGATGACCAGCGCCAGGACGATGCCGCCAATACCGACGCCACCGCGACCGATGCCGCCACCGCCGCCCCGGCGGTCCTCGATGTTGTCGCTTTCGCGGTAGTCGTCCATGCGCATGGCAGCTTCCTCAACGATAGAGATTGATGGCGTCGCGGGTTTCAAGCGCTGCCTGACGGGCAGCCGCGGCAAAGTTCTGATCCTTGCCGGCGTACAGAATGGCACGCGACGAATTGATCATCAAGCCGGTACCGTTTGCCGTGCGGCCGGCCTTGACGGTGGCCTCGATGTCGCCGCCCTGGGCGCCGATGCCGGGGACGAGCAGCGGCACGTCGCCGACGATCTGGCGGACGCGGGCGATCTCGGCCGGGAAGGTGGCGCCGACGACCAGGCTGATCTGGCCGGAGCTGTTCCATTCGCCGGCGGCCAGGCGGGCGACGCGCTCGTACAGTTTTTCACCGCCGACGTCGAGAAACTGGAGGTCGGAGCCGCCCGGGTTGGAGGTGCGGCAGAGCAGGATCACGCCCTTGTCCGGGTAGGCCAGGTAGGGATCGACCGAGTCGCGGCCCATGTAGGGATTGACCGTGACCGCATCGGCCTGGAAGCGCCCGAAGGCTTCGACGGCGTACTGCTCGGCGGTGGAGCCGATGTCGCCGCGCTTGGCGTCGAGGATGACCGGGATGCCGGGGTGCTTGGTGTGGATGTGGGCGATCAGCGCTTCGAGCTGGTCTTCGGCGCGGCGCGCGGCGAAGTAGGCGATCTGCGGCTTGAACGAACAGACGAGGTCGGCCGTGGCATCGACGATGGCGGCGCAGAACTCGAAGATGGCATCGTCGCGACCCTTCAGGTGCGCCGGAAACTTGGCCGGGTCAGGATCGAGGCCGACGCAGAGCAGGGAATTGTTCTTCTGCCAGGCAGCGTTCAGTTGGTCGATAAAGCTCATGCGGGGTCCTTCGGGAGATAGCGGGAAAACTTGTCGGGCAGCAGGCAGGTCTGCAGGCTGCGCTGGGTGAAGATGAAGCGCCCGTCACAGACGAAACCGAGCTGCTGCCAGTCGACTTCGTGGTTGAGCATCATCGTGCATTCGATCAAATCGCGTCGGGCGATGTGCCGGTTCTTTGGAAACAGCGCCAGGATCGAACCGTCGAAGGCGCGGCAGTCGTGCAGGAAGAAGGGCGCCGGCTTGCGCGTCCGGCCATTGACGTAGATGCGCGGATGCTCGCTGATCGGAAAGGCGCGGCCCCATTGCCACCAGTTGCTCTCGTCGAAGGAACGGACGCGGCGGGCGAGCAGTTCGGCCTTGTGCTTGTCGAGGTGCGGATGCTTGATGCCGTAGAGCATGCGCCTGGTTTCGCCGGTGTCCACGGTCTTCGAATAGACGAATTCCAGGTTGCCCTTGGGGTGCGTGTAGATCGTGTCGGCCCCGGAAACGGCGCCGACCTTGACCTCGAAGACGTCGGCCAGGCGCAGGTTGTGGTCGTCGCGCAGGAACATCAGCTGGCCGTCGACTTCGGTGAAGCGTCGGCCGTCGGCCATCCGCCGGTCCAGGCGCCCCTTCTCGAAGCGGAAGATGGCGCAGTTCGGCGTCGCCCCGGCGAAGACGCGGACGTCGCCGGTTTCATAGAAATGGGTGATGCTGCCTTGTTCATAGAGCCAGGTGTTCAGCTTCCGGGCGGCGGTCAGCTTGATGAACTCGCGCGGCACGATGAAGACCAGTTCGCCGCCCGGCTTCAGGTGGCGGATGCATTTCTCGATGAAGAACAGGAAGAGATTGCTGCGACCGTCGAAAAATTCCGATTTCAGGCGTTTTTTGGTGCCGACCGTAACATCCTGCAGGCGGACATAGGGCGGATTGCCGATGATGGTGTCGAACTGCTCGCTCAACGGGTAATCGAAGAAATCCCGGACCGTGGCGCCTTCGGGGGCGACCAGGGGGTCGATCTCGATGCCGACGACGTCGGCGCCGCGTTGGCGCAAGGTGCTGAAGAAGGCGCCGTCGCCGGCCGAAGGCTCCAGCGTGCGCCCCTTGTTCTGGCAAAGATCGAGCATGAAGACCACCACGTTGGGCGGCGTGAACACCTGGCCGAGTTGGGCGACGTCGCGGGTCATGCGTCCCCGGTCGGAGCGTCCTGGGCTGCCGCCTTCTCCCGGGCCTTCTTCTCCCAGTAGCGCTCGTTCTTGCTCTCGTCGGCGAAGCGGAAGCGGCCGGCGAGTTCGCAGCCCTTCATGCCGGGATTGCACGGCAGGTTATTCACCTTCGTGCAGCGATCGCCGATCTCGTGCGGACAGCCCCAGCTTCCGGCCATTTCAGACGCCTTTACCCCAGGAGTCCTTGAGCGTCACGGCCCGGTTGAAGACCGGGGTGCCCGGCTTCGAATCGAAGCGGTCGGCGACGAAATAGCCGTGGCGCTCGAACTGGAAGCGCTCTTCCGGACGGGCATCGCGCAGGCCGGCTTCGAGCTGGGCAGTGATGGTCCGGCAGGAATTGGCGTTCAGGTCGTCGAGGAAATTGCGCTCCAGTTCAGGCGCATCGCCTTCGCGCCGGGCGCCCGGCGCAGGCACCTTGAACAGGCGGTCGTAGAGGCGGACTTCGGCCGGATAGGCGTGCGCCGCCGAGACCCAGTGCAGATTGCCCTTCACTTTGACGCTGTCGGCGCCTGGCGTGCCGGACTTGGTGTCGGGCAGGTAGGTGCAATGCACGGCGATGACCTTGCCGTTTTCGTCCTTGTCGCAGCCGGTGCATTCGACGATGTAACCGTACTTCAGGCGAGCCTTGTTGCCCGGGAACAGGCGGCGGA
Organism: Betaproteobacteria bacterium; assembly: GCA_020621865.1. Lineage (GTDB taxonomy): Bacteria > Pseudomonadota > Gammaproteobacteria > Burkholderiales > Rhodocyclaceae > Azonexus. Next base: position 177,503 of record JAHRYW010000004.1, on the reverse strand, counting down.
AGCCCTTCTCCGGCACTTCCTGGAAGTCCTCGCCTTCGATCCACAACTCGCGGCCGAAGGGCATGGTGCGCGTGCCGAGCTCTGGATGCAGCGGGTGGTTGGTGACCGAGCAGTCCTCGAACTGGCCGGCCGGGTAGTTGTCGATGATCAGCTTGAGCGGATCGAGCACGGCGACGCGGCGCAGGTCGGACTCGTTCATCACCTCGCGCATGGCGTCCTCGAACAGCACGTAGTCGATCAGCGAGTCGTGCTTGGATACCCCGATGCGCTCGGCGAACAGGCGGAAGCCTTCGGCCGAATAGCCGCGGCGGCGGGCGCCGACCAGCGTCGGCATGCGCGGGTCGTCCCAGCCGCTGACGTGCTTTTCCTCGACCAGCTGGATCAGCTTGCGCTTGGACAGCACGACGTAGGTCAGGTTGAGGCGCGAGAATTCGATCTGCTGCGGCAGCGGGCGCTGCAGCAGGCCGCCTTCGGCCAGGCGTTCGAGCAGCCAGTCGTAGAACGGGCGTTGATCCTCGAACTCCAGTGTGCAGATCGAGTGGGTGATGTTTTCCAGTGCATCCTCGATCGGATGGGCGAAGGTGTACATCGGATAGACGCACCACTTGTCGCCGGTGTTGTGGTGGGTGGCGTGCCGGATGCGGTAGATGGCCGGGTCGCGCAGGTTGATGTTCGGTGCCGCCATGTCGATCTTGGCGCGCAGGATGTGCGTGCCGTCGGCGAACTCGCCGGCCTGCATGCGCTTGAACAGGTCCATGTTCTCGGCGACCGAGCGGCCGCGGAAGGGCGAATCCTTGCCCGGCTGGGTCAGCGTGCCGCGGTTGGCGCGCATCTCGTCGGCCGACTGGCTGTCGACGTAGGCGTGGCCGGCCGAGATCAGGTACTCGGCGAACTGGGCCATCCAGTCGAAATAGTTGGAGGCCTGGTAGAGGTTCGTTTCGCCTTCGGCTTCCCAGGAGCAGCCGAGCCATTTGACCGAATCGACGATGGCGTCGACGTATTCCTGCTCTTCCTTCTCCGGGTTGGTGTCGTCGAAGCGCAGGTGGCAGCGGCCGCCATATTGCCTAGCCAGGCCGAAATTGAGCAGGATGGACTTGGCGTGGCCGAAGTGCAGGTAGCCGTTCGGCTCGGGCGGAAAGCGGGTGCGGATTTTCGCGGCATCGAGCGGCGCGGCGGCGTGGTCGGCGGCGGTGCCCGGCTGGCCGGCCCAGCGGCGCTGGGCGTGCTTGCCGGCGGCCAAGTCGGCCTCGACGATATTCCTGATGAAATTGGCGGCGGGGGCCGCGCTGGGGGTGTCGGCGGGTTTGTTGGGGCTGCTCACGGAAAAACCTCTTTGATTAAGCGCGCTATTTTACCGGCAGAGGGGCTCCCGGCGGTAGAATTCGGCCATGTCCATCCTGCATAACCTGTCCGCGCTGAATTTCCTCGCTGTCGGCCTTGGGGCCGCCTTCGGCGCCTGGACCCGCTGGCTGCTCGGCGTTGCGCTCAATCCGTTGTTCATCGCGCTGCCGCTCGGTACGCTGGCCGCCAATCTGCTCGGCGGCTACCTGGTCGGCATTGCGGTCGGGGTGTTTCATGCCAACACGCATTTTCCGATGGCCTGGAAGCTGTTTGCGATCACCGGCTTTCTCGGTGGCCTGACCACTTTTTCGACCTTCTCGGCCGAAGTCGTCGAACGCCTGCTGGCCGGCCAGTTACCGCTGGCCCTGGGGCTGGCTTCGGTGCATCTGCTCGGCTCGCTGACCGCGACCTATCTCGGCCTGCTGACTGTCGGGGCGACCAAAATCTGGGCTTGAACGCTAGAACAAGCGGCCAAGATGTTCGGCCAGCCCACGCTCATTGACGAAGGCCAAGTCGTACATTGCAGAAAATGCCTTGGTGTTTTCGTCGCTTAGCCCCGCAACGCACATTACGAAGTTCTTGCCACTAATACCCAAACGCTTGCGTAGCGCCAGATAGCGGTCGATATTCTGGCGGAATTCGCCACTCTTGCACTCGATGCAAATTGGCGTATTCCCATCGATTAGCATGAAAACATCCAGTTCGTAGCGGTCGTCATTGGCGAGCGATATTTCCAGCCCTCGGGCGCAGGAGAATCGGCGGTTACGCTCCTTTGCGTAGCGCAGACAACACATCAAGGCGTGCCATTCCAGCCACTCGCCGTCGAAGAATCGGCGGATGGCTGGCGCGGTCTGCAGGATCAGACGGATATTGTTTTCCGGTTTGTTGTGGAAGCACTTGGCGACAAAAGAGAAGTCGTACAACTGCTGACAGAAACTGGACAGTGCCTTGGCTTCCTCCGGTGATCTCTTATCGAGGCGTATGGTGGCGCTGGAGTGGTCTTTCTGTTGAGACCAGCGGAGGCGCTCGATCACCTCTTTGAACAATTCAAGATTGCCGCCGATGGCTTCGGCCACTTCGTCGAAAAAGCCACTGGTGTCGACGCTTCGCATGTCGGCCTGGACCTTGATCTGCTTTTTGTGGAACCAGTCGTATATCGGTCCATGTTGCAACTCGGTGGCAAGTTTGTCGGTATTGCCGAGATCGATCTCTGTATGCAGCAAGGGCGCGGCTTGGGTCGCCGGAAGGTCTGTCGCAGTTCGAGTGGCAGGGCGGGATTTAAGAGCGATCAGTTCGCGTTGAGCAACAAAATACTTGTCGAGTAATTTCTCGATAAAGAACAGGGTCGGATAGACCATAGCCAAAGTGCCGCATTTCGGACAGGTGATTTCATGTCCAGCATGGGTGTCGACTTGTTCGGCAAGCAAGCCGCATTTGTTGCATCTGAGAATGGCCATGAGCACACTGGTAGCATTGATTGATATGCCAAAAGTATACACTGGCGCTGTCTTCACTTGATGTCATGCCATGCTCTTCAGCATTCGATAAGACACTATCGACCGGGCCTGGTCGAGCATCGTCTTCCTGGAGTGGCCAGAATTTAGCTGATATCCAGGCTGCTGGCAGACCTCTCGCCGGCTTTCTGCAGCCAGTGCAGCAAGGTCGCAAACAGGATGGCCGGGTCTACGGGTTTGGTGATGAAGTCGTCCATGCCGGCTGCCAGGCAGTGCTGCCTGTCCTCGGTGAAGGCGTTGGCCGTCATGGCCAGGATCGGCGTGTGTTGCAGGCGGGGCAGGCGGCGGATTTGTTCGGTGGCTTGCAGGCCATCCATGTCGGCATCTGCATGTCCATCAGGATCAGCGCGTAGGGGGTTTTCTGCGCCAGGCGCAGGGCCTGTTCGCCGTCTTCGGCGGTGTCGACGACGAGGCCGGTTTCATCGAGCAGGGCTTGGGTGACTTCGCGGTTGATCTGTTCGTCGTCGGCCAGCAGGATGCGGGTGCCGGTGAAGTCGCGGCGCAGGATGTCTTCGGGGTTGTCGGTCGGGTGGGCGGCAGCTTCCTGGCTGGCAGTGCTTTTGTTCAGCCGCGCGGTCAGCCAGAAGGTGCTGCCTTGGCCGCGTATGGTGTCGACGCCGGCATCGCCGCCCATCAGCTGGGCGATTTTTCGGGTAATGGCCAGTCCGAGGCCGGTGCCGCCGTATTTCCGGGTAATCGAGTTGTCGGCCTGCTCGAAGGCGGAGAACAGCCGGGGGAGGGCTTCCGGGTCGATGCCCGGGCCGCTGTCGCTGACCTCGAAGCGAAGCAGGACTGTGGTCGGCGTCTGCTCGACGAGGCGGGTGCGCAGGGCGATCGTGCCGCGCTCGGTGAATTTGACGGCGTTGGACAGGTAGTTGAGCAGGGCCTGCTGCAAGCGGGTCCGGTCGCCGACCAGGCCGGCCGGGACGGGGTCGGCATCGGCGGTCAGCGCCAGCCCCTTGGCCCTGGCCTTGGCGGCGATCATGTCCAGGCAGTTGGCGGTCATCTCATCGATATCGATGGCTTCCTCGGCCAGCGAAAACTTGCCGGCTTCGATCTTGGACAGGTCGAGCACGGTATTGATGATTTCCAGCAGATGGACGCCGGCCGCTTCGATCTTGTCGAGCTTGTCGGCTTGCAGGTCGGTGACCTTGGTGCGGCGGAGCAGGTGCGTCATGCCGAGGACGGCGTTCAGGGGCGTCCGGATCTCGTGGCTCATGTTGGCCAGGAAGGCGGTCTTGGCGATATTGGCGGTTTCCGCCTGGTTCTTGGCGGCGACCAGTTCCCGGGTGCGGTCGGCGACCAGGCGTTCGAGGTGGTGGCGATGGGTGGCCAGTTCTTCCTGGATTGCCTTGGTCTCGGTGATGTCCATGGCTAGCCCGTCGATCAGCACTTCGTCGTCGCCCGTCCGCGTCCCGATGGAGCGGTCGAACAGCCAGCGCCAGCGGCCGCTGGCGTCGAGGACGCGGTATTCCAGCCGGAAGGGCGTCTGGTCGGCGAGCAGTTGCGCGATGGCTTCCTGAACACGCCCCTGGTCGTCCGGGTGGATGGCATCGTGCCAATGGAGGGGGTGGCTGAGGAGATAGTCCAGCGGCTGGCCGAAGATGTCGGCGGCGCGTGGCGAGTAATAGATGCCGCCGCGCCGGACCGAGTAGGTGTAGACGATGTCGGGCAGGTTCTCCACCAGGTGGCGGTGGCGCGCCTCGCTGTCCTTGAGGATCTGCTGGGCCTGTTTGTCGGCGGTGATGTCGGTGTGGGTGCCGCACATGCGGATTGGCCGGCCATCAGCATCGCGCTGGGTGACGCCGGCCTGGTCGAGTATCCAGCGGATGCTGCCGTCCTTGTACAGCATCCGGTATTCGAGCCGGTGCATGGCCGAGCGCCCTTCGAGCACGGCGTTGATCGAGTCCCAGGCGCTGGCGCGATCGTCGGGATGGATGAAGTCGGTCCACTGCTTGGGCGTCTGCTGGATTTCCTCGTGGGTGTAGCCGAGCATGGTTGCCCAGCGCTCGTTGCGATAGACGGTGCCGCTGGTGATGTCCCAGTCCCAGAAGCCGAGTTCGGAGCCCTGGAGGACGAAGCGGAGCTGCTTTTCGCGGTTCTCCAGCGCGAGTTCCGAGCGTTTGCGCTCGGTGATGTCCTCGAAGGTCACGCCGCAGCGTTTCGGCCCGGCGTTGTAGGCGTTGACTGCGTAGAGGGCGCCGAGCAGTTCGGAGCCCTGCTCGAAGCGGCGAGGTTGGCCGGTCAGCGCCACTTGCCCGTAGATGCCGATCCAGTCGGTGGCGTCCGCTTCCAGGCCGGGCAGCATTTCCTTCAGGCGCCGGCCGACGGCCTGCTCGGTGTTGAGGCCGGTCGCCTGTTCGAAACCCCGGTTGGCGGCGACGATGATCAGGTCGATGGGGGCCCCTTGCGCGTCTTCGACGACTTCGAAGAGAACGAAGCCGGCGCTCATGTTTTCGAAGAGCTGGCGGTAGCGTTGCTCGGATTCGAGCAGGTTCTGCTCGACCCGCTTGCGCTCGGTGACATCTTCGATCAGGGAAACGAAGAAATCCGGTTGGCCCCGGCTGTCGCGTACCAGGCGGACTTTCAGGTGCCCCCAGAAGCGGCTGCCGTCGGCGCGCAGGTATTGCTTGTCGCGCTCGTAGCTCTCGATGTCGCCGGCCAGCAGGCGGGGGAGGAATTCGAGGTCGCGCTCCAGTTCTTCGCGCGGGGTGAGTTCCTGCCAGCTCTTTTCGAGCAGCGCCTGCGGCGGCAGGCCGAACATTTCACCGAGGCGCTGGTTGGCGCGCAGCACGCGGCCACCCGGAGCGACGATGGCCATGCCGGTCGAGGCCTGATCGAAGGCCTTCGAGCAGTAATCGACGCTTTCGCGATTGTCCGGGAAATCAAGCGGCGGGATGCCGGGCGTCATGGTGGTGGTGTGCAGCGACTAGGAATCTACATTCTTCCACATTATCCAACGCAGCGCGCGGGCCGCCGGGCGGGGCTGGCGATTTAATCCCGGGCGCTCGGCCGCAGTAGGCGCAGGCAATCCACCGAGGCGGCCAAGTCGAGCGCCGTGAAATCGTCGAAGTTCTTCAACGTCGGGTCGGCGCCTTTGGCGAGCAGCAGTTTGACCAGGTCGGGCTTGCTGTTCGAGGCGACGTACATCAGGGCGCTGGCGCCGTTGCCGTTTTGCTGGTCGAGGTCGATGCCGGCGTTGATCAGGGTCTGGATGATGCCGTGGTCGCCGTTGTAGCAGGCCAGCCACAGGGCGTTGCAGCCGTCGGTGTTGGTCACGGCCAGGTCGGCGCCATGGTGCAGCAATTCCTCGACGATCTCCAGCCGGCCTTCCTTGGCGGCGCGCATCAGCGGTGTGAAACGGCCGTCGGCCTGGAGGGCGGAGAGATTGTCAGGGGCAAAGCCGTGGTGTTCGAGAAAGGCGGCGAGGGTTGGACTCATGGGGTTTCCGGATGACGTTGGGGGTAGGGCGGGCCGGTTTCGATGCGGAGGTCGATGACCGGCGTACCGACGGTGAAGTGATAGACGCTCTGCCAGCGCTCGCCGGCGAGGCCGAAGGCCTGGTGCACCGGGTCGTCGAAGAAGCAGCCGATGCCGGTGCCGCGCACGCCGGCGGCTTCGGCTTCGAGGTAGAGCACCTGGCCGACCAGGCCGGCTTCGCGCAGCAGGGCGCGGTAGGCGTAGCCGTCGTCGGCGATGGCCGAGAAATCGCCGAGCATGCCGAGCGAGAAGGCGCTGGTCGCTGCGATGTCCTGGTGGCAGGAGAGGGCGCGGGCCAGGCGCTGGACTTCCGGCAGGCCGAGGGCGGCGAGCAGGATCAGGCCGAGGTGTGGCGGGCAGTCGGGATCGACATCGGCGACCGGGCAGCGGCCGGCGAAGCGCTCGTCGCTTGTGCCGAGTTCACCGGGCAGTTCGGCCGCCCCGGCCGGCGTGCGCGGCAGCAGGTAGAGGCCGCTCGGCAGGCCGTCGACGCGCAGCACGAAGAGCAGCAGGTCAATGGCCGGCGCGGCTTCCTGCGCCGTGAAGGGCGCCAGCGGGCGGGGCAGCGTGGCGTCGAGCATCCGGTAGAAGGCGGCCTTGTCGAGCGTGCATTTCGGGTCGAAGCGCTGGCCGCTACGGCGTTGGCGGATGATTTGCGCGGCGCCGGCCGGCGTCGGGTGCGGCGGCAGGTCGGGGAAATTTGGATTTTGGGCTTTTTTTGCCGGTGACCGTAGCATTTGGGCCGGCGGCGGCATTCGGCTGGCTGCGGCGGCCTGGTCGACGGCCGGCCAGCGGTAGCCGGGCGCGGGGTCGATGCGGGTCGGCTGGCCTTGCCAGTCGGCGCCGGCCAGCCAGTCTGGCAGATCGGCCGGCAGGTTGCCGAGGCCGGGTGCCCGGATGGCGAGCAGGATTTCCGGTTCCTCGGCGTCGGTGAAGGCGTAGCGCGAGGGCGGAAAGTCGTCTGCGCGGTCGAGGCCGAGGCAATGGGCCAGCATGGCGCCGGGGACGGCCAGCGCTTCGACCTGCCAGCCGAGCAGGGCGGCGGCGTAGGACAGGGCCGCGATGGCGTGGCCGACGTCGAGCTGGCAGTAGCGGAAGGCGCGCTCGCCGTATTTCCAGGCTTCGCGCCACATTGCGCTGCTTAGCCCGACGGCCAGCCAGCGGCCGCCCTCGGCCGGGCGTTGGGCGCGCCCCTCGAGGGCGTGCTGTTCCGGGTCGTAGTGGTGCAGGCCGTCGGCGATGCCGGGCAGGCCGGCGCTCAGCACCCAGGCTTCGACCGGGTGCAGGTTGCCCGACGAGGGATTGCAGCGCAGCGCCCAGCGGCTCGGCCCCCAGCTTTTCCAGGCGGAAATCCCGAAGCTCAGTTCGAGCAGGGCGCCGAGGCTGGCGAGGTCGGGCGGAATTTCGATTTCGGGCGTTTTTTGCAGCTGACCGTAGCATTGCTCGAAACGGTCGGCGGCGAGCGGCAGTTCCAGCACCGGGGCGCCGGGGTAGTGGCGAAACGGCGCCGGCTGGGCGTCCCAGTCGAGCTGGCCGGGGCCTTCGGCATAGGCGTCGAAGCGGTGCTTGGTGCGCGCGTGGTAGGCGAGCAGGAGGGCGGCGTTTTGTGAGATATCCGACACGGTGGGGGGTTTTCCTGGGGTTCGGGCTCGATTCAGCAAGGCTCGTGCCGGCGTGGAATCAGCCAGTTGGCCGCAATGGCGGGTAACTTAAGCCGGCTGGCACCATCTCTGCAAGGGGCGGATAAAACGCTAGAACACCCCAACCCCAAGCACGGAGAAAATCATGGAAGAAACCAGGAAACCGCCGGTGACCCGCGAGGCGGCGCTGCGCATCGCGCTGGCGGCGCGGGCCATGCCCAAGGCCAGCCTGCCGGCGCTGATCGAATTGTTGCAACGCCGCCTTGGCGAGGAAATCGACGAAGACAAGCTGCGCCAGGTGACGGTGACCATGCTGAAGACCGGTTTCGCCAGCGCCGACGGCGAGGAGGATGGCGAGGATATCGGCATCGGCCTGGAGGCGATGAAGCTGGCCGTGCGCATCCTGTGGGGCGAGACGCAGGGCGACGACAGCCTGCCGCGGATCGAGTCCTGCGAGGACGGCGAGATGCCTGGCTCGGTGCGCATCGCCATCGCTTCCGACCGGGGCGACACGCTGTCCGGCCACTTCGGTTCCTGCCTGCGCTTTCTGGTCTACCAGGTGTCGCCGAGCGAAATCCGGCTGGTCGATATCCGCGACACGATGGACGCCGAATTCGCCGACGACCGCAACCTGTGGCGCGCCCGGCTGATCGGCGATTGCCACGTCTGCTATGTCGTGTCGATCGGTGGCCCGGCGGCAGCCAAGGTCATCCGCGCCGACATCTATCCAATCAAGCTGCCCGACGGCGGGCCGGCGCTCGATATCCTGCGCCCCTTCCAGGTCGCCATGGTCGAATCGCCGCCGCCCTGGCTGCTGAAGATCCTCGGCGTTGCCGCCGAGAAGCGGTTGAAGAACTACAGCGCGGCAGAAATCGAGGATTGAGCGGGCGGCCGGCGGCTCAGACCGCCACCTTCGCCATCTGCGCCGGGGCCAGGCCGACCAGCGTCATCAGCGTGCCGTCGCCGCCGTTCCACCACACGGCCACCCAGGCCGTGCCGTCGGCGTCGATGCGCTCGACCTCGCAGACAGAGCCGACCATGTCCATGAACATGTCGAGATCGTCCTCGTCGAGATCCGGGTCGGGGGTGATGCCGAGGACGCGGACCGTATCGCCGGCGGCGACGGTCTGGCCCGAGCAGTCGAGGGTGGTGGCAGGCATGGCGGACTCCGGTCAGGGGTTTCCGGCCGTGTCGCAAAGTCGACACCGGTCACCGGATTGATCCGGGTGCTGCAACGGGCGTGCCATCCCGCGCGGCAAGGCGTCTAAGCCAGGCCGAGCACCGTGCGCAGGCTGTGGCTGCCGGCGGCGCTGGCCAGCCAGCCGAGGGCGCCGCAGTTGAGCATGACCGTGGCCCAGAAAACGACGCGGAAGGACGCCTTGCTTGTCTTGTGACGGAATTGTCGCTGGGCGAGCAGGGCGCCCGGCCAGCCGCCGATCAGGGCCAGCAGGTGCAGCGTGCTTTCCTGGGTACGCCAGCGCCCGGCCCGGGCGGCGGCCTTGTCGATGGCGTAGGCAACGAAGGCGATCAGGCTGGCACCGACGCACACGGCGAGCAGCAGGGCAGGCAGCCGGTTGCTGGCGATCGCTCCTCCCAGCGCGGCAAAAAACGCGGCGACCAGCAACAGCGGCAAGCGGCTGTCGCCTTGCCTGGTCGCGGCAGCTTTTCGCCCGGTGCCGCGCACGAATTGAACGGCACTTGCCCGCGGTCTACCCTTGGTGTCGGTGCTCACTTCGTAGGTGACGATCTCGTCGCCCAGCGGCCGCGGCGCTCGTCCGGCAAAGGCCTTGATGTGCAGGAAGAGTGGCTCGCCGCCACCGTTAGGGGTGATGAAACCGTAGCCCTGCTCGTCCTTCCACTGGGTGATCCGTCCCTGATACCGCATGCCCGCTCAAGCCAGAAATAGTCAGCCGGCATTGTCGCCGAAGCGGTGGCGCCCGAATAGCCTTTAGCCCGTCGGTTGAAGCGCCGGGTTGTCGTAACCGTCCGCCAGAACCGACTGGGCGATGTGGAATTCCAGCAACTGGTCGTGTTCCTTGAAATGGCTGAGCAGGGTCTGGCGGACCCGGGCGATGCCTTCGATAGCCTGGATGCCGTTGCCGTCGCCTGAAAAAACGACGCGAATCTCCTTCAGCTGCTGGGCGATTTCCATGTGCGCCCGATTGTGGGCGACGCGATCCACCGTCGGGAGCACGCCTTCCATGAAGGCCGACTCGGTCAGGTTGTGCTTCAAGGTCGCCTCGACGAAAGCCCGGATCAACTGCTCGATATTGCCGTGGCAGACCCCGCGTTGGGGTTCGGGGCAGTCGCGACAGCGCTCCGGACGGTCGTTCGGGGTGCACTGGTCTTCGATGCGCTGGATCAACTGCAGCAAATGCTTGTGATCCCGGAGCATCATCTCGACGGCTTCCGTATTGATAGGTGGCATTCCTGGCTCCTTCTCTCGCCAACAAGCTTTGGGCCGTGTTTGTGGCAAACAGTTCCTGAACAACGGCAGAAACTGCAACGAAACTGCAACATCCGTGCAAGACAATTGCCCCATTGTCGTCGCAACTTACAGGAGATTCCCATGCGCACCTTTCTCGCCACATCCGCCATTGCCCTCGGCCTGAGCGCCTGCGCCGGCCAGGTTCCGGCACCCGCCAAACCGGCTGCCGCTGCGCCCGCACCGGTCGCCGCCGCGCCCAAGGCGCCGCAGTGCTGGAACGGCGATGCCGGCGCCTTCATGGATGTCGGCGCCAAGGCCAGCATTTCCGGCGTTGCCGTCGTCTGCGAAAAGACCAGCGATGGCAAGAACGCCCAGTGGATGGGCGCCAAGCACTGAACATCGCCGCACTGCCGCCAGACGCCGCCGCTCATGGCGGCGTTTTTTTTGGGCGAGGTAATTCGCCGGCGGTCGCTCCCCAAGGGCTGAAAGCTTCGGTCGGTGGCAAAAAACGGCAAAAATCGAAATGGCCTGCACTGCACTGGCCGCTTCGCAGGCCGGCCCAAAATAGGTAGCATGCCACCCCTTCTCCGGCCGATCCGGAGAAGCGCGCAGGCTGTGATTCCTTTATTCTGCACCTGACGAAACGAACCAACCCGCACTCGCCAGGACAATGCCATGAGCCAAGATACCGATTACCAAAATAACCCGCTGCACGGCGTCAGCCTGAAACAACTGGTCACCGAGATCGCCGAGCACTATGGCTTCAAGATCCTTTTCGCCTACCTGAACATCAATTGCTTTGCCAATAATCCGAGCGTCGAGTCGGCCGTCAAGTTCCTGAAAAAGACCGATTGGGCGCGGGAGAAGGTCGAGGCCTTTTACCTGTATAAGTTCAAGAGCCTGCCGCGCGCCTCGGACGAGCAATTCGAACTGCCGCCGCGCGACCGCATCGTGCCACCGGACCAGCAGCCGGGGCGACCGGCCGAGTTGAGCCTGGAAGATGCCGAGCGCCTACGCGAAAAGCGCGCCAAAAAGGCGGCCTTGCACGACCGCGCAGCAGCACCCCGCCCCGGTCCCGAAAGGCGTGTTTCGAACAGGCCGCAAACTTCCGCTACGGACGATGCGGACCCCTGGGCCAAGTGGAAAAAATAGCCGCACCTGTCAGCCGCCAGCCTGCATTCGCGTAGCGATCCGCGGAGGGCGCGCGCCGGACTTAAGCGCCGATTTTGACCGGGCGGGCGAATATAATGCGGCCCCATGGCTACTCCCTCCCGCAAGCGCGTTGCGCATGATGACCCTTCCCGAACTTTTCTGACGGCCGATGCCAGGCGCCTGCTGGCGATTCAGCGTGAATTGTCACGTGCCGCCGGGGACAAGAAGCAGAAGTTGCAAGGCGATCTGGCCGCCTTGCTGACCGCCTCGCAGGCGGGCGTCGAAGCACGCCGGGTGCGCTTGCCGAAGCCCGAATTCCAGAGCGACCTGCCGGTCAATGAGCGGCGGGCCGACATCGCCGAGCTGATCGCCAAGCACCAAGTGGTCATCGTCTGTGGCGAAACCGGCTCGGGCAAGACGACGCAGTTGCCGAAGATCTGCCTCGACCTTGGCATCGGTGCCCGTGGCCTGATCGGCCACACCCAGCCGCGCCGGCTGGCTGCCCGCTCGGTGGCGACGCGCCTGGCGCAGGAGCTGAAGACCCAGGTCGGCGCCGGGGTCGGCGTCAAGATCCGTTTCCACGACAAGAGCACGCCGGAAAGCTGGGTCAAGCTGATGACCGACGGCATCCTGTTGGCCGAGTCGCAGTCCGATCCCTACCTGAACGCCTACGAGGCGATCATCATCGACGAGGCGCACGAGCGCAGCCTGAACATCGATTTCCTGCTCGGCTACCTGAAACAGCTGCTGCCCCGGCGGCCCGACCTGAAGCTGATCATCACCTCGGCGACCATCGACGCCGAGCGCTTCTCGCAGCATTTCAACGGCGCGCCGGTGATCGAGGTGTCCGGCCGGCTCTACCCGGTCGAAGTGCGCTACCGGCCGGTCGCCGATCTGGAGAAAAAGGATGACGAGCGCGATCTCTACGACGCCATCGTCGATGCCGCCGACGAGCTTTCCCGGCTCGGCTCCGGCGACATCCTGGTCTTTCTGCCCGGCGAGCGGGAAATCCGCGAGGCAGCCGAAGCCTTGCGCAAGCACGCGCTGGCCCGACCCGGGCTGAGCACTGCGCACGCCCCGGAAATCCTGCCGTTGTTCTCGCGCCTGTCGGCCGGCGATCAGGACCGCATCTTCAAACCTTCCGGCGGCCAGCGGCGCATCGTGCTGGCCACCAACGTCGCTGAAACCTCGCTGACCGTACCCGGCATCCGCTACGTGATCGATACCGGCCTGGCCCGCGTCAAGCGCTACTCCTACCGCAACAAGGTCGAGCAGTTGCAGGTCGAGCCGATTTCGCAGGCCGCGGCAAGGCAGCGGGCCGGTCGCTGTGGCCGGGTGGCGGCCGGCGTCTGTGTGCGGCTGTACGACGAGGCCGACTTCGACGCCCGGGCGCCGTTCACCGATCCGGAAATCCTTCGCTCCTCGCTGGCCGGCGTGATCCTGCGCATGAAGTCGCTGAAGCTGACCGACGTCGAGAGCTTCCCGTTTATCGAACCGCCGCCGGCCAAGGCGATCAGCGACGGCTACGCGCTGTTGCAGGAATTGGGCGGGCTGGACGACGACAATCGCCTGACCAAGGTCGGCGATGCGCTGGCCAAGCTGCCGCTCGATCCGCGCATCGGCCGCATGCTGGTCGCCGCGCGCGATTTGGGCTGTCTGACCGAGGTGCTGATCATCGCCGCCGGGCTATCGACGCAGGACCCGCGCGAGCGGCCGCAGGAGCGTCAGCAGGCCGCCGACGAAAAGCACAAGCTGTTCGCCGACGAAAAGTCGGAGTTCCTCAGCTGGGTCAAACTCTGGCAATGGTTCAAGAATGCCGTCGACCACAAGAAATCGAACAAGTCGCTGGTCGATACCTGCCACGCCCATTTCCTGTCCTACCTGCGCCTGCGCGAGTGGCGCGAGGTGCATGGCCAGCTGCACGCGATGGTCACCGAGCTGGGCTGGAAGGAAAACGACATCCCCGGCACCTACGAGGCCATCCATCAGGCGCTGCTCTCCGGGCTGCTCGGCAACATCGGCTGCAAGTCCGACGAATCCGGCTACTACCTCGGCGCGCGCGGCATCCGCTACCTGATCCACCCCTCGTCGCCGCTGCAGAAAAAGGCCGGCAAGTGGATCATGGCGGCCGAGATCACCGAGACGACTCGCCTGTTCGGCCGTTGCGTCGCCCGCATCGAGGATGGCTGGATCGAGAGAGTGGGCGCTCACCTCATCAAGCGCCAGTACTTCGATCCGCACTGGGAAAAGAAGGCCATGCAGGTTGCCGGCTGGGAGCGGACGACGCTCTACGGCATCGTGATCAACCCCAAGCGGCGCATCCACTACGGCCCGCTGGCACCGGCCGAGGCGCGCGAGATTTTCATCCGCCAGGGCCTGGTCGCCGAGGAAATCGACGAGAGTTTCGCCAAGCGCTGGCCCTTCTTTCAGCACAACCAGAAGCAGATCCGCGACATCGAGAAGATCGAGCACAAGCAGCGCCGGCAGGATGTGTTGGTCGATGACGAGCTGATCTACGCCTTCTACGACCATATCATCCCGGCCGACATTCACAACGGTGCCACCTTCGACCACTGGCGCAAGACGGCCGAGCAGGACAACCCCAAGTTGCTCTTCCTGGCCAAGGACGACCTGATGCGCCATTCGGCGGCCGGCGTGACGACCGAGGCCTTCCCGCATCACCTCAAGGTCGGCGGGGTCGATTACGCGTTGAGCTACCACTTTGAACCGGGTTCGCCGAAGGATGGCGTGACGCTGACCCTGCCGCTGGCCCAGTTGAACCAGATTCCGGCGCTGCGCATGGAATGGCTGGTGCCGGGGCTGTTGAAGGAAAAGCTGGTGCAGCTGATCAAGACGCTGCCGCAGAAAATCCGAGCCAAGCTGGTGCCGGTGCCCGAATTCGTCGACGAGTTCATCGCCGCCACGGCCGGCAACGACAAGAAGATGAACCAGGGGCTGATCCCGCCGCTGATCGACTACATCCTCGAAGCGCGCGGCCTGAACGCCCGCGGCTGGGCGGTGACCCCCGATGCCTTCCGTCCCGACGCGCTGCCGCCGCATTTCTCGATGAACTACAAGCTGATCGACGAGCACGGCCGGCAGCTGGACATGAACCGCAGCCTGGTCGCGCTGCGCGGCGAGTGGGGCAAGGAGGCGAAGGAGGAATTCGCCGAACTGCACGAAACGCCGTCCGAATACACGCAACTGACCGACTGGACCTTCGGCGAGCTGCCCGAGTTGATGGAAGTGCCGGTCGGCAAGCAAACGGTGCTCGGCTACCCGGCGCTGGTCGACGACGGCGAAACGGTCAGCCTGAAGGTCTTCGATTCGGCCGAGGAAGCCGCCGAGACGCACCGCAGGGGCTTGGCCCGGCTGTTCATGCTGCAGTTCAAGGAGCAGGTGAAGTATTTCGACAAGAATGTGCCGGGTATGAGCCAGATGGGCATGCAGTTCATGGCGCTGGGTTCGACCGACGAGCTGAAGCGGCAGATCGTCGACTTGACCTTCGAGCGCGCCTGCCTGACCGAACCGCTGCCGACCACGCCGGAGGCCTTCAAGAACCGCTGTGGCGAGGCCAAGGCGCGGCTCGGGCTGATCATGCAGGAGGTTTGCCGGATGGTCGGCACCGTGCTGACCGAATGGCAGGCAGTGACCAAGAAACTGCCGGCTTTCAAGGCCCAGGCGGCGGTGGTCGCCGACATTGAGGCGCAATTGAAGCGGCTGATGGGCAAAAACTTTGTCGTCGCCACGCCCTTCGAGCGGTTGCAGCATTACCCGCGTTATTTGAAGGCGATTGTCGTCCGCCTCGACAAGCTGAAAGCCAACCCGGCCCGCGATGCGCAATTGATGGCCGACTACGGCTCGCTATGGACCAATTACGAACGGCGGGCGATCCAGTTGGCCAAGATGGGCACGGTCGATCCGCAGATCGAGCAGTTCCGCTGGCTGCTCGAAGAGTTGCGCGTCGGCCTCTTCGCCCAGGAACTCCGGACGCCGGTGCCGGTCTCGGTCAAGCGTCTGGAAAAACAGTGGGAGGGCATCAAGCATGGGTGAGGTAATGCTGGCGCTCGGGCGGACATTCGCCTCGCTGCGCCAAGGCAAGGTCTGGCTGTATGTGCTGGTGCCGGCGCTGTTCTCCTTGTTGCTGTCGATCGGCCTGGCGGTTTGGGCGCTCGGCGCCGTCGTCCAGCAGATGCTGGACTACCCGCCGATGACCCTGCTGGTCGGCTGGGGCCTGGTCTGGCTGGCGCACCTGCTGGCCTACCTCGGCGGCTGGCTGGCTATCTTCGCTATCGCCTACCTGAGCGCCTCGCTGCTCGCCGCCATCGTGATCATGCCGCTGATGCTGAAGCACCTGTCGCAAACCGAGTACCGCGATGTGGCGGCGATGGGCAAGGACAGTTTTGTCGCGGCCGCGGCCAATAGTGTCTTTGCCTCGGTTTTGTTCGTGATCGGCTGGCTGGTGACCATTCCGCTCTGGCTGATTCCCGGTTTTTCGCTGCTGATGCCGCTGCTGCTGATGGGCTGGCTGAACCGCCGGACCTTCGCCTACGACGCGCTGTCGATGCATGCCACTGCCGGCGAGTGGCAGGCCATTCGCCAGGGCCAGAAGACGCCGCTGTTCATGCTCGGCCTGACCATGGCGCTGCTCGCCCACGTGCCGCTGATCGGCCTGCTGGTGCCGGCGCTGGCCGCGCTATCATTCGTCCATTACGGGCTGGAAGCCCTGCGCCGCTCGCGCGGCGGCGTAGTGGTCACGATCGAGGGAGAACGCGTATGAGCCGTACCTTTGGCGCCGTCATCATCGGCGACGAAATCCTTTCCGGCAAACGCCAGGACAAGCACTTTGCGAAAATCGCCGAAATGCTGGCCGTGCGCGGCCTGCGCCTGTCCTGGGTGGAATACCTGGGCGACGACCGCGAGCGTCTGGCGGCCACCTTCAAGCGCACGATGGCGGCGGGCGACGTGGTCTTTTCCTGCGGCGGCATCGGCAATACGCCGGACGACCATACCCGGCAGGCCGTCGCCTCAGCGCTCGGCGTCGGGCTGGAGTTGCACCCCGAGGCCTTCGAGGAATTGAAGATCCGCTTCGCCGGCGAGGAGATCACCGATCAGCGCCGCCTGTTGGTGACCTTTCCGGCCGGCGTCAGGATGATTCCCAACCCCTTCAACCGGATTGCCGGCTTCATGGCCAAGGACCACTATTTCGTCCCGGGCTTCCCGCAGATGGCCCACCCGATGATCGAATGGGCGCTCGATACCTTCTACAAAAACGAATTCCAGCCGGTCGCTGACACGGTCGAACAGGCCTTCCTGCTGACCGGGCCGGCGGCCTATGAAAGCGCGCTGCTGGACCTGATGGAGCGCATCGTGGCTGATTACCCGACGCTGCGCCTCTTCTCGCTGCCCTCGCTGGTCGGCAAGGAACGCAAGCATCTGGAACTCGGCGTCGAGGGGGCGCCGGCGCTGGTCGAGAAGGCGATGGAGGAAATCCGCCTCGACGTCGAGAAACGCGGCATCCACTGGTCCTGGCGCCCCTGAGCGACCGGGGCATGGCCAAATGCTACGGTCGGCCGGGAAAAAAGGCCGAAATCAAAATTTCCGGCCGGTAGACGTAAAAATGCCCGCGTGACTCGCGGGCATTTTTCTGGCCGGTGGGCGCCGGATTACTTGGCGGCGGCCTTCTTGGCGGCAGCGGCGGTCGCGCTCTTGGCCGGGGTAACGGCCTTGGTCGTCTTGGCGGCGGCCTGGACATTGGCTTCGGCGATGTCGGAGAGTTGCTTGGCCATCGAGGTCATTTGGTCGAAAGCCTTGGTCGAGGCGCCGAGCATCGACTGCATGGTGGCGGCGAAAACGTCGCCACCGACCGGAGCAGAGGCCTTGGCCTTCTCGACGGCGGAAGCGGCATTCTTGGTGAAGCTGCTGTACTGGGCTTCCATGACCGAGGTGATTTCCTTCTGCATCTCGGTGACCAGGTCATAGACGCTGCGCGAGTAACCGACCAGCTTGTCGACGTTCGGCTGGGCCAGTTCGCTGTTCAGCTTGGCGACGGCAGCGGCGTCCTTGGCCGACAGCAGTTGCTGGGCGTTGGCAACCGTGTTGTTGAAGAACTCGCGGGAAGCAGCCATGTTCAGGGCCGTCAGGCGCTCGACGCCATCGAAGGCGGTGCGCAGCAGGGTCATCATGACTTCGGCGTTGGCTTTTTGGGCGGCGGTCAGTTGTTCGAAATTCGGGTTGCTCATCATCATCTCCAGTTTTTTAGTAGGGTGCTGCGGATGAAACGAAAAACCCCCGCCGAAGCGGGGGTTTCGAAACTGATTACTTCTTGGCCTTGGCGGCGGTGGTCACGGCCTTGACGGTGGCGTTGGTGGCGGCGGCAACGTTGGCTTCGGTGATCTCGGCGACTTGCTTGGCAGCCTTGTTCATGTTGTCGAAAGCGGAGTTGGCGGCAGCGATGGCGCTCTTGACGGCAGCGACGGCAACGTCGGAACCAGCCGGGGCAGACTTGGCAGCCTTGTCCAGCAGACCGGCAACGGTCTTCTGGAATTCGCCGAACTGGCCTTCAACCATCTTGGACAGCTCTTCCTGGGTCTGGGCCGAGATTTCATAAACGGAACGCGAGTAGGCAACGGCCTTCTCGACATTCGGCTGGGCCAGCGAAGCCTGGATGGTGATCGCTTCCTGGACATCCTTGGCGCCGAGCAGGGCCTTGGTGCTGGAGACGGAATCTTCCAGGACCGAGCGGGCGGTGTTCAGGTTCAGGGCGGCGATGCGCTCGGCGGAAGCCAGGGCGGTATTGGCCAGGGACAGCAGGGAATCGACAGTGGCCTTGTTGGCGGCAGCGAATTGCTCAGGGGTGGTGAACATGGATCATCTCCTAAAAATTAAGGTTCATTCGGAACGGGCTAAATTCTTTACGGGCATTTTCATCCGCGGATGTTGCGCCGCACCATGGCCTTAATTATAGGGAGGATTGTGCTGTTGTCAACAAAATTATTGTGCAGTGCACAATAAAGTGTTAGTTGTTTGAAATCAGTTCGTTATCGTTATTTTTAAGGCTGAGCAAAGTCGTCATTTTGGCAGTTTTCGCGGCGATGCACTATTGCTGTGCATTTTGCGGGGCCAGTCCGCCGGAACCCTTGAGTTCCAGGCGTTCGCCGCGGCTGGCCGGCCGCTCCGCTTCGCTTTCCTTGCCTTTCGGCTGGATGACGGCGCGCACGCGCGGCGGCGGCGTATTCGGGGCCTGGGTTTCGCCGGCGGTGACCAGGTATTTTTCGCTGACCGCGTCGTACCAGATGTAATCGCCGCGGACTTCGTCGTCGCCACTCTTCACCCAGGCGCGATGGAACAGTTCGGCCACTTCGCTGTTGGTGTTGTACTCGATGCGCTCGGCTTCGCCTTCCATGTATTGCTCCTTGCCCTCGAGTTTCTGGCGGAAGCGGGCAAGGCCGTTCTTGCCGGCGAAGGCGGTGCCCTTCTGGAAGCCGTATTTGTCTTCGGTGATCACGATGCGGTCGGCCTTGAGGACCATCGTTCCCTTGCTGATTACGACGTCGCCTTCAAGGATCTGGATTTTTTTGGCGTCGTCGATCGACACGCGGTTGGCCTCCAGCAGCATCGGCTTGTTGCGATCGGCGCGTTCGGCATGGGCGGGAAGCGCGGCAAGCAGGCAAAGGGTGAGCGTGGCGAGGCGAAGGTTCATGGCGTGGCTCTGGATCGGATGAATTGGCCTTTGACCTGCGATTGCAGAACGAAGGTGGACGCATTGTTGTCGATATGGGCGCCGACGCCGGTGATCCAGGACTGTCCCTGGGTAATCTTGACCGGGCTTTCGGTAAAGGCGATGCCGGCTTCGGTGTGGACCGTCAGGTCGGGGGTGGTGGCGACCAGTTCCGGATGGCCGCCGGTCGCAGCGCGGGTCAGCCGGACGTTGTCCCGGAGATAGGCGATTTCGCCCTGGGCGGTGTAGGTCGCATGGTCGGCGGTGACGGTGACCGGCGGTTTGTCGGCGCGATAGCTGACCAGGGTCGGCGACTTGACTTCCGACGTGTCGTCGTCCGGATAGTGCTCAAGATAGGGGGCGGCCAGCTGGTATTTCAGCTGCCCGGCCTCGTCAAAGCGTTTGGCGACGAAGTTTTCGGCAATGGCATCCGGGTCATGCCGGAGTTTGCCGTCGTGTCGGCTTTCGTCGGTGCCGACCCGGCCTTGCAGCCAGAACGTCAGCCCGGCCAGCAGGGCCAGGATGATGATCGGGAAGAGTTGGCTGGGCCAGTGCTTCATTGCGCCTCAAGATAAGGCGCGAAGGCGGCTTCCAGCTTGCCCTGGGCGGCGAGGATGAATTCGATGGCTTCGCGTACGGCGCCCTGGCCGCCGCCAGCCTCGGTCACGACATGGGCGCGTTCCTTGGCGATCGGGCGGGCATTGGCCGGGGCGATGGCAAAACCGCATTGGCCCATGGTGCGCAGGTCGATCAGGTCGTCGCCCATGAAAGCGAGCTCGGACCAGTCGAGGCCAAGCTGCTCAAGCAACTTGGCTGCAACCGAATGCTTGTCACCGACGCCCTGATAAACATGGGAAACCCCGAGGTCGGCGGCGCGGCAGGCGACGACGCCGGAGTTGCGGCCGGTGATGATCGCCACTTCGATGCCGACTCGCTTTAACAGCACGATGCCGAGCCCGTCCTGGACGTTGAAGGTCTTCAGTTCGTGGCCGTCGTCGGTGTAGTGCAGGCCGCCGTCGGTCATCACGCCGTCGATGTCGAAGGCGACGAGCTTGATGCGGGCGGCGCGGGTTTTGGCGTCCATCAGATGACCTTGGCAGTGAAGAGATCGTGCATGTTCAGTGCGCCGATCAGGCGCTTGTCGGCATCGACGACGAGCAGGCCATTGATGCGCAGGCGTTCCATCATTTCGACGGCCTCGACGGCCAGGCGGTCGGGGCCGATGGTTTGTGGCCCCGGGTGCATGACCGAGGCGATGTCGCCCTGCTGCAGGTCGATGCGCTTTTCGAAGGCGCGGCGCAGGTCGCCGTCGGTGAAAATACCGATGACCGCGTTGGCCGGGTCGGTGATCGCCACCAGACCGAGTCCGCCGCGCGACATGGCGACGATGGCATCGGTGATGCCGGTGGTCGGGGCGATAGCCGGCACCTTGTCGCCAGCGCGCATGACATCGCGGACATGGGTCAGCAGGCGGCGGCCGAGCGACCCGCCGGGATGCGAGCGGGCGAAATCTTCCGGTCCGAAGCCGCGGGCGTCGAGCAACGCAACGGCCAAGGCGTCGCCAAGCGCCAGCGCTGCGGTCGTGCTGGCCGTCGGTGCCAGGTTGTGCGGGCAGGCTTCCTGTTCGACACCGGCGTCGAGATGGATATCGGCTTCGCGGGCCAGCGTCGAGGTCGACACGCCGGTCATCGCAATGACCCGTGCCCCCTGGCGTTTGACCGCCGGAACGATGCGTAGCAGTTCTTCCGATTCGCCGGAATTGGAGAGGGCGAGCAGGATGTCGTTGCGGGTGATCATGCCGAGATCGCCGTGGCTGGCCTCGGCCGGATGGACGAAGTAGGCCGGGGTGCCGGTGCTGGCCATGGTTGCCGCGATCTTGCGCGCGATGTGGCCAGATTTGCCCATGCCGCTGACAATCAGGCGGCCGTGACAGTTGAGGATCAGCTCGATGGCGGCGGCGAAATCGCCGTTGATCCGGTCTTTCAGGGCGTCGACTGCGGCCGCCTCGATGCTCAGGGTCTGGCGACCCAGTTCCAGAGCGCGTTCCGGCGAAAAACGATGGGGGGAGGGGCTTGGGTTCATGAGCTGGCTGCGGTTATGATGGCCGAAGTATACCTGAATCGTGAAACCGGCCCTTGAGCGCACTCTCCCTCGTCCTTCTGTTGCTTGGTGCCTCGGTGCTGGCCGTGGTTTTCTGCCGTCGCTTCAATCTGCCGCCCGTGCTTGGCTACCTGTTCGTTGGCAGCGTCATCGGGCCGCACGCACTGAACCTGATGGGCGACATCCACCGGGCCGAATACCTGGCCGAGTTCGGTGTCGTCTTTCTGATGTTCTCGATCGGCCTGGAGTTCTCCCTGCCCAAGTTGTATGCGATGAAGCGCATCGTATTCGGTCTAGGGCTGATGCAGGTGCTCGCTACGCTGCTGGTGATCGCCGGCCTGCTCAAGTTGCTCGGCGTCGGCTGGCAGATCGGCATTGCGCTCGGGGCAGTTTTTGCCATGTCGTCCACGGCCGTCCTGACCAAGCTGCTGGCCGAACGTTTGCAGCTCGATTCAGCGCATGGCCGAGAAATCATGGGCGTGCTGTTGTTCCAGGACCTGGCCGTGGTGCCCTTCCTGATCATTCTTCCCTCGCTGACCCAGCCGCCCGAGCAGTTGGCCATGCTGCTCGGTATCGCGCTGCTCAAGGCCGTCGTGGTCCTGGCCGTGATTCTCGTTTTCGGCCAGCGCTTGATGCGCAAGTGGTTCTACTTCGTGGCACGCGCCAAATCGTCCGAGGTTTTCGTTCTCAACGTCTTGCTGATTACCCTCAGTCTGGCGACGATTACCGAGTTGGCCGGGCTGTCGCTGGCCTTGGGGGCCTTCGTCGCCGGCATGCTGATATCAGAAACCGAATACAAGCTGCAGGTGGAAGAAGACATCAAGCCCTTCCGCGACGTGCTGATGGGGCTGTTTTTCGTCACCATCGGCGTCAAGCTCGACCTGCACATCCTGGTCGGCCTGTGGTGGCAGATTCTGGCCTCCCTGCTGGCCCTGCTGCTGATCAAGTCGCTGCTGGTGGGGTTGCTGTCATGGCGCTTGGGGGCTTCGCCGGGTAACGCTATCCGTTCGGCACTCTGGCTTTGCGCCGGCGGCGAGTTCGGTTTCGTGCTGCTCGGTGAAATTATCCGTTTGCCCAGGGAGGTCCAGCAGATCGCGTTGACGGTGCTGGTGCTCTCGATGCTGATCGCACCGTTCATCATTCATTTCAGCGAGCGTATCGTCGTCCGTTTCGTAGCCAGCGAATGGCTTATGCGCTCCATGCAACTGACGCGGATTGCCGCCCAGTCGATGGGCTCCGAAAAACACGCCATTCTCTGCGGCTTCGGTCGCAACGGGCAGTATCTGGCCCGATTCCTCGCCCAGGAAGATATCAACTACGTCGCCCTGGACATGGACCCGGAGCGTGTCCGGGAGGCCGCGGCCGGGGGCGAGAACGTCGTCTATGGCGATGTCGGGCGCAAGGAGGCGCTGATGGCGGCCGGGCTGATGCGAGCCAGCGTGGTGATCGTTACCTTCAGTGACACCCATTTGGCCGAGAAAGTGCTGCATCACGTCCAGGAATTGCGCCCCGAGGTTCCGGTGGTGGTGCGCACCGCCGACGAGCGGGATATGGAACGCCTGGCGCGTGCCGGCGCGGCCGAAGTGGTGCCCGAGGTGCTCGAGGCCAGCCTGATGCTCGCCTCGCACGCGCTGGTGCTGGTCGGCGTGCCGATCAATCGGGTTCTCAAGCGCATCCGCCAGACCCGCTCGCAGCGCTATAGTCTGCTGCGCGGCTTCTATCGCGGCATGAGCGATCGCGACCACGACGAGGACGACGAACATCAGCCCCGCCTGCACTCCGTCCTGCTGGCCCAAGGAGCGGCCGGGATCGGCCGGACACTGGACGCGCTGAATCTCGAGGAACTGGGCTGCGAAGTCAGCGCCATCCGCCGGCGCGGCATCCGGGCGCTGGAACCGGCGCCGGAAACGGCGCTTGAGGAAGGCGACGTGATTGTCGTGCTCGGTCTGCCGGAGGCCGTGATGGCAGCCGAGGAACGCCTGCTGCAGAAATGAAAAAGCCCGCTGAGGCGGGCTTCTTCATTAATGGTTGTTTTGAAATCAGAAGGTCATGCAGACGGTGTAGCCCGTCGTATCAAAATCGGCTGTCGTCGAAGCGATGGCGTCAGCGGGGGCTGCAACTGTAGCGCCGGTAACCAGTGCGCGTACGCGAACGGAGCCTGTCGTTGTATTGTTGTCATCCAGGGTGGCGTCAAGCTGACGTGCGTATTTTCCAAGAATCCCGCTGGAGCAAAAAACGTAGGTGCCGGTCATGCCAGTGATAGGTATCTGAGAGGTTATCGCCCCGGTAATCCCGATTCGACCACCTTCGACATTGATCGGGTAGTACTCGGTTTGAGCCATGTCAGTTGGACCGGCCAGGAAATTCGAGAGACGAACGGCACGCCAGTATTTTGCGGACTCATCGGTCGCGGTCTGGGAATTCCATTCACCGTCGATGCGACCATTTCCATTTCCTCGATCCGATACGGCGCCGCCGGGCAAATTGGTGTCGGCGCGCAGATCGTCTCCCGGTACAGCGCGGAACCGATCCTGATAGCCATAGATGGCCAATGGGGCATTCTTGAAATCATTCGCCAGATTCTTCACCTTGGCGCTGTTGATCAACTCCTGACCCTTCAGTACGCCGCCCAGCAACAGGCCGATAATGACCAGAACGATGGCGATTTCGACGAGGGTGAAGCCTTTTTGATGGCTTTTCATGGCATGCTCCGAAAATAATATCCTAAATAAACATGTGCAAATATCATGCCTATGCGTTTAGGCGTAGAAATGGCAATTGTCTGGGCGAAAAGGCTGTGTCGGTGTCGAAATATGGACAGGGTGTCTGATAGATGAACACCGGGTTTTCCGGGAAATTGGCAATTCGTCTGGCCGGCTGGCCGCATTTTCTGCTGGCGGCGCACTTGCTGACGCTGCACGCCCTGGCTTTCGGCGGTTGGCAGATTCCGGCGATTCGTTTGCTTTGGGTGGTCGCCTTGGGCTTGTTCCTGATCTGGCAACCCTTCGTCGCCGGTGAGCGGCGGATTACCCCGCGGCAGGGCGTGCTGTTGCTCGCGGCGGTGCTGGCGTCGACGCTGCTGCTCAGTCCCTGGTTGTTGCTGATCTGGTGTGGTGCACTGGCGGCATCGATCGGCGGGCGGGTATTGTGGACCGAGAACCGCTTCGAGCGTTCGGCTTACTTGCTGGCTTTCGGTTATCTGTTGAGTCTGACGGTGCTGGGCGTGGTGCCGGAAATTTCCCCGGCGGTCATGATCGACAAGGACCTGCGCCAGGTGCTGGCTTTCGGCATGCCCTTCCTGCTGCCGCTGTTGCTACTGTTTCCGGCGCACCCCAGGCATCGGCGATCCGGCGAGGCCTTCGACCTCTTCTACGGCATGCTGGTTTTCCTGGTCATGGCGGTTTTCGTGCTGGGCGCCCTGGCCTATGTGCTGGTCGGGGGGGCGGGCTATCTCGAATCCCTGGTCAAGACCTCGATGGCCGTTGCCGGAGCCTTGTTGCTGGTGGCTTGGGCCTGGAATCCGAGAGGAGGGTTTTCCGGGGTCGGGTCGGCGATTTCGCGTTATCTACTTTCCCTGGGTATGCCCATCGAGCAATGGCTGGTGCAGATTTCCGAAGAGAGTGAGCGGCACAGTGATCCGGCTCAATTTTTGGCGGCAGCCATGCAGCGCCTCGCGGCGATGCCTTGGGTTGTCGGCGTTTCCTGGCAAGCCGGTGACAAGCACGGCCAGTTCGGCGAGCAATCGGCCCATCGTCATACCTGTCAGGCTGACGAACTGACCTTGTCCGTCCATTTTCGCCATGCGCCCTCACCGGCCATGCGCTGGCATGTCGAGTGGCTGTTGCGGCTGGCCGTCGAGTTTTATCTGGTCAAGCGCCAAAGCTTGGAGTTGCAGCGCATGGGGTACGTGCAGGCTATCCACGAGACCGGGGCGCGCGTGACGCACGATGTGAAGAATCTGCTGCAGTCGTTGCAAACGCTTTGCTACGCCGCCTCCCAGCCCGGTGAACCGGCCGAGGTGGCGGCTTTGCTTGGCCGGCAGTTGCCGCAAATTGCCGATCGTCTCAAGGCGACGCTCGACAAGCTCCAGTCGCCGCAGGCCGCAGAAGCGGAGCGACTCGATGCGGAACTCTGGTGGCAGCGCTTGCAGGATCGTTATGCTCACGTTGCCGTCGACTGGCGAGGGGGGGCAGAGCCGGAAGCTACATTGCCCGGCGGTTTGTACGACAGCGTGGCGGAGAACCTGTTGCAGAATGCCCTGGCGAAGCGCCAGCGAGAACCGGGGCTGAGTATTGGCGTGGCCTTCGTTGCCGGTGAGTTGAGCGTTGCGGACAGCGGCAGCGCCATCCCGGAGGAGGTAGCCCGGAGTTTGATGAACGAGCCGGTCGCTTCCGAAGATGGTCTCGGGATCGGCCTATACCAGGCGGCCAGGCAGGCCGATAGCCTCGGATATCGGCTGGCGCTGACGGAAAATCGGGCGGGACAGGTGGCGTTTACGCTGTCGTGGCGGCCGTAACAACAGGTTCGCAGGCCTTGCCGAGGCGATAGACCACGGTGTTGCCCTTGCCTTTGAGGTAAATCGACTGCGGTTCGTCGAAGGCAAAGTCAGCGGCCAGTCGCTGGTGCGTGGTGGCATCGACATGGATCATGCCAGGCGTGCCTTCGCTGGTGATCCGGCTGGCCAGGTTGACGGTATCGCCCCACAGGTCGTAGATGAATTTCTTCTTGCCGACAACGCCGGCGACGACCGGGCCGGTGCCGATACCGATGCGAACGTCGAGGCGCAGGTTATTGACCGTGTAATCGTTGTGCAGCAGGTCGCGCATGGCGATGGCCAGTTCGGCAACCGAGCGGGTGTAGTTGTTCCGCTCGTTGTTCAGGCCGCCGGCGACCATGTAGGCATCGCCGATGGTCTTGATCTTTTCCATGCCGTATTGCTCCGCCAGTTCGTCGAATGCGGAAAAAATCCGGTTGAGCATGGCGAAAACCTGCTGTGGCGTCAGGCCCTCGGCCACTTTGGTGAAATTGACGATGTCGACGAACATCACCGTGACGTCGGCGAAGCCGTCGGCGATGGTCTGGCTGTCGTGCTTCAGGCGTTCGGCGATGGGGCCGGGCAGGATGTTGAGGAGCAGCCGTTCGGAGCGATCCTGCTCTTCCTGCAGCAGGCGGTGGGTTTCCTCCAGGCTGGCCTGGAGCTTGGCTTTTTCGATTACCGCGTAGCGCAGCAGCAGGTAAACGATGCTCGAAATGGCGGCGAAGTTCAGGGCGAAAAAGAAGACACTGGTCTGGATCGAAACGGCGTGTGCGTTGGCCAGCGCGCTGTCGGCCAGGTAGTAGTCGAAGAAACCGGAGAGGGCGGTCAGGAAGAGATAGGCGATGAACCAGGCAATCGATTCTCGCGCACCGCAGAAGAGGACGGCGCCGATTGGCGCGAGCAGGCCCCACAGGCTGGCGCCGCTGGCTGTTATGAAGTTGCCGATGCTCCACTGGACGGCGAATGGCGCGAACAGGAAGAGCGCCAGTTGGGTCAGGCGGAACCAGTCGAAATTGCCGCTGTGGAAGAAGTAGAGCAGGTTGCCGACGAGCAGCAACTGGAAGACGACGGGCGCGTTGGCTGAAAACTGCGGCCCCATCTGGCCGTAGAGGAAAAGCCAGAGCATCGATCCAGCGCAGAACAGGCCCGTGGCAAAGACCAGCAGCGATTTTCTCAGGCGTGTCTCGGCGTCGTCGTCAGGACGAATGCCGCCGTTGCGCAGGGCGGAGAGAAAGTTGGGGCGGGTCACGGATTGGCTGCTTGTTTTGGATTCCAAATCCAGTTTGGCAGTACCGCCGGGTGAGGTCAATATGCCGGAAAACTAATGGTCGGCGTTCACGGCAACTTGCCGACGGCGACCAGTCGGGATTTGAGCAGATGGGGGCTGATCCAGATCACTTGGTCGTCGAAATTTGGGGCCGGGGTATCGGCGACGAAAATCTGGTCGGCGTCGCTGTTTTCCTGTTCCTTTATGCTCCCATCGGGATTTTTGCCGCCGTCCGGACGATAGGCGCCGGCACCGTTCGGGCCGTGACTAATGATGACGGCACCGGTTTCGATGGCGACCGTGCTACCCGCGAGGTTGCTGATGTCGGCCAGCCCGGCGTTGTCGGGCGCGACGCCGGTACTCATCGTGAAGCTGGCCTGGGCGCCGCTGCTCAGCGCGCCAGTAAAGCGGTTGCTGCCAAAATAGGTCAGGCGATTGCCCCAGGGGTCGGTTTCCGGCAGGCCGAGCGTGACCCAGGGCAGCACACCATGTTGCAGGGCATTGTTGCAGGGTGGGGCGGGCGCCTTGCCGGCATTGGCATCGGTGTTCGGCAGGTTGGCCGGGGCAGGGCAGGGCAGGCGACCGTTGGCCATGGCGAAGCCGAGCAGTGCTTCCCTGGCCGTATCGAGCTGGCGGCGGGCATCCTGCAGGGCAGCGGACTCCCTTTGGGCGCTCAGGCCGAACATCAGGCCGCCGCTGAGCAGGGCGACGATGACCAGCACCACGGCCAGTTCGACCAGCGAGAAGCCGTGCTGCGGAGCGGGGGAGTGTTGCCTCATCGGGGCTTCAGTAGGAGAGTCGGTCGTTGAAGGTAGCCGAAGGCGGTTGTGCCGTAAAGCCGGGTGTTGGCGCCATGGCATCGCCGTCGCGCGATGGATCGGCGTTGATGCCTTCGAGGAAGTTGGCCGTACTCAGCGTGGCGCGGTTTTGTCCGGACAGGGCGCGTCCCGCCACCAGGGTGACAACGCGGTATTTGTCGGTGCCGTTGTTTACGGTCAGGGTGGCCGTCGAGGTGTTGGTGGCGCCGCTAAGCTGATAGAAAGCCAGGGCTTTCCAGCCATTCGCAGTCCACCAGCTGCCTTCGCTGGTGTTCGGGCGCAGGAAACTGCAGGCCGGGCTGTACCAGGTCGTCGGCACGGCGCCTTGGGCCATGCTGGTCGGCAGCATGGCGTCGATTTTTTCGGCGGCTGAAATCAGGGTATCCAGCAAGGCGCGCGTTTTGTCCAAGGCCGCATTGGCCTGGGCGAGGGCTTCAGCGTTGGCGTTGTTGGCTGCCTTGTCGAGCAAGGTAAGCGTGCCGTTCTCGCCCGTCAGGCCATCAAGCAGCTTGGCGGCGGTGCTGTAGGCCGAGTTTTCGTTGTCGGCGACGGCGATATTGCCGCTGACGATGCCGCGGCGAGCCTCTCTGGCCAGGTCGGGGGCGTGGTTGGTCGCTATCCCGCTCCAGTAGACGACAGTCTGGGCTGGCGCGCGCAAGGCTCGCCCATCGGTGACCTTGGTGGGGATGCCCTGTTTGGCCGCCTCCAATGTTGCCGCGACCGATTTGAGGGTTTCCAGGGCGACGTTGTCGCCGTTGTTGTTCAGGGCGCTGGCCAGGGTGCCGAGTTGGCTGGCGCTACTGGCCGAATTGGTCCGGATCTGGTTCTCGTCGTTGCCGGTTTGGGCGGCGCTTATTGCGGCATTCAGGGTGGCCAGGGTTGTCGAGCGGGAGACATTAAGGCTGGATGAGCCGGTCTTCAGGCTGCTGACCAGCGTTCGGGCTGATTCAAGAGCGGCGACCAGGTTTGGAAGTCCGCTGTTTCCGGTATAGCCGGCCAATGTGGCGGTAATGCGTGCGGACTGGGCGTCGACCTCGCTGCCGCTGACGTTGATGCGGTTGGTAAGGATCGCTGATTCGACCTGTTGGTTGGCGGCGAACAGAAGCATCGCCGCTAGTTGCGCCTGACTGGCGGTCTCGGCGTTGAGGATTTTTCTTGCTGTGTTGACTGTCGTGGCGGCGTCGATGGATGCCGTGTAGGCGGCCGAAATGGCGCTGTCGATGTCGGCATTCGGGGTCCAGCTATAGTCGAGCAGACGGTTCTTGAAGTTGTTGATGGTGGTGAGCAGGGCTCTGAAGTTTGCTGAGCTCGGGTCGGTGGCGACGGTGCTGATCCGGAGCAGGAGGTCCTGGTTGCGAAGTTCGAGTTCCCGGTAGAAGAGATCGATCCCGGTGTTGGCCAAGGCCGCGCTGAAGGCCTGCAGGCTGGGCTGGGCGGTTTCGATGGCGGCGGGCAGGGTTGAGGATTGGGCGGTGTAGATCGCCTTGCTCCGTGTCGCGGCGGCGATGGTGGTGTCGAGTGTCGAGAAGGCGCTGAGCGCTAACCGTGCCCGGCTGTCCAGTTCGATGGCGGCGAGATAGAGCTGGTTGAAAAGCGCGAGGGCGTAAGCCACCTGATCCTGGAGTTGTTTGGCGAGATTCTGCTGGCTTGCTACGGTCGAGGAGGTATTCAAGCTGCTTTTGGTGATTTTCAGCTGTTTAATCGAGTCCTTCAGCGCTTCTTCCGGATTGCCGGCTTGCGTGTCGGGGACCATCCCGAACAGGCTTTTCGGGGTGCCCTTGTTCGAGACGACACTGCCCTTGGTGCCGTCGGTGTAGGTGATTTCGGTGCGTACGATATTGGCCAACGGTGCCGGCCAGGGGTAGGTGTGCAGCTGATTCTGGGCGGCGTGTTGTTCGAGACAGGCGCGCAGTTCGTTGGCGACGCGTTTTTCGACGGCGGCCATCAATTCCTGGCGGGTGATCACGGAGATCATGTCGTTGTTGCCGTCGGTGGCCGACTTGCCAACCAGGAAAGTGTCGTTGCCGTCGCTGTTGACCGGATCGAGGGCGCCGCGGGGGGCGATGATCAGGCCGACCGCATCGTCATTGATCGAACCGTCGGCGGCGATGACGCGCATGGTGGTTGCGGTGTCGCTGTTGATCGGCCGGTCGCGGCCGCCAAACAGGCTATGGACGGCAAATTGCAGGCGGGTGCCGTGATCGTCCTGAAAGTCGCGGACGTCCAGCGTCTTCCAGGGTAGGCCGCCGACGTAGGCGGCGCACTCGGGGCCGGCCAGCAGCGGCGAGATGCCATCGCCGAGCAGATCCGGACAGAGCAACCGGCCGGGGCGCGTGGTATCCATGACGGCATAGGCGATCACCGCCTCCTTGGCCTGGGCGAGAACGACGGCCAGCTTGGTGTCCTGGCCGCTGCGCGTGAACTGGGTGTTGGTGTTGCGATAGAAGGCGTAGCCGCCAGCCATGGCGCCGATGATCAGCAGCAGCCACAGCACGACGCCGCGTTGCGTCGTCAGGGGGGCGGGCCGGTTCATCGGGCCGGGGTGCCGCGCTTGATCTGGATGCGGCCGTCGCGGAGCAGGCTTTCGCGCTCGCCGGTCGCCGGGTTGAAGGTGTCGCCGACCGGGACCGGGGCGGCGGGGGGGCTGCCCTCCCAATTGACTTCGCCGTTGATCCAGCGGGTGCGCCGGCCGTTGCTGCTGCGCACCTCGCCGTTGATGGTGATGCTGGCTTCGTCGTCGGCGTTGGGCAGGAAGCCGGGATTGCGTTGGCGCTGGAGATCGAGCCGGGCGCGTTGCTCGGCGGTGAAGAACAGGCGGCCGAGCGGGGCCGGGTCGGCCAGGCTGGGGGCCGTGGCCAGGGCGAGCAGCAGGGCGGCGGACAGGCGGCGCATGCTCAGCCCTTGCCCGGTGGGCGGCGCAGGGTCAGCCACTGCATCTCGCATTCGGCGCCGAGTTGTGCCGGGGCGGCATGGGGCTCGGGCTGGCCTGGCAGTGGGGCGAGCTTGCAGGTGCGGACGATGACCAGCGCGCTGGCGTTCTTTTGGATGCGTGCCAGGAAATTGAGCAGGTCGCCTTCGTGCAGGAGGCGGAACTGGATGCGCAGCGGGCTGGCGTACCAGCCGTCGGCGGCGAGCTTGCCGCCATCGAGCGCGGTTTCCGCGCCAAATTCGTATTTCATTCCCGGCAGGCGCAGTTGGCGCTGGCTGTCGCGCAGCAGTTCCATCCAGTCGAGGCGACGCTCCTCGCCGGCGATGCCGGCGTTTTGCAGCTGCTGGAGCAGCCGGGCGCGGTCCTTGATCTCCTGCTCTTCGTTGCGCGCCTGGCGCAGGCGCTGCTCGATCTGGTTGCGCGCGGCGTTGGCGGCATTGCGTTCCTGTTCGGCCTTGCCCACGTCGGCTTGCGTGCTCCAGGCGAGCAGCCCGGCGACGAGCAGCAGCGCCAGCATGGCGGCGAGCGGCAGGGCCAGTTTGCGGAGATCACGGCGGGTCAGCGTCATGGTGTGCTGCTCCGGGTGATCTCGATGGCGAACGGCCGCGGTTGCACCACTTCGTCGATGCCGTCGCCGCCGCGCAGGGCGGTGCCGGATTCGACATCGAAGGGGCGCTGCAGCACATTGACCGTGACGCCTGGCTCGGCCTTCAACGCGTCGACGAATTGCTCGAAGACGGCGAGGATTTGCCGGGTGTCGGCGCGTTCCAGGCGGACCGAGGCGCGGACGGTGGTGATTTCCGGGCTGTCGGCGGCAAATGCTACGGTCGATGGCAAATTTTGCCCAATTTTCCAATCGATGCCTTCGAGCACGATGGCCGGCATGCGGTCGAGCACGCGGCTGACCTGGGCGTAGGCCGGGCCGGGCTGGCGCTGCAGGCGGAGCAGTTCGCCGTAGCGGCCGGTCAGGCGGCGCAGGCTGTCGTGGTCGATGCCTAGTTGCGGGAAGGTGGCCGAGATTTCCTGGTAGCGATGGGCCAGATCGGCTTCCTCGGCCTTCAGGCGGCTGGCCTCTTCGCGCAGGGTGTGGGCGTCGACGATGTTTTTGGCGGCGAACAGCGCGCCGCCGAGCAGGGCGACCAGGCCGGCGGCGATCAGGCCGTGGCGGATCTGCGCCAGCCGGTAGTGGTGGCGGGGCGCCTCGCCGGCGAATTGCTGCCTGGGCGGCGCGGTGGCCAGCAGGTGCAGGAAGAGCAACTCGCTGCGATTGTCCTCCGGCAGCGTGTGCAGCTTCAGTTGGGCGGCCGCGGCATGGCTGTCGATGATCGTGAAGGCGAGCTGGCCGTGCTCCGGGCAGGCGTTTTCGATGGCCGGGATGCTCAGCGGGTGGGCAACGATGAACACCGGCAGCGTATCGTCGCGGCCGATCAGGCGCTGGCCGATCAGGTACTGGTGCAGCTTGCCAGCCTCGGCCGCGAAGCTGCGGGCGATGCCGGCGATGCTGCTGTCGGTCAGCGGCGCCATGCGCGAGAAATGGGTTTGGCCGTCGACCAGGTAGCTCTCGCGGATCGACTGGTCCTGCAGCGTCAGCAACAGGCAGCGCGCGCTCGGCTGGCCGATTTTCTTTAGCAGCAGGCCGCCCAGCTGGGCGACGGTGTAGATGCCGGCCAGCGGCGCTTCGGCTTGGGCTATGGCCTGCAGCCAGGGGGCAAAATGGGCCGGATTGGTCAGCGCGGAAAGCAGCACGCGTTCGTTCTTGCGCTGCGTTTTTTCGTAGCCGAGCGAAGTCACGGCGGCCAGCGAGGTGCCCTGGAAATGCTGGCCGATGCGGCGGGCGATCAGGGCCTGCCGGTCGTTGCCGCGCAGGAAGGGAATCAGTTCCTGGACATGGCTTTCTTCGGCGACGTTGGCGATCAGCGAAAACTGGCTGCCGCGGTGGTCGGCCAGGTAGGCGGCAAACTGCCCGAGGCCCTCGTCGTCGCCGGCGAAGACGCCTTCCGGCTGCAGCCGGCCACTCTGCCAGGCAAAGGCCGACAGATGGTGGGTGTTGAGGTAGAGAAGGCGGCTGCTCACGTCTTGATCTTGCTGATGACGTCGTAGATGGGGCCGATCACCGAGAGCATGATCCAGCCAAGCAGGGCGCCCATGAACAGGGTCAGGATTGGTTCGATCAGCGCCTGGGCCTTGCCGACCGATTCCTTGACGTCGCGATTGTAAAAGTAGCTGACGTTGAGCAGGGCTTTGTCGAGGCCGCCGGTGCTTTCGCCGATGCGCAGCATGCGCACGACGAGCGGCGGGAACATGCCGACGTCGCGGAAGGCGCCGGCCACGTTCTGGCCTTCGCGGATCGACTGCTCAACCCGTTCCAGCGCCTTCTGGACGACGCGGTTGCCGACGATCTGCTGCGTCGTGCGGATCGATTCGAGCACCGGGATGCCCGAGGCGTAGAGCATCGCGAAGGTGTTGGCGAAGCGCGACAGGATGATCTTCTTGAGAATCGGACCGACGACCGGCAGGTGCAGCTTGAAGCCGTCCAGCCGGGTGCGGGCCAGCGGATTGCTGCGCAGGATCAGTTGCCCGGCGATCAGGGCGAGGATGGGCTGGAGCAGGAAGATCGCCCAGTAATCGACCAGCAGGTCGGAAACGAAGAACAGCAGCTGAGTGTGCAGCGGCAGCGCCTGGCCCATGTTCTTCACGAACAGCTTGAGCTGCGGGACCATATACACCATCAGGAAGGCGGTGGCCGAGAGCACGATGGTGGCGACGAAAGCCGGGTACATCAGCAGCTTCTTGGTATGCGTCGCCAGCTCGTCTTCCCACTTCTGCGATTCGGTCAGGCTGGCCAGTACGTCCGGCAACTGGCCGCTCGATTCGCCGGCGCGGATCAGGTTGGTGAACACCTCGCTGAAAATGTCCGGGTGGTCGGTCATCGCCTGCGACAGCGTCTGGCCGCCCTCGATGCTTTCGATCAGCCCGGCCATCACTTCGCGAAAGCGCGGATGTTCAACCGAGTCGCGCAGGTCGGTCAGCCCTTCGAGGATCGGTACACCGGCCCGGGTCAGGTGTTCGAGGTGAAAGCAGAAATTGATCAGTTCAGGGCGCGGCACCTTCTGCCCGCCGAACAGCGCGCGATGCTGGATCGGCGTGCCGTTGACCAGGTCGAGGTTCATCCGCTTGAGGCGCATTTCGAGGTCGACCAGGTTGATCGCGTCGAGCCGCCCGTAGGCCATCCGCCCCTCCACGCTGACTGCTTTGTAGTCGTAGAGCATGGCGCCTACATCCGATCGGTCAGGTCGACGACGCGGGCCAGTTCCTCAAGCGAGGTGGTGCCGTTGAGCACGCGGTGCATGCCGTCGTCGGCCAGCGTCGTGAAGCCCTGCAATATGGCGCGGGCGCGTATTTCGTGGGCGGTCGCGCGACGGGCGATCAGTTCGTCGATGCCGGCGTCGATGCGCAGCAGTTCCATGATCGCAATGCGGCCGCGATAGCCCTGGAAGTCGCACAGCTCGCAGCCGGTAGCCCGGAACAGCACCGGCCGCGGACCTTCGCCGAGCGAGCCGAGCAGCCTGATTTCATGGGGCTCGGCGTGATAGGGGGTCTTGCAGTGCTCGCACAGGCGACGGATCAGGCGCTGGGCGACGATGCCGATGATGTTGCCGGCCAGGATGTCGGGTAGCACGCCGATGTCGAGCAGGCGCGGCACGGCGCCGATGGCCGAGTTGGTGTGCAGGGTGGTGTACACCTGGTGGCCGGTCATCGCGGCGCGGAAGGCCATTTCGGCCGTTTCGGCATCGCGCACCTCGCCGACCAGGATGACGTCCGGGTCCTGGCGCATCATCGAGCGGATGCCGTTGGCGAAATCGAGCTTGGCGGTCTCCGAGACCGAGGTCTGGCGGACCAGCGCCATCGGGTATTCGACCGGGTCTTCGAGGGTCATGATGTGGATGCCCTCGGCGTTGATGTGGTTCAACACCGAGTAAAGCGTCGTCGTCTTGCCGCTGCCGGTCGGGCCGGTGACCAGGATGATGCCTTCCGGCCGGGCAATCATCAGCTTCAACTGGTGCAGGTGCTCCTCGGCCAGACCTAGGCCTTCCAGCGGCACGATGCCTTTCTGGCGGTCGAGAATGCGCAGCACGATGTTTTCGCCGTGGATGGTCGGCTGGCTGGCGACGCGGAAGTCGATCGGCCGGCCGGAGACGGTCAGGCCGATGCGGCCGTCCTGCGGCGCCCGCATCTCGGCGATGTTCATGCCGGCCAACACCTTGATGCGCACGGTCATCGCCGGCCAGTAGGATTTGTGCAGGGCGCGGATCTGGCGCAGCATGCCGTCGATCCGGTAGCGAATGCGCAGGAAGTTGGCTTCCGGCTCGAAGTGGATGTCCGAGGCCTCGCGCTTGACGGCGTCGGTCAGGATAGAATCGATTAGGCGGACGACCGGCTGGCTGTATTCGTCGTTGGTGGTCGCCAGGCTCTGCCAGTCGATTTCGCCGGTCTCGATCTCGTGCAGGATGCCGTCGATCGACAGTTCGTGGCCGTAATACTGGTCGATGGCGTGGTCGATTTCCGATTCGCCGGCAAGCAGCGTTTCGATCTCGGTGCCTTCCTCAAGCTGGGCGCGCACGCGGTCGAGGCCGACGATGTCGTTGATGTCGGCAATGGCCAGCGCCAGCCGGCGGTTGTTCCGGTCGTAGTCGAGCGGCAGCAGGTGGTGGCGCTTGGCCAGATCGCGCGGCACCAGCTTCAGCGCCTGCGGGTCGATCACCGCATGCGACAGATCGATGCTCTGCTTGCCGAGATTTTCTGACAACGCCTGGCGCAGCGTCGCTTCGGTCACGAAGCCGAGCGACACCAGCAGTTTGCCGATCGGCTGGTTCTGCTTCATCTGCTCGAGCAGCGCGATGCGCAGCTGGTCTTCCGACAGGATGCCTTCGGAGATCAGTATCTGCCCGAGCGGGCGGTGCAGGAGGGCTGACGTGCTCATGGCGTACTCATGGCGTGCTCATGGCCTGATCAGCGCAGCGGCTCGGCTTGCAGTTCGCCCAGGCGCCGGTTCAGCTTGTCACGGTCGAAAGCGGCCGGGCGCTTGGTTGCGGCGTCGAGGGCCAGCCGATAATGCTGGGCGGCGAGGCGCGGCTGGCGCAGGTGGTCGAGGCTGATCGCCAGGTTGAACAGATAGTCCGGGTTGTCGCCATCGGCGGCGACCGCATTGAAATAAGCCTGCTGCGCTTCCGCCCAGCGGCTCTGGCGGGAATAGAGGTTGCCCAGCGCGAAATTGAGCGGTGCCGATTCGGGTTGTGTCGATAAAAGCGTCTTCAGGCGGCTTTCGGTGGTCTGCGGGTCGGCTTCGGCGGCGGCGCCGCTCAGCGTGGCAGCTTGTGTCGCTGGGTCGCTCGGGTTGGCGACCAGCGCCCGCTGGCGCAATCTCTCGGCATCGTCCCCGCGACCCTGACGCTGGGCGATGGCGGCCAGGGCGAGCAGGGCATCGGTGTTGTTCGGGTCGCGCTGCAGCGCCTGCTCATAGTCGCGGCGCGCCTGCTCCAGTTCGCCGCGTTGCAGCGTGGCGTGGCCGCGGAGCAGGTTGGCGTCGGGTTCCGGGCGGGTGCGCACGAGCTTGATCGGCTGGCTGGGCTGGATTTCCTCGTCGGACGGCTGCGGCGCCGGGCGGCTGTCGCGGCGCGGCGCAAAAAGCGGCGTGTCGGCCGGTGGTGGGGCGAATGCTACGGTCGGCGGCAAATTTTGGCCAAAATCGACAGGCGGTGCCGGTGGGGGTGCTGGCTGGGATGCCGCGGGTGGGACGGGGGGGGCGGGCCGTGAAACCACAGCCAGCGTGCTGCGGTTCATCGTGTTCATCTGGTACCAGACATAGCCGCCGATCGCGATGCCGGCCACGCCCAGCGTCCCCAACGCCAGCCACAGGGGCAGGCGAGATGGCGGCGGAACGGCCTGCTTGGCCGCAAAGGCGTTGCGCACCGCATCGCGCGCCTCGACAGCCGGTTTGACCGTCGGTGCCGGGCTGCGGGGTGGGGCCGCGGTCGGGCGGGGCTCAGGCAGCGCAGCGCTGGCCAGGTCGGCGTCGACCGCATCAAGATGGGCGGCGAGGTCGGGCAGGGGATTGGCATTGCCTCGCGAAATATCTCCGGGGATGGGCTCCAGGCTCAGGCCGTCATCGGTCGCCGCATTGGGCAGGCTGTAGGGGGCGCGGCCGGGTTCCTGCTTGGCTGCTTCAGCCCGCTTCAGGGCATCCATCAACAGGCTCATGCGCTGACCTCAGCGGCTCGGGGCGACGTTGAACGGCTGCGCTTCATTCGGCTGGGCGAAGAAGGTATCGCCGGGCAGGAAGCCGCGCATTCCCGCGTAATCGCCGTCCAGGCTGGCATCCTTGATGACGACCGGACGCAGGAAGATGACCAGCTCGGTTTTTTGTGCCGCATTGTTGCGGTTGTTGACCAGTTCGCCAGCCAGCGGAATTTGCCCGAGCACAGGGACGCGCCGGGTCTGGTAGTCGATCTTGTCTTCCATCAGGCCGCCGAGTATGGCGATATTGCCGCTGGCGACGCGCATGATCGACTCGATTTCACGGGTCCGAATGACCGGGACCAGGTTGCTGATGTCGTTCTTCTTGAGGTCGGGATTCGGGTCCTGCACTTCCCTGGCAACGCTGGTGATGGTCGGGCGAACGTTCAGGGTGACCGCGTCGGCGTCGCTGATCTGTGGGGTCACGCTGACCACGAGGCCGACCGATACCGACTGGGGGGTGGTCGTATAAGCGGTGGTCGTGCCGACGTTGGCCGTCGTCGTCGTGTCGGCCTTGACGCTGAAATAGACATAGTTCTCGACGACCTTGAGCAAGGCGGTCTGGTTATTCATCACCGACAAGCGGGGGCTGGATAGAACCTTCGTCGTGCCGAAGGTATTGAGCATGGTGATCAGGGCTGAGGGATTGTCGTTGCTCTTGGTGTAGCTGAAGTTGGCGGCATTCTTGGTCAGTGCGTCACCGATGAAGTTGAGGGTGCCGCCGCTGGCTAACTGGGTCCAGTTGATCCCCTGCTGATAGCCGTCGTTGAGGGTGACTTCGACGATAGTCGCCTCGATCAAGACCTGCCGGCGAGCGGAGTTGATCACGCGGTCGAGGAATTCCTGGATTTTTTCATGCTGGCGCTGAGTGGCGCGGACGGTGATGACACCGCTCTCGGCGTTGATGATGACCGAGGCGGCCTCGCGGAAAGTGTTGCGACGGACGATGGAACTGCCGGCCGCCTGGCTGGCCGAGTTCGGATTTGGATTGGCCTGCAGGGCGTTGGCGACGGCCTGTGCCGCCCGCTGGCCGAGACCCTGCGGCAGGGCGGCGGCGCCGGAGGCGGTTTGGGCGCTGCTTTGCTCGACCACCGTTTCGCTCGATCCCTCGGGCAGGATCTTGTCGGTTTCGCGCAGCAGGTCCTTGATGTTCTTCTCCAGCGACTCCCAGAACTGGTTGCGCGAGGTGTTGTCGATCCGCGTATTGGAGATGTTGCCGGCGTTGCCTCCGGTACTACTGGTGGGGTTTTGTGTACTGCCACTGCTTGGCGTACCGGTGGCGATCTGCGTGTTGGTCGAAACCGTGCCGGTGACGTTGCGCGCCATGTTGACGTAGTCGACCTTGTAATGCTTCAAGAAGGGCGAGTCCGGCATCGCGGCCAGGTTCGGGCCGTCGAGTTCAAAACGCATGTCGACCTGCTTGGCAATGCGGGTAAGGAGTTGCGGCAGGGTTTGATCGATAGCGTTCAGGGTGACGTTGCCGGTGATGCCGGGATGGATGTCGACATTGACCTTGGCATCGCGGGCCAGCGCGAACAGCAGATCGCGAACCGGGACGTTGTTGACGACGACGCTGTAGGTTTCGGCCTTGCGGGTCGCCTGGGGCTTGGGCAGGGCCAGGGTTTGCTGGACGGGGGCTGGAATGTTGCCGGTGTTGGCGACCGGGGTCTGGGGGTCGGTGTTGAGGTGGCCCTTGAGCGGTTCGCGTGGCGAGGGGGCCGTGCAGGCAATGAGCGACAGCGAAACGACGAGCGCGGAGATGAAACCGATTTTCATCCGGTTTGGCCTTGTTTGAGCGGTGTTTTCGCGGTGGTGTGTAATCAATATGATGCTAGCACGTTAAATGGCGCCTTGGCGCGCTTTGTCCGGAGGCGGCAGGTCAGTGCAACTTGCTGACCTGTCTGGGAAAAGGCTGGGCGGCTTTGATGGTTTCGGGCAGGGCGAGCATGGCTGCAGCGGCTTCCTCGCGGCTTTCGAAATCGCCGTAGATGACGCCGACCCGGTCGCTACCGGAAAGGCCGGAGCGGTAGACGCGCAACTGGGCCGGGTCGAGCACTTCGATCGCCCGGGCCAGAAAGCCTTCGACCCGTCCGGTCTGTGTTGCATCGGCGGCCAGTAGTTGGATGAAGTAGTGGTTGCGTGGCGCATGGGTGATCCACTCCTCATGCTGGGCGAGGTGTTGGCGGGTCAGTGGGCCGAAGCGGATGTTGGCAAGCGGCACGTCGTCGCTTTTGGCCATGGCCGGCAAATGCTTGGGGGCCTGGGGCTTCAGTGGTGCAGCTGGCTGCACTGAGCTTGAGGCGTGGGGCAGGAGCGTGGCGGGCGTCAGGGACTGAGCTCCGGGATTGATCGCAAATACGACGACTGCAGTGGTGACGGCCCCGGCCAGAGCCCAGATGATGGGTTTCAGGTTGAATGCCGATTTGGGTTGCAGGGGCGAGAAGCGTGCATCCAGCGTGGCGATTCTGATCTGCTCGCAGTCGACCTGGTGGCTGCCGCTGGAGTAGGCTGCCAGCAGCGCCTTGTCGGCGAGGATGTTGATGCGGCGCGAGAGTCCTTCCGAAATTTTGGCGATCATGTCCACCGCCTCGCTGGTGAACGGGTTGGGGCCGTGGTAGCCGGCTGCGCGCAGGCGAAATTCGATATAGGCGGCGACGTCATCCTTCTTCAGTGGTGCCAGGTTGAAGTGCTGGGTGATGCGTTCGCGCAACTGGCGCATGTCGGTGGCGGCCAGGCGTTCGTCGAGTTCGGGCTGGGCGAAGAGGGCGATCTGCAGCAGCTTGGCGGCTTTCGACTCAAGATTGGAGAGCAGCCGGATTTCTTCCAGCGACTCGGCGGGCATGGCGTGGGCTTCATCGATCAGCAGGACCACGCGCTTGCCCTGGGCGTAGCGTTGGATCAGGGCGTCCTGCAGGGCGCGGGTCAGCGAGTGGGTTGCTTTGCCGTCAGTCGGCACGCCCAGTTCATCGGCAATGGCGCCGAGGATTTCCTGGCGGGACAGCGAGGGATTGGCCAGGTAAAGGCTCTCGACGTTGTCCGGCAGGCGTTCGAGCAGCATGCGGCAGAGCATGGTCTTGCCGCTGCCGACTTCGCCGGTCACCTTGACAATCCCTTCGTCCTGGGTGATCGCGTAGATCAGGGCGTCGAGCGTCGGTCCGCGATTGGCGCCGGTGAAGAAAAAGTCGGTGTGCGGTGTGATGCGGAAGGGCGGTTCACGCAGCCCGAAGTGCTCGAGATACAGGCTCATCGACGATTCCAGCTTTCCATTCGGTTGTACAGGGTGGTCCGGTTGATGCCAAGACGGCGTGCCGCCTGACTCATGTTGCCGGCGCTCAGTTCGATGGCGGCCTCGATGTAGCCGCGCTGCCACAGTTCCAGCGTGCTATCCAGGTCGATGCCGGAGGCCTTCTCGAGGTGCTGGCGGGCGGCCTGTCTGAGGGTTTCGAGATCGCCACCTGCCAGGGCGAGGTCGCGAGGTGGCTCGGGGCTGTCGGGGTAGTCGAGTTCGGCGCTCAATTGCTCGGCGCTGACCGTCTGGCCAGCATGGCGGGCGGTCAGACGGATGACGATGTTGCGTAATTCGCGAACATTGCCGGGAAAGCTGTAGTCCAGCCAGAGCGACTGGGCGCCCGGGGCGAGCTGGAAGGGCTCGGCACGAACCTGGGCGGCGTAGGTCTGGCGGAAGTGTTCGAGCAGCAACAGGCGGTCGAGGCCAGTTTCACGTAGCGGCGGAACGCTGACGGTGAATACCGACAGGCGATGGAACAGATCGGCGCGGAAACGTCCGGCACGTATCTCCTGGCGCAGGTCACGATTGGTTGCTGCAACGATGCGCGCCGTCGAAACCCTGGTCTGGGTTTCGCCGACCCGCTGGTACTCGCCGTTTTCCAGTACGCGGAGCAGTTTGGGCTGGAGGTCGGATGGCAGTTCGCCGATTTCGTCAAGAAACAGCGTTCCGCTGTCGGCGTCTTCGAAATAGCCGGATTTTGCCGTGGTCGCGCCGGTAAAGGCGCCCTTGGCGTAGCCGAACAGCGTCGGTTCGAGCAAGGTCGGCGAGATGGCGGCGCAGTTCAGGGCGAGGAAGGGTTTGTCCTTCCGTTCGGTCAGGCGGTGCAGGTAATGGCTGGCGACGACATCCTTGCCACTGCCCGATTCGCCTTCGATCAGTACCGGAAAGGCGAGATTGGCGTATTGCCCGAGTTGCAGCCGCAGGCGCTGCATCGGCAGGCTTTCACCAATCAGGCCGCCAGGCTGCGCAGTGGTTGCCTGGGCGCCAAACTGCAGTGCCTGCCGGAATAGATCGCGCAGGCGGCCGGGATCGCAGGGTTTGCCGACAAACTCCACCGCGCCCAGGGTGCGGGCGTGGCGCGCATTGCTTTCGTCGTTCTGGCCGGAGAGAACGACGATTTTCATGTCGGGAGACAGGGCGAGCAGGTCGCCGATCAGGGCGAATCCCTCGTCCGGGCGGTGGGGCAGAGGGGGCAAGCCGAGATCGATCAACGCTAGTTGCGGCGGCTGACGTAGCTGGCGCAGCAGGGCCAGCGCATCGGCGCGTGAATGGCTGGTCAGAACATCGTAGTCCTGCGCAAACGCGAAACTGAGCGATTCGCTGATCAGCGAATCGTCGTCGACAATCAGCAGGAGCGGCTTGGCCAATGACAAGTGCGCAACATTCCTTGTGAAATTTGTTCGATTATAGCCCTGTCGTTTCCCGGCGACGGTGGGCGATTCTGATAAAATCGGCCGACTTTTTTCAAGGAATGTGCTTTGTCCGACGACATCCTGGTCGATATCGAGGATCTCCACTTCAGTTATGACGGCAGGCCGGTGCTGGAGGGAATCAACATGAAGATTCCCCGCGGCAAGGTGGTGGCCATCATGGGCGGTTCCGGTTGCGGCAAAACCACGCTGTTGCGATGTATCGGTGGTCAGTTAAGGCCGACCGGCGGGCGTGTTCGTCTGGAGAAACACCAGGTTTGCGAGATGTCGCAGACCGAGTTGTACGCGCTGCGCCGACGGATGGGCATGTTGTTCCAGTTCGGCGCCTTGTTTACCGACATGACGGTTTTCGAGAACGTCGCCTTTCCAATGCGCGAACACACCGATCTGTCTGAGGAAATGATCCGCGATCTGGTGTTGATGAAGCTGGAAGCAGTCGGTTTGCGCGGTGCGCACAAATTGATGCCGGGTGAATTGTCCGGCGGCATGGCGCGGCGTGTGGCGTTGGCCCGGGCGCTGGCGCTCGACCCGATGCTGGTCATGTACGACGAGCCTTTTACCGGCCTTGACCCGATTGCGCTGGGTGTCATCGGACAGATGATCCGCAAGCTCAACGACGCGCTGGGGGCAACCTCGATCATGGTTACCCACGATATCCAGGAGTCCTTGCTGATCGTCGATTACATTTATTTCATGAATGGCGGCCGGGTTGTTGCCGAGGGGACGCCGGACGAAATCCGTGCGTCGCAGGATCCTTTCGTTCATCAGTTCGTTCATGCCGAGGTCGACGGGCCGGTGCATTTCGATTATCCGGCCGCGCCGGTTCGGCAGGAGTTCCTGCGCGGGGTGGCGCATGGCTAATCCGCTCGATCTGATCCGCAAACTTGGGAACGCCACAGTCGAGCGCGTCTGGCGGCTTGGCTTTGCTGCGCGCTTCTTCTGGATGGTGCTGGTGTACTCGGGGGCCTCCTTCCGTCGCCTGCCGCTGAC
The DNA here is from genome assembly GCA_020621865.1 of Betaproteobacteria bacterium. Lineage (GTDB taxonomy): Bacteria > Pseudomonadota > Gammaproteobacteria > Burkholderiales > Rhodocyclaceae > Azonexus. The sequence goes on along the minus strand of JAHRYW010000004.1, from coordinate 134,574 downwards.
CTTGCGTGAAATCTATTTCAGCGGCGTGCTGTCGTTGTTGATCATCCTGGTTTCCGGTCTGTTCGTCGGTTTGGTGCTTGGTCTGCAGGGCTATGAGACGCTGCAGCGTTATGGATCGACCGAGGCGCTGGGTATCCTGGTTGCCTTGTCGCTGACCCGCGAGCTGGGGCCGGTGGTTGCCGGACTGTTGTTCGCTTCGCGGGCCGGTTCATCGGTTACGGCCGAAATCGGCCTGATGAAGGCGACCGAGCAGTTGAAGGCGATGGACATGATGGCGGTCAATCCGATCGCCCGCGTTGTCGCGCCGCGTTTCTGGGGCGGCGTTATTTCCATGCCGCTGCTGGCTGCGCTGTTTTCGGCGATGGGTGTGATTGGTGGCTGGCTGATCGGTGTCGTCTTCATCGGCGTCGACGATGGTGCCTTCTGGTCGCAGATGCAGGCCGGTGTTGACTGGCGCTACGACGTCTGGAACGGCGTCATCAAGAGTTTTGTATTTGGCGTCGCGGTGTCGCTGATCGCTGTTTTCGAAGGCTACGATTCGGTGCCGACTGCCGAGGGGGTGTCGCGGGCGATTACGCGTACCGTCGTGACATCGGCCCTGGCGATTCTCGCACTGGATTTTGTTCTGACTTCGTTCATGTTCCGGGGAACTTCATGAACCGTACCGTTCTCGACCTCTGGGTCGGTTTTTTCGTGGCCATCGGCCTTGCTGCACTGTTGTTTTTGGCGCTCAAGGTCGGCAACCTTTCGTCGGGGCATCTGTCTGAAACCTACGTGCTGCAGGCTAAGTTTGATAACATTGGCGGGCTGAAGGTGCGCGGGCCGGTCAAGAGTGCCGGTGTCGTGGTCGGTCGGATTGCCGATATTCGCTTCGATCCGGCGACCTACGAGGCGGTGGTGACAATGACGCTTGATGGTCGCTACCGTTTCCCGAAGGATACCTTCGCGTCGATTTATACGGCCGGCCTGCTCGGCGAGCAGTACGTCGGCTTCGACGTTGGCGGTGACGAAAAGATGTTGCAGGCGGGGGATACGATTGCCAAGACTCAGTCGGCGGTGGTTCTCGAAAAATTGATCAGCCAGTTTTTATTTAGCAAGGCAGCGGACGGACAGGACAAGAAATGACGAAAAGTCTCGGCTTATCTGGGCAGCAAATGGGGCGGCGCTGGGCGCTGGCGGGGCTGCTGACGCTCGCTTTTGGCGGCCAGGCGGTTGCCGAGGGCAATCCGAAGGATCCCTATGAGGGCTTCAATCGCGCCATGTTCTCGGTCAATGAAGTGATCGATAAATATGCGGCCAAGCCGGTCGCGCAGGTATACGACAATGTTGCGCCGCTGCCGGTCAAGGCCGGGGTCGGCAACTTTTTCGGCAACGTCGGCGATCTGTGGATTGGCGTCAATAGCGCCCTGCAGGGCAAGATGGGCGAAGCCGGCGTCGATATCGGTCGTCTGCTGATCAATTCGACGGTTGGCATCTTTGGCCTGTTCGATGTCGCCAGCGAACTCGGCCTGGAAAAGCACGACGAGGATTTCGGCCAGACCCTGGCGGTCTGGGGCGTTGGCAGCGGCGGTTATCTGTTCTGGCCGATCATCGGGCCGCGCAATGTGCGCGACACCGGCGGCTGGGCTGTGGACTCCTTTGTCGATCCGGTCTGGCACGTGTCTGATGTGCCGGTGCGCAATGGCCTGGTTGCCGTGCGTTTCGTCGATATTCGGGCCAGCCTGTTGCCGGCCGACAAGGTCGTCGAGGAAGGCGCGCTCGACAAATACGCCTACATTCGGGATGCCTACCAGCAACGCCGCCGCAACCAGATTTTCGACGGCCGCCCGCCGCGCCTTGATGACTGATGTTTGATCGTTCCATGATGAAAAAGCTATTCGCCCTGTTTTTCGCCTGTTTCGTTGCCGGTGCCGCTTTTGCCCAAGAGACACCCGATGCCTTGGTGCAGCGCGTGACCGACGAGGTTCTGGATATCATCCGCAAGGACAAGGACATCCAGAACGGCGACACCCACAAGGTGCTCGACCTGGTCGACAAGAAGGTGCTGCCGCATTTCAACTTCCAGCACATGACCGCACTGGCCTTGGGCAAGGAGTGGCGCAAGGCCAGTCCGCAGCAGCAGCAGCAATTGACGGCTGAGTTTAAGACCTTGCTGGTGCGCACCTATTCGAATGCGCTGACCGGCTACAAGAACCAGAAGGTGCTCTACAAGCCGTTCAAGATGGCGCCGGCCGATACCGAGGTGCTGGTCCGCACTGAGGTTCACCAGCCGGGCGGCAAACCGGTGCAGCTCGACTACAGTCTGGAAAAAATCGACTCGGCCTGGAAGGTCTACGACGTTGTGGTCGCCGGGATCAGCCTGGTCACCAACTACCGCGACCAGTTCGGCCAGGAGGTGCGCAACGGCGGCATCGACGGCCTGATCGCCTCGATTGCGGCCAAGAACAAGTCGCTGGAAAACGGTCAGAAAAAATGATTGAACGCGAAGCGGGGCGCCTGCTGGTCAAGGTGCCCCTGACCATCGCCAATGCCCGCGGCCTGCTTGAAGCAGGCCGTGCTGCTTTGCAGCCGGGCGAACAGGTGTTTGATTTTTCCGAAGTGACGGAAGCCGATTCATCGGCCATCGCGGTCATGCTTGGTTGGCTGCGGGCGGCCGAAATGCTACGGTCCGACGTGAAATTTGCCCAAATTCCAAATGGCGTCCGGGCGCTGGCCGAACTGTACGGCGTCACCGAACTGCTGCCCCTCGCCTGAGGGGGTGCCATGCTGCCTGCTGTTTCCATCGTCGACGTCGTCAAGCATTTCGGTTCGCTGCAAGCGCTGGCAGGGGTCTCGCTGGACATTGAGCAAGGCGAGTTCTTCGGCCTGCTCGGGCCGAACGGCGCCGGTAAGACGACGTTGATTTCGTCGCTGGCCGGCCTGATTCGGCCGGATTCCGGAAAAATCAGCGTGCTCGGCCATGACGTGATCGGCGATTTTCGCGAAGCCCGCCGCCGCCTCGGCGTCGTGCCGCAGGAACTGGTCTTCGATCCCTTCTTCAACGTCCGCGAGACCTTGCGCATCCAGTCCGGTTATTTCGGTATCCGCAAGAACGACGACTGGATCGACGAAATTCTTGAAAATCTCGACCTGACCAGTAAGGCGAACGTCAACATGCGCCGCCTGTCGGGCGGCATGAAGCGCCGCGTGCTGGTCGCCCAGGCGCTGGTGCACAAGCCTCCGGTCATTGTCCTCGACGAGCCGACGGCTGGCGTCGATGTCGAACTGCGCCAGGGGTTGTGGCAGTTCATCCGCCGCCTGAACGGCGAGGGCCACACGATCATCCTGACGACGCATTACCTCGAAGAGGCCGAGGCGCTGTGCAACCGCATCGCGCTGATGAAGCTGGGCAAAATCGTCGCCCTCGATACCACGGCCAACCTGATGTCCGCCCACCCGGGGGCTTCGCTGGAAGAGGTCTTCATGCGGACGATGAGTCAATGATCGGCTTCCTGACCCTGTTCGAGAAGGAATTCCTGCGCTTCTGGAAGGTCAGCTTCCAGACCGTCGCCGCGCCGGTGCTGACGGCCTTGCTTTACCTGCTGATCTTCGGCCACGTGCTCGACGAGCACGTCCAGGTCCATGGTGTGCGCTACACCAGCTTCCTGATTCCCGGCCTGGTCATGATGCAGGTATTGCAGAACGCCTTCGCCAACTCCTCGTCCAGCCTGATCCAGGCCAAGATCACCGGCTCCATCGTCTTCGTGCTGCTACCGCCGATCCCCTACAGCGCTTTCTTCGCCGCCTACGTGCTGGCGGCAATGGTGCGTGGCTTGCTGGTCGGCGTCGGCGTTTTGCTGGCGACCGTCTGGTTCGCCGAGTTGCAGGTGGTCGCGCCGCTGTGGATTCTCGTCTTTGCGGTGCTCGGCGGTGCGCTGTTCGGAGCGCTGGGCATGATCGCCGGCATCTGGGCTGAAAAGTTCGACCAGTTGGCCGCCTTCCAGAATTTCCTGATCATGCCGCTGACCATGTTGTCCGGCGTCTTCTACTCGATTTACACATTGCCCTCTGTCTGGCAGGTGGTATCGCATTACAATCCCGTTTTTTACATGATCGACGGCTTCCGTTACGGCTTTTTCGGTGTCTCCGACGTGGCACCGCAAATCAGCCTGGCAGTCGTCTTGGCCTGCTTCGCCGCCGTGTCCGTGCTGACACTGAGCCTGCTGAAGCGCGGCTGGAAGCTAAGAGGCTGAACATGATGCACCCCGACCAGATCAAGCAACTCATCCTCGCCGGCATGGCCTGCGAACACCTCTCTCTCGACGGTGATGGCCATCATTTCGAGGCGATCATTGTGAGCAGCGAGTTCGTCGGCAAGAACCGCGTGCAGCGCCAGCAGCATGTAAACAAGATACTGAAGGATAAATTCGACTCCGGTGAGTTGCATGCCCTCTCCTTCAAAACCCTGACCCCGGAAGAATGGAGCGCCCAGCGTGGATAAGTTGTTGATTGAAGGAGGCCAGGTCCTCTCCGGCGAAGTCGCCATGTCGGGCGCCAAGAATGCCGCGCTGCCGATTCTCTGCGCCTCGCTGCTCACCGCCGAGCCGGTGCATTTCACCAACGTGCCGCATTTGAACGATATTTCGACCATGCTCCGCCTGTTGGGCGACATGGGCGTTGGCGTCACGATGGACGGCGTGGACGGACTGGTGCTCAACGGCGGCGGCCTGAACAACCCGGTCGCCTCCTACGAGATGGTCAAGACCATGCGCGCCTCGATTCTCGTCCTCGGTCCGCTGGTCGCCCGCGGCGGCGAAGCGCGGGTCTCGTTGCCCGGCGGCTGCGCCATCGGCGCCCGGCCGGTCGACCAGCACATCAAGGGCCTGCAGGCGATGGGCGCTGAGGTCAAGGTCGAGCAGGGCTATGTGCACGCCAAGGCGACCCGCCTGAAGGGTGCCCGCATCTGCACCGACATGGTCACCGTGACCGGCACCGAGAACCTGATGATGGCCGCCTGCCTGGCCGACGGCGAGACGATCATCGAAAACGCCGCGCGTGAGCCGGAAGTGGTCGACCTGGCCAACTGCCTGGTGTCAATGGGCGCCCGCATTTCCGGCGCCGGCACCGACGTCATCCGCATCCAGGGCGTCGACAAGCTGCACGGCGCGACCCATTCGATCATGCCCGATCGCATCGAGACCGGCACCTACCTGTGCGCCGCCGCGATCACCGGCGGCGATATCCGCTTGCTCAAGACCTCGGCCGCCTACCTCGATACCGTCGTCGACAAGCTGATGGATGCCGGCTGCGAGATCACCGTCGAGCGCGACGCGATCCGCCTCGTCGCGCCCAAGCGCCTGAAGGCGGTCAGCCTCCGCACGGCGCCCTATCCGGCCTTCCCGACCGACATGCAGGCGCAGTTCATGGCCATCAACTGCGTTGCCGATGGCGTGGCGACCATCCGCGAAACGATTTTCGAAAACCGCTTCATGCACGTCAACGAACTGATGCGCCTCGGGGCCAACATCCAGATCGAGGGCAACAACGCCATCGTCCGCGGCGTCGATCGCCTGGAAGGCGCCACCGTGATGGCCACCGACCTGCGCGCCTCGGCTTCGCTGGTCATCGCCGCGCTGGTTGCCCAGGGCGAGACGCTGATCGACCGCATTTACCACCTCGACCGCGGCTACGAGCGGATCGAGGAAAAGTTGGCGCGCCTTGGCGCCTCCGTAAAGCGAGTGCATTAACACGCCAACTTTCGGCGGAGGCTAACCCGGTGAAGCCGGTGTTACGCCGTAGCCAGAAACTGGCCAAGCTCGGCGCCTCGGTCAAACGGGTGCATTGAGCGCTTTTTCGGCGCGGGCCGGCCTTATGTCGGCCTGTTGCCAGAATGTTGAATTTGGCCATTTTTTCCGCCCGCCTGTAGCTTTCGACAAAAAAAGCTTGGCGGATTCGAAAAGCTGGCCCATACTCTGAAACTCGGGATTTCCAGGCAGTGTTTTGTTCCTGCGCCGTACCACGGTTTGTCAGCTCTCCTCGGTCTTGGTTCTCGTATTTTTGTGGCGCAAGCCCGTATATTTATTTTAGGAAGCTATCAAATGGCAAACGGTACCGTTAAGTGGTTCAACGACTCCAAGGGTTTTGGTTTCATCTCCCCGTCCGAAGGTGGTGAAGACCTCTTCGCTCACTTCTCTGCAATTCAAGGCAACGGTTTCAAGACCCTGGCCGAAAACCAGAAGGTGACCTTCGACGTCGTCAACGGCCCGAAGGGCAAGCAGGCTGCCAACATCCGCCCGGCCGAATAAGCCAGCGAGATTCGCCTGTATCAGAAAAGCCCGGCTTGCCGGGCTTTTTGCTTTTCTGCCCGGCCGTTTTCGGCTTTGCGGTAAAATCATTCTTTTGCCACGAGAAATCCCGTGACCGGCATCACCATCGCACTCTCCAAGGGCCGCATTTTCGACGAAACCCTGCCGCTGCTCGCTGCCGCCGGCATCGTGCCGACCGAAAACCCGGAAACCTCCCGCAAGCTGATCATCGAGACCAACCAGCCGGATGTCCGCGTCGTCATCGTCCGCGCCACCGACGTGCCGACCTACGTCCAGTACGGTGCCGCCGACCTCGGCGTGGCCGGCAAGGACGTGCTGATCGAACATGGCGGCGAAGGGCTCTACGCACCGCTCGACCTGAAGATCGCCAAGTGCCGGATGATGGTCGCCATTCCCGAAGGCTTCGATTACGCCAGCGCCGTGCGCCAGGGCAATCGCCTGAAGGTGGCCTCCAAATACACCAAGACGGCGCGCGAACATTTCGCCGCCAAGGGTGTCCATATCGACCTGATCAAGCTCTACGGCTCGATGGAACTGGCGCCGCTGGCCGGCCTGGCCGATGCCATCGTCGACCTGGTGTCCACCGGCGGGACGCTGAAGGCCAACAAGCTGATCGCCTGCGAGCACATCATGGATATTTCGTCGCGTCTGGTCGTCAATCAGGCCTCGCTGAAGGTCAAGCGCGAAACCCTGCAACCGATTATCGACGCCTTCGCACAGGCGGTGGAGAAGTAAATGGTCGCCATCAAGCGTCTGGCTACGGTCGATGCCGATTTCAAGGCCAAAATGGATGCGCTGCTCGCCTTCGAGGCAGCGGCCGACGAGAACATCGAACGCACGGTGGCCAACATCCTGGCCGACGTGAAAACGCGCGGCGATGCCGCCGTCGTCGAATGCACCAACAAGTTTGACCGACTGCGCGCCGCCACGATGGCCGACCTCGAACTGTCGAAGGATGAATTGCAAAAGGCCCTCGACAGCCTGCCTGCCGATCGCCGCGCCGCGCTTGAAGCGGCAGCCGGCCGGATCAAGGCGTACCACGAGCGGCAGACGATGGAAGGCTGGTCCTACACCGAAGGCGACGGCACGATGCTCGGCCAGATGATCACCGCGCTCGACCGCGTCGGCCTCTACGTGCCGGGCGGCAAGGCGGCCTATCCGTCGTCGGTGCTGATGAACGCGATTCCGGCTAAGGTCGCCGGCGTCAAGGAACTGATCATGGTTGTTCCGACGCCAGGCGGCGAGCACAACCAACTGGTGCAGGCCGCGGCCTGCCTGGCCGGTGTGGACCGCGTGTTCACGATCGGTGGCGCCCAGGCGGTCGGCGCGCTGGCCTACGGCACGCAGACCGTGCCGCAGGTGGACAAGATCGTCGGCCCGGGCAACGCCTATGTTGCCACCGCCAAGCGCCGGGTGTTCGGCATCGTCGGCATCGACATGGTTGCCGGCCCGTCGGAAATCCTCGTCGTCTCCGACGGTTCCGGCAATCCGGACTGGGTGGCGATGGACCTCTTCTCGCAGGCCGAGCACGATGAGCTGGCCCAGTCGATCCTGATTTGCACCGATGCAGCCTTCATCGAGCAGGTGCAGGCCAGCATAGAGAAGCTGCTGCCGACCATGCCGCGTCGGGAGGTCATCGAAACCTCGCTGACCAACCGTGGTGCCTTCATCCTGGTTCGCGACATCGAAGAAGCGGTTGCTATTGCCAACCGCGTCGCGCCGGAACACCTGGAACTGGCGCTGGCCGACCCAGATCCGTGGGTCAGCAAGATTCACCACGCCGGCGCCATCTTCATCGGCCACTACACCTCGGAATCGCTGGGCGACTATTGCGCCGGCCCCAACCACGTGCTGCCGACCTCCGGCTCGGCCCGCTTCTCGTCGCCGCTCGGCGTCTACGATTTCCAGAAGCGGACCAGCCTGATCAAGGTCTCGCAGGCGGGCGCCCAGACGCTGGGCCGCATCGCGCGCACGCTGGCCGAGGGCGAGGGCCTGCCGGCGCATGCCCAGTCAGCGGCTTACCGGCTGGACAATTAGGATTTTGGGCATAGTTTCCGGCTTACCGTAGCATGTCCGAACAATCGCCGCGCCCGGATCTCCGGGCGCTTTTTTTGGGATTTTCCGCCGTCGGCCTGTCCGGCTTCGGCGGCGTGCTGCCCTTTGCCCGGCGCATGCTGGTCGAGCAGCGACGCTGGATGAGCGCCGAGGAATTCAACGCCCAGCTCGGGCTGTGCCAGTTCCTGCCCGGGCCGAACGTGATCAACCTGGCTGTCGTCGTCGGCAAGCGCTACCAGGGCGTCGCCGGTGCCATCGTGGCCCCGCTCGGGCTGCTCCTGTTTCCGCTGTTGATCGTCTTGCTGCTTGGCCTGGCTTACGACACCTGGGGTAACTTGCCGCTCGCCCAGGGCATGCTGCGCGGTGTTGCCGCGGTCGGCGTCGGCTTGCTGTTCGCAATGGCCTGGCGGATGGGCATGGCGCTCAAGGACAAGGCGGCCTTCCTGCCGTTTACGCTGGCTGTCATCGCCGCCATCGCCTGGCTGCGCTGGCCGATGCCCGCCGTCATGCTCGGCGGCCTGCTGCTGTCCGGTGGCTTGGCATACTGGAAGCTGGGGCGAAAATGATCGTCGTCGATCTGTTCCTCGAATTCGCGCTGCTCGCGCTCGTCGCCTTCGGCGGCGCCACGGCCCTGCTGCCCGAAATGCATCGCGTCGTCGTCGAAAACCACCACTGGCTGGACGACACCACCTTTACCCACCTCTACGCCATCGCCCAGGCGGCGCCTGGGCCGAACGTGCTGGTCGTCACGCTGATCGGCTGGGAAATCGCCGGGCTGGCCGGCGCGCTGGCCGCGACGCTGGCCATGTGCCTGCCGATGAGCGTGCTGATCTACCTGCTGATCGATCGCTGGGAGGGCTTTGCCGGCAAACGCTGGCAGAAGGCGGTCAGCCTCGGCGTGACACCGCTCGCCGTCGGCCTGGTCTTTTCCGGCGCGACCTTGATCGCGCAGGCGGCGGCTTTCGGCTGGGCGGCATGGGGGCTGGTGCTGGCCTCGGTGGTCGCCAACCTGCGGACGAAACTACATCCGCTGTGGTTCATCGGGGTGGGCGCATTGCTCGGTTTGAGCGGGCTGGTTTGATTTTGGCCATTTTTTGCCGCTGACCGTAGCATTTGCCGCAGGCAGGCCCAAGAGCTGCGCTAGAGCTTGTTGTACGGATTTTCCAGCTTGGCGATCATGTCCTGGAACACCGCACGGATCTGGCTTTCCTCGCACTCCATCAGCAGCGCATCCTCGAAGGCGTCCTGCGCCATCTGGCGCAGTTCTTCGAGGTTTTCGCGCAGCACCTTGATCTTCTCGGTGCAGGCGACGATGCTGCCGTCGGGGCGTTTCCAGATGGTTTCCATGCTGTTTAGGCGGTGATTTCGCGCAATGCGTCGACCAGGGCCTGGCATTCGCCGTCGGTACCGACGGTAATGCGCAGGAACTGATCAATGCGCGGTTGCTTGAAGTGGCGGACGATAATGCTTCGATCACGCAGCGCCTTGGCCAGTTCCCCGGCATCGTGGCGCGGGTGGCGGCCGAAGATGAAATTGGCAGCCGAGGGCAGGACTTCGAAGCCTAGGCCGGCAAGATCAGTCGAGAGTTGCTCGCGGCTGGTGATGACCTTGCTGCAACACTCGACGAAGTGCGCCTCATCTTCGATCGCGGCGACAGCGCCGGCGATCGCCAGGCGATCCAGCGGATAGGAGTTGAAACTGTTCTTGACCCGCTCAAGCGCCTCGATCAGCGCCGGGTGGCCGACCGCGAAGCCGACGCGCAGGCCGGCCAGCGAGCGGGATTTTGACAACGTATGGACGACCAGCAGGTTGTCGTAACGGTCGACCAACGGGATTGCCGTGGCGCCGCCGAAATCTACATAGGCTTCATCGACGACGACGACCGAATCCGGATTGCCCTGCAGGATGCGCTCGATGGCGTCGAGGGCCAGCAGACAGCCGGTTGGCGCGTTCGGGTTGGGGAAGATGATGCCGCCGCACTGCTCGCCGTTCCACGTCTGGCCGCAATAATCGTCCGGGTTGATCGTGAAATCGTCGGCCAGCGGCACGCGGATGAAATCGACGCCGTACAGTCCGCAATAGACCGGGTAGAAGCTGTAGGTGATGTCCGGGAACAGGATCGGCGCCTCGTGCTTGAGCAGCGCCATGAAGGCGTGGCCGAGCACCTCATCCGAGCCATTGCCGACGAAGACTTGCTGCGGCGTCACGCCGTGGCGCTTGGCCACGGCGGCCTTGAGCAGATCGGCGTTGGGGTCCGGGTAGAGACGCAGGCGCGCGGCATCGTCGCCGAGTTCCGCCTGGATCGCCGCCAGCACCTTGGGCGAGGGCGGGTAGGGGTTCTCGTTGGTATTGAGCTTGATCAGCTTGGCGATCTTGGGCTGCTCGCCCGGCACGTAGGGGGTGAGGTCGCGGGCGACCTGGCTCCAGAATCGACTCATGGGGATTCACGAAAGGCGTAAAAGTAGGCCGAAATGGTATCATGGCCCTCCATCAAAAGCCTTTTGCAGCCTTCAACCATGCGGCAAGCCGAAATTACTCGCAACACGCTGGAGACGCAGATCACCGTGCGTCTCAATCTCGATGGCACCGGCCAGGGCAAGTTTGCCACCGGCGTCCCCTTCCTCGACCACATGCTCGACCAGATCGCCCGTCATGGCCTGATCGACCTCGACGTCGATGCCAAGGGCGACCTGCACATCGATGCGCACCACACCGTCGAGGACATCGGCATCACCTTCGGCCAGGCGCTGGCCAAGGCCTGGGGCGACAAGAAGGGCCTGACCCGCTACGGCCACAGCTACGTGCCGCTCGACGAAGCCCTGTCGCGGGTGGTCATCGACCTGTCCGGGCGGCCGGGGCTGGAACTGAACGTCGAGTTCACCCGGGCGATGATTGGCACCTTCGACGTCGATCTGGTGTCCGAATTCTTCCACGGCCTGGTCAACCACGCCGGCATGACCCTGCACATCGACAATCTGCGCGGCAAGAATGCCCACCATCAGGCCGAGACCATCTTCAAGGCCTTTGGTCGCGCCCTACGCATGGCGGTGACGCCCGATCCGCGCATGGCTGGTGCCATGCCGTCGACGAAAGGCATGCTGTGAGCGCTGCTGGCACAATCGCCGTCATCGATTACGGCATGGGCAACCTGCGCTCGGTGTCCAAGGCGCTGGAGCATGTCGCCGGCGGCAAGACGGTGGTTGTCACCGCTGACCCGGCCGTCGTTGCGGCAGCTGAACGCGTCGTCTTTCCCGGTCAGGGCGCGATGCCGGACTGCATGGCCGAACTCGACGCCCGTGGCCTGCGCGCTGCCGTGTTGGCCGCCGCCAAGGACAAACCTTTCCTCGGTATCTGCGTTGGCGAACAGATGCTGTTCGAGCATAGCGATGAAGGCGATGTGCCGGCGCTCGGCGTCTTCGCCGGCAACGTCAAGCACTTTCCCGACGAAAAAATGATGCTGCCGACCGGCGAGCGCCTGAAAGTCCCGCACATGGGCTGGAACGAGGTGCGCCAGCAGCCACATGCGCTGTGGCAGGGCATCGCCGACGGTTCGCGCTTCTATTTCGTGCACAGCTATTTCGTCGAACCGGCCGATCCGGCGCTGGTGACGGGCACTTGCGAGTACGGTGTGCCCTTTACCTGTGCGGTGGGGCGGGATAATATCTTCGCGGTTCAATTCCACCCCGAGAAGAGTGCTCGCGACGGTCTGCAACTGCTGAAGAATTTCGTTGAATGGCACCCCTGATTCGCTTCTGCCGAATTTATTCTCTTAGACTCCCATGCTGATTATTCCTGCGATTGACCTGAAGGACGGACAATGCGTCCGCCTCAAGCAGGGCCTGATGGAACAGGCCACCATTTTTTCCGACAGCCCGGCCGAACAGGCCCGCCACTGGCTGGATCAGGGCGCCAGGCGCCTGCACCTGGTCGACCTGAACGGCGCCTTTGCTGGCAAGCCGAAGAACGCTGCGGCGATCAAGGCCATCCTGGCCGAAGTCGGCGACGAGATTCCCGTCCAGCTCGGTGGCGGCATCCGTGACCTCGATACCATCGAGGCCTGCCTCGACGGCGGCCTGTCCTACGTGATCATCGGTACCGCCGCGGTCAAGAACCCCGGCTTCCTGCACGATGCCTGCGTCGCCTTCCCCGGTCACATCATCGTCGGCCTCGACGCCAAGGACGGCAAGGTGGCGACCGATGGCTGGTCCAAGCTGACCGGCCACGATGTCGTCGACCTCGGCAAGAAATACGAGGATTACGGCGTCGAGTCGATCATCTACACCGACATCGGCCGCGACGGCATGCTGTCCGGCCTGAATATCGACGCCACCGTGCGTCTGGCCCAGGCGCTGACCATTCCGGTCATCGCTTCCGGCGGCTTGTCCAATCTCGACGACATCAAGGCGCTGTGCGCCGTCGAACGCGAAGGCGTCGTCGGCACCATTGCCGGCCGGGCAGTGTACGACGGTTCTCTCGACTTCAAGGCGGCCCAGGAACTCGCCGACCAGTTGGGCGCCTGATGCTCGCCAAGCGGATCATTCCCTGCCTCGACGTCACGGCTGGCCGGGTCGTCAAAGGGACCAATTTCGTCGGCTTGCGCGATGCCGGCGATCCGATCGAGATTGCCCGCCGCTACAACGAGCAGGGGGCCGACGAAGTCACTTTTCTCGACATCACGGCTTCCAGCGACCAGCGCGACATCATCCTGCATATCGTCGAAGCCTGCGCCGAGCAGGTCTTCATCCCGCTGACCGTCGGTGGCGGCGTGCGCAAGGTCGAGGACGTCCGCCGCCTGCTCAACGCCGGGGCCGACAAGGTGTCGATGAATACCGCTGCGGTGCAGAATCCCGACCTGGTGTTCGACGCGTCGAGCAAGGTCGGCTCGCAATGCATCGTCGTTGCCATCGACGCCAAGCAGGTCGCGCCTGGCAAGTGGCACGTGTTTACCCACGGTGGCCGCAACGATACCGGGCTCGATACCATCGAATGGGCGAAGAAGGTTGCGGCCTTGGGCGCCGGTGAAGTCCTGCTGACCAGCATGGACCGCGACGGCACCAAGAATGGTTTCGACCTGGCGCTGACGCGTGCGGTTTCCGATGCCGTGTCGATTCCGGTCATCGCCTCGGGCGGCGTCGGCAATCTGCAGCATCTCGCCGATGGCGTTTCCGAAGGCCGCGCCGACGCCGTGCTGGCCGCCTCGATCTTCCATTTCGGCGAGTACACCGTCCGTCAGGCCAAGGAATACATGGCAGCGCGCGGCATCGAAGTGCGCCTGTGAGCGATCTCGACAACTCTCTCGATTGGCTGGCGGCCTTGAAATGGGACGCCGACGGCATGATCCCGGCCATCGCCCAGGACGAAAACGGCCGCGTCGTGATGTTCGCCTACATGAACCGCGAGTCGCTGCAGGAAACGGTACGCTGTGGCAACGCGGTATACTGGTCGCGTTCGAGAAAGCGTCTGTGGCGCAAGGGCGAGGAATCGGGGCATTTCCAGAAAATCCGCTCGATCCGCACCGATTGCGATGGCGACGTGCTGCTGCTGAGCATTGAACAAGTCGGCGGCATCGCCTGTCACACCGGGCGCGAGAGCTGCTTTTTCAACGAATTGAACGGGGAACGCTGGGTTCCCGCTGATCCGGTTCTGAAAGACCCGAAGGAAATTTATCAATGAGCACCCATGACATCCTGCACCGTCTCTCCGAGACGCTGGCCTCCCGTCGTCACGCCGATCCGGAAAAGTCCTACACCGCCAAGCTGTTCTCCGAAGGCCCGGATTCGATCCTGAAGAAAATCGGCGAAGAGTGTGCCGAGCTGATCATGGCGGCCAAGGATGGCAAGAAGCTGAACATCGTCTGGGAATCGACCGACGTCATTTACCACGTGCTGGTTCTGCTCGCCTTCTACGGCTTGAGCATCGAGGACGTGTCGCAGGAAATGCGGCGGCGTGAGGGTATTTCCGGGATTGACGAGAAGGCGGCGCGGGGGGCAAAGTGAGCGACTGCATTTTCTGCAAGATCGTTGACGGCAAGATTCCGGCTAGCAAGGTCTTTGAGGACGAGGACATCCTCGCCTTCAAGGACATCAATCCGGCTCGTCCGGTGCACGTGCTGGTCATCCCGAAAAAGCACATTACCTCGCTGGCGACCGTGGTCGCCGAGGATGCGTCGGTGCTCGGCAAGATGCTGGCCAAGGCCAACGAGATTGCGGTAGCTCAAGGCAGCCCGGACGGTTTCCGGGTGATCATCAACACCGGTCGTGTGGGGCAGCAGGAAGTGCCGCACCTGCACGCGCATATCGTGGGCGGTCCCGATCCGGTCGGGCCCATGCTCAAGCGACTCTAGGAGACACATCATGGGCAGTTTTTCCATTTGGCACTGGTTGATCGTTCTGGTCATCGTGATGCTCATTTTCGGCACCAAGAAGCTGCGTAATGTTGGTCAGGATCTCGGTGGCGCGGTCAAGGGTTTCAAGGACGGCATGAAGGAAGCCAACCCCGACAGGCCGGCCGAGGAAGCCAAGCCAACCCAGCAGGTGGGTGGCCAGACCATCGACGTCGAAGTCAAGGAAAAGACGAAAAGCTAGTTACAAGTTGCTGGTTGTTAGCCTTTGGCTAAAAACCAGCAACTGACTACTGACAACTATGTTCGATATCGGCTTTTCCGAATTGATGGTAATTGGCATCGTGGCGCTGATCGTCATCGGCCCCGAGCGGCTGCCCAAGGTGGCGCGCACGCTCGGGCACCTGCTCGGCCGCGCCCAGCGCTACGTTCATGACGTCAAGTCCGATATCAATCGAGAAATTCAGCTCGACGAGCTGAAGAAGCTGCAGTCGCAGGTCACCGATTCGGCGCGTGAGCTGGAAAGTTCTGTGCGCAAGGAATACGAGACGGCACGCAGCGCCATCGAGGCGCCGGCCCAGGAAGCTAGCGCAGCGCTGAACGAAACCGTCAAACTGGCTGAAGGCTTACCCGCCGCCGTCTCCGAAACGACTACTAGCAAGCCTGCGGCATGAGCGAAAACCAGGAAGACTCCTTTATTTCGCATCTGGTGGAGCTGCGCGACCGCCTGTTGCGCAGCCTGATCGCCATCGCCGTGCTGCTTGGCATCCTGTGCATCTATCCGGGGCCGGGCGAAATCTACGACATCCTCGCCGCGCCGCTGACCAAGGCGCTGCCCGAAGGCACCAAGATGGTTGCCATCGGCGTCATCACGCCCTTTATGGTGCCGCTCAAGGTCACGGCCATGGTCGCCTTCGTGCTGGCGCTGCCGTTCATACTTTTCCAGGCTTGGGGATTCGTCGCTCCGGGCCTCTATGCTCATGAAAAGCGCCTGGGCATCCCGCTGATCGTGTCCAGCACGCTGCTCTTCGTGGCCGGCATGTCGTTCTGCTATTTCTTCGTTTTCGGGCAGGTGTTCAGCTTCATCGCCAGCTTCGCCCCGAAGAGCATCACGCCGGCGCCGGATATCGAAGCCTACCTGTCCTTCGTGATGACCATGTTCCTCGCCTTCGGTATCGCCTTCGAGGTCCCGGTGGCACTGGTCGTGCTGGTCAAGCTTGGCGTGGTGACTGTCGAAAAATTGAAGGAATGGCGTTCCTATTTTATCGTCGGCGCCTTCGTCATTGCCGCGGTGGTGACACCGCCGGATGTCGTCTCGCAACTGGCTTTGGCTATACCGATGTGCCTGCTCTACGAGCTGGGTATCCTGGCCTCTCGCTTCGTGTCGCGGCCGGCTCCTGCCGTCGAGAATGCTACGGTAAGCCCGGAAAATTCGGCAAAAATGAATTCGGAGATGGACCAGGCGGAAGAAGAGTTCCGCAAGCTGTCCTGATCAGGGCTTTTTGACCGGCCCGGGGCGCGTCGGCAGGGTTTTTACCGGCGCCCCGTCCTCGAACCACCACAGCGTTCCCGGCGGCATCTCGGTCCACACTTCGTTGTCAGTGAGCGGCAGCGTGGCGATCACTGCCACCCGGTCGTCGGGTGAGGTGACGTCGCTGAAATCGACGGTCAGGTCCTGATCCTTAAGGTGTGCCTGGGCGAATGGCGCCTGGCGTACGATATGGCTCAGTTTGGTCGAGGCGTGCGCGAACAGGCAGTCCCCATTCGAGAGCAGGAAATTGAACTCGCCGTGCTGCGCTATCTCCAGGGTCAGAGCCTGCAGGGCGTCGAACAGCGCGCTACGGGGCGGCACATGGCTGCCGAAGCGGCGGCGCAGTTCCTGCAGCAGCCAGCAGAAGGCACGTTCGCTGTCGGTCAGGCCGACCGGCACGAAACTGCCGTCGAGCTGCGGCATGAAGTCGAACAGGTTGCCGTTGTGGGCGAAGATCCAGTAACGTCCCCACAGCTCGCGCATGAAGGGATGGGTGTTCTCGAGTCCGACGGCGCCCTGCGTCGCCTTGCGGATGTGGGCGATGACGTTTTTCGAGCGGATCGGGTAGCGGCGCACGAGTTCGGCGACCGGCGAGGTGCTCGACGGTTGCGGATCGAGAAAGAGCCGGGTGCCCTTGCCTTCGAAGAAGGCGATGCCCCAGCCGTCGGAATGGACGTCGGTGGCACCGCCGCGAGCCTGAAAGCCGCTGAACGAAAAACAGATGTCGGTCGGCACGTTGCAGTTCATGCCGAGCAACTGGCACATCGCGGTCTACTCCTGTTCGGCCCGCATGGCGGGGCGCTTGCCGATCTTGACCTGGACCTCGACGATGCTCTTGTCGCGGCGCAGGCGGAAGGCCGAGCGCTCGTCGGGTTTGAGCGCGGCGATCAGGTCAAGCATGACCTGCGGGTCCTTGACGGCCTTGCTGTTGACCGAGAGCAGCACGTCGCCCGGGCGGATGCCGGCGCTGTCGGCCGGGCTGCCTCGAACGACGCCGGCGATCAGGGCGCCTTCGTTGTCGGGCAGGCCGAAGGATTCGGCCAGTTCGGGGGTGATTTCCTGGGCTTCGACGCCGATCCAGCCGCGCGTCACGGTGCCGGTGCGGATGATCTGCTCCATGATGCTGCGCGCACTGGAGACCGGGATGGCGAAGCCGATGCCGAGCGAGCCGCCGGTGCGCGAATAGATGGCCGAATTGATGCCGACCAGATTGCCGTTGACGTCGATCAGCGCGCCGCCGGAATTGCCGGGGTTGATTGCCGCATCGGTCTGGATGAAGTTCTCGAAGGTATTGATGCCGAGGTGCGAGCGGCCGAGCGCCGAGACGATGCCCATGGTCACCGTCTGGCCGACGCCGAACGGGTTGCCGATGGCCAGCACGACGTCGCCGACATGCAGGCTTTCGGCCTGGCCGAAGGTGATCGCCGGCAATTTGTCGGCCTTGATCTGCAGGATGGCGAGGTCGGATTCGGGGTCGCTGCCGACGATCCTGGCCTTGTAGGTCTTGCCGTCGTTCAGTGCGACCTGGATATCGTCGGCCCGTTCGATGACGTGATAGTTGGTCAGGATGTAGCCGCTGGCGCTAACGATGACGCCGGAACCGAGGCCGGAATTGCGCTGCGGCTGGCCTTCGAGGCGGTCGCCGAAGAAATGGCGGAAAATCGGGTCGTTGAACAGCGGGTGGCGCGGCTGTTTGACCTCCTGCGTCGTGTAGATGTGCACGACCGAGGGCAGGGCGGCCCGCGCGGCGTCACGGTAGGAGCCGGCCGGCGCCTTGCTGTCGTCGTCGGTGGCCGGGGCCTCCTGGAGGGCGACGACGGCCTGCCGCTGCGGCAGCCATTCGGGTTTGAGCGTCGAGACGACGAACAGAATGGCCAGCGCAACGGTCACCGTTTGTGCAAAAATCAGCCACAACCTGTGCATGGAAAATTGTCTCGATGAAGCGCGAAGAATTGGTGAGCTATCTGGGCGGGCTGTTGCAGCCCGAAAAGTTCAGGGATTATTGCCCAAATGGTCTGCAAGTGGAAGGACGTCCCGAGATCGTCCGGCTGGTGGCTGGCGTCACGGCCAGCCAGGCGTTGCTTGAGGCAGCTGTAGAACGCGATGCCGATGCCATCCTGGTTCATCACGGCTGGTTCTGGAAGGGCGAAGATGGCCGGGTTACCGGTATCCGCCGCAAACGGCTTGGCCGCCTGCTGGCCAGCGACATCAATCTGCTCGCCTACCACCTGCCGCTCGACGCCCATCCGGAACTGGGCAACAACGCGCAACTGGCCGCCCGTCTGGGTTGGCTGGCGGAGGGGCGTTTCGGCGAGCAGGATATCGCCTGGCATGGCACGCTGGCCGAGCCTTGCGAATTGCCCGCGCTGACCGCCCGGGTGGCGGCCGTGCTTGGTCGAGCCCCGCTGGTGGTGGCCGGCGACGGCCGGCCGGTTCGCCGTATCGGCTGGTGTTCGGGCGGTGCGCAGGGGTATTTCGAGCAGGCTATCGCGCTCGGCGTCGATGCCTACCTGTCCGGTGAAATATCGGAGCAGACGGTGCATCTGGCCCGCGAGAGCGGCGTCGCCTATCTGGCCGCCGGTCACCATGCGACCGAGCGTTACGGTGTGCAGGCGCTGGCCGGACATCTGGCGCAGCAGTTCGGCATTGCCTGCGAGTTCGTCGATCTCGACAACCCGGTTTGACGCCTCAGGCTTGCCGCGGCCTGGCGATGTGCGGCGGCGGGATGTCGAAGGGGCGTGAGTTGTCCTGACGGCTGCTGACCAGATGGGCGACAGTGGCCGAAACGCTGCCGCCGAGCAGTATCCCGAGAACCAGTTCGACCCAGCCGTCGTGGCTGCTGTCGTTGCGGGGCGGCGCCTGTGGCGGTGGTGCGGCTTCGGCAAGAGGCAGGATGGCGGCGCCCTGCCTGGACTGCATGTCCTGCAGCTTCTGGCGCACGGCGCGGGCTTCGGCGTTCAGGGCCAGTGCGGCATCCAGTTTGTCGACCTGCGCGGTAATCAGGTGCAGCGTCGTTTCCATCTTCAGCATGCGCTCTTCGAGGGCGCTGACTGGTGCCAGCGGATCGCCGGCTGCCGGTGGCGGCAGTTCGTCGAGGGCGGCGCCGAGAACGAGCTTGTCCTTGCCGGTCGTGCGGGCGACGGCAGGGCGGGGCTTCGTGGCGGCCGGTGGAGCGGCGGTTGTCTGTTCCCTGGTCGGCTGCCGGGTGTCGGCGTTTTTCCCGGGCGCTTCGTTGCCCGCCTCGATCGGGGGCATTTCGCGCACCCGTCGCGCTTTTTTCGGCATCGGTTCGGGCATGGCGGCTGCCGTCTCGCTGACCGCCACCGCCTGGGGTTCCGGCGCCAATGGCAGCAGGGTGTATTCGCGTTGCAGGTCGACGTTGCAGGCGATTTTCACGTTGATCATGAAGATCGGTTCGGCGATCGGAGTCCGCCCGGTAACCAGCAGATAGTCGCCGTGGCTGCCGCGCATCGCCTGGATGCGTCCGCCCGTGACGACCGGGATGTCGCTGCCGGGGATGGTGGCCAGCGAGAAGCAGCCGGAGTCCAGTCGTTCACCAGCCGAGAAAAGCGGGATTTCGGCCCGGAGCGGTTCGCCGATGCGGGAGTGGAGGTTGATCTCTCCCAATCCAAAGGCGGTGGCCTGGCCGGAGATGAGGGCGGCGCACCAGGAGAGAATGCGCAGCGATCGTGATGCGATCATGCCGTGTCTTGTGTCGGGCGAATTGATGTGGAGGAAACTTTAACATCGGGCTGGCCGCGCTTCCGTGAATTATTGCAAACTTCCATCTTTGTCCTCTCGCCAAAGGCCTGCCATGGATTTCGTCTTCGCCCCGCATCCCGTTTCCAGCCTGCCGGTCCTTGGCAGCGAATTGCGTTTTCCGGTTCGCCGCGTCTTTTGCGTCGGCCGCAACTATGCCGATCACGCCCGTGAGATGGGGGCGACCGCCCAGGCCGAGGGGCGCGAGCCGCCGTTTTTCTTCACCAAGCCGGGCGATGCCGTGGTTGGTGGCGAGGGCGAGGTGGCGGTCAACTATCCGCCGCTGACCAACAACCTGCATCACGAGGTCGAGATGGTCGTCGCGCTCGGTGCCGGTGGCGAAAATCTGACAGTCGCTGCGGCGCCCGGCCTGATTTTCGGCTACGCCGTCGGCCTCGACCTGACCCGCCGCGACATCCAGGCGAAGGCCAAGGAAAAGGGCCATCCCTGGGACATGGGCAAGGGCTTCGACCAGTCGGCGGTGGCCGGTGCGATCAACCCGGTGGCGGCAAGCGGCCACCCGGCCGGCGGTCGCATCTGGCTGAAGGTTAATGGCGAACTGCGTCAGGATGGCGACCTGGCCGACATGATGTGGAAAGTGGCCGACATCATCGCCAACCTGTCGACGATGGTCAGGCTGGAAGCCGGCGACCTGATCTACACCGGCACGCCGGCCGGCGTTGGGCCGGTGCGCCCGGGCGACTTGCTGGAAGGCGGTGTCGACGGGGTCGGCAGTTTGCGGGCGAGGATCGTCTGATTGCGAGCGGGCAACAAATTCCGATTTTGGCCGTTTTTTGCCGCCGACCGTAGCATTTGACCGGGCTGGCCGCGCCAAGCCGTCCCCGGTGCTGTCGGCATGCGACAATCCGCCGCCATGTTCCTGACCGCAGCCCGCGGGCTGATTGCCCATGCCTTTCCCATCCTGATCGCCCAGTTGGCGTCGATCGGCATGATGGTCATCGACACCGCCGTGCTCGGCCATGTCAGTGCGCTCGACCTGGCGGCCGTGGCCATCGGCGGCGGTATTCACGTCGCGCTGGTTTTCGCGCTGGCCGGCGTACTGCAGGCGGTCGGGCCGGTGGTCGCGCATCTGCATGGCGCCCGGCGCGACGGCGAAGTGGCCGGCATCCTGCACCAGGGTTTCTGGCTGGCCATGCTGCTCTCGGTACCCGGCGTCCTGTTCCTGATTCACCCGGATGCGCTGCTCGGCTTGGCCGACATGGATGCGGCAGTCGACGCCAAGGTCCGCCAGTATCTGGCGATACTCGCCTGGAGCCTGCCGGCGGCGCTCGTTTACCGGACTTTCTACGCTTTCTGCAACGCGCTGGGCAAGCCACGGGTGCTGATGGCGATCGGCCTCGCCAGCCTCGGCGTCCATGCCGTGCTGGCCCGCGGCCTGGCGCTCGAGGGCTGGCTCGGCGAGCCCCTGGGGGTCGCCGGTTGTGCGCTGTCGAACGTGCTGATCGGCTGGGTGGCGTGCCTGAGCGGTGCCGCCTATCTGGCCTGGGGGCCGCTGCGTGCGCCGTACCGCCCGTTTGCCGACTGGCAGCGCCCACGCTGGCCGGCCTGGCGCGAACTGCTGCGCATCGGCCTGCCGATGGGCTTCTCCAACCTGGTCGAAATCACTTCCTTCACCTTGATCGCGCTGTTCATCGCCTCACTCGGCGCGCCCGTTGTCGCCGGGCATCGCGTTGTCGCCAACCTGTCGGCGCTGGTCTACATGCTGCCGCTGTCGCTGGCCATTGCCACCATGGTGGCGCTCGGCCAGGCGATTGGCGCCCGCGACCGGCGGCGGGCCAAGGCCACTATTCGGGCCGGGCTGGTGTTGTCGGCCGGCCTGTCGTCGCTGATGGGCTTGCTGCTCTGGCTCGGCGCCGCGCCGCTGATTGCCGCCTATACCGACGATCCAGCTGTGCGCGTGGTTGCTCGTGGACTGATCGGCTACATCGCCCTCTATCAGTTTTTTGATGCCCTGCAGACGGTCGCCGGTCATTGCCTGCGCGCCTACCGGGTGACTTTCCTGCCGATGCTGGTCCAGACCGCCTGCTTCTGGGGCGTCGGCCTGCTTGGCGGCGCCTGGCTTTGCTATCGCGCACAACCTCCCATGGGCGTCGCCGGCTTCTGGTTGGCGGCCGTGGCCAGCCTGGTGCTTGCCGCGATCATGCTCTCCGGCCTGCTTCGCAAGGCGGTCGCCGATGCCGATTTGAGCGCGTAATTATGAATTTTGAAATGAAAGCTTCGTGCAAGGTTGTGCTAGTATTCTCGGTTGGCTGACACAATAACCGGGCAACGGAAGACCGGCTGCCCATTCGCTCGCAACTCAACTAAACGCAAGGAAAGCGCATGAAAATTCACGAATATCAGGGCAAGCAAATCCTGAAGAAATTCGGCGTTACGGTTCCGCGCGGGATTCACTGCACGACCGTCGATGACGCAGTCAAGGCAGCTGAGACCCTGGGCGGCAAGGTCTGGGTGGTCAAGGCCCAGATTCACGCCGGTGGCCGTGGCAAGGGCGGCGGTGTCAAAGTCGCAACCTCGCTCGAAAAAGTTCGCGAATACGCCAGCCAGATCCTCGGCATGCAGCTGATCACGCACCAGACCGGCCCGGAAGGCCAGAAGGTCCGCCACCTGCTGATCGAAGAAGGCGCCGACATCAAGCATGAATACTACGTTGCCGCGCTGACTGATCGCGCCACGCAATCCGTTGCCATCATGGCCTCCTACGAAGGCGGCATGGACATCGAAGAAGTCGCCCACAAGACCCCGGAAAAGATCGTCAAGGTCTTCGTGAACCCGCTGGTCGGCCTGACCGACGAGCAGGCACTGACCCTGGCCAAGGGCATGGGCATGAACGAAGCCTCGATCCCGCAGTGTGTCGATACGCTGAAGAAGCTGTATACCTGCTACATGGAAACCGACGCTTCGCTGGCCGAAATCAACCCGCTGATCCACGAAGGCGACGGCACCGTCAAGGCGCTCGACGCCAAGTTCAACTTCGACTCCAACGCCCTCTACCGTCAGGAAGAGATCGTCGCCATGCGCGACCTGGACGAAGAAGACGCCGACGAAATCGAAGCCTCCAAGTTCGATCTGGCCTACATCTCCCTCGACGGCAACATCGGCTGCCTGGTGAATGGTGCCGGTCTGGCCATGGCTACCATGGACACCATCAAGCTGTTCGGCGCCGAGCCGGCCAACTTCCTGGACGTCGGCGGCGGCGCGACGACCGAGAAGGTCACCGAAGCCTTCAAGATCATGCTCAAGAACCCCAAGGTCAAGGGCATCCTGGTCAACATCTTCGGCGGCATCATGAAGTGCGACACCATCGCCACCGGCGTCGTCGCTGCGGCGCGTGAAACCCATCTGTCCGTGCCGCTGGTCGTCCGCATGAAGGGTACCAACGAAGACATGGGCAAGCAGATCCTCAAGGATTCCGGTCTGCCGATCATCTCTGCCGATTCCATGGCCGAAGCCGCCACCAAGATCGTCGCTGCGGTCAAGTAAGGAGCTATTGAATGTCCATTTTCATCAACAAGAACACCCGCATCATCACCCAGGGCATCACCGGCAAGACCGGTCAGTTCCACACGGAAAAGTGCCAGGAATACGCCAACGGCAAGGAATGCTTCGTTGCCGGCGTGAACCCGAAGAAGGCCGGTGAGTCGATCTTCAACATCCCCATCTACGCCTCCGTCAAGGAAGCCGCTGCCGAAACCGGCGCCACCGTTTCCGTGATCTACGTGCCGCCCCCGGGTGCTGCCGCCGCGATCTGGGAAGCCGTCGAAGCCGACCTCGACCTGGCCATCTGCATCACCGAAGGCATCCCGGTCCGCGACATGCTGATCCTGCGCAACAAGATGAAGGCCAAGGAAGCCGCTGGCGGCAAGAAGACCCTGCTGCTCGGCCCGAACTGCCCCGGCCTGATCACCCCGGACGAAGTGAAGATCGGCATCATGCCGGGTCACATTCACCGCAAGGGTCGCATCGGCGTCGTTTCCCGTTCCGGCACCCTGACCTACGAAGCGGTCGGCCAACTGACCGAAATCGGTCTCGGCCAGTCGTCGGCCGTCGGTATCGGTGGTGACCCGATCAACGGTCTGAAGCACATCGACGTCATGAAGGCCTTCAACGACGATCCGGATACCGACGCCGTCATCATGATCGGCGAAATCGGCGGTCCGGACGAAGCCGAAGCCGCCCAGTGGTGCAAGGAAAACATGAAGAAGCCGATCGTCGGCTTCATCGCCGGTGTTACCGCGCCGGCCGGCAAGCGCATGGGCCACGCTGGCGCCCTGATCTCCGGCGGTGCCGATACCGCCGATGCCAAGCTCGCCATCATGGAAGAGTGTGGCTTCAAGGTGACGCGCAATCCGTCCGAAATGGCCAAGCTGCTGAAGGCCATGCTGTAAAATTCGAGCCTAGCTCAACCCAGAAAGGCGGGCCGTGTGCCCGCCTTTTTATTTGCCTGAAATTTGATGGAACTCGACCTCACCTCCGCCGCCTTCTGGATCGCCGTCGGCCAGATCATCCTGATCGATATCGTGCTGTCCGGCGACAACGCGGTCGTCATCGCGCTGGCCTGCCGCAACCTCTCTCCCGAACAGCGCCGCAAGGGCATTCTGTGGGGCGTTGCCGGCGCCGTCAGCCTGCGCGTCGTGCTGACCGTGTTTGCCGCGCTGGTCATGAATCTGCCCTGGCTGAAGCTGGTCGGTGGCCTGCTGCTGGTGTGGATCGCCGTCAAGCTGATGCTGCCGGAGGACGAGGAGGGGCATGACATCGAGCCGTCGGCGCATCTGTGGGGGGCGGTCAAGACCATCGTCGTCGCCGACTTCGTGATGAGCCTGGATAACGTCATCGCCGTCGCCGGCGCCGCACACGGCAGCCTGGCGCTGCTGCTCTTCGGGCTGGCCGTCAGCATTCCGCTGATCGTCTGGTCCAGCCAGCTGATCCTGCACTGGATGGAGCGTTTTCCGTCCATCGTGCTGTTCGGCGCCGGCCTGCTCGGCTATGTGGCCGGGCAGATGATCTTCACCGATCCGGGGGTGCTCGGCCTGCTGCCGCCGCTGCCGGCCTGGTCGAGCAAGGCGGCCGGCGTGGTCGGCGCCGTACTGGTTGTGGCAGTTGGGCGCTGGTTGGAGCAGCGGATTCTGGCTCGCCAGGACGTTACGGTCGTCTAAAATTCCGGAGTTCGTGAAATAGTCGTCGTTTTGCGCGTTGTGTCTCAACGTAAAATCAGGCGTTTGATGGATTGTTGCGCGTGCGGAAATCCGGCGGGCAGGGAAAACTCAGGAGCATGCGGGCATGGCCTTGTTTCTCTCGGAAAATGACGTAAAAAACCTGCTGACCGTAGCATTGGCCATGGAGGCCGTCGAATCGGCGCATCGCGACCTGGCGCTCGGTCAGGCGCAGGATACGCCGCGCGCCCGCACCCGCCTGCCGCAAACGATGCTCCACATCCTGCAGGGCGGGCTGCCGGCCCAGGGCGTGCTCGGCTACAAGGCCTACACCAGCAATCGCTCCGGCAACCGCTTCCTGGTTCATCTGTTCGACGCGGCCTCTGGGCAGTTGCGCGCGGTTCTTGAAGCCGACTATCTCGGCATGATCCGCACCGGCGCGGCCAGCGGCGTTGCCGCCAAGTGGCTGGCCCGGCCGGATGCAACGGTGGCCGGCGTGTTCGGCGCCGGCTGGCAGGCCGAAGGGCATGTCCGTGCCATCTGCGCCGCCTTGCCGCTGGAGCAGGTCAAGGTCTTCAGCCGCAAGGCCGACAAGTTGCAGGCTTTCTGCCAGCGTTTGAGCGAGATGACCGGGGTGGCTGTCGTTCCGGCGGCGAGCGCCGAGGAAACGGTGCGCGGGAGCGATATCGTCGGTACGGTGACGACGGCGGCGCAACCGCTGTTCGACGCCGACTGGCTTGAACCCGGCGTCCATATCAACGCGGCGGGGTCCAATGCGCTGATCCGTCAGGAGCTGTCGGAGGCGGCGGTGCGCCGTTGCGACCTGATTAGCGTCGATTCCGTGCCGACCGCGCTGGCCGAGGCCGGCGATCTGCTGCCGCTGCTCGAAAAGGGGCGTCTGCACGCGCGGCAACTGGTCGAGTTGGGCGAGGTGATCGTCGGCCGCCATGGCGGCCGAACCGACGCCGGGCAGATCACGCTGTTCGAGTCGCAGGGCATGGCGATCCAGGATCTGGCGGTCGCCTTGCGGGTGGTCCAGTTGGCGGAGGAGCGCGGCCTGGGCCGCGAGTTGCCCCTCCAATGAGTCTCGCCCCGTACCTCGAAATGGCCTTGTGCACCGATCCGGGGGCCGTCCGTTCGCACAACGAAGATGCCGTCTTTGCCGATGCCGCTCTGGGCGTGGCCATTCTGGCCGACGGCATGGGGGGCTACAACGCCGGTGAGGTGGCCAGCGGCATGGCGACTACCCGACTGGCTGCCGACCTGAGCCGGGTCATCGCGACCGCCGTGGCGCGCGATGGCCGAGGTGTTTTCGACCCGGGCGAGGTTGAGCAGCATATCGTCAATGAGGTCGAGGCGGCCAATTTCTCCATTTTCAACGCCTCGCGGAGCGAGCCGGCCTATGCCGGAATGGGTACGACGCTGGTCGTCGCCTGGTTTTACGACAACCGGATGAGTGTCGGGCACGTCGGCGATTCCCGGCTGTACCGCTTGCGCGGCGACCAATTGGAGCAGTTGACCCGGGACCATTCCCTCTTACAGGAACAGCTTGATAATGGCATGATTACCCCGGAAGAAGCCCGCTTCTCGGGGAACCGGAATCTGGTGACCCGGGCGCTCGGCGTGGAGCCGGTGGTCGATGTCGAAATCCACGATTTCGCCGTGGCGCCGGGAGATATCGTCCTGCTCTGTTCGGACGGCCTTAACGACATGGTCGACGATCACGAAATCGGCCTTGCCTTGCAGGCGCTGGGCGGCAATCTGCAGCTGGCGGCCGATCATCTGGTACAAATGGCCAACGAGAACGGCGGTCGGGACAATATTTCGGTCATCCTGGTCAAGGTGCGGGGTGACTTTGCCTCTCGGCGAGGCTGGTGGCAGCGTTTGCTGGCACGATTGAAGTGAAATGAGGAAGGCAAGATGGCAAAACTGATCCTTTCGATGG
The DNA here is from genome assembly GCA_020621865.1 of Betaproteobacteria bacterium. Classification (GTDB taxonomy): domain Bacteria; phylum Pseudomonadota; class Gammaproteobacteria; order Burkholderiales; family Rhodocyclaceae; genus Azonexus. Next base: position 107,465 of record JAHRYW010000004.1, on the reverse strand, counting down.
ATGGCCTAGTGTTGAAGGAGATTCCTCTCAACAAGGAACGTCTGACCATCGGCCGCAAACCGCACAACGACATCCAGATCGACAATCTGGCCATTTCCGGCGAGCATGCCGTGGTCGTCACCATCCTGGCCGATTCTTTCCTTGAGGATCTGAACAGTACCAACGGCACGCTGGTCAATGGCCAGCCGATCAAGAAGCATTTCCTGCGTAACAACGACGTGATCGAACTCGGCAAGTACAAGATGAAGTACATGGCCGACCTGCAGGCCGGGGCGGCGGCCAGTGATTTCGAGAAAAATGCGGCGATTCGTTCCGGTTCGCTGCGCATGCCGTCGGAACTGCAACTGGAGCCGACCGACCGCCTGACGCGGTCGAGCGTCGGTGTCGCTTCGCAACCCAAGCCGCCGGCGCCGGGCATGATGGCGGCCGTCCAGTTGCTCAACGGGCCGAACGCCGGCAAGGAACTCGACCTGACCAAGACGCTGACGACGCTGGGCAAGCCGGGCATGCAGGTGGCCGTGATCGCCCGCCGGCCGCATGGTTACTTCATCACCCATGTCGAGGGCGCGCAGTTCCCGCTGCTCAACGGTAAATCCCTTGATGCCCAGGCCCATCCGCTGGCCGATCATGACGTGATCGAAATCGCCGGCATCAAGATGGCGTTTTTTCTCAAGGGCTGACATCGGGCCGCCATGAAGCTACGCGTTCTCGGCTGCAGCGGCGGCATCGGCGGCCGGCACTTGCGTACCTCGTCGTTTCTGGTCGATCACGACATCCTGATCGATGCCGGCACCGGGGTTGCCGAATTGTCGGTGGCCGAACTGGCGGCCATTGACCATGTGTTCCTGACCCATGCCCACCTCGATCACATCGCCTCGCTCCCGCTGATGATCGATACCGTCGCCGAACTGCGGAGCAAGCCGCTGACCATTTACGGTATTCCGGCCGTGCTCGACAGCCTGCGCCAGCACATTTTCAACTGGGCGATCTGGCCCGACTTCACCAGCGTGCCGGACGCCTCGGCGCCGTTCATGCGCTACCAGCCAATCGACACGGGCAAGGCCATTGTCCTCGACGGGCGCCAGATCACCGCGTTGCCGGTCGACCATACCGTGCCTGCCGTCGCCTACCAGCTCGATTCCGGCATCGCCAGTCTGGTCTATTCAGGTGATACCGGGCCGTGCGATGCTTTCTGGCAAGCGGTGAACGGCATCGGCAACCTGCGCCACCTGATCATCGAATGCGCCTTCTCCAACCGTGAGCAGCAACTCGCGAAGCTATCCCGTCATCTCTGCCCCGATCTGCTGGCCGCGGAACTGGCCAAGCTGCAGCGGGGCTGCCAGCTGCACATCACCCATCTCAAACCCGGGCAGATCGAAGCGACGATGTCTGAAATCGAAGCCTGCCTCGGCGACTATGGCCCGAACATGTTGCAGAACAACGACATTTTCGAGTTCTGAGATGGCACCAGTCCTCTCCATTGTCGGCATCTAGTCTTCATGGAAACCCCGGACGACCTTTTCCAACGTCTCGATCAGCTCAACGACATCGGGGCATCGCTGTCCGACGAGCGTAATCTCGAACGGCTGCTCGAAAAGATCATCCTTGCCGCCAAGCAGATCACCCGCGCCGATGGCGGCACCCTCTACCTGGTTTCGGAAGACAGGCGCCAGCTGCATTTTGAAATCGTCCGCACCGACTCGCTGGGCATTGCTTTCGGCGGCAGCAGCAATCAGCCGACCTCGGGCAAGTTTTCCAACCTGCCGCTCTATCGTGAAGATGGCTCGGCCAACGACAGCATGGTCGCCGTTGCCGCAGCCATGACCGGCCAGACAATCAACATTGCCGACGCCTACGCGGCACAGGGCTTCGACTTTTCCGGTACCCGCCAGTTCGACGCCCGCACCGGCTACCGCTCGCAATCCTTCCTGACCGTGCCGATGAAGGACCACGAGGGCGAAGTCATCGGCGTTTTGCAGCTGATCAACGCCATCGCCGAGAGCGGCCAAGTCGTCGAATTTTCGCCAGCCGACCAGCGCCTGGCTGAATCGCTCGCCTCGCAGGCCGCCGTCGCCTTGAGCAACCGGCAGCTGGTGCAGCAGCTTGAAGCGCTGTTCGAATCCTTCATCAAGCTGATCAACCTCGCCATCGACGAGAAGTCGCCCTACACCGGCGGCCACTGCCAGCGCGTGCCGGAACTGACCATGATGCTGGCCGAAGCTGCCGACGCCGCCAGCGAAGGACCGCTTGCCGATTTTCAGCTGACCGACAAGGACCGCTACGAACTGCGCATCGCCGCGCTGCTGCACGACTGCGGCAAGGTCACGACGCCGGTGCATGTCGTCGACAAGGCCACCAAGCTGCAAACCATCTACGACCGCATCGACCTGATCGACACCCGTTTTGAAGTCATCCGGCGCGATGCCGAAGTGCGCAAATGGCGCAGCATCGCCGAAGGCGCCGACCGGGTCGAAGCCGAAGCGAAATTTTTCGATTTTTGCCAAAAAATTGCCGCTGACCGTAGCATTCTGCGCCAGGCCAATATTGGCAGCGAGAAAATGGCCGCCGAGGATATTGCACAGGTCCGGCGGATCGCCGAAATCTACCGCTGGCGCAACCCGGAAGGCGTAGAGCAGCCTTTCCTCAGTGCCGACGAACTCGAAAACCTCACCATCCCCTTCGGCACGCTAACGGCCGCCGAGCGCGACATCATCAACCACCACATCGTCGCGACCATCCGGATGCTGGAACAGCTCCCCTGGCCGCGGCACCTGAAAAACGTCCCCGAATACGCCGGCGGCCACCACGAGCGCATGGACGGCAAAGGCTACCCGCGCGGCCTGAAGCGCGAACAGATGAGCTGGCAGGCGCGGATCATGGGCATCGCCGACATTTTCGAAGCCCTGACCGCCAAGGACCGGCCGTACAAGGAGGGCATGGCCCTCTCCCAAGCGCTGGGCGTGCTCGAAAAATTCAGCCGGAACGGCCACATCGACCCCGACCTGCACGCGATCTTTGTCAAGTGCGAGGTTTATCGGCGCTACGCCGAGGTTTTTCTGAAGCCCAAACAGATCGATTGTTGATTCCCGCATGGCGAATGGCGGGTGATGAATTTGCCATATTTTGTGAGGCTGGGCGATATGTCTGACGCATCGCGTCAAGGTGAGTGCCGTAAATTGTCAGACTGACCGGCCCGATTCTTCGTTGTGTTGCTGTTTAAGGGCGGTGAATACTTTTTAAGTTAATGAATAAAAAGTATTTTTTGAGTTTTTGTGTGTATGATGACGACCCTCGAAAAGCTGGCACGGAACCTGTTAAAGGTAACCCAGCGGCTTTCCCGCCTTACTTCAAAAGGAGATTCAAATGAAGAACGTGCAAAAAGGTTTCACCCTGATCGAACTGATGATCGTCGTCGCCATCATCGGCATTCTGGCTGCTATCGCTCTGCCGCAGTATCGTGACTACACTCAGCGTTCCGCTAATGGCGCATGCCTGGCTGAAGCAAAGTCATACATGTCTACTGCGGTTTCTGAAATGGCTAACAATCGTGACCCGGCTGCCTTTGTTGGTAGTGCATGTACTGCTATCTCCGCTGCGCTGGCCGTGGCTGATTACGGTGCTAACACTGCCGTTACCTTTACGACCCAAACCCGTGGCAACGCTGCCGTTAAGCTTGACCCGGCATGTAATGCCGGTACCGGTCGCTGCGCTCTGCCGTAATCGGATAATTATCGATCATAGGGGGTGACCCCTGATGTGAGAAGCCGGGGCGCCAGCTCCGGCTTTTTATTGGGGGCTGGGCTTTCATGTGGCCTGGTAATGGATCGCAATTTGGTCTCTCCTTGGGATATTCCATGAAGTCGATACAGAACGGTTTCACCCTGATCGAACTGATGATTGTCGTCGCGATCATCGGTATTTTGGCTTCCATCGCGCTACCGCAATACCGGGTGTTCATCCAACATTCGGCAGACGCAGCTTGTTTGGACGAGGCTGCAGCAGTCGCTCGCGGTGCTGCTGTTGCCGTTGCCAACAACGATATTGGTTTTCTGGCGCTTTCGGCGCTTACATCATGCACCACTGGCTCGCTGCCGGCGACTCTGGTTGAGGCTCAAAATGTTGATGCAACATTCAGTTCCAACCGTGGCTTAAAGACGGTTCATTGCAACTACACCACGGCGACTTGTAATCTGCAGTGAATTAAGAATCTGTTACTTGCTAATCAAGCTGCATGTCGTTAGCAGCTAGCCCCTATCAAAAGCAACTTGGGCAAATGCTCAGATTCTTTATTGTGTTATTGCCGCGGCTGTTGCTGAGTCAACCAATTCTGCAGCACCTCCGGCAATTCGCTGATTAGCAGCGCATGCCGTCCGGAAATCCAGCCGTGGACCGGACCGGCAAGTTTTTCCTTCAACGCTTCTCTAATCAGCGTTTCGGCCGTGACGTGGTCGTTGATCAGGCCGAGCTCGTTCTGGAGTTTTGCCAGCGTGGCGAGATAGGGCTTCAGGCGCTTTGGGGGGAGCAATGGGGCAAAGAACTCTAGTGTGTAGCGCAGCTTTTTGAAGGCGATGCGCATCTTGTGCCGTTCGGTCAGGCTGAGTTCGGCGTGTTTGGTCGCCAGTTTTCTAGCTTTCTTGATGTGGCCGTCGATCTGTTGCCGGGCAAAATCGTCGAGCGGTATTGGCAGCGTGTCGCCTAGCGTGTAGATGGCGGCCGTGAATTCGAGCAACAGGCGCGGGTATTCGCGGACTGCGAGTAGGCCGATTACCGATTTGCGGGCGCTTTTGGCGCGGGCTTGCGCCGCCTTGCGTAGACGCTTGACGTCCTTGTGGTCGGGAAAGGCCGCAGCGATCGGCGGCAGGGTTTCTTCCAGGAAAACGTCCCAGTTGCGCGCGTCACCCAAAGCTCCGGCTAGCGTTTGCCAGGTCTGGCCATAGGCGGCGACGAATTCAGGCGGTAGCACCGGAGCGAACAGCTTGATGGCCGAACGTAGGCGGCGTAGGGCGACGCGGGCCTGGTGGATGAATTCCGGCTCGCCGCCGGCCAGTAGTCCAGGTTCGTTGCGCTGGAATTGTTCCAGGCAACCGAGCGCGATGTTTCTAAAGGCCTCGATCGGCGTCTGGCTGGCGTCAATGGCGACCAGCCGGGCCTTGAATGGGCTGAGCGGTTCGTCAAGAAAGAGTTTGTAGCCACGCTCGGCCTTGCTGGCGATGGCTGGGTTAAGGTCGATGTCGTCCTGCAGTCGGCGGGTCAGACCGAATATGTCCTCGACCTTGCCGGAGAGCAGTTCAAGTTCGATTTCACAGATAGACGTGTGCAGGCCGCGGCTTTCAATCTGGCCGCGGTCAATGGCCAGTTCAATCTGCGATTCGCCATACGGCACATGCCAGATCTGGCGGTGGAAATCGGTGGTAAAAATGGGTTCGAAACGCTCGCTTCGCTGTTCGAGAAAGTTGCGAAAATCGTCGGCATCGACATGGCTGAAATCGAAGGTACCGGGGGTTGCCGGCGTTTCCCATTCGCTGCGCATGGCCAGTCCGCCGCTTGCCGGCTCGGCGGATTTGACGGTGCATAGCCACTGCCAGCCTTTCTTGCGGAAGCGGACAGCAACGCGGCGGGCGTGCAGTTCCAGCGTTGGCGTGTCGAAATAGGTGTTCAGCAGGTGCTGCTTTTGCGACGGGATGCCTTCGAGCAGCGGGTGACCGCAGAGCTTCCGCGCGGCTTTCGGGCTGAGTTGTAGCTTGAGTTCGATTTCGGTGGCCATGATGCTCAATTCCTTGGCACAGCGGGGCCGGTGGCGCCATCGAAACCGAGTTCGGGCAGGATGGCGAGTTCTTCGGCAGTTTGCACGGCCTCGGCGATGACGGTCAGGCCGATGTTGTGGGCGATGCTGCACAGGCCCTTGAGGAAAGCCTGGTTGCCGGATTGGCTATCGATGGCGCGGATGAAGCTGCCGTCGACCTTCAGGTAGTCGAGGCCGATTCCGTGCAGGCGGCCGATTTCACTGAACTGCCGCCCGAAGTGCTCAATGCCGAGGCGGCAGCCGAGCGGCCGCAGGGCATCGCAGAAGGCATGGAATTCATCGAAGTGCTGGAACGCCCCTATTTCGGATACTTCCAGCCAAAGACGCGGTGCCAGGTCCTTGCGACTGGCAATCTGGGCATAGAGGCGAGCGCGGAAGGCCGCATCGACAATCGATTCACCGGACAGGTTGACCGCCACGGCGGGCGCGCCGGCAGCAATGCGCTCAAGCGCGAGGCGGGTAGCGGCCAGGTCGAGTTCGGCGGTCATCGACAGCCGCGAGGCCATCGGCATGAAGCTGCCGGCCGCCAGCCATTCGCCGTCCTCAGCCGCCTGCAGGCGGAGCGGGCATTCGAGATGCAGCAACTGCCCGGCATTGCCGGCAACAGGGAAGTCGATCAAGCGCAGGCGCTGAGTCTGGATGGCGCCATCGAGCAGTTTTTTCCAATCGGCGTTGGAGTTGGCGCGCTGGTCATCGTGGCTCTCGGCTCGGCACCAGGCCAGGCCGCTCTGGGTTTCCGCCGCGGCGAGGGCTGCATCGAGACGGGACAGCAGGTTGGCGACGGAGTTACCGTGCAGATAGCCGCCGCTGGCCAGATGGCCGATGCGATCGCCATCGATCAGACCGGCGGCGGCCAGATCGTTAAGTGCGTGCAAGAGTTTCTCGGCCGTGGGGGCTGGATCATTGATGCCTGGCAGAAGCAGTGCAAAATCTGCGCCGTTGAGTCGGGCGGCTACGGCATTCGGCTTGTCCTTCGCCTGTTCGTTGAGCGCCAGTCCGACCCGGCGCAGGAGTTCGTCGGCGGTTTCGCGTCCGGCGCGACGGTTGATCCCGGCCAGATCGGCCAGGCGCAGCATGATCAGGCTGCCGGCAGGAACGGCGTCATCGTCGCTGAGCGCAGCGGCCAGTTGGTTCATGAAGAAATTTCGGTTGGAAAGGCCGGTCAGGTTGTCGAGGTTGGCTTCGCGGCGCACCTGCTCCAGGCGGGCCGCTTCCTCGGCAAACATCGCCTTGAGCCGGTCGACCATCGCGTTCATGGCGCTGGCCAGGCTTTTCAGTTCTGGCGTGGCGGGTACCGGAATGCCGATGAAGCGGCGTTCGCTGATCGCCTGCGCCTGCCCGACCACGGCGTCGAGCGGCCGTTTGATCCGGCGCAGCAGTTGCATGCCGAGCAGCCCCATCAGGCTGCCGCCGAGGGCAAACCAGGCCAGCAGCTTGACCGCGCCCTGCCAGAGCTCCTCGTAAGCGAAATGGCTGTGGCTGACCAGTTCGAGGGTGCCGAACTGGTTCCAGCCGGTCGAAACCTGGGCGTGGCCGGGCTGCGAGGCGATCGGAAAGAGACCGATGAACCACTCGGGCGCATCGCCAGGGACCGGCGGGCCGCTCTTCTCGACCATCGCCTTGCCGTTCGGGTCGATCAGGCGAACGCTGGCGTATTGCCCGCTGTCGAAAACGGCGGCGACCTGCAATTCCATGGTCACCGGGTCCTTGTCCATTTGCGACATCGAGAGCGCCAGGGCCGAGGCGTTGTCGCTATTCTTGATCGCCAGTTGTTCTTCCAAATAGTGGCGGGCCGTAAACATGCTGACCACGAAGCTGCCTGCAAAGGCGATCACGGTGCTCGCAATCACTGCGAGCCAGAGTTGTCGGAATAAGGACATGTCGGTTATCTCACTGGAAGCCTTCGGCGCGCGCCCTGGCCAGCAAATCCTGCCAGCGGGAGAGATTGCTCTTGCTGGACTGGTTGCCGGTGCCTTGCCACAGGCCCGCACTGTTGAAACTGAAAATCGGTGACAGATCGCTGCGCCGGGAAGCGGGCAAAATCAAGGGGTTCAGGTTGTCGAGGACAAGTGGGTCGGCATTCGGGGTAGCGTAATAGGCAAGTACCATGTGGGCTTGCAAGAAAACACCGTCAGGGCCGCTCTGTGCGGCTTTGACGTAGACCAGACGCAGTTTGCTGACCGGGATGCCGAGTTCGATCAGCGAATAATATTTGGCGATGGAGAAGTCTTCGCAGTCACCCCGCCCCTGGCCGATCAGTTCAGCGGGTGTCGCCCAGTAGTCGCTCAGGCCCCAGACCGACATATCGTCGTCGAAAGCGATGCGGCGATTGAAGAAATCATTGACCCGGCGTAGCCGATCTGCCTCCGTGGTGCTGCGGCCTTCGCCAAGCAGGCGTTGCCAGTCAAGCAGCAGCGGCACCTGGCTGGTGCCAAAGCGGGTCGTGATCAATTGCTGCAGGCGCTCCAGATCCCAGCCCAGCGCATGCGGCAATCCACTGACGCAAAGCGTGCCCAGCGTGGCCGCAATAGTCAGCAAACGAAGCAGGGAGGCTCGGTTACGCAAGGGCGTTATCGTGTGACAAACGTGGGATATTACACAACAGCAGCATGACGCAGCGGCTACAATGCGCCAAAAATTTTGCGGATTATCCCCCATGAGAATGAAAAAAATATCTTCCCTGTTGCTGCTCTCGGCGCTTCCCGTGCTGGTGCAGGCTCAAAGCACCCCCCCCGCCACCCTAAAAGAAGTCGCCCAGCGCGCCGTTCTGAACAGCCCTGAAGTGACCTCCAAATGGCATGCCTACCGGGCGGCCGACGAAGAAATCGGCGTTGCCCGCGGTGGCTACTTCCCGCGCGTTGATCTCACCGCCGGCAGTGGCCGCGAAAGCCTCAAACAACCCCCGGTCAGCAGCCGCAACGACTACACACGCAGCGGCGTCCTGCTCAGCCTCAACCAGATGATCTTCGACGGCTTCGCCACCCGGAACGAAGTCCGCCGCCTCGACAAAGCCAAGCTCGTTCGCTACTACGAGCTCCTCGATGCTTCCGAAACCGTCGCCCTTGAAGCCAGCCGAGCCGCTCTCGACGTCCTGCGCTATCGTCAGCTCGTGGACCTTGCCAAAGACAACTACATCCAGCACAAAGCCACCTACGATCAGATTGAAAAGCGCACCCAAAGCGGCGTCGGCCGCCGCGTCGACTTCGAACAAGCCGGCAGCCGCCTGGCGCTGGCCGAAATCAACCTGATCACCGAAACCGCCAACCTCCACGACGTCAGCGCTCGCTACCAACGCCTCGTCGGCAGCCAGCCCGTCACCGCCATCACACCACCCGGCCAAGTCGGTACTGCTTTCCCTGGCCAGGCCAAGGTCGCCCTCGACACCCTGCACCAAAAGAACCCCGCGCTGCTCGCCGCCACCGAAAACATCGAAGCCGCCCAATACGAAATCCACACCCGGCGTGCCGCCTACTCCCCCCGCCTCGACTTCCGGGCCCGCACCGACCAGACCGACAACTACCTCGGCACCCCCGGCAACCGTGACTACAACGTCGCCGAGCTTGTCGTCAGCTGGAACCTCTTCAACGGCGGCTCCGACCGTGCCCGCGAAAAACAGACCATTGAGAAAAAGAACCTCGCCTTCGATCTCCGCGAAAAAGCCTGCCGCGATACCCGGCAGACCCTGCTGATCGCCTACAACGACGTCCTGCGCCTCAAAGAACAAAGCGTCTTCCACGCCAAACAAGTCGTCCTGCTGGAAAAGACCCGGAACGCTTACCGCGACCAATTCAACGTCGGCCAACGCACGCTGCTCGACCTGCTCGACACCGAAAACGAACTCCTCGCCGCCCGCCGCTCCGCCGTCAACGCCGAGACTGACCTCAACCTCGCCTACCTGCGCACCTACGCCGGCATGGGTACCCTGCTCGAAATCCTCGGCCTGCAACGCCTCGACGCCGAAACCCCGGGGCAAGGCGAACTCGCCCAGGTCGATCCGGTCCAACTCTGCCCGAACGACCCGATCGCCCTCGAGCAGGCAGACCGCGACGCCCTCAACGCCAAGGCCGCCGCCCTCAATGCTGCCAAGGCCCAGCCGCTGCCGGCCCCGGTTGCCGTCGTCGGGCCGGAAGTCGAGCTCGAGACCCGGATCAAATCCTGGGCTGCCGCTTGGTCGGCCCGCGACTACGCGGCCTACACCGGCTTCTACGCCCCGACCTTCACCCCGGACGGCGGACTCTCCCGCGAAGACTGGGCGCAACTGCGGCGCAGCCGGATCGCCCCGCGTGAGGCGATCAGCGTCGAGATTCAGGACCTGAAAATCCGGTTGGACGGAGCAGACCGGGCCTTTGCCGAATTCCGCCAGGTCTATCAATCGAAGGCTTACAGCGACACGACGCAGAAGACGCTGGAACTGATTCGGGTCGGCGGCAAGTGGCTGATCAACCGGGAGAGCTCGGTGCCTTGCGCCGGGAATACCGTGGGCGGGTGCAAGGGGATTGCCCGCTAAGTGTCGGGTAACCCGCCAAAGACAAAGGCCATGCCGACAGGCATGGCCTTTGTGCTTTTTGGGCGACGCTTAAGCCTGCAGCTTGGCGTTTAGCGTATAGGTGCCGGTCAGGCTGGCTTCGGCCAGGATATGTCCCTGGATGGCCGCGCGGACTTCGGGGCCGCCAAACCGGCCTTCCAGCGGCAATGTCTCGATATCGAGGGCGTAAACGGTAAAGACGTAGCGATGGATGATTTCGTCGTTCCATGGCGGGCAGGGACCGTCGTAGCCGTAGTAGTCGCCGCGCATGTCGTTGTCACCGGCAAACCAGTCGGTGTAGTTGTTGATGCCCTGCCGGCTGCCATGGGCGGCCTGCGGACCGGGTTTGCCGCGAGGCGTTACATCGGAACTGAATTCGCCTTCTTGGAGAGACGTCACGGTCGCCGGCAGGTCAATCAGCACCCAGTGAAAAAAATCGACTCGCGGTAGCGAGGCGGGAATGCTCCTGCCTTCCTGATTGACATCGTCGCCCTGGCTCGGAACATCCGGATCGTGACAGATCAGGGCGAAGGATTTTGTCCCCGCCGGTGTGTCGGTCCAGGCAAGTTGCGGATTCTTGTTCTGGCCCAGGCAGACATGATGGGCCGGGTCCGGGATGCAAAAAGAATAAACGCCGGGGATTTTCTGTCCGTCGATAAAGCCCGCGCTGGTCAGTTTCATCGTTGTGTCTCCTGGTTATGTTGCTGCCCGGCGCTTGAAGTCATCGAGCCGGAAGCCAAGCATCCATAGTGTAGCGAAATAGGCCGTGGCGCCAAGGGGAACGAGCCAGGCAAGATGCATGGCGCGATCGTTGAAGTGCCTCTGCAGCCAACTGCTTTCCGTACCCATGCCGAACCACAGCAGGCTGCCCATGACGATCATTGCCACCAGAAGTTTGCCGACAAACATGCTCCAGCCAGGCAGGGGATCGTAGATGTTCAAGCGGCGTAGGCCGCGATAGAGCAAAACGGCGTTCAGGCAGGCGGCCAGCCCGATCGACAGCGCCAGGCCGGCATGGCCGATCCAGCCAATGAAGGCGAGATTCATGGCTTGTGTGGCGGCCAGGGATATCAGCGCAATGCGTACCGGTGTCCGGACATTCTGGCGGGCGTAGAAGCCGGGCGCGAGGACCTTGACCAGGATCATGCCGGTCAGCCCGACGGTATAGGCGACCAGGGCCTGGCGCGTGTGGAAAACGTCGTCGGCCGAGAAGGCGCCATGGAAAAACAGGGTGGCGATCAGCGGTACGGCGAGGATGGCCAGGGCCAGCGCAGCCGGTGCGGCGAGAAGCAAAGTCAGGCGTAGACCCCAGTCGAGCAGCCGGGAGTATTCGAGATGATTGTCGCTGGCGTGGTAACGCGACAACGAGGGGAGCAGGATCGTACCCAGCGCAGCCCCCAGTAGTCCGGATGGAAACTCCATCAGGCGGTCGGCGTAATAAAGCCAGGAAACGCTGCCGGTCTTCAGGAAGGAGGCGAATATCGTGTTGATCAGCAGACTGACCTGAGATACCGACACACCGATGACGGCCGGGCCCATTAATGTCAGGATGCGCCGAACGCCTGGGTCGGCCCAGGCCGCTCGCCAGTTAATCGACAGCCGCGGCAGCATCGAGATTTTCCTGAGGGCAGGAATCTGGATCGCAAGCTGCAGGGCGCCCCCCAAAAATACTGCCCAGCCTAGTGCCAGGGCAGGCGGGTCGAAATAGGGGGCGGCGAACAAGGCCATGCCGATAAAAGCCAGATTGAGCAGGACCGGGGTAAAGGCCGGCAGGGCAAAGCGGCTCCAGCTATTGAGCAAGCCGCCGGCCAGTGCGACCAAAGACATGAAGAATATGTAAGGGAAAGTGATTCTGGTCAGGGCGACCGTCAATTGGAATTTTTCGGTGTCCGCGGCAAAGCCCGGGGCGGAAATCCAGACCAGCACGGGAGCTGCGGCAATGCCGATGGCCGTGACGCCAAACAGAACCAGCGAGAGCAGACTGGCAACATGGTCGACCAGCGTCCGCGTATCTTCTTCGCTGCGCTTGTTTTTGTATTCGCCAAGAATCGGCACGAAAGCCTGCGAAAACGCTCCTTCCGCGAACAAGCGGCGCAGCAGATTGGGTAGCTTGAAAGCGACGAAAAAAGCGTCGGTGGCTAGCCCGGCACCAAAGGCGCGGGCAATCACGAAGTCGCGAACAAAGCCGAGAATTCTTGATAGAAGGGTCATTCCGCTAACCGTGGCTAGCGCGCGCAGCAGATTCATTGGGTCTTGGCGTTGCCTGAGAAGGAACGAAAAAGCTATAATTCTACGCTCTGCTTCTTCTGGAGCAGCGAAAGCCGGAAATACCGTCTTTCGAAAAGCGTGCCGTTGTAGCTCAGTTGGTAGAGCAACTGATTCGTAATCAGTAGGTCGAGTGTTCGATTCACTTCAACGGCACCAGTGGTTTGAAAAAATTGGCCCATTCTTTGGAATGGGCCAATTTTTTTGCCTCGATTATTCCGACTCGAGTGCTACGCGATTGCGGCCGGCACGCTTGGCGGCATAGAGGCCGGCATCTGCTGTGCGCAGCAACTGTAGTGGTGCCTTGTCGACGCTGGGCCGCGTGCTGGCTACACCGAAGCTGCAGGAAACGCGGCCGTCTATGCCGCGCTCGTGAGGGATGTGAAGGTCCCGCGCCGACTGGCGCATGCGTTCGGCGACCGCGTAGGCGCCGCTGGCATCGGTGCCGGGCAGGATGGCGACGAACTCCTCGCCCCCGTAGCGTGCAACGGTATCCTCAATCCGAAACAGGGATTCGCTGAGCGAGGCAGCGACTGCCTTCAGGCAGACGTCGCCGGCCTGGTGGCCGTAGATGTCATTGAATTGCTTGAAAAAGTCGACATCGCTGATGACGATGCTGAGAGGGGTTTCGGTCCTGAGGCAGCGCTTCCATTCGGCGGCGAGGGTGTCGTCGAAGTGACGGCGATTGGGAATCCCGGTCAGGCTGTCGAGGATGGCGATGTCTTTGAGTTGCCGATGTACCTTCCAGATTTCCTGCTGGCGGGTGGAGATGCGCAGCATGGCGCGGACCTTGGCGAGCAGGACGACTTCAGATACGGGTTTGCACAGAAAGTCGTCGCCTCCGGCAACTATGCCTTCGGCCAAGAGGTGCTCGTCAGTGACCGACGAGAGAAATACGATCGGGGTCCATGGTGACACGCCGTTGTCATTGTTTCCTTGTTCCCAGGCGCGAATTTTTCTGGTGAGCGCTATGCCGTCCGTGCCAGCCAGCGTGGTATCGAGCAACACGAGGCTCGGCTGCGATTCGCGGAATATCCGCAATGCCTGTTCGCTGTCACCGGTCGCGATGGCGCGGATGTTGGGCAGTTGTCTCAGGCATTCGCAGATCAAGGCGCGATTTTCCGACGACTGGTCGACAACCAGTACCTTCGGCTCTTGATAGTCGCGCAGCAGGGGGTCCGGCATGTCTGGTAGGCTTGGTTGATCGATCCCGATTTTCATAATATCGGCTCGATTCCCTCGAAGGTCAATGGGCTTGCGCGAGTCTTGCCTTGCCGATCTGGGCTCAAAGGGGGGGGCATTCCGGGGCGGGGAAGCGAAATCAACTATACTTCGGCCCCACCGTTGATCAAAAAGGTACCACGGTGCCTTTTTATTTGTATGTCCCACGATTCCTGCTATCACTGCGGTTTGCCTGTTCCCGATGATGTCGATCTGTCGGTGACGGTGGCCGGCGAGCCACGCGCGATGTGTTGCTTTGGCTGCCAGGCGGTGGCGCAGTCTATCGTCGATAATGGCTTGGATGATTACTATCGCAGCCGCGACGCGCTGCCCGAGTCACCGCGCGAGGCGCGGCCAGCGATTCTCGATCAACTGGCTTTGTTCGATCATGCCGAATTCCAGAAAAGTTTCGTTCGCGAATTGGGCGAAAACGAACGGGAGGCCTCGCTTCTCCTCGAAGGGATTACCTGCGCTGCGTGCATCTGGTTGAACGAGCAGCATGTTGGCCGCCTGTCCGGGGTCACGGCAGTCGATATCAATTACGCGACCCGCAGGGCGCGGGTCCGCTGGGACGATACTCGGGTCAAATTGTCGGACATCCTTGGCGCGATCGCGGCGATCGGCTACCGGGCCTATCCCTACGATGCCGCCAAGAACGAGGAAATTTCCCGCAAGGAACGCCGCGATGCGCTGTGGCGTCTGTGGGTGGCCGGTTTCGGCATGATGCAGGTGATGATGTACGCCTACCCGGTCTACATCGCCGATGGCGACATGGCGCCCGATATCGAGAGCCTGATGCGCTGGGCTAGCCTGTTGCTGACCTTGCCGGTCATTTTCTATTCGTCGGCCCCGTTTTTTCGCAATGCCTGGCGTGATATCAAGTTGCGCCGGGTCGGCATGGATGTTCCGGTGGCGCTGGGCGTTGGGGCGGCCTTCGTTGCCAGTTGCTGGGCAACATTGGCGCAAGCGGGTGAGGTGTATTTCGACTCGGTGACAATGTTCATCTTCTTCCTGCTCGGCGGCCGCTATCTGGAAATGACTGCACGCCAGAAGGCGCTCAGCGTGACCGAGGCGTTGGCCAAGTTGCTGCCGGCCTTTGCTCAAAAAATGCCGAAATTTCCGGCCGACCGTAGCATTGAGCAGTGTGTCGTGGCTGACCTGCATTTGGGGGACTATGTGCTGGTTCGCGCTGGCGATATCGTGCCGGCCGACGGCCGGATTATCGAAGGCGTCAGTTGCGCCGATGAATCGCTGCTGACCGGCGAGAGCAAGCCGGTTTCGAAAAAAATCGGAGATGCGGTGACGGGCGGTTCGATCAATGCCGAAAGCCCGCTCGTCGTGCAGGTCGACCAGGTGGGCGAAGGCACGCGCTTGTCGGCCATCATCCAGCTGATGGAGCGTGCCGCGGCAGAAAAGCCGAAGATTGTCGAACTGGCCGATCGAATCGCCAGCTACTTTGTCGCGGCACTGCTTGCGGTGGCCGTGCTGGTTGCCGTTGGCTGGTATTTTGTCGATCCGTCCAAAGTGTTGTGGATCACTGTTTCGGTACTGGTGGTCACCTGCCCATGCGCGCTCTCTCTGGCCACCCCGATCGCCCTGACGGTATCGGCCGGTGCGCTGGCCAAGGACGGTCTGCTGGTGACGCGCGGGCATGCCATCGAAACGCTGGCCAGGGCGACACATTTCGTCTTTGATAAAACCGGAACGCTGACCACCGGACGCATGCATCTCATTGACGTCCTGCCGACGGCGAATCTGAGCCGGGATGATTGCCTGGCCATGGCCGCGGCGCTGGAACACTCCTCGGAGCATCCGGTGGCCCATGCCTTGCGGCGCGCCGCTGGTGAGCAACTGCCGGAAATATCCGACGTCTTGAGCGAACCCGGGCAGGGCATTGAAGCGGTCGTCGCTGGCCGGCGCTGCCGGATCGGGCGCCCCGGCTATGCGCTCGGTTTGGGGTCGGCGACGTTGCCGAATGAGGCGGCAAGCTGGCTGGAGAGCGGCGATACGGTCGTCGTTCTCGGCGACGCGCAGCATTGCCTGGCGCTGTTCAGGATCGGCGACGAGATCCGCCCGGAGTCGGCGGCCTTGGTTGCTGAACTGCGCGCGGCCGGCAAGCATGTCGTGCTGCTTTCCGGCGATGCCGAAAATGTAGCCCGTCGAGTGGCGGCGGCGCTTGGCATCGACGATGTACGGGCGGGGGTGACGCCGCAGGGCAAGCATGACTGTGTCACGGCCCTGCAAGCGGCTGGTGGCGTGGTTGCGATGGTCGGCGACGGCGTCAACGATGCGCCGGTGCTGGCCCAGGCTCAGGTCTCGGTGGCCATGGGCGGCGGAGCGCAATTGGCGCGCACACAGTCCGACTTCGTCCTTCTTTCCGAAAACTTGAACCATCTGCGCCACGGTTTGCGGCGGGCTCGCAGAACGCTACAGGTAATTCGTCAGAATCTCTGGTGGTCCTTCGCGTACAATTTCGTGGCGCTACCGTTGGCAATTGCCGGTTATGTGACACCGTGGATTGCCGGCATCGGCATGTCGGCCAGTTCCTTGCTGGTCGTCCTTAATTCGCTGCGTATCCAGCGCCAGGAGAAGGATTGATGGAAAGCGTCTACCTGCTGATTCCCGTTTCGGTCATTTTGGTTTTTGGTATCGCTGTCGCCTTCTGGTGGTCGGTCCGCAGTGGGCAATTTGACGATCTGGAAGGGCCGGGATTCCGAATCCTGATGGATGATGATCAGCCAAAGCCCCCGGTGGTTAATGGCGACTCCAATAAATCAGAGAAAGTTTGACCTGCGTCAACGCTCGAATTAGCCTCTGCGGGCATTATGCTCGCCATGTGAAGTGCGAACTTTGCAGTAATTCTCTGTTGGGGTTGGGGTGCGTTACGACGCACCCTTTTTTTGTTCACGAAACTGTCGCTTGACAGCCGGGATACCCATTTCGGACTAATCTGACTTAGATAATCGGTAGGTTGATCTAGGTCAAAACGCCTCCGTTAATCTAGAATACCATCGCTTTCTACGTGCCTCCTCGGGTTAAAGGGGGGTTGGCATTCCGTTTTTTATTAACGAGAGGTGGGTTCATGTCTGGAACGCAAACCACATACAACGATAAGGTCGTACGGCAATTCGCCGTCATGACTGTCATCTGGGGCATCGTCGGCATGCTTGTCGGTGTCATCATTGCAGCTCAACTGGTCTGGCCGGAGCTTAATTTCGGTCCCTGGTTGCACTTCGGGCGCCTGCGTCCGTTGCATACCAACGCGGTTATCTTTGCGTTTGGTGGCTGTGCTTTGTTTGCTACGTCTTACTGGTGCGTTCAACGTACCAGCCACACCCGCCTTTGGGGCGGGCCGCTGATTCCTTTTACCTTCTGGGGTTGGCAAATCATCATCCTTCTGGCTGCTGTTACCCTGCCGCTGGGTATTACCACCGGCAAGGAATACGCCGAGTTGGAATGGCCGGTTGATATCCTGATCACCCTGGTCTGGGTGGCCTACGCACTGGTCTTCTTCGGCACCATTGCCGTTCGCAAGGTCTCGCACATCTACGTGGCCAACTGGTTCTTCGGTGCCTTCATCATTGCCGTTGCGCTTCTGCACATCGTCAATAGCATGGAAATGCCGATTACGCTGACCAAGTCCTACTCCATGTATTCTGGCGTGCAGGATGCCATGATCCAGTGGTGGTATGGCCACAACGCTGTGGGCTTCTTCCTGACCGCCGGCTTCCTGGGCATGATGTACTACTTCGTGCCGAAGCAGGCTGGCCGTCCTGTTTATTCCTATCGTCTGTCTGTGGTTCACTTCTGGGCGCTGATCTTCACGTACATGTGGGCGGGTCCGCACCACCTGCACTACACCGCACTGCCTGATTGGACTCAGTCGGTCGGTATGATCTTCTCGCTGATCCTGTTGGCTCCGTCCTGGGGGGGCATGATCAACGGCATCATGACCCTGTCCGGTGCCTGGCATAAGCTGCGCGACGATCCAGTCCTGAAGTTCCTGATCACCTCGCTGTCCTTCTACGGTATGTCTACGTTCGAAGGCCCGATGATGTCCATCAAGACGGTCAATGCGCTGTCGCACTACACCGACTGGACGGTCGGCCACGTGCACTCAGGCGCCTTGGGCTGGGTGGCCATGGTTTCCATCGGCTCCATCTACTACCTGCTGCCGAAGCTTTTCGGCAAGACCGAGATGTACAGCACCAAGCTGGTTACGACCCACTTCTGGATCGCCACCATCGGTACCGTTCTTTACATCGCCTCCATGTGGATCGCCGGCGTCATGCAGGGTCTGATGTGGCGCGCTGTCAATGCCGACGGTACGCTGGCTTACAGCTTCGTCGAATCGGTCAAGGGCTCTTACCCGTTCTGGGCGATTCGTTGGCTGGGTGGTGTCCTGTTCCTGACGGGTATGCTGATCATGGCTTACAACATGTTCAAGACCATGGCTGGTGGCAAGACTCAGGATATGCCGGTGGTTGCTCCGGCTGGTCATCACGCCTGATTAGGGAGAGATAACAATGCTTAAGCATGAGCAAATTGAAAAGAGCGTAGGCCTGCTGATTGTGCTGACGCTGCTTACCGTGATTTGGGGCGGCCTGCTCGAAATCGTTCCACTGTTCTTCCAGAAGTCGACGACGACGCCGGTTGAAGGTGTCAAGCCCTACGACGCAGTTCGTCTGGTCGGGCGCGACATTTACATCCGCGAAGGCTGTTTCCTGTGCCACTCGCAGATGATTCGCCCGTTCCGCGCCGAGACCGAGCGTTATGGCCACTACTCTGTAGCCGGTGAGTATGTCTACGATCACCCGTTCCAGTGGGGTTCCAAGCGTACCGGTCCGGATCTGGCCCGCGTTGGCGGTCGCTATTCCGATGAGTGGCAGCGCGCCCACCTGATGAATCCGCGCGACGTGGTTCCCGAGTCCAACATGCCGGCATTCGCCTTCCTGGCGAACACCAAGGCCAAGGATTCGGTCGGTGTCGACATCGAGAAAAAGATGCAGGTTATGCGTGGTTACGCTAACGCCCGCGGTATCCCGACCTATACGGATGAGGAAATCAAGGGTGCCAAGGCTGCCATTGGCGACAAGACCGAACTGGATGTGCTGATCGCCTACCTGCAGGGTATGGGTACGGCACTGAAGAACGTCAAGTAATAGCCATGGACATCAACGATCTGCGTTCCATCACGACGGTACTGGGGTTGCTCTGCTTCCTCGGGATTGTCGGCTGGGCTTACGGCAAGAGCAGCAAGAAGGGGTTTGACGAGGCTGCCAACTTGCCGTTCGCAGAACATGATGACGACGGTGCGGCGTCCAAAGCGTCGCACCCGCGCTGATATAAAGGAAAGCAAATGAGCGATTTCGTTAGCGATTTTTGGAACCTGTACGTGATTGTGATCGTCGTGGGCAGTATTCTCGCCTGCGCCGTATTGCTGATCGTTCAGGGCAAGGCGACGTTTACCCCGGGCAAGACCATGGGGCACGTTTGGGATGAAACCCTGGAGGAGTACAACAACCCGATGCCCAAGTGGTGGAGCTGGTTGTTTGTCATCACCGTTGTTTTTGCCTTCGTTTATCTGGCCATGTATCCGGGCCTGGGTAACTTCAAGGGCATGCTGGGGTGGACGGCAGTTGGTCAGCACAAGGCCGAAGTTGACAAGGTTGATGCTGCGGTCAAGCCGCTGTTCGACAAGTACATGGCCATGGATGTCAAGGCCGTTGCTGCCGACAAGCAGGCCATGGAAATGGGCAAGCGCCTGTATCTGACCTACTGCATGCAATGTCATGGTGCTGATGCCCGCGGGGCCAAGGGCTTCCCGAATCTGACCGACGCTGACTGGCTGTATGGCGGCGAACCGGATCAGATCAAGGAAACCATTGCCAGCGGTCGCATGGGTGTCATGCCCCCGCACGAGCAACTCGGCGCCGATACCATCAAGGATCTGGCCAACTACGTTCGTTCGCTGTCCGGTCTGCCTAACGACTCCGTTCGTGCCGGCAAGGGCAAGGAAGCCTTCACCTCTGCTGGTTGCGTCGGCTGCCATGGTCCGGAAGCCACCGGTATGCATGCGGTTGGTGCTCCGAACCTGACCGACAAGGTTTGGCTCTATGGTTCTTCCGAAGCCACCATCACCGAGACGATCACCAAGGGGCGTCAGAACCAGATGCCGGCCTGGAAGGAGTTTCTGGGTGATGCCAAGGTTCATCTGCTGTCTGCTTACGTATTCAGTCTGAGCCAGGGCGCGAAGTAATTGTTCCAAGCGGGGCGGCAATGCCGCCCCGTTTTTCTTTTATATAAGCAATCGCTGATCGGTATCAAAATTGCGTTAGGCTGCCTGCTCAACAATATGCATTTAGCGTGATTTTGATACGGATAAGATTTTCATGGACCCAAACGACAACACAAATTCTCCCAAGGCTGCAGCTGCGGTAGCCCCAGTTTCTTTTTACGAGAAACACAAGAAGGTCTATATCCGCGACGTCAAGGGATGGTGGAATAACTGGCGCTGGATCCTGGTGTTTTTTACCCAGATTCTGTTTTACGGTGCGCCCTGGCTGGAATGGAATGGACGGCAGGCCGTGCTGCTGCATCTGGTCGAGCGCAAGTTCTATCTGTTTGGCCTGGTGCTATGGCCACAGGATGTCTTTTATCTCGCGCTGTTGCTGATTATTTCGGCATATGCCTTGTTCCTGTTCACCGCTGTCGCCGGGCGTCTGTTCTGTGGTTACGCCTGCCCGCAGACGGTATATACGGAAATCTTCATGTGGGTGGAGAACCGGATCGAGGGTGATCGTGCTGCGCGCATGAAGCTCGACAAGGGGCCGATGACGCCCAGAAAGCTCCGCCTCAAGGCGATCAAGCATGCAATCTGGCTGTTGATCTCCCTGTGGACGGGCTTTACGCTGGTTGCTTATTTCACCCCGGTCGATGAGCTGCTGGCTGCCTTGCCGTTCAACCTTTCTGGCTGGGAGTTGTTCTGGACATTTTTCTACGGCGGTTTTTGTTATATGCAGGCCGGCTTCCTGCGTGAACAAGTCTGCAAGTACATGTGTCCTTATGCTCGCTTTCAGGGGGTGATGTTCGATCCTGATACGCTGGTCATTACTTACGATCCGGAGCGCGGCGAGCCGCGTGGCGCGCGCAAGAAGAATATGGATGCCAAGGCGTCCGCTCTGGGCGATTGCGTTGATTGCGGCCTGTGCGTCGCTGTTTGCCCGACGGGGATAGATATTCGCAAGGGGCAGCAGTATGAGTGCATCGGTTGCGGCGCCTGTATTGATGCCTGCGATCCGGTCATGGACAAGGTGGGTTTGCCCCGTGGTCTGATTCGCTATACGACAGAGAATGCCCTGGCCCAACACTTTGGTCCGAAGGAAGTGATGGCGCACATTCTGCGCCCGCGCATCATTCTCTATACCGTCATCCTTGTCGCCATTATCGGTGCGTCTGTTTGGTCGCTGGCAACCCGCGTCCCGCTCAAGGTGGATGTGATCCGCGACCGTTCGATCCTGGCCCGTGAGGCAGACGATGGTCGTATTGAGAATGTTTACAACCTCAAAATCATGAATACCACCGAAGAACCGAAGCGTTACCTACTTTCCGTCCAGGGTATGGAAGGGATTGAGCTGGTTGGTGAGAACGGCGTTGAGGTGGGTAGCGCCGAAAACCATGAAATTACCGTTGTTGTACGCGTTCCGCCCGAGTCGGGTAAAACGGGTGCCAACACCATTTATTTTGACGTCAAGGCCGAGAATCACGACAAGATCGCGGTTCATGAAAAAGCCTCTTTCCTGATGCCCTGATATGAGCCATGCCATGACTATGCGTAGTAATAATCGACCCTGGTACAAGGAGCGCTGGCCTTGGCTTTTGATGGCCGGCCCCGCAGTCGTGATTGTGGCCGGTGTGATTACAGTCTGGCTGGCCGTGATCAGCAACGATGGCCTGGTCTCGGACGACTATTACAAGCAAGGGCTGGCCGTAAACCAGCAACTGCATCGTGATTCTCAGGCCGGTATTTTGGGGTTGCATGCAGACGTGATGCGTGCCGGTGCCAACGTCCGTCTTCTTCTTCGTTCCGAGGGAGACGTCAAACTGGCGCAGGCATTGACACTCAAGTTGTCCCATCCCACGAGGGCCGGGCAGGATCAATCCGTTCAGATGGTTTCTGAAGGGCAGGGCTTCTACAGCGGCAAGCTGGCAGAAGAAGTCTCGGGGCGTTGGCTTGTTTCCATTGAGGATCCCGCCGGGCAATGGCGGCTTCAGGGAGAGTGGCAGGCCGACTCGGAGGAGCCGCTGAAGTTGGCGGCAAAGGCGGGGAAGTAGTTTCTTTATTTGTTATTGGGAGGTGGCTTATGGCATGGAATCTGTTGTTGACTAGCGATATCGGTTTGATGAGCCTGGTCGTGATCGTTGGTGTTCTGGTGATCGGCGCCGTCATGGGCAAGATGTACTCGAACAAAATCGACGAGGAAACTCGCAAGCTGGGCAAGTAATCGCTGCTTTGTCCCGCCGTTCATAGAACGGCGCTGATGGCATCAACCCCTGTGCGGAAATACCGGCAGGGGTTTTTTTTGAGATGATATGCCGCATGATTGTTCGTGCCCTGTTTGTCTCGCTTGTGCTACATCTTGCCATCCTGGTCTCGGGGGCTCCTGAGTTGCCGGGCAGCAAAGAGAGTGATCAGGGAGGGCGTCGGGGGATTGTTGCGGTCCTACCTGGGGCGGGAGCCGTTCGAGACGCGGGGTCCGTTGCGAATGCGATTGAAAAGCAAAGCCAAAAATCCTTGGCTGGCTCCGGAAAGACAAAGAGTATTGCGCCGGCCAAGGCGGCGGATTATTCAAAAATTGCCTCTTTTTCCGGGCCGACCGTAGCATTTGCCAAGCATGGCCAAAATGCCGGCCGGCAGGCCGGGGGGGAGGATGCTCCGGATGTGTTTTTGCCGGCGGGAGATGGTGAGCGCGAGTATCGCCTGAACCTGGCGCGTGAGGCTCGTCGGTACAAACGCTATCCTGCTGGCGTCGGCGGTCGCAGTGCTGAGGGTGTGGTTGTCGTATCGGTTTCTGTGCAGCTTGTTGCCCATCGTCCGGCAATTCGCTTGCAGCAATCGAGCGGTGACGAGGCGCTGGACCTGGCTGCTTTGGAAATGATGGAGCGGGCGGCCAATGTGGCCTCAATCCCGCAGGAATTGCAGGGGAGACGATTCCGGATTGCGGTGCCAGTCGAATACCGGCTGGCAGGCGACTAGGGGTTGAGGAAGGTCTCGTGAAATTCGAACTGCCCAGCGCTGCGATCGTCCAGGTAGCGCTCAAGGCATAAGGTGACGCTGCGAAAGGCAAGTTCGCCCCAGGGGATTTCGTCGGGGGCAACAAGGGCCACGGCGAGGCTTTCATCGCCTGCGGCATATTCAGGGCTTTCCAAACGCCCGCGATAGAACAGGTGCACCTGATTGATATGAGGAATGCTGATCAGGGCGAACGGCGCATCGATGGCTACCTTCGCCCCCGCTTCTTCGTGGGTTTCGCGAATCGCTCCTTGGGCGGTCGATTCTCCGTTTTCCATGAAACCGGCTGGCAGCGTCCAGTAACCGTAGCGCGGTTCGATGGCGCGCCGGCACAACAAGATTCGGCCGTCCCATTCGGCAACGCAACCGACGACCAGTCTTGGATTTTCGTACTGAATATGTCCGCACGCACTGCAGACATGCCGGGGCAGGGAATCCCCGGGCGGGGTGACAAAGTCAACCTTCGATCCGCAGCGGTTGCAGTGTTCAATCACGATAGTAAATACAGAATGAGATCGAACCCAGTGTATCACTGCCATTTGCGTTTTCACCCGCTAACAGGGCCATTTGGCCGGGTTCTTTCTTTGCACTCGGATAACGCCTGTGGCTACAATAGCGAAAACATATTACCGGGCGGATCTGCGGCGCTTCATGCTGTCGCATTGGGGGGCTTTGCATGTTTCTGATTATCGGTTACGTCGTTATTCTGGCTTCCGCGCTTGGCACCTATGCCATTCACGGCAGTCTGCTCGCACTTTGGGTGCCGACCGAATATGTCGCGATTGTCGGCCTGACTATTGGTTACTTCCTGGCCGCTAACAACATCAAGGTCATCAAGGCTACCGTCGGCGCTGTTCCCGGAATTCTCAAGGGGTCAAAATACAACAAGGCCTTCTATGTGGATGCCTTGGCCATGCTTTTTGAGGTTTTGGGCAAGGTTCGCAAAGAAGGTCTGATGTCCATTGAGGGCGATATCGAAAATCCGGATGCCAGCCCGATTTTCAGCAAATATCCTAATCTCGTGCATGACCATCATGTGATGGAGTTCACCTGCGACTATCTTCGGATGATGGTTGGCGGCAATCTGAATACCGTTGAAATCGAAAGCCTGATGGATGTCGAGTTGGAAACGCATCATCACGAGGCTGCCGAACCGGGTCACGTCGTCTCGAATATCGCCGGCGCCGTGCCGGCCTTCGGTATCGTGGTGGCCGTGATGGGGGTTGTTAACGTGATGGGGTCGGTGGGTAGTCCTCCTGCTGTGCTTGGCAAGATGATCGGGGGGGCGCTGGTCGGTACCTTCCTCGGTATCCTGATTTCCTACGGCTTCGTCGAGCCGGTCGCCAAACTGTTGGAACAAAAGGCCAACGAGGAGGCGACGATCTACAAGACTATCAAGATGGTTCTGCTAGCCTCGATGTCTGGTTATGCGCCGCAGGTCGCTATCGAATTCGGGCGTAAGACCCTGGGGGGGCATGAGCGTCCGAGTTTCACAGAACTCGAAGAAGAGCTGAAGGCGCGTAAGGGCAAGTAAGCCCATCTCCCACCATTTAATTCAAGACGATGAGCGACGATTCCACCCGCCCGATAATTATCAAGCGCAAGAAGGTTGTTGCCGGCGGCGCACATGGTGGTGCCTGGAAAATCGCCTATGCCGACTTCGTCACGGCGATGATGGCCTTCTTCCTGTTGATGTGGTTGCTTGGCTCTACCGCCAAAGGGGATCTTCAGGGGATCGCCGAATTTTTCCAGAATCCCCTGAAGGTTGCCAACGAAGGGGGAAGCGGCTCCGGGGATGCGACCAGCGTTCTGCAGGGGGGCGGCAAGGATCTCACTCGCCAGTCAGGGCAGGTCAAGCGTGGGGATATCGAGACGAAAAAGTCTACAACCTTCTCCAAGGAGGCTCAGGCCGAGTTTCGCCGCAAGGAGCAGGAGCGTCTGGAGTCCCTGAAGGCGGACATCGAGAAGATGATCGAGCAAAGCCCACAACTGGCCCAGTTCAAGCGGCAGATGTTGCTTGATATCACCTCGGAAGGCTTGCGCATCCAGATCGTTGACGAACAAAACCGCCCAATGTTTGACTCGAGCAGTGCAGACCTCAAGCCCTATACACGAGATATCCTGCGTCAGATCGGCAAGGCCTTGAACGGTGTTTCCAATCGGATCAGTTTGGCCGGGCATACCGACGCGGCTCAGTTTGCAGGTGGCGAAAAGGGCTTCTCGAATTGGGAGCTCTCAGCGAACCGAGCGAATGCCTCGCGTCGCGAACTGGTTGCCGGCGGGATGGATGACAGCAAGATACTGCGCGTGGTCGGCTTGGCCTCGACTGTTCTCTTCGACAAGAACGATCCGCTCAATTCGGTGAACCGACGGATCAGCATCGTGGTCCTGAACAAACGAACCGAATCCGCCATTCTCCAGGAGGAGGGGCCGGAGTCCGAGGCTGGTGGCGACGAGGTCTTGCCTGAGGGCTTGAAGCTGCCGGGGACAGGAAAAGGGACAGCAGGCTGATGGAGATTTTTTTGCAAGATTCTGAGGCACCCAATGGCCGGTAATGGCAGGTTTGCGCTTGTCGGCCTCACGCTAACCGTTCTGGTCGTGGGCTCCCTGCTGGTAATTGATCCGGCGGCACGCACGCCTGCAGTACTTATTGCCATGCTGATCCTCACCGTTGGATGGCTTGTGGCGGGGAGTGTGCTTCGCGCGCCGTCAGGCGATTGTCAGGATGTCGCTCCGGCCACTTCTTTCAATCGGGATGTGATCGAAAAAAGTGGTGAAGCCATCGTTCATGTTTCAGGGGAGGTGTCCCGGCAAGTCGGTGAGATGCGCGACGAAGTGGCGCGTACACAGATGATATTTGGCGAAGCCATCAGCAAACTGGTCAGTAGCTTTCAAGAGATGAATGCCCAGATTCAGCGACAGCAGCAACTGGGAATGCAGGTCGTAGCTGGCAGTACGGAAGGGGGATCGGTTTCGGAATTCCACCATTTTGCTAACAAGACTTCTGAAACACTCCGACAATTTGTGGATAGCGTGATCGAGAATTCACGTCTGGCGATGTCGCTTGTTGAAATGACGGACCGAATAATCTCGCAGATGAGCGAAGTGCGGGGGATGCTGGGAGAGATTGAGGGAATTTCCAAGCAGACCAATCTGCTGGCCCTCAATGCTGCCATTGAGGCGGCAAGGGCTGGTGAGGCGGGGCGAGGGTTTGCCGTGGTGGCTGACGAGGTCCGGGATCTGTCGGGGCGAACCAGCCATTTCAGTCAGCAGATTCGCGAGTCCCTGGCCAAGATGCAGACGACAATCGAAGCTACCGAGCAGGCCATCAACCAGATGGCGGCGCAGGACATGACCTTTGCGCTGACTTCGAAAAGCGATGTTGAACAGGCAATGGCCGGAATCAACGAAATGAACCGCCGAACCGGTGAGACGGTCCTTGAACTGAATACGATAGGCGAACATGTCGAGGCAGCGGTCAATCAGGCCATTTTGTCGCTGCAGTTTCAGGATATGGTCACGCAACTTCTTGGGCATGTCTCAGCGCGTTTGGACGTATTGGAGGAAATCAACGCGGATGAACGACAGATGGGCAGCCTGCTTCATGGGAATGGAAGTCCGGCTGAGACACTGCACGCATTGGCAGCTATCCGCTCTCACGTTGACCATATTTCTCAAAAAATCAGTGTAATATCACAAAAAACACATAATAGTCCTGTTGCACAAACCGGGTTTGCCAGTGGCGAAGTCGAGTTGTTCTGAATATCACGAGGAAAAAATGGCGAAAACCGTTCTTGCAGTTGACGATTCTGCATCCATCCGTCAAATGGTGTCGTTTACCCTGAAAAGTGCAGGTTACGACGTAGTTGAGGCCGTCGACGGAATGGATGGTCTGGAAAAGGCCAAGGCCAAGGGTGTCAATTTGATCCTGACCGACCAGAATATGCCGCGCATGGACGGGCTGACCCTGATCAAAAGTTTGCGCGCGATGCCGCAATACGCGACGACCCCCATTCTCATGCTGACCACGGAATCTTCGGATGCCATGAAGTCCCAGGGGCGGGCTGCTGGTGCGACCGGCTGGCTGGTCAAGCCCTTCGACCCGCAGAAGCTGATTGAAGTGGTGCGCAAGGTGATCGGCTGATCAAGGCCGGCAGCCCGTTGGGTGACGGGTTTTTTTGCATTCCATTTCTGGCTGTCAAATCTTTGACGGTCGTGCTCGGGGGGTAGCATGGCTATCGACATGAGTCAGTTCTACCAGGTGTTCTTCGAGGAATCGGCAGAGCATCTGGCTGCAATGGAAGGGCTTCTGCTTGATCTGGATATCGAAAATCCCGATTCCGAGCAGCTTAATGCCATTTTTCGCGCAGCCCACTCTATCAAGGGGAGTGCCGGCACCTTCGGATTCACCGATCTGGCTGAAACCACGCATATCCTGGAAAACCTGCTCGATCGCATTCGCAAGCAAGAGCTTGGCTTGCGTCCGGATATGGTTGATGCGTTCCTGGAGTGCGGCGATTTGCTGCGCGATATGCTTGAAGGACACCAGGGTAGGGGTGAGGTTGATCAGCGTGCAGTCGAGGCGATTTGCTCTCGGCTGCGTCAACTATCCTCCGATCCGCTTCAGCAGACCGGATCAGACTCATCGCCGAACCTTGCTGCAACAGAAGCAGCCTCGCCGGACGCAATCGGCGCGATGCGTGTATTCGATATCCAGTTTGTGCCGACAGAGATTTCGGCTAGCGGTGAAGGCGTCGCCAATCTTCTGGAGGAATTGGCTTCTCTGGGACAGTTGACCATCCTGAGTCAGCCCAACGCAGAAACCGGTAAGGTAGGTTATTGGCAACTTCGTCTGGCAACTGGACTAGGACAGGAGGCCTTTGCGGATCAAATCGATTTCATCGCTGAAAACGGCGCATGGCGGATCGTTGAAGACAAGTCGGCTAGCGCCGATGGCGCTTCGGCTTTCGGGTTCTTCGATGATTCGCCCGGTGTGCCTGACGAAGATCGTGGGTATGGTTTTTTTGCTCCGCTTGAGGAAAGTGCGAAGAAATGCGAAGCAGAGGACAAGCCGTCGGAAGACGCTTATGGCTTTTTCGAGTCTCTGCCAGATGCTCCCGGGTTAAAAACTTCGCCGGCTGATGCGAGCGAAGGGGATGGGTATGGTTTCTTCGAGCCACTACCAGACACCTCCGCGGCTCCTGTAATCGAAGAGGGTGATGGCTTCGGTTTTTTTGCTCCGTTGCCAACGCCTGCCGCAGTTCAAGTGGTCGAGACACCAAAGGCTGAAGTTTCTGCCTCACCTGTGCTATCCGCTTCGACAAATGTAGATCATGAGGCGCCGTCGGCTCACGGATCTCGCGCTGGTCGTGCAGCCAAGGCCGCTACTCCTGTAGCCAATGGAGATTCCTCGATTCGCGTCAGCATCGAAAAGGTCGATCAGCTAATTAATCTGGTTGGCGAATTGGTCATAACCCAGGCGATGCTGTTGCAAACGGCGACCCAGATGCAGGAGGCAGTGCCTGAGCGGCTGGCCAATGGCTTGGCGCAACTGGAAAGAAATACCCGTGATTTGCAGGAGTCGGTGATGTCTATCCGGATGATGCCGATATCCTTCGTGTTCTCACGTTTCCCCCGCGTTGTCCGCGATCTTTCCGGTAAGCTGGGAAAACAGGTCGAGTTGAAGACCTCTGGCGAAACCACCGAACTGGACAAGGGGCTGATCGAACGCATCGTCGATCCCCTGACCCACCTGATTCGCAACAGTCTCGATCATGGTATCGAGTTGCCTGAAAAGCGCGTGGCAGCTGGTAAGAATCCGGTTGGCACGATCACCCTCAAGGCTTATCACCAGGGCGGCAATATTGTCATAGAGGTCGGTGACGACGGAGCGGGGTTGCCCCGTAACAAGATTCTGGCCAAGGCTCGGGAACGTGGTTTGCCGGTATCCGATCAGATGACTGACCAGGAGGTTTTTAACCTGATTTTCGAAGCCGGTTTCTCGACTGCGGATCAGGTCACTGACGTTTCTGGGCGCGGTGTCGGGATGGATGTGGTTCGCCGGAATATCCAATCGATGGGTGGGCGGGTCGAAATCGAGTCGATGCTTGGCGTTGGCACGCGGATGACGGTTCGCCTGCCGCTGACGCTGGCCATCCTGGACGGGATGTCGGTCGCTGTTGGCAGCCAGACCTATATCCTGCCGCTCTCTTACGTTATGGAATCTTTCCAGCCGCAGGTCGGCGACATGAAAACACTTTCCAATCAGGCTCGTGTCATTCAGGTAAGAGGGGAATACCTGCCGGTGATCGTCCTGCATGAGTTGTTCAATCTCAAGCCGATTTCTAGCGATTTTACGCAGGGCATCATGGTGGTTGTTGATGCCGATGGGGTAAAGGCTGCATTGTTTGTCGATGCATTGGTCGGGCAGCATCAGGTGGTGATCAAGAGTCTGGAAGCCAACTATCGGCGAGTGCAGGGGATTTCTGGAGCAACCATCATGGGGGATGGGCATGTGGCACTGATTCTCGATGTGTCGGCGATAGCCGGGATGGCCAAGACAACTATGCAGAAAGCCGGCTGACGGCTGAACCGAGGAGCAAGAGATGGAAGCGATGACGCACGGTGGAACTGTCGCTGGCGACGAAGATCAGGTGCCTAGCGAGTACCTGACATTTACGCTTGGCAGCGAAGAGTATGCTATCGATATTCTCAAAGTGCAGGAAATTCGCGGCTACGAACAGCCGACCTTGATTGCGAACGCTCCGCGGTTCATCAAGGGGGTAATCAACCTACGCGGGATCATTGTCCCGATCGTCGATTTGCGTATCAAGTTCAATCTTGGCAAGGTCGAATACACACCATTTACAGTCGTGATCATTCTCAATGTGGCGGGGCGTGTCATCGGTGCTGTGGTGGATAGTGTTTCCGACGTTTTTTCATTGACGCGCACACAGATTCGAACTGCGCCGGACTTTTCCGGTTCATTTGACACCAAATACATCCTCGGTCTGGCAACGATCGATACGCGCATGATGATTGTGACCGACATCGAGCGCCTGATGACCAGTGCCGATATGGAACTGATAGATGATGCTTCGGCATCCAACTAAACACGGAAAGTGGAAAAAATGCTGAGCAATTTCCGTATCGGTACCCGCCTATTCTGGCAAGCGGTCGGCATGGCCTTCTGGTTCGTGGTCCTGGTGGCGGTGGCTGTCGTCAGTATGCGCGATCTGAATCGTGGTACGGCATCGATTTATCTCGACAAGATGGAGCCAGGTTCAATTGTTCTTCGCATCCAGACGCTGATGTCCGAGAACAACCTTCAGGTCGCTTCGGGTTTGCTGCATGATCCGGCAGGTCCGCAGTCCGTCAAGCACGGTCATCCCGTCACCCAGCACACGGACACGATCGTAAAAAATCGCGATGCAATCACCGAGTTGTGGAAGCAATTCAAAAACCGCCCCCTGAACGACAGGGAACGGCTTTTGGCTGAAGCTTACGAACAGGCGAGAGCGGTATTCGTCAAGGACGGCTTGATGGCGGCTAGTGAGGCCCTGAAAGCGGGGGATTACGGGCAGGCCGCCGATATTTACGCAAATGTTTTACGCCCAGCCTACGCCAAGGCCGGAGCAGCGGCCGATGCGCTACGTACGTACTATGCTGAATCGGGGCGTGAGGTTTTTGAAGGCGCTCAACGTACGCAAGAGTCAACGACTTGGTTGATGCTTGGCTTGGCGGCGTTGGTTACAGGATTGGTTGCTATTTTTTCGTATGTTTTTGCGCGTTCCATTACAACACCTTTGGCGGGGGCATTGCGGGTCGCCGAGGAGGTGGCGTCTGGGCATCTGGAAAACCAGATTGAGGCGAAGGGCAAGGATCAGATCGCCGAATTGATGTTGGCCCTGGATAAGATGCAGGTTCAGCTCAAATCCCGGATTGAAGCCGACCGCAAGTTGGCGGCCGAAACGACGCGGATCAAGGTGGCTTTGGATGTGACCTCGAATAGCGTGATGGTCGCAGACCCCGACGGGGTAATCGTGTATTGCAATACGGCGGTGCTGGAGATGATGCGCCGAGCCGAGAGCGATATCCGGAAGCAGCTACCGAACTTCCGGGCGGACACTATTCTGGGTTCCAGCTTCGACATTTATCACAAGCAGCCTAGTCATCAGCGCAATATGCTGGCGGCGCTCAAAGGACTTTATGGCACCGAGATCAACGTCGGCGGGCGTTGCTTTTCTCTGGTTGCCTGCCCGATTGTGGATGACCAGGGGCAGCGACTTGGAACGGCGGTTGAGTGGCGTGACCGTACTCTGGAAGTGCAGATCGAGAGCGAGGTCTCTGGAATCATCAGTGCAGCGGCTTCGGGCGATTTCAGTAAGCGTCTCGATGTGAGCAGGATGACAGGGTTCTTCAAGGAAATTTCTGTTGGTATTAATCAGCTGCTCGAAGCTAACACGCGTGCACTGCATGATGTCGGTGCCATGTTCTCGCGCCTGGCACAGGGTAATCTGACCGAGAAAATTGACAGCGACTACAAGGGGTTGCTCGGCGTGCTCAAGGACGATGCGAATGCAACGGTCGATAACCTTGAGCAGATCATTTTCTCGATCAAGGAGGCGACGGACCTGATCAACACGGCTGCGAAGGAAATTGCGTCGGGGAACCAGGATTTGTCGGGCCGGACGGAAGAGCAGGCGAGCAGCCTGGAAGAAACAGCCTCCAGCATGGAACAACTGACCAGTACGGTGAAGCAAAACGCCGACAACGCTCGGCAAGCGAACGAACTGGCGGGTAATGCTCAACTGGTGGCGGTCAGGGGAGGCGAAGTCGTTGGTCAGGTAGTAGACACCATGAGCGCCATCCACCAGTCGAGCAGCAAGATTGCCGACATTATTGGCGTCATTGACGGTATCGCCTTCCAGACCAACATCCTGGCCCTCAATGCCGCCGTCGAAGCGGCCCGCGCCGGAGAACAAGGGCGAGGGTTTGCGGTGGTGGCCACCGAAGTTCGTAACCTTGCCCAGCGTAGCGCAGCGGCTGCCAAAGAAATCAAGGGGCTGATCTCCGACTCTGTTGAGAAAGTCGAAGCAGGCAACAAATTGGTTGATCAGGCAGGCCGAACGATGGAAGAGGTAGTTAGCAGCATCAAGCGGGTTGCCAGGATCATGGGCGATATTTCGGACGCTAGTCGGGAACAAAGCTCGGGGATCGAACAAGTCAGTTTGGCAGTAAGCCAGATGGACGAAGTGACGCAGCAAAATGCGGCGCTGGTGGAAGAAGCCGCGGCGGCAGCCGAAAGTCTGGAAGAGCAGGCTCATAACCTGGCTCAGGCCGTATCGGTTTTTTCCCTTGCACGAGGCAATCCCAGCCAAGTACGGACAGAGCCAATCGAGCGTCGCCAGTCGGCTAGGCCGGCATTGCCCCACAAGGAACCCGTCCGCCTGAGACATACTCCAGCCAAATCCGATATTCGTGTACCGCAAGGTGACGATGAGGACGAATGGACTGAGTTCTAAGCCAGCAGAGCAACTACAAGAATTGACGAGGAGAAAAAATGAGAAGCAATCTGCCGGTAACTGACAAGGAAATCGTCCTGTCGCCCGATACATTGATTGTCTCGAAAACCGATCTCAAGGGGCGGATAACCTATATCAACCGTGATTTCCTCGAAATCAGCGGCTTTGCAGAATCGGAGTTGATCGGTGAACCGCACAATATTGTTCGCCATCCGGATATGCCGGTTGAGGCTTTTGCCGATCTCTGGGCAACGCTCAAGGAGGAGCGTCCGTGGACGGGGATGGTCAAAAACCGCTGCAAGAATGGTGATTATTACTGGGTCATTGCCAACGCCACGCCGGTGTTTGAAAACGGACAGGTGGCGGGTTACATGTCAGTTCGCTCGATGCCTTCGCGTGACCAGGTTGCGGCTGCCGAGAATGCGTACCGAATGTTCCGTGAGGGCCGCGCTGCAGGACTGACAATTCGTGACGGGAAGGTCGCCAAGAGTGGGTTCAGTTTCGGCCGCTGGCTTCGGAACAGGACGATTGCTCAGCGGATTTTTGCCATTTGCACCTTTCTTACTATAGGCATGCTGCTGGTTGGGGGGCTCGGTGTTTCCGCGGTTGGAGAAAGCGACGGCCGACTGCATACGGTCTATCAAGATCGCGTTGTGCCACTCAAGCAGCTAAAAGAAGTTGCCGACGCTTATGCGGTATCGATAGTCGATCTGTCGCACAAGACGCGTGACGGTGCCGAGACATTCGAGTCTGGTCTTGGCAAGGTCGAGCAGGCGGAGAAAGTCATTGCTGCTCAATGGAAGGTTTATGTTGATACTTTCCTGACTGACGACGAAAGGCGCCTGGTTGCCGAGGCTGATGTATTGATGAAAAAAGCCAACCAGGCGACCGAGAAGCTTAAGGTCATCCTGCGTGCTAAAGACAGTGAGGGGTTGGCGGCATTTGCCGCGAAGGACCTATATCCTGCGATTGATCCTATCTCCGACAAGATAAGCGAACTGGTTTCGCTGCAGCTATCAGTCGCCAAGTCTGATGTGGATCGTGCAGCGGCTGATGCGGCTGCGTTTCGAATGAAGCTCATAGGTCTCCTTGCCTTCTTTGGAGCACTTGCTGCGCTATTCACCTACATTTTGGTCATTGGCATCCGTCGCCCGGTCAACGACCTTGTCAAATTCTTCAGGGCACTTTCGGGAGGGCAGAAAGATGCAGTGCTGGATTACGACCGCAAGGATGAACTCCAGCAGATTTGCGATGCTGCACGCCCGCTGTTGATCAAGTCCGGCTTCGATCTCAACGAGGCTCGTCAGGCTGCTGACGAAAGTCTGCGTATCAAGGTCGGGCTTGATTGCGTGAGTACTCCGGTAAGAATTGCAGATAACGAAGGCCGCATCATCTATGCGAACAAGGCCCTCTTGTCTGCAGTTCGCGAAATGGAAGCTTCGCTTCGTGCCTACATCCCGGACTTCAATACAGATCGCTTGATCGGTAGCGACCTGGGGGTTTTCTATAAGGAAGGCCGCGAGGAGGCGCTCGCCCGCTTGCGTACTCTTTCGGAAACTCGTTCTGCCGAAATGTTGATAGGTGATCGCACTTACCTGGTGACCACCAATCCGATTGTCAACGACAGGGGCCTTCGTCTTGGAACGATTGGAGAATGGCGTGACCGGACTGCCGAAATCGTTACCGAGAATGAATTGGGGGCGATAGTTGGCGCCGCAGCTGAAGGAGATTTTTCAAGGCGCGTTGAAACCAATGGAAAGAGCGGGTTTTTCTTGAAATTGGCAAATGATCTGAATCGCCTGCTTCAGAATTCGCAGGCTGGATTGGGGGACATTGCTGCAGTCCTAGGTGCCATGGCAGATGGTGACCTGACGCGATCTATTACTACCGACTACCAGGGTACCTTTGGTCAATTGAAAGACGATGCGAATACGACAGTAGCGCGGCTGAAAGAGATCGTTGGCCAGATCAAGGAGGCGACGGACCTGATCAACACGGCTGCGAAGGAAATTGCGTCGGGGAACCAGGATTTGTCGGGCCGGACGGAAGAGCAGGCGAGCAGCCTGGAAGAAACAGCCTCCAGCATGGAACAACTGACCAGTACGGTGAAGCAAAACGCCGACAACGCTCGGCAAGCGAACGAACTGGCGGGTAATGCTCAACTGGTGGCGGTCAGGGGAGGCGAAGTCGTTGGTCAGGTAGTAGACACCATGAGCGCCATCCACCAGTCGAGCAGCAAGATTGCCGACATTATTGGCGTCATTGACGGTATCGCCTTCCAGACCAACATCCTGGCCCTCAATGCCGCCGTCGAAGCGGCCCGCGCCGGAGAACAAGGGCGAGGGTTTGCGGTGGTGGCCACCGAAGTTCGTAACCTTGCCCAGCGTAGCGCAGCGGCTGCCAAAGAAATCAAGGGGCTGATCTCCGACTCTGTTGAGAAAGTCGAAGCAGGCAACAAATTGGTTGATCAGGCAGGCCGAACGATGGAAGAGGTAGTTAGCAGCATCAAGCGGGTTGCCAGGATCATGGGCGATATTTCGGACGCTAGTCGGGAACAAAGCTCGGGGATCGAACAAGTCAGTTTGGCAGTAAGCCAGATGGACGAAGTGACGCAGCAAAATGCGGCGCTGGTGGAAGAAGCCGCGGCGGCAGCCGAAAGTCTGGAAGAGCAGGCTCATAACCTGGCTCAGGCTGTATCGGTTTTCCGGGTTGATTCCGCTACTTCGACCCCTAGATTGGCGCCCCCTAAGATCAGTACGCGTGAATCGACCCTGCAGCGGCCGCGAGTCGCACCTAAAAAAGCGCCCGCCTTGCCCGTTAGTCTTGATGATGAATGGGAAGAGTTTTGATTATGGACGAGTATCGAAAATCGATTCCGCCTATCTCTACGGCTAGGGTAGGACTCTCAGCCAGTCTGCAGTCACGTGAAAATGGAGAGCGAGAATTCAGTTTTTCGGTCGCTGATTTCGAGCGGGTTCGTAAGCTGATCTATCAACACGCTGGTATCTCCCTGTCGCCGGTCAAGCAGGATATGGTTTATTCCCGTCTGGCGCGCCGTCTTAGGGCTACCGGGATGCAGTCCTTTGCTCAGTATCTGGATGCGCTTGAAAACAAAGGCGGAGACGAATGGGAACGCTTCGTCAATTCATTGACCACGAATCTGACCTCGTTTTTTCGTGAACCTCATCATTTCCCAATATTTGCCGAGCATTTGCGCAAACTGGGCACCAAGCGAGCGGTTCGAGTCTGGTGTTCTGCCGCTTCGACAGGAGAAGAACCTTATTCGATAGCCATGACGGTTGCCGAAACCTTCGGAAGCAATGTCTCCCATATCAGTATCACCGCCTCGGACCTCGATACCAATGTGTTGGCGACTGCCCAGAAGGGGGTTTATCCGATTGAAAGGGTTGAGAAACTCTCCCAGGAGCGGCTACAGAAATTCTTCCTGCGAGGAACAGGGAGTCAGGAAGGCTATGTGTCCGTTCGTCCGGAGTTGAGGCGGATGATCGACTTCCAGCGTATCAACCTGCTTGATTCGACCTATTCGGTTAGAGGTCCGCTGGATATCATTTTCTGCCGGAATGTCATGATCTATTTTGATAAGCCGACGCAATACAAGATTCTTTCCCGTTTCGCGCCGATGATGCAACCGGATGGGTTGATGTTTGCCGGCCATTCGGAGAGTTTTCTGCATGCATCGGATCTATTCAGGTCCCTTGGGAAAACGGTCTATGCCCTGGCATCGGCACGGTGAAGAAAGAAATTTGTGTCTCACGCCTACGATGAAAATCTCGCCACAAATCGCTACTTCGACCGGAAATTTGGACTCGAGGCAGCGAAGATATTGCCTGGAGAGTATTTCGTTTCCGGTGACGAAGCGCTGTTGGTTACCGTTCTCGGTTCGTGTGTGGCGGCCTGCATTCGTGACGTCGACTCGGGAATTGGCGGCATGAACCACTTCATGCTTCCGGACGATGGTGGCAAAAGCTCCGCGGGTTCTTCTGCTCGCTATGGTACTTATGCCATGGAGGTGTTGATAAATCATCTACTGAAACTCGGGGCTCGTAGAAATCGCCTGGAGGCCAAGGTTTTCGGTGGCGGAGCAGTGATGGCGAGTTTGGCCAGTAGTAATGTTGGCGCTCGAAATGCGGAGTTCGTGCTCGATTTTTTGAAGACCGAAAAAATCCCAATTGTTGCTAAGGATTTGTTGGATTCATATCCTCGAAAAGTTTACTATTTTCCGCATAGTGGGCGGGTTTTGGTGAAGAAGTTGCACCGAGTGCACAACGATACCTTGTTCAGTCGGGAAAGCGACTACAAATCCCGGCTGTCCAGTTCTTCGCTGGAAGGGGATGTCGAGTTGTTCATTTGATACGGTCGGCCTAAAAAAATGTCTATTTTTCACATTTGTCTGAACAGGTATTGATGAAAACTCGAGTCCTTGTGGTTGATGATTCGGCGCTGATGCGTGGATTGCTCACACAGATGATCAACCTGGCTCCAGATATGGACGTTGTCGGTGCCGCTCCGGATGCGCAGAGCGCACGAGAAATGATCAAGGCGCTGTCGCCGGACGTTCTGACTCTGGATGTACAGATGCCAAAAATGGACGGGCTGGAGTTCCTCGAACGATTGATGCGTTTGCGACCGATGCCGGTGGTCATGGTTTCCTCATTTACCGAGGCTGGCTCGGATATCACGCTGAAAGCTCTTGAACTGGGGGCGATCGATTTTATCGGCAAGCCCCGCGCAGACAGCGGAAGGAGCATGGAAAGTTATGCAGAAGAACTTGTTGAAAAACTACGGGCGGCCAAGGGTGCCCGCCTACGTCGCCTAATGAACTCGCAGGTCCACACCTCGTCTGCGCTTCGCCCATCTGATATGCCTGTTAGAGTTGGGGGGGGGGGCGGCAAAATAATCTTCGTTGGAGCATCAACGGGCGGTACGGAGGCAATCAAGGAATTCCTGCAAGGCGTGCCGGCAGACTGTCCGCCGATCCTTGTCGTGCAACACATGCCTGAGACGTTTACAGCTTCGTTTGCTCGCCGACTGGATGGAATTTGCGCACCAAGAGTCATTGAGGCGCATGGCAATGAAAAACTTGAGCCTGGAACGGTTTATATTGCCCCGGGCCATTCACACATGCTCATTCGTCGGGCTGCATCGGGATATGTCACCGAATTGGCGTCAACTCCCCCTGTGAATCGACATCGTCCATCCGTAGATGTGCTATTTGATTCTGCGGCAGAACTCATCGGCAACAAGGCTATCGGAGTAATCTTGACTGGAATGGGAAAGGATGGCGCACAGGGACTTTTGCGTATGCGTCAGGCTGGTGCCAAAACCTTTGGCCAAGACGAGGCAAGCTGTGTTGTCTACGGTATGCCACGTGAAGCTTTTCTGATTGGTGCGGTCGATGAACAATGTTCGTTGGATCATATGGCGCGCCGAGTGCTTGGTGCGGTCGTCGCCTGACATTCTTGCTTTGGCTTGCCGGCGACAAGTAAAGTATTAAACTAGGTCAGAATCTGCATTTTTATTTATAGGAAAACAAATGCAAGCGAGCATTCAAAATGAGGCCGGTAAGGCTGTCGTCAAGTTGTCTGGCAGGTTTGATTTCAACACCCACCGCGAATTTCGCGGCGCCTATGAGCCACTGGTGGCTGACGCGTCGGTACGTTCGGTAGTCGTCGATTTTTCCGGCGTCGATTATCTTGATAGCTCTGCTCTTGGCATGTTGCTGATGTTGCGGGATAAGTTGGGAGGCGCCAACAAGGACGTCGCGCTTACCGGGGTTCGTGGTAATGTAAAACAGGTGCTAGATATTGCTAATTTTGGTAAATTATTCCAAATTTCCTAAATGTTTCGCTTCGGGTGCCGTTAAGCGTGCAGGGGTGGATTCCTGAGGTTGGGTAAGTCGTTGCCGTTCGGTGATATGGATGCCTACCTGGTTTGGGGTGTTGGCAGGGATTGGCAGGATGGGCGATGAGAGAGGACGACAATGTCAGAGTTGCTAAGAAATATTGATGCACGAACAAAGTTGGCGGGAACCAACAAGCTTGAGATATTGCTCTTTTTCTTGGGTGTAGATCAGCGGACCGGGCGCCGTGAAACCTATGGCATCAATGTTTTCAAGGTCCGCGAGGTCATGCGTACCCCTGTGATCACGGCTGCGCCTGATATGCCGCCTTCGATTGAGGGAATGGTTAGTCTGCGTGGCGTACTGGTGCCTGTGATTGATCTTGCGAAATACTCGGGAATTACAGCTGACACGCCGCGCGAAATCATGATCGTGACGGAATATAACGGCCATACTCAGGGGTTTTTGGTTGAGGGGGTCGATACCATCCTTCGCTTGGATTGGAGCAAGATGCGCGTGCCGCCGGAAATGTTGACGGCGCAAACCGGCGGGCTGGTGACTGCGGTAACTGAACTGGAAGACAATCGTCTAGTGATGATGATGGATGTCGAAAAGGTTCTTTCCGAAACGACCAACATCGATAACGAGATCATGTACCGTGGTGTGGTCACTGTAGATAAACCGGAATGCACGGTTTTTTACTGTGATGACTCCAGCGTGGCGCGCAAGCAGATCGAACGTACGCTCGTGGCCATGGGCGTGAAGGGTGTGGCCGCGGTGAATGGCAGGCAAATGTGGGATGAATTGGATAAGGTGGCGATCTATGCCCAGTCCATGGGTCAGCCAGCGTCATCGATCATAAGCTTGATCCTGACAGATATCGAAATGCCCGAAATGGACGGGTACATTCTCACCAAAAAAGTCAAATCTGACCCACGTTTCAACGGAATTTCGGTGGTCATGCATTCATCACTGTCGGGCATGTCGAATCAAAAACTGGGTTTGTCGGTAGGGGTGGACGAATACGTACCCAAGTTCGAGCCATTGCGCTTGTCTGAGACGTTGGCGAAGCGTCTGGGAGTGGATACTTCGCCGGTGCGCGTGGCTTGAAATATTGCTGGAGCGAACGATGAATCTCGTTGAGAACAAGAACCTGTTGGATAGCGTTGATGCACGCACTCGTCTGGCAGGTTCCAACAAGATGGAAATTCTCCTGTTCTCCCTTGGGACGCGAGAGATTTTTGGTATTAACGTGTTCAAGGTGCGTGAGGTTGGGCGGACCCCCCATATCACCAAGACACCAAATATGCCGCGAGGTGTCGAAGGGCTGATTTCACTGCGCGGTAACGTGATTCCAGTTCTTTCACTGGCACCATTCATGCACCTTGATACTAAGCCAGGGCTGGGTAAAACCATGATGGTCGCAGAGTATTCCAAGCGGACACTTGGATTTTTGGTGGATGAAGTGGACCGGATTATTCGTGTTGACTGGGAGCGTGTGAAAGCTCCTGAGAGCGTGCTTACGGCTAATCAAGGGTTGATCACTGCAGTTATCGAACTGGAAGGTGGGGGCTTGGTGTCAATT
This sequence comes from Betaproteobacteria bacterium, assembly GCA_020621865.1. GTDB lineage: Bacteria > Pseudomonadota > Gammaproteobacteria > Burkholderiales > Rhodocyclaceae > Azonexus. Next base: position 67,390 of record JAHRYW010000004.1, on the reverse strand, counting down.
CTCGACGTCGAGCAAATCCTCTCAAATGCGTTCGGAGAGGCGATGATCGTCGACATCGTTCCGGCGCGTGTTGATCCCGAAACGAGCGTATTTTTTGTTGATGATTCGATAGTTGCACGCAGGAAAATATCCGAAGTCCTAGATAAGTTGGGGGTGCGTCACAAGCATGCGACCAATGGCGCGGAGGCGTGGACGCGACTTCAGGGAATAGCGGCGCATGCCCAACAGATGGGGCGCAATATTCGTGACGATATACGCCTGATCCTCGTGGATGCGGAAATGCCTGAAATGGATGGCTATGTGCTAACCAAAAATGTCAAATCTGATCCTCGATTTGAGGGGGTGCCGGTTGTCATGCATTCTTCGCTGTCTTCAGAAGCCAATAGGGCCATGGGCAAGTCGGTGGGCGTAGATGCCTATGTCGCAAAATTTGATGCAGAGGCGCTCGCAGATACCTTGCGCCCGCTAATTGAACGATAACAAACAAAGTTTCCGGAGTACTGCATGGCAGCTGATCCAAAAATGAGATTTCTTGTGGTGGATGATTTCTCCACGATGCGCAGGATTGTTCGCAATCTCCTGAAAGAGCTCGGGTATACCAACGTCGACGAAGCAGAGGATGGTGCGATCGCCCTGCAGAAGCTTCAGGCTGGCGGGTTTGAGTTTGTGGTTACAGACTGGAACATGCCAAACATGGATGGTCTGACCCTGTTGCAGACGATACGTTCGACCCCGAATCTGAAGCATCTCCCGGTGTTGATGATTACAGCCGAAGCGAAGAAGGAAAATATCATCGCTGCAGCCCAAGCAGGGGCGAGCGGGTATATCGTCAAGCCTTTCACGGCGGGGACACTTTCGGAAAAGTTGAACAAGATTTTCGAAAAAATGGGCTTGGCGTAGGGGGAGTCATGTCAGCCAATAATGATTCTTCTGATCTCGAAGCACTTTTCGATTCCATTGCTTCAGATTTTGTACCCGAGCCTTCGGCGCCTTCTTTCCCTGTGCCGACACCAGCCGCTCCGGCAGGTGCCGATAGTGATGATCTCCAGGCTTTGTTTGACAGTGTTTCACTCGAAACGCACGCCGTATGCCACGGCGCGTCTCAGCAGTCAGGAGGCACCCAATCGTCTTCGGTGGCCGGTGATGGATGGCCCCAGCAAGAGGCTGTGTTTAACCGCATTGGCCATATGGCGCGCGCACTTCATGACACGCTGGGGCAGCTAGGTTACGACAAGCTCCTTGAAAAGACCGTTTCTGCACTCCCGGACGCAAAGGACCGGTTGGCGTATGTCGCCAATCTGACCGAACAGGCTGCGTGCCGTGTTCTGAATGCTACCGATGTGGCGGCGCCCTTGGTGGACGACATAGAGAATGGTGCCCTCGCGTTGGGTAAGCGCTGGGACAAATTGTTTGCCAATGAGCTGGGGGTTGAAGAGTTCAAGGCGCTGGCCGAAGAAACACGTGCATTTCTTAACGAGCAGTTGCCTCAGAAAACTCGGGGCACGCATGCCCAGTTGACAGAAATCATGATGGCTCAGGATTTTCAGGATCTGACCGGGCAGGTTATCAAGAAGATTGTTGTGCTTGCCCAGGATCTAGAGTCCGGACTGATGAATGTTCTTATAGAAGTGCTGCCAGAAACGAAACGCACCGACGAGGTTGCCAGTTTGATGAATGGCCCGGTGATCAATGCCGAAGGGCGTACCGATGTGGTGGTCAACCAAGAGCAGGTTGATGATCTGCTCGATAGCCTCGGGTTCTGAGGAGGGCGAGAATGAGTGACTTTGGCGGAATGGAAGATCTGCTGCAGGATTTCTTGCAGGAGGCTCATGATTTGTTGTCTGACGTAGATAACAAATTGGTAGATCTCGAAAAAATGCCCGACGACCGGGGGTTGTTGAACGACATATTCCGTGGATTTCATACGGTCAAAGGCGGGGCTGGCTTTCTCAATGCCACTGAGCTGGTCACTTTGTGCCATCTGACTGAAAACTTGTTCGATCGCCTGCGTAATGGCGAACTTGAGCTGACCTCGGAGTTGATGGATATCATCATGGCGGCCACCAAGGGCGTTCGTGACATGTTTGGAGAACTGGGGCAAATGGTCCAGCCGCAACCGGCTGCGCCCGAGGTCATTGCTGCCTTGCAGGGGGCCTTGAGTGGTGAGGCCCATGTTGCGGCAGCCCCGGCAGATTTGTCTCCTCCTCCTGCCTCCCAGGCTTCAGCGGGGGCGGGGGTTAATTCGGCTGAGCCGAATTGGGCGGAGTTGCATTCTGCCGTGACTGGAGAGGTTTCCAAGCAGGCTGTACCGAGCGAGCTAATTACCAAGGCAGAGACCTCCTCGATTGAAGCGGCTAAAGCTCCAGGGATGGTGGCAACTGTTGTGGCTGCTGAGCAACAGCCCTCGGCGTTTGGCCGACGGGCTACTGATCGTCCTGGTGGTCAGCCGACTTCAGCCAGGCGTGCAGAAGAGCGAGTTCGCGAAAATACGATTCGAGTTGATACCTCCCGTCTCGATCAGGTGTTGAACTTGTCTGGTGAAATCGGCTTGACCAAGAACCGGTTAACCAGTTTGCGGGCGGATATCCTGGCTGGAAAAAACGATTCGGAAACGCTTCATGCGCTGGATCAGGCCGTTAGCCAGCTCGATTTGTTGGTGTCCGATCTGCAAAATTCGGTGATGAAAACCCGAATGCAACCGATCGGCCGGTTGTTCCAGAAGTATCCACGGATTGCTCGGGACCTTGCTCGTCAATTGGGCAAGGATGTGGAATTGGTTTTGGCCGGTGAAGAAACTGAAGTCGACAAGACGATGATCGAGGATCTCGCAGATCCGTTGATCCACTTGATTCGCAATGCCGTTGACCATGGCGTCGAAATGCCCGAGGAGCGCCAAGCGGCAGGTAAGCCGATAAAGAGCTTGGTTCGTCTGGAGGCGCGTCAGGAAGGGGATCATATCGTCCTGATTATTGCGGATGACGGCAAGGGGATGAGCGCTGAGAGAATACGCGCCAAAGCCATCGAGAAGGGGCTGATTTCTGAGGAAGAGGCCAATACGCTCGATGAGCGCCAGAGCTTGAATTTGATTTTCCTGCCTGGATTCTCGACCAAGGCGCAGATTTCCGATGTGTCCGGGCGTGGTGTTGGTATGGATGTGGTCAAGACTAACATCCAGAAACTTAACGGTTCGATTGATATTCGCTCGGAGCCAGGGAAGGGGTCGGTCTTTATCATTTCGTTGCCGCTTACGTTGGCAATTCTGCCGGTGTTGTTGGTGTTGCTTGGAGATCAGCCGTTTGCGCTGCCCCTGTCCCTGGTTCGTGAAATCCTTCCGATCGAGCAGAACCGTATTCAGGAGGTCGGCGGCAAGGAAACGCTCGTGGTTCGTGGTGAAGTTCTGCCGGTCATTGCGCTGGCTCGTCTGCTTGGCTGGCCGCTGGAACGCGAACCCGAGTACGGTGTCTTCATGCAGACGGCAGAGCGAAGCTTCATCTTGGCGGTCGATAGCTTTGCCGGGCGTGATGATGCAGTGATCAAGTCGCTGGAGGATTTTCGTCCCAAGGGCGTGGCAGGTGTGACTACGCTGTCAAATGGGCAGATTGTGCTGATCCTCGACATGAAGGAGTTGCTGACCGATTTGGGGCAGCATGTGGACATCGGATCGGCAGTGAGGTCGTTAGACTTCGCCTGATTTTCGTTCCAAGTCAACGAGTTGAGAGGGGGCTTCGGCCCCCTCTTTTTATTTTCAGGTTTACTCTGTTGTCATGTGCTTGCGATTGGCATCTGAGAAATCAGCTAAATAAACTGGTGTACCTCTTTAATTTTTTTGGTTTTTTCCTATAATAGCCACAACACCTACCAAAGATGGCTATGGCGGAAGATAGCGACCTCGAGAAAACTGAAGAGCCTACAGGCAGGCGAATCGAGCAGGCCCGTGAGCAGGGTCAGGTCCCCCATTCCCGCGAACTTTCTACTTTTCTGGTTCTTGTGGTTGCCGGAGCGGCGTTCTGGATGATGGGCAGATGGTTCATGGAGCGCTCCATGTCCATCGTCAAAAAGGGTTTTATCGTCGAGCCTCAATACATGCGTGATCCGGATCTGATGTTGCCGCGGCTGGCGGAGATTTCCGGTGATGCCCTTCTCGCATTCTCTCCGTTGTTGGCTGTGTTGCTGGTGGCGGCAATTCTGCCGCCGTTCTTTTTGAATGCCTGGGTGTTTTCACCAAAGGCGCTTGTTCCCGATTTGAAGCGCTTGGATCCGATCTCCGGTTTGGGGCGTCTGTTTTCATGGAATAGCTTGATGGAGTTGGCCAAGGCGATTCTGAAAGCACTTCTGGTTGGCGGTGTTGCCGCGCTGCTTGTCTGGAAGGAGCGTGAGGAGATATTGGGTTTGCTTGGAGAGCCGTTGGAGGCTGGTATTGCCCACGCGGGGCATCTCATTTCCTTTTCATTTCTGATCCTGGTGGCGACGCTTGTTTTGGTTGTTGCTGCAGATGTTCCTTTTCAGCTTTGGCAGTATTTCCATAAGCTGAAAATGACCAAGGAAGAGGTCAAACAGGAAATGAAGGAAATGATGGGCGACCCGCATGTCAAGGGGCGCATTCGCAGTCTGCAGATGCAGGCGGCGCGAAAGCGAATGATGGCTGCCGTCCCCACCGCGAATGTGGTTGTGACGAACCCGACGCACTATGCAGTGGCGCTTTCCTATCAGGCCGGAATGGGGGCTCCCAAGGTGGTGGCGAAAGGCGTAGGGGCAGTAGCACTGAAGATTCGGGAGGTTGCCAGCGAAAGCGCGGTGCCGATTATGGAAGCGCCACCTTTGGCGCGAGCGCTGTACAAACATACCGAGATCGATGCCGAAATCCCCTCCGCCCTGTATAACGCAGTCGCGGAGCTTCTCGCTTATATCTATCAGCTTGCGAACTGGAGACAAACGGGGGGCGTGTATCCTGTTCCCCCTCGTGATTTGCCTGTTCCGCCTGAACTCGTTCCGGAGGCTGTGTAAATGGCAGCCTCTTCGCTTGGTATGCAGAGTTTTCTGGGGCGAATGAACCTCGGTCAGATGGCGGCGCCCATTTTGATCCTGATGATTCTGGCGATGATGGTGTTGCCGCTTCCGGCTTTTGTGCTGGATGTCTTCTTTACCTTCAATATCGCCATCTCGGTTCTCGTCCTGCTGGTTGCCGTCAACACCCAGAAAACCTTGGAATTCTCGGTCTTTCCGACGGTTTTGCTAGTCACCACGCTACTGCGATTGTCTTTGAATGTGGCATCAACCCGGGTGGTCATGCTCGAAGGGCATACCGGGCCGGATGCTGCAGGCAAGGTAATTGAAGCATTCGGGCATTTCCTGGTCGGTGGAAATTTTGCGGTTGGGATCATGGTCTTCTTGATCCTGGTGGTCATCAACTTCGTCGTGATCACCAAGGGTGCCGGGCGGGTTGCGGAGGTGTCGGCTCGTTTTACGCTCGATGCGATGCCAGGAAAACAGATGGCGATCGACGCTGACCTCAATGCCGGTCTGATAGGTGAGGATGAGGCGCGCAAGCGGCGAACCGAAATCTCCCGCGAGTCGGAGTTCTTTGGCTCGATGGACGGTGCGTCGAAATTCGTGCGGGGCGATGCGGTTGCTGGCATCATCATTATGCTGCTCAATGTCGTTGGGGGGCTGATCGTCGGCGTGCTCCAGCACAACATGGAATTGGCGCAGGCGGCCAAGAATTACACGCTGCTGACCATCGGCGATGGTCTGGTTGCACAGATACCTGGCCTGATTATCTCGATCGCTGCCGGTATGGTCGTGACTCGGGTGTCGGATGACCGTGATATCGGTCAGCAGGTGATGGGGCAAATGTTCCGCAGCGGCAAGGTGATAGGCATTACCGCTGCCATCCTGGGTTTTCTGGGGCTGATTCCGGGGATGCCGAATTTGGTGTTTTTGCTGCTGGCCTCTGCGCTGGGCTGGTTTGCGTGGACGATCATGAAGCGTGAGCAGCGGATTGTCGAAACGCCGGTTACGGTCGCTCCTGCTCCGGTTCAGGAGGCTCTTGAGGCAAGCTGGAACGATGTGGCTGCGCTGGATGTGCTGGGTCTGGAGGTGGGGTATCGCCTGATCCCGCTGGTCGATAAATCCCAGGATGGCGAACTGTTGCGCCGCATTCGTGGACTTCGCAAGAAATTTGCTCAGGAGGTTGGCTTCCTGGTTTCGCCCGTCCATATCCGGGACAACCTTGAACTGAAACCCAATACCTATCGCATTCTGCTCAAGGGGGTTGAGATTGGTCAGGGAGAGGCTTACACCGGGCAGCACCTGGCGATCAATCCGGGACGAGTGGCAGGGACGCTGAATGGCACCGCTACCAAGGATCCCGCTTTTGGTCTGCCGGCGATCTGGATTGATGTCGGGCAGCGCGAGCAGGCACAGGCCTATGGATACACTGTGGTCGATGCGTCTACCGTGGTTGCCACTCACCTGAATCATCTGATCCTGACTCATGCCGCAGAATTGCTTGGCCGTCAGGAAGTGCAGCAATTGCTGGATCATCTGGCCAAGGAAATGCCGAAATTGGTCGAGGATCTCGTTCCGAAGCTCCTGCCGCTCGGTACCTTGCAAAAAGTCCTGCAGAGCATGCTCGAAGAAGGCGTGCATATCCGCGACATGCGGACCATCATCGAGACGGTGGCCGATCATGCAACGCGTACTCAGAACGCCGACGAACTTGCGACACAGGTGCGGATAGCTCTTGGTCGCGCCATTGTCCAGCAGCTCTTCCCCGGTAACAGCGAAATGCAGGTCATGTCGCTCGACCCGACGCTTGAGCGCCTGCTTTCCCAGGCTGTGGCCGGTGGGTCAGAAAACACCAGTTTCGAGCCGGGGCTCGCCGACACGCTGGTGCGTGAGACGGCCGCTGCGGCAGAGCGTCAGGTGAATCTTGGTCTGCCTGCCGTCCTGCTTGTCCCGGCCAGCCTGCGCCTGCTGTTGTCAAGATTCCTGCGCCGTACGGTTTCGCAATTGAAGGTGCTATCGCACAACGAAGTTCCAGAAAATCGAATTATCAAGGTGACCTCGATCATCGGAGGTAGAACATGAACGTCAGAAAATTCATCGCCGCCAACGCAAGGGATGCCTTGAGAAAAGTTAAGGAGACGCTGGGTAACGACGCGATCATCCTCTCCAATCGAGGCATCCCCGGCGGTGTCGAGATCATGGCCGTTGCGGCGCGCGACATGGCGATGATCGTGCCGACATCCGTCGCAACCGAGCGCCCTGCCATTGAAAAACGGCCGCCTCCTCCAGAGGCGGAAGACGATTACCGTGTCGTCCTGAATTCGGCGCGGGCCAGGGTTTCGCAACCGGCACCACAGCCGGCAATACGGCCGTTGGCGCAAACAGTTCCGCAGATTCAGCGCCCTGGTGTTGCGCCGGCCCAAGGACAACGAACAGCTGCCTCAGTTAATGCGGGCATACCAAAAAATGCGGCTTTGCGAAATTTGGAAATTGGGCGTTCTGGGGCGCCGACCGTAGCATTGCAGCGTCCCGATTCCCCAAACCCTCCGTCGGCTGCTGCGGCATCCGCTCCGGCACAATCTCAACGGCGTCAAGAGGCCGAAGTGGTGCCGTTGGAGGTCATGGACGAGATTCGCTCGTTGCGAAAGATTGTCGAGCAGCACTTGGCAGGTTTTGCCTGGGGTGAGGTTGCCCGTTCGGAGCCGGTTAAGACGGATATTCTTCGCCAGATGCTTGATGCCGGGTTCTCGCCGCAATTTGCACGTGACATGCTGACCGACCTGCCTCGAGAGATGAACAGCATTGAGGCCATGGCCTGGGTAAAGGGGGCGGCAGACCGTTCGCTGATGACCATAGGCAACGAAAACGACATTGTAGACCGTGGTGGCGTTTACGCGTTGGTAGGGCCGACGGGCGTCGGCAAGACCACAACGACTGCCAAGCTGGCCGCCCGCTGTGTATTGCGCCATGGTCCGAGCAAGGTGGCGCTGGTTACCACCGACGGTTACCGGATTGGTGCCCATGAACAGTTGCGCATTTACGGTCGCATCCTCGGTGTCTCGGTGCACTTGGTCAAGGATGCCACCGAGTTGCGCCAGACCCTGATTGAGCTTCAGCACAAGCACATGGTCCTGATCGATACCATGGGTATGAGCCAGAAGGACAAACTGGTGCCGGAGCTGACCGACATGTTGGCCGGTTGCGACGTCCAGCGCGTGTTGCTGCTGAATTCCACCTCACGCGGCGATACACTCGACGACGTGGTCCGCGCCTATGCCGGCGAAACTCTTGCCGGCTGCATTCTGACCAAGATTGACGAAGCGGCAAGCCTTGCAACAGCGCTCGATGTGATCATGCGCCATGGCCTGCGCATGCTTTACGTGTCGAATGGTCAGCGCGTGCCGGAAGACCTGCACTTGCCTAATCGCAGTTATCTGCTGCACCGTGCCTTCAAGGACGTGCCGGAGTCGTCACCGCACAAGTTCGATGGCGTGGAGCCGGCGTTGATGATGGCCAATGCGGGTATGGTCGCGACCGGAGGACGTCGTGGCTGACTTTCGCGTCGATCAGGCTGCCGGTCTACGTCGCTTGCTCGGCGGCGGACAGAAGTTGCAGGTGGTAACCTTCGTAGCCGGTTGCGAAGGTGTCGGGCGGAGTGTCGCGGTTGCCAACATCGGCGTGGCCTTGGCGCGTCTGGGCAAGGAAGTCCTGATCATTGACGAGCATGCGCCCGGTGACGATATTGCTTCGTCGTTTGGATTGATCGCCCGGAGTGATCTGTTGAACGTGGTTCAGCGCGAACTGCCATTGTCCCAAGTGCTGTTGCAGCCGCTGCACGGGCTTCGGATTCTGCCAGCAGCGAAAGCAGTCAAGAAGCTTGGTCGCCTATCGCTTCCGCAGCAACAGACATTGCTCGACGCCATGTCAGGGCTTGAGCGTCCGGTTGACGTTATCCTGGTCGACGCCAGCATGGCCCATCCGAACGGTTTTTCCCCGTTCGGCCTGGCCTCGCAGGAAGCGGTTGTGGTTCTCTCCGGTAGTAGCGCATCGATCACCGAGGCCTATGCGCTGATCAAGAAAGTCAGCCACGCTTTCTCGCGCAAGAATTTCAGAATTCTGGTCAACAAGGTGCGCAGCCAGCTGGATGCTCGTTCGATCTATGAGAACATCGCTCAAGTCGCTGCGCAGCGGGGTATTGCTCGTCTTGATTATGCCGGCGCAATCCCTCTCGACGATGCCTTGCGCCAGTCGTCCCAATTGGGGCGACCAGTCCTCGTTCAGGCACCGGATTCTCCGTCAGCCTTGGCGTTCCGCGATGTCGCTGCCGACATGCTGTACTGGCAACGCAGTGAAAGCGAGTCGGGCGGGGTCGAGCAATTCATGCAGCAACTGTTACACTTGAGCCAACGCATAACTCCCAACGTAATTCGAGCTTGATGTATACCGCTGCCGGGCAGCCAGACAGGGAACAGTTGGTTCAGCGATTCGTGCCGCTGGTGAAGCGTATCGCCTATCACTTGATGGCTCGTCTGCCGCCCAGCGTCCAGTTCGACGATCTTGTCCAGAATGGCATGATTGGTTTGCTCGATGCCATGGAGCGTTACCAGGAAGGGTTTGGCGCCCAATTCGAGACCTATGCAACGCAACGGGTACGGGGCGCCATGCTTGATGGCCTGCGCGAAAACGATTGGCTGCCGCGTAATCTTCGTCGCGAATTGCGGCGTATCGAAACGGCAATCAACCAACTTGAGCATGAACATGGGCGGGCGCCATCCGAACGCGAACTGGCTGAGGCTTTGGGTATGTCGCTGGCGGACTACCAAAAGACCCTCCAGGATGCCCGCGGGCACCAGCTGGTTTATTTCGACGATTTCTCCGGTGATGGGGACGAGGATTTTCTTGAGCGCCACTTCACCGACAACGATGCCGACCCCGCAGCCATCCTCGAGGACCGGGGGGTCAAAGAGGCGCTGGTTTCTGCAATCGGCCGCTTGCCCGAGCGCGAAAGGCTGATGATGGCCTTGTATTACGAGCAGGATCTCAACCTGCGTGAAATCGGGGAGGTTATGGGGGTGACTGAGTCCCGTGTCTGCCAGCTGCACAGTCAGGCTATTGCCCGCCTGCGCACCCAGATCGCCGGTGAAGTACCGAAAGCCACCAAGCGGCGCAAGGAGAAAGCCAGTGGATAAGATCAGTCTGGCCGGTATCGCCATCGGCTTGTTTGCGATTATCGGTGGCCAGTATCTGGAAGGCGGGCATGCCGGATCACTGGTTCAGCCAACCGCATTGCTGATCGTTCTTGGGGGCACGTTGGGCGCTGTCCTGTTGCAGAGCCCGATTCATGTCTTTCGACGGGGCATGAAAATGGTCAAATGGGTTTGGGTGCCGCCGGTTATCGAGCAAAAGCGCCTGATTGACCAGATCATGAATTGGAGCCAGTTGTCCCGGCGCGAAGGCTTGTTGGCTCTGGAGAACTATATTCCCGGCACCAAGGACGAGTTTGCGCGCCGTGGCTTGCAACTCCTGGTCGATGGCGCCGACCCGGAACGCATCCGCGAATTGCTCGAGGTGGAAATCAATACCTTCGAAGACGAGTGGCGCCAGGCTGCCAAAATATGGGAGGCTGCAGGCGGTTACTCGCCGACTATCGGGATTCTTGGGGCGGTCATGGGGCTTATCCACGTCATGGAAAATTTGTCTGACCCGACCAAGTTGGGGGCAGGCATTGCCGTGGCTTTCGTGGCGACCATCTATGGCGTTGGCCTGGCCAATCTGGTCTACCTGCCGATCGCCGGCAAGCTTAAATACTATATCTCGCGTATGGTGGCGACCCGGGAAATGCTGATCGACGGATTGGTTGGGATTGCTGTTGGCGATAATCCCCGGATTATCGAGGGGCGCCTGCGAGGCTATCTGCACTGATGGCTCGTCGAAAACGCCGCGAGGAAGAGCATGAGAACCACGAACGCTGGCTGGTTTCTTATGCGGATTTCATTACCTTGCTGTTCGCATTTTTTGTGGTCATGTACGCCATTTCCTCAGTAAATGAAGGAAAGTACAAGGTCCTTTCGAATTCACTGACCAATGCCTTCAAGAATGTGACCGGAGAGCCAGGCGGGCAGCCGATTGCGATGATACAGGGCGCGCCGCTCTTGCCGGTGAAGCCAATCGCCAAATTGGACAAATTGCCGGATCAAAAAAAGACCGAGGAAAAGAAGGTCGAGCAGCGCAAGAAAATGAAGAATGTCGCCAACGACATCATGGACGCCTTGCAGCCGCTGGTGGCCCAGGGCAAGGTCCGGTTGCTGGAAACCAGTCGTGGCGTCACCATCGAAATCAACGACAGTATTCTCTTTCCTGCCGGGCAGGCCAAGCTACAGCCTGCTTCAATCAGCGCGATGCTGGCCATCGCCCAGGTGCTGGCCGCCTCGGATTTTCCGATTACGATTGAAGGTCACACCGACAATGTGCCGATTTCCACACCGCAATTCCCTTCCAACTGGGAGCTTTCGGCCATGCGAGCAACGACGGTGTTGCGTTTGTTCAACGATGGTGGTGTTGGTGCCGAACGCCTTACCGCCATCGGTTATGGTGAGACCCGTCCGCTTGAAACCAATACCACCGTTGAAGGGCGGGCAAGAAATCGTCGGGTGAGTATCCTGATCGACTCGAATCGGCCGGAAGAGCCAACCGAGCTTAGGGACGGACGCCCAGCGGGGCAATAGGGAACAACTCGAAGGCTTCAGGCTGAATCGACGATGCGGCTGCCCGTGGCTTGCATCGTCTGGCCGCTGGCGCCATAGAGCCCGGGCTGCTTGGCCTCTTGCGTCAGGATGCCAAGAATTTCGGCGGTGTTCCGGAGGTGAAGATCGACCAGGCGGCCGTTCAACTCGTGCAGTGTTTTGGCCTCGCGGGCCAATATAAGCAATTTTTCCCAGGCGACCGTAGCATTTGCATCATTTTCGTTCTGGGCAAGCCACGTTTCCATGGTGACCCGATCGCTGGGGCTTTCAGCCATTCCGATGGCAGTCATTCGCTCGCCTTCAAGCGCATTCAATTGCTCAACAAGACTGATCTTTCTTGTGTTGATCTCGGGAAGCGCTGTGGGGTTGGCGGCAACCAAGCACGCCTGTTCTTCATTCAAGGCCGCAATGAAGCTGGAAATCAGTTCGATTTCCCGTTCGAGGATTCCTGCAACAACCGACATCAGGCCTGGCGTTTCCCGTTGCTGTTAAGCAGGTCGCGGGCTGATTCGATCAGGCGGTCGGCAATCGCCTCCGGATTGATCTTGAAGCGCCCTTCCGAAATGGCGGCCTTGATTTCCTGAATGCGAGCCGTATTGACAGGCGGTCTTTCGCTAGCCTGCAGACTGCCGGCAACCTGGCTGAGGCTGACGGCCTCCTGGGCGGCGCTGGGGGTGGCGACCTGCGCCGGCGCAGGTTTGCTGGCGACGCTGGTGGCAGTGGGTTTGAAACTGTTGTCGATCTTCATGATGGTGATCTCGATACCTTATGACTCGATCTTGTTAACGACCGACCAAGCAAGAACTTTAGCCTAAAAAGAAATTTCAACGCTACCGTCGGCACGGGCCACGCCGCTGACGGTTTGCCCCGAGTTCATACGAACCTGGGCAACCTGTCCCTCGGCAGCATTGTTAATGGCTTTGCCTTCGGAACTGACAGCAAAACCCGGGCCTGCCGATACGACTCTTACCGTTTGCCCTTGGCGAATTACCAGTGGCGCCAGAAGCTGGTCGCTGCGCAAAGGCTGGCCGACGCCCAGGGAGTTGCGCAGGGTCTTGCCGATAGCGCTCTGCGGGTCGGCAAGAACGCCTGTCGGCAAGTTAGATAGATCGCCGGTAGCGGTGGCGAGGTCGGCGGCGGTGATCGCCTGCCCGGCAACCAGTGGGCGTGCGGTGGTTACGTAATTGCCGGTGATTGAAATCTGGACCGGAACCAGCACGCTCCAAACATTGGGGCCGAGGCAGCGAACCCCGACATGAGTTTTCCCGCTCAGCCGAGTTCCGGGCGGGGCAAATGCCTCATGTGCCGTGCAGCTTGGCAGGCGGCTGACATCGAGCTTGCCCATGGTGACCTGCACCTTGCCGGGGGAACCTTGTGTCTGCAGGCGTACGTAACGTTCAGCCGTGTCGATGACGACGTCAGTTTCAGCCGCCTTCGGGCTCTGAACTATGGCAAGCAGGGCGAAACAACAAATGAGGCGAATAAGCATCCGTATATTTTGCCTGATAGCCAGGTGAGGTAGCGGATATTCCGGCAAGTTTTGCCGAGGATTTTGCCGGATGCGAAGAAATTGCCTGGATTTTACGATGGCACGGATCGTGCGGATAAAGCCCAAAAATATCTGGAGCTTCTGATGGCAAATCTCGATCAGCATCTGGCAGTTTTCAGTCAGGCTATGAACATGCGTACGCAGCGCCATCAGGTGCTGGCATCGAACATCGCCAATGCGGACACACCAGGCTACAAGGCGCGCGATTTCAGCTTCGAGTCGGCCATGCAGAATGCGCTGGCCGGGAGGGCAAGTTCCGGGGTTGCCTTGGCACGAACGGCTTCTGGTCATTTTGCTGGTGGTTCTGGAGGCGGGTACGCCGCTATTCAGTTCCGGAAGGAAACCCAGTCGGCAGTCGACGGCAATACCGTAGATATGGATGTAGAGCGTACGCAGATTGCCGAAAATGCCCTCCAGTACCAGATTCTTGCCCAGTTTATCAGCGAAAAATTCAAGGGCGTGCGTAGCGCGTTGTCCTCGACGTCCAGCTAAGGAGCAATCGATGAGCCTTTTTAATGTTTTCCAGGTTTCTTCGAGCGCCATGACGGCGCAGTCGATGCGCTTGAATACCGTTGCCTCGAATCTGGCGAATGCCGATAGCATCGTTTCATCTGACGGAAAGCCTTACCGGGCCAAGCAGGTGGTGTTTGAAGCGACGCCCATGGGGGCGGCCGGCGACATTTCGAAGGGGGTTCGGGTCCGGCAGGTGGTCGAGGATGCCTCGCCGCCGCGCATGGTTTACGACCCGAAGAACCCGGCCGCCGACGAGAAAGGCTATGTCGCCTTCCCCAATGTCAATGTGGTCGAGGAAATGACCAACATGATTTCGGCTTCACGGTCCTATCAGACCAATGTCGAAGTGATGAATACCGCCAAGACCATGATGCTGCGTACCTTGCAGATCGGTCAGGGTTGATAACAGGAGAATACGATGGCTAGCGTCACCAACAACACGACTACAAGCGCCGCAGAGATTTTTGCCTCAATCAATGGCAGCAGCAAGGCAACGTCGACCAGCGCTACTGAGGATATGGAAAATCGCTTCCTGACCTTGCTGATGAGCCAGATCAAGAATCAGGATCCGCTCAATCCGATGGATAACGCAGCGGTAACCACGCAGTTGGCGCAACTGAATACGGTCAGCGGCATCGAGAAACTGAACGCGACCTTATCCCAGCTCCTGTCCGGCTACAACGAGACACAAGGACTGCAAGCGGCAGGAATCATCGGCAAAAATGTCATGGTGGCCGGCAATACCTTGCCGCTTGCCAATGGCCAGGCCGTCGGCGGGGCGCTGCTCGAGAGCGCGGCCGATGCGGTGAAATTGACGGTCAAGAACGCTGCCGGCAAGGTCGTTCAAACCGAGGATCTTGGTGCCAAGGAGGCCGGTAGCTTCTATTTCGCGTGGGATGGCAAGGACGCGAACGGAAACGCGTTGGCCGATGGGAAGTACACCTTTACGGTCGAGGCTACGGCAGGTGGCAAAAAGGTGGCGGCAACGGCCATGCAGATTGGCACAGTTTCTGCTGTTGCCAGAAGCAACGGTGGATTCGTCCTTGATCTTGGTGCCTTGGGCGATGTCGCTTTCAAGGACGTTCAACAAATTCTGTAAGGGGTAAATTATGGCATTCCAACAAGCATTGAGTGGGTTGAACGCTGCCTCCAAGGCAATTGATGCGACCAGCCACAATATCGCCAATTCGAGCACGGTCGGCTACAAGGCTTCCGTGGCACATTTCGGTGATGTCTATGCTGCCTCGCTGGCTGGCGCAGGGGCAAACCAGATCGGTATTGGTGTCAACCTTTCGGCGATACAGCAGCAATTTACTCAGGGCAACATTACCGCGACCAACAATCCATTGGATATTTCAATCAATGGTGCGGGCTTTTTCCGGATGGACCAGAACGGCGCTCCGACGTTCACGCGAAATGGGCAATTTCATCTGGACAAGAACGGTTACATCGTCAATGACCAGAATATGAAGCTGACCGGCTATATGGCACAGGCCGGGCAGATTATTCCCACAACGCCGGTGCCGCTCCAGATTTCGGCTTCCGACCTGGAGCCTCAGGCTACGGGCTATAACAGCACCGGTTCCTTTAATGGGGTTAAGGCAAATTTGAACCTTGATTCCCGACAAACGGTGCCGACGTCCGCCTGGGTTAACGGAGGCGCCGCCGGATCGACCTCGGTTTATACACCGGATCCTCAAACCTACAATTACTCGACTGCGCTATCGATTTTCGACTCGCTGGGCAACGCCCACACGATGACTTACTATTTTCGTAAGACTGCCGTGCCGGGGACGTGGGATGTCTATGCCAACGTTGATGGAACGACCAACTTGAACAATGGCCCTGCCGGGCCGATTGGTTCGCTGACTTTTGGTACTGATGGCCAGATCACTTCTGGTTCACCGATGAGCGTTTCAGTGAACATGACGAATGTGCAGGCCAGCCAAAGTCAGAGCAACGGGGCTCAGGTAGTTCAAACCTTTCCGATCGATTTTACTGGGACGACGCAGTTCGGTAGCGCATTTGGTACCAATCGTCTCGAGCAGGACGGCTATGCAGCTGGCCACCTGGTCGGTCTGTCAGCAGGTTCGGACGGCGTTATTCAGGGACGCTACAGCAATGGCCAGACGTTTGCACAGGGCCAGGTGGTGCTCGCCAATTTTACCAATCCCAATGGCTTGCAGGCTCTTGGCAACAACCAGTGGGCCGAAACATCGGTGTCTGGGCCGGCCTTGGTTGGGGCGCCAAATACCTCGAACCTGGGGGTGCTTTCCTCATCGACGGTGGAAGAGTCCAACGTCGATTTGACGGCAGAACTGGTCAATCTGATTACGCAGCAACGTAACTACCAGGCCAATGCCCAGTCCATCAAGACGCAGGATCAGGTCATGCAGACGCTGGTAAATCTGCGCTAACCATCGCTGAGCCGCTGACATGGATCGTCTGATCTACACCGCAATGACTGGCGCCAAGCATGTTTTCATGCAGCAGGCCGGTACCGCGAACAATCTGGCCAATGCCAGCACGATTGGCTTCAAGGCGCAGGAACATCGCTTCAGGGCGGTGCCGGTTCTGGGTGAAGGCATGCCGACGCGGGCTTTCGTGGTCGATGCTTCGGTCAGCGACGTGATGGACGAAGGTCCGCTGATGTTCACGGCGCGTAATCTGGATGTCGCGGTGCAAGGCAAGGGCTGGATCGCCGTGCAAATGCCGGATGGCAGCGAAGCCTATACGCGGGCGGGTAGCCTGGATACGGATGTAACCGGTTTGTTGCAGACGAAAAGCGGCTATACGGTGGCCGGTGATGGTGGGCCGATCAATGTTCCGCCCGACAACCGGATTGAAATTGCACCGGACGGGACGGTTTCCGTCGTGCCAACCTTTGGTACGCCGAACAACGCCAACGCCATCGGGCGGATCAAATTGGTTAACCCGCCAGAGGCCGATATGGTCCGCGGCGCGGATGGCCTGTTCCGCATGCGTGATGGGCAGGCGGCTCCGGCCGACGAGAAGGTCAAGCTGGTTTCTGGCGCGCTGGAAGGCAGTAACGTGAATGTGACGGATGCCATGGTCAATCTGATCAGCTTGGCCCGCCAGTTCGAGATGCAGATAAAGATGTTGCAGACAGCCGATACCAACGCCCAGCGTGCCGATCAGTTGTTGTCCCTGAATTCGTGATAGGACCCGAATCATGATCCGTTCCTTGTGGATTGCCCGTACCGGACTGGATGCCCAGCAGACCCAGCTCGATGTCATTTCCAATAATCTGGCCAACGTCAGTACCAACGGCTACAAGCGGTCGCGGGCGGTATTCGAGGATCTGCTCTATCAGACCTTGCGTCAGCCTGGCGCCCAGTCTTCGCAGCAGACCCAGATTCCGGCAGGACTTCAGTTGGGAACTGGGGTTCGCCCGGTGTCTACCGCCCATGTGTTTACCCAAGGCAATCTTCAGAAGACCGATAATTCGCTGGATATCGCGGTTCAGGGCGACGGATTTTTTCAGATTTTGCTTCCGGATGGCACCACGGGTTATACGCGCGACGGGTCGTTCCAGAAGGACAACCAGGGGCAGATCGTTACGTCAAATGGCTACCCCTTGCAGCCGAATATCACCATTCCCGCCAACGCGTTGTCGTTGTCGATCGGTACTGATGGAACGGTCACTGTGACGCAGCCGGGCTCTGCCGCCGCGACCCAGATTGGCAGCATTCAACTGGCTACCTTCATCAATCCGGCCGGTCTGCAGAGTATCGGCCAGAATATGTTCCTGGAAACGGCAGCCAGCGGCACGCCAACGCCGAATACGCCGGGAACCAACGGCGCCGGCTTGGTCAACCAGGGCTACGTCGAAACCTCCAACGTGAATGTGGCGGAGGAACTGGTCACAATGATCCAGACGCAGCGCGCTTATGAATTGAATTCCAAGGTAGTGTCGACCTCGGATGCCATGTTGGGCCGCCTGACGCAGTTGTGAGGTGATGTCATGAAATTCATTTTTTGGCCTTTTTTGCTGCTGACCGTAGGATGCTCGACGGTACCGCCGACTAATGTGCATCAACCGATGACGGCGCGCCCCGCACCACGCTACGAGATGGCAAATGGCAACGGTGCGATTTATCAGGCAACCTCGAGCCGCCCATTGTTTGAGGATCGTCGGGCGCGCTTCGTCGGCGACACGATTACGGTCAAGATCACCGAAAGCACGACTGCTTCGTCCAAATCGAACAACAAGCTGGATCGGTCGAGTACATCGACGGCTTCGGTGTCCGGACTCAGCAAGCTGCCGGGCAAGGGGCTGGTGGGGCTGGACCTCAATGCTGAAAGCGCAAATGCCTTCAGCGGCAAAGGCGAGGCGGCAAACAACAATATATTTACCGGCAACATGACCGTGACGGTCATCGATGTGATGCCCAACGGCAATCTGTTGGTTTCGGGCGAGAAGCAAGTGGCCATTGGTCGCGAGCAAGAGTTTGTCCGTGTGTCCGGGGTCATCAATCCGAGCTTCGTCGATGCCTTCAATACCGTCGAATCGTCGCGCATCGCCGATGCACGCATCGAATACAAATCGTCCGGGCAAGTCGCCGATGGCATGGTGATGGGCTGGTTGGCACGGTTCTTCCTTAATGTGATGCCGTTCTAGGGAAAATCTGGCGGAGGCTGATCAAGATGAAGAAATGCGGCAAAGTATTCCGGCAGACGGCAATTCTGGCCGCCTGTTTGCTGCCGCTCTGCAGCGCACCAGCCCTGGCAGAGCGGATCAAGGATCTGGCGAGTATCCAGGGGGTGCGCAGCAATCAGCTGATCGGCTACGGGATTGTCGTCGGGCTGGACAACACCGGCGACCAGACGACTCAGACGCCGTTCACGACCCAGGCGATGAGCAACATGCTTTCCCAACTGGGCATCAACCTGACGCAGGAACAATCCCAGAAGCTGCAGCTAAAAAATGTGGCAGCCGTCATGGTCACCGCCAGTCTGCCGGCATTTTCCCGGCCGGGGCAAGCCATTGACGTGACTGTGTCATCGATGGGCAATGCCAAGAGCTTGCGCGGCGGCACCCTGTTGATGACCCAGATGAAGGGGGCCGATGGACAGGTGTATGCCATCGCCCAGGGCAATATTCTTGTCGGCGGTGTTGGCGCTTCGTCTGGTGGCTCAAAAGTTACGGTCAACCATCTTTCGGCCGGCAGAATCCCGGGGGGGGCCAGTGTCGAAAGGTCCGTGCCAAGCGCTGTTGGGCAAGGCGGAGTGGTCTACTACGAACTCTCGGACAGCGATTTTGGCACCGCTCGCAAGCTCGTCGAGGCGATCAATGCGAGCATGGGGCCCGGGACGGCGCAGGCTGTCGATGGTCGTCGTATCGCCGTGCGTGCTCCGGAGGATGCGGATTCCCGCGTGGCATTCCTGGGGCGGATCGACAATCTCGATGTGCAGCCGGTTGCAGGCGTTGCCAAGGTCGTCGTCAATCCGCGTACCGGTTCTGTCGTGATGAATCAGAAGGTCACCCTGGACGCGTGTGCCGTTGCTCATGGCAGCCTGTCGGTTGTCGTCGATGCCGGGCAGCCGCAATTGGGGCAGGGCACCGATATTCAGGTCAAGCAGGACAACGGCAGCTTGATGAATGTAAAGGCCGGTGCCAATCTCGCCGATGTGGTCAAGGCGCTCAATGCCCTTGGTGCGAATCCGCTTGATCTGCTGGCGATTCTTCAGGCGATGAAAGCCGCCGGTGCGCTTCGCGCCGACCTTGAGATCATCTGATTTTCGGTATGACGACAAAGATTCAAACTCAGCCGAACCGGGCTGCATTCGATGTCCGGTCGGCCCAGGATTTACGCAGCGAATTCGCAAAGAATCCCCAAGAGGGACTGAAGGCCGCCGCTCAGCAATTCGAGACCCTGTTTCTGCAGATGGTCATGAAAAGCATGCGTGACACGGTTCCCGATGACGGGATGATGAGCAGCGACCAGTCCAAGTTCTATACCAGCCTCCTTGATCAACAAATGGCGCAGACACTGGCGACCAGCGGCAAGGGCGTTGGATTTGCCAAATTGATCGAACAGCAGCTCGGGCGATCATTGGGGGCGACAGCGGGTGAAGCTGCCGCATCGGGGACGGCCAGCGGCGTTGCTGATAATTTACCGCTAGCCGTGCCGGATGGCCGGCATCTCCAATACAAGACAGTCTTGTCAGGCTTGCCTACTTCGGCGGCTTATCAGAAGTCGGATGTTTCCGTTGCTCCAGCCGCCACCCGGGAGGCGCCTGCCAGTGCCAAGGAATTCGTAAACCGGGTTTGGCCTCATGCCGTTGAGGCATCGCGCTCGACAGGCGTGCCGCCCCAGTTTCTGGTTGGTCATTCAGCCCTCGAGAGCGGTTGGGGTCGAGCCGAAATTCGGCACGGCGACGGCTCCTCAAGCTTCAATCTCTTTGGCATCAAAGCAGGAAAGAACTGGAGCGGTCAGACGGTAGAGTCCGCAACAACAGAGTATGTCGATGGAAAGCCCCGGCAGGTGGTTGAGCGCTTTCGTGCCTACGGATCCTATGAAGAGGCATTTCGCGACTACGCAAACTTATTGAGAAACAGTTCGCGCTACAGCGCCGTGATTGGATCACAGGATGGCGCAGAGTTTGCTAAACGTTTACAGCAGGCGGGTTACGCCACAGATCCGGCTTACGCAGACAAGTTGTCGCAGATCATCAATGGCCCGGTCCTGAAACAGGCGCTGATCGGATGAGCACAGCCTAAACTTTACGGCGAAAAGGCCGTTAACCTCTTAGAGGTGACAGGATGAGTACAGGAATTTTCAGTATTGGCATTAGTGGGCTGAATGCAGCGCAAATGGGTTTGTTGGCCA
This sequence comes from Betaproteobacteria bacterium, assembly GCA_020621865.1. Classification (GTDB taxonomy): domain Bacteria; phylum Pseudomonadota; class Gammaproteobacteria; order Burkholderiales; family Rhodocyclaceae; genus Azonexus. The sequence continues at coordinate 46,724 of JAHRYW010000004.1, read as the reverse complement.
CGGAACACAATGTGGTCAATGCAAACACGCCAGGCTACAGCCGGCAGACTACTGTTCAGGCGACCAATGTAGCCATCAATACCGGCTCCGGAGCAATCGGGCAAGGTGTGCATGTCGTCACAGTCAAGCGCATGTACGATCAATACCTGACCGCTCAGGTGAATAGCGCTCAGACCCAAGTGAGTGAGTTGGATGCCTATTACGGCCTGATCAATCAAATTGACAACATGCTGGCCGACCCGGACGCCGGTTTGTCTCCAGCACTTCAGGATTTCTTTTCAGGCGTTCAGGACGTTTCAACCAATCCGTCTTTGCTGCCATCGCGCCAGTCAATGATTTCAAGCGCCGAAACCCTGGCCAACCGTTTCCAAAATATAGATTCCACGTTGTCCCAGCTGGCCGATCAGGTTAATGGGCGAATTAGTGACACGGTCAATCAGATCAATACCTATGCTTCCCAAATCGCTGATATCAACCAGCGAGTGGTCGTTGCAGAGGCGGCTTATGGGCAACCGGCCAACGATTTGCTGGACCAGCGCGATCAACTGGTCACCGAACTGAACAAACTCATCAAGGTGTCAACCAGCACCAATTCAAATGGAAGCTATAACCTTTTTATCGGCAATGGTCAGCAGCTTGTCGTTGGTACGCAGCAGTTGGAGCTGACCGCTATGGCATCCGCCAGTGATCCGTCAAAATTTGCGGTTGGGCTGAAAACATCGGGAGGAAGCCAGGAGCTGCCGGAATCCCTGGTGGTGGGCGGCGAACTGGGTGGATTGATCCGTTTTCGCAATGAGGCCTTAGGTTCCGCCGAAAATGAACTGGGGCGCGTGGCCGCCTCTTTGGCGATGACCTTCAACGCACAGCATGCATTGGGTCAGGATTTGATGGGTAATATTGCTGGGGATGCAGCATTCGTGGGTGATTTTTTTACGATTCCCGACCCGAAACTGATCGCAAATGCAAAAAATACTGGATCGGCTTCGTTATCGGTGGCTTTTGCACCGATAGCTGCACCGACGTCCCCGGACTTCAGCGGTAATTTCCATACCGATCTGGGCACTAGTAATTATAAAGTGCTCTTTGGTGCGGGAGGGGCGTATTCGGTTACTCGATTGACCGACAACCAAACGGTTGCCTCAGGGACCGGCCCAGGGGCTGTTACTTTTGAGGGGGTAACGCTAACCATCTCGGCGGTAGGCAACTTGGGCGATAGCTTTACTGTTCAGCCAGTAGCGGATGCCGCGCAGAATATCAGTGTCAACGTGCAGATTGCCGCAGACCCACGCCTGGTGGCCGCGGCTGCTCCGGTCAGAACGAGCGCCTCGATGACCAACACCGGAACGATGGCGATGTCTCAAGGAATGGTTGGGCAGTCTTATAGCGCAAGCAGCCTGCCTGTTAGCTTGTCCGCTACAGCGACGACACTCAATGGCGTTCCCGGGGCCTGGACGGCAGTTTATTCGGATGGAAGCACTGTTGCAGGCTCTGGCAATATTAACTTGCTGAATGGTGGCGCAAAGTTATCGAAAATTTCTTTTGCCGAGATGAGTTTCGCGATCACGGGAGTGCCTGCGGCTGGAGATAGTTTTGCGATACAGAGGAACGCCGGTGGGGTTCAGGATTCGCGCAACGCTCTTTTATTGGCGAAATTGCAGACGCAAAACACCGTGGCCGGCGGAACTTCGACATTCCAATCGGCATATGCTCGCCTGGTTGCCGATAACGGCATCTTGGCCCGGGAGGCAAAAGTCAAACTGGAGGCCCAGTCAGCAGTTCTTGATCAGGCTACCGCAGCCCGAGAGTCCTTGTCTGGGGTGAATCTGGATGAAGAGGCGGCCAATCTGATGAAGTTCCAACAGGCCTACCAAGCGTCGTCCAAGATACTTGAAATTGGCAATAAGCTTTTTGACACAATTTTGGCATTGGGCTAACCGGAGGCTTCCACCATGCGCGTAACGAACTCGATGATGTTCAATAGCGGAACTCAAGGGATGCTGGATCGCCAAGCCGATTTATTCAAAGTCCAGAATCAACTGTCGACGGGGCGTCGGATATTGTCTCCGCAAGATGACCCCATTGGTTCTGCGGAAGCATTGAAACTTAGTCAGTCAAAAGCCGTTACCACGCAATATCTGACTAATCAGGCAACTGCCCAAACCAGTTTGGGCACCCTGGATACGACCTTAGGTACGCTAGGTGATGCACTGACTAGAATTGCCGAGATATCTGCGGGGGCTGATACCCAATCTGCCGAGAAGCGCGATTTACTGGCAGTAGAAATGAAGGGAATTCTGCAAAATATTGTTGGTTTGGCCAATACGCAAGATGGTACTGGCTTGTATATTTTTGGAGGATATCATTCAGAGAGCCAGCCTTTTTCGCTCAATTCGGCGGCGACCCCGCCTTATTCCTTGGGGCCTCAAACCTATGTCAGTTATAGCGGTGATGCAGGCCAGCAAGTAGTACAGGTGACGGCATCCAAAGACATGAATGTCAATGAGAACGGCCTAGATGTCTTTATGAAGGTCGAGGATGCATCCGGATCTGTCATTGGCAGGAGCATGTTCGACAGTATTCAGAACATGATTGACCAGCTTGATTCGTCAAGCGGAGTTCCGTATTCGCAAGCAAGCTATAGTCAGGCTTTCGGCGATATCAAGAATGCCATTACACACGTTGTTACTGTTCGCGCTTCTGTCGGGGCTCGAATGAACTCGCTCGATAGTTTGACCGCTGCGGGGAAGGACGTGAATTTTAATTACGATACCCGCTTATCGGAGATACAGGATCTGGATTACACCGAAGCCATCTCCCGTTTTTCAAATTACCAGACTCAGTTGCAAGCCGCTCAATTATCGTTCAAGCAAATCAACCAGTTAAGCCTGTTCAATATTTTATGAGGTTATTGGCGCTTACGATGGCGGCCTGCCTGATATTGGCTGGTTGTAGTTCCACAGGAGGGGGCTCGCCACTGATACCCAATAAAACCCTCCAGTTGACCGCGACAACCTCCGTGTCTCTGGCTAGTCTCGCTGCAGCTGCTGCGATCGGAGCGGCTGCCTATGTGGTGTACGATCCGTTGGCGCCTAATTGGGAAATTGAGGAATCGAAGCTGAATGAAGAAACCTATAGGTTGTCTTTGAAAATGAAGCGATTCCATACTGGAGGGGCTGGTGAGTCTCTGCAGATTTTTAAACGCCGGGCCGCTCAATTGCAGTTTGAGCAAGGTTACGGAAGCTATCAAATTCTGGAATACACCGAGGGCATTGACTCGCAAACGATCGGAGCAAGGCGGGTTGGCGAGGGGGTGGTCCGAATGGTCCAGCGGAGGCAGGCGGACTCGTTTCTGATGAATTAATGCACGACTACCGAGGGCCAGGAGCGATAAATCCAAGCATCGCGCTCAAGGCAAATTCAAAAATACTTTGCATTGGTGGAGCAAGGTAATCAAGGCTGACAGCCAGCACAAGAAAACCTCCGATTAAGGTGATTGGGAAACCGAGTGCAAACAGATTCAGTTGTGGTGCTGCCCGGGTCAGAACGGCCAAGGCCACATTGGTGATCGTTAGTGCGACAATGATCGGCAACGCAATGAGCAGACCGGCAGAGAATATCTTGCCGCCAAGTTCAACGAGATTAAGCCAAGACGCTGCACCAAGCGGGTTTTCACTGACCGGAATTGCGGAGAAACTCTGTGCCAGGGTAGCCAGGTAAACCAAATGTCCGTTCAAGGACAAAAACAGTAGCAAGGCTAATAGTCCGATAAATTCGGCAATAACTGGCGTTTGCGCGGAATTCAGAGGGTCATAAAAGGTTGCGAAGCCAAGGCCCATTTGGGAACCAATGAACTCTCCCGCTAAATCGAACGCGGTAAAGACAATTTTGGCGGCAAATCCCATTCCAATTCCGACCAGCATTTGTTGCAGCAGTATCCACAATCCGGCAAGCGAGGCAGGCTGAACCGTTGGCATGCTGGGCAGCCCGGGAGCGATGGCTGTGGCTATGGCGATGGCCAGGATAAGGCGGGTGCGCCTGGGGATACCTGCGCTGCTCCAGAGCGGTGCAGTAGCAATAAATGCCAGTATCCGGGCCAATGGAAAGATGAATGCGGCAATCCAGGCGTCAATCTGCGTAGAGGCAATGCTGATCACGGCTAACCGATGATTTGCGGAATACTGCCAAATAGCCGCTGGATATAATCAATCAGATACTGCAGCATCCATGGCCCCAGCAATAGCAACACAACAAACATGGCAACCAGTTTGGGCACGAATTGCAGCGTGGATTCATTCAGTTGGGTGGCTGCCTGAAAAATACTGACGATCAACCCGATGACGAGCGCGGTGATCAACATCGGGGCGGATATCAGGAGTGTTACTTCAATGGCCTGCCGCCCGATCTCCATGACGGTTCCCGGTGTCATGGTGTGAAACTCTGGACCAGTGAGCCGATGACCAAGTGCCAGCCATCAACAAGCACAAATAACATCAATTTGAATGGCAGGGCAACCATTACCGGTGACATCATCATCATACCCATCGACATCAGCAAGCTGGCGACAACCATGTCGATTACAAGAAATGGGATGAATAGAATGAAACCAATCTGAAAGGCCGTTTTCAGTTCGCTGATGACGAATGCCGGGACAAGAATGCGCAGAGGGGTGTCTTCTGGGTTCTGGATTTTGTCTATCTTCGCAATGCCGGCGAACAGGGCAAGGTCAGACTCTCTGGTTTGCTTCAACATGAATCCACGCATCGGTGCAGCTGCACGCTCGGCAGCTTGCATGATATTGATGCGATTTTCGGATAGAGGGAGGTAGGCTTCTGAGTAAACTCTTTCAAGTACCGGGCTCATGACGAAAAAAGTCAGAAACAGCGAGAGTCCAATAATGACTTGATTGGGGGGGGCGGTCTGGGTGCCGATGGCATGGCGTAGTAGCGACAAGACGATGACGATGCGGGTAAAACCGGTCATCATCAGGAGGATTGCCGGGATGAAGGTCAGCGCCGTCATCAGCAGCAGTGTCTGAATTGTCAGGGAATAGGTCGTCCCGCCACCAGGCGCCGGCGTGCTGGTCAGCGCTGGCAAACCGCCCGTGCTCTGGGCCAGGGCCAGGCTGGCAGTGACGAGTAAGCTGGCGGCTAGGGCCCAATGTTTATTGGTCATGGGGTCGCCGCTCCGAAATGTTGCTTAGCCACTGTGCAAAAGGCTTTCCTTCTGTTGAAGAAAGGCCTAGTTCCTGAAATGGTGTTCCTTTGGGCAGTTTATGCAAGGTGCGAATCTGCCCCGGTACGATTCCGATAACCAGCCATTCTTCGCCGATTTCAAGTAGGACAATACGCTCTCTTGGGCCGAGGGCAACGCCACCGATGACCTTCATTCCTCCTTGCCCGAATCGCTTTCCGCCAGATACTTTGCGTGCTAGCCATGCCGTTCCCGCCAGCAAGGCGACGATCAGCGAAAGCGCCAATGCAGCCTGCAAATAGGTGCCGGTAGAAATGCCTGGCGAGGCTGGTTCAGCGGCTAGCGCAGGAAGAGAAATCAGGAATGGTATAAAGCGGAGCAAGGCAAGCCACAATCCAGTGATAACAGCCTGCTATCTTAATGCAAACCGGCAATGCCGTTTAGCGATTGAGCTTTCGCATCCGCTCTGACGGCGTAATGATATCGGTCAGTCGAATGCCAAATTTGTCGTTGACGACGACGACCTCTCCCTGGGCGATGAGTGTTCCGTTGACCATGACATCCATGGGTTCGCCGGCCATGGCATCCAGTTCGACCACGGATCCATGGGCCAATTGCAGCAGGTTTTTGATCGTGATCTTGGTGCGGCCGAGTTCCACAGTGATCTGGACCGGAATGTCCAAAATCATGTCGAGTTCGTTCATGATGCCTGCGCTTCCCGCATTTCCGCCGAATGACGGAAAAATGTCCGCAGGTTGGGCAGCTTGGGCCACAGGAGCTTCACTGATGGCTTGTTCGGCCATGGCTGCCGCCCAATCGTCTTCGCTGATTTGTTCTTCCTCGACCATGTTGTTTTCGTTATTTTCCTGTTCGTCAGCCATTTTTTTCTCCTGTTGCCGACTCGGCAAGCGGTGCTTCGGGCGGTGTGGCGATGAAGCGATCCACCTTTAGGGCGTATTGTCCATTGACTTGGCCATAGGTGCATTCCATGAGGGGGACGCTGTCGACCAGGGCTTCGATTTTTTCCGGGATCTGGAGCGGGATGACGTCTCCAACGTTCAGTTTTAGTATCTGGCCAAGCGTAATTTTCCCGGAACCCAGTTGCGCGACGATTTCGACCTCCGCGCCTTGAAGCTGCTTGCGTAATGTGACGATCCAGCGTTTGTCGGATGACAGTTGATCGCTCTGCATCGTACTGTACAAGAGGTCGCGAATCGGCTCCAGCATCGAGTAGGGGAAGCAGATGTGCATGTCTGCGGTGGCTCCGCCGAACTCCAGGGTAAAGGTCGTCGAGACGACGATTTCCGATGGCGTCGCAATATTGGCGAACTGGGAGTTCATCTCCGAACGTATGTATTCGAAGTTGATATCGTAGACGGGTTTCCAGGATTTGCTGTACTCGGTGAATACGACGTTGAGTAGCCCCTGGATGATGCGTTGTTCGGTGGGCGTGAAGTCCCGCCCTTCAACCCGGGTGTGGAAGCGGCCATCACCACCAAACATATTGTCCACCACCAAAAAAACCAGATTGGGATCGAACACGAACAGTGCCGTGCCCCGCAATGGCTTGGCGATTACCAGATTGAGGTTGGTCGGAACGACAAGGTTGCGAATGAACTCGCTGTATTTCTGCACGCGGATCGGGCCGACAGATATCTCCGCGTTGCGATGCATGTAGTTGAAAAGGCCAATCCGCAGGTAGCGGGCAAAACGTTCATTGACCAGTTCGAGCGTTGGCATGCGCCCGCGGACAATGCGCTCTTGCGTGCCGATGTTATAGGCGCGAATGCCCCCGCCGTCGCCCTCGTTTTCTTCGGGTTCGTCGGCCTCACCGGTGACACCCTTGAGAAGGGCGTCAACCTCGTCCTGTGAGAGAAAGTCGCCCGCCATGGCTCCTTACTGAATGATGAATGAGGTAAACAAAACGGATTTGACTGGCCCTTCGGGCACCGTCACCTCGCCCTTTTTGTTTTTCTTGGGCGGCTCGATGACGGAATTTATTTCGTCCTTGAGAGTCTCGGCCAAATGCTCCTTGCCTTCCTTGGGCAACAATTCGGATGCTTTCTTGGAAGACAGCAACAAGGTCAGATTGTTGCGAATCTTTGGCATTTGGGCCTTCAGGCCTGCCTCTTCCGTCGCATCTTCCAGTTCAAGCGACAGGGCGACCTGAAGGTACTGGTCACCGGTTTCCGGTACGAGATTGACGGTAAAGGGCTCGAGATTGACGAAAACCGGTGGCGCCGCATGGTCCTTTTTCTTGTCCTTCTTTTTAGGCTTGGCGCTTTCTTCGGCGACTTCTTCGTCACCGTCTTCCGGATGGTCGCTCTTTTTCAGCAGCATGTACGCGGCGCCACCGCCGCCAAGAACCAGTACGAGCACAGCGGCAAGGATGATGATCAACAGTTTTTTGCGCTTTTTGGGCGGGGCCTCTGCCCCCTCCTCCGCTGGTTTGGCATCCTTGGCCATTGATTTACCTCTCTAGATGTCCCTGAGTTATTAGGCGAACAGGTCTACGAGACCGCGCCCTGCTTTTGGAAGCTGGCCAGAACTAGCAGTTGGCGCAGTCTCATTTGCCGGGAGTATAGCGTTTTCAAGGGTTGATTGGTTCTTGTCGGCCATCATGAACTGATTGTTCTGGTTTTGCTGCGCCAGGTTTGCACCAACATTGCTTTCCCCCAAAGATATACCTGCAGAAGCAAGCATTTCACGTAGTTGCGGCAATGAACTTTCGATGGCTTGGCGGACTTCGGCGTGAGGCGATGCAAAAAGGACGTTTGCGCTGTCTCCGTTGAGATTGAGGGTGATTTGCACCGGGCCGAGTTGGGGTGGTGAGATATTGATCTGTGCGGCTTGTTGATCATTTTTGGCCATCCAGACAATCTTTTCACTAAATTGTTGGGGCCAGGTTTCCACATGGGTGGGCTTGGTGGTGGTCGTTTGGATTTCCGTTGAGATGCCTCGTTGCTGCGCGGCGGCAGTCAGGCTCCCGGCGAATGATGTGATTCCGTCTGGGGGGGCAGGGTGTTCGCCGGCAATAATTGCCGCCCTTTCAGGCGACGCTGCAATTACCGGCAACTGGTTGTTGCCTGACCCCAGCGCTGACTTATTGCTGAGCCAGGATGCCGCGGAAGGTAATTGGCCCCTTGCGTCTGGTTTGGCTTCCGTCGGGAGGTTGAGCAGGGCGCCGGTTGTGCGAGATAGGCTGTTTGCCGACGAACCAGCGGGTTGATTAATTTGGCTATCTACCCGAGTGGGCAAGTCGGCCCCCAATTGGGGGTTGCTCGGAATACTTGGCGCCTCGTCGTTTGCGCCAAGCGATGGAGTGCCGGCGGGCAATTGGGCGTTGTCAGGCATATTCAGCCCGTCGCCAAATTCACTATGTGGGGTCGAGGCGGTTTGCAATTGGGCGTGCCCCAACATGGCGACCAGGGCGGCTGGGTCCATGCCGACGATCCCGCTGTTTTCAGCGTCTTTGCTGGCATCATCGCGGCGATGGACTTCCGTGGTATCGGTTCCGCCTGCGTTGCCGATTCCGGGTTGCGACATCAGTGCCGCCAAGGCTTGTCCCGAGAGCAGGCTGGCGAATTCTCCGGGCAAGCCCTCAGCAAGTACGCCGGCGGCCGGTGATGCAGCAAGGCTGCTGCTGGCACTCGTGGTGGAAATGACGCTCAGACCCATGCCTAATCCTCGGAGAATTGAAATTGCATGGGGTGGTCAGCAATATGCGTGCCCGGATTTTGGACTTAGGAGTCTGCTCCGTCTTTGAGGCCATATTTCCGGGTGGAGAACTCATCCTGCAATTTTTGCTCCTGCTTGTTTTCCCGGTGGCGTTCGCGTGCATCGTGGCGTTGGGAGAGCGTATCTATGGCCTTGAGTTGCTTGTTTTGGGTCTGCCACTGATCCTGTCCGGCTTTTTTGTTGAGTTCCGAGTTCTGAACCGCAATTCGCTGTTGCTCGATAGCATCGTCGATACGGGCCAGGAAATCCTGGTAGTTGCGCAGGACGAGCCGGGTAACGCCTTGCAAGGTGGCCTCGCACAGGCGCTGCGCGTATTCTTCCCGGTACTGTTCGAGCATTTGCAGGCGACTGCGCTGGCTTTGCTCGGCAGCAATCAACTGGCCCAGTTTGCGGGTCGCCTCGTCCGCCCGGGTTTGCATCAGTTCGAGGAGGGGTTGGAGTGTAAAAGGCTGGGGCATTTAGCGTGCGGTCTTGGCGGGGCGGTGCCGAGTGGGTTGAGAGGAGCGACGACGGAAACTTGCATTCGGCTGGACGCCAAGCAGAGGCAAAGCACCTTCGTCGGGAAATTTCGATTTTGGCCAAAATATCCGGCTTACCGTAGCATTCGCCCCGCCAACAGTCTGCGGCATGGCTGAAACACAGGGAGCATCGACTAACAGGGATTTGGCGGCGCGGCGGCGGTGGGTGAGCATGGCCATGCGACGTTTATTTCAGAATAGTCCTTTCAGCGCATCCAGGCTGGCTGAAAAGGGGGCTTGCTCAATCAGTTGTTGCTGCAGGAATGCCTCCATCCGCGGATAGATACCGATGGCCTGATCGAGGACTGGGTCTGAGCCGGGGGCGTAGGCACCCACCGAAATCAGGTCGCGAGAGCGCTGGTAGCGGGCGAACAGGACCTTGAATTTGCGAATCTGTTCCAGATGCGGCGTGTCGATCAGATTGACCATCGCGCGGCTGATCGACTGTTCAATATCGATGGCCGGATAGTGTCCGGCATCAGCCAGCGTACGCGACAGCACGATGTGTCCGTCGAGAATCGCCCGGGCCGAGTCGGCGATAGGGTCCTGCTGGTCGTCGCCTTCAGCGAGGACGGTGTAGAAGGCGGTAATCGAGCCGCCGTCTTCGGGGCCGTTGCCCGCTCTTTCGACCAACTGGGGCAGGCGGGCGAACACGGAGGGAGGGTAGCCCCGGGTCGCCGGCGGCTCGCCGATAGCCAGGGCGATCTCGCGTTGGGCCATGGCGTAGCGGGTCAGGGAGTCCATGATCAGCAGGACTTGCTTGCCCTGATCGCGGAAATACTCGGCAATCGTGGTCGCGTAGGCGGCACCCTGCAGGCGCATCAGTGGGCCGGTGTCGGCCGGTGCAGCAACGACGACGGCACGACGCATGCCTTCCTCGCCGAGAATCTGCTCGATGAATTCCTTGACCTCGCGGCCGCGTTCGCCGATCAGCCCGACGACAATCACTTCGGCCTCGGTGTAGCGCGCCATCATGCCGAGCAGCACGGACTTGCCGACGCCGGAGCCGGCGAACAACCCCATGCGTTGGCCACGGCCAACCGTCAGCAAGGCGTTGATGGCGCGAATGCCGACGTCCAGCGGTTGGTGTATCGAGGCCCGGGACATCGGGTTGATTGGCCGGCTCTGCAGCGGCCGGCTTTGCGAGGTGATCAATGGACCTTTGTTGTCGAGTGGGCGACCGACGCCATCGAGGACGCGGCCCAGCAATTCATCGCCGACCGGCCCCTGTTTGGCCCGGTCGATGGCGCGGCGACGAAAGGGCGGCGGACCATCGATCCTGAGTTGCTGGTTGGGCGGTTCGACGGCAACGACTTTCGAGCCGGGCGCCAGGCCATAGACGTCATCCGAGGGCATCAGATAGAGCTTTTCGCCGGCAAATCCAACGACCTCGGCCTCCACGGGGGCGCCGCTCAAGGGATAAATCCGGCAGGTGCTGCCGAGGGGCAGTTTCAACCCGGCAGCCTCCATGACCAAGCCGTTGATTCGCGTCAATCGGCCGAGCGGCAACAGCGGTTGGGCGTTGCCGGCTGCGGTGGTGCAGTTTTGCAGAAAATTTTGCCAACGCGCCGAATGATCCGGCAAGTTTTCGGTACTCAGGACGTCAGCCATTCTTGTGGCTCGGTGCCAATGGCTTCGAGAACCCGCTTCCAGCGCGTCTCGATGGTGGCGTCGACTTCGCTGGCGCCGGCCAGCAACTGGCAGCCGCCCGGGCTGACCGTGCTGTCCTCGATGAGTTGGGCGCCAAGCTGCGAGAACTGTTCTCCCATCGCGCCGCGCACCGACTCGATGTCCTGCGGGCTCAAGCGCAGGACGATATGAGCGTGATGTAAAGGCAGGGCGCTGATCGCCTCCCGGATCAGTGGCAGCAGAATGTCGGGCTTGACGTTGATGGCGCTACGGGTGACTTGTGCGGCAATTTCGATGGCCAGGGCGAGTAGCTGGTCGGCAACGCTTTGTTCCAAACCGATGATCGAGGCCTTCAGGTTTTCGATCAGGGACAGTAGCTGGCGGGCCTGTTCCGCGGCAGCTTCACGCGCTTGTTGCTCACCGGCGGCACGGCCTTCGGCTAACCCGGCCTGGTAGCCCGAGGCACGGGCCTCTTCGTGCATGCGCTCGATGTCCTCGGCCGTCGGCAGATTGAAGGGCTGCGCTGCCGGTTCCGGTACGCTTTCGGCTTCGGGACTGTTTTCGGGCGGCGCGGAAGGCGTTTCGGGAGTGCGCTTGGTTTCGAATGAGCCGACCTGCCAGCGCTGGACGTTGGTAAGTTCTTCCTTGGGGATGACCATGGTTCAGTGTCGGCTTAAACCATTTGCTCGCCACCGGCGCCGCCGAGGACGATCTGGCCTTCGTCGGCGAGGCGGCGAACGACCTTGAGGATTTCCTTCTGCTCGGCCTCGACTTCGGACAGGCGGACCGGTCCCTTCGATTCGAGATCCTCGCGCAGCATCTCGGCGGCCCGCTGGGACATATTCTTGAATATCTTTTCCCGCAGTTCCGGCGAGGCACCCTTCAGGGCGAGGATCAGCGAATCCGACTGCACTTCGCGCAGGATAAGCTGGATCGAACGGTCGTCGATGTCCATCAGGTTCTCGAAGACGAACATTTCGTCGAGAATCTTCTGGGCCAGGTCGGGGTCATATTCCCGAATGGCATCGACTACCGAAGTTTCGTTGGCAGTCCCGATGAAATTCAGAATCTCCGCCACGGTACGTACGCCGCCCATGGCGGTGCGTTTGATGCTGCTGGAGCCGGCCAGGATGCGCGCCATGGCGTCGTTCAATTCCTTCAGCGCTGCCGGCTGTATGCCTTCCAGGGTGGCGATACGGAGTACGACATCGTTGCGCAGGCGCTCGGTGAAATGATTGAGAATTTCGCTGGCGTGATCGTGTTCGAGGTGCACCAGAATGGTCGAAATGATCTGCGGGTGTTCGTTCTTGATCAGGTCGGCCGCGGTTGCCGCGTCCATCCATTTGAGGCCCTCGATGCCCGAGGTCTCGCCGCTTTGCAGGATGCGCGAAATGAGATTGGATGCCTTGTCATCACCCAGGGCCTTGGTCAGCACCGAGCGAACGTAGCTGTCGGTGTCGACGTGAACAGCGGCTTGTTCGCCGATGATCTGATGGAATTCGTCGAGCACCGCCTCAACCTTGGTCCGCGGAACCGACTTGAGGAGGGCCATGGCATGGCCGATTTTCTGGACTTCGCGCGGGCCAAGTTGCTTGAGTACTTCCGCAGCGTGGTCTTCGCCGAGGGTGATTAGCAGTGTGGCGCTCTTTTCGAGGCCTTCTTCCGGGCTAGTTGCCATTGGCGCCCATCCAGTCCTTGATAATGTTGGCGACCGCCTTTGGATCCTTGTCGGCGACGTCGCGCGCCTTCTGGACCTTGATGGCGTATTGATCGATGTGTACCTGGGTGGCTTCGTCCTCGCCCGGCTCCATGCCCGGCATCGACATACCGCCGAAAGCTCCCCCGGCGCCAGCGCTACCTTCTGCGCCCATCTTTCCTTCGTCCTCGGAGCGGACCGGGAACATCGCCTTGAGCGATGGCTGGATGACCTTGAGGTAGAGGAAGGCCAAGATGGCGACGATCAGCAGGTATTTGACCGTCTCCTTGATATAGGAAATGCTTTCCGGGTCCTTCCAGATCGGCAGTTCGACCTCGTTCTTGTCGATGGCGGTGAACGGGGCATTGGCGATTGACAGGGTGTCGCCGCGCTCCTTGCTGAAACCCATGGCCTCGCGGACCAATTCATTGATCTGCTTCATCTCCTGGTCCGGGATGGCTTTGGTGATTGCCTTTCCGGCCTTGTCGACATCCTTGCGGTGATTAACGACGACGGCAGCAGAGAGGCGGCGGATATTGCCCATCCCTTGCCGGGTGTGGCGAATGGTCTTGTCCAGTTCGTAGTTGATCGTCGCGTTCTTGCTGGTATTGATCGGTTGGCCGGCTGCGTTAAGCGGGGCGGTGACGCCGGCCGCGTCAACCTTGCCCTGAATATCGCCAGGCTTGCCCGGCGGGCCGCCGGCCTGCTGTCCAGTCGCCGGTTGGGTCAGCGGCGCGGTGGCCGGCACCGGCGGCTGGTTGGTCAGGGCGCCAGGGACGCCGCCGGCGGCCTGGTTGACGCTGGCGGTTTCATTGTTTTGCTGGCTGCGGATGCTGGTGCTTTCCGGCGCGCCATTCGGCCGGTAGCTTTCGGCAGTTTGTTCGGTTTGCGAGAAATCGATGTCGGCAGCAACCTGCACCTTGAAGTTGTCGGCGCCCAGCACCGGGCTGAGAATCTCGTCGATGCGCTTGATGATGCTGTTCTCAAGATCGCGGACGTATTTGATCTGCGCCGGGTCGAGGCCGGCTTCGGTCAGCTTGCTCTTCAACTGAGAGAGGAGGGCGCCGTTCTGGTCGATCACCGTCACATTGCTGGCCGGCAGTTGCGGGACGCTGGAGGAGATGAGGTGCGTGATGCCGGCCACCTGAGCGGCATCGAGCGTGCGGCCAGGATAGAGGTTGAGCATGACCGAGGCGGTCGGCTTTTGTTCTTCGCGAACGAATACGGAAGGCTTGGGGATGGCGAGGTGGACGCGGGCCGACTGGACCGAGCCGATCGACTGGATGGTCCGCGCCAGTTCGCCTTCAAGTCCGCGCTGGTAGTTCACTTGTTCAGCAAACTGGCTGACGCCAAATTTCTGGTTTTCCATCAGTTCGAAGCCGACCATGCCGCCGCGCGGCAGGCCCTGTGAGGCGAGCTTCAGTCTGACCTCGTGGACGCGTTCCGCCGGGACGAGCAGGGCACCGCTGTCACTGTAGCGATGGGGGATGTTTTGCTGCTCAAGGATGGTGGCGATCGAGCCGCCGTCTTTTTCGGTCAGATTTGAAAACAGTACTTTCCAGTCTGGCTGCCTGCTCCATAGGATGGAGCCGACAATGATTGCAACCACGGCCGCAATGGCAACCATGAAGGCGATCTTCTGCTGACTGCCGAGGCGGTCGAAGGCCTCGCGCAGACGGTCCACCGGGCTGCCCAGCGGTGTATTTCCTGCCGTCGTCTCAGTCGTTGCTGCCATCAATGCTCGGTCAAATTGCGGTGAAACAGAAGAAGAATCAATTGAGAAGCCAAATTTTCCTAGAAATATTCTACTATTACCGGCGCTGAATTCACCCTATCTTTTTTCGATGCCAGCCGTACAGGCCAATCCCGTGACGCCCGATCCAGACTCCAAGACCGCCGAATTGCAGCGGGCGTTTGCCATGTTCAACCAGGTGTCAGCCGAACTGACGCAGGCCTATGAGGCCCTGCAGTCGCGCGCGGCATCGCTGACCGACGAACTGGCGGTAGCCAACGGCGAGTTGCGCCGGCAATATCAGGAGAAGGAAGCGCTGTCCGAGCGTCTTTCCTCTCTGCTCGATGCCTTGCCGGCAGGAGTTGTGCTGCTCGATGCGGCGGCGCTGGTCGTGGCGGTCAACCCGGCGGCGATGGCGATGTTCGGTGCCGACATGGTTGGCCAGCATTGGGGGGATGTCGCCCGTGCCCACCTGGAGCCGACGTTGACGGTAGGCGAGTGGCTGATTGGCGACGGCCGGGTGTCGATTGCCGAAAGCGCCTTGCCGTCGGCTGGCGGCAAGATTCTGCTGATTCACGATGTGACCGCGGCGCACCGGATGAAAACGGAGCTGGAGCGCAACCAGCGACTGGCCGCGATGGGCGAGATGGCGGCGTCGTTGGCGCATCAACTGCGTACGCCGCTGGCGGCTGCGCTGCTCTATACCTCGAATCTTGGCCAGTCGAGTGTTTCGGACGAGGCGCGGGCGCGTTTTTCGGAAAAGGCGAGCGGCCAGTTGCGCCGTCTGGAGCGCCTGATTCAGGACGTGCTGCTTTTTGCGCGTGGCGAAAGTATCGGGCGCGATGTCATCGAGGCCGGAGATTTGCTGGCTGAGGCGGCGCAGACAGTGGAGCCGCTGATGCGCGAGCATGAGCTGATATTTACTACGGTCGATGCCTGCGAGGGGGCGAGAATCGTCGGGAGCCGGAAAGCCCTGTTCGGCGCCTTGGTCAATCTGCTGGAAAACGCGATGCAGGCCACCCCGGCGGGCGGCAAAATTTGCCTGTCCGGCAATCGGCGCGGCGACCTGCTGGCTATTGGTGTGCGTGACAGCGGGCCGGGGATTGCCCGGGAGACGCAGGCGCGCATTTTCGAACCCTTCTTTACGACCAAAGGCCAGGGTACAGGTCTCGGTCTGGCCATTGCACTGGGCGTGGCCCGGGCCCATGGCGGCGCGATCGAATTGTTTTCTGAACCCGGTGCTGGCGCCGAATTTGTCATGACCCTGCCGATCGGGGCCTCCGAACTTGAAAGTGAGAACCATGGCTGAGCACAGCTTGCCCATCCTTGTCGTCGAGGACGACCCCAGCCTGCGCGAGGCCATCGGCGATACGCTGGAGTTGTCAGGGCGCCCCTACGTCGCTGTCGATGGCGGTGTTGCAGCCCTCAAGGTGCTGGAAGAGCAGGCTTTTTCCATCGTGGTGAGCGATGTGCGAATGATGCCGATGGATGGCATCACCCTGCTCAAGGAAATACGCGCTCGCCTGCCGCATTTGCCTGTCGTGCTGATGACGGCCTATGCCGAGGTAGACAAGGCGGTCGACGCGATGCGCTCCGGGGCCTGCGATTTCCTACTCAAGCCCTTCGAGCCGCAGGCGTTGCTGGCGCATATCAACAAGTATGAGCTGCCGGCTTCCAATGACGGTGCCGGTGTGGTGGCGATCGACCCGGCCAGTCGCGATCTGTTTGCCATCGCACAGCGCGTTGCGCAGACCGATGCTACGGTGCTGCTCACCGGTGAATCTGGGGTTGGGAAGGAAGTGGTCGCTCGCTTCATTCATCGCCAATCTGCCCGCAAGAATGCTCCGTTCGTTGCCATCAATTGTGCGGCGATTCCTGACAGCCTGCTTGAGGCCACCTTGTTCGGCTACGAGAAGGGGGCCTTCACCGGCGCCCAGCAGGCGCAGGCCGGCAAGTTCGAGCAGGCCCAGGATGGCACCCTGCTGCTCGACGAGGTGACCGAAATGCCGATGGGGTTGCAGGCCAAGTTGTTGCGCGTGTTGCAGGAGCGCGAGGTCGAGCGGGTCGGCGGCAAGAAGCCGGTGGCGCTCAACATTCGCATCGTGGCAACTTCCAATCGCGATATGGCCGAGGCGGTGCGCAAGGGCGTTTTCCGCGAAGACCTTTATTACCGCCTCAATGTGTTCCCGGTAGCCATTCCATCGCTGCGCCAACGGCCGGAGGATATCGTTGCGATTGCCCGTCATTTCGTGATCGAGCATGGCGGGCGCTTCGGGCGGACCGGGATGAGCCTTTCTCCGGCCGCCGAAGCGGCACTGAAGGCGTATCACTGGCCCGGTAATGTCCGTGAGTTGGAGAATGTGATTCAGCGGGCCTTGATCATGGCCGCCGGGAACAGTATCGGTCCCGAGGTGTTGAACCTTGCGCCGCGCCCACTTGCCGATGTCTCGCCGGTATTGCCGATAGCGGAGGCGCCAGCGCAATCCGGACTGACAGAAACGGGAAAAAGAGTTGATAATATGAAGGACTTGGAGCGCGACCACATCCTGCGAACCTTGGCGGAGGTAGGTGGCTCGAGAAAGAAGGCTATCGAGCGGCTGGGTATTTCAGAGCGGACTTTACGCTACAAGTTGCAGCAGTACCGGGATGAGGGGTATTTTCAGGACTGATTCTGGCCTGAGATTTGCTTGTTAATTCCCGAGGTAAATGGAGCTGAAAATGGATACGCTAGGAATCGAACAAATGTTGAGCGCGCTGCGGACGACGGCGGCGCAGGCTTCCGGCAAGGCGGCGGAGAGTAGTGCGCCGGCCGCCGGTGGTGCCGATTTCGCCCAGATTCTGCAAGGCTCCATCGACAAGGTGAATCAGACTCAGGTAGAAGCGAATCAGATGGCGGAAAAACTTGCCGCTGGTGATACGAACCAGAACCTGCACGAGGTGATGATTGCGCTGCAAACGGCCAGCGTTTCCTTCCAGGAAATGGTCCAGGTGCGCAACAAGTTGGTCACGGCCTATCAGGACGTGATGAATATGCAGGTCTAATCGGCCAGTCCTGAGTCGCGAGCCTTGCGCTCGCGTTCGATGCGGGCGATGTAGCGCTCGATCATCGCCAGCCGGCTAGCCGGCAGTCCAATGTATTCACAACCGACGCGCAGGCTGCGATGCCCGCTCTGAGGCAGGATCTCGATCGTTTTGCGCACGCGCAGATTGACCGGGATGACGCCTTCGTCGGGAATCTCCAGCCGGCAGTCCTTGAACAGGGCGTCGCGCGGGAATAGGTCGGCAAGGTCGGTCGGGGCAACCAGGCTGACGCCGCCGCCGCTGATGTTGGAGAGGGGCAGTTCCAGCGTCTGAGTGGCGCCTGAAGCCATCGTCGCCGTTAGCGTGCACAGGACAGGATGGGTGTGCGGCGGTTCCAGGCGAAAGTACTCGCGACGCTGGAGGCGCAGCAGTCGCTCGGGGATCGGTGCGCTCAGAACGTTTTTTCCATCGTAGACGGCATCCTGCAGGGCGGGAAGGCGCAGTTGCAGCTTGACCTTCTCCAGCGTACCGACCAGCGTCACCTGTGTGGCCGACCTGACGGGGAGAATATTCTCGCCGGCCTGGGGTGGATCGAGAAGGAGGGTGCCGGAGGCTGCGTCCACGGCCAGGATCGAGGTCAGAAAAAACTGGCGCCCCTCGTTGAGGTGGGCGGTAACGATACTGCCTCGCTTGCTCAGCAAATCCAGGAACAGTGCGATTTCTCGCGGGTTGTCGAGAAAGTACGGGGCGAATTCATCCGGGTGGTCAATTTCGAAATCCGGTGCGGCATCAATATCGGTTGTCTGGCTCATGCGCATACGGGAAGGGACGGAGCGGTCAATGGTAAACCATTGCCGTCGTCATGGCATGGCCATCACCATGGCTCGTAGCCTTGAGGTCAGCGCGGCAGGGGGCTCTCGCCGTGCTCGATGCGATAAAGCCAGGCAAGCAGTTCGGCGATGGCCTGATAGAGTTGGGGGGGGATGTGTTGGTCGATGTCGACCTGGGTTAGCAGGGCGACCAGTTCCGGCGATTCATGGACAAAAACGCCATGTTCCTTGGCTCGCGCGATGATTTCTTCGGCGACCAGTCCCTTGCCCTTGGCGACGATGCGGGGTGCCGCGTCGGTCTGGCGGTAGGCGAGGGCGATGGCCTCGCGGACGTGTTCATTGCCCGGCTTGGTCATGCTGCTTGAGCGATAGTTGAGTCAGATGTAGTCCGGCTGCCTCAAGCTGGCTGGTCAGTGCCGGGGTATTGTCGCGCAGGCGGGCTTCGCTGGCTGCGTCGGCAGCCAGCAAGGTGATGCCAATTTCGCCGCCGGCATTCAGTTCGAGCGCGGCTTCAATATGTCCGAGCAAGGGGAGTGTCAGTTTCAGGCGTGTTTGCCAGGGACGGCTCGGGTCGTCGCCGGGAGTGGTGCCGCGTTGCTGGTCCCGGCCGATTTCCCACCACATTTGCTGTCCCGGCCAGATTTGACCCTGCCAGGCAAAATTTTGGGTCGACAGTCCATCCAGTTGTTGCTGGACGAGCGGGGTCAGTTCGGTCGGTATCCGGTGGCCGATGCTTGCGGACGCTTCTCCGCCGGTCTGAGTCGACGACTTGACTGCTACCGGGGGGGTATCGCCCGGCGGGGAAAAAATGGATTTTGGCCCATTTTTCGCTTCGACCGTAGCATTTGCTGCTTGCGGCGACTGGGATCCGGGAGAGATATCCTCAGTAGACTTGGGTTCTGCTGCAATTGTAGCATTGGGTATTGGCGGCCCTTGAACTGGCAGTTTGCCTTGTGGTTCCTGGCGCAGGGACTCGGTTGGCAGTTCGCCGGCTACCCATCGTGCCTGATGGGCTTCGTAGAACATGCCGCTCTGAGTCACCGCCTGCTTGAGAACCGGTGCCAGATCGGCCGCCGTCTTCGGCATGGTATCGACCAGTGGCTGTGTGTTATTGAGCGGGACGGGCGGTGCCTTGCGGCCATCAACGCCGATTTCGTTGAGCAGGTTGCCGATCAGCTTGCCGGTGCTACTCAGTGATGTCGATACCGACTCTGATGGTGTTTTTGGCGTCGTGCCGTCAGTACGATTGGCGACGAAGGCCAGCGTCAGTTTGCCGTCGCTCTCGGCTACTTCCAGTTCAAGCGTATCGCCGGGCTTGGCCGAGAAAGGCAGGGCCAGCGTAACATCACGTTGAGCAACAATGGCGCGATAGGTGCCATTAGGCAACAGGGCCTGAATTTCGGCCAAGATTCGCTGACCGGGAACCAGATCGCTCAGTACATCGGCGATTTGCTGTGCAGGTGATACTGGTCTGGTGGGCGCGTCGGTAGCCAGTTGTTGCCCCAGCAGTGGTTGCTTAAGGCTATTGGCAACATCTGCCGGAATCATGGTTCTTCAGTAGTGGCGGGGCTAAGGTTCAGCGCATTGATCAGCGGACGGATCTCATCTTGGCGCGCGGAGCACAATCGGGAGGCTGTCTCCAGCATTTGGAGAATGGCTTGCAACTGCTTGCTGTTGCGAGCGGCGACCTCTCTGGATTGCGCCGTACTCTGAAAATCGGCCATCAACGAGAGAAGTTCCGGGGTTAATGAGACAACCTGCTGCCAATCGCCCTGCTCGCATATGGCTAGCAAGGCTTCTAACTGATGGGTGATCTGCTCCGAAAGCGTATCGAAGCGCGATTGATCGTTAGGAATTCGAGTCTCCCGACGAGCCTTGTTTTAGTTGCTGGCCCATTTCACGCCAAGCGTCGCCGATTTCGCGAAGTAGTCCCTGAACCTCGCCGATGGCTGCCGCATCATTGTGAATGTTGGCATGTATCAGGCGACGGGTCATGTAGTCATAAAGGGCTGCCAGGTTCTGTGCCAGATCGCCTCCTGCTTCCAGATTGAGGCTGGCGCTCAGGCCTTCGAGAATAATGGCAATGGCTCTGCTCAATGATTCCGATTTACCTTCGATGTCCTTGTCTTTCAGCTGGGCTTGCGCACGGGCAAGGGCGGCGTCGGCTCCTTCAAACAATAAAACAATCAGGTGATGGGGGTCGGCACCGCGGACACTGGACTCAAGGCTGATTTGTTGATAGCTGGCGATGGGGGACGCAAACATGTGATCGGTTTCCGATTGGGAGCGCTGGCTGGTAAGGACGGGGTAACTGGATTCGTCAGACCATGTCTATGGTAAGGATTCTGCACACAGTGGTGCGCAGTTTATGAACTGGATGCCTTCAATCCGGCAAGGGACTGTGTCAGGGAAGAGCTGATCGTCTGCATTTGGCTGACGAGAGAGTCCAGTGCCGTGAATTGCGCGCGATAGCGTTTTTCAATCAAGGCAACGCGTATTTCCAATGCCGCCTGGCTATCCTGATAGCGTTTGACGGACATATTCAGATTGGTCACTCGACTGGCCAACGGCGCAGTACTATCTTCAATGCTGGAAATGGCGTCGCTGAACGATTTGCCGTAGGCATTCAGGGTTGCGATAACATCGCTGGAGGAAGTTTTGATGGCTTCTGTGAGTTTGGCGCTGTCGAGTGACAACTGCCCAGACTGCTGGATGGTAATGCCGATTGAGGAAAGGGTCT
Source organism: Betaproteobacteria bacterium (assembly GCA_020621865.1). Classification (GTDB taxonomy): domain Bacteria; phylum Pseudomonadota; class Gammaproteobacteria; order Burkholderiales; family Rhodocyclaceae; genus Azonexus. The sequence goes on along the minus strand of JAHRYW010000004.1, from coordinate 25,630 downwards.
GCAGTGAGGCAGACGACAAGGCAGACGGTACGGTAGTGCGCGTGTTGCCGAGGATATCAAGCACTGAGCGAGCGACAGAGTCACCACTGAAAGCGCCGCCGGCTTTGGTTGTGGTGTTGTACGTGCTGTTTGTTTTTACCAGGGTGCTTACACCATTGTAAGCGTCTACAAAGGCCTGTACTGCCGACGTGATTTTGCTGCTGTCATTCTGGACAGTGACTGTCGCTGTGCCTTCTTTGACGGCTGTCAGGGTCAAGCCACTGATCTGGCCTGAGAACTGGTTGGTGCTCGATTTGATTTCGAGATTATCAACGGTCATCAGGGCATCCTGAGCGATAACGCTCTTTGCCGCATCAAAGGTGGTCAGGTCGGGTTGTGCGCCCGATGCGGTAAGTACTGAAGTCGGGTTTAGAGAGAAAGCGTTGTCGGCGCCGGATTTATCACTGCTGAGCACCAGGCGTTGATTGCTGTCAGATGTTGTGATGACGGTGGCAATGACGCCAATTTTTTCGTTATTGATCGCGCTAGCAACGTCTTGCAGGCTTGCTCCTGCGCTGATTGTGATGGAGTTAGCGTCAACGCCCGCAACCTTGAAATCAAGGTTGCCCGGACCGAAGGTGGTGCCTGGCAGATAAGCGTTGGAGACGGATTTTTGTACAGTGGCCAGTTGTGTTACTTCGACGTTGTAACTACCCATGGCCGCAGTAAAACTTGCGCTTGCTTCAACAAAGGAGGTATTGCTGGACGAGGCCGAAACAGCGGAGAGGCGGGATGGAAACTGCAGGGTATCCGCCGCAGATTTGAGGGTGTCAAGTTTGGATTTCAGGGTGCCGTAGAGGGAGATCTGCGTGTTGGCTTTGGATATCTTGCCATCCAGGGTCGTGATCGGCGCTCTTTCCGCCGTCATGATGCTCTCCAAAATCTTATTCAGATCAAGACCCGATCCGATACCCAAAGAACTGGTCGCCATGATGATCTACCTCTCCACCTGATTTAGGCCTTGGCTTTGACAAACAGCCCCTGAAGTTTATCTAGGGCTTGGGCGAGCTGAATGGCTTCTTCGGAGGGAATCTGACGAATAACCTCCTTGGATTGGCTATCCAGGACTTTGACTACTTGTGCTCCTGACGACTGATCAATCGAAAAACTGATTTCCGAATTGACAGCGGAAACGAAATTCTCAAGATTTTTGACCGCATCCTCAAGAGAGGGTTTCCCTTGGTTGCCATCGGCAGGTGTTGCTTGCCGTACCTGTGCCGTTGCCCCCGGAGCAGTGCCTACGGAGGCATTTTTTTCCCGCTTCTGCACCGTTGAGTATGCACCTGATTGGACAGATTGGGCAGGGGAATTGATGGACTCGAGATTCATATTCAACTCCTAGTGTCTGATTACAGTAGCTGATTTGTGTTTACATCCTGGAAATCGGATGTTGAACATGGATCGGCGAATTTTGAAGCGTGAAGCGTAGTACTTAGATACAAATTTTGATGCTTAGCGCAAATCCCAGAAAAAAGAGGTGCGAAGGGCTTTGGCAGCCATCGCACCTCCCTTGGAGCCTGGGTTATTCCGATTAACGGAGCAGCGTCAGCACGTTTTGCGGGATCGCGTTGGCTTGGGCGGTCATCGCAGTACCGGCTTGCTGGAGTACCTGGAAGCGAGACAGGCGCGAGGTTTCTTCGGCGAAGTCGGCGTCCATGATGCGGCTACGGGCAGCTTGCTGGTTTTCGTAGGAAGCGCGCTTGGCTTGAATGGCGAATTCGGCGTTAGCCATTCTCGAACCGTGGGTAATGCGCTGATCGGTTACCGCAGAGAGTGCAGCGGAAGCGCTTTCGGAGCCGCTGACAGCAACCGAGGTGAAAGTCGTGCCGCCGAAGACAGCGATCGCGGCGTTGGCATCGGTTTGAATCTGAGTTGCTTGTGCGGACAGCAGGCCGCGTTCAGCAGCTGTCGCAGCAGAGGTTGCAGAGCCACCGGCGTTCAGTTCGATGATACGGGCCATGATGTCACCAACCACCGCCAGCGCGCCGTCAGCAATTTGAGCGGACGAAATTTTGTCGCCTTCGAGGCGAATTTCCACGGCGGTAATCCGAGCTGCAGCATCAATCTTCACCCCGGAAGCCAAACCAGAAGCGTCATCCTTGGCGCTGTTGACGCGCAGGCCGGAGGAGAGGCGCTCCAGGGCAGATGCCAGGCCGCGCGAGTTGTTAGCCAGATTCCGCTGTGCGTTCAGGGAATAGAGGTTGGTGTTGATTTGGGACATTTTGCATCTCCTTAATTAAAAGTCACTTGGGTCGCTGACCAGTTTCGGATTCTCTGCCCAAGTGGCAGTTATCCGCTGACAAGTGAAATAACGACCGCTGCCATGGAAACTTTAGCGATATTTTTGGATTTATTGGATCTACCCTGGCAAGTGAGCGGCCAGCCATTGATCGAGGTGGTCTTCCAGCAGGAAATTCCGATGGACCCAGTCTCGCATCGTGTTGCCTTCGCGCTCCCTGGCTTCGGGATCATTGATTCTTTCGCGTAGCGCTTCAACCCACTCACTTGCTTTGTTCTGGACGCGGCACGCCGGGCTGTTTTGGTAAGGGTCAATGTCTGTGCACACGACGGGAATACCCAAGGCACCATACTCCAGAAGGCGCAAATTGCTTTTGCCGCGATTGAAGTCCGTTATTGCCAGTGGGGCAACCGCAATATCCAGATTGAGTGTCGCCAAGCGTGCCGGGTATTCGTCAAATGGCACCAGATCGTGAAAATCTGCGATGAGAGGACGCAGTTCGTCAGGGCACATGCCAAAAAACACCCAATCCACCTCGTTTCGCGTTTGTTCAATGATTTCCTTGAGCAAGATGAGATCGCCCTGGTGCGTCGTGCCGCCAGCCCAGCCAACGCGAGGCTTGGGCGCAGTTCGCCGTTCGCTGACAAGTGGCAACCAGACCTCTTTTTCCAGGCGATTCGGGACTACACGGATATCTGAAATGAAGTGGCGATAGGTATCGGCCAAATATTCTGTCGACAAAACAAGGCGGTCGCAGCGCTCAAGCGCATATTTGAAGCGTGAACGAGAGTTTGGCGGGATATGTTTGCGGAAGGGGTTGGTCACATCCAGATCGTTGATCAGGTCGTCGAGGGTATAAACAATGAATGGCCGGTCGCTTGATGCGTGCCAGTCGTCCAGCGCGGCAAGGGCAATGTCGTGAATGTAGTTCTGGATGATCACCGTGGTTGGTGCCATTTGCGCAATTTCTGCTGCCGTGAAATAACGGGCCATGCTGCTGATCTTTTGTCGCCAGACACACTCCATGGCCAGTCCGGCCTTTCGGACGGCAGTCAAAGGTGATGTAACCCGGAAATCGCCTTGGCCATTGCCCAGGGGGTGAGCCAGAATGCGCGGTTTGTCGCATGGCATGTATTGCCATTGCGCCCGAAACTCTGTTTCGGGAATAGGCGTGGAGGAAGAAAGCGACAGATTAGGATTCCAGTAGGGATCTTTGAGTGCCTGGCTTCCCCAGCGGCGACGAAGAGCACGGCTGCTTTCCCGCTTTTTTGACAGCGATTCAAGCCTGCATCCCAAGTCATAAAGGCTTGTTTCTCCCCCAAAGACAACGCTTGATCTTGGATGAACAAGAATTCGCATGCCGATTGAGCGGAACTTCAGACTCAGGTCTATTTCTCCGAATTCGTTTCCGTAGGCGCTGGCATCCATTCCGCCCACCTCTTCAAAACTGGCCTTGCGTACCAGTAGACATGACGATGGTGGTGCGGCCACATCTCGTGTCACTTTGAGGTAATCCAAATAGCCGGCGTCGCCGAGTGCTGCCGAACTGGCGTAAGGCGACCCAAATTCACCCATCAGGCCAAGCACGCTACCCGATACAGCAATGTGCGCATTGCCCGGATGATGTATGAGTGGCGAAACGGCCGCTACTTCACGCAGCAGCGTTAGGCGGGCCAATTCTTCGAGCCACTGGTCTTGCACGATAACCACTTCTTCACGCAGCAAGACGACCCAGTCGTTGGCAGCCGCAGCCATCGCCTGATTGCAAAGTGCCGTATAACTTGAGCCGGACTCGGCGAAAAGCACGCGGATGCGAGGAGTGTCCGTTCGCTCCTGAATGGCCGCCAACCAGTCCTGGTAATCGGGGTCTCCTTCAATAGCCTGGGTAACAATCAGGATTTCAAAATCTCGATATCGGGTGACTTTGATAAGGCTGCTTACGCAACGAGTAATAAATTCCAGTTGCCCTTGCGATAGAACAGCGATGGAAATTGCCGGGAATTCCGCCGGGGAATAGCGAATCTCCCAGCTGTCATGCGTAAGATGCAATGCTTCCGCAGGAACTTCTTTGCACTTCAGCGAGGTGTTCAGCACGTTAATGCAAGATTCAATATCGCTGGGGAAGCTCTTGAAATAGGTCAGCAGCATGTCCGGAATATGGACAATCGATTGCCAGCCATGGGTATCGGCAATCCTGATCAACTGGTCATACCAAGGGCTACAGCTGGTTTGGCTGGCTCCACCGGAGGAGACCCAAGCCTGCCGGCTGACGCATAGCGGCCCGGCCAAGTCCGTGGCTTGCAAATACGAGGGGTTCAGCGCCGGCTTGTAGCGAGGCGAAAAGCGCACATCCGATTCGTCGCAACAATCGTCATCTACATAAAAGGCGACCGCGTTGGGTGAGCGCTCCGCTTCTTTGTTCAGGCGAACCAGATAAAGCACATCCGGGCGCACGCCAGCGGGGAGTTCAATGATCCAGTTGCAAGACGAGGCGGCAACTAGATTGTCAATTTTCCATTTGGCTTGGTCGAGCGACGGTACCGTATGCCAGCGTACGTTGGGTACATCCTCTATTCCATCAGGGCTGGGTAATTCGGTAACAACGTCCAAAATCCATTGGTCAGTGATTTGCAGAGCCAGCGCATCGAGTGTATCTGCCAATAACGAAACTTCGCCCTGATTTAGGCGAATCAATAGATGAAATTGGCTGGTAAGCAGTGCATTTGATTGCTTCGGATAGTCGATGAAAAGGGTGTCCGTTTGAATGAAGCCACGTTTGTCCAACCAGCTTTGGTGGGCACGATCGAGCTGGCTTTTTGATACCACAGACCGTTTTACGTAGGCTTGCTCCAGGCTAGGCGTAACTCGCTCTTGGCCATCAATATCTTTAAAGTAAAGGCCTGTGCCCAAATAATAGTCTTTAAGTTGATCGAGTGCTGATGGGCGTTCCGATTTCGGGAGCGCCCAAAGTTTTTGCCCACTATTTAACAGCGGTTTCCCATTTGCTTCCAGGCTGGTGTGGGCGGCATACACTTTCTCAATGAGGCCTATTGCCATTTCCCAGGAATTGGCACGATTTCGCCTGTGTCGCTCAGAAATTAGTGGAAGTGTATTCGCAGCCTTCTCATATGCGTTCTCATCCCCGTATATCGCCAGTCCGGGAATTTGATGATGAGTGTCGTCGTCAGGGAGTGGAAAGTAACTGGATCGGATCAATAGGACAGGGCAACCACAAGCTTGTGCCTCGCTGATGATTCCGGATGGTTCGTAGCAGTATAAAACCTTAGATTTTCGCAAGATGCCGGCGATTTCTTCTGGCGTCCGCTTTATTTCTTGGCCAAGACTGACTAGGTGTTTGTGCTCTGGCAGGATGGGCTTTCTGCCGAGGTGATATTTGTTGGCGTAATAACACTCAAGTTCACGCTGGGTGTCATCTGGGTTGTCTTCGTTATTAAATACGGCATCAACAACCGGGTGAATAAAAAGTGGTGCCCCATCCATTCCCTTTGGAAGGCACCAGGCTTCATAGAAGAATATTAAGTCGTTTTCTTCGAACTCGATGGGTTTTCCAAGATGCCCGGGGATATTTAATAGCCAGCGTACGATCAGCGGGGTGCTGGTCGGGTTGGCATGGATAATTTCTGGGTAAATAGTTACAGGATTTTTGCCTGAAACATAATGTTCTTCAAGCTTGGCATAGGTCAGTTGAGGGGCGCGTATGGATTTTGAAATCTCTCTCGCATTTATTACATAGGCTTCCTCGCCAAGCTCATTTAGTATGTGGCAGAGATAATGTAGTACGCGAATTCCACCAGAAGTTTCTGTGTAGTCCGGAGCAAATATGTAAAATGGCACGCCGGCACTTTTGCTGATTGAGCGCGGGCGATGGGCGGAAAAACAGAATTGACTGGTAGGATCCATGGCTATTATTAGGGCGAAGTCAGCAAGGTTATTTGGAAAGGATGCAGTGTGCTAATGGCTAAATTTAGTAATCAGGCGCTTGTGCTTCGTGGAGTGAAGGAAGAAAAAATTTGTTTCAATTGTTGATTCATCCATTTCAGAAAATTCAAATAAACCCCTGCCGTCAGTGGTGAACGCACAGTAACCAAAGCTATATAGAAGCTGAAAGATTTCATTCGGGTTGTAGCTGAATTTTGATGACCATTTTCTCAAAATTTCAACCATTAAAATTGGCTGGTGTTTTGCGATGGTATCTACGCCACCTTTGATCACCATTAGCTCGGCACCTTCAACATCGCATTTAATGAAATCCGGAGGAGGTGTTGAATTGTCTGCAACAAACATGTCGAGGGTTGTTTGTGGGCAAACAATTTCGCTGACGTCAGAGCGCTCCGATAAATTGGCCGCAGAGGCATTGCCGGAACAGGCCGTATAGTAAAAGAATTTCTGATTACCCGGCTGATCGGATAGTGCAGTGTTGTAGCAGTTGATATTTTTGGCGTTATTTAATTTTATGTTGTCTATTAATTGTTGATAAGTTTTTGGAATGGGCTCGAAGCAGTAGAACTTGGCTTTGCGGTGTTTTGCAGACATGTTGAGCGAGTGCCAGCCAATATTGGTGCCGATGTCATAGAAAATCTGGTGTTCGTCGAAAAGCTTTTCCATCATTTCTGATTCTGCTGGCTCAAAGTCTGAAAAATTGAACGTTTCGATTGGCGGAGATCGATGGTCGCCGGGCTGGCAACGAATCTTCGTGCCGGTTTTCCTGGTCGTAAAGATGACTCCGGAGCCATCAATTAATATCTCCTTGATATCGACATCGTTAAGCTGGGATGCGTACTCGAATAGGATATTGTGGAATTCCTCATAGGCCATTGCGATGAATTCGGGTTTGCTGATGCTGCCATCAGAAAATGATTTTTTCAGCTCGTTAATGGTCATGATTGTTGTTCCATATAGTGCAATATTGTTTTTTTGAAACCCTCAATAGCCGGGATTTTTTGCTGCCAGCCCAATCCGATCAGTTTGTCGACAGAAGCATTGGTGCTTTTAAAGTTGACTCGTGAGATCGCAGCCTGATCGGGCTGGGTGTGCGCAACAGATCCCAGCGATTTGTCGAGAGCCGAGTGATTCAATTGCGTTGCAAGTTCTAAAATGCTCAACGGATAGGGGGAGGCGATGTTATATATAGATCCAGGTGTGGCTTTAGTGATTGTCAGGAGTAACCCAGAAATAAAGTCACTGATGTATAGGAAGTTTCTGATCGCACTGCCGTCGCTCGTGAGTTTTATCGGTATTGCCGATAACAGGCAGCGAACAAAATCCGCATAGGACCGCCCGTCATCGAGGTCGAATCCGGGGCCATAGGTAATCGATGGGCGTACGATGAGTGTCGGAATATCGTATTGACGGAAATACGCTAGGCAGAGCATTTCGCCAAAACGTTTTGACTCCAAATAGCAATTTTCCAGATCGGTACAACTGAGGGGGCCGTAGTCGGCTTCGGAAGTCGGGCGTTGCTCATCGGGAATAAAACCCGTGACGCCGGTCGTGCTGAGATAGACGAAGCGACATGCCGGGTTATTGATGCGCAGTTGCTCAAGTAGCTTCTGAGTGAGGATACCGTTGACCTCCATGACATCGACAGGTGTCTTGGCAAAGTGCTTTGGACTGGCCATGCTGGCGCAATGAATTAGCATGTCGCAACGGGCTGTTGCCAAATATGCTGCAGCATCGGTATCCACCACAAAATGGCAGGGGAGCGACGCGTGGTCGGGGTATTTTTCGCTCAATCGTGCCTGGCTGCGAACATGGGCGCTGAGTTGGCAATCCAATTTCCCGGAATCGATCAGGAACGCGAGTAGGCGTATCAGATACCAGGCTATTTGGCCTGTGGCACCTGTGATATATACATTTTTCCCCTGAAAACAGGCGTAGCTTTCTGCGTCTGTTGCCAGCAAAGAAAAATCATCGCGCAAAGGTGTTGTAATCATAGGCTGTTGATCGACTTTGCATGTTGCAGCAACTGATCGTTCTTCAAGGCTTCGGCATCAATCTGATGTTGGTTATCAAGGTAATGCTTGGTCAATCGGTGGATTGAAACGTCGATTGGTGAGAACTGATAGTCTTTGAGTATCGCACGGAGTTTTTTATTGCATCCCGTATAGGTCTTGCCTAGCCCTTGAGTAATGATCCGATATCCCAGGTTGACTCCAAGGCAGCGGTCAACCGCCTCAATGGCTTGTGACAGTTTGATCGAATTGTCCGGGGTGACATTGAATTCGCCAGATCGGACATTGCGGTCGACCAGTTGCTCTACGATTTCGCAGAAGTCGGCAACGTCAAGATAGTCATAGACTGCGTCTCGGAAAAGAGTTACCTCCAAGCCGGCAATGCGTTTGGCAATCGTGTTTGAAATGAATTTGTACCGGTAATCTTCGTATTTGCCGAATATTCCAAATATCCGGAGAGTGACCACGTCAACGAGACGCCTCGCGTAACTGGCGATGACAAACTTCGAAAATCCTTGGCTGTCTGTGGGAATGTTATCCCCAAGGTATTCCTCAGGCATCTTTGGGATCCAGCTGTCGCGGTTGTAACTTGAGCCACTGCAGAGGGTGTAGATGAGGCAGCCTTGCGGTCGATAGCGCAACAAATTGAAGAACATACGCAAATTTTGTTCGCATACGTCGGTGTCGTAACCCTTGCCGACTGTGTTCGACGTCGCTGAATGGATGATCAGATCAGGCTGGAAGGTTTCAAGGCATTGCGCGACTTCATTGCTGTTTGTTAGGTCGACTTCATGTTGCAGCGGGGCGCGAAGCACGAAATCGCTACGGCGGCTTAAGGCTTCTAACAGATTACGGCCAACGAAACCTTCAGCACCTGTGAGTAGGATTTTCTTCATGCGATTGGGCCCATTTGTGTTCGAAGGATCCGATGATGTCATTTACGTCTGTCGGTATGCTGAAGTCCATTAGCGCCAGATATTTATCCCAACTATCGGAGCTGTTGTCGCCAAGACATTTATTCAGGCATTCAGCGGCCTTGGAAAACTCTTCGCGTTTGGCATGAACGTAAGCGAGACAGAGATTTGCCATCAGGTGATCTGGACGCAGATTCAGCACATTTCTGAACCCGGATTCAGCAGTTGCCAGATTGCCTAAACGGAGGTCACTGTTGTACAAAAAGTTGAGTTCAAGATTGAATAAATATTGCATATCTTGAATGTAATCAGCGCTGAAGTCAGGCGTGTTGATAACAGCCAATCGATAATCGGCCCCGAGCACATCCCCTGAGATATAGCCATTTTCTGAAGATATCTTGTGGATCTCGCTCCCCACGACAGGGCTTGCGCAAACAACGTGGTACCAGTTAGCGGGAATATTTCGCAGGTTGAGTCGTGCAGATTCAATATCCTGGTGCGTTTCGCCAGGAAGGCCGATGAGTATGTTTGCGTTGGTGTAGATCCCCAACTTGCGGCAATCGTTGGTGACTTGCCTGGAGATACTCATCTTGAGAGGCTTTTTCATTTGATGCTTAAGGACCTTTTCGCTGCCGCTTTCAATCGGCAAAACGAGCTGGTTAACGCCAGCGCGCTTGAAGGCTGAGAGCGTCTCGAAGTCAAGCGAATAGAGCGTTAGGCCATTTTGGAAAATGGCATTGAGCTTTTTTTGCTCGATGAACTCAAGAATACGAAGTACTCGGGTTTTATCCGCCATGAAATGGTCATCCTGAAATATCAGGGTTTTGGCGGCATATTGGTCAACCAGTCGGTTGATATCCGAAAATACGCGATCAATTGAGTGATAACGCATCTTTCGCCCGTGTACTTGGTGTGATGCGCAAAATGTGCAATGAAATGGGCAGCCACGCGAGGTCATGATGTGGTAACCCATGCTGTCCGAATGAGCAGCATACGAGGTCATGACAGGATTTAAGCTGTGCTTGCCATGATCGCAAAGTGCGTAATCGTAGAAGGGGATTTCATCGAGATCGACAAGGAAATCATGCTTCGGAACGAAAAAATCTTCTAGTTTTTTGGCAGTGATCCAGGAGTCGGATTGACTTGCGTACGTTGCCGGAGACTCCGCACTGATTAACCCTAGCATCGGTTTTTCGCCTTCACCGAAGCATAGTGCATCAAAGAATCCAAACCCTCCTGTTTGGTTGATATGCTGGTAAGCGTTGGTTGGGATATTTCCTCCGCCCACAAGGAATGTGTCTGGCCAAATGGCTTTGGCTACTGCACCCAACTCAATGAAGTTTTGATAAGAGGGGCTGAATAAGCTCGAAATACCGACTATGTCGGGTTCAAAATCCATCTCGCGGATCTTTGCTAAATATTCTTTGGCAAATACTGCGAAAGATGGATAACTGAAGTCATCTAATGCGCTTACTTCTACATTGAAGTCGACCAGTCTGACGTCGAGTTCGTAATGCTTTTTTAAATATGCAGATATCGAGAGTGGCCCCAGTGGCAGGTCGGTCGCCAGCGTGTTTAGGGTGCGACCATTTTTTGTCACTGTCCTCGCGTTCTTTGGAGGGGATGTGTAGGAGTCATATGAAATATGGACAGGGACAAGAAAAAGAATCTTTTTTTTGAGTTCTCTGATCATTCGCGGCTCCTGTTGACACTTTGGATTGTCGCTTAAATTTAATTGGCTTCTTGTCATGAATGGCGCGATTACATCTCAGGAGGGAATTGCTCGGCATGGTAGGAAACCGGCAGCGACTGAATTTTGGCGATGACTTCCTTCGGGTAAATCCCGGGGACCATGACTAATATGACATCGATGCCACAGGCCGGATCAAGCAGGGTTTCCGGCGGTAGTATCTTCAAATGCGATATCGGTGCAAATTTGTAATGTTTGAATTTGGCTGAGTCGATAATGCAGGTTATGAGGTGATATTCGGAGAGCGAAAGGAGGGCGAGCGTGCGGTGACCGGCTCCCCAGACCGCTACCTTTTTGCCTTGCTCGGTGAAGTTGCGCAATGTCTCATTGAAGCGGATGACCAGCGCGTCAAGCGCTGTCTTGCTGGTGGCGATGGCGCCCGAGGTCCGCTTTTCGGCAATGATCTGGATGTCGTACTGGTTGTTGATGATCTGCCGGTCGGTCAGCGTAAAGCCCGTGATGCGCAAGGCAGTTTCGAGTGTCTCAGCGGTGAAGTAAAGCAGGTGATCGGCAACGAATTCATGGGCCGATTGGCTGGACAATAGAAAATCCAGGTTCGGAACGGTCAGTAGCAACTTTCCGCTATCGGCCAACAAGGCGTGGCATTTTTGTAAAAATGCCCGGGCGTCTGGCTGGTGTTCCAGATAGTTGAAGGAGATCAACAGGTCATAGGTGCCGTGTTCCTCGGGACCTATGTCGAGGAGGTAGCGGTTTGTCACGCCTTCCGGGAGTAGAGTGGGGGCGGATCGAGGGGGGGCGAATTCGATGCCGTGGGCGATGTAGCCGACACTGCGCAGGAGTGGCAGGTTTTCTCCACTGGCACAACCGATTTCAAGCGCCCGAGGTGATTCACGGAAGCTGTCGCGCAACTGTTTGAAGTGAGCCAGCCTTTGCTCCCGGACTGCCGGAGATAGCGAGGCCGCAGTTATGACTTGCTTGTAATAGCTGACCGGCTCATTCAGTAGTTGGGTCATGCCGCAACATGGGCATTCTGCGATCTCCAGCATTACACCGTGATCGCCGACGAATTCTTCCGGCTCGGGATAGTATTGTGCCGCCTTGGGAAAAGGTCCGATATGAACTGCATCGGAAATGCCTAGGGGGTGGCGGCACAAGCGGCAGGGCATTGGTGCGGTAGCGGTCATGGTTAGAGCGGCAGGTCTTCGCTAGGTTTGGTAGCTGCGACGGCTTCCCATTGCTTGCGGTTCAGGCCTAGGTTGTAGGCTGGCAGGTTGTGATGCTGGCAGGTAGCGCAGATCGCTGCCTGATGTTTGGTGGTGCTGATTTGGGATTTGCTGGCCAACAGGAAGTTCTCGGCGACGATATTTGACCCGCGGTTGAAGGTGGTGCAGCACACAGGCACGCTGAGATCCCAGTTGATGATTGTCTGGTTTTCCAGAAACGGGCATTCCATTTTGGAATTTGGCTCATTTTTGCCTTCGACCGTAGCAGAGGCGATGCCTTCCTCGATGCCGACGAGCAATTTGCTTTCGAGGGCCAGTGTGCTTGGACTTGGGCGGCCCTCTAGTTTGTCGATGACACGTTCGAGTGGCATGACAAGGGCGTAAGTGGTGGAGAGGAAGAAGCCAAGTTCGTCGCAGAACTCTTGCATTTTTTGCAAGTTGCGGCGGTTATTGTTGTTGTAGAGATGGTAATTAACATCAACCACCGTATCGAGGCGGTATTTGTCGATGTAATACCGGAGCCGCAACATGTTGGAGCGAACGAGATGGATGTTGCCGCCGCTGTGCGTATCGTTATAGGCCTCTGGATAAAACCCGGATAGCGAGACTTTCAGATATTCGGGGTTTTCACGTAGAACTTTGTGCAACAGATGCTCGTTCTTGATCGATAGATTGCTCGATAGCGCTGCCGCAATCCCGCGCCGGTGTAGTTCGGCAACCATTTCCGGCAGGGATGGATTAAGGAAGGGCTCCCCCCAGCTGTATAGGCTGATGTGAGTGACCAGATCGTTTTCGGCGACGATCTTGTCGATGACTTGGCGATAATTGTCCAACGTCATCAGGCCACGGGGGCGCTCTTCACCGCCTGCGCCATGGGGGCAGGAGAGACACTTGAGGTTGCAGGTCCCCATCACGTCGACGGTGTAGAAAAGGTCGCAGTAATGTGAGTAATTGATGTAGTCAGCTGTCGAAAAGCCGTGCTGCACCAATAACTGGTTGATCTCGCTCTCTTTGGTTGACGCGGCTACGACTATTTTAAGAATCGGATGCCGGGCGTGGATTTCAGGCAGGGCTGCGGGGGGATGGCAGGGTAGCCCTGCAATCAGTTTGCCGGAAAATGCAGGATCCGAATCGATGAACCCAATGACGTTGATGCCATGGGTTCGGCAGAGTCTGACCAGGCCAAGTCCGGTCATTCGGGCGCCCCAGATCATGACCGGGACGCCGCTTAATTGGCCAAGCAATTCAGCCTGTCGGGGATTCATACGATCCGACCTGCGGCGAATTCGGCTTCATACCAAGCGAACAGGCGCCGGACTGAGTCTTCGATCGGCGTGAAGTGAAAGCCGCCAATCGCATCGAGCAAGCGCTGATTGTCCCCGGTGTAGGTCGAAAAGATATCGCGATTGGCAACGGTTACGGTATTTTGACGGCCGCTTTCCCGGTCGATGACCCCTGCCAGTTCAGCCAGACTTCGCTGGGTCGCCGTGCAAACATTGTAGGACTTGAATCCCAAAGACATGGTCAGGAATTTCTCGACGATTTTGGCAAAATCCAGGACGTCAAGGTAATCAAAAATCGAATTGCGATTGACCGTGATGGTGTTGTTGCGGATCGATGAACAAATATTGTTCGAAATGAAGCGCCGGCTATGGTCCTCGTGTTCGCCGAAAATGCCGAAAACCCGAAGATTGACGCAGTCATGCGACGAACGCTCAATGTCCTTGGCGATACAGAACTTGGAAATGCCGTAAGTGTCTGCGGGGATGTTCAGACCGAAATAGGATTCGGCCATAAGAGGCGTGTAGTAGCGTGCTGCATATTCGGCGCCCGAGCCAATGTTGATCAACCGCCCGAAGTGGGCGGCACAGCGTTCGAGGTTATAGTAAATCTGCAGGTTGGCTTCCGCAGACTGGATGTTGATGGCGCTGTTGATGACTACGTCGGGGCGCTGTTCCCGCAGATAGTTTTCAGTCGCGTCCTGATCAAGCAGATTCAATTCGGCACGCTTTGGCGCAAGAATCTGATGGGGGCCGGCGGCAAAATAATCCACCAGGTTGCGACCGATGAAGCCGTTGGAGCCGAGAATCAGAATTTTCATGAATGCGATACCTTGGCCAGTAACGGGCGAATTTTTTTCAGCAGGTTGTCCTTGTGCGGATCAAGATCCTCTTCGACGCAAACGACCGGCGCTGTGCAGTTCTTGCAGAAATTGATGTCGCAACGTTTGCCTTCGAGCATGGCAACCTGCAGGGCACGCAACTGCTGACCGTTCCAGATCTCCTTGACGGACTGCTGTTCGATGTTGCCGATAACGACTTTGCGTGGCCAGTCCAGTGTGCATGGGCTGACGGTGCCGTCGCAGTTGAAGTGCAGGTACATGAAAATGAATGGGCAAACATCCTTGTCCACCTTGACCTTCTGGGCATACATGCCGGTTTCGGAAACCTGGTTCTGCTTGTCCAGTTGCACCTCGGCCCACTGCGGTACAACCTTTTCGATGAAAATTTCGTCGCAGATATTCCCGAAGGTATCGAAAAAATAGTCGCGTTCGGCATCGCTCAACACAAACTTCTGCGTGATGTCGCGCGATAGCGCACTGGTTTGATCGGCAATCTTGACGTAAATTTTGCAGTCGCCACGAATGGAGTAGAGGTGACGGACGCCTTCGACGATGGCCGCGAAGCTTTGCTTTACCCCGGCGACCTGCTGGTAACGCTCGTCGGACAAGCCTTCCAGCGAGATGTTGATGCGCTGCAGGCCGCTGTCGATCAATGCCTGGTTGAGCGTTGGTTCGAGTTGCGATGCGTTGGTGAACAACTCGATTATTTCGGCCGTGCCACTGTCACGAGCGTAACGGATCATGGCCGGTAGCTCGGGGTGAAGTGTCGGCTCGCCGTGATTGCCGATCTTGATTTTTTTGATTTTCTGATCAAAAGCACTCAGTTCGTCGACTATTTTCTTGAACATCGCGAAGCTCATCATGCCGCGCTTCAGGCCGACCGCTTTCATGGCCTGGCTGTCCGCCTGAAAGCAAAAACTGCACTTGTAATTGCAAACGCTACAGACGTCGATGTGTACCGAGAAAGGCGTCGCCAGAGGCACCTGGTCTTCCAGCGGGACTTTCGCCGCAGCGTGAATGCGCGGCTGAATAACAGCAGCAATATTTTTTTCGGTCACGAGAGTTGCCTTTGTTTCTGAGTTGTTCAGTGGTTGTTGGTGCATTCTGAAAGCACTTGCCAGCGCTTCTCCAGCATCTCGATACGGGCATTGTCTTCCCGGTGAATGAAACCATGGTAATCGCGCTTGTTTTGCAACCAGAGTAGCTCAAAGTGCACCGCGACTCGCAGGCCCTCGTTCATGTCCGAGACATCCAGCGCATTCGCGCCAAAAATGACCTTGCGTGTCTCGAATCGAGTCAGATGGCTTTGCCTGATATCGTTCAAGAACGGAAGTGCGTCGGCGGATACGCCTCCGCCAACAACGATATCCAGGCCGTTGTCGCGGCATTGACGGGCTGCCTCCTGGCAAAACTCGGCCATTCCCGGCGAATTTACCGCCTCACGGTTCCAGCCCATGGAACCGGCAAAATCGACCCGGCCAAAGACAATGCCGGCTAAGCCACCAGCAACCGCCATGCGGCTCATTTCCGGTAGCGATTTGAATGTGGTGTGCGTTTCCAGGTTGAACAGAAATGCGGTATCGATCTGCTCATCCTTTGAATATACATGGTCCTTTGCCTGGATGAATTTGCTCAGGGCATAAGGCGTTTCAACCATCGGCGCAATAATGTATTCGACGCCAAACTGCTTGCTTTCAATCAGATCGCGCATGGCCTCGCAGCCCCCAACTTTGAGGCCGATCTTGAGGTCGGCCTTGCGGGCAATTTCCATCAGGCGTAGCAGCTCGTCCACGCGTGTGCCTTCGGCCTCGAATTCAGCCTTGACGGCAACGCAGCCATATTCATTTTTTAATGTCTTGAGCAGACTCAGCATTTTGCGTTCGCAATTATTCATGGCTCGGCCTTTTGTCGATAGATGAGAATAGGTTGAAGATCTCTGAATGATGATGGAGCGTTAGTGAGCAGGCTTCGGGGAGAACGCCATCGTCGTAACCGCAGCGAAAAAAGCCGAAACTCGCGCCGCAGGCTTCAGCCAATGCCTGATCCACGCGGCTGTCGCCGATGACAATGCACTCGCTTGGGTGACTGTCGAGCTTTTCTAGGCAGGTGTTCAGGTTATCCGGATGGGGTTTGCTGGTGGGCAGGTCGAGCCCGGCGCAAATCGCCGAAAAATATTCCCCCAGTCCCGTTTCCGCAAGGATCTTGTCGGTCAGCGGGCGGGGCTTGTTGGTGCATAGAGCAAGGCGAATGCCTGCCGCCTGCAGGGCAGCAAGTGTGTCATGGGCCGACGGATAAATGGTTGCCTTGTCGGTTGGTAATGCGAGATAGCGAGCGCGAAAAATATCGAGCCAGGTTTGCGCCTCCGCCTCAGGAATGGCCAGTGCAGCCGCGACCATCGCTTTGCCGCCAATACTGAGCCACGGGGTGTAAAACGATTTGTCCAGCGGAGGGAGGGCGCGCTCCGCGCGCAGGTCATTCAATAGTGCGGCAACAGTTGCTGCACTATCGACCAGCGTGCCATCGAGGTCATAGACAATCGTCGAGTACATGTGGGGTTAACCTGCAAAGCGGTTACTGGCTAGTTCGTCTCGTTCAAGGAACGGCGACATATCATCCAGGGCTGGTGTACTCATCGACCCATCTGCCAGCTTTCTTGAGGCCAATTTAGGAGAAAATCCTTGCGCAGGGTCGACGATGACCTCGATCAGCGCCGGCCCCGGGGCTGAAAGCATGTCCGTGGTTGCTTTTTCTAGCCACTCTGCGGCGCTGTCGACGCGGCGCGCGGGCAGTCCAAAGGCCTTTGCGACGGCGACAAAATCGGGCAGGCTGACGCCGTTTTCCGGGCCGATTCCAAACAGGTTATCGGAGAAATACGCTGTCTGGGTCTGGCGGATCGAATGGTATCCCGCGTTGTTCAGCACAATGACCTTCACGGGCAACTCGTAGCCAACGAGGGTTTGCAGTTCCTGGATGTTCATCATCAAGCTGCCATCGCCGGCAAGGCAGATGACCCGTTGCCGGTCGCGGGCGAAACAGGCGCCGATGGCCGCCGGCAGGTCGTATCCCATCGAGGCGTCACCGGAATTGGTAAACAGCCTTTGCCCTGCCCGCAGCCGGGCAGCCTGGAAACCCATGACGCAGGCGGAGCCATTCCCCGTAACCACCACGGCTTCCTGGTCCAAACTGGTGAACAACAGTTCGATAAAGTGGTATGGGTTCAAGGGGGGGCTTGTCGTACGCTGTTCGGCGCTAACGACCGGATAACGGCTGACCCGTTCGCGACACCACTGGAGATAGTTTTGATGGTCGCAGGGCGGCTGGTAATCGTCTAAGCGCTGAAGCAGGGCGGGGACGAAATCAGCCAGATTGGCGTGAATTTTGTAATCGATGGACAGGGTTGGCTTGTTTAACTCTGCCTCATCGATGTCGACCATGAATTTGTAGGCATCGGCAGCGAAACTGCGCCAGTTGTAACTGATCTGGCGGATGTTCAGGCGGCAGCCAAGAATGATCAGCAAGTCTGCATTTTGTACGGTGATGTTGCCGGCGCGGTCGCCGACCGTTCCTGGGCGCCCGGCGTAGCAGGGGTGATCGTCAGTCAGTGAATCGTGGGCGTTCCAACCAGTAACAACGGGTATGCCGAGCCGGGTGCATAGATCAAGAAAGGCTTCCTGCATTCCGGAAAGACGAATGCCCGTGCCTGCCATCAACACGGGGCGCTTGGCTTTTTTCAATGCGCCCAGTAGTGAATCCAGCGCTGTTGCGAAGTTTTGGGCTGGCGGATTTTCTAGCCAGGCGCGCGTATTCTGGCAAGTGTCAGGGTCGTCTAGCAGCGCTTGCCGATCTGTGACGTCCCAACCGGATAACTCATCCGGATCGATGAGCATTGCCTGGATATCAACCGGGACGTCAATCCACACCGGGCCGGGGCGGCCTTGTGTGGCCAGGTAGATTGCCTTGTCCACGATGCGGCGAATATCGGATGGATCTTGAACGGTCGTGGCGTATTTGGTGACCGGTCGGGCCATGCTGACGATGTCCACTTCCTGGTCGCCGAGTTGCCGCAAGGGTTGCGGGTAATTGCGAAGATAGGTTTCGCGCTTGACCTGCCCCGAAACCACCACCATGGCAATTGAGTCGACATAGGCGCCGTAGACGCCATTCAAGGCATTGATGCCGCCCGGTCCCGTGGTTACGTTGAGAATGGCCAGGCGGCCCGAGGTTCGGTAGTGCCCTTCCGCCGCCATGGCGGCCGCTTGTTCGTGATGGAAACAGACGGGTGACAACAGAGGGTGGCGGGCAAAGGCATCGTTCAAATGCATCGCTCCGCCGCCGGTGACCAAAAATACGTGTCGCGCGCCGGCCTCGGCACAACGTTGCGCGATGTAGTCGGCAACCCGCATTCTGGGCGTCATTCGAAATTCACTCCCATGAAGGTTTTGATCTGCTCCGCAACATAGGCGAGCATGTTTGAGTTCAGCGCGGGGTGGATGCCGAGCCAGAAGGTGTTTCGCATGATGTAGTCGGCATTTTCCAGTGATCCCGAAATGCGATAGTTCCGACCGGACATGTAAGGTTGGCGGGTCAGGTTGCCGGCGAACAGCAGGCGCGTGCCGACCTTGTGCTGATCGAGGTAGCGCAATAATTCAACGCGGTCGAACGGGGCGTTGTCACGCAGCGTCAACGGGAAACCAAACCAGGACGGATCGCTCTCCGGCGTTGCCTCGGGCAGGATCAAAAATTCCTGTAAATCAGAGAGCTGATTGTGCAAATCGGCAAAGTTGCGCTTGCGCGTTGCGATGAACTCATCGACGCGGGCCAGTTGGGCAAGTCCGACGGCGGCTTGCATGTCGGTGATTTTCAGGTTGTAGCCGAGGTGGGAGTAGACGTATTTATGATCGTAACCCGCCGGAAGTTCGCCGAGTTGCCAGTCGAAGCGCTTGCCACAGGTGTTATCGCAACCGGGTGCGCAGTAACAGTCGCGGCCCCAGTCGCGGAAGGATTCCAGGATTTTCTTCAACTGGGTATCGGATGTGAAAACGGCACCGCCCTCACCCATGGTGATATGGTGGGCCGGATAGAACGACAGCGTGCCGATGTGGCCGAAGCTGCCCACCTTGCGTCCAGCTAGGGTCGAGCCGAGTGCGTCACAGCAGTCTTCGACGAGCCACAGTCTGTGGCGGTCGGCCAGAGCGCGCACGGCGAGCGCATCGAAGGGATTGCCCAGGGTGTGCGCCAGCATGATTGCCCGCGTCTGTGGCGTGATGGCGGCTTCTATGCTAGCTGGCGACGGGTTGTAGGTTGGGATTTCGGAATCAACGAAAACGGGGATCAGGCCGTTTTGCAGAATGGGATTGACGGTAGTTGGAAAACCCGCGGCTGCCGTGATGACTTCGTCCCCGGGGCGCAGGGCGCGGTCGCCCAGTTGCGGCGAGGTCAGGGCGGTAAGCGCCAGAAGGTTGGCGCTGGAGCCGGAGTTGCAGGTAAGAACGTGTCGGGCGCCCAGGAATTCGCCCAGCTTTTGTTCAAAGTTTGCGTTGAAGCGCCCGGTGGTTAGCCAGCCGTCCAGTGCAGCATCTACCAGATTCGCAAATTCATCGGCCCCCAGCACTTTTCCTGAGGGCGGAATGTGACTTTTGCCAGGCTGGAAATCCGGAGTTGCTGTGGCGCGTGCAGCGTAAGCACGAACCCGCTGCAATATCTCTTGTCTCTCTTCATCTAATGTCATGATATTTTTTTGGAGTAATTTGCGATTTGCACACGGCATACGGCTTGCATGTCTTCGCCGGAAAGCCAGGCGCGCTGCCAGGCGGCAGTTTGCTCGATTGCTACGGTCAATGGCCAATTTGGGCGCCAATTTAAAATATTCTTGGCGTCGGCGGTATCTAGATGGAGCAGTGTTGCTTCGTGTGGAAATTCTGCGGTCGGATCGGCAGACCAACGTGCCTGTTCCCCCCAGTGCTCGGCCAATAGTGAGGCCAGATCGCCAGTGGTGATGCAGTCAGAACCGTCCGGCCCGAAATTCCAGGCGCGCTCGACAGATGTTCCCGCATAAAGTTGTTCGGCGAGCATCAGGTAGCCGGCGAGTGGATTGAGCACGTGCTGCCACGGGCGAATGGCTTGCGGCTGACGTAGGAGGGCGGTTTCGCCATTTTCGAAGGCGTGGAGTAGGTCGGGCAGCAGCCGGTTTGCCGCCCAGTCGCCGCCGCCGATTACATTGCCAGCCCGAGCCGTTGCCAGATGAATGCCGCGCATGCCGAAAAAAGATTGGCGGTAGGCGTGGCTGACCAGTTCGGTGCAGGCCTTGCTGCTACTGTAGGGGTCGTGGCCGCCCAGCGGGTCGCTTTCGCGAAAGGCCTGGCCGGTCTCGTGATTGGCGTAACATTTGTCGGTGCTGATGACGACTACGGCGCGCAAGTTCGGTAGCGATCGTGCCGCCTCCAGCACATTGACCGTTCCCATGACATTGGTCGCATAGGTGCCGACGGGGTCGCGGTAGCCTTCCCCAACCAGAGGCTGGGCTGCCAGGTGGAAGAGTATCTCAGGGTCCGCTGCTCGCATGGCGGAGGTTAGCCGGGGTGCATCGCAGATATCGCCTATCGTCGACGTCAAGCACTGGCCAACCCTGGCGATCTCAAAAAGCGCCGGCGATGTCGGTGGCGCCAATGCATAGCCGCTGAGACTCGCGCCCAGTTCGTTCAGCCATATCGATAGCCAACTGCCTTTGAATCCCGTGTGGCCTGTCAGGAATACCCTGCGGCCCGCCCAGAACTGTCGGGTCAGCATATCAATACCTCCCCGTTGAAAGTGAGTGGACGGGGTTGCAGGTTTTTGTTTGGAGATTTCTCAAGATCAGGTTGGTGTGAATTAGTCATGAACCCTCATCCTTCATTCTTGGTGCTATCAATCTCTGGTTGGGGTGAAGAGTGAAGAGATGGGCAATGCACTGGGGGCTCTGGATCAGACGGGGTTATACATGCCCATGCCGGCCGGGCAACGGAACATGGGGTGTTGAGAGGGCCAGACGAGCGGCACTTTTTGTCCGAAGCGGCTCTGTTTGGGTATCAACAGATAAGCTGCCTGTCGATGGCACCCCCTCATCTTGGCCCTCCAGGGTTAAATATGTTGCGGATTCCGTGGAGCGAAGAGCCTTGTCACCATATTTTCCACGGCGCCTGGCCGGATACCCAAAGCTCTTCCAGCAGCATTTTGTCTCGCAAGGTGTCCATCGGTTGCCAAAAGCTGTCGTGCATCCACGCCGCAAGTTTGCCTGAGTCCGCCAAGTGGTGCATCGGTTCTGCTTCCCACGGCTGGAGGTCGTTGTCGACGAGGTCCACTGCTTGGGGTTGCAAAACGAAATAACCGCCGTTGATCAGCCCCCCTTGGCCCAAAGGTTTCTCCTGAAATCGAGTGACCTGATTGCCTTCGATTTCGAGGGCGCCAAAACGCCCTGGCGGTGTCACGGCGCAGACGGTGGCCAAGAGCCCGTGTTGCTTGTGGAATTCAATTTGCGCGGAAATGTCGATGTCTGCTACCCCGTCGCCATAGGTAAAGCAAAAAGGCTCATTGGTATCCAGAAATTTCTTTATCCGCCGGAGTCGGCCGCCGGTTTGTGTGTGTTCTCCCGTGTCGACCAGGGTGACCTTCCAGGGTTCTCCATGCTGTTGGAGGACTGACATGGTGTTGTTGGTCATGTCGAACGTTACGTCGGAGTTATGCAGGAAATAGTTGGCAAAATATTCCTTGATGACGTAACCGCGGTAACCCAGGCAAATGATGAAATCATTGATGCCGTGGGCGGAATATATCTTCATGATGTGCCAGATGATCGGCTTTCCACCGATTTCGATCATCGGTTTCGGCCGGAGGTGGCTTTCCTCGCTGATCCGTGTGCCCCTGCCGCCCGCAAGAATGACGGCCTTCATGCCTTGATAACCTTGTTTTTGCCCGTGGTTTTCGCTTCGTACATGGCTTTGTCGGCGCGCTGAATTAACGTGCTGAAACTATCAGAGTCGATCATCTGGGTGACACCGGCACTGAATGTAATAAGCACCTTTTCGTTATTAAACAGGAAGAAGTTTCGGGTTAGCTCACGCTGAAGGCGCATTAACGCTTGCGCAGCGTCCTCTATGGCTGTCCCGGGGAGAAGAATAACAAATTCTTCTCCGCCGTAACGTGCCACTGTGTCTTGTGGGCGCAATGTTTCGCGGCATGTTTTTGCGAGGTGGACGAGTGCCTGGTCTCCCGTTGCATGGCCCAGCGAGTCATTTAATTTCTTGAAATTGTCGATGTCGAGCAGTGCTACGCAGAGGGAGGCGTCGTGGCGAATCGCTCGTGCTGCCTCCTTGTCGTAGATTTCCTCCAGTCCGCGTCGATTTAGGATGCCCGTCAGCTGGTCGTGACGGACCAGGTCACTGGTTGCTTCCAGCTCGCGCTCGAGTTCCCGGATGCGGGCTTCAGATGCTTGTACCTTGGCCTGGGTCGAGCGCAATTCGTCGCGCGAGCGCTGGGCATTGATCTGGATCGTCCGGGTTTGGCGCATGACTTCGCCGAGCACGTTTTCCAACTCGGAAATATCGTTGGCCGAACTGATCTTGCTGGCGCAGATTTCGATCTTGTCGTGGTAGTCGGAGGTGGCCTCGGCAAAGTCGGCCAGATGGTCCACGAAGCCGGCAAGCATCTGCTTGATAGCTTCTTTGGCTTCGAACAGGCTGGCCTTGAGCTGGCTTTGCTTGAACAGCACCTCCTTCAGGCGGCGCTGGGCGTCGTCAAGCGCGCGTTGCGACAGCGGCTTGTCGATGATTTCCCTGACCACCTCGATCTGCCCATGCAGCCAGTGGTCATCGAGAACTAGTTCGGTGATGTTGCCAACCAGTAGTCTGAGCAAACCGAGCAGGCTTTGACGTAACTCGGTCTGGTCTTCCGCCAGCAATTCCAGCTTGAAGGCGAAGCGCTTCAGTCGGGTCAGAAACTCCTGCAATTGCGCCGGGCTGGTCGCCGTGCGGATGTCGGCAGCCAGTGCCTTGGCATCGCTGGAGAGTTGCGGGCTTTCCACTAATTGAGTGGCGATCGCCGTTTCGAGCGTGAAGGCGAACAATTCGCGCAGTTCAGGCAGCAAATCGGGCAATGCTACGGTCGATGCGGAAAAATCGGCATTTCCTGAAAGTGCTTCTTCGCTGGCGCCGGCTGTTTCCTGTTCGCGGCCATGTCCCCATGAGCGGAGAAGCCCCTGCATGCGACTGAAGAGCGTGTCCGGGTTGGCGCCGCTGCTGGTCAATACGTGTTCCAGCGATTCGCGCTTGCGGGCCGCGGTCAGTCCCGGATGCTTGGCGTCCCATTGACGGAGCAGGTCGGCGATCAATTCTGACCACGCCAGCTTTTGGGATTCTGCAAGGTTGTTTACGAAACCGACCAAGTGGCCCTTGTATTCATCCCAGTTGGCGGCCTTGACCGCATCGTCGAGTTGTCGGGCCAGGCGCATCTGATCGGGCGATGCCTTCGGCAGCGCTGACGCCAGCGAACGAAGCTGTGCCTCCGGGAACGCATTCCCGGAAGGCTTGGTGCCGGCAATTTCGTGGTAAAGCGTCAGGTAATTGTCCGGTGTAGGCGGAATTCGGCGGCCGGCCAGCAAGCGCAGCGTTTCGCGGGCAATTTCAAAAGGGTTGCTCAGAGTGGTCATGTTGCAATTGTGTTGATCAAGCTATAATCGCGCCCCGTTGCCCGGGCCCCCGTAGCATGAAGGTCGTGCAGTTGATTTGTAATCATCAGGCCGTGGTTCGATTCCGCGCGGGGGCACCAACCGATGTCATTCAGCTAGGCTGCCGTATCCGAGGCGCCGTGACAGTGTGCTGGCTGACTCAAGCATCGCCTTGGCAACCGGGCTGTCCCATTCAGCGTTGAACTCCCCCATTGTCCCCAATGACGTGATTGCCGCAACCATGCTGCCGGTGTGGTCGTATACGGGTGCGCTGAAACCATTGATTCCAGGGGTCAGGCTACCGGTGGCTCTGGCTATTCCCTGGGCGCGGATTTCCGATAGATTCTTTTCCAGTTGGCGACGAATGGTCGTTACCGCGGTTTTGCTGGATTCGGCCAGTTCTCGAATCTCGTCGTCCAGCATTTTCTTGAGATATGGCGATCGATAGAAGGTCGAGAATGCGCGACCAGTTGCTGACTTGCACAGCGACAAACAGGTGCCAGGGCGTAGCGTGATGGTGATTGGGCCGCCGGCATCGACAATTCGTACAATCGTTGCTCCATGAGTGCCCCAGACGGCGAGCGCGACAGTTTCATGGATTTCTTCGCAGAGCGCTTCGAGAATGGGCCCCGATAAGCGTACAGGGTCCAAACGACCAAGGCCGGACAAGCCAAGCTCCAGGGCGTAGGCGCCCAAGTCGTACCGGCCACTACTGGCGTCCTGTTCAACGATACCGACACGCAGGAAGCTCACCATATAGCGATGAGCTTTGGCCGCAGGCATGCCGGCGCCTTTAGCGATGTCGCGCAACATCATTGGTCGGTTGGTCGCTGCCAGCACCCGCAACAGACGAAATCCGACCTCGACTGATTGAATTCCCTGGCGATCGCTCGCAACTTTTGTGACCATGGTGATCTTTGGTGGGTAAAACCTACATTCTATGCATCTATGACACCTTTGAGGTGACGAATATAATGCGGATAAAAATACAGGGGGTGCTATGCGTGCAGTTCTGGTTGCAAATCCGAAAGGCGGGGCCGGCAAGACAACGCTGGCGACAAATCTGTCAGGTTATTTTGCGAATCAAGGTAAAAAGACCACTTTGTGCGATCTGGATCGGCAGCAATCATCGTTGCGCTGGATGGCATTTCGCGACCCAGCCCTTCCGGCTATAACCGGGTACTACGGCGGCAATCAGATCAGTTTGAATTTACCTCGCGAGGCGGATTGGGTGGTTGTAGATGCTCCTGCAGGCCTGCAGGGCTACAAGCTGTCCGACTATCTTCGTGCAGTAGACAAGGTGGTGGTTCCTCTAGTGCCGTCTGTCTTTGATATGGCGGCGACGGAAGACTTCCTGAATTCCATTCGTACTGAGATCCGAGGCGTCAGAGCCAAGGTTGGGATCGTGGCAATGCGAGTCGATCCTCGCACCAGGGCTGCGGGGATGCTGGAAGAATTCCTGAAGCACTTCGATATTCCTATCGTCGCCTATCTCAGAAACACTCAGAACTATGTCAATGTGGCGGCCGGTGGCGGAACCGTTTTTGATCCTCCGCGAGCAAAGCATCGTCGTGACCTTGAGCAGTGGTCGTCATTGATTGAGTGGGTGCAAAAGAAGTAATTGCCCGATTTCAAAATAAGCCTTGACGGTCTGCGGAGTATCTATATAATGCGCCCCTCTCCTGCGGTGCCGGGCGTTTCGGCGAAGTGGGG